>JBJMLO010000012.1:0-14719 GCA_045805265.1 Actinomycetota bacterium
ACCTCAGCGACCCGCAGCCGCATCCCCGCGTTCGTGAACCTCGCACGCCAGATCCGTCGCAACTTCGAAGGCATCGTCGCCGCCGTCGAGCTCGGCCTGTCGAACAGCCGCCTCGAAGGCGTGAATGCCAGGATCCGCCTCATCCAACGGCGCGGCTACGGCTACCACTCCGTGGACGCCCTCGCCGCTGTCATTCACCTCTGCCTCGGCGGGATCACAGTCCAGCTACCCACACAACGGTGAGGAGTCGCACATACGTTTGGTAGTCTGTCACCATCTTCCCCATGCCGATCGAGGGTTTGGGTGTCCGCGATGCATGACTGCATTACCGACGAGGACCTCCTCGTCTCCGAGATGGATTGCGCGCACACGGGGGTGTGTGCTGCCCAGCTTCGAATGTTCTCGGCGATCGTTCGGGCAGATCGCTCGGAGCTGTGGCGGGAGTGGGGCGCCCACGACATGGCCCACTGGCTCTCGATGCGATACCGGGTTTCCTCGTGGCACGCCCAGAGGTGGATCGCGACGGCTCATGCATTGGAGCAGTTGCCGGAGATCGCTGCCGCCTGGGCCAGGGGAGACCTTGGCCTCGACGTGGTCATCGAGCTCGCCCGGTTCGCCACTCCGGAGACCGAGGCGGAGCTGGTGGCCTGGGCTCGTCACGCGTCGAGGACGGCCCTCCAGCGGCGCGCGGACGTCGAGACGACGAAGTCCCTCGAGGAGACCCAGGCGGCCGACCGCTCCCGCCGGCTGAGCTGGTGGTTCTTCGACGAGGGGCGCATGTTCGGTCTCGAAGCCGAGCTCCCGGCCGCACAGGGAGTCGTGGTGGCGAGAGCCCTCGAGCGTCTGGGGGGTGAGCTTCCGGTGATGCCGGGGGAGGAGGACGGCTGCCACGTCGAGGCTCGCAGGGCCGATGCGCTGGTGGCGATGGCGTCCGCCCGGATCGCCGAGGATGCGGATCCGGACCGGGCCACCGTGGTCGTCCACGCGTCGCTGGCGACGCTCCTCGGGGGTGGGAACGCCGAGATCGAGGGCGGTCCCGCGATCCACCCCGAGACGGCGCGCCGCCTCGCGTGCGACGCGAGGATCCAGGTGGTGGTCGAGAACGCGGCGAGCGACGTGATCGGTCTCGGGCGGATGTCGCGAGAGCCGGCGCCGTGGATGATGCGACAGCTCCGGCACCGAGACGGCGGGTGCACTTTCCCCGGGTGCGGGACACGCCGATTCGTCCACGCGCACCACATCACGTGGTGGGAACGTGGAGGCCGGACCGATCTCGACAACCTGGCGCTCGTCTGCTCGTTCCACCACAAGCTCGTGCACGAGCACGGATGGAAGCTCGATCGGGGCGACAACGGTGCGGTGCGGTGGTTCCATCCCGACGGGACCCGCCACCGTGCCGCCCCCGGTCCTCCGGGTGAGACAGTCGAAACCGAACAACCGGAACGAGAGCCCGTGTTGCGGCTCGGTGCATTCCGGCCATTCGACGGGACGGGCGTCGCCCGAGAGACGATTCCACAGGCCAGGAGCCCAGGCGCGAGCTGAGCCCGCAAACTGGGCTGGGCCCGCGAACTGAGTGGTCGGCCGGGGTTTCGGTCGCGCGCGATAGACTGCGGCTCTCCGCTGTGCGTCCGGCAGAGCTGTCGCAGCCGTGCGCCCGGGAAGGCCATTCGGAAGGAGAGCCGGGGATGCCGAAATTCCAGTTCGCCACGACGTCTGCAGCGGAGGCCTCCGCCGCATTACTCGTGTTGCCGGTATTCGAGGGACCGGAGGCCGGGCCGGGGGTCGAGGAGGCCGGCCGGGCGCTCGGTGCCGACCTCGTGGGCGCGCTCCGCGACAACAACCTGAAAGGCCGGTTCGGGGACACGCTGACCGTGCCGACCTTCGGACGACTCCCCGCCACGACCCTGCTGCTGGTCGGCCTCGGCAAGCGCAGCCAGGTCAGGCCGGACACGCTCCGCCGGGCCATGGGCAAGGTCGCCCGCGCCGCGTCGCGGTACGAGTCCGTCGCGACCACGCTCGCGCGTACGGCGAGGCCGCCGGCCGAGGCGGTCCAGGCGGTCGTGGAGGGCCTGCTGCTCGGCTCGTACCGGTTCGACCGGTACAAGTCCGCATCGGCGGACGGCGACGAGCCCGACCGGTCGGTGCTGGAGACCGTCACGCTGCTCGGCGTGAACGAGCGCGCCGCAGCCCGCCGCGCCGAGGTCATCGCCGAGAGCGTTGCCTGGGCCCGGGACCTGGTGAACACGCCGGCCGGAACCGCCACGCCGGAGTTCCTGGCCGCGGAGGCTCGGAAGATGGCGCTGGAGACCGGGCTCGAGGTGAAGATCTGGACGAAGTCCGACCTGGAGAAGGAGGGCTTCGGCGGCGTGCTCGGCGTCGGACAGGGCAGCGTGAACCCGCCCCGGTTCATCGAGCTGACCTACTCGGGCGGCCGGGCGGCCGACCCGCCCATCGCGATCACGGGCAAGGGGGTCACGTTCGACTCCGGAGGCCTGTCGATCAAGGACGCCAAGCAGATGGAGTGGATGAAGGCCGACATGGGCGGGGCGGCCGCGATGCTCGCCGCGATGCGGGCGATCGCCCTGCTGAAGCCGAGGATCAACGTCATCGCCGCCATCCCATCCAGCGAGAACCTGCCGAGCGGTTCGGCGATGCGCCCCGGCGACGTGGTGCGGCACCGCGGGGGAAAGACCTCCGAGGTCCTCAACACCGACGCCGAGGGGCGGCTGATCCTGGCCGACGCGCTGGCGTACCTGTCCGAGAAGAACCCCCGGGTGATCCTCGACGCGGCCACGCTGACCGGGGCCTGCATGATCGCGCTGGGCGAGGACATCTGGGGCGTCTTGGGGAACGATCGCCGGGTGATCCGCGACGTCATCGCCGCGGGCGAGGCGGTCGGCGAGCCCGGCTGGGAGCTCCCCCTGTGGCGGCGATACCGCACCAAGATCGAGTCCCCCGTGGCCGACGTGAAGAACATCGGCGACCGGTGGGGCGGCGCGATCACCGCGGCGTTGTTCCTCGCGGAGTTCGTCGGCGACACGCCGTGGTGCCACCTCGACGTGGCCGGCACCGCGTTCTGGGAGAAGGCCGGCGACTACTGGCCGAAGGGCGCGACGGGCTCGCCGGCCCGCACCGTGATCCGCTACGTGTTGGACCGGGCCGCGGAGGGTTCGGGCCGCGCCGCGGCCGGCCGCAGCCGCACCGGCTCGAAGTCCTCCGCGAAGGCGGCGGCCGCGGCGGGCGGTTCCTCCTCGAAGCCCTCCGCGAAGGCGCCCCGGACGCGCTCCCGCGCCGGCTGAGCGAATGTCGGACGAGCTGCACGCGGCGGGGCCCGTCCTCGCCGTCTTCGCCCATCCCGACGACGCGGAGATCGGCGCGGGCGGGACGATGGCCAGGTGGGCGTCGGAGGGCCGCGAGGTCCACCTGCTGATCCTCACGAACGGCGACAAGGGCTCGCAGGTCGTCGGCCTCGACTCCGGGGAGCTGGCCCGGATCCGGGCGGAGGAGACCGTCGAGGCGGGGAGGATCCTCGGGCTGCACGACGTCCGGGTGCTCGACACGCCCGACGGCGAGCTCGAGAACGTTTTCGGCGTCCGCGCCGCCGTGGCGCGGCGGATCCGCGAGCTCCGGCCCGACACCGTCCTGTCGTGCGACCCCACGACGTTCTTCATCGGCAACCGCTACATCAACCACGCCGACCACCGGGCCGCGGGCGCCGTCGCGTGCGACGCGGTCTTCCCCGGCGCCGGCAACCCGCAGTTCTTCCCGGACCAGATCGCCGACGGGCTCGAGCCGTGGGACGTGCCACAGGTCTGGCTCGCCTGGACCACTGAGCCCAACCATCGGGAGGACATCACCGGGCACATGCGGACGAAGCTCGACGCGCTGGCGGCCCACGCCAGCCAGATCGAGGGGGACATGCTGGGGTTCTTCGAGGAGTGGCTGCCCCTGGAGGCGGCCGAGGCCGGGCGGATGATCGGCGTCGAGCACGCGGAGGCCTTCCGCCGCCTGGACCTTCGGCCCGAATCCTGAGGACTTGCGTTTTCCCGCCGGGCCACCGGACAATCCGGATCAAACGACGAGGGGAGGAGACATGGCACATCCGAACGAGGAGGTCGTCCGCCGGGGCTTCGAGGCGTTCAGCACCGGCGACATGGCGGCGCTGAACGACCTGTTCGCCGACGACATCGTGTGGCACGCGCCCGGACGCAACCCGCTCTCCGGCGACCACAAGGGCAAGGAGGCGGTCTTCGAGACGTTCCGGCAGCTGTTCGAGCTGACCGGGGGGACGTTCAAGGTCGAGCTCCACGACATCGTCGCGAACGACGAGCACGTGATCGTGCTCGCCCATGCGACCGCGGAGCGAGAAGGCAAGCGGCTGGACGACAACGGCGTCCAGGTGTTCCACGTCAAGGACGGCAAGGTCACCGAGCAGTGGCTTCACCCCGGCGACGTGTACGCGGGCGACGAGTTCTTCGGAGGCTGAACCCGCTTGCCCCGACGTGGGGCAGCCGGATCACGGTGGATCACGCGGTGCAGGGTCGTGCTACGCGCGGCCCTGCGCGTTCGCGGCCACGTAGTCAGCCGGCTTCGTGGCCACCGCGAGGTTGACGTCGCGGAAGTCGGTCAGCGGGTCGGGGAACCGCTCCCGGAACGTCGCCCGCGCCCGCTCGAGGAACGAGCTCCAGGCGTCGTCGCCGAGCATGTCGCGAAGGAACCGGCCCGACGTCGTTGTGGTCCTCCCGTCGATGTAGTCGTCGAGGGCCATCACGAACCGGTACTGCCGCTGCTCCACATCGACCGGCCGGAGGCGGGCGTCGCGCAGCGCCTGCTCCAGCCGCCGCTTGTCGCGGAACCGCTCCTCGTTGGGCATGGCCCTCCGCATGGCGTCGTCGAGCATCTCGTGGGTGGCGAGCTGCTCGATCAGCTCCCGCCAGGTCCGCTGGAACTCGTCCTCGGTCTCGGCCCACGACGTCACGGCGAGCCGCCCGCCCGGCTTCAGCACGCGGATCAGGTCGAACATTGCGGTGTCGAGCTTGTGGAAGTGCGACAGGACGAAGCCCGCCGTCACCACGTCGAACGTCGCGTCGCGGAACGGCAGGTCGATGGCCGCGGCCGCGGCCACCGGCACCTCCGGGCGAGCCTCCCGGGCCACCGCCAGCATGGCCGGCGAGGCGTCGATACCGACCGCGACCGCCCCCGCCCGCCGGGCGGCCTCCGCGACCACGCCGGTTCCCGTCCCCACGTCCAGCACCCGCTGCCCGGCGGCGACCCCCGCGACCGACACGAGATCCGCCGCCACGATCTCCAGGCGGCGGGCGTGGATGCGCTCGTACGTCCCCGCGATGCTGTCGTAGGTCCGCCAGTCGTTGCTCAGCGGCCCCGCCGCTGCATTGCTCGGCGAGGCGCCGGGTACAGTGGACCCAGCCCCATTCCGCTCGCGAGGTCGACGATGGAAAAGCCCAGACACGGCGGACACCTTATCGCGCAGGCGCTGAAGAACGAGGGGGTGCGATACCTGTTCACGCTGTCCGGCGGGCACATCGCGCCGATCTACGACGGGTGCGTCGACCTCGGGATCGAGATCGTCGACTTCCGTCACGAGCAGGCCGCCGCCCACGCCGCCGACGGGTGGGCCCGCCTGACCCTCGGCCCCGGGGTGGCGGCGGTCACCGCGGGCCCGGGCGTGACCGACTCGGTCACCGGCATCGCCAACGCGTTCTACGCGAGCTCGCCGGTCCTGGTGCTCTCCGGCAAGAACCCGATCGTCGAGTTCGAGATGGGCTCGCTCCAGGAGATGGACCAGGTCACGCTGGTCCGCTCGGTCACGAAGTGGGCGAAGACCTGCTACGACACCCGCGCGCTGGGCGACTTCACCACCACCGCGCTCCGCCACGCGCTCTCCGGCCGGCCCGGCCCGGTGTTCCTCGACGTCCCACTCGACGTCCAGTTCAACAGCGCGTCCGGCGTCGAGGTACCGCGCGACTCGCGTACGGCCTCGAAGCCCCTGGGCGATCCCGACTTCGTCGAGCGCGCGGCCGGCCTGCTGAACGCCGCCGAGCACCCGGTGATCTTCGCCGGCAGCGGTGTGCGGTGGTCCGGCGCCCACGAGGAGCTGGCGGCGCTCGCGGACGCCACGAGGTTCCCGGTGTTCCTGAACTCGCTGGGCCGGGGCTCGCTGTCGCCGCGGCACCCATCCTGCTTCGCCGCCGCCAGGAAGTTCGCCCTGCAGGACTGCGACGTGCTGCTGGCGCTGGGCGTTGACTGGGACTTCCGCCTGGGGTTCGGCAGGAAGAACGTCAACCCCGAGGCGAAGGTGATCCAGGTCGACGTCGACGGCGTCCACATCGGCCGGAACCGGCCCGTCGACGTCGGCATCGTCGGCCACCCCGGGCAGGTCATGGGCCAGTTGCTGGCCGCGGGGGTCGGCCGGGCCGAGGAGCCGGACTGGACCGAGCAGGTCCGCCAGGAGGAGCGGCGCCTCCAGGCCAAGGCGCAGGAGGGCATGGAATCCGACGCCGTGCCCATCCACCCCCAGCGGTTCGCCCGCGAGATCCGGGACTTCCTGGACCCCGACGCGATCGTGGTGGGCGACGGCGGAGACATCGTGGGGATCAGCGCGTCCATCATCCCGGCCAACGGGCCGGGCCAGTGGCTCGACCCGGGCCCGTTCGGGTGCCTCGGCGTCGGGCCCTCGTTCGCCATCGCCGCGCGCCTGGCCCACCCCGACAGGCAGGTGGCGGTCGTGTACGGCGACGGCTCGTTCGGCCTGAACGCGATGGAGTACGACACCGCCATCCGCAAGGGCCTCCCGTTCGTCGGCATCATCGGGAACGACGGCGCGTGGGGGCAGATCAAGGTGGCCCAGGAGGCGCTGTACGGCCCGGGGAACGCGCCGGCGGCCGTCCTCGGCGACTCGCCGTACGAGCGGATGGTCGAGGGCCTCGGCGGCCACGGCGAGCGCGTCGAGAAGCCGAACGAGATCCGCCCCGCGCTGGAGCGGGCGTTCGACGCGGGCGTCGCGGCGTGCGTGAACGTCATCGTCGACCCATCCCTGATGCAGCGGAGCTCGTACCTCGGCTGAGGCTCCACGGAGAAGACCGATGCGCGCAGGCGACGACGAACGGTTCCGGCAGCCCCGCAAGCCACGGCGCGGGCTCTTCCGCCGCCGGGGAGGCGAGGTGCGGTCGTCCGACGTCGACGTGAAGGCCATGACGAAGTTCGCCCAGACGCACCGCGGTGTCGAGGCCTACCTCGAGCCCCGGACCATGCAGCAGCCCATGACCGTGGTGCTCGTCGCGCACGACGGCGAGTGGCTCCGGTTCACGATCCCCGACGAGAAGGTGGTCCACTCGTTGTCCCGGAGCCACGGCGTCCCGGTCTACGAGGCCGTCCGGACCGGATATCCCCGCCGGATGAAGGAGTACCGCCGGGACCGCCCGCCCGGCGCCGAGCCGCCCACCCCGCCGGCGCCGGAGGACCTTCCGCCGCTCGACTGATCGGCCGGATCGCGGAGGCTCGTCCTGTTGCGCCTGCGAGCGCGCCGGCCCTAGCATCTCGGTTCCCTCGGAAGGAAGGTGCCCGATGCGCACACGCCGCGCCGCCCTCGGTACGCTGCTCACGACCCTGCTGGTCCTCGTCCTCGCGCTGCCCGCGGCGGCCGCCGCCGGCGATCTGGACCACAGCTTCAGCGGCGACGGCAAGCTCCGGGTCGGGATCTCGGGCGGCGCCACCGATGTCGTGATCCAATCGGACGGGAAGGCCGTGGCGGTGGGCGAGGGAGGAGGCGACTTCGCCATAGTCCGTCTCAACCGCGACGGAACCCTCGACCACTCGTTCGGGGGCGACGGGGTCGTCCACATCGCCGGCGGGCCGAACCGGTTCGACGTGGCGAACGGCGTCGTGGTCCGCAACGGCAAGATCACGGTGGTGGGGACGAGCACCCGGGACAGCGACCTCGTGACGGCGCTGGCCCTCATCCGGCTCAACTCGGACGGGACCCCGGACCACTCGTTCAGCGGCGACGGCCTCCAGCTGCTCCGCGTGGGCAGCTCCAGCTCGGGCCAGGATCTCGCGATCCAGGGCGACGGCAGGATCGTGGCGGTCGGCACCTCGGACCACGAGTTCCTGGTGATGCGGCGCAAGCCCGACGGGTCCCCGGACCCCACGTTCAGCAACGACGGGTCGACCAGGACCGCCTTCGGCGAGCACGTCTCCGGGTTCTCGGTGGGGATCGACCCGACCGGCGGCCGGATCGTGGTCGGGGGTCTAGAGAGGAACAGCGGCGGTTTCGAGCACAACTTCGCCGTCGCCGCATACACGCAGAACGGCGACCTCGATCACTCG
Source organism: Actinomycetota bacterium (assembly GCA_045805265.1). GTDB lineage: Bacteria > Actinomycetota > UBA4738 > UBA4738 > JACQTL01 > JBJMLO01. The sequence continues at coordinate 8,347 of JBJMLO010000012.1, forward strand.
TTCAACGGCAACGGGAAGATGGTAAGGGTGACGACGGTGAACGGCGGGCTGTCGGCCCTGTCCGTGCTCGGCAACGGGCGCATCGTCGCGGACGGCACCACGTCGCAGGGCCAGGCCGGGAGACAGTTCCTGCTCGAGAAGTACCGGCGGGACGGCTCGTTCGACACGTCGTTCGGCGGGGGCGACGGGGTGGTCGTGACCGGGTTCAAGGTCGGCGGCCAGGCCAGGGACGACGCCGCGCTCGACCTGACCGTGCAGTCGGACGGGAAGATCGTCGCGGTCGGCGAGTCCGTCGGCGCGGACATCCGGTTCGCGGTCGTCCGCCTGACGGCGGGCGGCGCCCTCGATCCGAGCTTCCATGGCGGCGGGACGCTCACCGCGTTCAACCAGGACGCGATCGCGGAGGGCGTGGCGGTGAACAACGCCACGCACCGGGTCCTCGTGGTCGGCGACGAGCGGACGACCGGCCCGACGATCCGCATCGACGCCATGCTCGCCGCGCGGTACCTGGGAGCGTAGACACCTCCCTGTTCCCCGGCGGTTCGGCGAGAGAGAATCGGACCGATGCGCGAGGGCCCGTGGGCGAGGAAGGCCGCCCGCCGCCGTACCGGGATGCACGTGTTGCTGGCGTTCGTGCTGCTGGCGGTCGCCGCCGGAGCCGGATACCTGGCGATCGTCCAGGTGCCGAGGTGGCTGAAGGCATCGCCCTCGCCGGCCCCCCCGGCTCCCAGCCCGACGGTCTCCCTTCTGAACCCCGTCCCAGGCTGCAAGAGCCCCGGCTTTCCCGACTTCCAGGACCTGGGGCTGGTGGCGTGGGCCCAGGGCGGCGACCTGCACCTGGTCGACCTGGCCTCGTGCAGGCAGCACGTGCTGGTCCAGGGGGGCGTCGCTGCGCCGGTGCGGTTCAGCGCCGACGGGAAGTGGGTCGCGTACGGCGCCGGATCCTCGGTCCCGGTGGCCGGCGGGAAGCCGTCGACGGTGGCCGGCGCGACGGCGTCGTGGGCGTGGTCGCCGCGCGGAGCGCGGCTCGCGGTGGTGACCCGGGGCGGCGGCGTGGTGGTGGCCGAGCCGGGCGGGAAGCCCACCGCGCTGCTGGCGGAGGGCTCGAAGGCGGGCGCAGCGAAGTGGAGCCCGGACGGAACTTCGGTCGCGGTCAGCCTCCCCGACCGCATCCTCGTGGTCGACGTCGACACCCTCGAGCCGCGGACCGTGTTCACCACCTCCGGCTCCGGGCCCGACGTCGCCGGATGGTCGCCCGACTCGAGGTGGGTGCTGTTCTGGGGTGAGCCACTGGTCGCGCACCCCCGGAAGACGGCCGGCCGGGCGCTCGACGCCGTGCCGGCCTCGGGTGGCGACTGGCGGAACGTCTGGAACGAGATGCTGCCGTACGAGGACTTCGTCGCGCGGTGCGGCGACGACGTTGCGATCGCCGCCGGGGGCCACCTGCTGGTCAGCGAGGGGAAGCAGGTCCTGCTGACCGCACCGCCGAGCTGGCGGTTCCACAACGCGACGAACGACTACCTGAGGAGCTGGGCCTGGCCGTCGTGCTCGCCGGACGGGAAGTGGATGGCCGCGACCGCGATGGCCAACCATGCCGAGCTGAAGTTCCCGTCCGGGGTCCGCTCGCTGTGGGTGATCGCCACGGACGGCTCGCCCCGGCGGCGGATGGACCCACCCGACCTCGGAGCGCTCGAGGCGCCGAGGTGGTCGGCGGACGGACGCACCCTGCTGGTGGTCCAGCGCACCGAGAACGACTGGGGGGCGCCCGGCTCGCTGGTGCTCGTGGAGGTGAGCCAGCGGACCGGCAAGCAGGTCCAGCGTGCGAACCTCAACATCGACCTCGGCGCCGCACCGGGACCCGGCGGGCACCAGGGGTGGGACGAGATCTCCGACTGGTACCGCCCGCCGCCCGCCGCCGCGGCGTGACGTCAGCCGTCCAGGCGTGACGTCGGGCACCCGCCCGGCGTGACGTCAGCCGCCCGCCCGGCGCGCCGCAATATGCAGGAACCGCGCCCGGTCCACCACGGCCCTCCGGTGACGGCCCCGGGCGACGACGCCGCCCTCGTCCGTGACCTCCAGGTCGAACTCCAGCGTCGACCCGGCGACTCCGGTGAGCGTGGCGGTCGCCGTGACGGAGGCGCCGGGCGGGGAGGGGGCGAGATGCTCGAGCTCGACCCACGTGCCGACCGAGGTCCGGCCCTCGGGGAGCCGTCCGGCCACGGCCGCACTGGCCGCGGCCTCGGCCAGCGCCACCACGGCGGGCGTCGCCAGGACGTCGACGTCGCCCGAGCCCAGCGACCGGGCCGTGCGGGGCTCGTCCACCCGTACGCTGACCCGTCCGGTCAGGCCGGGCTCCAGTTCCCACGCTCCACCCATGTCCGCTCCTCGGACCGGCGGGCCGGACGCCCGCCGGTAGGCTTGGCCGACGTGCAGCTTCCCACGACCTCCCGGCCGGGCGCCCGGTCGCCGCGGTGACGGGCCCGGCCGGCGTGCTCGCGCTGGTGCTCGCCGAGACCGTGGCCGGCGGGGCCGCGCTGCTGTTCCTCACGCCGCTGTGGGGCGAGGTCCGGCGGGGATTCTTCAAGCTGACCGGCATCGTCATCGCGGTCCTCGCGCTGTCCGCCTGGGGGTCGATCGCCGCCGCCCGCCGGCCCGGGAGCGTCGCGGGCGAGCAGGCCTGGTGGCTGGCCCTCGCCGTGACCGTCGCGACCGCGGCGTGGGTCGTCCTCATGTTCGCCCGGGCCGAACGCGCGGGCCGGGCCCTGGGGTTCCTCACGGTCCCCGCCTCGCTCGCGCTGCTCGGGGCGCTGGCCGGGACGGCCGACCACAGCCACCCGGTGGCGTTCCTCCAGCTGTTGGGGGGGGCGGCCTTCATGGGCGCGGTGGTGGACGGGCTGCTGCTCGGCCACTGGTACCTCACGGACCGCCGGCTCACCCGGAGGCCGATCAACCGGTTCACCGCGGCCCTGCTGGCGGCCGTGGTGCTGGAGGTCGCGGCCGTCGCCGCGGGGGGGTTCGGCGCGACGGCCACGTCGCGGGAGCTCAGCCCGCTCCTCACGGCGGCCGGGGTGGCCTCGTACGTGGCCATCGGCATGGTGCTGGCGACCGCCCTGATCGCCGTGATGATCCGGATCACGCTCCGGGGACAGCGCGCGACGGCCGTCCAGGCCGCGACCGGGTTCTTCTACCTGGCGGTCATCACGGCATTCACAGCGGAGCTGGCGGCCAAGGTCCGGTTCCTGCCATGAGCTTGATCGTCGTGCTCATCGCTGCCGGCGCGGTGGCCCAGGCGGTCGTCTGGCGCCTGGTGGTCGCCCGCCGGGTGACCGTGTGGGTCGGCATGGGCGTGACCATGGGGGCGCTCGGCGCCCTGAGCCTGCTCACCGGACGGGAGCACCTCTCGCCGAGGGTGGACCTCCTGCCCGCGGCCGGGGTCGGGGTGGTGTCCGGCGTGGCCCTGTTCGCGGCGACGCGGGTGTTCGTACGGTTCGCCGTGGCCTGGGGGACCTTCCGCCGCCACACCGTCCAGATCTACGGGAACCGGTCGTCGGTGTCGCTGCCCGTGGCGCTCGTGGTGGCGGTGGCCCTGTCCGCGCCGGGGGAGGAGCTGTTCTGGCGCGGACTGGCCGGCGGGCGGCTCGCCACCGCCACGGGGTCGCTCGTGGCCGGAGCGGCCGTGGCGCTGGGAGGCTACGTCGCGGTCAGCATGGCCAGCGTGAACCTCCCGGTGGTGGCCAGCGCGATCGTCGGTGGGGGCCTGTGGTCGCTGCTGTTCGCGTGGACGGGCGGGGTGCTGCCCGGCCTGTGCTCCCACGTGGCGTTCACCGGCCTGATGATCCTCCTGCCGCCGCCGGCCGCGCGGGCCGGGGGGGACCGGTGATCCGACCGCTCCCTCCCGAGGCCGCCGCGGTCCTGGACCACGGGTCGCTGTGCTACCTGGTCGTCGGGACCCGCTCGGGGCCTCACGTCACCCCGGTCGTGTACGCGACGTTCGGCTCGCGGCTGTGGGTGACCACCGCCCGGCGCACGGTGAAGGCCGGGGTGTGGCGGGCTCGGCCCCGCGCGGCCGGGCTCGTCCGGGTCGGCGACCAGGCCGTCTCGTTCACGGGGTCGGTCCGGATGCACGACGCGCTGAACCCCGCCACGTGGCCGGCGTCGGCCGTCGGGCTGCCGGTCGTCGCGCTCGCCGCCGCGGCGTTCACCCGCCGGAACGCCCGGTTCTTCGCCGGCTACGCCGTGGACGCCCGGCGGGTTCCGCTGTCGTGGACGCCGCCCGGGCGGGTGTTCGCGGAGATCTCCCTCGAGGCGGCCGCCCTGCTGGAGGACTGGGGGGACGTCCCCCGGACCTGGGGCTCGCTGGGCGAGAGCGTCCACTCGCACGGCTCGTTCCGGCCGGGCCGGGCGGCCCACTCGGTGTTCGAGGTGGTCCCGGACGAAGTGGCCGGCCGCATCGAGCGAGGCGGGCAGGCGGCGCTCGCGGTCGACGGCGCGGACGGCCCGGTCGTGCTGCCCGTGTCATTCCTGGAGGACCACCGCGTCCTCTACGCGGCGGTCGACACCCGGTCGCTGGCGCTGGCCGAGGCCGGGCCCGACGCGGCGGTGGGCCTCGCGGTCGACCACGCGTCGCGGTGGCGGGCCAGCGCGATGGCGGGCCTGATGGTCCGGGGCACGGGATCCATCCACGTGCTGTCGCGCCTGCGGTCGGGCCGGGCCGCGGCCGAACGCCTGGTGGAGCGGGCGGGCGCCCTGCCGGAGGGGATGGCCCTCATCCGGATCCGCCCCCGGAGGGTCGTGTGGTGGAGCGGATGGGCCGGCGGTACGGTGGTCCTCGACCCGCGGGGCAGGGCTTCAGGTGGAACCGGAGGGGAGCCGATATGGGGCACGTGAGCATCGACATGGAGATCGACGCCACGCCGGAGGAGGTCTGGTCAGTCGTCTCCGACCCCCGCAACCTCCCGAAGTGGGACCGGCACATCCTGTCGGTGCGGGGCGTCCCGGAGGACGGGCTGAAGGAAGGGGTCACCTACACCACGGAGCTGAAGATGCTCGGCGTGCGCGGGACGGTGGAGGCCGAGGTCCTCGACATGGAGCCGCCGCGGAGCTCGCGCATCCGTCTCCGGGGGTTCCTGGAGGCCACCGTGAAGACGAACGTCAGTCCGCTGTCGGGCGGCCGCCGGGCGCTGCTCGAGCACGACATCCAGTACCACCTCCGGGGCGGCGGGCTGGCTGCCTTCGCCACCCAGGGGATCGAGCTCACCGGCGGGCCGAGCGTGGTGCTGCGCCGGGGGACCCTGGCGCAGAAGCGCCAGATCGAGGACATGGTCCGGGGCCGCTAGCCCTTCTTCTCCTCGTCGTCGTGGCGGAACCGGAACGTCCCCCCCGGCCTCCCCACGATGAACCCCACGATCCCGCCGAGGAGGGCGCAGACGAGCATCACCCAGATCAGGTCGTTGTTGGCCTTGAAGAACACGTAGTTGACCGGCACGGAGTGCGCGTTCCACACGATGAACAGGACGAGGACCGTGAGGATGAGCACGAGGACGATCGCCTTCGCCGCGCGGACCTGCCGGTGGCGCTGGAGCTGATGGAGGCGCTCGCTGTCGGCCTCGGCCCCGGGGTCCCCGGGCTCGTCGCCCTCGCGATGCTCCCTGCGCACGTGACCCTCTCCTTCGTTCGGTGGCCGGATTGTCGCACAGCCGGGAGTCCCGGCCGGGGTGGCGACGCTAGTTGCCTCAGATCAAGATGTCCTCGAACCGTTCCCCCGTTGCCTCACAACAAATGTCCTCCAGGGGTGGTCCGGTGGGGTCCTCACCTCCTTCCGTCGCATCTCCTCCTTGAGCTTGCTGAGCTCGAGCAACCGGCTTTGAAGCCCGGTGATCTCCCGGCGTAGCGCCGCGGGGTTGAGGCCGGTGTAGGTCTCCTCCAGCCGTGCCTTCGCCTCGTCGGCCACGAGGGGTGAGCTGACCATGCGCTGGTGAGGGGTCTGGGCGCGGTCGTGGCGACGGTGCACCTTCGCCCCCTGTCTCGTCTTCTCCACCAAGTGCATCTGGGGTTGGAAGAAGTTCACGAACAGGCGCAGCGAGCCGTACAGCTGCTCGAGGACCGCGAGCTCGTCGTTGGTGTCGTAGCGCAGGTACCCCACGGCCTGGCGGACGACGGCGCCGTTCTTCTGCTCCACGAAGCAGTTGTCGTTCTTGCGGTAGGGCCGGGACCTGGTGAAGGTGATCTTGCGCTGGGAAAGCCAGGTGAACAGGTCGCCGTTGATGAACTCCCCACCGTTGTCGGAGTCGAACCCGAGCATGGGAACCGGGAGGTCGCGTTCGAGGTGGGCCACGGACTCCAGCACCCACCGATGTGCCCGGTTCCGCAGGGC
>JBJMLO010000013.1:0-634136 GCA_045805265.1 Actinomycetota bacterium
CGCCGGAGTTCCCGGTTCTCCCGCTCGAGCTCCTTCAGGCGCTCCCGTTCATCAGTGGTCAGGCCGGGCCGGATACCCTCGTCGATCTCCGCCGTGCGCACCCACTTGCGAAGCGTCTCCGCCGACATCCCGAACTTCTCTGCAATCGAGGTGATCGCGCCCCATTGCGAGTGGTGCGCCTCCCGGTGCTCGAACACCAGGCGGACAGCCCGCTCACGCAGCTCCTGCGGGCACCTCCCAGGTCTGGTCATGGCTCCATCCTCCACTCACGAGTTGGAGCCTCCAAGGAACCCGGGGCGGTTCATAAACCTGCATCTGACCCCGTGGGGGGGGAATAGGCGCGATCAGGAGACGGGCACCCGGCGTTCGCTGGCGAAGGCGAGGCGCGTTCCGCTGGGCGACCACGCCGGAGATCCGTCCTGCGGCCAGCCGGACGTGAACCGCACGCGGCCGGTTCCGTCGGGACGGATGGCGAAGATGTCACCGTTGGAACTGAAGGCGATCAGCCCGTTCGGACCCCAAGCGGGCTGGTGATCCCCCGCAGGGTCCGCCAGCAGCGTCGTCAGGTCCGAGCCGTCGGCTCGCATGGTGAGGATTCGCCTGCCGTAGTAGGAGAACCGGGGGTTGCCGGCCTCGAACGCCATCATGGTGCCGTCCGGCGACCAGGTCGGTCCCCAAACGACGCTGGCGTCGTGGGTCAGCCGTGTGACCCTCGAGCCGTCGGCGTTCATGACGTGGACGTCGTCGGAGCCTTGGCCCTGCCGGATGAACGCGATGTGCCTGCCGTCGGGCGACCAGGCCGGTCCCAAGTCCTCGTCATGATTCCGCGTGATCTGTCGCACCCCCGAGCCGTTCGCGTTCATGACATAGATCTCGTGGTCACCGTCCCGGTTGCTGGGGAAGGCGATGCGCCGGCCGTCAGGGGACCATGACCCGCTCTCGTCGCTCCCCAGGTAGCCCGTGAGGTTGGTCTGCCCTGAGCCATCGGCGTTCATGACGTACACGTCGAAGTCGCCCTCCCGGTTCGACCCGAACAGGACGCTCTCGCCAGTGGGGGACCAGGACGGCAGGCCGTCGACGAATGGATCCGTGGTCAGGCGCTCGAGCGCTGTCCCATCTGCACCAACCGAGTACACGTCCACGTTGCACGCCATCGGGGGCGGCGGAGGGAGGGTCAGGTAGGCCAACGCCGCGCGGGCCAGGGCGTCGCGGATCTCCTGGATCTGGGTCGGGTCGTGGCCGTCCAATGGCGTGTGATTGCCCAGCGCGACGACGGTGAGGCCTTCGTGCGGGAAGTACACGAGTGCGCTTCCGAACCCGGGAATGCCCCCGTTCGCCCGCCTAACCAGTCGGCCGTCGAACGAGCCGACGCCGAACCCGATCCCGATCGGGGTGCAATCGTAGCTACCGGCCAGGCCGCGGAGCCTCCCGTAGTCCGTGATCATCGACCGTGCCCTGGGATCGATGAGCGATCCCGCGAGCACTGCGTGGGTCCAGAGCGCAACGTCCTCGGCGCTGGCGGCCAGGCCCGCCGCCGGACCGCCCACGCTGGTCGCCCACGACGTGGTGAGCGGCCCCGGTGGTCCCTGCATCTGAACCAGCCCCGCCGAGCCGTCGTCCTGGTACCCGCTGGCGATGTCCCCGCGGACCGTCTCCTCGGACTGCAGGAAGATCTCGTCGAGGTCCAGCGGCCGGAGGAACCGCTCCCGGTACAGTTCCGCCAGCGACGATCCCATGGCTCGCTCGACCACCGTGCCGAGCAGGGTGAACGGGGCGTTCTCGAACCCCGAGTTGCAGGTGCCGGGCGGGCACACCGGCGGGGGGACCCTGGCCAGGACATCCTGGAGCGTCCACACACGGGAGGGATCGTCCTCCACCGCCGTGAACAGGTGTTCGTTGTCGTCGGTGATGCCGCTGGTGCCGGTCAGGAGCTGGAGGATCGTGATGTGCTCGGCGTTTGGGAACTCCGGGACCCAGGTGGCCAGGCGATCGTTCGCGGAGAGCACACCATCCGCTATCAGCTGCGTGGCAAGGACCGAGACGAACGCCTTCGACATGCTGGCGATGGCGAAGATGGTGTGCGGAGTGACCGGTCGGTGGTTCTCCACTCTGGCGTACCCTGCTTGGCCCGTCCACAGGCTGCCGTCGGGCAGCACCACCGCCGCGGACACGCCCGGGAACCCCTGCGCGTCCCGCTCCTGATCCAGCGTTCGCTGGAGATCGACCGCCAGCTTCGGGTCGATAGCGCCGATGGTCGCAGCGTGTGCGGACAGGGAACGCGTGGGAATGGGATGGGCTGACCCGGTGCAGCCCACCGCCAGGACGACCACCAGGGCGAGCGCGAGGGCTCGGAACGGCTTCATGTGTTCCTTCCCGTTCAGCCCGCTCGGATCGGGTCGGCCAATCCGTTTCCCTGGACCAGCACCAGCCACACGCCGGGGATGTGCAGGGCATGGGCAGGCGGGAGGAGCGAGGGCAGGATGCCCGCGATGGGCACCCCGGCGGCGCAGGTGCCCGCGGCCGACACGGCCGCGCACAGCCGGGCCGTGACGTCGGTCCCCGCGACCAGCACGGCGTGGACCGACCACCGGCCACCCTTCGGAGGCGCCAGCGCGACGACGCCACGAGGGGTGAGGCCCGACTCCGCCACATGGGGCATGAGCAACCCGGTCTCCTCGAGCGACGGTCCCAGGCAGGACGACCCGGGGGGGGCCCGGACACCGGCCGATCGGGGAAGCGGTTCGGTGGGCGTCCCCAGCTGGATGTGGGGAGGAGAGCCGCGAATGGCCCGGACCCGGAGGCGGACCAGCCCGGCTGGGGCGGGGCCGAGCAGGTAGCGGCCGTACTCGTCGAACTTCGACCCGTGGAAGGGGTCGTCGAAGGTGCGCGACGAAGGGCACCACCCGAGCAGGCTCTGGACGCCCCATGCCCGGTGGGGGGACACGGCCTCCACGGCGGTCACGCTCCCGTCGCGGTGGGCCACGGCCAGGACTGGCGTGCCGTCGTCGAGGAACCCGGCCTCGGCCTCTCCGGGGGCCGGCGCCCGCCACCGGGCGACCGCCCCGGCGTGGTCCTGCCCGGGGCGGCCCACCGCCCACCACGTGCCCACGCCCGCTACCACCACCACCGCCAGAACGAGGAGCACGGCCCGCCGGTCCCTCATGGCGTCTGCACCTCGGATCCCGCAGGGCGCGGGTCCGCGAGCGCGAGAGCTTCCTCCACCAGTCGCTCCAGCACGAACGCCTCGACGGGCTCCTCCTTGCCCCGCACGCGTACGGGGCCGAGCGGGCGGACCACGGCCCGGTCTCGGATAGCCCGGCACGTCCCGGGGCCGATCACGACCTCTCCGGGCTGGCCCGTCTCCTGGAGCCGCGCCGCCAGATTCACGGTGTCGCCGATGGCGGTGAAGTTCCGAACCTGGTTGCTTCCGATGTTGCCGACCAGCGCGGGGCCGGTGTTCAGGCCGATCCGGAAGCACGGGAAGTCGGGGTTCCCCGCCGCCACCCTCGCCGCCGCCTCCTGCATGGCCAGGGCGGCCCGGGCCCCGCGAAGGGCGTGGTCGAGCTGGCGGGTGGGCGCGTTGAACAGCGCCATCATCGCGTCGCCGACGAACTTGTCCACCGTGCCACCCTGCTCCAGGACCAGCGGCACCACGTCGCTGAAGTACCGGTTCAGCATGGCCACGACCTGGTCGGGCGAGCCCAGCTCGGCGTACGAAGTGAACCCGCGGAGATCGGCGAACAGCACCGTCACCTCGACCACGGAGCCGCCCAGGGCCGAGCTGGCCGAGTCCGCCAGCAGCGCGGTGGCCACGTCGGGGGAGACGTACTGGCGGAAGAGGCGGGAGGCCCGCGACTCCATCTCCAGGTGCTCCCGGCGCCGGGCGAACAGCGGCGCCGCCACCACGATCACCACGAAGAAGGCCACCTGGCCGGGCCCCCGGAACGCCGAGTCCGGGACCGCCGTCGCGATCTCCGAAGCGGTGACGGCGGCGACCCACAGGAAGGCGACGGTTCCCGCGGCCCACAGCGGAGGCATCACCGTTGCCAGAGCCAGTGTCGACAGGGTCAGGCCCAGCGAGGGCAGGAGCCAGGCCACCGCCGTCCAGCCCAGGTGGGGCAGGGCGAACGAGGCCACGCCGGCCAGCACGGCGGTGCTGAGCAGGACGGCGGTCGTGCGGATGAGCAGGAGCCAGTGGGTTCGGACCGGGGCGGCCAGGGTGACCTCGTGGACGGGGTCGGCCGCCGGCCCGAACGCGGCGGCCACGCCGCCGATGGGCAGGAGCGGAGCCACCAGGAGGAACAGGATCGGGTCTCCGCGGCGCCCGTAAGCCGCCAGGACCGAGAACCCCAGGGCCACGATGGTCGCTCCGAACATCGACAACCGGAGCGACGGTGTCGCGGCCAGGAGCCGGGCCACGTGCTCGGGCACGCCCACGCGGACCAGTGCGGTCTCGACGGGACCCTGCGTGACATCCGGGGGGGATTCGGCCTCGACGGTCATGGCTACCCGGGAACGCTCGAGCTGAGGCCGCGGGCTCGCGGTCGGAGCGGGCGACGGATGCGGAAGACTCTCGAGCGCCTGGCGGGATCCAGGGTCAGGCCCGCGAACATGATGGCCGCCGCGGCCAGGATGCATGCCCACCGAACGTGGGCCGCCACCCAGCCGGGCTCCGAAGCATTCCGGAACAGCGGCCAGTACCGCCCGATCGACATCATGGCCATGACGAACGCAAGCAGCGCCGGCCCGGCGGACACTCCCGCTCGTCCGTGGCCCGCCCACCGCACGGCTGCGGCTCCCGAGGCCAGGGCCACCGAGAGGAGCGCCGAGGCCTCCAGGGTCAACCCGGCCACGGGCAGCGAGTGCGGAATGGAGGTTCCTGCGTACGGGCCCGATGCGGCCAGCGCAGCCGCCACCCCCACCGTCGCCCCCCAGCCCACGGCGAGGACCGGAACCGTCAGCAGCAGGCGGAGTCCCCGCCGTAGCGCCAGGCTGGCCACGACAGGTTCCACGGTCACGCCCGCATCGTCATCGATGATGAACCCGGCTCCCAGGCACGACAGCACTGCGGCGATGCGCAGCGGGGCGAGCGAGATGCCCTGGGCCGCCGACAGCTCGCCCTTCCCCGTCCACAGCACGAGCTGAGCGGCGGCCGCGCCTGCCACGACTGCCGGCCATCGGATGGTTCGGGCGGTCGGCCACAGCAGCAGCAGTGCCTGCCGGAACCGGCCCCCCCCAGGCCGATTCGCCTCAGCGGTTCCCGGGTCCTCGGCTTCATCAACACCGGCCACCGGTCTCATCACGACGCCAGCTGGAGGGCTCCGGAAACGGTGGCGATGGCGAGTCCCCCGGCCAGCGAGGTCCGAGCCCAGCGGGTCCAACCGAAGCGAAGGAGCGCAACTGCCAGGACCGCCGCCGCCAGCCCGCACAGGTACAGGGCGTGGAACGCCGCGAGCAACCCCCCGTCGTCCAGGAAACTGGGATCGAACGGGGTCAGGCGCATCCAGGCCGGCTCTCCGGCCCCGTTCATGATCACGTTGCCCGCCACGAAGAGCGCCACGACCGCGATGGGGCCCGCCAGCGCCGTGGGGAACCATCGCGCCACGGCGATCCCGATCACGACGAACAGTCCGGCCATCAGGGGGCCCTCCACCAGGTCGAACAGCGGGAACAGCGCCTGGCCGGAATCGGTCGCGGCCCCCCTCCCGGCCAAGCGGACGGCGAGGTCACCGGCCAGGAGCAACAGGGCCATGCCCAACACGACCCAGGCCGAGGCCAGCGCCAGGGCCAGCGTCCGCGAGGCGGGAGACAATGGAGCCGCCTGGAACAGCTCCTCGGAGCGGTCCCGGCGGCTCTTCACCGCCTGGAGGTTCGCCGCCAGGAGGGCCCCGAACGAGATCAGGAGCGCTGCGACCTGCAGTAGCCACCCCACGTTGTGCTCGCGGGTGGCATCCGCGGACAGCAGGAACGGTGCCGTCCAGACGATGGCGAGGGCGACGGTGACGACGATGGCCGGGTGCCGGATCAGCCGCATGCCCTCGACTCGGGCCAGTGTCATGACGGCACGGGAGGACGCCGGGCGCGAAACGGCGCCTTCGAAGGGGGGACCGTCCTGCGCGGTCGCGATCATGGCGAGGCCGCCAGGACCTGCATGACACCGCCAAGTGCCGTGAGCGCCACCGCAGCCGCGCCGTAGACCTGCACGCCGGGGGCTCGAGGCCGCCTGGCCAGCGCGACCAGTCCCATGAGCATGATGAGGCCAACCAGATAGGCGAGGTGCCACGGCATCACCGAGGCGGGCTCGAGGTGGGTCTGCGAGTACTCCGCGGCGGGGTTCAGCCAATGCAGCGGGCCCCGGGTCAGTCCGGCGATCCAGTTGATGGCGACGATCGCGCCGAACACGATGGGGACCGAGGCCGCGGTGCCGAACCACCTCGCCAGCACGACGCCCGCGACCCCGAGGAAGGCGATCAGCAACGGTCCCTGGGCGAAGTCGGGGAGCCCGTGCATGATCGTTCTCGGCTCGATGCCCAGCCGTACAGACGCCCCGGCCCAGGGACGGGTGGTCATCGCCAGGACGCCCCCGACGAGCAGGGCGGCCCCGAGCGGGAAGGCCACCGAGAGCAGCTGGGCCGCTGCCCGGTCGGCCGACCGGAGCGGGAGCGTCGTGAGGAGCTCGTCCGTCCCATCCCGACGGCTCCGCGAGGCGCAGAGGTTGGCCGCGACGAGCGTCCCGATGCCGAGGGCGAAGTATCCCGCTCCGACCAGGAGGAGGAAGCGGAGGGCCCCAGGCCCGCGGACGCCCACGAGCAGGATCACGCCTGCCGCCGCGAGGATTGCGGGGTGGGTAATAAGGCGGCGACCTTCGATGAGGGTCAGGGCCAGGACGGACCGGAGCCTCGGCCCCGGAACCACGGCCGCCACCGGCGGGGACACCAGGATCGCAGTGCTCACGCCGCCGTCTCCTCCGCGATGGCCCGGTGACCCACCAAGAGCAGGTAAGCGTCCTCGATGCTCGGCTCGACCAGCTCGGCGCCGGCGGGGGCGTCGCCGATGTGCCGGTGCCGGCCCTCCCCGGTTCGCCACGACAGGCGAGCCCCCGGATCACGCTGGTCGGCGATCCACACGCGCCCCCTGGCCATCTCGGCGAGCTGATGCGGGGCGCCATCGAACAGAATCCGTCCTTCGTCCATGACCAGGACCCGGTGGCACAGGGCGGCCACGTCCTCGGTCTGGTGGGTGGAGAGGATCACGGTCTGCCGCGTGGCGATCTCGCTGACGACCTCCCGGAACCGCAGGCGCTGCTGCGGGTCGAGGCCCGCCGTCGGCTCGTCCAGCACCAGGAGCGCTGGGTCCCCGAGCAGGGACTGGGCCAGCGCGACCCTACGGCGCATCCCACCCGACAGCGCCTTGATCTTGGTGGAGGCGGCGTTCCCCAGGTCGACCAGCTTCAGGACGCGCCGGACCTCGTCGTGGCGGCCGCGGCGATCCGTTATCTCCTTCAGGATGGCGACGTAGTCCACGAACTCGAACGCGGTGAAGTTCCGGTGGTAACCGGGTTCCTGCGGCATGTAGCCGAGACGGCGCCGGATGGGGATGCGGTCCTCGCTCCGGCCCGGGTCCCGCCCCAGGAGGCGGACCGCTCCGCTGTCCGGGGCCAGCACCGTGGCCAGCATCCGGAGCAGGGTGGTCTTGCCGGCTCCGTTCGGCCCGAGGAGGCCGGTGATGCCGGCGTCCGCGTCGAAGGTCACCCCGGCCACGGCCCGGGTTCGATGGAACCGCTTCTCCAGCTCGATCACCTGCACGGCCGGCATCGTCATTCCGTCCACCGCCTGCTCCTTCCTCGCATCGCGCTAGCTCCGCCCACTCCGTTCGAAGGCCTCCGACCGCCGGGCCAGGATCAGCCCGGCCACGAACACCAGGGCCAGGCACACCAGCTGCCCGGCCGCATGGAAGGCCGCCACGCTGTCTCCCGCGGCGTGGCCGGCCACGCCCACGCCGAACACCCACACTGCCGCCACGCCGACGGCGGACGGAAGCGGCTCCCACACCGTGGAGACGGCCAGGGTGACCAGGGTGAGGGCGGAGGCGGGCAGCAGCCAGGCCACCGCCGTCCAGTCCAGGGCGGGCAGGGCCAGGGCGGCCAGGCCGATCAGGACCAGCGACGTCACCAGCACGGACGTGCTCCGGAGCAGCAGCAGCCGGAAGCTCCGGAACGGCGCGGCCATCCCGACCTCGTACGTCGGGTCCATCCCCGGCCCGAACGACGCGGCCACGCCGGCCACCGGGACCAGAGGAGCCATTACCAGGAACGCCACCAGCCCCACATGGTCGCCGTGGGCGGCCAGCACGGCGAAGCCCAGGGCGACGGCCACGGCTCCCAGCCACGACAGCCGGAGCGACGGGGTGGCCGCCAGGAGCCTTGACACGTGGTCCGGTAGGCCCAGCCGCAGCAGCAGCCGCTCCACCCGCCCCAGGCGGGGCGCGTCCACGGCCTCCTCGATCTCCGTCCACACCCGGTCGAGCCCGGCTCGATCCACGGCGGGCGCGAGCAGCTCCCGGCATGCGCCGCAGGCCAGGAGGTGGGCTTCCAGCGAGAACGCCCCGGCCTCGTCCAGCTCTCCGGCCGCGTAGCGGGCCACCACCGGGCTGTCGGCGTGCCACTCGGAGCTCATGCCAGCGCCTCCCGCAGCTCGGCCCGCGCTCTCATCAGCCGGGTCTTGACGGTTCCGGTGGGAAGGCCCAGGAGCTGTCCTGCTTCCCGCATGGTCAGGCCGTCAAGCGCCGTGGCCTCGATAACCGCCCGAAGCTCCGGCGACAGCCGGTTCAGCGCTCCTCCGAGGTCCCCGTACTCCACGCCCAGGAGCACCTGCTCCTCCGCCGAGGGCTCGGTGCGGCCCGCCATCGAGGGCAGCCGGCGCGCCGCGGCCGATCCCCTCCGGAGCCTGTCGATCAACCGCCGGATCCCGATCCCCCAGATCCAGGCCGCCACCGGGCCGGAGCCCCGGTAGGTCCCCGGCTTCCGCCACACCGCAACGAACGTGTCCTGCACGACTTCCTCCACGACACCTTGGTCGGAACACCTTCGGGACAGCCGGAGGAACAGCCAGGGGGAGTGACGCTCGTACAGCACCCGGAGCGCCCCCCGATCCCGTCCGGTGACCGCTTCCAGGAGCACCGGATCGCTCCTGGCGTCCGCCCCTCCCCCGTCCACACCCATCTGTCGCGTCGCGTGCGCCGAACGGTTCATCCCTGCGGACGGTTCTCCGGCCGTCGTTGCGGTGACGGGTCCGCCGTCCGTGGCGGTGCTGCGGGGCACGCCTCCCAGCAAATTGTTCACCCTCCGGTGCGCTCCGCGAAAGCCGTTGTGGGCCGGGAATTCTCCCGCTACGCCACGGCGCACGAGCGCCTGCTGCTCCCGCAGGTCGGACAGGAGGCTCGCGAAGTTGCGCACACCCGTGAGTGGGTCGCGGTTCTGCGCCGTGTCGGCGAGCTCCTGCGTTAGCTGGGGTGGAACGCCTCGCAGGTGTTGGAGTACGCCAGGGCCTCCTGTGGGGGGGACGGTCCTGGACGAGGCCCGCCGGTGGTTCCGGCTCACCGCGGACCCCACGGACTGATGAAGGGGCATGTCCGCATTCGGGCTTCGGAACACATTCAGCCGTGTCTGCGGGCCATCGTCGAAGCGAAACCGCAGGTCAGCGGACCTGTCGGCGGTTCGGCTCAATCGAGACGAGCCCGTCAGCAGTGATGTTCCACGAGGGTCCGCCCGGACGAGGTGGTCCCCACCGCCCAGGCGTGACCGTCGGCAGCGGAGATTCCGAGGAGGCTCGTGCCCGGGACGGGCGCCGCGGACGACCATGTCGCCCCGGCCAGTCGCAGGACTGCATCCCCGCCGGCCGCCCACACCCTGCCCCGGTCGGCGGCGACCGCATGGAGGTTCGTCGGGTCCTCCGCCTGGCGGACGACGCGCCACCGTGAGCCGTTCCACCGCTCCACGACCGACCCCGCGCTCCCACTCCCCACGGCCCAGACCTCCGACGACCTGACGATGGCAATGTCGTACAGCACCCCGGCGCCCGTGGTCGGTACCGTCCGCCAGGCTTCGCCGTCCCAGTGCATCGCGAAGGAGCGGTCGATCGTCCCGGCGTCGGACGAGCTCCGGGCCCCGACGACCCACACGTCGTCCGACGACCGCGCGTCGATGCCGAACGCCGTCGACGACCACGCGATCCACCGGCTCGGCGTCTCGGCCACGGTCCAGGCCGACCCGTCCCAGTGCGCGGCGAAGGCGTGCACGTGGCCGTCGTCTGTGCCGAAGGACCCGGCCGCCCACACGTCATCGGCGGCCAGGGCCACGACGTTGTTGAATCCGAACACCGTGGAGGCACCGATCGGGACCGGGGACTCGAAGACGAGCCACCGGGCGCCGTCGTAGTGCAACAGGCGTCGTCCGACGACCCAGACGTCGGCGTCGGAGAGTGCGGCCACACCAGTGAGCTCCCCGGCGGCGTCCGGGAGCGGCAGGCGGCTCCAGGCCCGTCCGTCGAAGTGCAGCACGAGGCCTGGTTGCGTTTCCCGGCTTGCGGACTGCCCGACGGCCCAAACGTCCCGGGGGCCGAGCGCGTCGACGTCATCCAACGAGCCCACGGAGGAGGGACCCACGCGCTCTCCGACTGCGCACGCCGTTCCCGACGGGGCTCCGGTGGACCGCAGGAGGCTCCAGAGCCCCACGGCCAGCCCGGCGAACACCGCCAGCCCCACCACTGTGGCCGTGAGCCGGCTCCGCGCCGGAGGCGGCCGGTCCGCCCGGCGGAGTCGGGACGGGAGGTCCATGAGGACGTCCGGACCCTGCTGTGGGGCGGTCGCCCGGGCCTCGATCGCGCCCCACAGCTCCGGAGGCCGGACCCGGTCGACCTCGTCGCGAAGGCTTCGTCGCAGGTCAGTCAATGTCGTCCCCCAGCAGCTCTCGAAGTCGTTTGCGCCCGCGGAACAGGTGCACGCCCACGGCCGTCGGGGTCGTGCCCATGATCCTTGCGGCCTCCCGGATGGACTGATCCGCGTAGTAGTGCAGGACGATGGCCGCCCGTTGCCGTTCCGGGAGCCGTCGAACCGCCGCCAGGACGGAGCCTCCCACGTCGGGCATGTCGTACGAACGCTCCGGGACCTCCGGACTCAGCATCCGGCGGCGCTGGAGGTCGCCGGCGGCCAGGCGGAACGCCGCACGCCAGACCCAGGCCAGCGGCGTTCGCACCGCGTCGCCCCGGCGAAGGACCTGCGCGAACGCCTCCGCCACGGCGTCGTTCGCGACGTCGGCGTCCCCCGCGAAGGCGTAAACGGACGACCACAGGCGGTCGCCGTGCTCGCGGTAGAGCAGCTCGATGGGCTCCCCCACCTCGCCGGCCTCCAGCCCCGGATGCTGCATCTCACCCTGTAAGGACGCGCGGCACCTCCGGACATTAACCGGCCGGGGCGGGTGATCCCGTTGCCCTCGCCCTCGACGGCGTCAGACGGGGACCGAGGCGATCACGGCGTCGACCCCCCACGAACGGGGCCATGCGGGCCCACGGCGGCTCACCCGGTCGCGTCGCCCGGAGGCGGCTTCCACCGTCGATAGACGGGCATCTCGTCGTCCGAGTACTCCGTCGCCACCGCCTCCTCGATCGAGCACGCGTAGTGGACGAGCCCGTAGGGCGTCTGGCCGGGGCGCGCCGTCACCGCCGGGTGCGACGGAGGGACCAGTTCGAGCCGTCCGCGAACCATGAACTCGCCGTATTCGCCGGCGTGGTCCTCCCAGGGCTGCGCGGTGTGCAACGCGTAGCGCGGGTCGCGCGCCACCTCGCGCATCTTCGGACTCGTGTCGCGGAGCGAGACGCAGAGCAGCCCGGCCCCGAGCCAGGGAGAGACCGGGTGCACGCGCGGTCCGCCGTCGAGCCGGAGCGTCGCCTGGTACACGATCCGACCCTCCATACGTTCTCGGGCGAAGGCGGCCAGAGCCGGCTCGGCGTTCGCGAACTCAGCCCAGGAGGCCACGATCGACGTAGCCTACCGTCGCTGGCGCCTTCGACATGCTCAGGCAGCGGCATGGCGAGGGGTGCCAACCAGCGAGACAGGAGGAGGACTGACATGACTGACCGCGGCAGCGAGAGCGAGAACCCGGTAATCCCCTCCCCGGCTCCCACGCCGAGTCGGCCGAGGACGAACCGGGACTGGTGGCCGGATCAGCTGGACCTGCAGGTTCTGCACCAGCACTCGCCTCTGTCCAATCCGATGGGTGAGGACTTCGACTACGCGGAGGAGTTCAAGGCCCTCGACGTCGAGGCCCTGAAGCGGGACGTCTTCGAGGTGATGACGACGTCGCAGGACTGGTGGCCGGCCGACTACGGCCACTACGGGCCGCTCTTCATCCGGATGTCGTGGCACGCCGCGGGCACGTACCGCATCGCCGACGGCCGCGGCGGTGGTGGCACCGGCGCCCAGCGCTTCGCCCCCCTCAACAGCTGGCCCGACAACGCGAGCCTCGACAAGGCGCGCCGGTTGCTCTGGCCGATCAAGCAGAAGTACGGCCGGAAGCTCTCGTGGGCCGATCTGATCATCTTCGCCGGCAACTGCGCCATCGAATCGATGGGGCTCGAGACGTTCGGCTTCGGCTTCGGGCGAGAGGACATCTTCGAGCCCGACGAGATCTTCTGGGGCCCCGAGGACACCTGGCTCGGAGACGAGCGCCATGCCGGCGGCGGGGAGATCGAGGGGCCGTTCGGCGCCGATCACATGGGCCTGATCTACGTGAATCCGGAGGGGCCGGGCGGCAACCCGGATCCGCTCGAAGCGGCGAAGTACATCAGGCAGACGTTCGCCCGCATGGCGATGAACGACGAGGAGACCGCCGCGCTCATCGTCGGCGGCCACACCTTCGGCAAGACGCACGGCGCCGCCCCCGCGGCCGATTACGTCGGTCCGGAACCCGAGGGCGCCCCCCTGCAGGAGCAGGGCCTCGGCTGGAGGAACACGTTCGGCACGGGCACGGGCCCCGACGCGATCACCAGCGGGCTGGAGGGCGCCTGGACCAACGAGCCGACGACGTGGGACAACGGGTTCCTCGACAACCTGTTCGCGTACGACTGGGAGCTGACGACGAGTCCCGCCGGTGCGAAGCAGTGGGTGCCCAGGGATCCCGAGGCCCAGGGCACCGTCCCGGATGCGCATGATCCGTCGAAGCGGCACGCCCCGGTGATGCTCACGACGGACCTGGCGCTGAAGGTTGACCCGGTCTACGGGCCGATCACGAAGCGCTTCCACGAGCACCCGGACCAGCTCGCCGACGCGTTCGCCAGGGCGTGGTACAAGCTCATCCACCGCGACATGGGACCCGTCTCGCGCCTCCTCGGCCCGTGGGTCCCGCAGCCGCAGCTGTGGCAGGACCCCGTTCCCGAGGTCGATCACGAGCTGATCGGGGAGGAGGACATCGCCGCCCTCGAGGGCAAGCTCCTCGCCTCGGGACTGTCGATCTCCCAGTTGGTCTCCACGGCGTGGGCGTCGGCAGCCAGCTTCCGCGGCACGGACAAGCGGGGCGGGGCCAACGGCGCGCGGATCCGTCTCGCGCCACAGCGGGACTGGGAGGTCAACGAGCCGGCGGAGCTGGCCAAGGCGCTGCAGACCATCGAGGAGATCCGGCGGGACTTCAACAGCTCGCAGTCCGGCGGGAAGAAGGTCTCGCTCGCCGACCTGATCGTCCTGGGCGGGTGCGCGGCCGTCGAGCAGGCGGCGAGGAACGCCGGGCGCGACGTGACAGTGCCGTTCGCCGCGGGACGCACGGACGCCTCGCAGGAGCAGACCGACGTGGAGTCGTTCGCCGTGCTGGAACCAACCGCCGACGGGTTCCGCAACTACCTCCGCCCCGGTGAGAAGCTGCCCCCGGAGACCCTGCTGCTGGATCGGGCCAGCCTGTTGACGCTGACCGCTCCCCAGATGGCGGTTCTCGTCGGCGGCATGCGAGCCCTGAACGCCAACTTCGGGCGGTCCGCCCACGGCGTCTTCACCGATCGCCCCGAGACGTTGACCAACGACTTCTTCGTGAACCTGCTCGACATGGGGACGGAGTGGAAGGCATCCGCCTCCGCCGAGAACGAGTACGAAGGTCGCGATCGCGCGACGGGGGAGGTCAAGTGGACCGCCACCGCCGTGGACCTCGTCTTCGGTTCGAACTCCCAGCTCCGAGCCATCTCCGAGGTCTACGCATGCGACGACTCGGTGGAGAAGTTCGTGCGGGACTTCGTGGCCGCATGGGACAAGGTCATGAACCTCGATCGCTTCGACCTCGCCTGATCGCGTCCCCCGCGAGCTGCGTAGCCACCGGAGGCGACAGCACCCATGCGGTCGAACAGCCCATCCGGGGGCTTCCGTTCATCCGTCGCCACCAACGAATTGACCAGTTGGGCCCGGCGTGCTAGTCCTTGCCGAGCCACTGACCGAGGGGGTCGTCATGCGAAGGGTCCTGGTCATCCCGTTTCTCGTCGTGCTCGTGCTCGCCATGGGTGCGCCTGGTCGAGCGGCGACGAACACGAGTTTCCCCAAGCGTGCGCCCGACCCTGTTCGAGGCGTCGGAGGGGGAGAAGCGCTGTACCGGAATCCGCCCAGCCCGATCTGCACGACAGCTCCGTCGTTGGCGGCAAACGTCAACACCGACTGCGAGCCGGGGGTCGGGATCCACAACGAGACGGCCATTGCGGTCAACCCCACGAACCCGTTGAACATGATCGGCAGCGCCAACGATTACCAGCTGAAGGTGTCTGCCGGTGGGCAGGTCCACGAGACCGTGTTCTCCCGCGCGCACGTGACTTTCGACGGGGGAGAGACCTGGACCACGTATCCGGTTCGGTTCAACGGCTACAAGTTCACGGGGGACCCCTCGGTGGCCTTCGACGGCGACGGAGTCGCATATCTGGCCACCCTGGCCGGTGGTGGGGACAACACCCCGGACGTGGTGGTCTCGAGGTCCCCTGACGGCGGAAGGCACTGGTCGACCCCGGTGCTGGTCGCCGCGGGGAAGGGCTCGTTCAGCGGTCGCTCGGTCTTCCCCGACCACCCCATCCTCGCCGCGTGGGGCCACGGCAACGTCATCGTGACCTGGATCCAGTACATCATCGGACACCGGGCCGCCTCCCTGGTCACGGTGCCGATCGTGGATGCCGTCAGCCACGACCACGGCGCCACTTTTTCCGGGATCAACGACATCTCGGGTTCGGCGCCGTTCTGCATCGGGCTCGCCGCCGCGCACTCCTGCGACCAGACCTGGGGCAACGCGCCCGCAGTGTCTCCCACGGGGGACATCGTCGTCTCGTTCTACGACACCTCCGAGTACGCGCCGGACGGCTCGACGAACCTGGCCCGCAACACCCACATGGCGGTCCGCGTCGACCCGGCCACCGGGGCCCTCGCAGAGGGGCCGTTCCTCATCGGTCTCGCGTACGACGGCATCAACGAGGGCGACTTCCCGGTGAGCGTGGACGGTCGCCAGACACTGCACGACAGCGAATTCCGCCTCCTGATGCAGGGCAACATCGCCGCGGACCCAACGGACGCGACGGGACGCCACTTCGCCGTGGTGTGGTTCGACGACCGCAACGCCCCGCTCCCGGTGGACCCAGACCCATACAAGGCGGTGACCAACAGCGACGTCATCGTCAGCCAGAGCTTCGACGGTGGGCGCACCTGGAGCGCTCCCGCGGCGATCGCGCAGCCCGGAGACCAGTTCATGCCCTGGGCGGCCTACGACTCGAGCGGCCGACTCCGGGTCGGGTACTTCGATCGGTCGTACGACCCTGCGAACCACGAGTACGGCTACACCCTGGCCACGGAGACGGCGCCGGGATCATTGACCTTCTCGACGCAGCAGGTGACGACGGAACTGTCGAACCCGACGACCGGCGACCGTTTCTTCGCCGTGAACGTCGACCCGGGCTTTCCGTTCGCCACGCGCTTCGTGGGGGACTACAGCGGCATCGCGACGACACCAGGTCACGTCGTGGCGTATTGGACCGACATGCGCGAGACCGTATGCGTAGGTGGCCGATGCGGGGCCGGGGAGAACACGTACTTCGCCAACGTGCCTTGATCCGCCTTTTGGGCCGGTCCGCGCACCCCGGCGCTTCCTGAGGCGCGGCCGTAAGCTTCCTCCGTGGGGGTCTGCGCCCCGTGCGGCCAGGAGAATCGTGAAGGCGCGCTCTTCTGAGACGCGTGCGCGGCACCAGTCGCCGCCGAGGTGGCGGCAGGGGTCCGCAATACTGTCAGGGTGCTCTTCTGCGACCTCGTGGGTCGACCTCGCTGGGCGACCGTACGGATCCAGAGCTGTTGCGCGAACTCATGGGCAGCTTCCACGCGGAGCTGCGAGCGATGTGGAAGGCCCAGCGGGCACGGAACTTCCCATTGCGGGTGGACAGTTCGCCGATCAGGTTGGAGAGCGCGCGGTCGTAGGGGTTGCGGCTGGCCTCGGCGAAAGCGTGATTGGGTGGGTACGTCACTGAGAAGGACCGGAGGTGAGCCACCATGCGTGCAACAGTCATGCACGGCGCCGGCGACGTCCGGATCGAAGAGGTCCCCGACGCCCGTCTTGTCGAGCCGACCGACGCGCTCGTCCAGGTTACCCACGCCTGCGTCTGCGGCAGCGATCTCTGGCCGTACAAGACGATGGAGCGCAGCGACACCGGCCGCCGGATGGGACACGAAGCCATCGGCAGGGTCGAGTCCGTCGGCGCGGACGTCCGCACCCTGAACGCCGGCGACGTCGTCGTCATGCCCTTCGCCTACTCCGACGGCACCTGCGTCTTCTGCCGTGAGGGGCTGCACACGTCGTGTATCTACGGAGGGTTCTTCGGCGGGGAAGACACCGACGGCGCGCAGGCCGAAGCGGTGCGCGTCCCGCAGGCGGACGGAACACTGGTCGTCCTCCCGATCGGTGGGGACGACGCGTTGATGCCGTCGCTCCTCACGCTCTCGGACGTGATGGGGACGGGGCACCATGCGGCGCTCGGAGCAAGGGTAGGTCCCGGGAAGACGGTGGCGGTCGTCGGAGATGGCGCCGTCGGTCTGTGCGGCGTCATCGCCGCCCGACGTCTCGGCGCCGAGCAGATCATCATCCTGGGCCGCCATCCCGACCGGATCGCGCTGGCAAGGGAGTTCGGCGCGTCCGACGTCGTGAGCGAGCGCGGCGAGGAGGCGGTCGAGCGGGTGCGCGAGCTCACGGGCGGGTTCGGCGCCCACTCCGTCCTCGAGTGCGTCGGTCTCGAACAGTCGATGTCCACGGCCATCGGCATCGCCCGTCCGGGCGGCGCGGTCGGTCGTGTGGGCGTCCCTCAGGACGAGACGATACCGGCGTCGCAGCAGGCGTTCCACGGCAACCTCACCGTGAACGGCGGGCCCGCCCCCGCCCGCGCCTACATCGGGGAACTGCTGCCGGACATCCTCGAAGGCAGGATCGAACCCGGCCGGGTCCTCGACCAGACCGTGGGCCTCGCCGAAGTACCCGACGGCTACCGGTCGATGGACGACAGAGAATCGATCAAGGTCCTGATCGAGCTGTAGAAGAAGGAGGTGGGCCGATGAGCGCATGGACGACCGGCGAGCTCGAAAGGATCGACGGAGCAGACGAGTTGGAGATCGCATCGATCCGACGCGACGTGACGCTGCGAACCCCCGTGACGATCTGGGTCGTCCGTCTCGGCGACGACCTCTACGTTCGATCCGTGAACGGGCGCTCCGGCGCTTGGTTCCGCGGCACCCAGGTCAGCCACGAGGGCCGAATCAGGGCCGGCGGCGTCGAGAAGGACGTCACCTTCGAGGGCGCGGACGACGACGTCGACGACCGGATCGACACCGCGTATCGGGAGAAGTACCGGCGCTACGCCCCGAGCATCGTGGACAGCGTCCTGACCCCGGCGGCGCGATCCGCGACGATCAAGCTCGTGCCGCGCGCAACCCGTACCTGATGGCCGACCGACCGGCCGAGCGCGACCAGCGGGTCACGCCCCTCGAGCTCTTCTTCGATCTCGTCGTCGTCTTCGCCATCACGCAGGTGACGACCTTCCTCTCGCACCATCCGACGTGGGGTGGCCTGCTACGGGGCATGTTGTTGCTCGGCACGCTCTGGTGGGCCTGGTCCGCGTACTCGTGGCTGACCAACACGCTGGACCCGGAGGAGGGCGCCGTCCGGATCGCAGTGCTGGCCGCGGTCGCGGCGATGCTCGTCGTGTCCCTCGCGGCGCCGGGTGCCTTCAGCTCCGACGCGGTGACGTTCGGCGTCGCCTATTTCGTCGTGCGCGCGCTACACCTGGTGCTGTACTCCATAGCCGGTCGCGGCGACCGCGACCTGTTCCGAGCCGTCCTGAGGATCGTCCCCGCAGCTACCCTCGCGCCCGCCCTCCTGGTGGTCGCCGGCTTTCTCCACGGTTCGGCGCAGCTGGCGCTCTGGGGCGCCGCGCTGGCGATCGACTACCTCGGCGTGCTCCTGGGCCACATGCGTGGATGGCGCGTCTCGCCGGCGCATTTCGTCGAGCGATTCGGGCTGATCATCATCATCGCGCTCGGCGAATCGATCGTCGCGATCGGGGTGGGCGCGGCCGGGCTTCCGCTCGACGCCGGCGTGATCACAGCCGCCCTCCTCGGAATCACCGTCGCCGCGTGCCTGTGGTGGTCGTACTTCGACTGGGTCGTCTTCGTCGCCCAGGCCAGGCTGGCCGAGGCGACGGGGGCGTCGAGAGCAGCGCTCGCGAGAGACGTGTACTCGTACCTTCACCTGCCCATGGTCGCGGGCATCGTCCTGTTCGCGTTCGGGTTGAAGACGGCGCTCCCCGACGTGGCCGGCTCGCTTCCCACGATTCCGGCGCTCGGCCTCGTCGGCGGGGTCGCGCTGTACCTGCTCGCGCACGTCGCGTTGCGCCTACGCATCGGCGGTGGCCTCGGGCGAGGCCGACCGATCGCGTCGGTTGTGTTGCTCGCGCTCTTCCCCGTCGCACGGGAGGTACCGGCTCTCGCCGCCCTCGGCATCGTTGCGGCCGTCTGCGCGTCCCTCATTGCCTACGAGGCCCTCAGGTACCCAAAGGCGCGCGCGTGGATCCGCAGCCGGCGAGGGGCGTTCACCATGGAAGAGGCGGGTCGTGTTGGCGAGAACCGCCGGAGGACCCGCCGTCCTCGAGAAGGGAGCTGAGTTGGAGATCCAGCCGAAGCAGCCGACTGCTAAAGGGCCCGCCGACCTGTTCACGGGAAACGTCTGGTTCGACGTGATCGCGAAGGGAGAAGGACCGTCCCGGATCCGGGTCAACACCGTCCGGTTCTCCCCGGGCGCCCGCACGGCCTGGCACGCTCACGCGCTCGGACAGACGTTGCACGTCACCGAAGGGCGCGGCCTGGCGCTGGCGCGTGGTGGCCAGATAGTCGAGATCCGGGCGGGAGACACGATCTACGCGCCTGCGGGGGAATGGCATTGGCATGGAGCCGCACCGGACCATTTCATGACGCACCTCGCCATGTGGGAATCGCCCGGCGAAGGGGCGGAGTCGGACTGGGGAGCACACGTCACCGACGCCGAGTATCTCGGCGAGGAATAGAAGGCGATCGCGGTACGTCGGGCTCCGGTGATTCCCATCCTCAACCATTCGGCTCCTTCGGTACGGGCGGACGCGAACTCGTCTGAACAAGCCAAGCGGGTGCTCGTCGCTTCGTGCTCAACCATGGCGAGGTACCGGTCCCGTGAACGGGACGCGACCTTCTACATCAACGGCGTGAGGCACGACGACTCGTAGAACACCGAAGTCCTGCTCGACGCACCGGAGCGCCCCCGCCGAGGGGCGATGAGCACGTCGGACACGGGGAGTCAGCTCCTGGGTTGCAGAGAATCCGGCTCCTCGAAGCGCAACGCTTCTGCGCCCACCTCGATTCAGGTCACTCCTCGATCATCTTGAACGCCAGGCGCCGGCTGTGCCCCTGCTTCCTCACGAGGCTGAACCATAGGCCGAGCACCCCGTCGACCACCTCCACGTCCTCGGGGCCACCGACCCACACCGGCCGGAGGCCGACATCGGCGATCAGTCCTTCGGCGGTTCCTCGATCGTCCCCGTCGGGCCCGCAGAAGAACAGATCGGCCTGAACGCCCCCCACGATGGGACGGTCGAACTGCTCCCATCCCAGGTTGTTGAACGCTCGGCAGTAGGACGCCCCGGGGACGGCCGCCTCGATCGCGGCCCTGCTGTTCATGGACTCGCCGCCGACGTTGTTCGCGGTGTCGATGACGAGCTTGCCGTCCAGGCGGGTTCCGAGCGCCGACACCATCTCGGCCATGGCAGAGCCCGGGACGGCGAACACCACGACGTCGGCCCCCTCTACGGCTTGGGCGATCGGAGCCGTCCCGGCGCCAATCCGTCCCGCCAGGTCGCGGACCGCGGGCTTGTCCGGATCTCGGGCTCCGAGCGTGACCGCATGACCCGCGGCAGACCACTTCGTGGCCAGGGTGCCGCCGATCTTCCCGGAGCCGATGACGGCGATGGCGGCCATGGTCCTCTCCTTTCGACGGTCCACCGAGTGCCCATCATGAGCCACGGCGACGGTCCAGCGGGTCTACTGCGACTGTTTCGCTGCGCCGGCGATCCGGCAGCGTGGTCGTGGCTGCCTGGGATAATCGCCGCCGACCAGGGAACCGAATGCTCGTCACCCTCACGACAACGCACAGGCCGGCGACCGATCTGGGGTATCTGCTACACAAGAACCCCGGGACGGTACGCTCCGTCGACCTGTGGTACGGGCGGGCCCACGTCTTCTATCCGGAGGCGACCGAGGAGCGGTGCACGGCGGCCCTCCTGTTGGAGGTCGATCCCATCGGCTTGGTCCGCCGCCGTGGTCGAAGCGGCGAACCGGCATCGCTCCAGCCCTACGTCAACGACCGACCGTACGTGGCGTCGTCGTTCACGAGCGTCGCCCTGGCCAAGATGTTCGGGACCGCCATGTCGGGGCGGAGCGCGGAGCGACAGGCCCTCGCGGACATGGCGATCCCGCTCGAGGTGGACATCCCGGCGCTCCCGTGCCGGGGAGGAGCGGATCTGCTTCGGCGGCTGTTCGAGCCGCTCGGGTATTCGGTCTCGGCGACGTCGATCCCGCTGGACGAGCGGTTCCCCGAATGGGGAGACAGCCCCTATTGGCAGACGCGCCTCGAGACGACCGCACGGGTGGCCGACGTGCTCGGTCATCTCTACGTGCTGCTCCCCGTCCTGGATGACGTGAAGCACTACTGGGTGAGCCGCGACGAGATCGAGAAGCTCCTGCGTCGCGGGGAGGGGTGGCTCCGGACCCATCCCGAGAACGAGCTCATCACCAGGCGCTACCTGCGGCACCAGTCCCGCCTGGCTCGCGAGGCGCTCGCGCGGCTGCTCGAGGAGGACCAGTCCGATCCGGATTCGGACCAGCAGCTCCACGACCGGGAGGAGGAACGGGTGGAGCGGCGGATCGGGCTGGCCGAGCAGCGGACGGAGGCGGTGCTCGAGGTCCTGAAGTCGTCCGGGGCCAGCCGGGTGCTCGACCTGGGCTGCGGGGAAGGGCGCCTGCTCCAGGCCATGCTGCGCGGAGGATCGTTCCAGCGGATCGTCGGCGTCGATGTCTCGCACGCGACGCTCGAGCGGGCCGCTCGGCGCCTCAACCTCCAGGAGATGTCCCCCAAGCAACGGGAACGCATCGATCTCGTCCAGAGCTCGCTCACCTACCGGGACCGCCGGCTGGAGGGCTTCGACGCTGCCGCGGTGGTGGAGGTGGTCGAGCACCTCGACCCATCGCGTCTCGAGGCCTTCGAACGGGCCCTGTTCGGCGTCGCTCGTCCCGGGACGGTCGTCCTGACCACGCCGAACGCCGGATACAACGTGAGGTTCGAGGACCTTCCGGCGGGATCGTTCCGTCACCGGGACCACCGGTTCGAGTGGACCCCGGCCGAGTTCGAGAGCTGGGCCGGCCGGGCCGCCGAGCGCAACGGCTACGCGGTCCGGTTCGTGGGCGTCGGGCCCGCGGACCCCGAGGTCGGCCCCCCCACGCAGATGGCGGTGTTCAGCCGATGAGGATCACGATCCCCGAGCTCTCGCTGGTCGTGCTCATCGGTGCCTCCGGGTCGGGGAAGTCGACCTTCGCCGCGCGCCACTTCCGGCCGACGGAGGTGCTCTCCTCCGATCGTTTCCGGGGACTCGTGTCCGACGACGAGAACGACCAGGCGGCGACCAGGGACGCGTTCGATGCGCTGCAGTTCGTCGCCGGGAAGCGGCTCGCTGCCGGGAGGCTCTCGGTCATCGACGCCACGAGCGTCCAGCGGGAAGCGCGTCGGCCGCTCGTCGAGCTGGCGCGGGCCCAGCACGTCCTGCCCGTCGCCATCGTATTCGACATGCCGGAGCGGCTGTGCATGGAACGGAATGCGGCCCGGCCGGAACGCGACTTCGGACCGCATGTCGTTCGGTCCCAGCGCTCCCAGCTGCAGCGGTCGCTCCGAGGCCTGGAGCGGGAGGGGTTCCGCCGGGTGTTCGTGTTGCACACGCCGGAGGAGGTGGAATCGGCCGAGATCGAGCGCGAGCCGTCCTGGACCGACCGAAGCTCGGAACAGGGGCCCTTCGACATCATCGGTGACGTCCACGGCTGCCATGACGAGCTGGTCTCGCTGCTCGCGAAGCTCGGATACGGGGTCGTAGAGGACGGCTCCAGTGCCTCGCATCCCGAGGGAAGGAAGGCGGTGTTCCTGGGTGACCTGGTCGACCGCGGGCCGAACACCCCGGGTGTGCTCCGTCTCGTCATGGGCATGGTCGCCTCGGGATCCGCGCTGTGCCTTCCGGGCAACCACGAGAACAAGCTGGTCCGGGCGCTCCGTGGCCGGGACGTCCGGGTGTCACACGGCCTGCCGGAGTCGCTCGCGCAGCTCGGGAACGAGCCCCCCGAGTTCCGGCAGCGGGTCATCGAGTTCTTGGACGGCCTGGTCAGCCACCTCGTGCTCGACCGCCGGCGGCTGGTGGTGGCG
This sequence comes from Actinomycetota bacterium, assembly GCA_045805265.1. Lineage (GTDB taxonomy): Bacteria > Actinomycetota > UBA4738 > UBA4738 > JACQTL01 > JBJMLO01. The sequence goes on from JBJMLO010000013.1 coordinate 23,027, forward strand.
CACGCCGGGATGCGCGAGGAGATGCAGGGGCGGGCCTCGGCCGCGGTCCGGGCGTTCGCCCTGTTCGGGGAGACCACAGGCGAGACCGACGAGTTCGGCCTGCCCGTGCGCTACCCGTGGGCGGTCGAGTACCGGGGGAGGGCGATGGTCGTCTACGGCCACACCCCGGTGCCCGAGACGGAGTGGATCAACAACACGATCGACGTCGACACGGGGTGCGTGTTCGGTGGCTCCCTCACCGCGCTGCGATACCCGGAGAAGGAGCTCGTGTCGGTGCCCGCCGCGCAGACGTACTACGAACCCGCCCGCCCGATCCCGCCCGCGGGGGACGGTCAGGGTGCGGCGGACCGCGACGACCTGCTGGACGTCGACGACGTGCTCGGGAAGCGGATCGTCGAGACCCGGCTGCAGCGCTCGGTGACGATCCGGGACGAGAACGCCCGCCCGGCGCTCGAGGTCATGAGTCGCTTCGCCGCCGATCCGCGATGGCTCATCTACCTCCCGCCCACGATGTCGCCCCCGGCCACGTCCCCAGAACCGGGCCTGCTGGAGCATCCGGCCGAGGCTTTCGCCTCCTACCGCCGGGAAGGGGTGCCGCTGGTCATCTGCGAGGAGAAGCACATGGGGTCCCGGGCGGTCGTGATCGTCTGCCGTGACGACGCGGTGGCGCCGCGACGGTTCCGCATCGAGGGGACGGGGATCTGCCACACGCGCACCGGGCGACCGTTCTTCGAGGACAGCGCCACGCAGGGCGCGTTGCTCGATCGGGTACGCGCGGCAGTCGATGCCGGCGGGCTGTGGGACGAGCTCGAGACGGACTGGCTGGCGATGGACTGCGAGCTCCTCCCGTGGTCGGCGAAGGCCCTCGAGCTCCTCAAGACGCAGTACGCAGCCGTCGGAGCCTCGTCGAGGTCCACGCTCGCAGCGTCGGTCCGAGCGCTCGAAGCGGGCGTCGTGAGGGGACTGGAGGTCGACCAGCTGCTCGCCCGGAACCAGAACCGCCTCCGGATGTCGGAGCAGTTCGTCGACGCGTACCGCCGGTACTGCTGGAAGGTGGAGACGGTCGACGACCTCTCCCTGGCGCCGTTCCAGATCCTCGCGGGCGAGGGCCACTCCTACCTGGACCGCGACCACCGCTGGCACCTGACGATGATCGAACGACTCGTCCACGGAGGCGCCGGGCTGTTCCGGCCGACGCAGCACATCGTGGTCGATCTGAGCGATCCGCAGAGCGAGTCGGCGGGAGTGCGGTGGTGGGAGGAGCTGACCTCCGCGGGAGGCGAGGGGATGGTGGTGAAGCCCCTCGAGGGCATCGTTCGCGGACCCCGCGGCCTGGCCCAGCCGGGAGTGAAGGTCCGAGGTGGCGAATACCTGCGGATCATCTACGGCCCCGAGTACACGGCCCCCGAGAACCTCGACCGGCTGCGGGAACGAAGCGTCTCCCACAAGCGATCCCTGGCCCTCCGGGAGTTCGCCCTGGGAGCAGAAGCCGTGGAACGATTCGTCCGGGGCGAGCCGCTCTACCGAGTCCACGAGTGCGTCTTCGGCGTGTTGGCACTGGAGAGCGAGCCGGTCGATCCGCGGCTCTAGGGCCCATTGTCAAGACGGGAAGGCCCGGGCTCACATGCGCTGCGAAAACCCCGGATGCTGGATGCCGCCGAGAAGTTGGAGGATCTTCGGGTGCCGCCGGGGACCGGCTGGAACGCCTCCGGGGTGATCGCTCGGGCCAGCACGGCATCCGGATCAACGACCGGTGCCGGATCTGCTTCCGGTGGCGGGGCGCCGATGCATACGACGTCGAGATCGTGGACTACCCACGAGGAGGAGATGATGACCAAGCGACTTCCAGCGGTCCATCCAGGCGAGGTACTGGCCGAGGAGTTCCTCGAGCCCATGGGGATCAGTCAATACCGGCTCGCCAAGGACATCGCCGTTCCTCCTCGTCGGATCAATGGGATCGTCCACGGCACGCGAGCGGTTTCTGCGGACACCGCGCTTCGGTTGGCCCGGTACTTCGGGACCTCTGAGCGGTTCTGGCTGAACCTGCAGACCCAGTACGACCTCGACGTGGAACTCGATCGTGTCGGGGATCGCATCGCGCGGGAGGTGGCACCCCGCGCCGTCTGATGCTCGATGGCGTGCAGGCCTCGACACCAACGAAATGTGCGGTTGTAAGAGCGATTCGCGTGCCAGGTCGCCGGCCGGAGCCTCATATGCGCCGAGTGGACGAACGTCCTCCCGGACCATTCCGGCACGTCTGCCCAGCGTGATGGATGTTCGGCCGTGAGTCGACGGCGCGATACAGGTCAGGATCCGGAAGGGTACTGCGGGCAGACCTGCTCGTAGGGGCGGTCTCCCACGTACCGGGCCCACTCTGCTTTCGTGAAGTTGCGCCCCGCGACCAGGCAGGCCTGGCGTTCCCACGCCGAGGGCGACGCCGGGTATGCGAACGCCTGGCCGGTCGCATAGACGAGTACGGCCGTCGTGGAGTTTCCCCGTCCCGCGAAGGTGGCCGTCCCGGGCACGCTCAAGAGCCCTGGAAGATCGGTTCCGATCTGCCGGAGATCGGGCACGGACCACAGCCGGGCGACGCCGTCGGAAGAGTCGGTCAGCAGCATGCTCCCGGTGGGGGCGAACTGGACGCTCCACAGTCCCGGGTTGGAGGCCGGTACTTCGGCCACCTGCTTGCCTGTGCTCACGTCCCAAAGCCGAACGATCCCGACGTTCGATGAACCTTCTGCAAGCAGGTTGCTGTTGGTCGGTGAGAACGCGACGAACGCGACCCCTCGAGGATCAGGCAGCGTCCGGACCGGCTTCAGAGTCCTCGCGTCGATGATCACGGTACGGTCACCCAGGGCGGAGGTTGCGATCAACGATCCGTCGGGGCTGTACACCACGTTCTGGTTGATGCCGTCGAGGAAGCCATCGGTGGACTTCCAACGGAGATCCAGGGGCGCCACGCGCTCGGATCCCGTCGCAGCATCCCACTCGATCAACCGGCTGGTGCCGTCCTCGCGTCGGTCCAGGCCGGCGATCCACTTGCCATCGGGGCTGAACGTCGCCCAGGGAGCGTTCCAGAAGCCGCCGTCATCTGGAACGGGGGTCGCGCTGAGCCCAGAGAACGTACGGATGAGCCTGGCAGTCCGACCGTCCAGACGCCATAGGGTGATGTCCCCGTTGCTCGAGGGACCGGGAGTGACCAGGAGTTCGGTGCCATCCGGGGAGAACTCCGCGTAGATGACCGAATCGATGCCGGGCACTCGACCGGCGACCCTCACCTCGGTCGTGACCCGGCCGGTCGAGAGGTCGACGATGCTGACATTGCCGCCCTTGCTCACCCCGTTCGCGGGGTCGATCTCTGTCGCGTGCGCGACTGCGATGCTCTTCCCATCCGGGGACGAGGAGAAATAAGGGAAGTGCCAACCGACGTTGGGCCCACCGAACGACCCCAGACTGGCGGTGAACGAGCGACCGAAGCTCCGACGTCCCGAGAGATCCCACACGAACACATTCCCGTCGTCGGCCGCCGAGTAGAGGCTTCGCCCGGAGGGATCGAACGCGAGCATGAAGATCTCTCCGGCGTGCCCGCTCAGCGTTTGCAAGAGCGTGGCCGAAGCGACATCCCAGACCGAGATGTTCAGGCCGTCGTTGGTCACGCTCACGGCCGTCCCGCCATCCGGGGAGAACGCCACCTGGCCTTCGCCCGCCTGGGCGCCGGCGCCTACCCTGATCTGACCAGTTCGAAGATCGACGAATCGGATCGATTGGTCGAAGCCGGGGTTGAACATGGTGTATGCGGCCATATGCCCGTCCGGCGCAACGGCGAGCTGGTACTGCTGCGGGGCGGGAAGCGGAACATGGAACGACCGCTCCAGGGCCAGGGTCCGGCCGTCCCGGACCTGGATTCGTCCGCCATCCCGGGTCGTGAGCGCCACGACCTCTCCCGTTTCCCGGGCGAAGGCAAGCGCCAAGAGCGAGAGCCCGGGCACGTCGACCTCTGCCAGGCGGCGACCAGTCGAGGTGTCCCACGCCGCGACGTGCTCCCATCCCTCCATCTGGAGGTACACGACTCGGCCGTCCCGAGAGAGCAGAACGGGCGAGTACACGTTTTCGACGTCCTGGTGGAGCCTGATCGTGCTCTCGACCCGGCCGGTTCGAACGTCGATCTTCTGGAGACCGGCTCCCCGGAGGACCCAGAGCCCGGAGCCGTCGGGGGTGAACGCGGGCCTTCGGGTGTTGTACGCGGGCACGTCGTGCACCGGCTTGCCGGTCGGCTGACGCGTTGACGTGTCGTAGAACCGCAGGGTGCGGTCCCGAGTCAGCACGGCGAGCGTCCCGCCGTCGGGGCTTACGACGATGTCCTCCGGAGGCGCGCCCACCCCGCCGACGTGCAGGACGTGGATCGCCGAGGGGCTGTGGAGCAGCACGGCCAGGAGGTCGCTCTCCGTCCGTTGCGAGTCGTCCATGTTGACGCCCTCCTCGGCGAGCAGCAGGGCGGTGTCGAGCTGGGTCTCGGCGACCGCCTGGGCGCCGAGGCTCTCGGAAAGGGCGACCGTCGCCGAACGCCGCGCATGGCCTCCCTGCACGAGCGCGATGCCGGCGGCGATCAGCGCGACCACGAGAAAGATCGCGACGGCACCGAGCAGGCCGCGCAGGCGCCGGTTCGTCCTGCGGATCCGCCTCGTCTCCCGGTCGCTCGCCTCCCGACTGCGCGCGACGAAGCTCTGTTCCAGCTCGTTCAGGTGCTGGCCGTACCGGGAGGAGAAGTCCAATGCCGCAACGAGCCTGGCGGCCCGATAGAGCTCGGCGTCGTCGCGGCCGCCGGTGTCCCACTGGCGGGCCGCCGCGATCAGATGGGCCTGGACCGCCCGGGTCTCCGCGTCCTCCTCCAGCCAGCCCCGGAGACGGGGCCACCTGTGAAGCAGCGCCTCGTGGGCGATCTCGACGGTCGGCTCCCGCGACAGCGCGTCGCGATCGAAGGACAGCAGGCGGTGGCGGCCGAAGGACTCGATCACGCCGTCCATCGCGCCGTCCAGGGCCGGAATCTCGGATCGGCGGACGCGGCGGCGCGTGTCCTCGGTCCCCTCGCCGAGGGTGACGAGACGCAGGAACAGCTGCCGGCACGCCTCGCGTGCGCCCTCGTTCATCGCCCCGTAGATCCGTTCCGCCCGACGCGCGAGGGCGCCCGAGGCGCCGCCGATCGCGCGGTAGGTCTCGAGCGAGAGCGAGGAGACCTCGTCCCGCTCCGCGAGCTCCGTGAGCGCGTACTGCAGCAGCGGCAGGGCGCCGGGACGATCGACGACGTCGGCGACCATCGCGGCCACCAGGCCGGGCTCGACGCGCAGCCCGACTCGCTGGGCGGGGCCGGCGATCGCGCGCTCCAGGTCCTCGGGCGACATCGGCGTGATCGCCTCGTTCCGAGCCGCGAGCAGATCGCCGAATCCGCGCACGTTCAAGGGCTGATCGAAGAAGTCTGCGCGCAGCGTCGACACGACACGCACCCGGCTCATCGGGTGCGTTGCGGCCGAGGCGATCGCGTCGAGGAACCGCGCCCGCTCGACCGGGTCGTCGACGAGTGTGAACACTTCCTCGAGCTGGTCTACCACGATCACGAGCTCGGCCGAAGGGTCGGGGAGGACGCGGTCGACGGCGCGGAGCAGGCCGAGCTCGTCACGTTCGAGCTCCTCCACCAACGAGGGCTGTTGCGAGGTCGCCACCGCCAGCAGCGCGGTGTCGAGCTCGCGGAGCGGATGCGGGCCCGGCAGCATCTCGACGACGTACCAGCTCTCCGATCCCGCGATCGCGCCGCGGCGCAGGGCCGGGACCAGGCCCGCCTTCACCACCGAGGACTTGCCGGAGCCGGAGGGACCCACGACGCACAGGAACCTCGCACTGGCACCCGGCTCGGCCAGGCGTTCGATGAGCCGGCGCGTCACGACTTCGCGGCCGAAAAAGTCGCCGGCGTCGGCCTCGAGGAATGCACGGAGTCCCTTGTAGGGGTTGCGGAGGTCCTCGGCGGGGCCGAGGCTCTCGCCCGACCCCTGGATCGCCCCCCGGAACGCCGCTGCGAGATCGAGCGCGTCGCCGAACCGCTTCCCTGCGTCCTTCGCGGTCGCCCGGGCGATCACCGAGTCGACCGCAGGCGGAATCTCGGGACGAAGCCTTCGAGCCGAGGGGAGGGGTTCGTGCATGTGCTGGTCGAGGAGTGCCCGGAGGGAGGACTCGGGGAACGGGTGCTCGGCGGTCAGCATCTCGTACAGCACGACGCCGAGGGCGTAGATGTCGGAGCGAGCCGTCGCGGGCTGGAGGCGGATCTGCTCGGGGGAGAGATAGGCGGGTGTGCCGCGCACCATGGCCCCCGTGGTCTGTTCGGGTGCCCCGGCGTCGAGGGCGACGCCGAAGTCGGTGAGGTAGGCGTTGCCGTCCTCGTCGAGCAGCACGTTGCCGGGCTTCACGTCCCGGTGCACGACGCCCTGCCGGTGGGCGGCGGCGAGGGCTCCGGCGACCTGGTCGAGGATCGCGGCGGCGCGATCGGGGGGGAGCGGTCCGTGCCCGAGCAGGTCCTCGAGGCTCCCACCGCGCAGGAACCGCATGACGAGGTACGCCCCGTCCGGATCGCGCCAGTAGTCGTACAGCGGCACGACGTGCGGATGTTCCAGGCGCGCCACGAGCTGTGCCTCCCGTTCGAAGCGGCGCACGAAGTCGGGCTGGTTCGCGAGCTCGGGATGGATCGACTTGACGGCGACCTCGCGACCGACCTGCGGCTGAACCGCCCGGTAGACGAGTCCGAACGCGCCCTCCCCTATCTTCTCGAGCAGCCGGTAGCCGCGGAGCGGCTCCCCGGTGACCTCGAGATCGGGATCCTGCTTGAGGATCCGCTCCTGCAGCCGCTGGAGCTCGGGCGACGGGTCGACCCCGAGCTCCTCCGCGAGGAGCTCGCGGGCCCGCCCGAAGGCCGCGAGGGCGTCCGCCTGCCGGCCGGACCGGTAGAGGGCCAGCATCAGATGGGCCCACAGGCGCTCGCGCAAGGGGTGCTCCCGCGTGAGCCCCTCGAGCTCGCCGATGAGGTCGGCATGGCGCCCCGAGGCCAGATCCGCCGAGATCCGTTCTTCGATCGCGCCGAGGCGGAGCTCCTCGAGCCGGGCGATCTCTCCGGCCAGGGATCCCTCGACGGCGAGGTCGGCGAACGCGGATCCCCTCCACAACGCGAGCGCCTCTCGCAGGATGGTCGCGACGCGAGCGGGCTGTCCGTCGGCGGCCCGGGCCTCCCCGAGGAGCCGCTCGAACTGCGTGGCGTCGAGCTCGTGCGGGGCGAGGTGGAGCACGTACCCGGGCGGACGTCCCTCGATCCGTTCCGGACCGAGGGCCTTGCGCAGATGTGAGATGTACGTCTGGAGGGTGTTCTTTGCCGATTCGGGGGGTTCGTCCCCCCAGAGCTGATCGATCAGGGTCTCCGCCGAGACGACCGCATTCGCCCGCACGGCGAGGTTCGCGAGGACGACTCGCTGCTTGGGACCGCCCAGCGAGATCGGCCCGGCGGCGTTCATGACCTCGAGCGGTCCGAGGACCAGGCAGCGCATGCCCGCACCGTACGCCCGCCGCTCTCGGGTGGGAAGGGCGGCTCCGAACGATCGCCGATTCACGCCCGAACCCTGAGCCTCGGCCCTTGAAGAACGCTTGAAGCCCCGAGTCTTCACGCGTTCTTCCAGCGGTTCCCACGAGGACCTCCAGGCCCGGGGCTGAGTCTCGGGCCATGAAGAGGAACAAGCGGCTCTGGGCTCTGATCGCCGTTCTCGGAGCCTTGCTCCTCGGGGGGAGCTCGGAGGTCGGGATCCACGTCTCCTGGCGGAACCCGCGGGTCGTGGTCGTCGGCGCCAGGCCCGATCAGCTCGGGCTCGTGCGGTGGGCGATCGGCCGATTCGAGCGAGCACGGATGAGGCCGCCGGACGTGGAGGTGCGGTTCTACGCTGACCTCTCCGGCTGTGGCGGCAACTCCGGCTACGCCGTGGACGGCACGGTCGACATGTGCATGACGCACGTGGACGCAATCACACGAGCGACCTTGCTCCACGAGATGGGCCACACTTGGCTCGATGCCAACGTTTCGGCCGAGCTGAGGGGTCGCTTCCTCCGGCTCCGAAGCCTCGATGGCTGGAACGACCCGGAGCAGCCGTGGGCTCTTCGAGGCTACGAACAGGGCGCCGAAGTCATCTCGTGGGAGCTCGGCGATCGGGTCTTCATGCCATCGATCCCGGACAACGGGCCCTCAGCGGTGGATGCGGCGTTCGAGCTGCTCACCGGGGGTCACGCCGGGAGGCGGTGAGGCCGGGGTTTTCGCCTCTGTCGACCGGGAAGGTCAGTTGGGAATCGGCAGGAGGTCTCGACGTTGGCTGGATGGGAGTGGGCGGCCCTCGCCCTGGGATCGGCCTCGGTCGTGCTGGGGATCGCCACCAGGCTTGGCCATTTCCGAGCGGGGTTCATGTGGTACAACGTCGACTCGGCCGCCGGGAGCCTCAAGAACCGGCCGTTCGGCGCCATCCCCGGGGGACTGGGCCTCATCCTCGGCACCGTCGGAGTCCTGCTCGAGGATCACGGCTCCAGGGGTCCGGGGGAGCTGCTCATCTTCCTCGGCCTGGCGCTGCTCGTCGTCGGGTTGTGGTGGATCCTGCGACGGCCACCCGAGTGGATGAAGCCGGCGTGGCTCCGGGCTATGGAACGGGGCGCGCCGGTGGACCCTGGACGGCTCGGCCTCGTTTCCGGACGACGGGTGAGCCGGCTGCCCATCTGGGCACCTGTCTATTGGGGCATGCTGGTCGCCATCGTGGCGGTCCTCGTCCTGCGAGCCATCTTCGACTGGCCGTTCTCCCTGTGGGTGGGGGTGGGTATGGGGATGATGCAGCTTGCGGCGCTCCACCCGACCTCACGCGAGGAGGTCCAACGGTTCTATCGAAGGAACCCGCGCGAGTCGAACGGGAATCCCTCCGCGGAAGCGAGAGAGGGCCGAGCGTCATCCGTTGAGTCCTGACGAGGCGGCGCGGAGACCCGTGGCCGGCTGGGAGGTAGCGATGTCGTCAGACCGACCCGATGTCGAACAGAACACTCGCGAGCGCGAGCGGTTGCGGGCCCTCGTCGCGCGCCTGGATGACGACGACCTGCGCAGCTCCATATACGAAGACTGGACGGTGGCCGGGGTGCTCGGCCACATCGCCTTCTGGGACGCGTGGGCCCTGGCCCTCGTCCGCAAGGTGGAGCGCGGCGACCCGTTCTCGCCGTCGGACGCCGAGGCGGATGATGTGGACACGCTCAACGACGCCACCCGCCTCCTGATCGACAGCATCGCGCCACGCGCAGCGGCCGAGCTCGCCGTCCGCCTGGCGGAGGAGACCGATCGGCGCGTCGCTTCCCTCCCGCCCGAACGCATGTACCCCAACGACGCCGACAGCCCGCTGAATGCCGTTCGCGCCCTCCATCGAGCGGAGCACCTCGACGACATCGAGGCCGCGCTGGGAGCTCCACGAGGATCCGGGGCGCCCTGACGAGTGGTTGCGGTCCTCACCCTGTAGACAAACGACCCCCAACGGAATCGACACGAGTACGGCCGCGCAACGAGGAAATTCCGGGGTAGGAGTGTTGGGTCGAATCCGGTCGTCCACTCCAGCAGTTCGGTGAGCGGCGAGACCCATGGGCCCCCCCGATCCCGGAGGCTGCAGGTTCCCGACCCCATGGAATCCTTCGAGTCGGTGCTCACGGCGGCGCGCCGCGGCGAGGAATGGGCGATCGCCTCTCTGCAGGCGTCGACGTGACCGGGCTCGCCGCCGCGGTGAAGATCACCCATCCGGAGGTCGCCAACGACCGGCTCGACGTCAACACGCTGGCCGGGGCCGATACCGTGGACTCGAGCGGCCTGGCCCCCGGCCTCATCCAGCTCTTCGTCGACGGCTCGCCCCAGTAGCGCTCACGGCGCGCGGGTCCTTCGGGAGCCGAGGTAGACATCCCAGGGGCCGTAGCTGTCAAGCGGCGGCCTCCACGGCCCGCGGCCAGGCCACCTCCTCCGAGTAGTTCGCACAGTGCCGAAGACAGCCGTGCAGGATCCCCACCCATCGGTTGGCGAGGGAGCGGAGCGCCCGCCGGTGCGTGTGTCCCCTCGCTCGCAAGGCGTCGTAGTAGTTGCGGGCCCCGGGGGAGGCACTGATCGAGCAGAACGCCCACATGTCCAAGGCGTCAGCCAGCCGCCGGTTCCGGGCGAACCGGGCGAGCGCCACCTTCGAGCGCCCCGAAGCCCTGGTGATAGGAGAGGACCCGGCGTAGTTCTTGCGGGCCTTAGGATCGGTGTAGCGGGTCGGGTCGTCCCCGAACTCCGCGAGGACCCGGGCGCCGAGAACCAGGCCGAGTCCGGGAAGACTGCGCAGGATCTCGGCGTCCGGGTGAACCTCAAAACGGCCTTCGAGCTCCGTCGCCAACGACTCGATCTGGACGGTCATCTCGCCCACCACGCGCACCGCGGATCGCACGAGCGCCCCGTAGGCGTCCGACAGCACCTCCGGCGCCTTGAGCTGGGAGCTTCGAAGCGCGGCCTTGACCTCCTCGGCGCGAGCGGCCACCTGGCGCTTGCGCCCTCCTCGTCTCAGGGCCGCACCGATCCGGGAGGAGCTCATGGAGCGTCCCGCGGCCGGCGTGGGTGCTGCACCGAGCACGGCCAGGGCATCCGCCGAGGCCAGGTCGGTGCCAAAGGCCTGGAGGGCCGCCGGGTAGAACTCCCGCAGGGCGCTGCGCAGCCGGTTCACCTCGCGCTGGCGGGACCAGATCATGTTCTGGTGGGCCCGGGCCAGCACCTTGACCGCTTCGGCCAGCTCGGAGTCCCCCGCCACCTGGCGGTGCAGATGGCGGTCGGTCCGCACGAGGTCGGCCAGGACCCTGGCGTCGCCGGGGTCGGACTTCGCTCCGGAGGTCCGGTGGCGGTCCCGGTACCGGTCGACCGACAGGGGGTTCACCGCATGCACGGCGTACCCGGTGGCCACCAAGGCCCCGACCAGCAGTCCCCGGTCGAGCTCGATGCCCACCGCCACGTCCGTTGGCTCCTCGGCGTGCGCAGCGAGCATCTCGTGAACGCGGGCGACCCCCTCGACCCCTTCCGGCACCTGTCCTTTCGTGAGCACCCCTCCCTCGACGTCCAGCACGCACACGTCGTGGTGGGTCTCCGCCCAGTCGATCCCGACGAAGATCACTCCTCCTCCTCCTCCCTCCGTCTCGACGACGACCTCGAGCCTGGAGGAGTACGCGGCGCCCTAATGGATCAGTGCTCGTGTGGCACGACATCCCACCAGCCGTCGGCTCCTCGCCGCCCGGCGGGGGCACGATCTACCCCTAGGGCTCGGCGGCCCTGGGTTTCCTGGTGCTCACCCGCCGGTGGCTCGGAGAGCAGTCTGTTCTCGCGGCTGCTCCGAAGCCATTAGGGTTCGGATGGCTGGCCGGATGGAGAACGGGTGGCACAGAACATCCTCGAGAAGGTCTTGAGCGAGCACCTGGTCAGCGGTGAGCTGCGACCGGGGGAGACCATCTCTTATCGCGTCGACCAGGTCCTGCTCCAGGACGCCACCGGGACGATGGCCTGGATGGAGTTCGAGCAGCTCGAGAAGGACCGGGTCGAGGTGCCGCTGGTCGTGCAGTACGTGGACCACAACATGATCCAGCTCGACCACAAGAACCCCGACGACCACTTCTTCCTGCAGACTGCGGCGGCCAGGTACGGCTCCGTGTTCAGCAGGCCAGGGAACGGCATCTCGCACTACGTGCACCTCGAGCGGTTCGACGTGCCGTACGGAACGCTCGTGGGTTCCGACTCGCACACGTGCACCGCCGGCGCGATGGGCATGGCGGCGCTGGGGATCGGGGGGATGGATGCGGCGGTGGCCATGGCGGGATACCCGTTCGAGCTGCGCTACCCCCGCACGGTCCGCGTCGTGCTGGAGCACGAGCTCCGGCCGTGGGTCAGCGCCAAGGACGTGATCCTCGAGATGCTCCGCCGCCTCACGGTGAAGGGCGGCATCAACACCGCCTTCCTGTTCGACGGCGAGGGCGTGCCGGGCCTGTCGCTGACCCAGCGGGCCACGATCTGCAACATGATCGTTGAGCTCGGCGCCACGTTCGGCATGTTCCCTGCAGACGAGCGCACCCGCGAGTGGCTGGAGGGCCAGGACCGGGCGGACGGGTTCCGCGAGCTGCATCCGGACGACGGCGCGGCCTACGACGACGAGCTGGTGATCGACCTGGCCGCCCTGGAGCCGCTGATCGCCAAGCCGCACAACCCCGACAACGTGGTCCCCGTTCGCGAGGTGGCCGGGACGGCGGTCGCCCAGGTGTGCGTCGGCTCGTCAGTCAACTCCTCGTTCGAGGACCTCGCCATCCCGGCCGACATCGTGCGGCGGGGTGGAGGAGTGGACCGGTGGGTCGACATGACCGTCTCGCCGGGCTCGCGGCAGATCCTGAACGCGATCGCGTCCTCCGGCGTCCTGGCCGACTACCTGGCGGCCGGCGCGAGGCTCCTGGAGCCGGCCTGCGGCCCCTGCGTCGGCATGGGCCAGGCCCCGCCGTCGAAGAAACCGAGCGTCCGCACGATGAACCGGAACTTCCGGGGCCGGTCCGGAACGGACGAGGACGAGGTGTACCTGGCCTCGCCGGAGGTGGCCGGCGCGACCGCCCTGCGTGGCGTCATCACGGATCCTCGCGACCTGGGCCGGGACCCGCCCCCGATCACCCCACCCCCGCCGGTAGCGGACGACGCGATGCTGATCCCCCCGCCACCTCCGGAGGAGGCACGCAAGGTCGCGATCATGCGCGGCCCCAACATCCAGCCACCTCCGGTCCCCCCGGAGCTGCCCGATTCGCTCGAAGGGCGGGTGCTGATTGTCCTGCCCGACGACATCTCGACGGGCTCGATGTCGCCGGACGGCGTCCTGGTGATGAGCGAGCGCTCGAACATCCCCGCGATCGCCGAGTACACCTTCCGCAAGGAGGATCCCGAGTTCGTGTCGCGGGCCAAGGAGTGGGGCGGCGGCTTCATCGTCGCGGGCGACAACTACGGCCAGGGGTCCTCGCGCGAGCACGCCGCGCTGGCGCCGCTGCAGCTGGGGGTCCGGGCGGTGTTCGCGAAGGGGTTCCACCGGATCCACCGACGGAACCTCATCAACAACGGCATCGTCCCGCTGCTGATCGACGACGAGGCGTACGGGCTGGCGGAGGTCGGCGCCGAGTGGCACCTCCTCGGGGTCCGAGACGCGCTGGCCTCCGCCTCTCGCGAGGTCACGCTCGAGACGCCCGAGGGGACCGTGAGCGTGTCGAACGACCTCGAGGAGCACGAGCGCGCCCAGCTGCTCGCCGGCGGCTTGCTGAGGTGGCTCCGGGAGCAAGCCCGCTAGCGTTCGTCAGGACGGGGGGTGGCTCCGGCGCGACTCGCCAGCTCATGTCCACCCTTACCACTATCCGAAGTCAAATCCCCTGTCTTGTCGCAGATTCCCTTCTCATCCACTCTTCGGGCATGTAGGCTGCGCCCGTGCGGGGCCGCGTGGGGGGCGAGGGGCCCGGCATCCGGAGCTGAAATTCCGTTGCCGGCGGGGGAGAGGAACAAGTTGGGGAGGGTCGGGTCCGCGAGCAGGACCTGGGGGGTCGCGAATCGGTGCGTTCGCCAACGCCGCAGCCCGCGACCGAGAGCCGCAATCGTTGCCGTCCTCGTTGCCGCCGGGCTCAGCGTCGTTCTCCCGGGTCTCCCTGCGATGGCGGTCACACCCTCGGTCAACTGCAACGCCGGCGGCGACCTCCAGGCCAAGATCGACGCGGCCGGGTCGGGCGCCACGATCCTGGTCAAGGGAACCTGCTTCGGGAACTTCGGAATCCTCAACAAGTCCCTGACGCTCGAGGGAAACCCGACCGCCACCCTTGACGGCAACGACCTGGGCCAGACCCTGGAGATCACCGCCACCGGGAAGGCCGTGCACCTGGTCGGCCTCACGATCACCGGGGGCACGGACGTCTCTGCAGGCGGCATCTTCAGCGCAGCCGCGGCCCTCACGCTGAACAAGGTCACCGTGACCGGCAACCTTGCCGCCTCGAGCACGACGAGCGCCATCGGCGGGGGCCTCTTCTCGAATACCGGCAATGTGACGCTGACCAACTCAGCAGTGAGCGCCAACCGGGCGCTGGCGACCGGCAGCTCGACCGTGGCCCTGGGCGGGGGGATCTACGTCCAGAACGGCAACCTGACCGTCCAGGGCTCGTCGATCTCCGGGAACCGGGCCGCCGCCACGCCGTCCTCGGGCTCCGCAACCGCCCGCGGCGGAGGGATCTACGTGGTCGGCGGGGTTCTCAAGGTGGAGGCGAGCACGCTGTCAGGGAATCGGGTCTCGGTGACCGCTCCGGTGAGCGCCACGGCTCAGGCCGCCGCCCTGGAGCACACGGGCGGCTCGACCACCACGATCTCCGGCAGCACGTTCACGAGGAACCTCGCGACGGCGTCCGCGACTTCGGGCGACGGCATCGCCTCCAAGACGCTCATGCTGGACGCGACATCCGAATCCGTCACCGGATCGCACGTAACCGCCAACTCGGTCGTCGCCCGTTCGGACGGAAACGCGGAAGCGAACGACGCCGGGATCTTCGGGACCACCCTCGAGGTCACGGCGTCGACCATCTCGGGGAACAGGGCCCGCGCCACCGGGGGCACCCAGGCCACTGCCTCCGGCGGCGGGCTGACGGGCCAGTTCCTCACGCTGACCCGCTCCACCGTCGACGGCAACGCGGTCACGGCGGTGACGGACAGCGGAACGGCCGGCGCCTCGGCGGGCGGCGTGGACGGCGGCCAGCAGCTCACCATGGAAGCCTCGACGGTCTCGCGCAACTCGGTGACGGCGACGACGTCCGGGACCCTGGCAGAGGTGTCCGGCGGAGGCACCCAGGGCCCGATCCACGCCACCAACTCGACGATCGCCCTGAACAGCATCGAGGCGACCTCGCCCGCTCAGGGTGGGGAGTCGCAGGCGCAGGGAGCCGGGATCTACGCTCCGTTCAATCTCAGCTCGCTGCTCGATTCCACCGTGGCCGGCAACACGACGTCGGCAGCAGGAGGCACGGTCGAGCGCGAGGGGGGTGGGATCGATGCCACGAGCGCGAACTTCACGCTCGAGGCCACGATCGTGGCGAACAACACGGCGATCGTGGGTCCGGACTGCGTCGGCGGTCCCCACTCCGACGGACACAACCTGGTCCGTCACGTCGCCGGGTGCTCGTTCACGAAGAAGCCCACCGACGTCGTTGGGAAGAACCCCCTGCTCGGGCCCCTTGCGAGCAACGGCGGTCCGACCCAGACCATGGCCATCGCCCTGACCAGCCCCGCGTTGAACGCCATCCCGGCGGCCGCCTGTGCCGTGGCGACGGACCAGCGGGGGGTGCACCGGCCCCAAGGCCCCGAGTGCGACATCGGGGCCTACGAGCGGAAGCTCACGTGATCTCGCGACGTCAAGGGGAGGGAACCGCCATGGAACGCTCATCGACCACTCGATCTCGCCGCCGCCGCGGCCCGGTCTCTATCGGGGCGTTCGTCGCGTTCGCCTTGGCACTGGTCCTCCCGAGCCCCGCGGCCCAGGCAGCGAATTCGGTGAACTGCGACACCGCCGGGAACCTCCAGGCCAAGATTCAGACAGCCCCGGCAGGAGGAACGATCCTGGTGAAGGGGACGTGCGTCGGGAACTTCCTGATCGTCGGCAAGGGCCTCACGATCAAGGGGAACCCCACCGCCACCCTCGATGGAGGGGACCTGTTTCGCCCGCTGGGGATCAACTCGCCGGGGAAGGTGGTCCACCTGGTCGGGCTGACCGTCACGGGGGGGGTCGCCCAGTTCGGGGCCGGCATCCTCGACCAGGCCGGAGGCCTCACCCTCGACTGGGTCACGGTCAGGGACAACCTGGCGACGTCTTCGTCGGCCCCCGCCACCGGCGGCGGGATCCTCTCGGGCGGGAATCTAACGCTCACCGACTCCACCGTCAGCGGCAACCGAGCCAGGACCACTGACAGCGGCGGCGAGGCCGACGGTGGGGGGATCGCTGTTGTGAACGGGGACCTGACGGTCACGAACTCGACGATCGCGGGGAACCGGGCCACCGCCGCGTTGTCGACGGGAAGCGCCATCGCCAGGGGTGGCGGCTTCTACGTGGAGTCCGGCCACTTCACGCTGCACGGGGCCAGGGTGTCGGGAAACCGGGTCACTGCCTCCCAGGGCGTGCACGCAGACGCACAAGGTGGTGGCGGCAGCAATGAGACCGCTGTGGTCGACTCCGTGGTGGGGAGCATCGTCACCGGGAACGCGGCCACCGCCGAATCGGGTGGGGGCTTTGCGGGGGCCGCCGGGTCCGGACTGAGCGGGTTCGACACGCTGCACGTGACCGGCTCGACCATCTCGGGGAATGTCGTCAGCGCCACGGGCTCGACTGCCACGGCTGGTGGCGGAGGGTTGAGCCCTGGTGTGGTGAACCTCATGCGGTCAACCGTGAACGGCAACCGAGTGACGGCGAGGTCGACTGGAGGCGACGCCATCGTCTCCGGGGGGGGCGTGAGCGTGGAGGGGATGGAGGCGACCGCATCGACCATCTCCCGCAACGTCGCGACTGCGGCGACGTCGGGGGCATTCTCTGCCTTGTCTGACGGCGGGGGGATCGACAGCGACTCACCGATCGGGGTGACCAATTCCACCATTGCCCTCAACAGACTCACGGCGACGTCCCCGGTGGGAGGCTCGTCGGTCGCGCAAGGTGGGGGAATCCGCGTCGGTTCCGGCCCGAGCACCCTGGTCGACTCGACGGTGGCCGGAAACATCGTGACGACGACTGGAGGGGGGAGCGCCTCCAAGCAGGGCGGGGGGTTGTACACGGGGTCTGGCCTGACGCTTGAGGCCACCATCGTGGCGACCAACGCCGCGACCCAGGGCCCTGACTGCTTCGGGGGCCCCACGTCGAACGGCCACAACCTGATCCGGAAGACCGTGGGGTGCACTTTCACCAAGACGCCCACCGACATCGTGGCGAAGGACCCCAAGCTCGGGGCCCTCGCGAACAACGGCGGGCCCACCCAGACCATGGCCATCGGCCTGACCAGCCCGGCGCGCGATGCCATCCCGAATGCCGCCTGCGCGGTCGCCATCGACCAGCGGGGCGTGCACCGGCCCCAGGGTCCCAAGTGCGACATCGGGGCCTACGAGCGGAAGATCGCGTAGTCGTCGCCGACCCAACGAAGGGACGTCATGAAACGACTCACACGAATCCGCACCCGACGCCATAGCGCCGCCCTGGTCGCGGTCGTCGTGGTGGGCTTGATGCTGGCGGCCCCAGCCCCGGGCGCACGGGCCGCCACACCATCGGTGAACTGCGATGCCGGCGGCGACCTCCAGGCCAAGATCGACGCGGTGGCGTCGGGCGCCACGATCCTGGTGAAGGGCACCTGCTTGGGGAATTTCCAGATCGCCGCCAAGGGGCTCACGCTCAAGGGGAACCCCACCGCCACGCTCGACGGCAACGACCTGAACACGACGCTCAGCATCAACGCGTCCGGAAAGGCTGTGCACCTCGCCGGGATGACCATCACCGGTGGGGCGGCCGCGGTCGGTGCCGGGATCGACAAGAGCGCTGGGACGCTGACCCTCGACCATGTGATCGTGACCGACAACTTGGCCACGGGCGACACGGGAATCCCCCAGGGAGGGGGAATCTTCTCGGCGGCGGGCAGCGTCACCGTGACGAACTCCCTCGTGAGCGCCAACCGCGTGTTGGCCACAGGTGCGGCCACCTTCGGCATCGGGGGAGGGCTCGACGTCAACAACGGGAAACTGACGATCACGAAGTCGGCGATCTCTGACAACCGGGTAACGGCGCATCCGACGGCAGCGCAGCTGAGCGCGCTTGCTGCCGGGTTCTACGTCGATGGCGGCAGTCTCGTCGTGCAGTGGAGCTCGATCTCCGGCAACAGGGTGACGGCGTCGGCCGCCGGCGACATGTCGGTGTATGCGGCGGCGGGGTACGAGGGCAGCGTCGGCTCGGCGTCCATCTCGGCCACGCTGATCCAGGGCAACGTCGCCACGGCGGCGTCGACCTCGGGCTCTGCCAGCTCCGGCGGGACCCTGTACATGTCGGGCTTCCCCGTCTCGATCAGCCGCTCGCGCATCGTCGGCAACTCGTCGAGCGCCACGTCACCCGGGCACGCCTTCGCCGACAGCGGAGGTGTGTGGAGCGCCGAGGGCTTGAAGCTCACCCGATCCACCGTGGACGGGAACAGCATCGCGGCCGTCTCGAGTGGCGGCGATGCCACCGCCTCGGGAGGCGGCCTCGAGACCTTCTCTATCCACACGACCAGGATCATCGGATCGACGCTCTCGCGCAATCGGGCATCTGCCACGACGTCCACGTCGGGGGCTCAAGCCACCGCCTATGGCGGCGGTGGCTACGTTTCCAACGTGGCTGCCACCAACTCCACCATCGCCCTGAACACGGTGACCGCGGCGTCAGCGGCAGGAGGGACCTCCTTCGTCGACGGTGGAGGCCTCGATGCGTATGGGTGTTGTTCGATCGTCGATTCGACGGTGGCGGGCAACAAGCTCTCGATCTCGGGGACCTCGGCCGGTGTGCGAGGTGGGGGCCTGTTCACGAATTCCGACCTGACGCTCGAGGGGACCATCCTGGCGAACAACACCGCCGCCACCGGGCCCGATTGCTACGGGGATCCGGGCACCGGAGGTCCTTCCTCGGCGGGTCACAACCTGCTCCGGAAGGTCACCGGATGCTTGTTCACCAAGAAGCCCACCGACATCGTGGGCGCGGACCCGAAGCTCGGGGCCCTGGCGAGCAACGGCGGGCCCACCCAGACGATGGCCATCGGCCTGACCAGCCCGGCTCGCGACGCCATCCCGAATGCCGACTGCGCGGTCGCCCTGGACCAGCGGGGCGTGCACCGGCCCCAGGGTCTCAAGTGCGACATCGGGGCCTACGAGCGGAAGCTCCCCTAGCCTCGCTGACCCTACCGGAGGACACGATGAAGCGACGCACACGAATCCGCGGCTCCCGGAGGCCTCAGTGGAGGAGGACCTCGATGGTCGTAGTCATCGGGGCCGGCCTGATGCTCGTGGCCCCCGCTCCCGCCGCGATGGCCGCCCCCCTTTCGGTGAACTGCGGCACGGGCGGCGACCTCCAGGCCAAGATCGACGCAGCGGCGTCCGGAAGCACGATCCTGGTGAAGGGGACGTGCTTCGGGAGCTTCCTGATCTTCGACAAGTCCCTCACCCTGAAGGGAGACCCCGCCGCCACGCTCGACGGCAACGACCTGTCCCGCACACTCGAGGTCAACGCCGCAGGGAAGCAAGTGCACCTCGTGGGCCTAACCATCACGGGTGGAGCGGCCCCCGGGGCCGGCATTGCCGTAGAGGGGGGAGGGGTGGCACTCCTCACCCTGAACGCGGTGAAGGTGACCGGCAACCTGACGACCGCGACGTCCGGCGCCGCTCAGGGAGCAGGCATCTACGTCACGAAGGGGAATCTGACGCTGACCAGTTCCACCGTGAGCGCCAACCGGGCGCTGGCCACCGACGGGGCCACCACCGCGGCCGGCGCGGGGATCTACGTCAACGACGGGAACCTGACCATCAAGAACTCCTCGATCTCGGGCAACCGGGCGACGGCCGTTCCGGTCTCGGGGACGGCGACCGCCGAGGGCGGCGGGTTCTATGTCAACGGCAACCTCACGGTGCAGGGAAGTACGATCACCGGAAACCGGGTCACCGCCGCGGGGGCGAGCGTCACGGAAGCGTTCGGAGCTGCCGGCTTCGAGACGTCGGGCTCGACGGCCACACTGAGCGGAGCGGTGGTCGGGTCGAATATCGGCACGGCGAGCTCGACCTCCGCAACGGTGGCCGCCGGACGGACCCTCGCGCTCTTCGCGACGAAGCAGTCCATCAGCGGCTCCAGCATCGAGGGCAACAGGGCCTCGGGTGACGCACCCGCCGGTTCCGCCGCGGTGGATGGGGCGGGCGTCTACGGCGAGAGCTTGCACGTCACCGGGTCCAGGGTCTCCGGGAACAGCGCAGTGGCCACTGCGTCGTCGTTCGCTGAGGCTGTAGCCGGCGGCATCCGCGCAACCCAGGTGACGCTCGTCCGTTCGATCGTGGACAGCAACAGCCTGTCGGCGACATCGAGCGGCTTCCAAGCCTCGGCAGACGGGGGCGGCGTTCTCGCCTCGTCGCTGACTGCCACAGGGTCGACGATATCCCGGAACCGCGCTTTGGCGAAGACCTCTGCACCGCAGCTCGTTCGGGCATTCGGCGGAGGCGTCTTCGCCACCGTGACCGCCACGAACTCCACGTTCGCGCTGAACCACGTCTCCGCGACGTCTCCGACCATCGGGGGGAACTCGGGGGTCTTCGGCGGGGGGCTCGACAGCGCCGGCTCCCTCCTCGACTCGACAGTGGCCGGCAATACGGCAACGGCGAGCGGGGACACGACACAGCGCGAGGGCGGCGGTCTGTACGGTGGCAGCATGGCCATCACCAACACGATCATTGCGAACAACATTGCTGCGGATGGTCCCGACTGCTTCCACCTCCCCCAGGCGGGAAACTACACGTCGGGCGGGCACAACCTCATCCGGAAGACAGCCGGATGTTCTTTCCCAAAGAAGCCCACCGACATCGTTGGGAAGAACCCCCTGCTCGGGCCCCTTGCGAGCAACGGTGGTCCGACCCAGACCATGGCCATCGCCCTGGCCAGCCCGGCCCGCGACGCCATCCTCAAGGCCGACTGCGCCGTGGCGAAGGATCAGCGCGGCGTGCCCCGGCCCCAGGGGCCTCGATGCGACATCGGGGCCTATGAACGGAAGTTCACATAGCCCTTTGAAGCAACCGGAGGACGTCATGAAGCGACTCACACGGAACACGTTGAGCAGGGCCGTCGTTGCCGTCGTGGCGTCGCTGACGGTCGTGCTCCTGGCTCCCACGGCGCAGGCGGCGACGCCGTCGGTGAACTGCGACACGGGGGGGAACCTCCAGGCCAAGATCGACGCGGCGCCCGCCACCGCGAGCACGATCCTGGTCAAGGGCACGTGCGTCGGGACCTTCCACATCACGAACAAGGCCCTCACGTTGAAGGGGAACCCCACCGCGACCCTCGACGGGAACGACGCCGGCAGCCCGTTGTTCAACAACTCCCTTGGCAAGACGGTGCACCTGATCGGCCTGACCGTCACCGGAGGCGTGGCCATCAACGGCGGCGGTATCTTCAACGCTTCGGGGAGCCTCACCCTGGACCGGGTCACGGTCACCGGCAACCTGGCCACGACCTCATCGGGAGACGCCGTCGGTGGGGGGATCCTCTCGGGGGGAAGCCTGACGCTGACCGATTCCACCGTGAGCAACAATCGGGCCCGGACGACCAGCAGCGGCGGCGAAGCCGACGGCGGGGGGATCTACGTCGCGGGCGGCAACCTGACGGTCACGAACTCGAAGATCACTGGCAACCGGGCCACGTCCGATGTGTCGCTCAACGCGGTGGCCCGGGGCGGCGGGTTCTACCTGACGAACGGAACGCTGACCGTCTCGGGATCGACGATCTCCGGGAACCGGGCCACGGCATCCAGTTTCGGTGGCCCCACGGCCGAGGGCGGCGGAGGGTACCAGGACACGGATTCGACTGATTCCGTCGTCGGCAGCAGCATCACCGGGAATGCCGCGACGTCGAAGTCAACGGGATCGGGTGCATCTGCGGAGGGGGCCGGGCTCTCCTCCACTACCGGCGACCTGCACGTGACGGGCTCGACCATCTCGGGCAACGTCGCGGCGGCGTCCGGGGCGGCGGATTCGTCCCAAGCGGACGGCGGCGGGGTGATCTGGCCACACGTGACCCTCACGAGGAGCACTGTGAACGCCAACAGGCTGACCGCGACGTCGACCGGGCTCGCCTCGGTCCAGGGCGGGGGCGTGTATTCGGCGCAGGAGCTGAACGTGACCGCGTCCACGGTCTCCCGCAACGTCTCGTCGGCGTCGTCCTCCGCCGGGCACACCAACGCCGACGGCGGGGGGCTGAAGAGCTACGGCACGCTCATGGTCACCAATTCGACCGTATCGCTCAACAAGCTCACGGCGAGCGGCGACTCGGCGTCCGTGGACGGCGGGGGAATCGACTTCAACCCCACCACGGGCGGGTCGATCGTCGACTCAACCGTTGCCGGGAACAGCACGTCGGGGAGCGGCAGCCCCACGTCCACCCAGGGAGGCGGGGTGCGCACAACCACCCCGGACCTCAACCTCGAGGCCACGATCCTCGCGAACAACACGGCCGCCCAGGGGCCGGACTGCTTCGGGGGCCCGACATCCAGCGGTCACAACCTGATCAGGCATGCCGTCGGCTGCTCGTTCGTCAAGAAGAACGGCGACAAGGTGGCCGTCGACCCGAAACTGGGACCGCTCGCGGGCAACGGCGGTCCCACCCAGACCATGGCCATCGCACTGACCAGCCCGGCCCGGGACGCCATCGCGAAGGCCGACTGCGCGGTTGCCAAGGACCAGCGTGGGGTCAGCCGTCCGCAGAACCTCAGGTGCGACATCGGGGCCTACGAGCGCAAGCTTCCCTGACCGCGACCGGGATCGGCGTCTCGCAGGGTGTCAGCCGGCCGCGACGACCCGGTTGCGGCCGGCGTCCTTGGCCTCGTACAGCGCTTCGTCCGCCCGGGTCACCATCGAGTCGATGGCCTCGTCGTCGCCACGGGTAGCGCACCCGACGCTGACCGTCACCTCGATCGCGCGGCCGGACGACGTGACGGGCGCCGCGGCCACGAGGGCCCGGACCCGCTCGCCGAGGGCGGCAGCCCCTGCGGCGTCCGCGAGCATCAAGACCAGGAACTCCTCGCCGCCCCACCTGGCCAGGACGTCCTCCGGCCGCGTGCCCTCCCGGAGGCGGTGCGCGATCTCGCGCAGCACCAGGTCGCCGGTGGCATGACCCTCGACGTCGTTGATCCGCTTGAAGTGGTCGATGTCGATCATCAGCGCCGACAGCGCGATCCCGTGCCGCCGGGCCAGGCTCTCCCGTTCCGGGATTTGCCCCTCCAGGTGGCGTCGGTTCCACAGCCCGGTGAGAGGGTCGGTCCGGCTGACGCGGTCGAGCTCGGCGTTGCGCAACCGGAGCTCGTCCTGGAGCGCCTTCACCCGGTAGGCCGCCCGAACCCGGGCCAGGAGCTCGTTCGCGTCGAAGGGCTTCCGCAGGTAGTCGTGCGCCCCCCGCTCCAGGGCGTCGACCAGGGCCTCTCCATCCTCCCGGGCCGTCAGGAAGACCACGGGCGTGTCTCCCTCGTCGGGGTCGTGCTTGATCGCCGCCAGTACCTCGAACCCGTCGCGGCCCGGCATCTCGACGTCGAGGAGCACGATGTCGGGCCGCTCGTCGGCGAAGGCCTTCAGCGCCGCGTCTCCGTCCTCCGCCTCCACGACGCGGAATCCCTGACCGGCGAGCTGGGAGGCCACGACTCGCCGCACCACGGCCGAGTCGTCGGCCACCAGCACGACCGGCTGGTCGCTCATCGGAGGGCCCCCAGCTTCGCATCGATCAGTCGGGCGAGCTCGGACGCGTCGAACCCCTCGAGAGCGTTGGCCAGCCCGTCCGGCCCGAACTGATCCAGCGCCGCCCGGGCGGCGGCGAACGCCCGCAGCGCGGCCTGGTATTCCAGTTCCGCCTCCAGGGCGAGCCCGAGCTGGAGGTGGGCGATCGGATCCTCGGGGTCGAGGTAGGCGGCCTGCCGGAACGCGGCGATGGCGCCGGGCCGGTCGCTCGTGGTCAGGGCCCGCTGGCCGCGCGCCATGGCCTCCCCGCTCGACGGCATGGTGGCCGGCGGCGCGGTAACGGCCGGCGGGCGCCGGGTGCCCGGTCGCGGAACGGGAGGTGGCGCAACGGGGGCCGGGGACCGCCGCCGGTGCACCAACCGTCTCGGGGCCCCGGACACCGGGGAGCGCGAGGCCGGCCGGTAGACGAAGGACCCCGCCAAGCGTTCCGGCTGGAACCGGTCCGAGATGTTCCACAGCGTCTCCGAGAACCCCAGGAACAGGCGGGCGTTCCCCGGCAGCCACTCGAACAGGCGGTCCATCACGGCGGCCGCCCGTTCCGGCCCGAAATAGATGATCACGTTCCGGCAGAAGACGACCGAGCACCCCCCGGGCTCGAAGGGCGGCGGATCGGCCACCAGGTTCTGACGGGTGACCGTCACGCCCTCCCGGAGCTCGGGGCGGACCTGCCAGGCCGGGCCCTCCCGGGTCAGGAAGCGCTCGCGCCGGGCGGGGGAGAGGCCCCGGAGCTCCCGCTCCGAGTACCGGCCCTCGCCAGTCCGGCCGAGCGCCGCGGTGGAGACGTCCGTCGCGATTACTCGCCAGCCCTGGCGGCCGGACTCGGCGAGCGACATCGCCAGGCTGTAGGGCTCCTGGCCGTTCGCACATCCGGCGCTCCAGGCCGTGATCGGGTCGGGGAGCTCGGGAATCACGAGGTCGGCCAGTGCCTCGAACTGGGCGGGGTCCCGGAAGAACGACGACTCCTGGACCGTGATGCGGTCGAGCAGCGCCTGCAGCGCCGCGGGGTCGGTCCCGAGTGAGGACACGAAGGCGGCGGGCTTCGCTCCACGGCCGCGCGCCGCGTCCTGGACCGATCTGGCCAGCCGGCCTCGCACCGCCGGGTCCAGCCGGAGCCCGGCCGAACGCTCGAGGACGGCCGCGGCCTCGGAGAGGACGGCCTCGTCGACCCGGTCGGGTTCTCCGGCCTCGCGACGATGACCGCCGGGGGTCCGGTTGGTCGCCGACGCGCTCACGGTCGGGCCCTCTTCACCGCTCGAACGACCGCGTCCGGGATCGCGCTGAGCGGGAGGATCTCGGTCGCTGCGTCGAGGCGGGCCGCCGCTCCGGGCATGCCGTACACGGCCGAGGTGGTTCGGTCCTGGACGATCGTGTGTCCCCCAGCCAGGCGGACGGCCAGGAGCCCCCGGGCCCCGTCCTCGCCCATCCCGGTCAACAGGACGCCCACGGCGGCGGGGCCGGCCCACTGGGAGACCGACTCGAAGAGGACGTCCGCGGACGGACGGTGCAGGCGTTCCGGGTCGGGATCGAGCGCGATCCTTCGGCCCTGGATCAGCTTGCTGTGCACGCCGGACGGCCCCACGTAGACGACTCCCGGCCGGAGCCGTTCCCGGTCCCGGGCGAGCTCCACCGGCAACGCCGATGCCCGGGCCATCCACTGCGTGAATCCGTCCATGAACCGCTCGTCGATGTGCTGGATCAGGAGCACGGGGGCCTGGAGCCCCCCGATGCCGGCCAGCACCTCCGCCAGCGCCGCGGGTCCGCCCGCCGACGCCGCGATCGCGACCACGGGCGTCTGACGGGCCATCCGGCTTTCGGGGTGAGCGGCAGGATCCCGGACGACGACCCCATTCGAGGACGTCACACGGGGCTCCGGCCGAGGAGCCGCTCGACGGCCTCCAGCAGCGCCGCGGAGTCGAAGGAGCTCTTGACGATGTACGCGTCCGCGCCGGCCTCGAGCCCCCGCCGGCGATGCTCGTCGCTGCCCTGCGTCGTGACGATCACCACGGGGACGTTCGTGATGGCGGGATTGGCTCGGATGGCCTCGGTCAGCGCGAACCCGTCCATGTTCGGCATCTCGATGTCGGTGAGGACCAGGTCGGCGGGGCGCTCCGACAGGGCCACCAGGGCCTGCGCGCCGTCCATCGCGGTGCGGACGTCGTACCCCGCCCGCTCGAGGATCGATCGTTCGAGCTCCCGCACGGTGAGCGCGTCGTCGACGACCAGGATCTCGGTCGAGCGCCGTGCCGGCTCGGCCCCGTCGCCTCCGGGTGTGGACTCCTCGTCGACGGCGGCGGCACCCATGACCCGGAACTCGGCGCCCGTGGAGCGGTCCGCGAGCCCCGACGCGTCGAGCACGAGCATGACGGAGCCGTCCGGCTCGACGCTCGCGCCGGAGAACGCGGACACTCTCGGGATGACGCCGCCGAGGCTGCGCAGGACGACGTCCCGCTGCCCGACGAGGCCGTCGACGCTGAACGCCTGTCGGCGGGTCAGCCCGGACAGGATCAGGGCAGGTCCGTCGTGGCCGTTCCCGTTCATCCCCAGGGTCCCGGCGAGGCTCGCGAGCTGCACGGCCCGGCCGTCCACCCGGACGAACCGTCGCCCGTCGGTCTGATCCTGGTGCGAGTCGGGCGGGATGACCGTGGCCACGGCGTGCATGGGGACGGCCATCCGCTGTCCTCCCGCGTTGACTACCAGACACCGGACGACCGCGAGCGTGATGGGGACCGCGATCCGGAACTCCGCCCCCTCGCCCGGGACCGACCGGACCTCCACGGTGCCCCGGACGGCCTCGACGCCGGCCCGGACGACGTCGAGCCCCACGCCGCGTCCCGAGACGTCCGTCAGGGTCGAGGCGGTGGAGAAGCCCGACGCGAAGACCAGCTCGAGTCGCTGCTGCTCGGTCAGGCTGGCGGCGTCGACCCCCCGCCGTGCGGCCGCCGCGTCGATCGCGCGGGGGTCGATCCCCCGGCCGTCGTCGCTCACCGCGATCACCACGTCGGCCCCGAGCTGCATCGCGTGGAACCGGAGCGAGCCCTCGGGAGGCTTTCCGGCGGCCACGCGGTCGTCGGGCGCCTCGATGCCGTGGTCGATCGCATTGCGGACCAGGTGCAGGATGGGATCGGCCAGCTGCTCCAGGATCGCCCGGTCGAGCTCGGTGTCCGCGCCGCGGACGTCCCACTGGACGCGCTTCCCGAGCTGCCGGGCCAGGTCGCGAACCGTCCGGCGGAGCGGGTCGGTCATCGTCGACACGGGAACCATCTGGGCTCGCATGGCCCGCTGCTGGAGCTCGGTCAGAGCGCCCCCCAGATCCCGGAGCTCGGTGACGGCCGCCGGGTCGGTGCCCAAGTCGTCGTTGATGGTGCGCCCCAGGCGCAACTGGGCCGCGCTGGCCTCGCCAATCAGGCGAACCATCTCGTCCAGCCGGCGTGTCGACAGCCGGACCACGTCGCTCCGGAGCTGCGCGGGCAGGGCCGGGGTGGGGGCCGCGGCGGGAGGCTTGGTGGGTGGCGCGGTGGGTGGCCCCGCCGGGTCGGGCTCGGGTTCCGGTTCGGGTTCGGGTTCGGGTTCGTCGGGAGGGACCTCGGACTCCGGCGATCCGTTCACCGCCGCCGGCACCATGGCCCGCAGCCGGTCCACGGTCAGCAGGAGTTCGTCGACGAGCTCCGGCGTGGGCGCCGTCGAACCGTCGCGGACCCCCTGGAGCACGTCCTCCATTGCGTGGGCCACCTGGCTCACGTCGTCCAACCCCACCATTGCGGCGGCCCCCTTCAACGTGTGGGCCGACCGGAACAGCGCCGAAACCAGCTCCGCGTTCCCGCTGTCGCCCTCGAGCGACAGGAGCTTCTCGGCGAGCAACGCCAGGTGCTCCTCCGCCTCCCGGGCGAACAGCTCCAGGAACTCGGGATCGACGAAGGAGTCGGGCGTCACGCGATCACCCCGGGCCGAGCCGGACGGGATCCAGGAGCGCGTCGGCGTCCAGGAGCGAGACGAGCGCGTCGCCGATCGAATGGATGCTGGTGACGCCGGGTCGCTCGGAGGTCCCGACCTCGGGCCCGAGCGCTCCGAAGTGGGGCAGGCCCTCGACGGTCAGGCCGGCTCGGCCCCGGGGCGTCTCCACCACCACGGCGAACGGCATCGCGTTCCCCGCCGCGGAGCCGAGCCCGAGCAGTCGGGGGAGGTCGAGCAGCGGGACGACCTCGCCCCGCAGGTTGAAGACCCCCAGCACGGCGGGCGGCGCGGTCGGAACCGGCGTGACGCGGGGGGCGGCGATGACCTGGCTGACCCGCTCGGTGGAGATCGCATATTCCTCGGACCCCAGCCCAAGCACGACCACACGAGTGTCCATGGCCGCCTTCAGAACTGCGATGCCGCCGCAGCGGCGTCGGACTCCAGTCCCGAGGCCAGCCCGGAGAGCTCGCCGGCCGCCGAGGCGATCTCCTGCGCGGCCTCCGACAGCTGCCGGTTGGCGGACGCGAGCTGCTCCATCGTCTCCACGACCTGCTCGGTGGCCGATCGCTGCTGCTGGGTCGTCATGCTGATCTGGGCGGTGGCCTCCGCGACCTGTTCGAGGAGCTCGAGGCCGCGCTGCATCTGCTTGGCACCCTTCTCCATCGCCATCACGGTCGCGTTCGTCTCGTCCCGGGTGGCCTCGATGATCCTCCCGATGTCCTCGGCCGACGACTTCGAGCTCTCCGCCAGCCGCCGTACCTCGTCGGCCACGACGGCGAAGCCCCGGCCCGCCTCGCCCGCGCGGGCCGATTCGATGGCCGCGTTGAGGGCGAGCAGGTTGGTCTGGTCCGCGATCTGGTTGATCAGCTCGAGGATGCCCCCGACCTCGTTGACCCGTTGGGTCAGCGCGAGCGTCCGCTCGCTGGATGCCTGGATGTCGACCTTGGCCACCTCGAGGCTCTCCCGGGTGTCCTGGGCCTGGGCGGCGATCTGATCGACCGTATCGGCGATCGACGCGGACGTGCGAGCGAGCTCCTCCATGGTGGCCGAGGTCTCGGTGACGGCGGCGGACTGCTCGGTCGTCGTCGCGGCGAGCTCCTCCGAGGAGGCGGACAGGTCGGAGGACCTGGTCGAGACGCCGGCGCTGGCCGACCGGCTGCCGGCGACCAGCCGGCGCATCCGCCGGACTTCCTGCACCGAGAACAGCGCGGCCAGCCCGATCTGGAGGGCCACGCCTCCCACGAGCAGGAGGATGCCGAGGTGACGGAGGTCGGTGGCCAGCGCGAGGGCCTCCGAGGAGTTCTCCTCCGCCACGATCACCCAGCCCAGGCCCTGGGGGCCGGGCTGATAGGCCGCGAACACCGATCGACCGCCCTCGGTCAGGGTCCGCACGCCCGGCCTTGTGCGGCCGGCGAGCCCGCGAACGTCCCCGGGGGCCTGCGCGAGGGCCCCGCGGGAGAGCAACGCGGCGTCGTCCTCGGCTCCGGTCATGTCCGAGCTGAGGAGCAAGCGGCCCTGCCCGTCCACGACCAGGATCCGTCCGGTGTGCGCGTAGTCGGCGTCGAGGAAGGTGAGCAGCGCGGGGACGTTGATGTCGGCCAGCACGACCGCGGTGACCGTGCCCGAGGGATCCTGGACCGGTTGGGCCACCACGAAATGGAGGACGCCGTTCTGTTCGTACACCGGGCTCGTCGTGGACTGACCAGACGAGGTACGGTCGAACCAGGCCTGGCCGCTCACGTCGAGCTGCTGGCCGGAGCCGCTCGAGACGCGCAGCCGCCCGGATGGATCGGCCACCTCGAGGAGCTCGTAGTCGTCGGCGGCGCTCTTCGTATGGACCAGGATCTGCGTGAGGTTGGCGTCGGTGAGCCGCTCGTTGACGAGCCTAGAGAGAACGTCGAGGTCCTCGTGACGCTCGCTCAGCCACTCGTCGATGTCGGTGCCCCGGTCTGCCTGCGCGACCAGCTCTCGCTCGGTTCCCAGCCGGAGGTTGGTGGATGCGCGGGCCGACAGGACGAACACGAGCACCGCCAGGACCGGAAGCGACACCACGAGGACTCCGGCCAGGAGCCGAGTGCGGTACCGGGCGAACAGTCCCCGCCCCCGCCGTCGACTGGGGCCGGGTGGGTCCGGCGGTGCGGAGAGCCGAGCATGCCCGTTCCCGGCCGGCCCAGCCTCGTGACGACCACCGACATCGAGGTCGGCTTCCCGAGTTTTCAGGGTCATTGCGTTATGGCGCCCGTTTGCACCCATCAGCAGAGGGTTCGGCGCCATCCACCCTGGCCTTGAGCCAGCCCGCGGCCGAGATTCCCGTTGGGGAGCGCCCGGAGAGCCGGGCGGTACACTGAGGCCGAGCCGGCAGCCCCGGCTCCGACCCCTCAGGGCGGGGTGGCCGAGTGGTTAGGCACAGGTCTGCAAAACCTGCTACACCGGTTCAATTCCGGTCCCCGCCTCGACCGCCGGCCCGCCGCCCCAGCCCCCACCCGGGTCGGCCGCTACACTGAACCGCACGGGCGGTTAGCTCAGGGGGAGAGCGCTTCCCTGACACGGAAGAGGTCGGAGGTTCAAATCCTCCACCGCCCACTCACCAACAGGCCATGTCCGTATGGTCTTCTCGCCCGGAGCCGCCCGCCAACTTGCGGTCCGGAGCAGCTTCGCCGCGCGATCTGATGATCTTCCGCGCGTAGCGAACTGGCGCCACCGCGTGTTCATGCCACACGATGATCGCGCGACTGCATCCTGTGCCGGCGGTCAGTGCCGAGGAGGCGCTCGTGGCCGAGCAACCGCCCAGCTTCGAAGACTTCTTCGAGGCGGAGCGCGCCCGACTGTTCGGCGCGCTCACGCTGGTCACCGGGGATCGCTTCGAGGCCGAAGAAATCATGCAGGACGCGTTCCTGCGCGTGTGGGAGCGATGGAGCCGCGTCTCGGTGATGGATGAGCCCGGCGGGTTCCTGTTCCGCACCGCCATGAACGTGTTCCGCAACCGGTATCGGCGAGCGGCACTGGCATTGCGGCGCGTGGCCAGCTTAGCGCCGACCGAGGACGTCCTCGCAACCGTTGAGGACCGCGACGTCGTCGTCCGGGCCCTTCGGGAACTCACGGCCACCCAGCGCGCGGCGGTCGTGATGACCTCCTACGCGGGGTTCACATCCGAGGAAGCCGGCCGGGCGCTGGGGATGAAGGCGGCCTCAGTCCGGACCCTGGCCACGCGGGCCCGCGCCGCGATCCGCGGAAAAGTGGGTGACCGGCCGTGACCGACGAGCGAGACCTCTTCGACCGCACGATCCGGCGGTGGTCGCCCCCTCAGCCGTCCTTCGATCGGCTGCTTCTCCGGCGCGACCACAAACGCCGGAACCGACGGATCGGCTCCGCGGTCGTCGCGCTCATCGTGACGGCGGTCGTCGCCGTGGCGCTCAGCGAGTCATTCAGGTCGGGGCGGCCCGTGCCGGCGATCAGCCCGACCCCGCTCAGTCAGGTTCGCAACGGCCGGGTCGCGTTCGTGTCCCCCGGCGAGGGCGCCGGATTTGACCGCCTGTACACCGCTGGCCCCAACGGCACCGGCCTCAGACAGATCACGACGGGCAATGTCGAGTACCCGGTCTGGTCACCGGATGGGTCGACGATAGCGTTCGACGACGGGTCGGTCATCGCCGTGCGTGACTGGTCGGCTGCCAACGGCCACATCTACTCCGTGAAGGCCGACGGCACGGGGCTCACGCAGGTCACGAGCGGGGGAGGTGCGGAGTTCACTCCGGTCTGGTCCCCCGACGGCACGCACATGGCCGTCAGCGCCGAGGGACAGTCCGAACTGCCGGCCGGAATCTCCATCGTGGACATGGACACCGGAAGGCTGAGCCCACTCACGGCAAATCCCTACCCCGGGTACATGGACAAGGAGCCCGGCTACTCCCCAGACGGGGAACGAATCGTGTTCGTCCGGGATCGACAGCTCGTCGAAGCAGGGGCCCCCAGAAACCTTTCGGCGCTGTTCGTGGTGAACGTCGACGGGACTGGACTCCGTCGGCTGACGACATGGGAACTGGCCGTTCGCACGCCCTCGTGGTCGCCGGACGGCTCCAGGATCCTGTTCGCAAGTGGGGACCTGATCCCGCCACGCGGGGGCCGGCGCGCTCAGGTCTTCGTGATCGGCGCCGACGGATCAGGACTCAGGCAGCTTACGAGCAGCGCCACGGCGGTCGCCTTCTGGCCGTCGTGGTCCCCGGATGGCTCGCGGATCGTTTTCACGCGCTGGACCTTTGCGCCTCGGAGGAAGGGCTTCGAGCTGTACACGATGCGACCCGATGGGAGCCACATAACTTCGTACACGCCTGCGCCGCTTCAGGAGGCCAACAGCGCCGACTGGGGGACCCATCCTTGAGCGAGCGCATCGATGCACCAAGCGACTGAGACGTGGCGAACGCGCTCTCAGGAGGAACGGGAAGGGGGATTCATGAAGCGTTTGATGATCTCGGTTGCGGTCGCCGCCCTCGTCCTCGCCGCATGCACTAACGGGGGTGGAGAGGACGGGAGGGCGGCTGCATCGACCACCGAAGTTGTTCCGAGCACCGAAGCGACTCCGAGCGCCGGACCGGCGCCGGCAGGCATGATCGTGTTCGGGCAGGGGGACCCCGGGGGCGTCTTCACGATGGCGCCCGACGGGGCGAACCAGCGGCAGATCCGGGCGGCGTCCTGTTGCGCTCGAGTGAGCCCCGACGGCCGCAGGCTCGTCGTCACCTCGTTTCAGGGCGAGAGGCCCGTCCCTGCCACCCTCAAGCCCGATGGATCGGGCTACAACGTCCTGCAGCTCCGCGATCCGACGCTCCAGTTCAACGACCCGTGGGCGTGGTCGCCCCACGGTGACCGGATCGCTGGTGAGGGGGGCGAAGGGGCGAACGGCCCCGGTCCGCAGGCCGGGATCTACACGGTCAGCTCGTCGGGTGAGCTGTTCCAGGTTGACGCAAGCCCCGGCCGCCGGGAATTCCCGATCGCCTGGTCCCCGGATGGGTCGAGGATCCTGTTCCTTCGTCAGGTGAACCGGGGTGAGGACTACGAGGGTGCGATGAACCCGTTCGTCGTCAACGCTGACGGCACCGGCTTGACGCGGTTGAACCCTCCGGGCATTACGAGCAGCCTGATCGACATGCCGCTCGTCACCACCGCGAGCTGGTCGCCGAACGGCCGTCGGATCGCGTTCACCGGGTCGAAAGAGGGGTCGTGGTTCGATTCCGAGCGCGCGGTTTTCGTGGTCCGAGCCGATGGGACGGAGCCACGGCGCATCACGCCCTGGAGCGACACCTTCAGCGCGATGTGGTCGCCGGACGGCCGTTGGATCGCCTTCGCCTCGCTCAACCCGACACGGACCGACCTCTTCGTCGTGCATCCCGACGGCTCGGGAACCGCGGCCGTCACGTCGAGTGAGGGCGACCTCTTCTCGTTCGGCCCTGCGTGGTCTCCCGACAGCACGAGGATCCTGTTCGTGCGGTCTCCTGCGGATTTCGACACGACGGACTTGTGGACGGCGAAGGTGGACGGTACCGAGCTGGTCCAGATCACGCACTCCGCCGCGGGCTGCAACTCCTACTCGTGGGTGACATCACCCCAAAGGGGATCCTGATGGCCACCGGTCCTTGGATGCGGGCGCAGTATAGGTTTTCGGGCTGCGACTTGGTCAACGCCCGGTCAAGGAGCCGACCGAATCCGACAGGACTCAGGGGTACTCCTGCAACCAATGACCCGTTCCTCAAGCAGCAAAGTCGCTGTCAGACACCGGCGCGGCTCATCTCTGACACGGAAGAGGTCGGAGGTTCAAATCCTCCATCGCCCACCATAACGCGTGATCCGTTCTGGCCAGCAGGGCGGCGAAGGGCCGGTCCCGAGACCGGCCCCTTCGCCCTCGCCGAATGAAAGGCCGCTACGACTGCACGATGCTGAAATCGACCGTTGCGGTGACTGAGCTCGCGTCGCCGAGCTGCAGGACCCCGATGACGATCTTGTCCCCTGCCTTTAGGTCCAAGAACGCGGAACTCTGCTGGATCCTTTCACCGTCGCTGTTGGCAGGTAGGGCGTTGGCGTTCGTGTATTGATTCGCGCTGCCAGCGAGGTTGTGTGGGATGGGACCTCCGCCTGCCGCAGGGTAGACGTAGATCTGCGACTGCAGGGTCCCAACGCTGGTTCCCCCCCAGAGCACGTTCAGGCCCACGCCGCAGAAGCAATCAGCCGGAACCACGATGCACGGACTCGGATGGAGTCCACCGCCGACGGTGCAGTCTCCCCATGCCCCAGCGTTGTCCGCTTTGGTCCCGTCGGCCTTCGACTGGGTGGTGTCAAAGTTCTTCTGAGTCGTCGTCAAGCTCGTTCCCCCCGGTGCGACACCGATCGAACGACTTTGACTTGTCGGCACGTTGCCGCTCCAGTGGCCATCGAACGCATCCGAAACCCATGCGAGGTCGGTTGAGTGCAACTGAGCGATATCCGACGAAGAAACGGAATTAGGGGCGATGTTGGCATCGGTCACCCCGTTGATAGCGATGTTTTGGTTGAGGACCGCGTAGAGTGCAAGGTCAGAGCTCTGGACTTGGCCGGTTCCAATATCGGCTGTAGAGACCGAGCTGTCCTGGATGTCTACGCCCGAGACCGTGCCGTTGATGATGTCGCCGGAGTTGACGACGCTGGTGCCGATGAGCGCGCAGTCGGTCCCGCCGGAAATGACCGAGTCACAATCCGTCTTGAAGGACTTGACCGGGATGACAATACCCGTCGTTCTGCCCGCCGCATGGGCGCCGATGCTTCCCGTTACGTACGAGGCCAGCGACACTACCAGTGCCGCTCCAGCAAGCATGCGAGTGACCCGATCCTTCAAGAGGAACCCCTTTCGGACATTGCTGGACCCCCCAGCCCAGCGGCGGCGCAAGTGTCGTGGGGGGTGCCTGCCTTTGTCAAGGGACGGAGTTGACTCACCCAAGATGCCCGCGAAATCGATTCGTTGCCTCACCGAAGAATGCCCGCGAACGGATGACGCTGTTCCGGGCGGCCCCCGCCAGGGACAGGAGGCGGTGGTGGGGCTCACGATGGCGGAGCGCAAGGCGGTGACGAGGGAGACAACGAAGCGGTACGCGCGGGGGTCCAAGTCCGCCGAGCGCAGGATCCTCGACGAGCTGAGCGAGACCACCGGGTGGAACCGCAACCACGCCCGGCGGGCGCTGCGACAGGCTAAGGCGCCGGCCCCTCCACGCAAGCCCCGAGTGGTGGTCCGGACGTACAGGGCGGACCTCCTCGAGCCCCGCCCCTCGACCATCCTCTCGACGATCCGAACAATGTGGTTCAGGCCTCGCGCCGTTGGGGGCAATGGTTGCCCCGCAACGCGATCAGGAGGGGGGATGTATCCATGCCAAAGCCTCGTGCCAAGCTCACCTATGCCAACGTCCTGGCGACACTGTGCCTCGTCCTCGTGTTGAGCGGCGGCACGGCGGCCTTCGCAGTGACCGGAGGCGATTTCCTTCTCGGCAAGGCGAACTCGGCCTCCTCGAAGACGTCGCTCTCGGCGTCGATCGCCAACAAGGCGCTGCAGCGAAGATGCTGGTCACGGCCGTGTCGGCTCGCTCCCTGACACGGAAGAGGTCGGAGGTTCATCCTCCACCGCCCACCAAAGCGGCTCCCCGGGCAGATCCGGGCCCGCGACCAGCGGGAAGCTGCAGACCGCCTCCTCGCCCGGAGAAGTCCCCACACCGCGGCGCTCTGTTGGACCATGGCCGACACCATGCTCGACGGCGTCACGCGATACGGTCGCCGACAGTCCCTTTCAATCCGGGCGGTGGAGGGTCATAGCTTTCATGGCGGGCGGTGGAGTCACAGCGCGGCGGCGAAGGCCAAGCCCCTTCGTTCGGACCTACGAACGGCTCGGCCAGCGGCTCGGCGCGTCGCTCTTCGAGGAGGTCCGCGCGGGTGCGTCGCTCCGACCCCGGCTCACACCGGGGAAGGTGGCCGCGCTCCTGATCGCCGGCGCCGTGCACGGCGTGACCCTGGTGGCCCTGGTGGGCGGGATCCTTCTGATCGTCCTCCCGTGGCCCAATCCCGGAACGATCTTCCTGGGAGTGCTGTGCCTGCTGGTCGGGTGGTCGATCCGGCCCCGGCTCGGAGGGCCGCCCCGGGATCTCGTCGGCCCGCACGACGCCCCCGCGCTCCACGATCTCGTCCGGCGGACGTCCGAGCACATGGGCGTGCGGCGCCTTCGCGGGATCGCCGTCTCGGCCGAGTGGAACGCAAGCGTGGCGCAAGTCGGGTGGCGCCGGCGACGGTACCTCACGATAGGCCTTCCGCTGCTGACGGTCCTGGGACCCCAGGAGCGAGTCGCCGTGCTCGCACACGAGCTCGGACACCTGGTGAACGGTGATCCGCGCCGGAGCGGATTCCTCGGGACGGCGATGCAGACCCTGGTGGGCTGGTACCTGCTGCTCCGCCCCTACGGGGGTGCTCGATCGGGGATCGTCGAGGTGGTACTGGACGCCTTCCTCCGACTCCCGCGGACGGTCGTGGTCTGGACCTGGGCGGTGCTCGTCCATCTGGTGTTCCGGGCGACCCAGCGGGCGGAGTACCTGGCCGATGCCCTGGCGCGCCGGGTCGCCGGCACGGAGGCCAGCGCCGGAGCGATGCGCAGAATGTCGCTCGGGAGCTACTACCGCCAGGCGGTGCAGACGGCCGCGCTCCGCCCGGGGCGGCAGACGACCATCTTCGATGCGTTCCGCGAACACATGCGCTCGGACCAGGGGCAAGAAGCCGAGCAGGTCGCTCGACGGGAGATCCGGCAGGGATTCCGTCTGGACGCGACCCATCCCCCGACGGCCTATCGGATCAGGTTCCTCGAGGCTCGACAGGTGCAACCGGAGATCACATTGTCGGCGGCCGCCTCCGCGGCGATCGACGACGAGCTCCGCCCGTTGGAGCGCCGCCTGCAGGATCAGCTCATCGACGCGTACCGGGACAGCCTCTACTACTGACAACTCCGGCGTCGCCCCCCCGGATCGACCTATGGCTTGGCTCGATTCGCAGGGGGCATGGAGGTTTCGGCGGCGTTCGTGTTTTAGAACGCCGCCCGCGGGTAACACCAGGCTTTCACACTGGCCGTGCAAATCGATTTGCGCAGGCCCAGGGAGGGCGAGGGCTCATCGTCACGCCTGCGGATCGGGGGACGAGGTCCACGCGCGGAGAGTCAGCTACCGCGTTCATATCGCAATGCGCCGTCCCGTCTCAGTCCACGTCCGCCATGTGTCGCTCACCCTAGCGCCAGCCCCCAATCGATTCGACGCCAGGCGAGGGCTTTCGTCCAGGGAGGATGGACATGGGGACTGACGGAACGTTGACTCGACGATCGTTTCTCGTTCGGGGCGGTCTGGGGGCGGCTGCCGTGCTGAGTGGGGGGGCGTCGACGCTCATGCGGATGGCGACTGCCGCCGCAGCCCCCACGGGATCCCTGTACCAGCAGGCGGCCGCCAAGGGCATCCTCTACGGATCGTCGACGGCCACGTGGCAGTACGAGCCTGACCCCGCTTACGCGGCCCTGTTCCAGCGAGAGGCAGGGATGCTGTTCACCGAGGACGACCTGCTCTGGTACCGGCTGAAGCCGTCGCGGACGGCTCCGCTCGACTTCACGTACGGCGACCGGATCGTCTCGTTCGCGGCGGGCAACGCTCAGCCGGTGTTTGGAGCGCACCTCGTCTGGGACGAGGGCCTCGGCGACGGATGGGCCCCGGATGAGCTCTACTCCCTTGGGCAGCAGGAGGCGCGCGACATCCTGTTCGGGACGATCCAGCAGGAGGTCGCCCACTATCGCGGGCAGATGAAGGTGTGGGTGGTCGCCAACGAGGTGACCGACGGGCGGCGCAAGGACGCCAACGGGTTCTGGACGGTGGAGCCGTGGTACCAGACGATCGGCTCGACCTACGTCGAGGAGGCGTTCAACCTCGCCCATCAGCAGGACCCCAACGCGCTGCTCATCATCAACGACTTCGGGTTCGAGGCCGACTCCGACGCGGTAGCGCGCCGGGCGTCGATGCTGAAGGCGATCGACTACCTGAAGAGCAAGAACGTCCCGGTGCACGCGCTCGGGATCCAGGCGCACCTGAACGCGCAGGGCTTCGCTCGGAGCTTCGACACCGCGGCGTACCGGACGTTCCTCTCGCAGGTGGCGTCCCGCGGGCTCTACATCTTCATCACGGAGATGGATGTGAAGGACGACGGACTGAAGGCCGACATCACGACTCGAGACGCTGGCGTCGCCGACGTGTACTCGCGATTCCTGTCCGTCGCTCTTCAGGAGCCGGCGGTGAAGATCGTGATGAACTTCGGGTTGTCCGACCGTTACACCTGGCTGCAGGAAGACTACCCGCGGAGGGACGGCGCCCCGCGTCGCCCGCTCCCGTTCGACGACCAGCTGCAACCGAAGCCGGCCTATAACGCGATCCTGCAGGCCTTCGCCAACGCGCCGACCCGAACCCCGGTGTGATCGAGAGGAGCCCTCTGCCAACGTAGCGTGAGACGACTTCCCCGAACTCATAGCCACCAAACCCAAGGGCCCGCGACGGTGCTCGTGCAACTCACGACAGTCGCCGAGAGCAGCGAAGATGCTGGTCACGGCCTTGTCGGTACTATCTCTGACACGGAGGAGGTCGGAGGTTCAAATCCTCCACCGCCCACCACTCCAGCCCCCTGCTTGGCGCGAGTGAGCCGGCGTGAAACAAGCTGCCCTCGACGAACACGGCAGTCTGCGGCGAGTCAATTCTTGGGCCTGTTCGAGGCCAATGTCCCTCACCAGGTGCATCCAAATTTGCATCGCGCTGATTTCTTCGGCCTGGGCGACGCAACATCGGCTTACTGCGTCATCGCGGCACCGCGGCCGCGGGCGCGGGTTCCTCGGGGGGAGGAGCCGTTCGCCAGCTCTTCGTGCGCCGCCAGATCAGGTAGGTGAGGCCGCCGAGCGGGATCTGCACGCCGTAGGTCAGGGCCCGGAACAGCAGGACCGCGGCGGCGATCTGCGCCCGGAAGAGGTCGAGCGGCACGTCGGTGGTGGACTTCCCGGCCGCGTACAGGCCGCCGATGAGGGCGAGCTCGACGACCCCGAGACCTCCCGGCGTGATCGGTGCCGCGGACAGGAGCCGGGCGAAGGCGAACACCGCCAGGACCTCGGCCCAGCTCACCTCCTGCTCCGACACCCCGACGTGCCGAAGGGCGAGGAGCAGGACGAACCACAGCGCCAGGTGGCTGACGACCGTCGTGACGGTGAGCGCCACCCCCCGCCTGGCCAGCAACTCGATGGTCTGCTTGCGAAAGCGAACGGCGCCCTCGCCCCACGTGGTGACCGAGGGCTTCCGGAGCATCCGCCGGATCCTCGACCAGGTTCTCCCCAGGCCCTCGCCGATGGTCCGGGTGAACCGCTGCTTCCAGAGCATCAGGACGAACAACGCGAGGCAGCCGGCCAGGACGGCCAGACCGATCACGGCCGGGATCAGCAGTGCGGTCGCGGCCTCCCCGGTGATGGCCAGGATGGCCAGCGCGATCACGGGCATCCCGAGCTTCATGAAGCTGTTCCAGATGCTCGTCGTCGAGATCATGAGACCGATCTCGGAGCCGGTGAATCCCCACGAGCGGAGCATTCCGAACGTCATGCCGGGCGCGATGACGCCGCCGCCGGGAAGCACGTTGGAGATGGTGGTGGTGGTCTGGTTGTTGACGGCCGACTGCCAGAGCGTCAGCCCGGGCAGTGCAGCCATCATCTGCCACCAGTACGTGAAGAGGTTGAACACGGTCGCGGCGACGAGCGTGGCGAGCTCGAGCCACGTGAGGTCGGTGATGGTGTCCCACACCGCGGAGTAGCTGGCGATCTTCGGAAGGATCAGAACGAAGGTCGCGACCACGACGACCAGCGAGACAACGACCTGCACGGTGCGGGCCACACGCCTGTGCCGGCCACCCGTGGGCGGAGGACCGGCGAGGATGCTCGGATCAGGATCCCGCTCGGACGCCCCATTGCCGTTGTGAGCATCGGAGCCGGGGCCGCGCGGGCCTGCCAAATTGCCTCCCCCGGATCGACCTATCTCGTTCCGCTGAGTGCGAACCCGAAGACGTCGTCTTCCTCGGCAACGTCCTTGATCCCGGCGCTGTCCTGGTGCCAGAACTGGTCGCCGGTCGCGGTCAGCCCGGTCGTCGAGCCGTACAGAACGTTGACGGCACCGGCCTCGGTGATGGTCCCGATGTCCTCCGAGGGCACGCCGATCGCGAGGTCGTCCCGCCCGGACTTCCCGAAGTCGGCGGCGAGCACGGCCTCACCCAACAGGTCCCCGGTGGCTCCGGCGCCCTGGGCCTCCGCGACGTCGAGAACTCCGGGCGAATCCTGGTTCCAGAACTGGTTTCCCTTCGCCACGAGGCCGGTGGCGGACCCGTACAGGACGTTCACCGCCCCGACGTCGTGCTTCCCGGCCACGTTCTCCCCCTGGACCCCGATCGCGAGGTCGGACTGCAGTCCCTTTCCGAAGTCTCCCACGGTCAGGCTCCAGGAGAAGACGTCGGTGTTGTCGTCCGGATCCGCTGCGCCCTCGGCCTGGTCCAGGATCCCGGGACTGTTCTGCGACCAGAACTGATCGCCCGTCGCGGACAGGCCGTTGGTCGAGCCGTACAGGACGTTGACGGCCCCAGCGCCCTGGGCCGTGCCCACCGTCTCGGCCGTGACACCGATCGCGAGGTCGGCGAAGCTGCTCTTTCCGAAGTTCGCGCCGGCCAGCGAGAAGCCGAAGGCGTCACCCTCCTCGGCGGCGTCTTCCACCCCGGCGGAGTCCTGGGTCCACACCTGGTTCCCGGCCGCCGCGGGGCCCTTCGCCGAGCCGTACAGGATCAAGACGGCGCCCATGTCGTCGATCGTCGACGGAGACTCCACGTCCTCCAGGGGAATGCCGATGGCCAAGTCTGCCAGCGCACTCTTGCCCAGGTTCGCCGCCGCCAGCGAGTCGCCGAAGTTGTCGCCTCCCTCCACGCCGTCGGTGAGGAGTCCGGAGGAGTCCTCGTCCCACAGCTGGGCGCCGTTCGCGGTGAGTCCCGTGATCGACCCGAATAAGACGTGGACGACTCCGGACTGGCCCTCGGACCCGAGACCCTCCCGCGGGACCCCGATCGCGAGATCGTCGTGACTGCTTCCCCCGAAGTTCGCCGCGGCCAGGACCATGCCGAAGTTGTCACCGGTCTCCGAGCCCTCGAGGACGAACTGCGTGTCCTGGGTGAAGAACTGGTTGCCGTTCGCCGTCAGACCGGTGGGGGTTCCGTACAGGACGTTGATCGCCCCGGCGTCAGAGATCGTGCCGCCGAGGAAGCCGGAGAGGTCTTCCGAAG
This sequence comes from Actinomycetota bacterium, assembly GCA_045805265.1. Classification (GTDB taxonomy): domain Bacteria; phylum Actinomycetota; class UBA4738; order UBA4738; family JACQTL01; genus JBJMLO01. The sequence continues at coordinate 63,978 of JBJMLO010000013.1, forward strand.
GTGCGCCGACCGCGAGGTCGGAGAAGCCATCGGCGTTGAAGTCGCCCGCGGCGAGCGCGGCACCGAAGAAGTCGGAGTCCTCGGAGGCGTCGGCGACTCCGGGGCTGTCCTGGGACCAGAACTGGTTGCCGGTGGACTTCAGCCCGGTGGCGGACCCGTACAGCACGTTGACCGCGCCCGCGTCCACGTGACCGTTCACGTCCTCGCCGACGACGCCGATCGCAAGGTCCGCGCGGCCGTCGCCGTCGAAGTCCCCCGCCACTGAGGATCCCGCCCCGGCGGCGCCCTGCACCGCGCCGGCCGCGGAGGCCGCCGCGGGAACGGGAGGGTCGTCCGCCGCCCGCGCGGCCGGGAGGGCGGTGAAGAACACGACCCACACGACCACGGTGATCCGCGACACGAGGCTCCCTCCCCGGCGGCCGACGGTTCCCCTCAGGCGGGACCCTACCGGGGTGAACGCTCCACCGCCATCCCCAATCTCGGGCATCCCGGACAGGCGTCCGAGCCGCACGCCGCTCAGGGACCGGGCTCGAAGGGCGTCCCCTGATAGCGGTCAGAAGAGGCGGGGGCCGCCGGTCTGGGTGGCAATCATCGTGTGGTCGCAGCTCGGCGAGTTGCTCTTGGCCTTCGTGCAGCCCGGCAGCGGCGGGGCACTGGCCGTGTTCGTGTACTGGTCGTCGCTGTAGATGATCGACGCGAGGCCGGTGACCGGGCTCGCCGCGACACCGAAGTCGTCGTACAGATCGCGATTGCCGGTGCAGGAGATCCCGCCCTCGCACACCCCTCCGTGGTGGACGACGGGGCTCGCCTGGTACTGCGTGAAGGGGCTCCCGGCCGTGGTGGCCTGGAGGTTCTGGGCCATGTACACGTGCCAGGCCGCGCTGTTCGGGAAGTTGTCGGGCGGCGTCGAGCCGTTCGAGTAGGCCGTCCCGTAGTAGACGAGGTCGACCCTGCCGGCCGTGCCCGCCTCGAGCCACGGGAAGATCGCCGTGGCCACGGGGCTGCCGTTGGCCTTGACGGCCTTCGACCAGGTCTTCCCGCCGTCGGTCGAGGCTGCGAAGTACACGCGGTGGTCGTCGGAGAACGCCGCATACACGTTCCCGGCGCGGTCCACCGCGAGGTTCGGGAAGTTGTGGTCGAAGCTCTGGCTGGGCGAGCCGGTGTAGACCTTGTAGTCGGTGAACGTCTGGCCGCCGTCGGTGGACACGCCGATCCACACCGTGCGGTAGCAGGACGGAGGGCCGGAAGGGGTGCCGCAGGTCACCAATTCCTGCGCGGTCGTGGGCCCCACCATGATCTGGTAGATGGGGTGGCCGGCCGCCCGGGAGATGCCCAGGTTCCCGATCTGGTTCTGGTCGGTGAGGAAGCTGTGGTCCGCGTCGATGGCCTCACCGAGCTGCGTGAACGTCGCGCCCGCGTCCGTGCTGCAGTTCACGTGGATCCGGAACGTCGAGACGTCGTGGTAGGAGATGCAGACCTTGCTCGAGCCGATCGCCGCGATCCATTCGCGGTCGTCGCCGGGGATGGACGCGCCGACGGGGTTGAGCGACCAGGTCGCGCCCCCGTTGGTCGAGGTGCTGACGTCCACGTCGGCCAGGCTCAGGCTGGCCACGTAGACGTTGAACTGGCCACCCGCATTCTTCGCCGTGGCGACCGCGATGTCGGTGTCGCCTCCGCCCGGCGCGAACCCGGAGTCCGACGTGGCCGAGGTCTGGTTCGGCATGGTCAGCTCCTGGTAGTGCGTTGCGGCCGTGGAGGTCGACCGCCAGGCGTTCGTCCCCCCACCCAGGCCGTTCTCCGAGGACCCGAAGAAGATCCCCGCGCCGGAGGCGTCGATCGCGGGCTCGGACGCGTTGTTCGTGCACCTGGATGTGGCGGTGCTCTGCGGGCAGGTCGGCCCGAAATGTCCGGGCGCCGGGTTCGGGTTCGGGGGCGTGCCCCCGACCTCGAAGTTCACGAAGCTCGCCGAGGCCGCCGATCCGACGCCGGCGCCGCCCCACACGAGCAGCGGGACGACCGCCACGAGCGTGACGAGCGCGAGGGTGCTCCTGCGAGAGACGCGACGGATCACGGCGGTTCCTCCTTCGTGCGGGCGGCCAGGGGGTGCCGGTCGCATCGTCGGACAGGTCCGTCCGGATGGATACCCGCCGAGCGCCGCCCCCATGCCGCCGCGAACAGCGAGCGTTCCTTGGTTTGCGGTGATCGACCCCTCGCCTAAGGTCGAAGTTCAGGTGCCGCGCTCCGGGCCGAAAGAGGAAGCGGTGAGCTACGACTACGAGCTCCTCGTGATCGGCTGCGGGCCCGCCGGGCAGAAGGCCGCCATCCAGGCGGCGAAGCTGGGGCGGCGGGCCGCCATCGTGGAGCGCCAGGAGATCGGCGGGGTGTGCGTGATGAGCGGCACCATCCCGTCGAAGACGCTGCGTGAGGCCGTGATCCATCTCACCGGGCTCAGCCAGCGCGGGGTCTACGGCCAGAGCTACCGGGTCAAGGAAGACATCACCATGGACGACCTCCGCGGTCGGGCCAACGACGTCGTGCGCCGGGAGATCGACGTCATCCGCGACCAGCTGGTGCGAAACCACGTGACCCTGCTCGCGGGGTCGGCGCGGTTCCTCGACCCCAACACCGTGGTCGTCGAGCGATCCGACGGAGGGGAGCGGAAGGTCGGCGCGGAGAAGATCGTGATCGCGACCGGCACCAAGCCGGCCCGGCCCCCCTCGGTGGAGTTCGACGACACGACGGTCTTCGACTCCGACGGGCTGATCGACATGGAACGTGTTCCCGGAGCCCTCGTCGTGGTGGGCGGTGGGGTGGTCGGCATCGAGTACGCGTCGATGTTCGCGGCCCTCGGGACGAAGGTCACCGTGGTCGACATGCGCCGGCGCATCCTGGAGTTCTGCGACGACGAGATCGTCGAGGGCCTCCAGCACCAGCTCCGAGACCTCGGGGTCAGCTTCCGCCTGGGGGAGGAGGTGACCGCCGTGGAATCGCTCGACGAGGGGGCCCTGATCGTCCTGGCCAGCGGCAAGCGGATCGCCTCGGAGGCCGTGCTGTACTCGGCCGGCCGGGAGGGCGCGACCGACGGCCTCGGCCTGGAGCAGGCCGGCCTCGCGGCCGACGACCGGGGGCGGCTCCACGTGGACGGCCACTTCCGGACCGACGCCGGGCACATCTACGCGGTGGGCGACGTCATCGGGTTCCCCAGCCTCGCGGCCACCGCCATGGAGCAGGGGAGGATCGCTGCCCTCGACGCGCTCGGCGAGGAGGTTCGTGACGTACAGGAGCTGCTGCCGATCGGGATCTACACGATCCCCGAGATCAGCTTCGTGGGGAGGACCGAGGCCGAGCTCACCGACGCCGCCGTCCCGTACGAGGTCGGGATCTCCCGCTACCGCGAGCTGGCCCGGGGGCAGATCATCGGCGACTCCTACGGGATGCTGAAGATCCTGGTGTCGCCGGACGATCGGCGGCTGCTGGGCGTCCATGTGCTGGGAACCGGCGCCACCGAGCTGGTGCACATCGGCCAGGCGGTGATGGGCAACGGCGGCACCCTCGACTACCTGACCGGCGTGGTCTTCAACTACCCGACGCTGGCCGAGTCCTACAAGGTTGCCGCGCTCGACGCCAACAACAAGCTGGAGGCGATCGGGCGTCTCCGGCACTGACGGCGGCCGGACCCATGGGCCTTCGCGTGGAGCGCCCGCACGCGGCGCGCCTCGGGATAAACTGAACGTTCAGTCAATCTCGCGAGGCGCCGTGCCGTATCCGATGACCGAAGAGGACCGCGCGCTGCAGGCTCGTGCCCGGCGGTTCGTCGACGAGGAGCTCATCCCGCACGAGGTCGAGGCCGAGCTCCACGAGGGCCGGCTCCCCGACGACGTGGTCGAGGGGCACCGGAAGCTCGCCCGGGAGCTCGGGTTCGGGGCCATCACGATGCCGAAGGAGCTCGGCGGGGACGGCCTCACGATGTTCCAGCAGGCCCTCGTGCAGGAGCAGATCGGCCGGGTGACGAACGGTCTCGGGTGGGTCGTGCACACCCCGCCGGCGTGGCTGGCGGGGATCGCCACCGAGCACCAGGTAGAGACCTGGGTCAAGCCGACGATCCGGGGCGAGCGCATCGAGTGCTACGCGATCACCGAGGAGGGGGCGGGTTCGGACGTGGGGGCCATCACGGCCACGGCGCGCCGACACGGCGACCACTACGTCCTCGACGGCGAAAAGTGGCACGTGACCTCCGCGAACCTCGCCGACCACGTGTTCTTCCAGGGCGTGCTGACGGAGGGCGAGCACGCCGGGACGCATGCCCTGTTCGTGGTCGACCTGGACACCCCGGGCGTCCGGGTGGTCCGAACCCCGAAGTACTCGCACACGCTCGCGGACGAGCATCCCATCCTCGCGTTCGAGGACGTCCGCGTGCCGGCAGCGAACCGCATCGGGGACGAGGGCGACGGGATGCGGTTCGTCTACGAGTGGTTCCGTTACGAGCGCCTGATGATCGCCGCGCGGTGCTGCGGGGCGGCGGAGCGCCTCGTCGACGAGGCCACCGCGTTCGCCCGTGAGCGGGTGGCGTTCGGCCGGCCGATCTCCGAGTACCAGGCCATCCAGTTCATGCTCGCCGACTCGATGGCGGAGCTGTGGGCCGCCCGGCTGATGACGTACGAGACGGCGCGAGCCATGGACGCGGGCGCCGACGAGAAGACCCAACACGCCCAGTGCTCCCTGGCGAAGCTGTACGCGAGCGAGATGGCCAACCGCGTCGCGGACCGCGCGGTGCAGATCTTCGGCGGCCGCGGCTACATGCGGGAGAACGTCGCCGAGCGGTTCTACCGAGAGCTCCGGGTGGAGCGGCTGTGGGAGGGCACCTCGGAGATCCAGCGCGTCATCGTGGCCGACCAGCTGCTCAAGCGGGGGACGGCCCCCATCGTGGGATAGGAGGACCGGCGTGGCACGTGGCATCACGGACCAGCAGACGGATCTCGATCAGCTGATCGAGGAGGAGGAACGGCGGTTCGTCGACCGGCAGCCCCGGTCGCGGGCGCTGGGGGAGCGGGCCGAGCGCTCGCTGGCCGGCGGAGTGACCTCCAGCTGGCAGATCCACCGCCCCCAGCCGGTGTGGATCGACCGGGGGGCCGGCTCCCGTGTGTGGGACGTCGACGGGAACGAGTACGTCGACCTGCACGGCGGGTACGGAGTGAACGCCGTGGGACACGCGCACCCCGCCATCGTGCGGGCGGTGTCCGACCGCGTCCGGCGGGGCACGCACTTCGCCCAGCCCACCGAGGACGCCATCGTGGTCGCGGAGGACCTCGCGCGGCGGTTCGGGCTGCCGCTCTGGCGATTCGCGAACTCGGGGACCGAGGCCACCATGGACGCCGTCCACCTCATGCGGGCGGTGACCGGCCGGTCCCGGATCGTGAAGATCGAGGGGGCCTACCACGGACACCACGACTCCGTGCAGGTCTCGGTGTACCAGCCCGTCGAGCAGCTCGGCCCCGCCCACCGGCCCTGGGGCGCACCGGCGTCGACCGGCATCCCGCGGGAGATCGTCGAGCTGACATCGATCGTGCCGTTCAACGACCCCGAACCGCTCGAGGCGATCTTCGCGGAGCGCGGGCCCGAGATCGCTGGGATGATCATGGAACCGGTGATGATGAACGCGGGGATCATCCCGCCCGTGTCCGGGTACCTGGATCGCGTCCGGGAGATCACCCGCCGCCACGGGGCCCTCCTCGCCTTCGACGAGGTCAAGACCGGCTTCACGATCGGGCCCGGGGGCGCGACCGCGTCGCTGGGCGTCACGCCCGACATCGTGTGTCTGGCCAAGGCGATGGGCGGGGGGGTGTCCACCGCCGCCATCGGCGGGACCGAGGACGTCATGGCCCGCGTGACGTCCGGGGATTACGAACAGGTGGGGACCTTCAACGGCAACCCGTTGGCGGTGGCGGCGGCCAGAGCGGCGCTCACCGAGGTCCTCACCCCCGAGGCGTACGAGCATTTCGAGCGCCTCCGCACCGGGATGGTGGCGGGGTGCGAGGCGGCGATCGCCCGGCATCCTGTTCGCGGGCACGTCGTGGCGCTGGGCGCCAAGGGGTGCATCGTGTTCGCCGACCATCCGATCCGGAACTACCGGGAGTTCCTCGAGATCGACGACCGGTTCAGCCACCTCCACTGGCTGATTCAGCACAACGGGGGCGTCTTCCTGCCCCCCTGGGGGAAGGCCGAGCAGTGGATGCTGTCCGTCCAGCACACGGAGGACGATGTGGCCCGGTTCGTGGAGAACTTCGAGCGGTTCGCCGAGGCAGTGGCGCCGTGACGCGGCCCGCGGGCCGGCGCCGGTGCTCGATTTGCCGTTCGGGAGGCGCCGTGCTACACCACCCCTCGCCCGTTGAACGGCGGTTCAATTTCGGCCGCGCCGAAACGAGGCGCACGATGGGCGAGGTGATGCATGCGCCATCCTCGTGAACGGAACCCCTGGACCGGACCGCTGTCACGCCGGGACTTCCTGAAGCGGTCGGCCGCCTCGGCGGTGGCGCTGTCCTCCGTCGGCGCGCTCCTGGAGGCCTGCGGCAGCGGGACACCGCCCGGCGGCGCCGCTGCGAGCACGCTCCCGCTGGCCCGACCGGATCACCCGGTTCGGTGGCCGATCCAAGCGGACAACCGGCCGATCAAGAGCGGGCTCGAGCCGGAGCAGAACGCCACGCTGAAGATCTACAACTGGGAGGAGTACATGTACAAGAAGTCGCTCCGCGACTTCGAGAAGCAGTACTCGGATTCAGGGGTCAAGGTCGAGATCTCCACGTTCGCCAACATGGACGAGGCGCTCACCAAGATCCGCTCAGGTCAGGTCGACTTCGACATCTTGGTCCCCACCATCGACGTCCTGGGCAAGCTCGTCACCCGGGAGTATCTCCGGCCGCTCAACCACAGCTACCTGACGAACCTCGACAACGTGTGGGTGGAGCTGCGCGATCCGTACTACGACCGGGGAGCCCGGTACACGGTCCCGTACGTGACCTACACGACGGGCGTCGCCTGGCGGACTGATCTGATCGACGAGGACGTGGCCGCCCGGGACATGCCGTACGACGTGTTCTGGGACCCCCAGTACAAGGACAAGACCGAGGTCCTGGACGACTATCGGGAGACCATCGGGATGACGCTGCTCCGTCACGGCATCTTCGACCTGAACACGGGGAGTTCGAAGAATCTCGACCTGGCCCGGCGAGACCTGCTGGACCTGTCGCAGGCCACGAACCCGCTGGTGAACGTCGACGACTACATCGACCTCCCGGAGGCCAAGGTGTCGATCACCGAGGCTTGGTCTGGCGACATGGTCAACGCCCAGTACTACGGGCCCAAGGGGTTCGATACCAGCGTGCTGCGATACTGGGCCATGCCGACCCACGCGCCGGTAAACAACGACCTCCTGGCGATTCTGCGCGCCGGCAAGAACCCGGTCCTCGCGCACCTGTTCCTGGACTACCTGCTGGAGTTCAAGAACGCCATGACGAACTTCAGCTGGCTCGGGTACCAGCCGCCGCAGACGAGAGTCGACGCCGACCTGCTCGTGAAGCAGCAGTACATCCCGGAGAACCTGCGGACGGCGGTGGTCGACGAGTCGATCTGGAAGACCGGGACGCGAGAGCTGGAGCTGAGCCCCGCGGTCGACGCGGCCTGGCACGACGTCTGGTCCCGCTTCAAGGCCGGTGCCTGAACCGAGGCGCCGGCGCCACGCCGGAACCGCCCGGCACGGGGTCTGGTATCCGCGGTGGTTCTGGCCCTCGTTCGCAGGGCCCGGCGTCATCTGGCTGGCCGTCCTGTTCCTCGTGCCGTTCTACGTGGTCCTCGCGGTCGCGTTCGGGACGTTCGACCCGATCTTCCGACAGCCGCTGCCCATCTGGAACCCCGTCCACTGGTACAGCGGGACGTTCCGCCAGGTCTTCGACCAGATCTTCGGGCCGGGCGCGTTTCTCGGTCCGGCCTTCATCCGGACCTTCGTGTACGTGGGCGCCGCGTCCCTCCTGTGCCTGGTCATCGCGTACCCGGTCGCGTACTACGTCGCCCGGTACGCGGGTCGGCGCCGCGGGCTCGTCCTCGTCCTGCTGATAGCGCCCTTCTGGATCAGCTACATCATGCGGGTGTTCGCTTGGGTCAACCTGCTCGAGGGCAACGGGTTGGTGAACCGGGCCCTCATGTTCACGGGGATCGTCGACAAGCCGGTCAACTGGCTGGTGGGCAACCCGATCACGGTGGTGCTGGGGCTCGTCTACGGCTACGTCCCGTACATGATCCTGCCGCTGTTCGCGGGGCTCGACCGGATCGACACGAATCTCCTGGAGGCGGCCCGGGACCTCGGCGCGAGCAGGGCCCGCACGTTCTGGCGGGTGACCCTGCCGTTGTCGAAGCCGGCCATCCTCGCCGGCCTGGTGATCGCGTCGCTCCCCATGTTCGGCGACTACTTCACGAACGACCTGCTGTCGGGGTCCCCGCGGACGTCCATGATCGGGAACCTCATCGACGACGCGGTCGGCACGCCCGGGCAGGGAGGGATCGCGGCGGTGCTCGTGCTGATGCTGATGGTGATCCTGCTGATCCCGATGCTCTACTACGTGCGGAGCACGGCGAAGGCCACCACGGAGCGGATCGCATGACCGGCCCCGCCGTCGCGCCGGTCCGGGCGGAGGTCCCAGTGGTGCGGGCGGCAGTCACTCGGGGGTGGCGTCGGGATCCGTGGCGCCGGCCCCGGTTCCTGGCCGGATTCACGTGGGCCTACCTGCTGTGGTCGTTGGTCCCGGTGGCCATCGCGGTGCTGTTCTCGTTCAACGCCGGCCGGTCGCGCAGCACGTGGCAGGGGTTCTCGCTGCGCTGGTACTACCAGGACCCAGTGCTCTCGGTATGGCACGACCCGAGCCTGCGGGAGGCGCTGTTCCAGTCCCTCCGACTGGCCGCCCTCACCACGCTCGTCGCGGTACCGATTGGGGTCGCGTTCGCCATCGGTATCGACCGGTGGCGGGGGAGGCCGGCGGCGTTCTGGAACTTCCAGATGCTTTTGTCGTTCGTGATGCCCGAGCTGATCATCGGGGTGACGCTCCTGACCGTGTTCACGCAGCTGTTCACGTTCGTCCACCTGGGGACTTCGGCTCAGCTGCTGGGGCTGATCACGTTCCAGATCTCCTATCCGGTGATCATCGTGAGGGCGCGATTGCTGACCATCGGCAAGGAGTACGAGGAGGCGGCGATGGACCTCGGGGCCTCGCCGACTCAGGCCCTCCGCCGCGTGCTCCTGCCGCTGCTGTACCCGGCGATCTTCGCCAGTGCCGTGCTGGTATTCGCCGACGTCATCGACGACTTCGTGATCGTCCGGTACCTCTCGCTGGGCGCCTCCACCGAACCTATGGGAGTGAAGATCTACAATGCGGCCCGGTCCTCGCCGACTCCCGCCCTCAACGCCCTGGCGAGCATCATGCTGGTGTCGTCGCTGGCCGTCGTCGCGACGGGGTTCCTCGCGTACCGGCGCATGACCCGGGGAGAACGCGACCAGAAGGCGGCCCTGGGCGACATCGCCGCGCAGATCTAGCCGGGCCGCGCTTGCAGGGGCGAAGGATCGGTGCGCCCGGCGGCGGGCATCTCGCCCGGCGCCGGCAGGATGGGCTCGTGGGGGTCGACGCCGTCTCGGGGGAGGACCCGGAGGGCTTCCCGTGGCATCAGGGCCACCACCGCGGTTCCCTGCGAGAACTCCTGCTCGTCGCCGCGGTTCGGAACCATGGCCTGGATCAGGTCCCCGGGCGCGAGGCGCACCATCAGCTGGCTCGTGGGGCCCATGTACACCCACCGCTCGACCATCCCGGGGATCCGGTTCGGCCCGGTGGAGCCGTGCGGCTCGAGGATCACCCGCTCCGGGCGGATCATGACCTTCACCTCGCCCAGCGCGTCGATGTCCCCCGAGGCCGCGGCGAGCTCGAAATCCCCGAGCGCGATGCGGCAGTCGCCGCCCCCACCGGGCCCGGCGACACCGGCCATCAGGTTCGACACGCCGAGGAAGTCGGCCACCCACGCGGTGCTGGGCTCCTCGTACACGTCCTCGGGCGGGCCCACCTGCTGGACGCGGCCGTTCGACATGACGGCCAGCCGGTCCGACATCGTGAGCGCCTCCTCCTGGTCGTGCGTGACGTAGATGAACGTGATCCCGACCGTCTCCTGCAGCGCCTTGAGCTCGACCTGCAGGGCCTTGCGGAGCTTGGCGTCGAGGGCGCCCAGCGGCTCGTCGAGCAGCAGGACCTCCGGGTCGAGCACTAGCGCCCGGGCCAGCGCCACGCGCTGCTGCTGGCCGCCGGAGAGCTGCGAGGGCCGCCGCCGCTCGAGGCCGGTCATCCGAACCCGGTCGAGCGCTTCCATCACCAGGGCCCGCGCCGCATGCTTCGTCACCTTCCGGTACGTGAGCCCGAAGGCCACGTTGTCGAACACGTCCAGGTGCGGGAAGAGCGCGTAGTTCTGGAAGACCGTGTTGACCTTGCGCTTGTGGGGTGGCGTCTGGACCATGTCCACGCCGTCGAGCAGGATGGCCCCGTCGGTGGGCTTCTCGAAGCCCGCGATCAGCCGGAGCGTCGTGGTCTTGCCGCACCCCGACGGGCCGAGCAGCGAGAAGAACTCACCGCCGGGGATCTGGATGTCGACGTGGTCGACGGCGGTCACGTCCTCGAAGCGCTTGACCAGGTCGACCAGCCGGACCTCGCCGCCGGCCACGCCTACGCCCCCGCCGACGTGGAGGCGGCCGGGGCGGGGGACTCCGCCCTTCCCGTCGCTCCGTCGACGTCGTTCGCGAGCGGCGGGGCCGGGCGTCCGGTGAGGTACCCCTGCGCCACGATGGTGTCGAACTGGCGCACCGACTGCTCCCGGTCGGACAGCGGCCCGGGCCGGTAACCGCGCGACGCGACACCCCGCTGGACCGATTCCACCGCCGCCCAGTCCTGACGGTTGGTGAGGTCCCAGAACTCCACCGCGTACCCGGGATCGAAGTCCTCCCGGGCGAGATCCTCCGGCTGGAACAGCCACCGGCACTCGATCGCCGTCGTGGCCGGGCCGACCGGCCGCAGGAGGTGGGTCAGCACGTAGTCGGGGTGCAGGCTGATCAGCAGGTTGGGGAAGAGGCCGCAGTAGTTGACCTGCCGGCGCTGATGCTCGTCCAGGCCCCGGAGCGGCGTCCCCCGGCTCTCGCCCGTCAGCGACATCGTGGCCGCGTGCGGCCGGAGGTCCATCGATCCCCCCGCCCACAACCCGTCGCGCACGAGGTCCTCGCCGGACTCGGGGGGCGTCACCCGGCACAGCTCGGGGTGGATGTTCGAGCAGTGATAGCACTCGTGGTAGTTCTCGTTGATCACCTTCCAGTTCGCCGCCACGACGTACTCGTGGGTCGCGCCAGTCACCAGGCGCTCCGGCTCGTGGGGGCGGACCACCTCGTCGAGGTTGCCCATCCACTCGGCGGGCCGGGGGGCATCGCCGGACGCGTTGGCGAACGCCCACCCGTGCCACTCGGCCACCCGTGCGGGAGCCAGCCCGAACTCGACGGGGTCCAGGCCCCGGTATCCGGGCGCGCCCAGGAGCCGTCCGTCCAGGCGGTAGGCCCACGCGTGGTACGGGCACTGGATCGTGCCCCGGGCCGCCGACCCGCCGACGGCCACCAGCTCGTGTCCCCGGTGCCGGCACACGTTGTAGAACCCCCGGAGCGCGCCGTCGTCGCCGCGGACCAGCAGGACGCTGTCGTCGCCCGCTGCGAACGCGGCCTGGTCGCCCGGGCCGGCGAGGTCGGCCGAGCGGCCCAGGCACACCCAGCCGGCCGCGAAGAACGCCCGCATCTCCCAGGCGAACACATCGGCGGAGGTGTACGCGGCTCCCGGGAGGGCCAGGCTCCGGCCCAGCGGGCGAAGGACCGCACCGAGCGAGCCGCGGTCGTCCCGCGAAAGGGGGACGCTATCGCGCACGACGACCCCTTCGGCGGGATGGCGGGGCCTCGAAGCCGAGTTCCCGCGCCGCCATCCCGACGCACAGGTCCAGCATCCGGGCCGCCGTAACGTCGCGGTCCTTCAGCACCACCTGGATGGCGAGCCCGTCGACGAGCGCGGCGAGCCGGAGGGCGAAGTCGTCCGGATCGATCCGTTGGAACTCCCCGTCGTCCACCCCCCGCCGGACGATGTCCGCGATCGTCGTTCGCCACCGGCGGTCGAGGAGCTCCCGGTCGCGCCCCACGTCCCGGTCGCGATAGGCCCGGGACCACATGTCCAGCCACAGCACCCACTCGCCGATTCCCGCCACCTTCTGGCCGTCCGCCGAGCAGCACAGCTCGATGAGCCGGCGAAGCTGCCCGGTGGCGGTCGGGATCCCTCGCAGCTCCTCGGACGTCGCCCGGTAGAACCGTTCCTCGGAGTAGGTGAGGGCCTCCGCCAGCAGCCGGTCCTTCGTCCCGAAGTAGTAGACGACGAGCGCGGGCGACGTTCCCGTCCGCTCGGCGATGTCCGAGATCCGCGTCTCCGCCAGCCCCCGGGCGGCCATCACGTCGACGGCGGCCTCGAGGATCTGGACCCGACGGGCATCGGAGACGCTCCGGCGGGGGCTCGCGTGGCCCGCCGTCACTCGGCCCTTCGGGGAGCGGCTCATCGACACAGTCGTCGGCCTCCAGTGTGGCCCGCCACCGTACCCCTCGGGTGCGGCGTACGCTCCCAGCACCCCGGGCGGTTGCGCGGCCGGACCGACTGAAATATAGACTGAACGTTCAGTCAATCACAACGCGGCCGGGCCCCGGGCCGCGGCCGGCGAGGTGAGGGCGATGGCCGAAGCGTTCGACGCGATCGTGGTGGGCGGCGGGCACAACGGGCTGGTCGCGGCGGCCTATCTGGCTCGGGCCGGGGCCCGGACCGTCGTATTGGAGGCCCGCCACAAGACCGGAGGGGCCGCGACGACCGACCAGCCCTGGCCGGACGCGCCCGAGTTCCGGGTGACCACGCTGTCCTACGTGATGAGCCTGATGCCCCCCACCATCGTCCGGGACCTCTCGCTGGAGCGCCACGGCTACACGGTCTTTCCCATGGGGCCGTACTACCAGGCCTGGCCGGACGGGCGATCGCTGAAGCTGTTCGCCGACGACGCGAAGCGCAACCACGACGAGATCTCGAGGTTCTCGCGGCGCGACGCCGATGCCATGCCCCGGTGGGACGCCTGGCTGGCGGGACTGGCGGACGTGCTGGCGCCGCTGCTCATGGAGACGCCGCCGAAGATCGGATCGCTCCGGTGGTCCGACCTCATCGAGCAGTTGCGGTTGGTGTGGAAGTACCGGGGACTTGGGGTTCGCCGCGCCGGCGACGTGACGCGGTTGCTGACGATGAGCATCGCCGACCTGCTGGACGACTGGTTCGAGTCCGATCAGGTCAAGGCTTCCCTCGCCATCAACGGCGTGATCGGGACGTGGGCGGGTCCCTACGAGCCGGGCACCGCCTACGTCATGGCCCACCACTCGATCGGCGACATCGGCGACGGCCACCTGGGGAACTGGGGGTTCGCGGAGGGCGGGATGGGTGCCGTGGCCGACGCCTGCCGCCGGGCCGCGGAGTCGTTCGGGGCCACGATCCGTACCGGCGCCCGAGTGGAGCGCATCCTGGTCCGCAATGGCCGGGCCCGCGGGGTGGCCCTGCGGGGCGGCGAGGAGCTGGCCGCGCCGCTCGTGGTCACCGCGATCCACCCCAAGATCACGTTCCTGCAGCAGATCGACCGCGGCGAGCTCCCCGAAGACTTCGTGCGGGACATCGAGAGCTGGAAGTCCCGCAGCGGGGTCGTGAAGATCAACCTGGCCCTGGCCGAGCTCCCGGACTTCATCGCCGACCCGGGGACGCAGGTCGGGGAGCACCACACGGGGTCGGTCGAGTTCTCGCTGTCCCTCGACCACCTGGAGCGGGCGTTCGTCGAGGCCCGGGAGGGGCGGCCGGCCGAGGTGCCGTTCTCGGACGGGTGTATCCCGACGGTCTTCGACCGCACGCTCGCCCCCGAGGGCCGCCACGTCATGTCACTGTTCACGCAGTGGGTCCCCCACGAGTGGTCCGAGGAGCCGCACACCGACGAGCTGGAGGCCTACGCGGACCGGATGATCGACGCGTACTCCGAGCTCGCGCCGAACCTCAAGGGGGCCATCCTGCACCGCCAGGTGATCGGGCCGTACCAGATGGAGAAGGGGTGGGGCCTGATCGGAGGCAACATCTTCCACGGCGAGCTGTCCCTGGAGCAGCTGTTCCACATGCGGCCCGCGCCGGGGTACGCGGACTACCGGACGCCGATCGGGGGGCTGTACCAGGCGAGCTCCGCGACCCACGGCGGTGGTGGCGTGTGCGGCATTCCCGGCCACCACGCCGTGCGGGAGATCCTGCGCGATCGCCGGCGGGCGCGCCGGGCCCGCCGCCTCCGTGCGTTCGCGTGAGCGGCCGCCCCGAGAGGCCGGCGTGAGCCGGAAGTCCGGGGCCATAGCCGGGGCCAGCGGGGTCGCGACGGATCGTCGTGCGATCGGCGGCTCGCCCCGGGACGACGCGCTGGCCCGCATGCTCGAGGCGCGCTCGGTCGCGGTCGTCGGCGCGAGCGGGCGCGCCGGGTCGTTCGGCGCCCAGATGATGTCCCAGCTGGTCGGAGGCGGCTTCGACGGAGCCGTGTACCCGGTGAACCCGTCGTACGAGGAGGTCGCGGGGATGCCCTGCTTCCCGGCCGTCGGCGACGTTCCGGAGGAGGTGGACCTGGCGATCCTGGGGATCGCCAACGCCCGCCTCGAGGAACAGCTCGCCGCCGCGGCCCGGGCGGGTGCGCGCTCGGCCGTCATCTTCGCCAGCTGCCACGAGGAGCCTCGACCGGGGATGGCGCCGCTTCCGGAGCGGCTCACCGCGATCGCCCGGGAGGCCGGGATGGTGATCTGCGGGGGGAACGGGATGGGGTTCCTGAACCTCGACCGTCGCCTGCGCGCCTGCGGGTTCGAGGAGCCCGCCGACCTGCGAGCCGGGACGATCTCGTTCGTCACCCACTCGGGATCGGTCTTCTCCGCCCTCCTCCACAACGACCGGTTGATCCGGTTCAACCTGGTCGTGTCCTCCGGGCTGGAGCTGACCACGACGGCCGCCGACTACCTCCGGTTCGCCCTTGACCTCCCCACGACGAGGATCGCGACGCTGTTCATCGAGACGGTCCGGGACCCCGAGGGGTTCGTGGCAGCGCTGCGCTTGGCCGCGGAGCGCGACATCCCGGTGGTGGCGCTCAAGGTGGGCCGCGAACCCCGGGCCGGGGAGCTGGTGGCGACGCACTCGAACGCGCTCGCGGGCGCGGATGGCGCGTTCGAGGCGGTGTTCGACGCCTACGGTGTCATCCGGGTCCGGACCCTCGACGAGATGGCCGACACGCTGGAGCTCCTGCAGGGCGGACGGCGGGCCGGGCCGGGCGCGCTGGCGGCCATCCACGACTCCGGAGGCGAGCGCGCCCACCTCGTGGACCTCGCCGCCGAGGAGCGCGTGGGGTTCGCCGCGATCTCGGACGCGACGCGGACCCGTCTGACCGGGGTGCTGGAGGAGGGGATCGTCCCCGACAATCCTCTCGACGCCTGGGGGACGGGAGCCGACCACGAGCGGATCTACGCCGAGAGCATGCGGGCCCTGCTCGACGACGACGACACGGCGGCGCTCGCGTTCGTCGTCGACCTGACCACCCAGGATCCGCCCGGGGCCGGGTACCCCGCCGTGGCCAGGGAGGTCGCGTCGGACACGGAGAAGCCGTTCGCCGTGCTGTCGAACCTCCGGGCGGCGGTCGACCGTCGCGATGCCAGGTCCGTGCGCGAAGCGGGCATCCCGGTCCTGGAAGGGACGGCCACAGGGCTGGCGGCGTTCCGGAACCTATTCGCGCTGCGGGACCTCCGCGCGCGGCCGCCGGCGAAGCCGGCCGAGCCGGTCCCACGGACCGTCCGCGACGAGTGGGCGGCCCGGCTGGCGGCGGGACCGCTCGACGAGGTCGATGGGCTCGCGCTGCTCCGCGACTACGGCCTCCCGGTCGTCGCGGCCGAACGGGCCGGGTCGGAGGCAGCCGCCGTGGAGGCCGCCGCCAGGGTGGGGTGGCCGGTGGCGCTGAAGACCGCGGGGACGGCGCACAAGTCGGAGGTCGATGGCGTCCGCCTGGGCATCGGCGATCCGGATGCGCTTGCGAAGGCGTACCGGGACCTCGCGTCCCGCTTGGGCCCGGAGGTGACGGTGGCGGGCATGGGCCCTCCCGGCGTCGAGATGGCGCTCGGGATCGTCCGGGACCCGCAGTTCGGTCCGCTCGTCATGGTCGCGGCAGGCGGCGTGATGGTCGAGGTGCTGCGCGACCGCGCCTTCTCGCTGCCACCGCTCGACGAGGACCGGGCCCGGCGCTTGGTGGACCGGCTGACCGTCTCGCGGATGCTGGACGGCATCCGGGGCGCGGGGCCCGCGGACCGGGAAGCGCTGCACCGCGCTGTCGTCGGGCTGTCGGGGATGGCGCTCGACCTCGGCGACCTGCTGGAGTCCGTGGACGTGAACCCCGTGATCGTCGGGCCGTCCGGCGCGTGGGCGGTGGACGCGCTGGTCGTCTCGCGGCAACCGGACTGAACGATGGATCTCGGGCTGACGGACGCCGACCGCGACCTCCAGCGGCGCGCGGCGGAGTTCACCGAGCGGTTCCTGTTCCCCTTCGAGCTGGAATGCGAGGAGAACGCCGGCCTGTCCCCGGAGAGCCTGGCGGCCATCCGGGCCGCGGTGGTCGATGGCGGGTGGAACGCGGTGAACCACTCGACGGAGGACGGCGGGCAGGGCCTCGACCTGTTCCAGCAGGTCCTGGTGCAGGAGGAGATGGGGAAGGCGACCGGCGCGCTCTGGGACGTGGTGTGGCGCCCGGCGATCCCCCTGCGTGAGGGGACCGAGGACCAGAAGCAGCGGTACCTGCGGCCCGCGTGCCGCGGCGAGCGCCGCGACTGCTACGCGATCACGGAGGAGGGGGCGGGGTCGGACCCGGGCATGGTCCGGACGACGGCGATGCGCGAGGGTGGCGGCTTCGTCCTCACCGGGGAGAAGTGGCACGTGACGGCCGGCGACATCGCGGACTTCCTGCTGGTCCACGCCCTGGTGGACGGCGATCCGGAGCTCCCGACGGTGTTGGTCGTGGAGAAGTCCGACGACGGCGTGGAGATCGTCCGGTCGCCGCGATACATGCACACGTTCGTCTTCGAGCATCCGGTGTTCGCCTTCGACGGCGTCCGGCTCGGGCCGGAGCGCGTGCTGGGCGCGGTGGGACGCGGGTTCGAGCTGACCAAGGACTGGTTCGTGGAGGAACGCCTCATGATCGGCGCCCGGACGGTCGGGGCGTCGATCCGCGCGCTGGAGCTGTCGGCGGGGTTCGCCCGGGAACGCGTCGCGTTCGGCCGGCCGATCGCGGAGCACCAGGGCGTCGAGTTCATGCTCGCGGACATGGCCACGGAGATCATGGCGGCGAAATCGACCCTGTACCGCGTGGCCTGGCAGGCGGGGCGCGGCGATGCCGGCCGGCGCGACCTCCACCACCTGGCGGCCGCGACCAAGCTGTTGTGCTCCGAGACGGCCGGACGCGTGATCGACCGGGCGGTTCAGGTCCACGGCGGCCGAGGGTACATGCGGGAACAGCCCGTCGAACGGCTGTGGCGCGAGCTCCGCGTGGACCGCATCTGGGAGGGAACCTCCGAGATCCAGCGGGCCATCGTGGGACGGGAGATCCGCACCAGAGGGACCGACCTCTTCACGGGGTGGCCCGGCGGGGCGGGGGACTGAGGCTCCGGTGGCCGGGGACGCAGCAGACCTCGTCGTGGTCGGCGCCGGGGCCATCGGGGGATGGTCGGCGGTCTTCGCGGCCGCCGACGGTGCGCGGGTCGTCGTCCTCGAGCGAGCCACGGCGGGACAGGGCGCGTCCAGCCGGGCGGCGGGGATCGTCCGGGCCCAGGGCGGGACCCCGGTGGCGGTCGCGCTCGGTCGGTGGTCCGTCGAGTTCTACCGCCGCCAGCGGGAGGCGTTCGGGGCGGACTCCGGATTCCGCGAGCTCGGCTACCTCCTGCTGGCGACGACGGAGCAGGAGGTCCGGACCGGGCGGGAGCGCGTCGAGATGCAGCGCGCCCTGGGGCTCGACGTGCGGTGGATCTCGCCCGACGAAGCCGCCGAGCTGAACCCCGCTCTCGACCCGAAGGCGTTCCTCGGCGCCTCGTATCTGGCGACCGACGGATGCATCGACGCGGTCGGGAACGTGCGGGCCTATTCGCTCGAGATGCAGCGGCTCGGCGTCGACCTCCGGGAGCGTACCCCCGCGGTCGGCTTCCGGTTCGAAGCCGGGCGCGTGGCGGGCGTGGAGACGCCCGGCGGGACGATCGAGGCGCCTCGCGTGCTGCTCACCGGAGGGCCCTCGCTCCGCGCGGTGGGCGAGATGGCGGGCGTCCGGATTCCGGCGGGCGGCGTCCGACACCAGGTGGCCGTGACTGCGCCGGACCCCGCCTTCCACGTCGACCGCCAGGCGATGGCCTTCGACGTCGGCGCCGGCCTGTACTGGCGACTCGAGGAGGGCGGGCTGCTGTTCGGGATGAGCAACCCGGAGGAGCGCCCCGGGGAAGCTCGCGAAATCGACTGGCCCTATCTGGACGAGATGCGCCGCCGCCTCGCGCGGTTCATTCCCGCCTCGGCCGGACTGGGGCTCCGAAAGGCGTGGGCGGCGACCATCGACTACACGCCGGACCACCTCCCGATCCTGGGGCCCGCGCTCGGCCGCTCCGGTGAGATCGTCGAGGGCCTCACGGTCGCCTCCGCCGCCGGCCACGGGATGATGTGGGGCCCGGCGGTCGCCAGGGCGGCCGCCGACCTGGCGCTCACGGGCCGGACCGGCGTCGTCGACGTGTCCGAGCTCGGGCTCGACCGGTTCGACGAGGAAGGCCGGAGCCGCCTGGCACCCGACCCCGTCGCCCTGCCCTTCCCCGAGCATGTCGGGACTCCTGGCCGCCTCCGCCACTGACGGGGCCGGGAACCTCACGGCGAGCCCGGGGAGAAGAACCCGCTGGGCCAGCCCTCGTCGGCCCGGATCACGTGCATGATCGCATTGATCAGGGCCAGGTGAGTGAACGCCTGCGGGAAGTTCCCGAGGTGCCGGCCGCTCCGCGGGTCGAGCTCCTCCGCGTAAAGGAGCAGCGGGCTGGTATTGGATAGGAGCTTCTCGCAGAGCTCGGTGGCACGGCGGACCTCGCCGATCTCGCACAGCGCGGAGACCAGCTAGAACGAGCAAATGGTGAACGTTCCTCACCGGACAAGCCGTCGTCCGTCTGGTCCACCCGGTACCGCAGCACCGGTCCCTCTTCGGTCAGCTCGTCGGCGATGGCGAGCACGGTTGCCCGGATCCGGGGGTTGTCCCCCCGCAGGAACCGCAGGAGCGGCATGAGCAGCGACGCACCGAGGGCCTTCGTCCGTAGTGCTGGACGAACACACCGCGTCGTCGACCCCGTGCTCGCAGATGTCGCGGTGGATCTCGTCGGCCACCTTGTGCCACTGGCGGGGGAGATCGGGTTCGTCGTGGAGACTCGCCAGCCTGGCGCCCGGGTCGCAGGCGACCCAGCACGTCAGCTTGGAAGAGGAGAAGTGCTTCGGCTCTCCCCCGACCTGCCAGATGCGGCGGTCCGGCTCGTGGTCGTCGTGGCCCTCTGCGCGTCCGCCACGAAGTTGAAAAAGTCGTTCGCCTCCCAGTCGAAGCCCAGCGTGTAAGCGCCCACAGCGCAAACGTCGAGTCCCGGATCCAGCTGAACCGGTAGCCCCAGTTCCGCTCGCCTCCCGGCGTCTCCTCCAGAGAGGCGGTGGCGGCTGCGATGAGCGCCCCGGACTGCGTAGGTCAGGCCCTTCAGCGTGAGTGCGCTGCACTGGAGGAACATCCGCCACGGATCGGGGAACTCACAGCGGGCCAGCCAGTGCTGCCAGTGATGGGCCCTCCACACCAGGCGGTCGTTTGACTCTTGGAACGTCCTCGGGGACCGGGCTCCTGGTTCCAGGAGAGCGCGCAGAATCGCTCCTCGCCCTCCTTGGTCAGCGAGCGGGCGATGGCGCGGGGCCCCTCGAACCCGAGCAGGAAGTCGGTGGTGAGCCAGAGTTCCACGTCGCACGCCTCCGCCCGGCAGTGGGCATCGTGGTACCGGGGGCCGGTGAACTCCAATGCACCGTGCTCCCGCCCGTACAGGATGTTCGGCTGGCGGGGAGACAAATCTCTTCTCCCTGTGTTCATCCGGGCCGGGTAG
Organism: Actinomycetota bacterium; assembly: GCA_045805265.1. Classification (GTDB taxonomy): domain Bacteria; phylum Actinomycetota; class UBA4738; order UBA4738; family JACQTL01; genus JBJMLO01. The sequence continues at coordinate 84,289 of JBJMLO010000013.1, forward strand.
CCTTCGAACCGTCCGGGAACTCTGCCGACTGGAGGTAAGAAATGGTTCGGCTGTATCTGGCAAATCATCTTGACGACTGAAATCGCGGCGGTCAGACTGCCGTCAGAGCCCATCGATGAGGGGGAGAAGGAGTCGGATCATGACACACTCATCGCTGGGAAGACTCCGGTGGCTAAGGTTGATAGTTGGAGCGATGCTGGCTGGCTCGGTGGCTGGCCTAGGCCTCACAGCCGTCACTGCAACTCCCGCCCTGGCCACCTGCCAGAATGTCCATTTCAACGAATCCGTTTACCAGAGCGATTCCTATCACCGGGGCGTCAGCGCTTCGAACAATGGCGTTAAGACGGGATCGGGAGGCAACCAGTGCGATCACGTCGTCACACTGGACATGTTCCACGATGACTTCAACCAGGCAGAGATTGGCTGGCGCGTCGCCCCCGGAGCAAATACGGAGCTCACTTGTGACTATCCGGCCAGCGAGACTAGCCCTCGTTTCCTCGCCAACTTTACCGTTGGAGGCACCCAGCACTGTGTTTTGGATAGTCCGAATCTCACCGCCGACCACTTCTATGGCATGAAGCTCGCCCACGGCGGCGACGATCTCTGGCACTACTACCGGGACTCGGGGTCTGGGTGGGTGGATCTGGCTGATGTGCAACTCACTTACGGGTTTGCCTATCCGGCCACCAATGGCGAGCGACATGGTTCAAATGACTCCGCGTGGGCACTCTTCGATGGGCTTGAGTACAAGACAACAGACGGCACGTTCCACCCATGGACGATTGCGGACGTCCAGACCCTGGCCGCATCCGATCCGGACTGGCACAGTGTGGTTAGCCAGAGCGGCACGCATGTGGAGGTCGTTCATGACTGAGGGGGGCCTCGTAAGCGCCAAGGACCTGCCCGCTCACGACTTCTCCGCCGTGAACGATGTAACAAAGCCCGCGCCAAGCGCATAGAACGGGGTGTATGAACACGGCGAGGACGTTGAGCAGGCCCATGAGGGAGTCGAGACCGAGAGCGCACATATCGGTTGAGGCCCCCACAGATGCTCAGTTGATGGCCGCGGCCAAGGTCGACCCACAGTCCTTCGGGGTCGTGTACTCGAGGCACGTGGGGCTGGTCGTGGTGTTCTTGAGGAGGCGAACCGGGTCGCGGGAGCTTGCTGGGGAGCTTACCGCGGAGACTTTCGCCCAGGCCTTCGTTCACCGCTCATCCTTCAACCCAAACATCAGTGGTTCGTCGGCGCTCCCTTGGCTACTCGGAATCGCTGCCCGGGAAGCAGCAAAGGCGCGCCGAAGGAACCGCGTAGAAGGGCGGGCGAGGGCCAAGCTTGGATTGCCAACCATCCAGCTGGATGAGCAATCGTATGAGGAGATAGAAGAGCGCGTCTCGCGGGTCCCGTTGGATATGCAGTTACGCGAAGCTATGCGAGGCCTCTCGAAGCCTTTGGCTCGAGCAGTATGGCTTCGTGTGGCGCTGGACAAGCCTTACCGAGAAGTAGCGAGTGAGCTGGGATGTTCGGAAGGTGCAGCACGGGTGAGAGTGGCCCGGGGGATTGTCCAGCTCGGACGAGCAATGGGGGTGAGGTAGATGAATGAAAGAACGAGCAACTTCGAGAGGCGCTTGGGGTCCGAGCTAGCCTCGGCAGGTCACGAGCGAATTCGCCGATTGCAGACACGACGTCATCGTCTTGCCAGTGTAGGCGTGGCTGCGATCCTCGGGACCTCTGCTCTCGTTGCGACATTCGTGGCCCTGAATGCCAGCAGGGAGCCCGGCACCCGGGTCCCGCGTAGTCGGGCGGCTCAGGTCTCAGGCCCTGGTCATTCCGAAGGCGCGGCCTCGGGTTCTGGATCAAACGAGGGCATCTCGATTTCAAAGGCGTTTGGCGACGACCCATTCGCGGACGGCAAGTCTGCAACATTATCTGACGCACAGAAGGAGTTGTCGTTTGCCCTGCCACAGCCGAACGGGATCCTTGCGAGCCCGCAGCTACTATCCCAGGTTTGGCTCGACAAGGAAGGGAAGCAGGCCGCTCTTTGGTATGCCGACACCGAGGTGTTGGTGTTGGTCTCGTCCATGGATGGTGGGTCTCTGGACGTATCCGCATTGGCGGCTGAGCTTAAGGAACAGGGAGCATGGGTGGCGAGCGTCAATGACATTCCTGCGCTCCTGATACCGCAGATGACATCTGGCGCGAATGGAGAAGGAACGCAAGACAATCCTGGGAGCGTAACGTTCATGTCGGGGCCGGTGTCGGTTCAAGTTCTCGGCTATCTCTCAAGCGATGATCTACTGTCTGTCGCCACCTCAATATCGACCAAGTAGCGGAGGTTCTGAGTCGCTGGTCGTGGCGCGTTAGCCATCTGTCCTGCGTTTCATTCTGACGAGGATGGGTGTCCCTTGGGCCAAACGAAGGCCGGGCAACGCTGTTACCCCCGTCGATGAATACTGGTGAATGTCTCGTGTCCCGTCGCCTGCCGTCCTCGCCGCGGGTTAACGCGGAGGGCGCCGGGGGCTCGGGTTGGCCCAGGGGCTGATCACGACGCCCCAGGCCCGCCACGGCGGTCCCCAGTGCTAGCCCGGTGCCCGGGCCAGGAGACGAGCGGGCAGCCGTGCACGCCGGCCCCTGTGCCTCCGCGTTGTCGGAGGGGACGATGGCAGCCTCGCACCAGCAAGCCGCCGAGCGCGGAAGGGTTCGGGAGGGAACCACAAGGGCTGGTGCGCGACCAGGAGCAAGAAGGTCGAACCCGTGCTGGCGATGGTCGGGAACGCGCTCCGCCCGACTGGGTCGTCCACGGGCTAGGTCCTCGCCTTCTGGCGTTCCCCGTCGACCTCGTCCGGAAGCGGCGGCTCGGCCCGTCCGGTGAGATGCCCGCGCGCCACCGTCTCGTCGAACTGCCGGCCGACTGTTCCCCGTGGGATAGGGGCCGGGGCCGAAAGCCGCGGGACGAGGCGCCTCGCTGGACCGACTCGACTGCTGCCGAGTCCTGTTGGTTGGTGAGGTCCCAGAACTCAACCACGTAGCCGGGGTCGAAGCCGCTCCGGGCCACGTCCTAGGGCTGGAACAGCCACCGGCATTCGACCGCCGTCCTGTCCGGCGCGAACGGGCGGAGGAGGTGCGTCAGGACGTAGTCCGGGTGCAGGCTGATCCGGAGGTTGGGGAAGAGGCCGCAGCAGTAGACGTGCCGGCGCCGGTCGTCGTCGAGGCTCCGCGCGGCGTCCCCCGCTCTCGCCGTCAGGGACATCGTCGCCGCGTGGGGACGGAGGTCCAGCGACCCGCCGGCCCACAGCCCGTCCCGGACCAGGTCGTGGCCGCTGTCGGGGGCGTCACCCTGCACAGCTCCGGTTGGATGTTCGAGCAGTGGTAGCACTCCTGGTAGTTCTCGTGGAGGACCTTCCAGTTCGCGGTGACCACGTAGTGGCGCACCGCGCCAATCACCAGGCGTTCGGGCTCGTGGGGGACGACGAGCGCTTCGAGGTTGGCGATCCAGTCCGCCAACGGGGGAGGGTCACCGGAGGCGTTGACGAAGGCCCATCCGTGCCACTCGGCGACCGGCGCGGGCGACATCCGGCATGCGTCCTGGTCGAGGTCCGAGTACCCGGGCGCCCCAGGAGGCGGCCGTCCAGCCGGTACGCCCAGGCGTGGTACGGACACTGGATCGTGCTGCGGGACGCCGAGGCGCCGACCCTCGCCGACCTCCAGGAGCTCGCGTCCCCGGTGGCGGCAGATGGTGAAGAAGCCTCGGAGCGCGCCGTCCTCGCCCCGGACCAGCACCACCCCCTCGTCCCCGACGGCGAACGCGGCCGGTCGCCCGGCCGCGGGAGGTCGGCCGAGCGCCCCACACACACCCAGCCGTCGGCGAAGAACGTTCGCTGTTCCCAGGCGAACACGTCCGGCGACGTGTGCGCGGCGCCGGGAAGAGCGAAGCTCCGGCCGAGCGGACGCAGGACGGCTCCCAGCTGCTCGCGGTCGGCGACGGACAGCGGAACCCCTTCCGCCAGCGAAGCCTCTGGATCGCGGTGGTCGAGCATCGGCGGCCACTGTACCCCCGGCGCCGCCGGGCCCGCACCGCAGGCCGGGTCGCGATCGCCCAGCGGTGTCGCGTCGGCTACCGTGGCCCCCAGTGGTAGCCCAGCGCCCGCGGCGTGCGGGCCATCAGCCGGGCGGGGAGCGGCGCGCGCCGGCCCTCCTCCGCCGCGTTGTCGGAGCGGACGATGGCCTCCCGCACGAGGAACCCGCCGAGCGTGCGGAGCGGCTCGGGGGGGAACCGTCGCGGCCGGTGCCCGACCAGCGGCAACCGCGTCCACTCGTCATCCCGGTCGGTGGCGAGCCCGGCGAGGATCCGGCCGCCGAGGTGGCTCGGCGCCACCCCGTTGCCCGAGTACCCCACCCCGAAATGGACGCTCCCGCCCGCCATGGTCCCGAAGAACGGGAAGTGGGACGGGGACATGTCGATGGGGCCGCCCCATGAATCCTCGATGGGCACGTCGCGGAAGCTCGGGAACGTGCGGCGGAGCCCGGCCGCGGCCCGCCGCGCCGACTCCAGGTCGTGCGTGAACCGGTCGCCCACGCGCGAGCCCACGGCCGCCCGGCCGCCCCCGCCGCCGAACGCGATCCGGCCGTCGGGCGTGGTGCGGTAGTAGTGCAGGGAGGACCGCGAGTCGGTGATGCACTCGCCGCCCGTCCACCCCAGCTCCCGGAGCCGCTCCGGCGCCGGGGCCGTCAGGACGATGTAGCTGCCGAACGTCACCAGCCGGGGGCGGAGCTCGGGCAGCGCGCTGGCCCACGCGTTCAGCGCCACCACGGCCCGGCCCGCCCGGACGCGGCCGCCCGGGGCCTCGGCCTCGACGCCCGGCCCGGCCCGGAACCGGCGCACCGGAGTCCCCTCGTAGATCCGGACCCCCCGGTCCAGCAGGACCCGGCGCAGGCCGAGCGCCAGCCGCGCCGGCTGGACGGTCGCGCCGTCGCGCATCACGACGCCTTCCCGGAAGACCGGGGACGCGCACCGCCTCCGAAGGTCCTCCCCGGACACCTCGACGAGCTCCTCGCCGGCGCCGAGCCGGCCGGCCTCACGGACCGAGTCCCGCCAGGCGCCGTCCTGCCCGGGCGCGGCCGAGACGTCGAGATACCCCCCGGGGGTGTACCAGGCGTCCACGCCGCGCTCAACGCACCACGCCCCGATGTCCCGGATGCTCCGCCCGAGTGCCCGGCAGGTGGCGAGCGCGCCCTGCTCGCCGAACAGCTCGACCTGGTCGGGCAGCTCGTCCCACCACCCGGTGCAGAAGCCGCCGTTGCGGCCGCTGGCGCCCCCGCCGCAGATGTCTCGTTCCAGGATCGCGACGCGGATCCCCGGGTCGTGCTCGGTCAGGAAGTACGCGGACCACATCCCGGTGAACCCGCCGCCGAGGATCACGACGTCGGCCTCGACGTCGTCCTCGAGCGGTGGACGGGGCGTGATCGGGTCGGCGGCGAGCGCCTCCCGCAGCCACCACGCCCGCCGCCCGCCCGGCGGCGGGACCTCCCCCGGGCCGGGCCGGGCCCCGGACGTCACCGCAGCACCGCCGCGTGGTCCGGCACGTAGGTGTAGGCCTCCCTCGGCGGGCGGACGTACCCCTCGTCGCTCTGGCGCTTCGGGAGCTTCACGGAGGGGAGCGGCTTCGCCACGTACGGCACCCGCGTCAGGAGGTGGGCCATGCAGTTGAGGCGCGCCGCCCGCTTGTCGTCCGCCTCCACGACGAACCACGGCGCGTCGGGGATGTCCGTGTGCACGAACATCTCGTCCTTCGCCCTGGAGTAGTCGATCCAGTTCGTCCTCGACGACAGGTCGGTGCCGGACAGCTTCCACCGCCGCATGGGGTCGTCGATGCGCGCCTCGAACCGGCGGGCCTGTTCCTCGTCGCTCACCGAGAACCAGTACTTCGTGAGCAGGATCCCGTCGTCGACCAGCAGCCGCTCGAAGATCGGGCACTGCCGCAGGAACCGCTGGTGCTCGGCCGGCGTGCAGAACCCGAGGACCTTCTCGACGCCGGCGCGGTTGTACCAGCTCCGGTCGAACAGGACCATCTCTCCGGCCGCCGGGAGCTCGGCCACGTAGCGCTGGAAGTACCACTGGGTCCGCTGGCGCTCGGTGGGCACCGGCAGCGCGACGATGCGGGCGATCCGGGGGTTGAGGTGCTCGGTGATGCGTTTGATGGTGCCGCCCTTCCCGGCCGCGTCCCGGCCCTCGAAGATGACCACGACCCGGGCGCCGGATTCCCGCACCCACTCGGTCATCTTCACCAGCTCCTCCTGCAGGCGAAGGAGCTCCTGCTCGTAGATCCCGCGGGGGACCCGGGCGGCGCGCCCGTCGTCCCGGGGCTTCCCGCGATCGCGATCGGACTTCCGTGTGCTCATGTGCCCCCCACCTCCGGTCGTGTCCCTCTGTCTCTAGCCCGGCTCGGCCTCGTGGCCCGGCGCCGTCAGCATCAGGCCCTCGTACGCGTCCTGGACCGCCAGCCGGCCCGTGACCACCCCCTGGATCCTGGAGCAGATCGGGAGCTCGATCCCCCCGAACCGCTCGGCGAGCTCCATGACGAGCGAGGCGGTCTTCACCCCCTCCGCCACCATGGTCATCTCGCCGAGGATCTCGTCGAGCGAGCGCCCCTTCCCCAGCTGCTCGCCGACGTGCCGGTTCCGGCTGTGGGGGCTGATGCACGTCACCATCAGGTCGCCCATCCCGGCCAGGCCCGAGAACGTGAGCGGATCGCCCCCCATGGCCACCCCCAGCCGGGTCAGCTCGGCCAGGCCCCGCGTGATGACCATCGAGCGGGTGTTGTCGCCGACGCCCAGCCCCTGGGCCATCCCGGCCGCGATGGCGATCACGTTCTTCAGGGCGCCACCGACCTCGCACCCCACCACGTCGTGGTTCGTGTAGATCCGGAACAGCCCCCTGCGCAGGACGCCCTGCAGCGCCGCGGCCACGGAGAGGTCCTCGGTGGCGATCACGCTCGCGGCCGCGTAGCCGGCCATGATCTCCCGGGCGATGTTCGGCCCGGTGAGGGCCGCCGCCGGACGGCCGGGGAGGACGTCCTTGATCACCTCGGTCATGCGCAGGTGTGAATCGCGCTCGAACCCCTTGGTCAGGCTCACGACGGGGACCCACGGGCGCACGAACTCCCGGGACCGCTCCAGGACCTCCCGGAAGCCGTCCGACGGCACCCCGACGACCAGGACGTCGGCGGAGGACGCCGCCTCCTCCAGGTCGGACGTCGCCGCGAGCCGCTCCGGCAGCGGGAACCCCTCGAGGTAGCGCGAGTTCTCGTGCCGCTCGACGATCTCCTTGACGACCTCGTCGCTGCGCGCCCACAACGTGGTCGGGTTCCGCTTCGATGCGATCGAGGCCACCGTCGTGCCCCACGATCCCGCGCCGAGCACCGTGACGTTCACCGATGTCACCTCGCTGTCTGGTCCGGCCCCGAAGGCTACCTTCCGCGGGGCCCCCGATCGACTCCGGGTTGACGGCGGGCGCGACCCGAGGTGGAGTGCACCGGTGTTCGAGGCGCTCGACTTCCTGTACATACCGAGCCGCGACGTAGCCTCCGACACGCGGTATTTCCACGAGGTGCTGGGGGCCGAGGTCGTGTTCGCGGTGGACGGGATGGGCGCCCGGGTGGCCGCGCTCCGGATGGCCGAGGGACCGCCGCTGTTCCTGCTGGCGGACCACCTGGATGGTGAGCGCCCGATCCTCGTGTACCGGGTCGCCGACCTGGAGGCGACGGTGGCCGAGCTGGAGTCGCGCGGCTGGGAACCCGAGGGAACCTTCGAGATCCCACCCGGGCCGTGCTGCTCGTTCGCGACGCCGGCCGGCCACCGGCTGGCGGTGTACGAGCTCACGCGTCCCGAGGTGGTCGCGCACTTCGAGGGCCGCCGGGACTTCTGACCCGGCGACCCGGACGCGTCCGGGGAAGAACTTCCCTTGACGACTCGGCGGCGGCAGGGTTGCATGGCGCGGAACCGATGGCCGGGGCGAGCACACGGAGGGCGGGGCGGAGGCGCGGGTGGTGGGCGCCGGTGCTGACGATGGCGCTCCTGGCGCTGCAGGCGGCTCCCGCGAGGGCCGTGACGAACTCCGACCTCGACTCGTCGTTCGGTGGGGACGGCGAGGTGCTCACGACGTTCGGGGGGCCGTCCGGCGCGACCTCGGTGGCGTTCACGCCGCAGGGGATCCTGGTGGCGGGGGTGGCGTCGCCGCGCAACGCCCCGGCCCGGATCGCGCTGGCCCGGTATCGGATGGATGGCTCGCTCGACCCGACGTTCGGGGGCGACGGGAAGGTGACCACCGTGTTCGAGGCGGGCCAGGTCACCACCGTGGACGTCCTGCGGCTGCCCAGCGGCCAGTTCGTGGTGGGGGCGACGGTGGAGTCCTCGGCCCTCGCCCGCTTCGCGCTGGCCCGGTACCGGCCCAACGGTTCCCTGGATCCCTCGTTCGGCACCTCCGGCAGGGTGGTCGCGGGACTGGGCCGCGGGAGGTGGTTCCTCCGGGACGTCATCCACCAGGCGAACGGCAAGCTGGTGGCCGGCGGCCTGCGGATCACCGTCGACCCGGATTCGGGAAAGCAGATCAGCAGGTTCGCCGTGGCCCGGTTCCTGCCGGACGGCCGGGTCGACCGCGCCTACGGCGTCCAGGGCGCCATCGTGACCGCCTTCCACACCGGATCGTCGCACGCCAACGACCCGGACTCCGGTGTGAACGGCCTCGCGGTCGACGTGCAGGGCCGGACGGTGGCGGCGGGCTGGACCTCGCCGGACTCCTGCCACTACCGGTGGGCGCTGGCCCGGTACCGGGCCGACGGCGGCCTCGACGCGACGTTCAGCGGCGACGGGCGCGTCGTCACCGCCTTCCAGCACAACGACTCCCGCGCCACCGCCGTGGCCGTCGGCGACGACAACCGCATCTCGGTGGCGGGGGCGACCACGTCCCGGGGCTGCGACGGCAATCCGGGCCCGGACACCGGCAGCGCGGCCCTGGCCCGGTACGGCGAGGGCGGGCGGCTGGACCAGTCCTTCGGCGGCGACGGGCGGGTCACGTCGGTGTTCCTCGGCACGGAGCGCGCCGACGCCCACTACGAGGACCTGGCGCTGATGGAGGGCGGGTTCATCGCGGCGACCGGGTCGGCCCACGACGGCGACAACCAGTTCATCGTGGTCGTGGGCGAGTACGTGCGCTCGGGATCGCTCAACAAGGCGTTCTCGGGGGATGGGAAGGCCAAGGCCCGGGGGCCGTACGAGGTCGCCGTGGGGAGCGGCATCACGGTGGACCCCGACGGCCGGCCGATCGTGGCGGGCTCGACGTTCGGCCCGCTGCACCAGAGCCGCTTCCTGGTGGCCCGGTTCCTGGCGTAGCCGCGATGGCCGGGACGTCCCTCCGGGACCTCATCGCGCCGGGACGGAGTAGGCGTGCTCGGTTCGCTATCCGGACGGGAGTGTCCATATCCGAGGCCCATCGGGTGTAGAATCCCCAGCGTAGACGTCCGAACCGCAAGGTTCGGGCCCGACGGCGGCGCGACGCGGGCACGCGCCGCCGTCCCTTTTGTGGCCCCGGATCCCCCAGCCGTGGGCCCTCCGGCCGGTGGTATGTTCGGAGCCCTCCCGGGCGCGTAGCTCAGCGGGAGAGCGCTCGCCTCACACGCGAGAGGTCGCTGGTTCAAATCCAGCCGCGCCCACCGGCAACCACGACGGGCGGACCGGGGCCGATATCATGGCCGCTTCATGCCGAAGCTGGAGCTGCCGGACGGGCGCACGGTCGACCTTCCCGAGGGGGAACCCGTCGCCGAGGTGCTGCCCGCCGAGGCCATCGCCGCGCGGTTCGCCGACGAGCTGGTCGACCTGAGCTTCGTCCCCTCCGAGGACGGCTCGGTGAGCCCGGTCACGGTGGGGGAGCCGGACGGGCTCCACGTCCTGCGGCACTCCACCGCGCACGTCATGGCCCAGGCGGTGTGCGACCAGTTCCCGGGCGCGAAGTACGCCATCGGGCCCCCGATCCAGGACGGCTTCTACTACGACTTCGACCTGCCCGACACGCTGACGCCCGAGGATCTCCCGCGGATCGAGCGGCGGATGGCGGAGCTGGTGCAGCTCGACCAGCCGTTCGTGCGAGACGAGCTGTCGCGCGAGGACGCCCTGCTGCGCTTCGCCGACCAGCCGTACAAGCGGGAGATCATCGAGTCGCTCGACGAGAGCGAGGGCGCACTGGGCGACCGGGTCACGGTGTACCGGAACAACGGGTGGTCCGACCTGTGCCTCGGGCCGCACGTGCCCTCCAGCGGCCGGCTGGGGGTCTACAAGCTGCTGAACGTGGCCGGGGCGTACTGGCGGGGCGACGAGCACCGCCCACAGCTCCAGCGCATCTACGGCACGGCGTGGCCGTCCCAGGAGGAGCTCGACGAGCACCTCCACCGCCTCGAGGAGGCCGAGCGGCGTGACCACCGCAAGCTCGGGCGGCAGCTCGACCTGGTGACGTTCCCCGACGAGATCGGGGCCGGGCTGGCGGTGTGGCACCCCCGCGGCGGCATGTTCCGCAGGCAGCTGGAGGACTTCGTGCGGGAGGTCCACCTCCGCCACGGCTACGAGCTGGTGGCGACCCCCCACCTGGCGCGGGCCAACCTGTGGGCCACGTCCGGGCACCTCGAGAAGTACAGCGGGAACATGTACCCGCCCATGCAGGAGGCCGAGGGCGGCGAGTACTACGTCAAGCCCATGAACTGCCCCCTGCACGTGCTCATCTACCGGTCGCAGACGCGGTCGTACCGCGACCTCCCCATGCGGCTGTCGGAGCTCGGGACCGTGTACCGGTACGAGCGGCCCGGGACGCTCCACGGGCTGCTCCGCATCCGCGGGCTGACCATGGACGACGCGCACATCTTCTGCCGACCCGACCAGCTGGTTGAGGAGATCCTGCGCGTCTTCGACCTCACGCTCGAGGTCCACCGGACCTTCGGGTTCGGCGACCCGGAGATCGAGCTGTCGACGAGGCCCGGCGAGGCCATCGGCGACGAGGAGATGTGGAAGCGGGCGACGGACATCCTGAAGGACTCGCTGGACGCCAGCGGGATGGCGTACACCGTGGCCGAGGGGGAGGGCGCGTTCTACGGCCCGAAGGTCGACTTCCACTTCCGGGACGCGATCGGCCGGCGGTGGCAGCTCACCACCGTCCAGTGCGACTTCGCGCTGCCGGAGCGGTTCGACATCGAGTACATGGGCGAGGACAACGAGCGCCACCGGCCGGTGATGATCCATCGCGCGATCCTCGGGTCGATCGAGCGGTTCGCCGGGGTCCTCATCGAGCACTATGCCGGGGCGTTCCCGCTGTGGCTGGCGCCCGAGCAGGTCCGGGTCCTGCCCATCGCAGACCGCCACGCCGAGGCCGCGCACCTCCTGGCGGAGCGCCTCCGCGAGGCCGGCCTGCGTGCCCGGGTCGACGACTCGCGGGAGACGGTCCCGAAGAAGGTCCGCGCGGCGCAGCTCATGAAGATCCCGTACACGCTGGTCGTGGGGGACCGCGAGATCGAGGCGGGGACGGTGTCGGTCCGGGACCGTGAGGGCCACGAGGTGCGCGGCGTCTCCCTCGACGACTTCGTTTCGAAGGCGACCGAGGAAGCCGCGTCGCGGTCGCTGCAGCCCAGCTCCTTCGAGTCTTCGTAGGGCATGGCGTCGTGGAGCGCCTGTGGAGCCCGTGGCGCATGGAGTACATCCGCCAGGCCCATGACGAGCCTGACAAGTGCCTGTTCTGCGAGCTGGCGGCCGGGACCGACGACGAGCGGTCGCTCGTCCTGCACCGCGGCGAGCGCGCGCTCGTCGTGATGAACGCGTACCCGTACAACCCCGGACACGTGATGGTCGCGCCGTTCCGCCACGTCGGCGACCTCGAACGGCTGAATCCGGACGAGCTGCTCGACTCGGCGCGCCTCCAGCAGGCGGCGGTCCGCGCGCTGCGGGAGGAGATGTCGCCGCACGGCTACAACGTCGGGATGAACCTCGGCCGGGTGGCCGGCGCGGGCATCCCGGACCACGTGCACTGGCACGTGGTCCCCCGGTGGAACGGCGACACCAACTACATGCCGGTGGTGGGGGAGACCCGCGTGCTGCCCGAGTCGCTCGAGGACACGTACCGCAAGCTCCGGCCCCGGTTCTCCTGACGGCGATGCCGCACGCGGTCAGGATCGCCGGCTACGACCCCGCGTGGCCGGAGCGGTACGAGGCGGAGGCCGCCCGCCTGCGCCGGACGCTCGGGCCCGTGGCCGTCCGGATCGAGCACGTGGGGTCGACCGCGGTGCCCGGCCTGCCGGCGAAGCCGACGATCGACATCCAGGTCTCGGTGGCGTCGTTCGAGCCCTTCGAGGCATACGGAGAGCCGCTCCGGAACCTCGGGTACGAATACCGCCCCAACGACGAGCCCGAGCATCGGTTCTTTGCGCTGTGGGGTCCGGACCGCGAGCGGCTCGTGCACGTCCACGTCTGCGAGGCTGGCGGCGAATGGGAACGGCGCCACCTGGCGTTCCGCGACGCCCTGCGCGCCGACCCGGACCTGCGGGCGAGGTACGAGGCCGAGAAGCTCAGGGTCGCGGCGCTCCATCCCGGCGACTCCCTCGCCTACGCCGACGCCAAAACCCCGTGGATCCGGGCCGAGGAGCGCCGCCTCGGCATCATCGAACCGGGAGACGAGAAGCCGGGACCCCTGGGGGGCTAGAGCAACTCCTGCCCCAGGAAGCTCCCGGGCCGGACTCCGGGGAGGATCGCGAACACGGCCGAGCCGGTGTGGCGGAGGTACTCGTTCAGGGCATCGGACCGGGCGAGCCGCCGCTGGATCGGGATGAACTGCCGCCGGGGGTCGCGCTGGAACGCCAGGAAGAACAGGCCTCCCTCCAGGTTTCCCTCGCCGCCGCCGCCGTCCACGAACGAGTAGGGGCGGCGCAGGATGCGCTGACCCGCGTTCGAGTCCGGTCCGGCCAGGCGGACGTGGGCGTTCGTGGGGATGACGGGGAGCCCGCCGCCGCCGAGCGCGTGGAAGTCGATCCGGTCGTGCTCCGCCCGGCCGGTGAGCGGCGCCCCGCTGCCCTTCCGGCGCCCGATGACACGTTCCTGTTCACCCAGGCTGGAGCCGTCCCACCGGTCGATCCGCACGTCGATCCGGCGCGCGACGAGGTAGGTGCCGTCGCGCATCCACGCCGGCCCCTCGGCTCCGACCCACACGAACCGCGCCGCGTCGGAGACGTCGCGGACGTTGTTCGTCCCGTCCTTGAACCCCAGCAGGTTCCGGGGCGTGACGCCCGCCCCGACCTCGGGGAGGAACCCCGCCTGCGACCAGCGCACGGAGACCAGCCCGTGTCCCAGCCGCACCAGCTCGCGGACCGCGTGGAACGCCACCTGCACGTCGTCGGCGCAGGCCTGGATGCACAGGGCGCCGCCGGTCCGCGCGGGGTCCAGGTCGTCGGTGGGGAACACCGGGAGGTCCACGAGCGCGTCGGGCCGGCGCGCCGCCAGGCCGAGGACGTCGCGGCCGTCCGCCGTGAACAGCGCCGGCCCGACGCCGAAGGTGACGGTGAGGCTGCTCGGCCCGAGGCCCACGGCCTCGCCGGTGTCCCACGGCACCTCGGAGGACTTGCCGGGACCGCCTGCTGGCGCCCGGCCCAGGGTCAGCCGGGCCGCCGCCGTCGTCCAGTACCGGAACAGCGCGCGGAGGTCACCGCGGGAGCGATCGGCCAGGTCGAGGGATGCGAACACGATGTGCCGCTGCTGCGGCGTGACGATCCCCGACTGGTGGGGACCGTGGAACGGCACGACTTCCGCCCGACGGTCTTCGGTGGCCGTCGACGAGCCCCGGGTGCGGTCCGCGAACCGGACCCCTCCCGCGCCGGCCGCGGCCCCGATGCCGGCCGCGCCCAGCCAGGCGAGCGCCTGCCGCCGCGAGACGCCACCGTTGTTCCCGGTCCGTTCGCCCTCGGGCTCTGGGTCCATCGCTCGCCGTGGAATGGAATCCGCTCCGGGCTCAGTACTTGAACAGCTTGCCCAGGCAGTAGGGGTCGTCGAGCTCGTCGGCCTCGGGCTTGCACCGCACGGTCCCGTTCACGCCCGCCCGGCGCATGTGGGGGATGGCGATGACCAGGTTGATCGTCCCCGATCTGGGGGTGTCGGCTCCCGGCGACGGGTCCTCCTGGATCACGGACCACAGGGTGCCGCTCGACTTGCGCGCGAACACCAGGTCGAACCCGATCCCGAATCGCCACAGGCGGTGCACGGCGGCGGCGAAGACCATGCCCCGGACGTCCGGGACGATCGCCGCCGGGGGGCCGGTGGGCCCGGGCTCCTCGGACGCGTCCCCCGGGGGATCACCGCTTCGGGTCCCTTGGGGTTCGGCCGAGCGCCGGACGTCCATGCCGTTCGGCATGCCCGAGCGCCGGACGTCCATGCCGTTCTGCATGGGCAGCGTGGGGCCGGGGTCGGCGCCGGTCCCGGCAGCCGCGTTGCACCCGGCCAGCGCCAGGACGAGCACCAGGAAGGCGGCGATTCGCCCCGGGTGGCGGGTCCCGCCGCCCGACGTCATCGGCGCGCGCCCCACTCGGCCCCGTCTCGCCCTCCCCATGGTCGTCAGTCCTCCCCGGTGATCGCGAAGATCAGATGATCCTCCCATCTGCCATTGATACGAAGATAGCGGGGGGCGAGGCCCTCGCGGCGGAAGCCGTTCTTCTCGAGGACCCGGATCGACGCGGCGTTGTGGGGCATCACCGCGGCCTGCACCCGATGCAGGCCCAGTCGGTCGAGGGCGATCCCCACCACCAGCCCCACGGCCTCCGTGCAGATCCCGCGACCGTTGGCCGCCCGGTCGACGTAGTAGCCGAGGTTCGCGTTCTGCCAGGGCCCGCGAACGACCACCGACAGCCGGACCCGCCCCACCAGCGGCCCGTCCGGCAGGGCGATGCCGAACGTGTACTCGCGGTCCTCGCCCCAGGCCCGCACGCCGTGGCCGATGGCATCCCGCTGAGCCTCGAGCGTGAAGTGCTCGTTCGTCAGCGTGGGCTCGAACGGCGTGAAGAACCTCCGGTTCCGGACCCGGAGCTCGAGCATCTCCCGCGCGTCCTCCGGTCGGAGGTCGCGGACGAGGCATCTCGACCCCGCGACCTCGAAGGGCCGGGGGAGTCGCTCGACCACCGCCCGGTTCCCGGAGGCCGCCCTCACCCGACCTGGGGGCCGAACGGGTCCCAGCCCACCAGCCCGTGGTCGACCAGACGGCGGATGTCCTCGCCGACCCGGGCGTACAGGATCGCGCCGCCCCCCAGGCCGGGGCACGCCAGCAGCGCCATCCGCCAGGGCTGACCGCTCATCTGGTACAGGATCACGCCGAGCACCACGGGCCCGATCATCCCCGCAACACCCATCAGCGACAGCTGCCAGGCCATCCTGCTGAGCGACGGCCGGGGGGTCTGGCGGTCGGCCATCCCGATGACCTGCTCCGGGCGCAGGAACACCGCGTACCACACCGCGATGCTGATCAGCGAGTACCCGAGGAAGATCAGGGTCAGCACGTTCGGCCGCGAGGCCCGGGAGGCCACCGGCGCGGTCAGGAGCGACACGGCGACCGCCACGGCGACGAAGGACAGACCGACCAGGAAGGCCGTCCTGCGGTTGCGCAGCGCTTCCTCCACGCGATCCTCCCCGACTCTCGGTCACGGGTGTCACTCCGCCGGTGTCACCGCCACCGCCCTGTTGGCTCTCCGCGAACTTGTACGCGGCTCCACCCCCCGGCGGTTCGCCCTACTTGTGCCCCTCTTCCTTCTCCCGCTTCGCCTCGTCGATGACCTTCTGGGCGATGTGCGAGGGGACCTCCTCGTAGTGCGAGAACTTCATGCCGAACGTCCCCCGCCCACCGGTCATGGAGCGGAGGTCGATCGAGTACCGGGCCACCTCCGCGAGCGGGGCCAGCGCCCGGATCCGCTGCCGGCCGGGCGCGGTCTGCTCCATCCCCAGGATCTTGCCCCGCTTGGAGTTGAGGTCGCCCATGATGTCGCCCGTGTAGGCGTCGGGCACGACGATGTCGAGCTCGGCGATGGGCTCGAGCAGCGCGATGCCGGCCTGCTGGGCCCCTTCCTTGAGGGCGTGCGACCCCGCGATCTGGAACGCGATGTCCGAGGAGTCCACCGTGTGGAACTTCCCGTCGTACAGGACGACCTTCACGTCGACCATCGGGTACCCGGCGGCCACGCCTTCCGCCATGGCCTTCACGACACCCTTCTCGACCGACGGGATGAACTGGTTGGGGATGGCCCCGCCCACGATCTTGTCCTCGAACTCGAACCCGCCGCCGTGGGCGAGCGGGGAGACCTCGATCCAGCACACGCCGTACTGGCCATGGCCGCCGGACTGCTTGACGTGCCGGCCCTGGGCCTTGGCCGAGCCCTTGATCGTCTCCTTGTACGGGATCCGCGCCGGCCGGTGCGTGACGTCGACGCCGTACTTCCGCTTCATCCGCTCCAGCGAGACGTCGAGGTGGGCCTCGCCCATGCCGTACATCACGGTCTCGTGGGTCTCCTCGCTCCGCTCGATGCGCAGCGTGGGGTCCTCCTCGCGCACGCGAGACAGGGCGGTGGACAGCTTGTCCTCGTCGCCCTTCGTCTTGGGCTCGACGGCGATCCCCAGCAGCGGCTCCGGCATGGGGATCGGTGGGAGCACGACCGGGTCGTCCTTCGTCGAGAACGTGTCGCCGGTGGTCGTGTGGCTGAGCTTGGCCACGGCGCCGATGTCGCCGGCCGGCACCTCGGAGACGTTGTCGTGCTCCTTGCCCCGCAACGTGAACAGCTGGCCGACGCGCTCGTCGGTCTTCTTCGTCGCGTTGTAGACGGAGGAGTCCGGGCGGACCTTCCCGGAGAACACCCGGAACATCGAGATGTGGCCGACGTAGGGGTCGGACACCGTCTTGAACACGAGCGTGGTGAGCGGTCCGTTCGGGTCGCACGGCCGCTCCGCCTCCCCCTTCGGCCCGGTCACGGTGGCGGGGGGGCGTTCGTTGGGTGCGGGGAAGACCTCCGCGATGAACTTCAGCAGCAGGTCCACGCCGACGGGCTTGGTGGCGGCGGTGACGAACACCGGCGCGATCTTCGCGTCGACGAACCCGGCGTGGAGGCCTTTCACGATCTCGCCCTCCGGCAGCTCGCCGGTCTCGAGGTACTGCTCGAGCAGTGCGTCGTCCGCCTCGGCGACCGCCTCCGTGAGCTTCTCGCGCAGCGGGTCGGCCTTCGCGTGGAGGGCGTCCGGCCACTCGCCCTCCTCGCCGGTCGCGTCCGAGCCGTACGTGTACGCCTTCGCCGAGAGCAGGTCGGCCACCCCGGCGAAGTCGTGCTCCTCCCCGATCGGGAACTGCAGCGGCGCGACCTGGGTCCCGAACGACGTCACCAGGTCGTCCAGGGTCCGCTCGAACGACGCCCGCTCGCGGTCGAGCTTGTTGATCACGATGGCGCGGGGGAGTCCCAGCTCGGCGGCCAGCTCCCATCCCGCCTCGGTCTGGACCTCGACGCCGTCCACCGCGGACACGACCAGGATCACGGCGTCGACGGCCCGGATCGCGGAGTGCACGTCCCCGACGAAGTCCGCGTAGCCGGGGGCGTCGAGGGCGTTGATCTTCACGCCGTGCGTCTCCACCGGCGCCAGCGACAACGACACGCTGATGCCCTTGCGGACCTCCTCGGGGTCGTGGTCGGAGACGGTATTGCCGTCCTCGACCTTCCCCATCCTGGTGATCGCGCCGCTCGTGAACAGCATGGCTTCGAGCAGCGAGGTCTTGCCGGCGCCACCGTGGCCGAGGAGGAGGACGTTGCGGACGTGGGACGGCTCGTACGTCTTCATCGTGTCCTTCCGGTGAGGCTCGGGAGTGGAGACTCCCGCGATTCTAGAGTGAATCGGAAAGGAGCCCCCGGGCCCGACCGGGCCGGGAGGGGACGGGCGACCGGGGTCCGACGCGCTCAGCCGCGAGTGACCGTCGTCAGGGTCGTCCAGACCCCGGACTCCCCCACGGACACCCAACCCGGCCCGGGGTCCTGCGCGACCGGAAACCGTTTCGGCTCGTGAGAGCTCGGATCGATGCGCCAGATGGAGGCCTCCCCTGGATCGGCCACCCACACGAAGCCCGCCCCTACCGCAATGCTGTTCGGATGGGCCCCGACGCGGATCTGCTGTCCGACCTGGCCGGTCGCAGGGTCGATGGGGACGACGAACCCGATCGACCGGTCCAGGACCCAGACGCCCGTCGAGTCGGCCGCTATCCCGTCGACACCACCCGGGAGGTGGATCGTTCGCACCTTCTCGGTCACCGGGTTCACCCGGTACACGACGCCCGCGATGTTGTCCGAGACCCAGACGGCTCCACCGGCGAGCGCGACTCCGCTCGCCTGGGTGCCGACCTGGATCGTCCTCGCGATCCGGTTCGTTCCGGAATCGATCTCGATCAGGCTTCCGTCCGCTTTGACGACCCACACGCCCTCGGGCCCGACGGCCACGCCGTGGCCGGTGCTGCCGACCGTGATCCGGGCCACGATCTCGTCCGTGGCCGGGTCGATCCGGAAGAGCGTGTCGGACCCCGGCCCGAAGGGCCCGGCGTCGGTCAGGATCCAGACCGAGCTCTGCCCAGCGGCGAACGACAGCGTCAGGACCGTGGTCGAGAGCAGGGTCAGGCGGTCCACCTCTTCCCCGGTGACGGGATCCACCTTCACGACCTCGGTATCGCTGGCCGGGGCCGCGACCCAGATGCTCCCCTCTCCGGCGAGGAGCGGACGCAGGGCGCCGGGCGCCGGCATGTTGGGGAGCTCGAGGGGCACCCGGCTCGACTCGGTCCCGCTCTCCGGGTCGAGCTCCAGGAGGCCGCGAAATCCCGTGAGCAGGGCTGGACCATTGAGGGATGCCGAGGCGGTGGTGCTCGGTCCCCCGGAGGGTCCCGGAGGCCCGTTTCCGCCCGCGACGATGGCGACGATCAAGGCGATCATCGCAATGAGCGCCCCGCCCGCCCCGCCCAGCAGAACACGCCTCCTCCTCCGGGCGGCGCCGGGGTCCACCGGGACGAGGGATTCCCGCACCGGGGCCAACGCCGGGCGAAGGGCGTCGTGAGCGGCACGGCCCAGGTCGCCGGCGGACGGGTACCGCCTGTCCGGGGCCTTCGCCATTGCCTTCGCGACGACGGCATCGATCCCCGCGGGAACCTCCAGGCGGAGCGCGCTCGGCCGCGGCGGAGGGTCGTTCAGGTGGGCGAACATCACCGCGACCTCGGAGTCCCGGACGAACGGGGGCTCGCCGGTCAGGCACTCGTACAGGACGCACCCCGCCGAGTACACGTCGGTCCGCCCGTCCACGAGGTCGGAGCGGATCTGCTCGGGGGCCACGTAGTCGATGGTCCCCACGAACTGCCCGGACTTCGTGATCCCCGAGCCCGACAGGGACTTCTTGGTCAACCCGAAGTCGGCCAGGTACAGGTGCCCGATCACGGCCGGGGGGGTGGCGGGGGACAGCAGCACGTTGGCCGGCTTGACGTCGCGGTGCACCAGGCCCTCGGCGTGCGCGGCGTCCAGCGCCGCCCCCAGCTGGTCCATGACCTGCACCACGTCGGGGAGCTCGAGCGGCCCGTGTTCGGCGAGGAGGGTCTTGAGGTCGGAGCCCCGGACGTAGCGCATGGCGATGTACAGCAGCCCGTCGGCCTCGCCGGCGTCGTAGACGGGGATCACGTTGGGATGATCGAGCCCGGCGGCCATGCGGGACTCCCGAATGAACCGCTGGCGGAACGCCTCGTTCTCGGCCAGCTCGGGAGCCAGGAGCTTGAGGGCGGCCTTGCGTTCCAGTCCCTCGTGGTGGGCCAGATACACCACGCTCATCCCGCCCCGGCCGATCAGCGACTCGATGCGGTACCCGGCGACGAGCGAGCCGATCCTGGCGTCGGCCATGAGCGCTTTGTAGCACCTTCCGGGGGCGACTCATAGAGGGTGGCCGGGCGTCGAAATGGCCGGTGGTACGCTCCGCCGGGATGGCCGACGCGCAGGTGGGGGCCCATGTGCGAGGCGGTGTGACTCCAGGGTCGACGCGGACCAAGCTGGTGCTGGCGACGGCCGCGGTGCTAATCGGAGGGGCCACCGCGCTGGTCATCACGGGGTCGCCCCGGTGGGCGGCCGCGGCGGCCGCGGGGGCCGGGGTGCTGCTGGTGGTGAGCGTCGTCCGGGTCGGCCGGGAACCGGCCCCGCTGGACCTGTTCCTCGACTCGATCACCGACCGGGCCTTCGACGGGTGCCTGCTGTCCGCCGTGGCCCTGGTGCTGCGCCAGTCGGACCGCGTGACCGCGGCCATCGCCACGGCCGCCCTGGTGGCGAGCTTCATCGCGGCGTACGAGCGGGCCCGGGGCCGGGCCCTCGGCTACCCGATCGAGGACGGCGTCGTCGGCCGGGGCCTCCGGTACGGCCTGGTGGCGGTGGGCCTGGCGATTCCCGGGTGGCTGCGGGGAGCGCTGGCAGGAGTGCTCGCGCTCGCCGTGCTGACCGGCGCGGTCCGGGCCAGCCAGGTGGCCAAGCAGGAGCGGGAGTGACCGTCCTTCCGATGGCCGATCCGGAGGACGGGAACGAGCGGCTGACCCTCGGCCAGCAGTTCTCGTTCCGCCTGTACACGACCATGGAGCGGGTCGCGATGCGCTGGCCGGAGCGCCCGGCCCGCGCCCTGTTCGAGGGCTACGCGGCCGCAGGGTTCCGCCTCCTGCCGAAGCTCCGGGCGACCGTCGCCAGGAACTACGCCCAGGTGCTCGGGCGGCCCCCCGATTCGCCGCTGGTCCAGGCCGCGGTCCGGGAGGGGTTCTCGCTGTACGCCCGGTTCTGGTACGAGGCGTTCGCCGTCCGGACGTGGGACCGGGACCGGGTGAACCGGGCGTTCATCGCGGAGGGGCTGGTGAACATCGACAAGGCGCTGGCCGCGGGGCGCGGGTGCATCGTGGCGCTCCCGCACATGGGGAACTGGGACGCGGCGGGGAAGTTCCTCGCGGTGAACGACTACCGGATGGTGGCCGTGGCCGAACTGCTCAAACCCCGGCGGATGTACGAGCTGTTCCTGGAACATCGCCGCGACCTCGGGATGGAGATCGTCCCACTCACCGAGGACCGGTCCTCGGGCATGCGGCTCGCGCAGATGCTGGCGGACAACTATGTGGTCGCCCTCGTGGCGGACCGCGACCTGGGCGGCCGGGGGGTGGAGTGCGAGATGTTCGGCCGGATCCGGCGCCTGCCGCCCGGGCCCGCCATGCTGTCGCTGTCGACCGGGGCTCCGCTGCTCTCGTGCCCGGTGTTCACGACCGACACCGGGTGGGTGACCCTGATCAGCGAGCCGCTGGAGTTCGAGCGGACGGGGAAACTGCGCGAGGACGTCACGGCGCTGACCCGGGCGCTGGCCGCGGACTGGGAGCGTGCCATCGCCGCGCACCCGACCGACTGGCACATGTTCCAGCCGGGCTGGGACTTCTCCGAGCCCGTCCGTCCGGCGTCGCCGTGAGGATCGTCCAGGCCTGTCCCTACGACTGGGGCGCGCCGGGCGGGGTCCAGGTGCACGTGCGCCAGCTGGCGGCCGAGCTCCGCCGGCGCGGCCACGACGTCCTGGTCGTGGCGCCGGGGGCCGGCGGCCCGCGGGACGTCCGGATCGTCGGCCGGCCCGTCCGCGTCCCGTACCAGGGAACCGTCGCGCCGATCAGCCCGTGGCCCTCCACCGTCCTGCGAACCCGGCGGGCCGTCGCCGCGTTCAAGCCCGACCTCGTCCACGCACACGAGCCGCTCACGCCGTCGGTCGGCATGTTCGCCACGCTGGCGGCGCGGCACGCCGGGGCGCCGGTGGTCGGCACCTTCCACGCCTTCGCCGAGTCCTCGCGCCTGTTCGACGTGGCCGCGCCGATCGTGCGCCCGGTGTGGAACCGGCTGGCGGTCCGAGTGGCCGTCTCTGCCGCCGCCGCCGGGTTCGTCCGGTCCCGCATGGGCGGCCCCGGCCCCGGCGTGGGCGACGGCGAGGTGCTCGTGGTGCCCAACGGCCTCGACGTCGAGGCGTTCGGGTCGGCGGAGCCCGCTCCCGGCCTCCCGCCGGGCCGGCGGCTGCTGTGGGTGGGGCGGCTCGACCGGCAGAAGGGGTTCGGGATCGCGCTTCGGGCCTTCGAATCGATCGTCCGGACCCATCCCGAGGCCCTCCTGGTCGTGGCGGGAGAAGGCGGGGACCGCGGGCTGGTCGACGCCGTGCCCCGACCGATCCGAGCGCGGGTCGTGATGCTCGGAACCGTCCCCCACGAGGAGCTGCCGCCCTACCACGCGGCGGCCGAGCTGTTCCTCAGCCCCGCCACCGGGCAGGAGAGCTTCGGCTACGTGCTGGTGGAGGCCATGGCCGCCGGGCTCCCGGTCGTCGCGAGCGACATCCCGGGGTACCGGGAGGTGGTCCGCGACGGCGTCGACGGGCTGCTGGTCCGGCCCTCCGACGCAGAGGCGCTCGCCGCCGCCGTCCGGACCGTGCTCGACGACCTGGACCTGGCCGGGCGGCTGTCCGAGGCGGGACGGGCCCGCGCCCGGGATTTCTCCTGGGAGACGGTCGCCGACCGCCTCGAGGCCCTGTACGGTGACGCCACCGCCCAGCCATGAACAGGTCACGCCGGTCCGCCCACCCCGCCGATACCAGACCCCTGTACCGGAGCGAGCGCGGCGACGTCAGCGGGCAGACCGTGGCGCTGGCCGCCATGGGCGTGGCCATCGCCGCCCTGCTCGTCGTGCTGGTGATGCGCTTGACGTCCTCCGGCAACTCGGCGGCGCCCCCATCCGTCTCGCCCACCGGCGGCGGAGCGGCCTCGGTGTTCCCGGCGGCCCGGGCCGCGGCAGACGTGTCCACGCAGTCCAATCTCCGGAACGCGCTGGTGGCCGCCACCACCTACTTCGTCGAGGGGGACACCTACGCGGGGTTCACCGCCGCGAAGGCCTCGTCGATCGAGCCGGGCATCGCCTACACGGACGGCGGACCCGCGGCGACCGGCTCCGTGAGCATCCGGGGGGCCTCCGCGGACGGCATCGTCTTCGTCCAGCAGAGCGACTCGGGGCAGGTGTTCTGCATCGGGAAGTCGGGCGCCGCGGAGGTGGAGGGGAAGACCGACGCGGCCACGCCCGGTGCCTGCTCGGGCGGCTGGTGAGCCGGAGAGCGGGAGCGGTGCCGTAAGATGCCGCCGTGCTCGTCGTCTGGCTGATCGTCGCGGTGGTCGCGATCCTCGCGATCTACCTGATCTACGTCTTCAACAAGCTCGTCCGCACGCGCAACCGCGTGAACAACGCGTGGTCGCAGATCGACGTCCAGCTCCGCCGCCGGTACGACCTCATCCCCAACCTGGTCGAGACCGTGAAGGGGTACGCCGCGCACGAGCGCGAGCTGTTCGAGGAGGTCACCCGGGCCCGCGCGCAGGGCCAGCAGGCCTCGACGGTCCAGGACCAGGCCACCGCCGAGAACCAGCTGACGTCCGGACTCCGGCGGCTGATCGCCGTGGCCGAGAACTATCCGCAGCTGAAGGCGAGCCAGAACTTCCTGGCCCTGCAGGAGGAGCTCACCTCGACCGAGTCGAAGATCGCGTTCGCCCGGCAGTTCTACAACGACCAGGTCACGATCCTGAACAACCTGGTGCAGTCGTTCCCGTCGAACGTCGTGGCGACGATGTTCGCGTTCCGCATCCGCGAGTTCTTCGAGATCGAGGAGGCCACCGCGCGGGGGCCCGTGGCCACGTCGTTCTCCTAGCGCCCCGTGTACGAGCAGATCGCGCGGAACAAGCGCCGGACGGTGCTGCTCGTCCTCCTGATGGTCGTGCTGATCGGGGCCGTCGGGTGGGCCCTCGGCATCCTGCTGAACGGCGGCATCGTCGGGCTGTTCATCGCGCTCGGGGTCGCGCTCGCCCTGGCGTGGTCGTCGTACCGATGGGGGGACCGGCTGGTCCTGGCATCGGCGCGCGCGAAGGAGGTCACGCCGGAGGAGCAGCCCCGCCTCCACAACATCGTCGAGGGCCTCTCGATCGCCGCGGGCATCCCGAAGCCGCGCGTGTACATCGTCCCGGAGACGGCGCCGAACGCGTTCGCCACCGGGCGCGACCCCGAGCACGCCCACGTGGCGGTGACCCAGGGCCTGCTCGACACCATGAATCGCGTCGAGCTCGAGGGCGTGGTCGCCCACGAGCTGTCGCACGTGGTCGACCGGGACATGCTCCTCGGAACGGTCGTGGCGACGCTGGTGGGTGCCGTCGTGCTGGTGGCCGAGTTCATGCTCCGGTGGTTCTGGTGGGGCGGCATCGGGGGCCGGCGGGGCAGCGACCGGGGCGGGGGCCCGGCGGCGGCCATCTTCTTCGCGGTCGGGATCGTGCTGCTGATCCTCGCGCCGCTGTTCGCCCAGATCATCAAGTTCGCCGTGAGCCGCCGACGCGAGTACCTGGCCGACGCCCAGGGCGCGATGCTCACGCGGTATCCGCCCGGGCTGGCCAGCGCGCTGAAGAAGATCGCGGTGGCCCCCCATGCCATGCGCAGCGCGAACAACGCGACGGCCCACCTGTGGCTGGACCAGCCGTCGCGGGTCCAGGGCGAGCAGATGGGGTTCCTGGAGAAGGTGTTCTCCACCCACCCCCCGATCCAGGACCGCATCCGCATCCTCGAGGAGATGTAGGTGTTGAGAACCCGTGACGGTGGAGGTGCCGCCCCTTGCGGTCACCCGGCCCCTGGGTAGCATCGAAGCAGGCGCCGGCCGTCCCCCGAGCAGGCCGGGCGCCCTTTCCTGACCCGAGGAACCCAGTCCCTGGCGAGGAGGTCGTTGCCGTTCATGGCGTTGAGCCGACGCGGAAGGATCGTCGCCGGAGTGTCGGCCGCGGTAGTGGTCGTCGCCGGCGCGATCGGCGCGCTCGCGATCACGGGGCATCACGTCCCGATCGTGGACCAGCTCATCGGCAAGCCCGACACCTGCCCCCTGACCGGGGCGAAGCCGAAGTCGGGGTCGGTCCCCGACCGGCCCGCGCTGGCCATCAAGGTGGAGAACCTCCCGGAGGCCCGCCCGCAGGCCGGCCTGCAGTTCGCGGACGTGATCTACGAGGAACCCGTCGAGGGCGGGATCACGCGGTTCATCGTGCTGTACCAGTGCCACGACGCGAAGCGCGTGGGTCCGGTCCGCAGCGCCCGGTTCACCGACCTCGACATCCTGCCGCAGTACGGCACCCAGACGCTGTTCGGCTACGCGGGGGCGCCCCGAAGGTGGAGCAGCGCGTCCAGGAGTCGGGCCTGGTCGACCTGGGCTTCCAGCAGCCGAAAGCCGCGCACGCCTTCGTCCGGGACCCGAACCGCAGCGCGCCGCACAACCTGTACACCTCGACGGGGGCCCTGTACCGCGCCGGCGGCACCGGCGGCGGCCTGCCGGCCAAGGTGCTGTCGTTCTCGTCGAAGGTGCCGTCCACGGCGGCGCCCGCGTCGAGGGTGAACCTGGACTTCTCGGGGAGCGCCAACGTGTTCTGGACGTACAAGAAGTCGAAGGACCTGTGGGTCCGCTCGTACGACACCGGCCCGGCGACGCTGGAGGGCGGCGGGTCGATCACCGCCCGCAACGTGGTGGTCCAGGTCGTGAAGCTGAAGAAGACCGGCATCGTGGACGCGGCCGGCAACCCCTCCCCGGAGGTCGTCGCCACCGGCAGGGGCGCCTGCTTCGTGTTCCGCAACGGCAGGGTGATCCGGGGGACCTGGACCCGGCCGACCTCCGGCGACCTCACCACCTACGAGGACACGTCGGGCAACGAGATCTCCCTGTCGCCCGGCACCACCTGGATCGAGCTCCTGCCGACCGGCATCACGCCGAGCATCACCAAGTAGCGCCCGGGACCCGTCGGTGCCGGCGGTCCCGAGGTCTGTTCCGTCGCGGCTGCTCGGAACCGCGGGAACCCATCGACCTCGGCGATAGACTGACCTGATCGATGAGCGGGCGGGAGGCGAGTGAAATGGAGCAGCGCGAGACGGGCACGTTCCGGGTGAAGTCGGGGCTGGCCGAGATGCTGAAGGGCGGCGTGATCATGGACGTCACGACCGCCGACCAGGCCAGGATCGCGGAGGACGCGGGGGCGGTCGCGGTCATGGCGCTCGAGCGCGTCCCCGCGGACATCCGGGCCGAGGGCGGCGTGGCCCGCATGGCCGACGCGACCAAGGTCGAGGAGATCATGAACGTCGTTTCGATCCCGGTCATGGCCAAGGCTCGGATCGGCCACTTCGTGGAGGCCCAGATCCTCCAGGCCCTCGGCGTCGACTACGTCGACGAGTCGGAGGTGCTCACCCCCGCCGACGAGGAGCACCACATCGACAAGTGGCAGTTCACCGTGCCCTTCGTCTGCGGCGCGCGCGACCTGGGCGAGGCGCTGCGGCGGATCGCCGAGGGGGCGGCGATGATCCGCACCAAGGGCGAGGCCGGCACCGGCAACGTCGTCGAGGCCGTCCGCCACGTCCGGACGATCACCACGCAGATCCGCCGGCTGACGACGATGGGGCCAGAGGAGCTCGTCCACGAGGCGAAGAACCTCGGCGCGCCACTCGAGGTGGTCCGCCAGGTCGCGGCCGCCGGCAAGCTTCCCGTGGTGAACTTCGCCGCCGGCGGCCTCGCCACGCCGGCCGACGCAGCGCTGATGATGCAGCTCGGCGTCGAGGGGAACTTCGTGGGCAGCGGCATCTTCAAGTCCGAAGACCCGGCCGGCCGCGCCAAGGCCATCGTCGAGGCGACAACCTACTTCAACGACCCGGACGTCCTGGCGAAGATCTCGCGAGGCCTCGGCGAGCCGATGCGGGGCAACGACATCAAGGAGCTCGGCGAAGAGGGCCTGCTCCAGACCCGGGGCTGGTAGGACCGCGGGCATGCCGGCGCGTCGTGACTGGAAGCCCAGCCGCGTCCACCTCCATCGTCCGCACGGCGCGCCTGCTCCCTGCTGAGCACGATGACGCCCGAGGGAGCTCGCGTCGAGCCTGGTCGAGAACACCTCACCGCCAGGGAGTGGCACTGGCTCCACGCGGTCGCGCTCGTGGTCCTCGTGGGAGGTGTGGTTGGCGCATTCCTCCTCTGGATTCATGTGGGACTGGTCGGATCGAGTGGTGGTGACTGCACCCATCCCGTAGGCGCACCGCTCACCCCGTGCTTCGCCAGGGGCCATCCCTACATCGTGAGGGGGATCTTGGTCCTCGTCGGCGCGATCTTCAGCAGCGCCGCGCTCTGGTCAGCGGCGAACAATCGTTCCGTGGGTCACCTCTCCGATGACCACCGGTCCGCGCGTTCCATGCACCCGGTGCCCCCGGAGGACAAGCGCCGGGGGAGTCGCGACTCCGACAGCGAGGATCTCGGCGAGGACGGCCGCCTGCAATCGCGCGGCGGGTGAGCGGGCGGCGCGCCGCCGCCTGATCGGCCTGCGATCGGAGGGGCGGCACACCGGCTCGATATCATTCGTCGCATGAAGGTCGGGGTGCTCGCCCTCCAGGGGGATTTCCGCGAACATTCGGCGGTGCTGCGCCGGCTCGGAGTGGAACCTGTCGAGGTGCGCACGGCGGAGCAACTGGCGGGCGTGGGGGCACTCGTCCTCCCCGGGGGGGAATCCACCGCGATCGGGAAGCTGGCTCGCCAGCACGGCCTGGTCGAGCCCATCCGGGAACGCGCCCGAGACGGCCTGCCGATGCTCGGGACCTGTGCCGGGATGATCGTCATGGCCGAGCGCGTGCGGGGCGGCGAGCCGCTCCTCGGCCTGGTGGATCTCACGGTGACGAGGAACGCCTACGGGCGGCAGGTCGACTCGTTCGAGGCGGACGTCGACGTGGACGGCATCGACGAGCCGGTTCGGGGCGTGTTCATCCGGGCTCCGGCGGTGGAGGACGTTGGCGACGGCGTCCGCGTGCTGGCCGAGCACGGGGGCAAGCCGGTCGTGGCCGAGCAGGGGAACCTGCTGGTGGCGTCGTTCCACCCGGAGCTGGCGGGCGAGACGCGCCTGCACGAGTACCTGCTGGGGAAGGTGTAGCGATGTCGGGCCACTCCAAGTGGAGCACGATCAAGCGCAAGAAGGAGGCCACCGACAAGCGGCGATCGGCCACGTTCGCCCGGCTGCTCCGCGCCGTGGAGGTCGCCGCGCGGGAGGGCGGTGGCAGCCTCGAGGGGAACATGACCCTGGCTTCCGCCGTGCAGAAGGCCAAGGAGAGCTCGGTCCCCAGCGACAACATCGATCGGGCCATCAAGCGGGGAACCGGCGAGCTCGAGGGCGCGAGGTACGAGGAGATCACCTACGAGGGCTACGCGCCCGGCGGCGTGGCGGTGCTGGTCGAGGCCATGACGGACAACCGCAACCGGACCGGCCAGGAGGTCCGGCACGCGTTCACCCGGCTCGGTGGTGCGATGGGCGATCCCGGCAGCACGGCCTGGATGTTCCAGCGCAAGGGCGTGATCCTCGTCGACAAGGAGTCCGCGCCCGACGAGGAGGCCGTCTTCGAGCTCGCGCTGGAGGCGGGCGCCGACGACCTTTCCGACTCAGAGAGCCACTGGGAGATCACCACCGATCCATCGGCGTTCCAGCGTGTCAAGGACGCGCTCGAGTCGGCGGGGATGCAGCTGGCGTCGGCGGAGATCACGATGGCGCCGACGGTCTCGATTCCCGTCGACGGTCAGCAGGCGAAGTCGGTCCTCAATCTCGTCGAGGCGCTCGAGGACAACGAGGACGTGCAGGCCGTCTACGCGAACTTCGACATCCCCGAAGAGGTCCTGGCCCAGGCGGGGTAGGACCTCAGGGGCGCATCTCGTCTCCGCCACATCGCGTTCGGGTCTGCATCCCCCAATGGGGGATGGATCCGCGCCCCGCCGGGTGATCGAAAGATGACCCGATCTCGCCATTGTGGCAGGCGAACACGCGTGCGACTCCTCACCGTTGTGTGGGTAGCTGGACTGTGATCCCGCCGAGGCAGAGGTGAATGACAGCGGCGAGGGCGTCCACGGAGTGGTAGCCGTAGCCGCGCCGTTGGATGAGGCGGATCCTGGCATTCACGCCTTCGAGGCGGCTGTTCGACAGGCCGAGCTCGACGGCGGCGACGATGCCTTCGAAGTTGCGACGGATCTGGCGTGCGAGGTTCACGAACGCGGGGATGCGGCTGCGGGTCGCTGAGGTGATCCAGCGCTTCAGGTAGGGGCGGGCCAGGTCGGGAGCGACGCGGCGATACAGGTCGCGCAGCGCCTCTTTCAGCTCCCAGGCTCGCCAGAGGCGGTGACGCTGGCGGCGGATGGTCTTGAGGAGTTCGTGCTGGTCGGCGGTGAGCCGTTCGGCCCCGGAACGGAGCGCGACCCGCAGCTGCTGCCAGTTTCGACGGCCACTGCCGGCGGGGTGTTGCCAGCCGGTGGCCTTGTAGACGGCGTCCAGTGCGCGGTTGGCCATCTGGATGACGTGGAAGGGGTCGAAGCAGATGACGGCGTGTGGAACGCACCGTCGGGTGGCGTCCCGGTAGATCGCTCCCAGGTCCATCGACACGGCTTGGATGTCTCTTCGCCGGTGGCCGAGAGCGGCGTAGAAGTCCTCGAGGGCTTTCCCCCGCTTGCCTTTGGCCACCCACACCACCCTGCCGGTGTCGTGGTCAGCGACGACGGTCAGGTAGTTGTGGTGGCGGCGGTAGGAGATCTCATCGACACCAACCCGGTAGAGCTCCTCGAGCCGGTCGGTGTCGAGGTGTTCGTCCACGAAGCGGCGCACGATGTTGTCGACGGCCTCCCACGAGCAGCGCAGCAGCGTTGCCGTGGTGGTCTTGTCGGCTCGCTGCACGAGCCACGCGACCATGTCCTCGAAGTCCCGTGTGTGGCGAGCCCCCGGCCGGGCCCAGGCCACCTCCTCGGTACGAACCCGACGGCACCGCCGGCAGTCGAGCCGGCGGATCTCGCCTTCGAGCCAGATCCGACATACGCCGGCGTCCAGGTGGCGCCATCGGCGCCGGGCGGTGTCGTATCGGGCGGCGGTGGACCACCCGCACGGGCACCGCAGCCGCCGTGACCGGTTCCTGATCCCGACGACGATGCCGTCCGGCCCGAAGGTCACCGACGTGACCGATGCACCGGGCAGACCCAGCATCCGATTGAATGCCGTGGTGACGCGCACGTGAGCCCTCCTCGGTTCGAGTTCTTGGTCGAACCCCGAACCTAAAGAGGGGACGCCTCACGTGCGCGTCTTCCGCCTCCCGGTTTGCTACTCCCGCCGTCCCAGCTGAGCAGGGGCATCGCATTCTCAAGGCTTACGACCCACCCACTCGAAGCCGAGGAGGGGAACGTATGTTCGACTGTCAAGGCATTTCCTGCCGGATTTTCGGCCTCGAACGGGCCTACGCTCCCTCGGGCCTGCGGCGCGGCCATTGGTACGCTTCGCCCGCTATGGAGGCCAAGGACCTGCGCGATCTCGTCCATTTCGACCCGGAGGGGCCCGCCACGCACGACGTGTTCGAGACCGAGCACGTGTGGTCGCAGCTCATCTGCCTCGAGCGGGCCCAGCGGGTCGGACCGATCGGCGACCCGGCCTCCGACGCGGTGTTCGTCGTCGTCGCCGGGGAGGTCGTGATCCAGGTCGACAAGGGCCGCACCCGCGTCAAGCAGTGGTCGGCCGTCCTCGCGCCGGCCGGGGGCGAGGTCACGATCTCGAACGCATCGATGGAGCCCGCGGTGATCCTCGTCACGGCCGCCCCACCGCCCGCCGTGGCCGGCGAACCGGAGACCGAGCCATCCCCCAACGGCTCCGGCCCGAGCGCGCCGTAGCGCCGGGCTGGCGACGAGCAGTTCCCCCGCGACCTTCGATCAGTCCGCGGAGGGCTCGCCTGCGGCCTCCGCCCGGTGGCGATCCAGCACCACCACCGAGAGCGCCATCGCCGCCAGGAAGCTCGGGATGCTCGCACCGAGCGCGGAGTCCCACAGGGGGAACGGCAGGTGCAGCCAGGTGTGGAACAGCGTCTTCATGCCGTCCTGCCACCCGGCCAGCGCGGTGGGCACGCTCCACTGGTAGATCAGGAACCCGGCCACCCAGGGCACCAGCGCCCGCCACCGGAACGCGGGGATCGTCCCCCCGAACGGATCGCCGCGCCGGTTCCGCAACACGAAGCGGTCGGCCACGAACACGCCGAACAGCGGCACGAACACCGAGCCCAACAGGAACAGGAACTGCTCGTAGTTCCCCACCGCGAGCGACGGCCGGCCGCCCAGCCACGCCGCCAGCGCAACGCCCGCGGCACCCACGCCGAGCACCGCCCCCCGCTGGCGGATCCGTTCGCTGAGGTTCTGCGACGACACCGCGCTCGAGTAGATGTCCGCGAACGCCTCGTCGGTCTCCCCGACGAGCAGGGCCAGCAGCACGACCCACCCCCCGGCCAGCGTCGAGATCGCCGAGCCCAGGTCGCCCGGCGTCGCGAACTGGGGCAGCCCGGCCGCCAGCACCAGCAGCGCGCCGAGCGCGTAGAACCAGGCGTTCCCGATCGCGTAGCCCGCGAACGTCCCGACCGCCCCGCTCACCCCCCGCCGGGCGAACCGGTTGTAGTCGGCCACCAGCGGCAGCCACGAGACCGGCATCACGATCACCAGGTCCACCGCCAGCAGGAAGTGATTGGGAAAGCCGCCCCTCCCCGGCGAGTGCCAGATCGCGCCCAGGTCGGCCGTCGTCAGAACCCGAACCGTGATCCACAGCCCGACCGCGCCGATGACCCACGCGCCGAACCGCTCCAGCCAACGCCTCACCACCACGATCGGCCCGCCCAGCGCGAGCGCCGTGCACACAACCGCGACGATCGCCAGCCACGCGTAGTAGCCGAGGTGCACCACCCGGTTCGCCACGAGGCTCATGGCCCACAGCTCGAACCCGGTCCAGCCGACCAGCGTCACGATGTTCAGCACGCTCGGGAGGTACGAGCCCCGCCGCCCGAGCACCGGCCGGAACAGCACCATGCCCGGCACGCCGTCCCGCGCGCCGGCGGCGCCGACCAGCGCCAGCGGGATGCACCCCACGAGCGACCCGACGGCGATTGCCAGCAGCGCCTCGGGCAGGCCGAGCGCGGGGACGAGCAGCGCGCCGGTCAGGATCACCAGGAGGCCGATCGACAGGTCGCCCCACAGCACCGTGAAGTCGAGGCCGCCGAGGCGGCGGTGCTCGGGTGGCACGGGGCGGATGCCCCACGCCGGCGCCTCGCGCTCCAGCGCCCGCTCGAGCCGTTCCGTGACGGTGGCCATGCCCGCTCCCTCCGCCCGAATTACCGGGATCAGGTTCTGGGGTCGCCGCCTCCCCAGGCGGCCTCTCAGCCCGGTCCGACCGAGCTCCCCCGTTTCCTCGCGGGATCGAGCGTACCCGCTCGCCCGCTCGCCCGCGCGGGCCGGCGGGGTACGCTCGGGCGCGCCGCAGGTGGAAAGGAACGACCGATGGACTACCAGGACATCCGCTACGAGGTCCGGGACGGCGTCGGCTGGATCCGGCTGAACCGGCCCGACAAGCTCAACGCGCTGACCACGCGGCTGGCCCAGGAGACGCTCGACGCGCTGACAGCGGCGCGCGAGGACGAGGGCGTCCGGTGTCTCGTGATCACCGGCGAGGGCCGGGGCTTCTCGGCTGGACAAGACCTCACGGAGTTCACCGCCGCGACCGGGGAGGGGGGCGGTCTCGACGTCGCCGAGCACCTCCGGTCCGGCTACAACCGCATGATCACCTCGATCGTCGAGCTGCCCATGCCCGTGATCGCGGGCGTGAACGGCGTGGCGGCCGGCGCGGGGCTGTCGCTGGCGCTCGCCTGCGACGTCCGCATCGCGAGCGACGCCGCGAAGTTCCTCCAGGCGTTCGTGAAGATCGGCCTGGTCCCGGACTCCGGCAGCAACTGGCTGCTCCCCCGGATCGTC
This sequence comes from Actinomycetota bacterium, assembly GCA_045805265.1. Lineage (GTDB taxonomy): Bacteria > Actinomycetota > UBA4738 > UBA4738 > JACQTL01 > JBJMLO01. The sequence goes on from JBJMLO010000013.1 coordinate 117,221, forward strand.
GGCTTCGCCAGGGCACTGGAGATGTCGATCACCGGCGACCTCCTCGACGCGGCCGAGGCCCTGCGCATCGGGCTCGTCCACCGCGTGGTCCCGGCCGGCGAGTTCGACGTGGCGGTCACCGAGTTCGCCGGGCGCATGGCGGAGGGGCCCACCCTCGCCATCGGCGCCACGAAGGCGCTGATGGGCGGCGCCCTGCGCCTGTCCCTCACCGAGACGCTCGAGCGCGAGGCCGTCACCCAGGCCGACCTGGCGGGCTCGTCCGACTTCGCCGAGGGCATCGGCGCGTTCCTCGACAAGCGCGAGCCGAACTTCACCGGCCGCTAAGCTAGCCGGCCGGCCGGCCGGGAAGAAACGGCCACGGCGCTCGGTTCCTTCGGCTAGCGTTTGTGGTCGCGCGCTCGACGAGGAGGTGCCGTTGGACAGCAGGCGGCGGTGGACGATGACGGCCGTGGTGCTGGGGTCGGGGATCGTGTTCCTCGACTCGACCGTCACGAACGTGGCCCTGCCCCAGATCGGCAAGGAGCTCCACAGTTCGTTGTTCAGCACGCTCGAGGCCCAGAACTACGTCTACACCGGCTACTTGTTGACGCTGTCGGCGCTGCTGATCCTGGCCGGGGCCATCACCGACTACTACGGGCGGCGGCGGACCTTCGCGATCGGGCTGGCGGGCTTCGGCATCATGTCGCTCGCCTGCGGGCTGTCCTGGAACTTCGAGTCGTTGATCGTGTTCCGGCTGCTGCAGGGCGCGATGGGCGCGCTGCTGGTTCCGGGGTCGCTCGCCATCATCAACACGACGTTCACCGGCGAGGAACGCGGGCGGGCCTTCGGCGTGTGGGCCGGGGCGTCCGCCGGGACGACGATCCTTGGGCCGTTCATCGGGGGCCTGCTGGTGCAGGGCATCTCGTGGCGCGCGGCGTTCCTGATCAACATCCCGCTGGTGATCGTGGCCATGTGGGCGACGCTGCGCCACGTCGCCGAGTCGCGCGACGAGGAGATGTCGCCGAAGTTCGACTGGCTGGGCGCGGCGGTGGTCGCCGTGGCGGTGGGCGGGCTGGCGTTCGGGACCATCCGGGGCCAGCAGCGCGAGTGGAAGGACCCGGCGGCGTTCGTGGCGCTGGGGCTGGGCGCGGTGGCGACGATCGCCCTGGCGCCGCTCATGAAGAAGCGGGAGCACCCCCTCATCCCGCCGGGGCTGTTCCGCTCCCGGAACTTCACGGTGACGAACCTCTCGACGCTCGTGATCTACGGCGCGCTGTACGTGACGTTCTTCAACCTGGGACTGTTCGTGCAGGGGACCCTGGGGTACGACCCCGCGGCGGCCGGGATCATGGGAATCCCCGGCACCCTCCTATTGGCGCTGTTCTCGACCAGGTTCGGGAGGCTGGCCGCCCGGTACGGTCCCCGGCTCTTCATGACCGTGGGCCCGGCGATCATGGGGCTCGGGGTCCTGTGGTACACGAAGGTCCCCGCGACCAGCGAGGCGTGGCACTTCGGAACCGGGACCGGATCATCGATCCTGCCGCCGGGCGACTACTGGGTGCACTTCCTGCCGGGCCTGCTCCTGTTCGGGATCGGGCTGATGATCATGGTCGCGCCGCTCACCACGGCCCTCATGACGAGCGTCCCCGAGCACAACTCGGGGGTGGCCTCGGCGATCAACAACGCGATCTCCCGGGTCGGCCCCCAGCTGGCCGGCGCGCTGATCTTCGTGGCCATCGCCGGCAGCTTCTACTCGGGCCTGGCCTCCCGGGTCCCCGGGCTCGACGTGGGCAGCTCCGCGGTGCGCAAGGAGATCACCCCGCTCAACACCCCCGAGAACGGCGTGCGGTTCCACCTGCGGGGCGACGGGACCATCCGGGGCTCGGAATTGGTCCGCCCGGCGGGCGAGGCCTCGACGCACTCGTTCCATCTGGCCATGGTCATCGGGGCCGGCCTTCTGTTCGCCGGCGCCATCGTGAACGGCGTCGGGATCCGCAACCCCACCCCGGCCCGGAGGAAGGAGGAGGAGGAGCCCCCGGAGGGCGAACCCGCGGCGGCGCACGCGCCCGAGGAGCCGGAGCACGCCGAGGAGGGGGAAGGGGTATTCGTCGGCAGCGAGCGGCACGACGAGTACCACGAACGCGGCGACCCCCACCACCATCACATGTGCAGCACTGCCCCACCGCAGGCCGGCAGCGCGGTGGGAACCGTGGACGAGCGGTGACGCTCGCGGCCGGAGACCTGCTGGACCTCCTCGACTGGAAGCGGCGGATCTTCGAGCTGTATGCGGAGGTCCGGGACACCGCGGCGGCCGGCAGCCCCGAGGCCGCCTGGAAGCGGTGGCGGCTCGTGCGCGACGACCTGTTCCGGACCCATCCCCAGTCCCCGGTGCCGGAGGGCGAGCGCGACGCCTACCGTGGCGTCCCCCTGTTCCCGTACAACCCGGCGTACCGCTCGACCGGCGAGGTGGTGCCCACCGAGCTCGAGACGCTCGAGATCGGCGCGAGCGACGGCGGCGCGTACCGGTTCACACGGTTCGCCTCGGTCCGCTTCTCGCTCTCCGGTCGCGACCTGAGCCTCGACGCCTACTGGCTGGAGGGGTATGGCGGCGGGCTGTTCCTGCCGTTCCGCGACGCGACGGCCGGCCATGAGACCTACGGAGCCGGGCGGTACCTGATGGACACGGTGAAGGGCTCGGACCTGGGTGCGACCCCCGACGGCCGCCTGGTGCTCGACTTCAACTTCGCCTACAACCCGTCGTGCTCGTACCACCCGAGGTGGTCCTGTCCGCTCGCGCCGCCGGCCAACCGGCTCGACGCCGAGATCCGGGCCGGGGAGCGGTCGGCCGCCTGACACGCGGAAGGGGCCCGCCCACCGGGCGAGCCCCTGCGCGCGCCGTTCGCCCGAGCTACGGCGCCGGCTTCGCCAGGTCGCTGACCTTGGTGAGGCCGAACTTGCTGGCGGTGTCGTTCGTGACCACGAACACGTTCGTGTCCACGGCCGGCGTGTAGTCGAGCACGTTCACGTTCTTCTTCGCCATGAGCGGCTTGAGGATCGTGGCGTTGTTCTGGGGGTCGCCGGACACCTTGGCGTTCGCGTCCTGGGCACTCGCCTCGCTGGCCAGGTACTCGGGCTTGAGGTCGATCGAGCCCGAGAACAGCGCCTGGTCGGAGACCTTCCGGGCGGACAGGTCCAGCTGGTAGCTGACCTTGCAGCCGGCGTGCTCCAGGGCCTGGCCGTACATCTCGGCCATGATCTTGCTCTCCGAGAAGTTGCCGGAGACGCCGACCGTGAGGTCGCCGGAGCAGCCGCTCGAGGCCGTCATCAGCCCGTTGTCGTTCAGGAACTTCGTGGCGACCGCCGCGGGGTCCTGCTGGGCGATGTCGACCTGCTTGTTGAGGTCGAGCATCTGGTCGGTGGTGATCTTGGCGCTGATCGCGTTCAGGATGGCGTCGATCTGGGGGGTGTCCACGTCGGCGCGGATCACCGGCACGATGTTGTCCGACGACTCCAGGTGCTTGTCGTCCTCGAGCACCGTGAAGGTCGGGTCGTAGACCGAGGTCGAGAACAGCTCCCCGATCTGGACCGACCCCGCCTTCAGCGCGTGCACCGTGATGGGCCCACCGAAGTCAGTGGTCTTGATCTGCTTGAACTGGATCCCGTACACACTCTTGAGCCCGATGGCACAAAGCTCGTTCGTGGCGCAGTCGGGGGGCGCGCCGAACACGAAGGTGCTGGCGATGGTCGCGCCGCCGCCCCCTCCGGTGGTACTGGTGTTGTCGCCCCCACCCGACCCGCACGCGCCGGCCAGCAGGGCCGCCGCGAGCAGGGTCGCCCCGAGGGCGTACCTGCGGGAATACCGCATGGGTTCAACTCCTTCCCGTCCGTCGTGGGGGCGTCCGACCCCTCCGTCATTTGGACCCGCGAACCCTATCAGCCCGAATTCAGGCGGCGGGGACCGCGCGGGAGTCGGGCCCCGGGCCCGGCTCCGTCGCCTTCCGTCTCGACCGGGTCCGGGGCGTTACGGCCCGCTCGAGCCCGGCGAACAGCACCTCGGTGAGGATCGCCAGCACGGCGACCAGCATGGCCCCGCCGATCAGCTGCTGCTCCTGCCCGTTCTGGGAGAAGCCGCCGTACAGGAACGCGCCGAGGCCGCCCCCGCCGACAAACGCGGCGAGGGTCGCCGTGGCCACAACCGTGACCGCCGACGTGCGGAGCCCCGCCATGATCAGCGGCGCGGCGAGCGGCATCTCCAGGCGGGTCAGCACCTGCCATTCGGACAGGCCCATGCCTCGGGCCGCCTCGATCGTGTCCGCATCGACCGCCTGGATCCCGACGTAGGTGTTCGTGAGGATGGGAGGGATCGCCAGGAACACCAGGGCGATCGCGGTCGGGAGCATGGTCAGCTGCAGCGTCGGCGCGACGTTCCCGACCAGGATGAAGATGAGGACGACCAGCCCGAACGACGGGATGGCCCGGCCCACGTTCGCGATCGACACCGCCAGGAGCTCCCCCCGCCGCATGTGCCCCACGATGAGCCCGACCGGGATCGCCACTGCGGCGGCGATGCCGACCGCGATCGCCGACAGCTCGACGTGGTAGATCAGCTGGGAACGGATGCCCGCCTGGAAATTGACCTGTTCCCAGTTCGACGCGGTGAAGATCCAATGGATCGCGCGGACGAAGTCGTTCATGCGCCGGCCGTCCGGGAGACGTTGGGGAGCAGGCGGGCCCGACCGCGGGTCCAGGGCGTCAGCAGGCGCAGCAGCAGGAGCAGCAGCACGTCGGCCACGAGCGCGAGAGCAATCGACATGACCGCCCCGACCAGGACCTCGGGCGTGAAGAAGCGATCCAGCCCGTCGATGATGAGCTCCCCCAACGCGCCCTTGCCGATGATGAATCCGATCGTCACCAGGCCCACGGTGCTCACGGTGGTCACGCGGAGCCCGGCCATGATGGCCGGGAGCGCCAGTGGCAGCTCGACCCGCCACAGGAGCTGGCGGCGCGTGTAGCCCATCCCCGTGGCGGCCTCCTTCACGTCCTCGGGGACGCCTCGAAGCCCGACCACGATGTTCCGTATCAGGATGAGGAGGGTGTAGCTCACCAGTCCGATCTCGACCGTCGTGACCGAGAGGCCGGTGAACGGGATGAGCAGCACGGCGAGCGCGATGAAAGGGATCGTGTACAGCAGCCCCGTGAACCACGTGACCGGTGGGTACACGTTCGGGCGTCGGTAGGCCAGGATCGATAGCGGCATCGAGATCGCGAACCCGACCACCACGGCGATGACCACCAGCTCCACGTGCTGGCCCGTCCGGGACAGGATCAGGCCCATGTGGTCTCCGACCCATTGCCACAGTGTCGGTGGCTTGAGCTCCTGGGCTGCGGCCACCGATGCGAGCCCCCTGATCACTGGATGACCTCGTTCGACAGGCGTTCGAGCGTGAGGATGCCCAGATACTGCTGGCCCTCGCTGACCACTACGGCCACGTTCGTGGACGATGTCACGATCGAGTCGAGCGCCTGGCGCAGGGAGTCCTTCGCGGTGACGTATGCACTGAACTTCCGGGGGTTTGCGTCCGCGGCCCTCCGGGCCCCGTCGAGCGAGGGTTCGTCGATCCACCCGATCAGCTCGCCGTTCGCGTCCACCACGCTTGCCCAGGCCATCCCGCCCGCCCGGATGGCCTCCCGGGCCTCCTCGGCCGGGGCGTCCGGCGCCACCACCGGGCCCGGCTCCACCTTCAGTGCCGAGACGGGGATGAGGGCCAGGCGCTTCAGACCGCGCTCCGCGCCGACGAAGTCCTTGACGAACTCGTTCGCGGGCGTCCGGAGGATCTCCTCCGGCGGCGCGTACTGCTCGACCTTTGCGCCGCGGTTCAGGATCGCGATGCGGTCGGCCATCTTGATGGCCTCGTCGATGTCGTGGGTGACGAACACGATGGTCTTGCGCAGTCGCCGCTGGATCTCGAGGAACTGGTCCTGCAGGCGGGCCCGGATGATGGGGTCGACGGCGGCGAACGGCTCGTCCATCAGCATCACCGGCGGGTCGACGGCGAGCGCCCGGGCGACGCCGACCCGCTGGCGCTGACCACCCGACAGCTCGGCCGGATACCGGCGCAACAGCTCGCGGTCGAGGTCGAAGATCCCGGCCAACTCCTCGATGCGGGTGTCGATCCTGGCGTCGTCCCAGTCCAGGAGCTTGGGCACCATCGCGATGTTCTGGGCCACCGTGCGGTGCGGCATGAGCCCGACGCTCTGGATCACGTAGCCGATGCCGCGGCGGAGCTCGACCGGGTCCTGGCGCATGACGTCGGTCCCGTCGACCGTGATCGTGCCCGAGGTGGGCTCGATCAGCCGGTTGATCATCTTCATCGTCGTGGTCTTGCCGCAGCCCGAGGGGCCGACCAGGACCACGGTCTCCCCCCGCGAGACGTCGAGCGACAGCCCCTCCACGGCGGCGCCCGCCGCGGCGCTCTCGTAGCGCTTGGTGACGTCGCGGAGCGAGATCATCGGGTCGTCGGCCACGTTCCCTCTCCCTCGAAACGTCCGGGTATTCGACCACAGCCCGCACGAGCCGTGGTCCCGCTACGGGCACCCCGTCACGTGGTCACCGGGATCGGCGTCGCAGGCGTCCGTGCCGGTCCCCCCGGACAGTGTGTCGTTGCCGGACACGCCGTCGGTGCCGTGCAGGGTGTCGTTCCCGGCGGCTCCTCGCAGGACGTCGAGGCCCGCGCCGCCCCGGAGCGTGTCGTTCCCGGGGCCGCCCAGCAGCGTGTCGCCGCCCAGCCGGCCGCTCAGCGTGTCGGCGCCGCCGAGCCCGCAGATCGTGTCCCTGCCCGCCGTGCCGGTGAGGGTGTCGCTCGCAGCCGTGCCCACGATCGTGCAGGCGTCCGTCGAGTCGTGGATGCTCCCCGTGGCCTGAGCGTCGGCAAGGGTCGCGCCGGAGGGCGCCGACAGCGTCACGGTGAACGTCTCGTCCGGCTCCTTCAGCAGGTCCCCTACGACGGTCACGGCGATCGACGAGGTGGTCTGCCCGGCGGGGACGGTCACCGTTCCCGACTTCGCCCGGTAGTCCGAGGGGGCGGTGGCTGTCCCGTCGGCTGTCTGGAAGTGGGCGGTGACGTTGCTCGCGACGGCGTTCGAGAGAGACACGACGAACGTCGCCGGCGTTGTCGAGCCGTTCCCCTCCGCCACCGTGACGTCGGCGATCGACATGGTCGGCGTCGGCGGGGGCCCGTCGTCGTTCTGGATCGTGCCGGTAGCCGAGCCGTCGGCGATGGTCGCGCCGGACGGCGAGCTCAACGTGACGGTGAACGCCTCGTCCAGCTCGCCGGTGGTGTCGCCCTCGACCATCACCTCCGCCACGCCCGTCGTCTGGCCCGCGGTGATCGTCACGATGCCGCTCGACACCGCCTGGAAGTCGGTCCCGGAGGCCGCGGTGCCGCCCGCCGTCGAGTAGTGCACGGTGACGTCGGTGGCCGCGGAGTGCGACAGCGTCACGGGGAAGTCGAACGCGGTCGTGCCGGCGTCGCCCTCCGCGTGGGACAGATCTCCGATCGAGACGGTCGGCGCGTTCGAGTCCTGGACCACGACGAATCCGCGCATCCCCGACGTGGAGCTCCCGTGCAGCGTGCACCAGTAGACGAACTTCCCCGCGGTGTTGAACTGGTGGTCGAACGTGAACCCCGAGCCGCGGACGAGCGAGTCCCAGTTCTCCGCCCCGGTGTCCCTGGTGCTGGAGTGGCTGCCCATGGCCCAGCTCCAGTGCACGGTGTCCCCGAGCGCGATCGTGGTCGTGTTGCCGGTACCGGTGTCCTGGTCGACGAACTGGAACCCGTTGCCCCCGCCGACGGTCACGTCGTGCGTCGCGGCCCTTCCTCGACCCGGAGCCGCTACGGCGGGCCGCGGCCGCGGCGTCCCGCTCCGGGAGGCCACGGATGCCGCCCGGACCGGCTGGGCTCCGAGGACGACGGCCCACGCGAGCGAGACCGGGACTAGGAACGCGGCGGTACGGCGGACGACCATGACCCTCCCCGGACGACGTCCGAGGGTGTACGGACGACCGGCCGGGAACGATTGTGCGACTCGGAGCGGCCCGGAGCCAGTCTCAGGCGCTCGACTTCGGCTTGAACGCCTCGAACGGGTTCCGGCAGGTCCGGCAGAAGTGGGTGGCGCGGCACAGCGTGGGACCGAACGCGCTCTCCAGGACCGTGTCCTCGCTGCCGCAGAACGGGCAGGCCGCGGAACCCTCGGTCCGGTGCAGCGACGCGAGCGGGACGAACGTCCGCCCTCCGGCCTCGGCGGGGGGCGGCGTCAGGCCGTACCCCCGGAGCGCCTCGCGCCCCTCCGGCGTGATGCGGTCGCTCGTCCACGGCGGCGAGTACACGAACCGGACCTCCACCCGCCGCCCACCGGTCACCGCGGCCACGGCGCGCTCCGCGTCCTCCCGGATCACGTCGAGCGCCGGACACCCCACGAAGGTCGGCAGCAGGTCCACGTGGACGGCGTCCCGGTCGACCCGGACCCCTCGCACGACGCCCAGGTCGGTGATCGACACCGGCGGGATCTCCGGGTCCCGGACGCCGGCCAGTGCCTCCCAGGCCGCCAGCTCGAGGGCGTCACGGACCCCGGCTGAGCGGGTCACCACGTCGCCCCCGGGTGCTCGCGGTACAGCTTCGTCATCTCGTCCCACAGCGGCTCGAAGTCCTCGGAGTGGCGGCCCCGGCGGCCGCCGGCGCCGGCGAACGCACCCTCGTGCGCCCACCGCCCGTCGCGGCGCACGATGCCGGGGACGGCGAGGGCCTCGGCCCCGGCCTCGATCTCGCCGGTCGACGTCGGGACCATCTCGCCGCCGATCGGCCCTTGGTGCTCGAGGACGTAGTCGAGGGACACCGCCTCCAGGTCCTCGCCCAGCCGGCCCAGCCATTCGGCCAGCAGGTCCTCCGAGGTCCGCGGCAGCACGCCATCCGCGACCAGCGCCTCCTCGCCGGGGATCGGCTCGAACAGCTCCACGGCTTCCCCGATGGCCGCGGCCAGGCCCTCGGCCAGCTTCTGGCGTGCCGTCTGGGGCCCCCCGGCCAGGCGGTCGAACCATGCTCGTGCGTGATCGAGGTGGTACTTCTCCTCCAGCCGGATGACGCCGGTCAGCTCTGCCAGCTCGCCCCACGACGACTGGGCCACGGCCTCCAGGCGCACGGCGTCGGCCGTGTCGTACAGGAACTGCCGGGCGAGCGAGTACCCCCAGTCCCGGTTGGGCCGCTCGCACAGCACCGCGTTGCGGTACTCCTCGGGCCTCCGGCCGAGCGCGAGCGAGTCCTCGTCGCGCCCGGTGGCCTCCTTCGCGAGGCCGTACAGCAGCCGGGCGTGGGCCATCTCGTCCTGGGCGATCGACGAGAACGCCAGGTCCTCCTCGATGTGCGGAGCCCACCCCGTCCACTCGGCGTGTCGGTGTCCGAGGATCAGCTCGTCGTCCGCCAGCGCGAACAGCAGCTCGATCCGGGGATCGTCGTCCATGCCTCGATGTTAGTAGGGCCCGGCCTCGACCGGCCGTCCGTCCGGGGCGATCGCGGCCCGGGTCGGCCCTGGCTGAGAGGTCCTCGCGGGGATCGCCGCGGTACGCGACGATGTCCAGCAAGAGAAGGCGGGACAGGTCAACGGCCAGGGCTTGGTCCACTTCGGCGGGCCTGGTGGGTCGTCTCGGACGCGGGCGTGAGCATCCAGTCGAAGCCCGTGAACCGGCCGCTCGGTGAGCGAGAGGGAGGACATGGTGGAGTTCCTGGTCGAGTTTGAGGTCGAGGTTCCCGAGGGGACGCGCGAGAGCGAGGTTGAGCAGCGCTCGCGCGCCGAGGCGTCCGCGGCGGCCAGGCTCGTGGACGAAGGCCATCTCCTTCGCGTCTGGCGACGGAACGCGGTCGCGGACGACACAACGGTGATCGGCCTCTACGCCGCCGACAGCGAGGCGGAGCTCGACGGTCTGCTCCGCGCGCTGCCTCTGGCGGACTGGATGCAGGTCACGATCATCCCGCTCGGGCCGCATCCGAACGACCCGGCACCGGCGGCGGTCGGCACGATGAGCCGGCTCCCCGAGGCTCGGATGACCCTGGTCTACCGCCTCGAAGCTGTCCTCGGCGAGCCGCTCGATCTCGGCGAGGTGAGTCAGGGGCACCGGCGCATCATCCCCCAGATCGGCGGCACCTTCGAGGGGCCCGACGTGAAAGGGAAGCTGGTGCCGGGCGTAAGCGCCGACTGGCAGATCGTCTTGCCGGACGGCACCGCAATCGCCGACATCCGGTACACGTTGCAGACCGAGGAGGGCGTCCTGCTCTATGTGCAATCACGAGGCGTGCGCCACGGCAGCCCGGAGGTCCTGGAACGTCTCGGCCGTGGCGAGGACGTCGATGCGAGCGAGTACACCTTTCGCACCTCCACCCAGATCGAGACCGCGTCCCGCGACCTCGACTGGCTCAACAAAGGCGTCTTCGTCAGCGTCGGCGGCCGCCGGCCGGGCAGCGTGATCTACGAGACCTACTTGGTCGCATGACGCCGCCCGCGCGGTCGAGGCTCACCGTTTCACGCGAAGGACGTCATCCGGCCGTGCCCCGGGCGGCGAGGTCCTCCGGCGAGACCTCGTCGCCCGGCCCGACCTCGGTCGCCTCGGACGGAGCGTGCGCGGTGGCGGCCCGCCCCCTCGGCGGCCGGGGCGAGTCGATCCGCAGGCCGCGGTCCGCCATCGCCCCGGCGACTCGCTTCAGCTTCGCCCCCACCCCGGCGTAGGCGTCCTGCCGCCGGTACGAGCGGTCGGTGACCCCGCCCAGCTGGTCGTGGTCCCACGGCCCGACATGCAGCTCGGCGTCGCCCCGGCGGCGGACGGCGTACTGCACCCCCTCCTTGTGGCGGAAGTGGGTCTCGCGGGCCAGCATCAGCGCCATCCCGGCGTCGGGGGCCTTCACCCCACCAACGACGGCGAACTCGTCGGAATCCGTTCGCTTCCCGAGAACGTCCCAGACGAACACCGCGACGCTCAGGCCGCCGCGGCCGGGATGCCGTCGAAGGCCTCGCGGACCCAGGCGTGGGTGTCCCACATGGCCTTGCGGTACTGCAGGCGGACGTGGGTCATGGGTCCGTTCCCCTTGACCGTCGTCCAGAACTCGTCCCAGTCGAGCCAGGCCTCGTCGCCCCACTCCCAGTCGCCGCGGTCCTCGTCCCATCGCAGCCCGGGGTCGGGGACCGAGATGCCGACGTCCCACAGCCTCGGGACATAGGTCGACAGGAACTCCGAGCGCAGGTCCTCGTTCGACCTCGTCTTGATCCCCCAGTACAGCAGGACGTCCTTCTTCGGGTTCGACGGCGGGCCGTAGAAGTGCATGATGGCCCGCCACCACCGGTTCACGGCGTCCTGGAACATCTCGCGCTGCTCGGGCGTGCCGCTGACCAGCTCGAGCGCGAGGTCCTCGCCGTGGCGGAGGTGCAGCGACTCCTCGGCGCAGATCCGCCGCATGGCCCGGACGTATGGCGCATACGAGGAATCGAGCAGCGCCTTCTGCGTGACCAGTGCCGCGCCGTCGATGAGCCACCCGATCACCGCCACGTCGCCCCACGACTCGGTCGGGTAGTGGAAGACGTTGTGGAACTTCGTCCGGCCGTTCACCAGGTCGTCGAACATGGCCTCGCGGGACTTCCCGAGGTCCTCGGCGACGCGGTACAGGATCTGCCCGTGGCCGACCTCGTCCTGGACCTTCGCGGTCAGCGACAGCTTCCGCTTCAGGGTCGGCGAGCGAGGGATCCACTCCCGCTCGGGGAGCGCCCCCATGACCTCGGAGTTCGCGTGCATCTCGATGAACTTGAGCGCCGCGACCCGATACTCGTCGGGCATCCACTCGCCGGCCTCGATCTTCTCCCCGGCATCGATCCGCGCCTTGAACTCGGCGACCCTCTCGTCGTACGTCATCGCAGGAACCCTCCTTCGGAGATCGTACCCGTGGAGGTGGATGGGCACCGACCTCGAGCGGGCTCGAGAGGTCATGGTCGAGTGCGGGAACGGCTGCTCTCCCTCGACGACGTGCAATCCGTCCTCGCCCCACGAAGGCCTCGGCCGCGTCCTCGCCCTAGAATCGAAGGGCCGCTCCGACTCGCTCCTGGGAGGCTGCAGATGACCGACAACTATCAGCTCGTCCTCGGCGGAGGGCTCGACGACGCCGCTTCGGGCGAGACGTTCGAATCGATCGACCCCTCGACCGGCCAAGAGTTCGCGCGGGTCGCGAAGGCCGGCAAAGAGGATGTCGACCACGCCGTCGAGAGTGCCCGGCGGGCGTTCGACGAGGGACCGTGGCCTCGGATGAAGGGCCGCGAACGCGCGGCGGCCCTGCTGAAGGTGGCCGACCTGGTCAAGCAGAACGCCGTGCATCTGGCGGAGCTCGAGGCCCGCGACGGTGGACACACGATCCGCATGGCGAAGAACGCGGACGTGGGCATGGTGATCTCGACGTTCAGGGCCGTGGCAGAGCTGGCTGCTCGCGAGGACGACGAGGAATTCCTGCCGCGCAGTCCCGGCTCGACCAACTACCTCCGGCGCGAGCCGCTCGGCGTGTGCGCCGCCATCACGCCGTGGAACTTCCCGGTCCAGATGGCCGCGTGGAAGGTCGCACCGGCCATCGGCGCGGGCAACAGCGTGATCCTGAAGCCGGCGTCGTACACGCCGCTCACGTCCATCGAGCTGGGCCGGCTGTGCCTCGAGGCCGGGATCCCCGAGGGCGTCGTGCAGGTCCTGCCCGGGCCGGGCGCGGCGGCCGGCGAGACGCTCGTGGCGCACCCGGGCGTCGACAAGGTGGCGTTCACGGGCTCCACCGAGGTGGGGCGGCGGATCATGCAGCTCGCCAGCGGGACCATCAAGAAGTGCACGCTCGAGCTGGGCGGCAAGTCGCCGTCGGTCGTGCTCGACGACGTGGACCTGGACTACGCCGTCGACGGCGTCCTGTGGGGGATCTTCTTCCACAGCGGCCAGGTGTGCACCGCTGGTTCCCGGGCGTTCGTGCAGCGCTCCATCTATGAAGACGTCGTCGCGGAGCTGGTGAAGCGAGCCGAGGAGATGGTGGTGGGCCCGGCGATGGATCCGGCGTCGGATACGGGCCCGGTGGTGGCGCAGGCCCAGCTCGACACGATCGAACGCTACGTCGAGATCGGCCAGCAGGAGGGCGCGAAGCTGCTCACGGGCGGGGAGCGCCCGCCGATCGACGGCGGATACTTCTACCGGCCCACGATCTTCAGCGGCGACAACTCGATGAAGATCGCGCAGGAGGAGATCTTCGGCCCGGTGCTGGTCGTGATCCCGTTCGAGGACGACGCCGAAGTGGTGCGCCTGGCCAACGACTCGATCTACGGGTTGGGCGGAGCGGTGTGGAGCGGGAACACGCCGCGTGCCGTGAAGGTGGCCGAGGGCCTGCGGACCGGAACGGTCTGGATCAACGACTACCACATGATCAATCCGAAGTACCCGTTCGGCGGCTTCAAGCAGTCCGGTCTGGGCCGGGAGCACGGCAGGGTCGGGTTCGACGAGTACCGCGAGATCAAGCACATCCACGTCGACCTCAACGGGCAGGACCGGACGCGCCACCCCTGGTGGGACATCTCGGTGCCCAAGCGCACGGAGACGGAGATCCCGGGCCCGGAGTCCGGAGGCTCGAAGCCCGCCGGGTAGTTCGTGTTCCCAAGAGGCCAGGCAGGGATTGCGTCGAGGCCTATGCCTGCAAGGCACCAGGTGCTAGAAACCCGCCATGGCCTCCGACGCCAGGATCGGGACGGAGATCGCCGGCTACCGCGTCGAGTCGCTGATCGGCCGGGGAGGGATGAGCGTCGTCTACCTCGCCGAGCACGCCAGGCTCCACCGCAAAGCCGCGCTGAAGCTCCTCGCGCCTGAGCTGTCGGAGAACGAGTCGTTCCGGACGCGGTTCATCCGGGAATCGGAGCTGGCGGCGGGGCTCGACCATCCCAACGTCATCCCGGTCTACGACGCGGGTGACGCCGACGGCCTCCTCTATATCGCGATGCGATACGTGCGGGGAAGCGACCTCAAGCACCTGCTCCAGGAATTCGGGCCGCTCGATCGCGCGCAGGCCTCCAGAGTCGTCGATCAGGTGGCGTCCGCGCTGGACGCGGCGCACGCGGAGGGCCTGGTGCACCGGGACGTGAAGCCCGCCAACGTGCTGATCGCGACCGCCGACCGGGAGGGTTCGTTCGGCCACCTGTACCTGAGCGACTTCGGTCTCACGAAGAAGATGCTCTCGGCAACGGGCGTCACCAGGACGGGACAGTTCGTGGGCACGCTCGACTACGTTGCGCCCGAGCAGATCCGCTCCGAGGCCGTGGACGGCCGGGCGGACGTGTACTCGCTCGGCGGCATGCTGTTCGAGTGCCTCACGGGCGAGCCGCCGTACGTTCGGGAGACGGAGGTGGCCGTGATGTTCGCCCACCTCAACGACCCGCCTCCCTCGGCGGCCGCGATCCGTCCCGAGCTGCCAGCGGCGGTGGACGAGGTGATCGCCAGGGCCATGGCCAAGGATCCGGCGGAGCGGTACCCGAGCGCCGGGGCCGTGGCCTCGGCGGCGCGCGCGGGGCTCGGCACCGGGACGGCCGAGCGCGAAACGCCCCCCGGCGGGCAGCCCGAAGCCGGAGCCACGGCGGAGCGGCGGCGTCACCGTCGAGGCCTCGTGGCGGCCGGGGCGATCGTCGCCGTCGCGGTGGCGATCCTCGCGGTCGTTCTCCTCACGCGGGGCGGAGGACACGATGGAGCTCGTACCACCACCGGACCCTCCGCCTCCACAGGCCCGACCACCCCTGGAGCCGGCGCCCTGGTGAGCATTGACAACGGCGTCGCCGGCCTGAACCCCGCGACCGGTGCCCTCGGGAAGTCCTTCCCGCTCTCGCTGCCGGTGGTGACGGGAGGGCTCGCGGGGCGTCGCCCCATCCTGGCCGCCGAGGGAGCGCTGTGGATCTACGCGGGGGGTTCGTCGAACGCCCTGGCGAAGGTGTCGCCGTCCGACGGGAAGGTCCTCGACACGGTGCAGCTCTCGCCGCTCACCGTCTTCGCAGACCTGCTCGCGGAGGGCGAGAGCTCGACCTGGGCCTTCGAGGTGGCGCCGACGGCACATCCGAGGGTCTACCGGATCGATCCGGCCACGGATCGGGTCCTCGCGGCGATCCCGGTCGGTCACGGTGACATCCAGGCGGGCGCGGTGGCGTCGTTCGCCTCGGGGATCGCCGTCCGGGCCGGGACCGTGTGGGTCACGCAGGCGAACGGGACCCTCTCCCGCATCGACGTCGGCCTGAAGAAGGTCACCGCGAGGTACTCGGCTGGTCCGGCGGCGAGCGGGCTCGTCGTCACCAGGGATGCGGTCTGGGTGGCGGACAACCTCAACGGGGTCGTGTACCGGTTCGACCCGGTGAAGAAGAAGGTCGTGAAGACCGTACCCCTCCCCGGCTCCGCCGACGCCATCACCGGCGACGACTCGGCGGTATGGGTCCTGGATCGCCCCGCCGGCACCGTGGTTCGCATCGATCCGCAGACGAACGAGGTGAGCGACCAGATCCGCGTCGGCGTCCGACCGCTGGACCTCACCGTCGGCGCCGGAGCCGTGTGGGTGGCCAATGCCGGCGACGGCACGGTCACGCGCATCAACCAGTTCGGCAGGCCCTCCACGACGCCGGTGATCGCCCCTCCGGCCTCTCCCGGCGACACCCAGGAGACCGGGATCGCCGTGGGCGAGCGCGGGGTGTGGGTCACGATCGGCCCCGGAGCCGACTGAGCCGCCGTTCCATTCCGGGAACGACCTGGGTCCCCGCCACAACCGGTCGCCCGACTACGTTCGGTGCCGCGGTTCCCCTGACGCGACCATCCGGCGGAGGTCGTCCAGCGACCTTCGCATCAGGGAGCGCAGGAACGGCCGGTAGGCGGCGAGGGCGGCGGCACCGAGGACGGGGACGGCGAGGGAGGGTCGCTCCTCCCAGGTGAAGCGGGTGCCGCGCTCCCGGCCGCGGGCCACCGGTGCGAGCCGCCACTCGCCGAAGCCACCCACCAGGCCGCGGTGGGCCAGGCGCAGGCGGCGCGGCGGGTCCCACACGACGACCTCGAGCCGGTCGGTGAACAGCGGAGTGTTCAGGACGCGCGTCCTCACGGCGATCAGGACACCGACCCCCCGGCGGTGTGGCGTCAGGACCTCCACCCGGTCGGCGTCGCGCATCCACCGCGGCTGCGACTCCCAGTCGAGGAGGCGGTCCCACGCCTCGTCGAGGCCGAGGGGAAGGACGACCTCCGCCCGGACGGTCCCGCCGGCCGCGAGCTTGACACGTTCACGGCTCGGCACGAAACTCCCGGCCGCCACCGCGAGAGGAGGAGTTCTGCATGTGGTCGTGGTTCACCTTCTACCTGATCGTGCACATCCTCGGGGTCATCATCGCCTTCGGGCCGAATTTCGCGTTCCCGTTCATGGGCGCGTTGCTGGAGAAGCACCCGGAGGCCGCCCTGTACATGGCCGAGGTCATCGAGGTCGTGGAGCGGAGGATGGTCCTCCCGCTCGCCGTGGTGGTCGCGCTCGCCGGCACCGGACTGATCTTCACGGCCCACGTCGACCTGTGGCACAGCGAGTGGCTGCTGATCTCGATCGTGCTGTACGCGGCCGCGTTCTTCTTCGCCCTCTTCGTCCAGCTGCGCACCGGGGCACAGATGGTGCGGCTGCTCCAGCAGATGCCCGCGGGCCCGCCGCCGGAGGGAGCCACCGGCCCGCCGCCGGAGATCGCCGCGCTCGCGAAGCGGCTGCAGTTCGGGGGGATGTACCTGACCGCGAGCGTGGTCGTGATCGCCATCCTGATGATCTGGCGGCCGGGAGCCGCGTTCAGCTGATCTCGGGCCTGGTCTCCGGGACCGTCGCCAGGAGCAGGGCGGCGAGGACGCAGGGGACCGCGCTCAGGGCGAACGCGGCCGCGAAGCCGAACGCGTCGGCGGCGGCGCCGGCCACCAGCGGGCCGAGGACGAACCCCAGGTCGCCGACGAACCGGTAGACGCCGATCGCGGCGGGCTGGAGACTCGGCGGGACGACGTCGGCCAGCATCACCGACTGCGGGACGCCACCGAACCCGGAGACGACACCGATCAGCGCCAGCGCCACGATGAACAGCGGGATCGTGGGAGCCAGACCCGTCAGCGAGACGACCGCCGCGATCGCGAACAGCGACGGGAGCAGGACCCTCCTCCGTCCAAGGCGGTCGGTCATGCTCCCCGCGGGGAACAGCACCGCGAACTCCGCCACGGACAGCACCGCGAGCACCAGTCCGATCCCCAGCCGGGACATGTGCAGCACGTCGTGCGCGAACAGCGCCAGCAGCGTCGAGATCACGGCGGCGACGAACCAGAAGTACGCGGCGTTCGCCAGCAGCACGGCGGCGAAGGGCCGGTTCCAGGACAGGTCGCGGAGGCGCGCTCGCGGCCCATCCTGCGACGGCCGGTCGGGGTCGCGGACGGTGCGGACGTACATGGCGGCCGCCACGAGGCACGCGCCCGCGTAGAACCACAGGGGGCTGGCCAGCCCGAAGAAATGGGCGACGACGCCGCCGAGGGGGTTGCCCACGATGATGCCGACGTTGAACGCGCCGTAGAACACACCCATCACCCGGCCCAGCCGGTCCGGGGGCGCGGTTCGGAGGAGATACGACATCAGTCCCGCGAAGAACACCGACGAGCCCGCGCCCCCCGCACCGCGGAACACCACGAGCAGCACGAAGTTCGGCGCCATCGCGGCCGCGGCCGAGGAGACGCCCACCATCGCGGCGCCCGCCGTGACCACGGCCCGCTCCCCGAAGCGCGCGACGAGCGGGCCGGCCACCAGGTCGAACAGCAGCCTTGTGAACGCGAAGGCCGAAACCAGCAGCCCGACCGCGTCGTAGCCGACGTGGAACGACCGCGCGTAGAGCGGCAGGACGGGCGAGAGGATCCCGTACCCCAGCATGACCACGAACGTGGCCACCACGACCACGCGGATCTCGCGGACGGCCAGGATGTCCCGGACACCGACGCGCGAGGGGGTCACATCCCTGCGCGCGGCGTCCACCGGAGCAGTGTACGGTCGGCCACCGTGCCGACAGCGGGAGCGACGACGGCGGTTCGGGCGGCGACCCTGGCAACGACGTCCGGCGGCCCGGTTCCTCGCCGGGGGGCGGCGCTCGCGGCACCGGAGGTGATCCGCGACGGGGTCCTGGCCTGGTCGGATGGCGTCATCGCGTACGCGGGACCGGCCGGCGGATACGCCGGGCCGGCGGAGCCCGAGGACCTCGGTGACGTCGCGGTGGTCCCGGGTTTCGTGGAATGTCACACCCACGTGCCATTCTTCGGCTGGCGTGCCGACGAGTACGCGGCCCGCCTGGCCGGCCGGTCCTACCGCGACCTGCACGGAGAGGGGGGGATCTATCGCAGTGCGCGCATGCTGACCGAAGCCTCCGACGAGGAGGTCATATCGTTCTGCCGGCCCCTGCTCGCGGAGATGCTTGCGGCCGGGACCACGGCGCTCGAGCTCAAGACCGGGTACGGGCTGTCGGTAGAGGCCGAGCTCCGGCAGGCCCGGCTGGCCCGCCGCCTGGCGGCGGACGTGCCGCAGACCTGCACGGTGACCCTGCTGGCGTGCCACGCCGTGCCGTCTGGCACGGTGCGAGAGGAATGGGTCAGGCTGGCCTGTGAGGAGCTGATCCCGGCGGCGGCCGGGGAAGGGCTCGTCGACGCGGTCGACGTCTACGTCGAGGACATCGCGTTCTCGCTCGACGACCTCCGCCGGGTGGCGGCGGCCGCGGGCGAGGCGGGGCTGGCGCTGCGGTGCCACGCCGACCAGCTGGGGCCGTCCGGTGCGGCGGCCGAAGCGGTTCGGCTCGGTGCCCGAAGCGCCGACCACCTGAACCACGTCGACGCCGAGGGAGTCGCCGCGCTGGCGAGTGCTCCTGCGACGGTCGCGACGCTGCTGCCGGCCTCGACGTTCACCCTGCACGCCGATCCCCCTCCCGCGCGGGAGCTGATCGACGCCGGGGCGGCGGTGGCCGTCGCTTCGGACTTCAACCCGGGCACGTCACCGGTGCTGTCGACGCCGGAGGTGTTGGCCATGGCCTGCACGCTGTATCGGCTCACGCCCCTCGAGGCGCTGTCCGCGGCGACGGTCAACCCCGCCTGGGTGCTCGGCCTGCACGACCGGCTGGGCTCGCTCGAGCCCGGGAAACGGGCCGATTTCGCGGTGCTCGACTCCGTCGACCTCGCGATGGTCCCCTACCGGGCCGGCCACAACCCGGTGATCCAGACCTGGATCGGCGGACTGCCCGTCTCGGGCAGGGACGCCGCCTGACCTCGGACGAGCCTCAGCCGAGCTCCCCGATCTCGGCCGCGACGGCCTCCACGAGCCGGCCGGAACGCACGAGGCCGACGACCGCGGCCATGTCCAGGCGAACCTCCCGATCGCCATCGAGTGGCGCCACGGCCTCGCGCACCGCGGCGAGCGCGGCTCGGGTCCCGCGGCCCGGCGTGAGGGGGGCCCGGAGGTCGAGCGCCTGCGCGGCCGCCAGCGCCTCCAGCGCCACCACCGTCTCCGCGTTCGCCACGCATTCCCGGGCATGGCGGGCAGCCGTCATGCCCATGCTCACGTGGTCCTCCTGTCCCGCGGACGACGTGATCGAGTCGACCGACGCGGGGTGCGCGAGGGTCTTGCTCTCCGAGACCAGCGACGCGGCCGTGTACTGGACGAGCATGTACCCCGAGTTCAGGCCCGATTCCCTGACCAGGAAGGGCGGGAGCCCGTTCGACAGCGAGGGATCCAGCAGCCGGTACAGCCGGCGCTCGGAGATGCTCGCCATCGGAACCACCGCGGCCGCCAGCGCGTCGAGGACCAGCGCGACCGGCTGGCCGTGGAAGTTCCCGCCCGACAACACCTCGCGGTTGTCCGGCAACACGACCGGGTTGTCCGACACCGCCCCGATCTCGCGGCCCAGCACCTCCCGTACGTGCGCCGCCATGTCCCGCGTCGCGCCGTGGACCTGCGGGGCGCATCGCAGCGAGTACGCGTCCTGGACCAGGTGGCCGGACTCGCGGTGCGACGCGGCGATCTCGCTCCCCTCCATCAGACGGCGAAGGTTGGCCGCCGAGGCCGCCTGCCCCGGGTGCGGTCTGAGCCGCTGCAGCCGCTCGTCGAACGCCCGGTCGGTCCCCAGCAGGGCCTCGACGCTCATCGCGGCGGCGACGTCGGCCGCGCGTGAGAGCGCTTCGGCCCGGGCCAGTGCCAGCGTCCCGATCGCCAGCATCCCCTGGGTCCCGTTGACCAGCGCGAGGCCCTCCTTGGGCTCCAGCGCGATGGGCCCGAGGTCGCCCATGAGACCGGCGGCCGACGCGGCACCGTCCGCCGTGAGGATCTCGCCGAGCCCGAGGAGCGGCAGCGCCAGGTGGGCGAGCGGCGCGAGGTCGCCGGAGGCGCCGAGCGACCCCTGCTGCGGGACGGCCGGGATCAGGTCGCGGTTCAGCATCTCGATCATCCGCTCCACGATCAGCGGCCGAACTCCCGAGTACCCGAGCGCCAGCACGTGTGCCCGCAGCAGCAGCATGGCCCGGGCCTCCTCGCGGGGCAGCGGCGGCCCGACGGCCGTGGCGTGGGACCGCACGATGTCGAACTGCAGCCTCGCGGCCTGCTCGGGCCGGATCCGAACGGTGGCCAGGCTGCCGATGCCGGTCGTGACCCCGTACACGGTCTCGCCGGACGCCACCTTCTCGTCCACGACGGCTCGAGCCGTCCGCATCCGGTCGGCGGCGGCCGCGGACAGCTCCACCGGTTCACCGCGGGCGACGGCGACGACGTCAGCGATGTCGAGCTGCTCCCCCACTCGAATCGGCATCGCGCCGGAGGCTACCCTCAAACGGATGAACGGTCGACGGCGAGCCGCCGACCTACGACTCTAGGTCTCTCCACCCACCTGCGGATGCGTCCGCATGTAGGCGATGGAAGAGGCGGGTACGACGTGGTGGGGAAGCCCCACCGGGGACAGCAGGGTCTGTCCGAAGTCGAAGCTGTTCGCGTAGTCGTAGGCATTGGCGTCCATCGGCGACAGGGGCTTGAGTCCGAAAGCGTGCTCCACGAACGCCAGCATCGAGGCGAAGCTGGCAACCGCGGAGTCGGTGTATCCGGCGCGGGCGTATGGACTCACGATGACCATCGGGACCCGAGGCCCGAGCCCCGATGGAGGCGCGACGTGATCGTAGAAGCAGCCGCAGTCGTCGTAGGTGATGAAGATGGCTGTGGACGACCATTCGGGGCCCGACTCGACGGCGTTGACCACCGATGCGATCCAGTTCTCGCCGGCGATCATGGAGTCGCCGTTGTGTTGGCTGTTCGGCCCGGTCGGCATCACCAGCGACACGGATGGCAGGACGCCGTTCTCGGCGTCGGAGGTGACCTGCCAATAGGGCACCATGCCCGCGCGCTGGGGTGTGTAGATGCAATCGGCGAAGCTGGGACAGATGGCCCATCCATACCCTCGAGTCTGGTCGGCGAACGGGCCGGCGGCGTAGATCTTCCATGACCGGCCGGCCGCACCCAGACGATCCATGATCGTCGGGACCCAGGGGACCGGAGAGGGCCGGTACGGACCGGTGCCGTCCCGCGCCGGGATGCACGACGGCTGCAGGGAGACGTCCCCCTGGGGCGATATCCAGTCGGCGACCCGGAAGCTGTCGCAACCCCACCCTGTACTGGCCCGATGATCCGTTGCGGCATGCGGTTGCGCCCCCAGGAATCCATCGAGCGTCGCGCTCACGAGCTCGACGTGGGCACCCCAACTCGGAATCGGGGATTCGGAGAAGGTGCGGTCCGACAGTGAAAAATGGTCGGCCAGCGTCCACAGGTTCGGCACCTCGGTGTCGTCGTATTGGGAGTAGCACCGATACCCGACCCTCGCGGTGCAGCCTTTGATCAGGTCGAACCCGTCCATGCGCCCGCCGTCGATGGCGGCGGCCTGCGACGTGGGGTTGTGGATCACGCCGGGCACGATGTCGGGGGCGGCCGTGAGCGGCTGCGTCGTCCCGTCCGACTTCCTCCCGCTGGTCGCGCCATCGCATGCGCGCTCGGGGTGCTGTGCGCAGAACAACCCGAGCACGTTGTCGAAGGTGTGGTTCTCCTCGTAGATCACCACCACGTGCTGGATCGGGATCACGGCAAATGCGCCGGCTGCGGTGAGCTCCCCCAGGTTCGTCGACACTCCGATGGGACCCGAGGTCGCCCCATCCGGCACCGCCGAGACGATCAACGAGCCCGAGATGACTTCGAACCCGGCGGTCGCCCCGTTGAAGGACACCCGCGTTGCGCCTTCGAGGCCGCTTCCCTTGATCCGCACGGTGGTGCCCACCGCACCCTGGCGGGGGGCGAACGAATCGAGCGCCCCGCTGGCCGCCCTGGCCTGCGTCCCGAGGGCCGGCACTCCCAAGCCGATGACGACGGCCAGCCCGGCGGCGATGCGGCCGAGCCGGATGGGGAGGCGCGACTGGTGATGGATCATGGGGGGTCCAGCCCAGGAGATCGACGCCGCAACAGTCCACCCCTGAGGCCGCCGCGTCAACGGCCCATCTATTCTCGCGGCGAGCTGCGGGCGGGTCGCCGCGGTGCCGCTATGCGCCTGCCAGGAACCGCGCGGCGCCCAGGTCTCCGTCCGAGGACAGTCCGTCCACCGTGGCGCCGATGACGACCTTTCCGTGCGGCGACCGCTCGATACCCCGACAGGATGGGTGGTCGCCCAGATCCTCCACCACCCTCCCGGCGGTCCCGAAGCCGGAATCGACCGAACCGTTCGGCAGGTACCGAACCAGGACAACGGAGTGGTCGCCCCCATCCTGGTGCGTCCCGGCCGCGATCAGGTCACCGCTCTGTTGACGCACGATCCCGGCGAAGTTGTTGGTGCCGGACCCGAACGCGGTCGGCAGCTTCCCGTCGCCGCTGAACGAGTGGTCCAGCCTGCCGGCGTGCGTGAACCGCGCCAGCGCCCAGTCGATAGTCGGATGGAAGTAGTTGCCACCGACCACGACCGCGCCGTTGGGCTGAATGAGGACGGCGAAGCCGTCCGATGTCGTGCCGATCCTCACCGTGGCCCTCCCGTCGCCGCTGAATGTCGGGTCGAGATGGCCGTTGGGGCGGTAGCGTACGATCCCGAAGCTCCTCGGGCTGGTGGCGCTGGGGGCCGCGGTCCCTGCGATCACGACGGACCCATCGTCGGCGACCGCGATGTCCTCGGCGGAGTCGTTCCCCAGGACAAGGGTCTTCACCTTCCCGTCACTGCTGAAGGTGTGATCGAGATGGCCGTTGTCCAGGTACCTGGCCGCCATCATCCGCGACTGGCTGATGCCGACCCCGCCGGTCACGGCGATTCGGCCGTGGGGGCCGATGGTCACGCCCAGGCCGAACGCGGGCTTGCTGAACGCCGTGGTCACCCGTCCGTCGCCGCCCCCGAAGGCCGGATCCGGATCCCCGTTGGGGAGGAGCCGCTCGACGAAGAGGTCGGTCCCCCGGGCGCCTGTGAGCACCAGGTTGCCGAGCGGGTCGAGCGCCATCGCATTGATCTCGACGCCAGGCGGGCCCGTCACGACCCCGCCGGACCCGAACTCGTTGTCGGGGTCCCCGTTCGCCAGGAACTGCACGACCGTGCCGCCCGCCGAGACGACCAGCACCCGACCCGAGGGGCGCACCGCGACGTCGGTGCCGTCCTGATTGCCGGCCACCACGGCGCTCACGTGCCCCGTCCCGCCGAAGCCGGGGTCCAGATCGCCCGGATCCGCCCACGCCGGAATCGCCGCGGCCACCACCGCGACCAGCGACACCGCCCCCGCACGCACGACCCGCCGCATCGGCCCTCCTCCGATCGCGAGCACACTAGCGATGCGCACCAGACAGGGGCAAGGCTCCGATCCCGCTCGGGGTTGCCGCGGGCGGGTTGCGCCTTCCGGGCCTGGCGGGCGGTGCCGCGCCGCCATACAGTTCGTGGCCGACGGAGGAGGGTGGATGCTGCGGGGCGAACGGGTCGTGCTGCGACCGATCGAGCGCGAGGATCTTCCGCGACTCCGCGACCTCGTGGAGACCCCGCAGGTCCAGGCCCTCGCGACCTCCTGGCATCCCATCCCCCCGTCGCTGGCCGAGTACGAGGCCGATGTCGGGCCGCCGGAGCATCGGAACGCTCCGGGTTCGGTGTGGTTCGCGGTCGAGGGCGACGCCGGCGAGGAGTGCGGCGGCGAGCTGATCGGCCTGTGTGGCCTGCACGGCATCGAGCACCTGAGCCGGGTGTGTGAGCTGGGCATCCGCATCGGACAGCCGTACTGGGGAAAGGGCTTCGGCCAGGACGCGGTGCGCACGCTCGTCGACTATGCGTTCCGGATGCTGAACATGCGGAAGGTCTCCCTCGACGTGCTCGCGAACGATGCCCGGGCGGTCGGCGCCTACCGCGCGGCCGGCTTCCGGGAGGAGGGAAGGCGCCGGGCACACACCTGGTACGACGGCGTCTACCGCGACACGCTCGTCATGGCGGTCTTCCGGGAGGAACCCCCTCCCGACACGGCGCCGATCTGATAGGACTCTGCGGTGACCCTCGTCACCGCTGAGCTCGTGTTCGCCGAGGACCGGTGGGAACGCCGGTACGGGTTCGTCATGCAGGGCGAGCGGATCCTGGGCGCCGGCCCCCCGGACGAGCTGGCCGAGGAGTTCCCCGGCCAGG
Source organism: Actinomycetota bacterium (assembly GCA_045805265.1). GTDB lineage: Bacteria > Actinomycetota > UBA4738 > UBA4738 > JACQTL01 > JBJMLO01. Next base: position 141,956 of record JBJMLO010000013.1, read on the forward strand.
AGCGCGAGGACTGGGGGGACGTCGCCGTCGTCCCCGGCTGCGTGAACGCCCACGCGCACTCCTTCCAGGCATTGCTGCGTGGGTTCGGCGACGACCTGTCGTTCATGGGATGGCGCGACCGGGTGCTGTACCCCTTCTCCGAACGCCTCGACCGTGACGGCATCCGCACCGGCGCGCTGTTCGACTTCGCCGAGATGATCCGCCACGGCGTCACGACGGCCGTCGACTTCTTCTACCTGCACGACCGGGGGAACGAGAACGACCTCGCCGTGATCGAGGCCGCGCGGGAGGTCGGCCTGCGCATCGTCCTGGCCCGCTCGATGTACGACTGGTCGGGCGCCCCGAAGCGGTACCTGGAGACCCCCGACGAGGCCCTCCGGAACGGCCGGGCGCTGGCCGAGACTCTGCGCTCCGACCGCCGCGCATTCGTCCAGCCCGCCCCCCACTCCATCCACGGCGCCAGCCCCGAGATGATCCACGCCGGCGCCTCCCTGGCCGAGGAGCTCGGCACGCCGTTCCACATCCACGTCGCGGAGGGCCGCTACGAGCGCGAGCAGTCCCTCGAGCGCCACGGCCTGTCGCCCGTGAAGTTCCTCGACTCGCTCGGCGTTCTGAGCGAGCGCGCGATCCTCGTCCACTGCGTGTGGGTCGACCCGGAGGACCTCGACTGCATCGCCGAGCGCGGTGCGAGCGTCGTCCACAACCCCGGCGCGAACTCGTTCCTGGGCGACGGCATCGCGCCGCTCCGCGAGATGCTCGCCCGCGGCATCCGGGTGGCCCTCGGCACCGACGGCGGCTGCACCAACAGCCGGCAGAGCGTGTTCGAGGAGATGCGCATGGCCGCCCTCCTGGCCAAGGCCGTGGACGCGAACGCCGAGGCGATCTCCGCCGAGGACGTGCTCATCGCCGGGACCAGGCGGGGCGGCGAGATCCTGGGCCTCCCGGTCGGCCGGATCGCCGCCGACCACGCCGCCGACCTGGTGGTGCTCGACCTCGAGTCAATGTCGCTCCAGCCGGCCGCGACCGCCCCCAAGCAGGTCGTGTACGCAATGCAGCCCGAGGCCATCGCCCGGGTGTACGTGGGCGGGGAGGTCGTGGCGGAACGCGGCCGCCCCACCCGCGTCGACCTCGCCGACCTCCGCGCGCGGATCACCGACGTCACGAAGGGCTGGGAACCTCCGGGCTGAGCTCCTCGCGCCAGGGGAGGCGGACGCCGCGCTCCTGCGCCACCTCGAGCGCCCGGTCGTAGCCGGCGTCGGCGTGGCGGACCACGCCCATCCCCGGGTCGCTCGTCAGCACCCGCTCCAGCCGCTCGGCCGCGTCCGGGGTCCCGTCCGCCACCACGACCATGCCTGCGTGGATCGAGTACCCGATGCCCACCCCGCCGCCGTGGTGCACGCTCACCCAGTGCGCGCCTGCCGCCGTGTTCACCAGCGCGTTCAGGATCGGCCAGTCGGCGATCGCGTCGCTGCCGTCGCGCATCGACTCGGTCTCCCGGTACGGCGAGGCCACGCTCCCCGCGTCCAGGTGGTCGCGGCCGATCACCACGGGCGCGCCCAGCTCGCCACTGGCCACCATCTCGTTGAACCGCAGCCCGGCCCGCGCCCGCTCGCCGTATCCCAGCCAGCAGATCCGGGCCGGCAGGCCCTGGAACGCCACCCGCTCCTGGGCCATCCGCATCCACCGGTGGAGCCGCTCGTCGTGGGGGAACAGCTCCATCACCGCCCGATCGGTCTTCAGGATGTCCTCCGGGTCACCCGACAGCGCGGCCCACCGGAAGGGCCCCTTCCCCTCGCAGAACAGCGGCCGCACGAACGCCGGCACGAAGCCCGGGTACGCGTACGCCCGGTCGTGGGCCAGCCCTCCCTGCTCCGCCCCGGCCCGCAGGTTGTTCCCGTAGTCGAACACCACCGCGCCGGCCTCCAGGAACCGGACCATCGCGGCGACGTGCCTGGCCATGGACTCGTGGGCCCGGGCGACGTACGCCTCCGGGTCCGACGCGCGCATCGCGGCTGCCGCCTCCACCGAAAGGCCCACCGGCACGTATCCCCCAAGCGGGTCATGCGCCGACGTCTGGTCGGTCACGACGTCCGGCCGGAACCCCCGAGAGACCAGATCGGGGAGCACCTCGGCGGCGTTCCCCAGGAGGCCGATCGACACGGCCTCGCCGCTCCCGCGGGCCTGCTCCACCCACCGCAGCGCCTCGTCCAGGTCGACGGTCTCCCGGTCCAGGTACCGGGTCTTCACGCGGCGCTCGATGCGGGCCGGGTCGACCTCCACGCACAGCGCCACGCCCTCGTTCATGGTGACGGCCAGCGGCTGCGCGCCGCCCATCCCGCCCAGCCCGGCCGTCAGCACGACCCGGCCCCGCAACGACCCCCCGAAGTGCTGGGACGCGCACTCCGCGAGCGTCTCGTAGGTCCCCTGGAGGATGCCCTGGGTGCCGATGTAGATCCACGAGCCCGCCGTCATCTGGCCGTACATCGTCAGCCCGGCCCGCTCGAGCTCCCAGAATGTCTCCCAGTCCGCCCACTTGGGAACCAGCATCGCGTTCGAGATCAGCACCCTGGGGGCCGACGAGTGGGTGCGGAACACCCCCACCGGCTTGCCCGACTGCACCAGGAGGGTCTCGTCGTCGCCCAGCCCCCGGAGCGTCCGCACGATCGCGTCGTAGGCCTCCCAGTTGCGCGCGGCCTTCCCGGTACCGCCGTACACGACGAGGTCCTGCGGCCGCTCGGCCACCTCCGGGTCGAGGTTGTTCATCAGCATGCGCAGCGCTGCCTCCTGGGGCCATCCCCGGCACGAGCGCTCGGGCCCGCGAGGAGCCCTGATCTCCCGATCCACGGCCTGTCCCTTCCGCGCGTCGACGGCGCGCCGACGCCTTCCCGCATGGTAGTCCCGGCCGGACGGCCTGCACGGGCGAGGGTGCAGGAGACGGCCCGAACGGAGGGAGGCCGCTCCGCCGGCCGCCCGAATCGATCCCTCGACCGGCCGACAGCGGAACCCGCGGACCTGCGCTATAGATGGGTCGTGCGAACCCGGCTGCTCCTCCCTGCCGCGCTGTGGCTGCTGACGCTCGGCCTTCCCGTGCGGCCGGCAGCCGGGGGCCCGACGCCCGGCCCGGGCGCGGCGCACCCGACGCCCCCCGCCGCCCGGCCCGCCGCCGGCGTCAGGGGGACCGGGATCACCAGGCACACCGTGGCCTCCGGTCTCGACCAGCCCGTCACCTTCGCCTTCACGCCGAAGGGCCGGATCTTCTACGGCGAGAAAGCCACCGGCGAGATTCGGATCGTCAACCCGGCCACGCACTCGAACCGGCACTTCTTCACGATCCCGAACGTGGTGGGCAACGGCGAGCAGGGCCTGCTCGGCCTCGCCGTCGACCCGGACTACCCGGCGAAGCCCTTCCTGTTCGCGTACGCGACGAGGAACGCCGGCGGCGGCGAGCACGACCAGATTCTCCGCATGAAGAACGTGGACGGGCACGCAGAGGACGTCCGGGTGATCTTCAGCTCGAACACCACCGCGGGGCAGTACCACGACGGCGGGCGGATCGAGTTCGGCCCGGACGGCTTCCTGTACGCGGTCCAGGGCGAGGCGCACGACTCCTCGAACGCGCAGGACCTGACGAATGCCGCGGGCAAGATCCTCCGGATGACCCGCACCGGGGCCGCCGCGCCGGGCAACCCGTTCGCCGCGCCTCGATACGCTCGGATCTGGTCCTACGGCCACCGCAACGCGTTCGGATTCGACTTCGATCCCCGGACCGGACGGCTGTGGGAGTCGGAGAACGGCCCGGCGTGCAACGACGAGATCAACCGCATCGTGCGGGGCGGCAACTTCGGCTGGGGCCCGAACGAGAACTGCAGCAGCGGCTCCGCCCCCCAGAACACCAACAACAGCGGGCCCGCCCCTCGGATCCCGCCGAAGCGGTGGTACACCCCCACCATCGCCCCGACCGGGCTGGTGTTCTGCCGGCGCTGCGGCCTCGGCGACGCCAGCCTGGGCCGGATGTTCTTCGGCGCCTACAACACCGGCCAGATCCGGCGGGTGACGCTCACCCCCGACCGCCTCGGCATCGGCTCGCAGACCGTCGTCTACACGAACGCCGACGGGATCTACTCGATGGAGGCCGGTCCGGGCGGGGCCCTGTACTTCAGCGCGGGGAACGGGATCTTCAAGCTCGTCAGGCCGTAGCCCGCTGGCCTCGGCGGGGTCCGGCGTGGACAATAGGCGCGCGGGGCAGTCGTCACCGCACGGGAGGCCTGCCGTCCATGCTGGAATCGTTCCTCGACGCCGTCGGGAACACCCCGATGGTGCGGCTCCACCGCGTCACCCAGGGCGTGAAGCCCACGATCCTGGCCAAGCTCGAGCTGCTGAACCCGGGCGGGAGCGTCAAGGACCGCATCGGCCTCCGGATGATCGAGGCGGCCGAGCGGGCGGGCCGCCTGAAGCCGGGTGGGACGATCGTGGAACCCACGTCCGGGAACACGGGCCACGGCCTCGCCATCGCGGCGGCCATCAAGGGCTACCGGTGCATCTTCGTGATGCCGGACAAGATGAGCCAGGAAAAGGTCGCGCTGCTCCGGGCGTACGGCGCCGAGGTCGTGATCACGCCCACGGCGGTCCCCCCGGAGTCCCCGGAGTCGTACTACCGCGTGGCCGACCGCCTGACCGAGGAGATCCCCGGCGCGTACCAGCCCAACCAGTACTTCAACCAGGAGAACCCTCGCGCCCACTACGAGACGACCGGCCCGGAGATCTGGGAGCAGACCGGCGGCAACATCGACGTGTTCGTGTGCGGTGTCGGCACCGGCGGGACCATCACCGGCGTCGCGCGGTACCTGAAGGAGCGCAAGCCCGACGTGCTGGTCGTCGGCGCCGATCCCGAGGGCTCGCTGTACTCCGCGCAACCGGGCGAGGAGGCCCGCCCCTACCTCACCGAGGGAATCGGCGAGGACTTCTGGCCGGAGACGTTCGACCCGAAGGTCATCGACCGGTGGATCCGGGTGTCCGACCGGGACGCGCTGCTGTCCGCCCGCGCCATCACGCGCCAAGAGGGGATCCTTGTCGGCGGCTCGACCGGAACGGCCATGGTGGCGGCGCTGACGGTCGCGCAGGAGCTGCCCGAGGACGCCGTGATCGTCGTGCTGTTCCCGGACACCGGCCGGAACTACCTGTCGAAGCTGTACTCCGATACCTGGATGCTCCAGTACGGCTTCGTGGAACGGCCCGAGCAGGCGAGGGTCGAACAGGTGCTCGCCGCCAAGCCCGAGGGGCTGCCCGCCCTCGTCACCGTCGGCGCGCACGAGAAGGTCCGCCAGGCCGTCGACCGGCTCCAGGCCCACGGGATCTCCCAGGCGCCGGTGGTGCGCGAACCCGACACCACGGAGGTCACCGCCTTCGTCGGCTCGATCCGGGAGCGGGACCTCCTGGAACGCCTGTTCCGCGACCCCGACGCCCTGCAGGCCGACGTGGCCGAGGCGATGTCGCCGCCGCTGCCGATGGTGCAGTTCGACGACCCGGTCGACGTGGCCTTCTCCTCGCTCCAGAGCTCGCCGGCCGTGCTGGTGGCGAAGGGCGAGCAGGTGCTCGGCGTCCTCACCCGGACCGACCTCCTCGAGTTCCTCGCGCACCGGCAATAGGCGTGCGGTCCCTGGGGGTGGACGTCGGGGTGGCGAAGGGCCTCGACCTCGTGCTGCTCGACGATTCCCTGCGGCCGCTCGAGACGGCCCGTCGCGTCGAGCCGGACCAGCTGGCCGCCCTGATCCGGGACTACGAGCCCGACGTGGTCGCGATCGACGCGCCGCCCGCGTGGGGGGCCGGGAACGGGTCGCGGCGGACCGAGCGGGAGCTCCGGCGGTTCGGCATCCACTCCTACGGCACGCCGCCGGCCGGGCGGCACGACGACCATCCCTTCTACGCCTGGATGAAGGTCGGGTTCCGGGCCTTCGAGCAGGCCGCCGAGGCGGGGTTTCCCCGGTTCGGCAGCGGCGCCGTGCGGCGCCACGCCATCGAGGTGTTCCCGCACGGCACGGCGGTGGCGCTGTCCGGCTGCCTCCCGCCGCCCACCGTGCGCAAGCGGGAATTCCGGGTCCAGGTCCTGCGGTCCCAGCGGGTGGAAACCGGCGGGCTCCGGTCCCAGGACCAGGTCGACGCGGCGCTGGCGGCGCTCACCGGCCTCCTCGCGCTGCGCGGCCGCTCGACGGCGCTCGGCGACCCGAAGGAGGGCGTGATCGTCCTCCCGGTCAGCGCCCTGCCGGCCCGGCCGTTCCGGCGGTGCCCCCAGGACCGCGCCGCGCCCGACGTCCAGATCCGGTTCCCGGGCATGACGCCGTGCGGGTGCGGCGACCCGGAGTGCCGGGAGACGACCAGCCGGGAGTTCGCGCCGGGTCACGACGCCCGCAGGAAGTCCATGCTGTGGGCCACGGCCCGCGAGGGCCAGGAGGCCGTCGAGGAGCTGAGGAGACGACGATGGGAGCTCCCACCGGAGATGCGATGAACGACGACGAGTGGCAGTTCGAGACACGGGCGATCCACGCGGGCCAGGAGCCCGAGCCGACCTACGGCGCGGTCAACGTCCCGATCTTCCAGACGTCGACCTACGCGCAGCCGGAGGTGGGCAAGCCCAGGCGGTACGACTACGCACGCGGCGGCAACCCCACCCGCGAGGCCCTGCAGACGGCGATCGCGTCGCTGGAGGGCGGCGCGCGGGGGTTCTCGTTCGCCTCCGGCATGGCCGCCGAGACCACGCTGCTCATGCTGCTGAAGCCGGGCGACCACGTGCTGCTGGCCGACGACGTGTACGGCGGGACGTACCGGCTGCTGGCCAGGGTGCTCTCGGAGTGGGGCCTGGCCTTCGACACCGTCGACATGACGGACGTGCAGGCGCTGCGGGCCGCCGTCCGGGACGAGACGCGAATGGTGTGGGTCGAGACCCCGTCCAACCCCCTGCTGAAGATCGTCGACGTCGCGCAGGCCGCGGCCGTGGCCCACGAGGCCGGGGCGTGGTGCGTCGTCGACAACACGTTCGCCACGCCGTACCTCCAGCGGCCACTCGAGCTGGGGGCCGACGCCGTCGTGCACTCGGTGACGAAGTACCTCGGCGGCCACTCCGACCTGGTGCAGGGGGCCGTGGTGATGAACGACCTGGAGGCCGCCGAGCGCGTCGGGTTCCTGACGAACTCGATGGGCGGGGTGCCCGGCCCGATGGACTGCTACCTCGCGCTGCGGGGGATCAAGACGCTGGCGGTGCGTATGGAGGCCCATTGCCGGGGGGCGCGTACCGTCGCGGAGTTCATGGCCGGGTCCGAAATGGTCAAGCACATTTACTATCCGGGCCTGTCCGAGCATCCCGGCCACGAGGTCGCCGCCAAGCAGATGCGCGACTTCGGGGGGATGGTCTCGTTCCTCGCGGGCTCCGAGGAGCGGGCCCGGCGGGTCGCCGAGCGGACCCGCCTGTTCTTCCTGGCGGAGTCGCTGGGCGGCGTGGAGTCGCTCATCGAGGTCCCCGGACCGATGACCCACGCCAGCGTGGCGGGGTCACCCCTCGAGGTCCCGGCCGACCTGGTGCGCCTGTCGGTGGGCCTCGAGCACCCCGAGGACCTCGTGGCCGACCTCGCGCAAGCGCTCGGGTAGGCGACCGGAGTCTGGCGGTTCCACACACGGCCGCGGACATCTGCTCACCTGCGGACCCGGAACTTCACCGTCGCCCACACGCGCGGCCGGAACGACCGATGGTCGACGGCGACGAACTCGGCCCGCAGCTCGTGTTGCCCCGGTGAGGCGGCGACATGGGCATCCAGAGCGGTCGCCATCGAGACGAGCGAGCCATCGAGATAGAGATGGATGTGTCCCTCGTTCGGCACCAGGCGAAGGGAGGTGAACGGGACGACCTTGCCACCGTCGAGTCGGAGGTCCACCCGGATCGTGGCGCGATCGCCTCGAAACACCTCGCCCTCATGCGGCGAGACGATCTCGAGCCGAGCCACCGTCGACGGTCTGCCAAGAGACGGGCGCGCACCCATGAGCAGCGGAAAGATGGTCGCGAGCACGAAACACCCGAATGCGATGACGCCGAGGCCGACCGCAACGCCCCGTCGGAGGTGAGGAGAAGGACGGTTGTAGAACCGGTACGCGCCGTAGGCCGCGCCGAACCCGGCGAAGAACAGCCCCATGGCGATGAAGGGCGCAGGACCGGGAATGCCCGCGTGCGCCACCATCCCCGAACTCGACACCATACGCATCCTCAGGGTGCTCGGACCGATGGTGGCACCCGCGCGACCGATCCGCGAGAGCGGGGATCGGGCTGTCCCCCCGCGCCGAGGGCGAGGCTACTCGCGGCGGCGGATGGAGAGCCCCAGCCACCGCCGCGCGGGAGAGCGAGGCTGGGCCCAGTCAGCGGGCTGCAGCTCCCGCAATCGCCGACACAGATCGGTGAGCGCCGGACGATCGATGGAGGGACCGTGGCCCTCCGGAACGGACGCGCCCGCGTTTCGCAGGATCCCCTCGAGACCGAGGAAGACGGCTCGGCGAAAGGCGGGATCACCGTCCAACAGCCGTTGCATCGAATCCGAGGGAAGCTCGAGGGTGGAGAGGTGCGTCTCCGCGGTGATCGTGGCGGTTCGGGGGCCTCCGTCGATCACGGCCACCTCGCCGAAGTATCCGCCGGGACCCAGCGTCGCCTTGTGATCTCCCCGCACGCTCACCCCGGCCGTGCCGGTCTCGATCACGTAGAGGCTGTCGCCGAATTCGCCCTCTTCGGTCACGGCCTCTCCGGGTGGGTACTCGACGCGTCGTGCGGAACGGGCTACCGATCGCAGATGCCCGCGCGGCAGGACGGCGAACAGGGGGAGGCTGCCGAGACTGGCCAGGTCCGTCGAGTAGGCCCAGCGCAGGCCGAGCCAGATGGCACCGATCACGAGAAGGCCCAACAGCGCCGGAACCAGCCAGGCGGTGACCCACCCCGCTCCGACCATGAAACTTGACGACGCGGTCAATGTCAGCCCCCGTTCCCGCGCAGAGACACGTGACGACTGGGTGAGCCCCGTCGGCGGCCCGCCTGGCGGGAGCATAGCCCAGGCGGCCGAGGTCAGGGCCTCCCGGTCAGCTCCCCGCGGACGCGCGCGGGCGAGGGATGGACTCACCCGCCTCGAAACCGCGCAGGCTCCCTTCCGTGACGCGGAGCCTCCAGCGAGGATCGGCGGCGGCTCCCACGAGCGTCGTCTCGCCGCGCCGCGCACTCGACTCCTCGGACTCTTCGCGAAGCGCCGTCGCGGAGAGAGCGCCCACCGCCCCGATGATCCCAAGCATCAGCGCGGCCTGGATCCAGTCACCCGCGGTAGCCGGGTCGATCATCTCGTGCCCCTTTCCAAGAGGTCGGTCGGTTCTTCGACACCCCAGATGAAAGCGGGCGAAGCTCGGAAACCACTGGGCGCGCCCCGAGAGTCGGATCAGAGCCCTCGACCCCGTGACGGAGATGCCCCGGGCCGGGCTCGTCAGCCGGAGCCGATGAGCTTCTTCAGGGCGGGTCCCAGATTCGTCCCGTCCACCCTGCCCGTGATCAGGTAGGCGATCCGCCCATCCGGCCGGATCACGAACGTCGTGGGGAGGCCGAACAGCCCATACCGGCCGGCGAGCTCACCACGGCCGTCGAAGACGCTCGGAAAGGGGATCGCCGTGCGTCGCGCGTAGGCCAGGCCGGCAGACCGGGCGTCCCGGTGGTCCACGCCCAGGAACCGGACGCCTTCCGAGCCATACGCGGTCCATGCCGCTTTCAGGAAGGGAGCCTCCTCGCGGCACGGGGAACACCAGGAAGCCCAGAAGGTCAGGACCACTGGATGGCCCGAGAGGTCGTCGAGCGAGATGGCCCCGGTCCCGACCAGCCTCGGCAGGGTGAATCCCGGGGCGAGGCGATCCACCGGAACCGCCGGCGCGGAGTAGTCCGCGATGCCGATCCCGCCGCCCTGGGGTCGTCCCACACTCGAGACGGAAACGGCGACGAGGATGGAGGCGGCCGGCAGGGCGAGGGCCAATGCGACTCGAACCCCCCGTCGGGTGGCCGGTGCCGGCGTGCTCCCCACATCCGCGGCACGCCGGATCCGAACGTCGCTCACGTCGAAGCCTGCTCGCCGACGGCTCGGGCTCCCGGGTCACGCGCCAGACGGGCGTCGACCCGCTCCGCCTCCCGTTCGTCTCGGCGCATCCAGTCCAGGAGGACGGCGGCCAGGGCCACCACCATGACCAGCATCCCCCCCTCCCACATGAGGGCTCCCGCCAGATGCTGGTCGGCGACGGGCGAGACGCCGATCAGGGCACTCGCCACCGCGTAGTGGGGATACAGCAGGCGGTCCGAGCTGTAGATGGCGAGGCCGAGGATGGCCATGACCGGCATGGCCAGGAAGAGGTACAGGAGACGCCCCGGATGGGACAGGCGGGCCGGATTGGGATCGAGGCCCGCGACCGGCCACCAGAACAGCAGCGCGGAGCCGAGGAAGGCCGCGTGCTCGAGCGTGTGCACACCCTCGCTCCGGAGGGCCGCGTCGTACACGGAGGGGGAGTGCGCCCCCCACATGACGACGGCGAACGCGGCCCACCCGAACACGGGCGAGCCCACCACCCTGACGGTCCGGCTGTGCAGGACGGGGAGGAGGAGCCGACGCCGGGTCCGCGATGACGTGGCCTCGAGCGCGAGGGTGACCGGGGTCCCGAGGACGAGGAGCGGGGCGGCCACCATGGTGAGCACCAGGTGCTGGGCCATGTGGACTGAGAGCAGCAACCCGGAGTAGGTGTGAATGGGCGACTCCATGGACAGGAGCACGGCCGCCAGTCCGCCCACGAAGCAGATCGCTCGACCGCGGGGGAACGCCGAGCGTCCCCTGCCGCGCCACACTCGTCGCACGGCCCGCAGGTAGAGGAACCCGGCGAGGATCGTGGAAGCGACGACGAGGGGATCGAACCGCCATGACCCGAGCACGGCGGCCCAGGTCGGCCCCGCCGCGAAGACGACCGGCGGGGAGATCCGCATCGCGAGTCGCCCGGCCCCTACCCCGGCTCGGTCGGGGCGCCCGCTCCCAGCTCGGCGTGCGCCGATCTAGCGGGCGAGCCCGAGACCGGCAGGGCCAGCTCGAAGACGCTCCCCTTCCCGGGGTCGCTCCGCACCGCGACCCACCCCCCGTGCGCCTCGGCCACGGTCTTCACGATGGCCAGGCCGAGTCCGACGCCCCCGCCCTCACGGCTCCGACCGCTGTCCGGCCTGGCGAACCGGTCGAAGATCCGGCTCTGGTCCTCCGGGGAGATCCCCGTTCCCGTGTCGGCCACCCCGATGATCGCCACCCCGTCCCGGCGCCGAACGGAGAACGTGATCGAGTCCTCCGGTCCGGTGTGCTTCACGGCGTTCTCGATCAGGGCGTCCAGGGCCAGCGCCAGCCGGTCCGCGTCGGCGTCGACCGCCGCCTCCTCCACCTCGCCGAGGACCCAACGCCGCTCGACCGGCGTCCACCGGCGAACGGTGTCGACCACGGTCGACTCCACGTCCAGCCGGGACCTGCGCAGGAACCCAGGATGCTCCGATGCCGCCAGGAGCAACAGGCGATCGGCCAGCCGGCGGAGCCGCATGAGCTCGTCCACCACCACGCGGGCGTCCTCCGCGACCAGGGCGTCGCCGGCGCCCTTGTGGATGAGCTCGGCATGGCCCAGCGCCACGGTGATCGGCGTGCGCAGCTCGTGCGACGCGTCCTGGATGAACCGGCGCTCCCGGTCGAGCAGCCGCGCGTTCGCCTCGTACATCCGCTGCGTCTGCTCCATCGCGCTGGCGCGCCGCCGGGCGTGCCACACCATTGCCACGAACATCGCCGCCATCAGCGGGACCTCGGTGATCTCGTCGATGGGCTGGGCGGCCCGGGACACGTCGATCAGGATGAACCCCGCCGTCGTCACCATCACGGCGGCGAGCGTGACCATCGTCCGCCGGAGTGCCCACACCCGGAACCCGTACAGGAGGGTCAGGCTGACCCAGATGAAGTGAAACGGAACCGTCTCCCAGCTCGCGAAGACCAGCATCCCCGCGAGGTTGGCGACGGCGAACGCGATCCACGCGGCGTCGATCCACTGGAGCCCTCGAACGGGCCACTCCCGGCGGTCAGGCGTCATCGATCCGGTAGCCCTCCCCTCGCACCGTGGCGATCACCCCGGAACCCAGCTTCCGTCGCAGCCTTCCCACATACACGTCCACGACGTTCGAACCGCTGTCGAAGTAGTAGCCCCAGACCGACGACAGCAGCCGCTCCTTCGAGACGGTGGTTCCCGCGTTGCCCATGAGCTCCCGGAGCAGCAGGAACTCGCGCTCGGCGAGCGCGACGGGCCCCTCGCCCCGGTCCGCCTCCCGGCGGATCAGATCCAGCAGCAGCGGGCCGACCCCGATGGTGGTCGATGTGGTACCGGTGGATCGCCGGAGCCTGGCCCGGACCCTGGCCAGGAGCTCGTCCAGGACGAACGGCTTGGCCAGGTAGTCCTCGGCCCCGAGCTCCAGGCACTCGACCTTGGACGCGGGCTCGGCCACCGCCGACAGAACGATCACGGCCTGGTCGGGCCTGCGGTCGAGCAGGCGGCGGAGGAGGGAGACGCCATCGAGGCCGGGCATGAGCAGGTCGAGGATCACCAGGTCGTGGGGGCGGGCGATCGCCGCCCGGAGGCCCTCGACCGCATCGGTCGCCGTGTCGACGACGTACCCCTCCGACCTCAGACCCCGGGCCACGAAGTTCTGGATCCGGGGCTCGTCATCGATCAGGAGGATGCAAGCGGGCCCAGCGGTCCGGGTCTCGGGACCGGAGGCAAGTTCGCTCCGCGACGCCTGCACGGCCATCTCCGTCCTAGCTTGCGGTCCCCGCCCGAGCGCCGCAAATCGGAGCGTCGGCAAGATGACGGTTTTGTCATCCGGGGCCGGTGGTCAGCACGTTCACGGGCCCCTGTTCATGACAGTTCGTTCAGGTGCCGCATTCGGCGCTTCGGCCCGCGCGCCGTTGTGGTACGCCCACGGTTGACGGCGTCATCTGGGGCCTTGCCGGGTCATCAGCGCCCGGCCGGGCTTCTGTCGAGGAGCATGGCAGGGAGGTGCCCATGCGGCTGAGAAGCTCCACCGGAAGGCTCTCACCGGGAGGCGGTGTGGTCCTGGCGCTGGCGTCGGCCCTGGTCGTCCTGGCGACGTCCTGCAGCAGCGGAGGATCGAACGCCCCGCCCACCTACTCGGTGTTCGTCCAGAAGTTCCGCTACCACAACATGCCGACCTCGATTCCGAGCGGCAACCTCACGATCAACTTCTCGAATCGGGAGAACCTGTCGATCACGCACGAGATGGTGGTGGTCTCCCTGCCGAGCGGGAAGAAGGCGCAGGACGTGATCGACGCCGCCAAGGCCGAGGCGAAGCCCGGGGACTCGGAGGACCAGTGGCTGCACTTCGGGGAGATCGGCGAGGTCGACACGGGAGCGACCATCTCCGGTGTCTTCGATCTGCCCGCGGGGACGTACGCCATGGCCTGCTGGCAGCACGGGAACCTCGGGGGTGGAGAGGGCAAGTCTCACGCGTCCAGAGGCATGGTGTTCCAGTTCACCGTCTCGTAAGCGGAGCGATGCGACGAAGGTGGCGGCTCTTCGCCGGAGCGGGGGCGGGGGCCTTCCTCCTGTCCGCGTGCGCCCAACAGGGAGCCACGGACCAGGGGCAGAAGATCCACAACCTCTACCTGATCATCCTGGGGCTCGGCGCCTTCGTGTTCGTGCTGGTCGAGGGACTCCTGATCTACTCGATCGTCCGATTCCGGAAGCGGGACGAGACGCCCCCACCCCAGGTCTTCGGGAGCAACCGGGCCCTGGTCGGGTTCTTCGCCTTCGGCGCCGTCCTGGTGGCCGTCCTGTTCCCGTTCGGCGAACGGACGCTGTCCGATGTGGAGGAGCAGGAGCCTCCGCTCGTGAACCTCCGAGTCGAGGCGTTCCAGTGGGAATGGACCGCCTACTACCTGAACGAGGGGATCTTCACGACAGGACGCACCCTCAAGCAGCCCATGGAGATGGAGCTCCCCGTGGACGAGCCGGTCCACATCACACTGGTGTCGCGCGACGTCATGCACGGATTCTTCATCCCGGCGTTCCTGTTCATGCGCAACGCCATCCCGGGCCACTCGACCAGCTTCACCTTCACCCCCAACAAGATCGGGACCTTCCCGGCCCAGTGCACGGAGTACTGCGGCTTGTGGCACTCGAGGATGACCTTCGTGGTGAAAGTCGTGTCGCCTCCCGACTACTCGGACTGGGTGAAGAAGAAGACCCTGCAGGCAATCGGCGGGACCTGCTCGCCGCAGGGCTCCACCGTGCACCTCGTCGCGAAGAACACCACGTGGAACACGAACTGCATCGCGATCCCCGCCGGTCAGCCGCTCTCGCTGACGGTGGCGAACGAGGACGAGGGGGTGAGCCACAACTTCGCGATCTGGAAGAGCCTTCAGGACGCCATCGCGAAGAAGGGCCAGATCTATCAGACCGGTCCGTTCCCGGGCATCGCGACGCACAGCTACTCGGTCACCGAGACCACCCCGCTGGCGCCCGGGAAGTACTACTTCCAGTGCAACGTCCACGGGGTGGCCATGGCCGGCGCGTTCATCGTGAAGTGATGGGGATCCGAACGGTGCCGAGCGATCCGGGACGGGCGCCTCGGGAGGAGATGTAGGTGGCGGTCACCCAGGCGAGGCCGAAGCCCATCGCACCGGAGCCCCACCGCCGGCGGGTGCTCGAGTGGCTCACCACGACCGACCACAAGAAGATCGGAATCCTCTACCTCGTCAACTCGTTCTCGTTCTTCGTCATCGCTGGCATCCTGGCGCTGCTGATGAGGTCGGAGCTGGCCCGTCCGGGCCAGCAGTTCCTGTCCGCGCACGCCTACAACCAGGTCTTCACCGAACACGGCACGCTGATGATCTTCCTGTTCGTCTTCCCGACCCTGGCCGGGTTCGGGAACTACTTCGTTCCCCTCCAGATCGGCGCGCTGGACATGGCGTTCCCCCGGGTCAACGCGCTGTCGTTCTGGCTGCTCCCCGTGGGGGGCCTGACCATCGTGTCGGGGTTCCTGGCCAAGGGTGGCGCGGCGGCCGGGGGCTGGACCAGCTTCGCCCCGCTGTCGAAGCAGCTGGGGACGGGGGAGGACCTGTGGATCGCCGGGCTCCTGCTGGTGGGGGCGGCGTCCATCCTCGGGGCGATCAACTTCATCGTGACCATCCTGCGGATGCGTGCGCCCGGCATGAGCATGATGCGCATGCCCATCTTCTGCTGGAGCACGCTGGCCACGTCGCTCCTGGTGGTGCTGGCGACCCCGGTCATCACGGCGGGACTGATCATGCTGTTCGCCGACCGCCACCTGGGGACCACGTTCTTCTCCGCGGTCAAGGGCGGGAGCCCGATCTACTGGCAGCACATCTTCTGGTTCTTCGGGCACCCCGAGGTGTACATGCTGATCCTGGCGGCGTGGGGCATCGTGAGCGAGATCATCCCCGTGTTCTCGGGGAAGCCGCTGTTCGGATACCGGGGCGTGGTCCTGGCCTTCCTCCTGATCACCGCGCTGTCGTTCAGCGTGTGGGCCCACCACATGTTCGTCACCGGGGCCGTCGAGCTGCCCTTCTTCAGCATCACGACCGAGATGATCTCGATCCCGACGGGCGTGCTGTTCTTCAACTGGCTGGCCACGATATGGAAGGGGAAGCTCAGGTTGGAACCCCCGATGCTCTTCGCGCTCGGGTTCGTGGCCATGTTCCTGATCGGGGGGATCGACGGCGTGTGGATGGCCGCGCCCGCCATGGACTTCGCCCTCCACGACACGTACTGGGTGGTGTCCCACTTCCACTACGTGCTGTTCGGCGGGACGGTCTTCGGGATCATGGCCGGGATCTACTACTGGTTCCCCAAGATCACCGGGCGGATGCTGTCCAGGAGGCTCGGCCAATGGCACTTCTGGCTGCAGCTGATCGGGTTCAACCTCACCTTCTTCCCCATGCACCTGCTGGGCCTGAAGGGCATGCCCCGGCGGATCGCCGACTACGCGCCGGACCGGGGCTGGAACACGCTGAACCTCATCTCGAGCATCGGCGCGTTCGTCATCGCCATCTCGATGTTGGTCTTCGCGGTGAACGTGATCTCCACGCTCCGCAAGCCGAGAACCGCGCCGGCCGACCCGTGGAGAGGGAACACGCTGGAGTGGGCCACGTCCTCACCCCCGCCGGTCCACAACTTCGACCGGCTTCCGGCCATCGGCTCCGCTCGTCCGGTGTACGACGCGCGAGTCGCCGGGAGGGCCGCCGACGGAGACGGATCGTGAGCACGGCCGAGCTGGCGGGCGACGAACGCGCCGTCCGGGGGACGAGCAGCCCGGTGCTGGGGATGGTGCTCTTCGTGGCCTCGGAAGCGATGTTCTTCGCCGCGTTCTTCGCCATCTACGCGATGAGCTACTCGTCGCAGCCGGCCTGGCCGCCCAAGGACATCACGGTGCCGGGCATGGGGATGCCGTCCGTGATGACCGGCCTCATGGTCGCGAGCAGCCTCTTCCTCCAGCTGGGGGTTCGAGCCATCCGGAAGGGCGACGAGCGGCGGCTCTCGCTGTGGCTGGCGACGACGCTCGTCCTGGGGGCGGCCTTCGTGGCGCTGCAGCTGTACGGCTACTCGCAGGTCGAGTTCGGGATCCGGTCGGGCATCTACGCGTCGCTCTTCTACATCATGTCCGGGGTGGCGCTGGCCCACGTGGCCGGCGGCGTGGCCTTCCTCGGCCTCGTTCTCGTCCGGTCGGCCACGGGTCGACTGACGATGGTTCGGCAGGAGCCCGCGGAGGCGGCCGCCATCTACTGGCACTTCGTCGTCGTCGTGTCCGTAGCCATCTACGTCGCGTTCTACCTCCTGCCCTCGGTGTTCCCCAAGGGGCCGTGAACGTCTCCGCGGTCTCGCTACGACGGGAGGGAGCGGGTTGAGGCTGTACGCACGCGTCGTCCTGGGGCTGGCCCTGTTCCTCGTCGTCGCCGGCGTGATCTACGGCTCCACGAGTCACGAGTACGTGGGCACGCTGCTGTTCGTGGTCGCCGCCGCCGGCCTTGCCCTCGTCGGGCTGTTCGTCCGCCGGGCGGTTCGGGTGACCGCGCGCGAGACGCGGTCCGAGGAGCACGCCGAAGAGGAGCCCCACGTGACGCCGACCATCTGGCCGTTCGTGCTGTCGCTGGCGGGCGTGGCGCTCGTCCTCGGCGCGATCGTCAGCACGTGGCTCCTGGCCATCGGCGCGGTGTTGTTCGTGACCGCCAGCGTCGGCTGGTTCGCGGACACCGGCCGGCAGTGGGGCGATGACCGGCACGGGTCGGCGGCCGAGCGTCACCACTCGGACGAAGGCTCAGCTTCGCAGCAGTAGGAACACGGTGGTCAGGACCAGCGTGAGGAGGATCGTCAGGTAGACGATCGCGTGGTACTGGGAGGGGCTGGGGCTGGGAAGGTCCGCGGGATTGCACCTCCGGCACACCGAGCGACCCGATGAAACCGTGATCCCGCACCGCACGCACCGGTCGTACAGGGGCCGCATGTCGGTTCGAATTCTACGCCGCGCCCGCGGGCGTGGCTCCGGCTACTCGACCGTGATCTTGCCGGCCATGCCCGAGCCGTCCGGCTTCCCGTGGAACTTGCAGTAGAAGATGTAGGTCCCCGGCTTGATCGCGTTGCCGGGAGGCGCCAGGGTCTGCGACTTCCCGCCGTCCAGCGTGACGTCGACCGGCGTTCCCACGATCGTGAACGTGTGGGTGATGGACCCGGTGTTCTGGAGGTCCAGGCTCTGGGTGTTCTTCGCGATGATGCAGTCCGGGACGAACTTGAGCGAATTCTCGGCCTTCACCGTGAAGCTCGACCCCGACGACAGGTCCGAGCACGCCCCGGCGGTCGTGGCGGCGGGCGTGGTGCCGCCACCGCCACCGCCACACCCGGCGAGCAGCAGCCCCGCCGCGAACGCCATTCCGATCGTCTTTCGCACGAACTTGCCTCCCCCGATCCGGATATCCGGCGGAGCATACGCACTCGTACGGCCCGGCGCGAGGATTTTCCTGCCGACCCCTCCGGCGGAAATCCGGGCCCGGCCGCGCCCGTAGACTGGGTGTCGATGGCGCGGGCGGAGGTCGATCGGGTTGCGAGCTCCCGGCGGCGGGTGGCCAAGCCCGCCGACGAGCGGCGCGAGGACCTGCTGGCGGCCGCGCGGCGGGTGTTCGCCGAGAAGGGCCTGCCGAACGCCACCATCGCCGACGTCACCGAGGCCGCCGGCGTGGCCAAGGGCACGTTCTACCTGCACTTCGACTCCAAGGAGGCGCTGCTCGGCGCGCTGAAGCAGCGGTTCGTCGACGACCTGGTCTCGCGGGCGCTGCAGCTGTACACGACGGTCGGGCACGACGACTGGTGGGCGCTCGCCGACGTGACGGTCGAGAGCATGATCGATTACCTGCTCGAGCACCGGGACCTCATCCAGGTCTTCGCCCGGGACGGGTTCCAGCCGCAGAGCTCGGCACTGTTCGGCGACGCCTCGGGCAAGCTCCGGAACATGTTCGCCGCCGGGATCAAGGCGGGGACGGACGCCGGCGCGTTCGACGCCGCCGACCCGGTGCTGACGGCGACCTTCCTCGACCACGCGATCCACGGGACCGTGGAGCACGCCGTCCTGTACGAGGGCGGGATCGATCGCGACTACCTGGTGGCGGGCGCCAAGGAGCTCCTGCGCCGCGTCCTCCGCGGTTCCTGACGCGCGCCGCGCTTCAGCTCGTCCCGGCGCACAACGCCGTGATCGTCCGCAGGGTCGGCACGAACACACAGCCCGAGGCGGCGGACGGGCTGGCGAAGTGGGAGACGTCGGCGAGGTCCCGCCGCACCACCTCGTGGCCGCTCGTCTCGTCGAGACCGACGAGCGCCCCCGACGAGAGGTCCACCGTCCACACGAGCCCGCCGGCGACGATGGGAGGTCCGGCGTCGAAGGAGGCCGACGTCCACCGCCGCGAGAAGCTTCCCCCGTCGTCGGCCACGGTCAGCGCCACGAGGCCGTCCGTGCAGGGAACGTAGACGCTGTGCAGCGTGTGCGCGGTCCCCCCGAAGGACCCGTCGCACACCGAGTCGCTGAAGACCTCGTGCCCGACACCGCCGAGGTGCGCGCCGTCCAGCAGGTATCCCACCCCCTCCTTGCCGATCTGGAAGACCCGGCCCCCCGGCAGCACCGCCGGCCCCGCGGACCCGAGGTCCACGTCGCCCGCGTTGAGCTGTGCCCAGTTCTCCGGCGCGAAGAAGGCGATCGGCTCGAGCGCGGGCGACAGCTCGAGGACGCTGTCGCCGAGGTCGAACTGGGTGTCGGAGGAGCTGTTCCCCGTCGCGACGTACACGTTGCCGGCGTCATCGACCGCCGGCCCGGAGGGAGCCCAGATGCCGCCGCGGTTCTGCGTCGGTACCCGATAGTCGAGCAGGGGCCCGCTCCCGTCGGCGGTGACGGCCGCGACCCACCCGTGGTAGTCGCCGCAGTCGCCGAGCAGGCCTCCGAACGCCGCGTAGACGCGCCCGTTGGCCAGGGCCAGGGCCGACCGGAGCTGCTGCGTGAGCGGGTCCATGCCGGGCGGGTCGATCGGGCGATGCCACACGACATCGCCGGTTCGCTCCCGGAGCGCGAAGAGCTCGTGATGGCCCGGCGCCAGGAACGCGGCCGCGTAGATCAGGCCGGTCGCCGGGTCGATGGCGGGCGTCGCGGTGATCCCCGAGGTGGGCTCGATGTTGCCGCAGGGAAGGGTGGAGCTGTCGACCGGGGTTCCGAGGTTGGTCCTCCAGGCGATCGCACCGGTCGAGCCGTCGAGGGCGTAGACCGTGTTGCCCTCCGTCGCCGTGAACACCGTGCCGCCGTCGACCAGGGGCTCGGCATACACGTCCCCGTCCAGCTCGGGCGAGACCCAGGACTGCCGCCCATTGCCGAGCGAGGGCCCCTCCGCGAACCCGCTCCTGGCGCCGTCGCGGTGGTAGGTCACCCACTCGCCACCCCGCGGCGACGGAGCCGGGCTGCCGGGAGTGGTCCCCGAGGGCTGCGAGATCGGGGGGAACGAGAGTGACGGGGGCGGGGCGGGGCTCGAGCTCGAACACGCGGTGGCGAGGACCACCACGGAACCGGCCAGGGCCATCCGGCGCGCCCGGGGGGCAGCCATGCGGCGTCGGGAGGTTACGAGGCCGGGCGCTTGAGGTAGGCGACCAGCGAGCGGCCGCCCTGGGGGTTCTCGATCTGGAGGACCGTCACCAGCTCCCAGCCGTCCTGTCCGAACGTGTTCAGGATCTCCCCGGGATTGTGCTCCAGGAGCGGTCCCACGAAGTACTCCCATCGCTGCATCTACGCCTCCCGTTCCACCCGCCGTTTCGCCGTGCGGATGCACACGCCCATGATCACGTCGAGCCCGGCCTCGGTCGCGATGCGCGCCGCCTCCTCGTTGATGATCCCGCTCTGCAGCCACAGCACCTTCGCGCCGATCTCGACGGCCTGCCGGGCGATCTCCGGTGTCTTGTCGGCGCGGCGGAACACGTCGACGACGTCGACCTTCTCGGGGACGTCCAGCAGCGACGGGTAGGCCTGCTCGCCCAGGACCTCGGTCACGTGCGGGTTCACCGGGACGATCCGGTACCCCTTCTCCTGGAGGTACTCGGCGACGTCGTACGCGTCGCGGGTGCGGTCGGTGCTGAGGCCGACGACTGCGATCGTCCGCGCCTCGCCCAGGATGGCCTGCAGCTCGCGCACGCTCGGGTCCTGGGGGTCCTGCACGCCACCCGGCCAGTCGCGTCCCGTGTACCCGCTGGGGCCGGTCGGCGCGTCTACGCGACCCGGCTCTGGAGCATCCACGGCGCCTCCTTTCGCACGAGATCGAGGAACCCCTTGAGGATCCGGCCGGTCGCCCCCCAGATGACCTTCCCGCCCACGTCGTAGGTGTGGCCGGTCCACGTCCGCCCCCCGATGTCCCATTCGACCTCCGCCTCCGCGCGATCCAGCTCGGCGAGCGAGGCCTCGATGATCTCGGCGATCTCCGCCGGATTCGGCGTGAACACCGGCCGCTCGTGGAGGAGGCCGACGAACGGGACGATCAGGATCCCGGTCACGAACGTCGGCAGGGGGGCCAGGGAGCCGAGGATCTCGACCGCGTCGGGGCGGACGCCGATCTCCTCGTGCGCCTCGCGCAGCGCGGTCTGGGCCAGGTCGTCGTCGCCGGGGTCGGGCATCCCTCCGGGAAACGAGATCTCGCCCGCGTGCCGGGACAGCTCGGCCGTGCGCTCGGTGAACACGAGCGAGGGCGGATCCGGTCCCGCCACCAGCGGCAGCAGCACGCCGGCCGGGCGGCCGAACCCCTGCGGGAGATGGTCCGGCGCCGCCGGCAGCACGGCGTGGAGTGCGGCAGCGATGTCGGCCGGCGAGGAGTCCATCACACCCGCCATGGTAGTTGAGGGTCGGCGGCAGTCCCGAAGGGAGTCGTCAGAACACGCCGGAGAACATGCCGCCGTCGACCGACAGCATCACGCCGGTGAGGTAGGAGGCCCGCTCGCCGGCGAGGAACGCGACCACGTCGCCCAGCTCCCGGGGGTCGCCGAGGCGGCCCATCGGCACGCCGGCGGCCTGGGCGGCGATCCCCTCCTCCTCGCTCCCCGATTGCGCCGCCGCCAGTTGCCGCGCGCGGTCGGTGAGAAGCCGGCCGGGCAGCACGGCGTTCACGGTGATGCCCTCGGGCGCGACCTCGCGGGCCAGCGTCTTGAGGAACCCCACCGCGGCCAGCCGCACCGCGTTCGACAGGGCCAGCCCGGGGATGGGTTCCTTCACCGAGGAACCGAGGATGGCAACGATCCGCCCGTAGCCGGCCGCCCGCATGTGGGGCAGCGCCTCGCGGGCCATGCGGACGGCGGACAGGAAGTTGGACTCGATCGCCGCCAGATATTCCTCGTCGGAGAAGTCCAGCGACCCGCCCGGCGGGGGCCCGCCGGCGTTGGCGACCAGGACCTGGCACCCGCCGAGCGCCGCGGCGGCATCCCGGACGAACCCCGTCGCCCCCTCCGCGGTCCCCACGTCGGCGACGATCCCGACCACGTCCGCGCCGGTGGCCCCGGCAATGCCGGCCCGGGCGGCCTCGACCCCGGCGCCGTCGCGGGCGCAGATGGCCACGCGCGCCCCCTCGCGCGCCAGCGCGGTCGCGCAGGCCAGGCCGAGGCCCCTGCTTCCCGCGGCCACCGCCGCCGGCCTTCCTGCGAGTCCCAGCTCCACGTCGTGTCCTCCCTCCGGTCGCTCGTATCATGGAACGCGTGAGCACCGAGACGCAGGCGCCCGTGCTGACCATCACCGAACCCGCCGCCCGGCGCGTGCGCGCGGTCGCCGACCGCCAGGGCCGCCCCGGCGCCGTGCTCCGGATCCGGATCGTGGCGGGCGGATGCGACGGCTTCGAGTACGAGATGGGCCTGGAGGACGCCCCGACCGAGACCGACCAGGTGCTCGAGGCACACGGCCTCCGCGTGGCCGTCGACCCCCGCAGCGCGCCGATCCTGCAGGGCTCGACGCTCGAGTTCCACGACCTCATGCTCGGCGGCGGCCTGAAGGTCGTGAACCCGCAGGCCACCCACGAGTGCACCTGCGGCAAGTCGTTCGCGATCTAGCGTCGGGATCGCCACGTTTCTTCCTCCGAGGGCTACGCTCTGCACGTGCGCCCCGCGGGCTCGGCCGTCGTGCGTGAACACACCCATCGATGGGCCACGTCGAGGTCCGGGGGCGAGCCCGCCGAGATCCCGGACCGGAACCTTCTCCGGACCGCCGCCCTGGCCCTGTTGGTGGGTGTCGCGTACTACGTGGCCGCGCGCCTCAGCCTGCGGCTCGCGCTGGTCCAGAAGAACGTCACGCCGCTGTGGCCGCCCACCGGGATCGCGGTCGTGGCGTTCCTCGTGCTGGGCCGGCGGGTCTGGCCCGGCGTCGCCATCGCCGCGTTCGCGGTGAACGCCCCCATCGGCAACCACCTGTGGGTCGCCGCGGCCACCGCGGGCGGGAACACGCTCGCGCCGCTGCTCGCCGCGACGCTGCTCCAGCGGGTGGGCTTCCGGCAGGAGCTCGACCGCCAGCGCGACGCCATCGCGATCGTGTTCCTCGGCGCGCTGGGGAGCATGCTCGTGAGCGCGTCGATCGGGACCGGCGCCCTCGCGGTCTCCGGTGCGGTGCGATGGTCGGACTTCGGCTCCGCGTGGACGGTGTGGTGGACCGGCGACGCGATGGGGGTCCTGGTGGTGGCCCCGTTCCTGCTGACCGTCGTCGCCTTCATGCGGCGTCGGCCCCCGCCGGCCTCGTGGGCCCGCCGGGTGGAGGCCTCGGCCCTGTTCGTACTGATCACGGCCGTGGCGCTGTGGGTCACGCAGTCCAATCTCCGCCTGCTGTTCCTCGTCCTCCCGCTGGTCGGGTACGCGGCGTGGCGGTTCCAGCAGCGGGGCGCGGCCCCGGCCGCGCTGATCGCCGCCGGCATCGCCACGTGGGCGGCGGCGCACAGCTCCGGGCCCTTCGCCCAGGGGAGCCTGTTCGGCCGCATGCTCGTCCTGCAGGCCTTCAACGCCACGGTCGCCTTCAGCTCGTTCTTCTTCGCGGCCGTGGTGACCGGCCGGATCCGGGCTAGCCAGGAGCTGGAACGGGCCGCCGAACTCCTCGAGGAACACGTCCACGAGCGCACCGCGGAGCTGTCCACGGCCAACGAGCGGCTCCACCTCGAGGTGGTCGAGCGCCGGCAGGCCGAGCGCCGGCTCCGGCAGCAGGAACGCCAGCTGGCCGAGGCCCAGCGCCTCGCCCGCATCGGCAGCTGGGAGTGGCGGATCCCGGAGAACCGGGTCACATGGTCGGAGGAGATGTACCGGATCCACGGCTACCGGCCGGACGAGTTCGAGGTGTCGTTCGAGAAGGCCGTCGAGCTGGTCGTGCCGGAGGACGTCGCCCGGATCCGGGGCAACGTCGAGTCCGCGCTCCGCGACCGGCGGGAGGGCCCCCGGCCTCCCACCGAGTACCGGATCGTGCGGCGCGACGGCACCGAGCGCGTGTTGCGGGGGACGGCTCGGCTCCACCTGGGTCCCGACGGGGGGCCGCTGCGCATGGTGGGTACCGTCCAGGACGTCACCGAGGGCAAGCTCGCGGAGCGCGAGCATCGGATCTCGGAGACCCTGCAGCGGAGCCTGCTCCCGGAGCGGCTCCCGGAGATCCCCGGGATCGAGATCGCCGCCCGGTACGTCCCCGCCACGGCCGGCATGGAGGTCGGCGGCGACTGGTACGACGTCGTCCAGCTGCCGAACGGGCACGTGGGGGTGGCCATCGGCGACGTGGCCGGGCACGGGCTGCGGGCCGCCTCTGCGATGGGGCAGATCCGCATGGCGCTCCGCGCGTTCGCCCTCGAGGAGGGCTCGCCGGCGGTCGTGGTGGGCCGCATCCGCCGGCTCATGACGCGGCTCCTGCCGGCCGACATGGCCACCGTCCTGTACCTCGTGTTCGATCCCGAGGAGGGAGACATCCGCTTCGCGAACGCCGGGCACCCGCCGCCCCTGGTGGCCGACCCCGCCGGGGCCATGTCCTATCTCGAGGAGGCGCTGTCGCCGCCCCTGGGGGTGGAGCTCACGACCGAGCCGCCCGAGGCGGCCGGCCGGCTCGCTCCGGGCTCGACGCTGCTGCTGTTCACGGACGGGCTGGTCGAGCGGCGGGGCAGCTCGATCGTCGACGGCCTGGGCCGGCTGCGGGACGAGGTCGCCGCGAGCTTCCACGACAACCTCGAGGACCTGTGCGACCGCGTGATCGAGGCGCTCGTCGGGGATCACGTCGCCGACGACGTCGCCCTGCTGGCGCTCCGACCGGTGCCCATGGACGCCACCCTGCGTATGCGCGTCCCGGCCGAGCCCCACGTCCTCGCCCCGCTCCGGCACACCGTCCGGCGGTGGCTCCGCGAGGTCAGCGCCCCGGCCGCCGCCGAGCACGAGATCCTGGTCGCGTGCGGCGAAGCCTGCGCCAACGTGATCCAGCACGCCTACGGCGCCCGCGAGGGGGTGCTGGACGTCGAGCTGGCCCTCGTCGACGGCGCCGTCGAGATGACCGTCCGGGACACCGGCGGGTGGCGGCCGCCGTCCGGCGACGAGGGAGGCCGGGGCATCCCCCTCATGCGGGGGCTCATGGATTCCGTCGACGTCGACAGCGGGGTCGGGGGTACGGCCGTGCGGATGCGGCGGGAGCTGGCCCGGTGACCGAGCTGGCGCGGCTCGAGGTGGAACGCCGGGGCCTGCAGACCGTGGTCGGGATCCACGGCGAGGTGGACATGTCGAACGCCGGCGAGCTGGGGGCGGCGATCTCCGCGGCGGTTCCCAACGGAACCCGCGAGCTCGTCGTCGACCTCACGGGGACGACCTACCTCGACAGCGTGGGGATCTCCCTGCTGCTGCGGCTGGCCGCCCGGCTCGGCTCCCGCCGGCAGACGCTCCGGGTCGTCGTTCCCGCCGAGACCCCCATCCGCGCCGTGCTCGAGCTCGCCGGCGTGCCGGAGGTCATCGACGTCCGCGACGCCGTCGAGCCGGCCGCCCTCGACGGTCAGCGCTAGCCCGCGCGGCGGAGCAGCTCGCCGACGTTGGCGTGGTCGGCCAGGCGCTGGACCCGCATCGCCCCCGCCCAGGCCAGGGCCGCCGCGGCGGCCGCCACCCCGACCAGCGCCGCGACCGGAACGTGGAGCAGCGGGCCGGGCGGCAGCGCGGGCAGCGGGTCCACCTTCCCGTGGACGATCGCGGCCGCCGCCGTGGCGAAGCCGGCTCCGATCACGTACGCGGCCAGCAGCATCCCACCGAGCTCGAGCGCGATCGACCGGCGGTGCTCCCGCCGGCGCAGCCCCATCCGCCGGGCCAGCGCGTAGGTCACCTCGCGCTGCTGCTGCCGGGCCTGGAGGTACAGCACCGCGCCCAGCACCGACAGCAGCCCGGCCAGCGCGCCGAACGTCTGGAGCAGCCCGAACGTCCACGAGAGCGCCTGGAAGCCCGGCGAGGCCCGTTCCCGCTTCGCCGTGATGAAGAAGGTGGGGTCGAACCCCTCCCGGCGGAGCACCGGGAGGATCCGGGCGGGGTCGCCGCGGGCCCACAGCTCGAAGGAGTGGGAGACGCCCGCGAGCGCTGGGCTGGCGGCCGCCAGGCGGTCGACGTCGACGACGAGGGTCGGGTGCCCCGGCTGGACGCCCGGGAACACGTCCGTCGACCCCACGGCGCGCACCGCCACGGCCCCGCCGTTCAGCGTGAGCCGGGCCCCCGGGGGGAGTCCCGCCCCCACCGTGATCGCCGGGACGGGGCCTCCTGCGTCGAGGTCCCCCAGCGCGTCCGGCGGCCCGGAGAAGGGCCCGATCCACGCGGCGGCCCGGGCGAACGACCCGGGCCGGACGGCGACCACGTCGACCTCAGAGCCGCCGGGGTCGAGGGTCACGTCCGGCACGCGCTCGACGGGCGACCACCGGAACGGGGCCTTCCCCAGGATGGTGGGCAGCACGCCGGTGGTGGCCACGACGTCGGTTCCCACCGACAGGACGGCCTTGGCGTCCGCCGTCGACTCCACGGAGGCGGACAGCACGTTCGAGTACGTCAGCACGCCGATGGCCAGGCCCGCCACGAGGACCAGCACGGAGGCCAGCCGGGGCGAGCCGGCGACCCGCGCCGCGGTGAGCTGCACCCACGGCCGCCGCGTCGCCGCCGCCCGCCGCAGCCGCGGGAGCGCGCGCCGGAGCAGCCGGACCGTGAGCCCCGCGCTCCCGGCCACGAACAGGAACGGGAACGCCAGGACCAGCAGGTCGAGCCGCGGCGGCTGCAGGGTCGCGGTGTCCACCCCCTGCGTTCCCCGGGTGAAGATCTCGTACGCCGAGGCGCCGGCGAGCCCCAGCAGGACGATCTCCCACGGAACCCGGGCCACGGCCCGGCCGCGGGTCTTCCGATCCGGCGCGTCCATCCGCACGGCCACCGCCGTGAACGCCCCGACGACGAGCGCCGCCGCGACGGTTCCCACCACCGCGCGGGCCGCGCCCGAGGCGACCGCCCCCCGGTCGACCGGCGCCCCCGGCCCGGTCAGCGACGCGAGCGCCCTGGCCAGGGCCCAGCCCACGGCGCCGCCCGCGACGGCCGGCAGGAACGCCTCGGCGGTCGTCCGGCCGGCGAGGGCGCCCCACCCGATCCCCCGGGCCGACAACAGCGCGAACTCCACGCTCCGCCGCCGGGCCAGGAACATCCCGGCGGCCCCCGCCAGGATCAGGGCCGCCAGCTCCCCCGCCAGCGAGATGGCCTGGACCGGCTGGGTGGTGGAGTCCACGGCCTCGTCGGCCTGCGCCACCAGGGCCGGAAGCAGCGAGTCGGCGACGTCGAAGGCCCGGTAGTACGGGGACGCGGGGTCGATCAGCCCGTCCTGCACCGCCTCGAGGGCGGCGGCGGTCCTCCTCGCCTCCGGCAGCGACAGGCCGGGAGGCACGGCGGCCTCGATCTCGACGGTCCCCACGTCGAGCACGCGGTGCTCCGCGTCCAGGAACGGGCGGAGGTCGCCCAGCAGCAGGGGCGGGGGAGGATCGTCTCCCGGCCCCGGCGGCGCGACTCGCGTGATCACGGGCGTCCAGTACGCCGGGACGTGGTACGGGTCGATGTCGCGGTACACCCCGGCCACCCTGATCCCGGTCCGGATGCCGCCGACGGTGAGCGTCGCGGTCCCGCCCGGCCGCAGCCCGAGCCGGCCGGCCACCGAGCTCGGGACCCACAGTCCGTCGGCGCCGCTTCCGTCGACCCGCGTCACGTGATCGAGGAACCCGCTGCGCGTCACCATCTGGACCGGCGCCGAGCCCCGGGCGCTCGAAACGCTCGCAGAGCTCGACCCGAGGACCGTGACGAGCGGCGGACCGACCGGGAGCGAGTGCAGCCCCTGGCGGATCAGCGGGAGTCGGAACGCCACCCGATCCCAACTCAACGGCAACATGGTCTGGGTCCGGAGCCCGACGGGAGGGGCGTCGGGCCCCCCGATCCGATCGGCGATCGCGGCGTTGCCGGCCGAGGACACCACCAGCGGACCGGTCGCGGCGGCGATGCCCACCACCGCGCCGGCCCCGATCACGGCGCCCAGCAAGGGCGGGAACCGCAACAGCCGGACGAGCGAGCCGGCGAGCGCTCCCGGCGCGGCACGGATCCTGCGCAGCACGCCCATCACGACGCGTTCGGCAGCCAGGCCACGGGGACGCCCGGGGTCACCACCGTCCCCACGCGGCCGACGCCGGGGTCGACCAACGCCATCGAGTTCGAGCTGAGCGCCGCCCCCACGACCCGACCGTCGGGCGACCAGGTCACGCCGCCCACGTCCCCGAGCTCGGAGCCCAGCTCCGCCAGCTGCCGCTCTTCTCCCGTCCGGGCGTCGAGGGAGAACAGCTCCCCCTCGGGCGCGTGGTCGATGAACGCCAGGAGTGAGCCTCCGGGCTGCCACTCCATGTCTCCAATTCGGGCGCGCCCCACGACGTCGACCACCGGAGGTCGGTCTTCGTTCCACACCACCACGGCGCCGTCGGACGAGTCGCCGACGGCTGCCGCCACGCCGCCGACTCCCCACGTCACCTCTTCCAGCGAGCGGCGTG
The DNA here is from genome assembly GCA_045805265.1 of Actinomycetota bacterium. Classification (GTDB taxonomy): domain Bacteria; phylum Actinomycetota; class UBA4738; order UBA4738; family JACQTL01; genus JBJMLO01. The sequence continues at coordinate 170,632 of JBJMLO010000013.1, forward strand.
CGATGTGGGCCCGGCGCAGCTCGTCGAGGTCGGCGAAGCGCAGCACCTCCCGCGGCTTCCCCCGCGGCACGTCCGTGACCCACAGCCCGGAGGCGGTCTCGAAGGCCAGACGGCGACCGTCCGGCGACAGCGCGGCCCCGCATCCACCGGACACGCGGTCCCACCTCGTGGGCCGGGACAGGTCCAGGAGGAACACCCCGGGACAGGTCCACACCACCGCGTACCGGCCCGCCACCTGGAACCCGATGCCCCCTCGAATCGGCGGCCCGACGTGCCGCGGCGGCTCTTTCCCGCCGAACAGGTACATCCGGGAACGGGTGTCGGCACTGAAGACGAGGGGCATGGCGTACAGCCGACCGCCGGGCCCCGGCCAGGCCCGGCCCCAGAAACCGAAGATCTGGGGCATGGAGGGGTCGAACGTCTTCCCCGTGCGCAGGTCCATGACGACGAAGTGCCCGTTGAACCTGCCGACCAGCGCGACCAACTGGCCCGTGGGGTGGTAGGTGGGCGCGGGGGAGGTTCCCGGGGTCCGGTCCCCCGACGTGCATGAGGCCGGCAGCGCAATCAGCGCCACCAGCGCGGCCGTCGCTCGGATTCGGCCCCGTGGCCGCATCGATCCCCGCCCCCGCCCTCCGCTCGGCATCCTCCGATGCTTCTACGCGAAGAGCGTGGTGTCAGGTTCGCGGCCCGATGGCGAGACCGCCCGCAGGGGCCGGGCCGAAACGGCGAGGAACCGGGTGATAGCTCCCCGGTTCCTCGCCTGGCGCCTCCCGAGGGGGGTCAGGAGGCCTTGAGCTGTCCGACCATGCCGCTCGACTTGTGGAACTTGCAGTAGAACTCGACCACGCCCGAGCTGGGGAACTTCACGGTCACCGTGGTGCTCTGGCCGTTCTGGACGTCCTGGTCGATGTTCTGGTCGTCGAGGGAGAAGTTGTGGGTGGTGTTGCCCTCGTTCTTGATCTCGATCTTCAGGGTCTGTCCGGCGGTGCCGGTGAGCGTCGTCGGATCGAAGTAGAAGTCGTCGGCCTCGACCTCGATGGAGCTCATCCCCGAGGCGTCCTTGGAGCCGTGGTCGTTGGCCTTGTCGCCGGCGATCGAGATCTGGCCGCCGCCGCCGTCGCCACTCTCGCCGCTCTCGCCGCCCGTCTTGTTCGACGAGCTGCACGCCGCCCCCACGAGCATCACGACCACCGCCACCACGGCAATGCCGAGCCATCGTCGCATGCGCCTGTCCTCCCTCCGGTTCGCGGACGGGAAGTACTACGGACGGCGGGGGCCCTCGGCTTGCCTCGCGCGGAGGGTCGGCGTCCATATACTGGCGGCTCGTGCCCTCCTCCGCGGACAAGACCCAGTGGCGCGACCTGCACCACGAGGTCGTCACGTCCGGGCTGTGCACCGGATGCTCCGCCTGTGTGGTGGTCTGCCCGTTCCACGTCCTCGGCTACGACCACGACGACGGGACGGGGCACAACGGGCCGTACCGCCCATTCCACCTGGAGGAGGGGCCGCCCGACCACTGCACCCACGGCGACCGGGGATGCGACATCTGCACCCGGGGCTGCCCCCGGTTCCGGGAATGGGAACCGGAGATCGACCGCATGCTGTTCGGCCGGACCCGCTCCGTGGAGGAGGTCATCGGCGTCCACCAGTCGATCGTGCTGGCCCGGGCGGCCGACCCCCGTGTGCTGGCGGTGGGCCAGGACGGCGGCGTGGTCAGCGCGCTGCTGATCTGGGGCCTGGAGAGCGGCGAGCTCGACGGGGTGGCGACGTCGCGGCTGTCGGACGAGCGGCCGTGGGACGCGGAGCCGGCCATCGTGACGGACGTCCCCGGGGTGCTGGCGACGGCGGGCTCGCGGTACACGTACTCGGCCAACCCGCTGGCGCTCATCGAGGGGTCCAAGCGGGGGTTGTCGAAGATGGCGCTCGTGGGGATGTCGTGCATGGCCAGCGTGACCGGCGCGCTGGAGTCGCGCCGGGTGGCCAAGTGGCGCAAGAAGATCGCGTGGACGTTCGGGCTGTTGTGCTCGAAGTCCTTCACGTACGAGGGGCTGATGGAGCAGAAGATCCACGGCGAGCTCGGCGTGAAATACGAGGACATCGCGCGGATCAACGTGAAGGGCAAGGTCATCGTGTACACGACGGACGGCGAGGTCCACGACGTGTCGCTCAAGGAAGCCCGCCGGTTCTCCCGCCCCGGCTGCGAGATGTGTCCGGACTTCGCGGCGGAGCACGCCGACATCTCCTTCGGCGGCCTGGGCCAGCGCGAGGGGTGGACGCTGACGATCATCCGCACCGACCGCGGCCTGGACGTGTGGCGTCGCGCGGTGGAGGCGCACGTGGTCGACTGGCGTCCCGCCGAGGAGGACCCGGCCGCGATCGCGTTGATGGAGAAGCTCGCCGCGAGACAGCGGGAACGCTGGCCCGTCGACAAGCTGGATGAGGCCTGGACGTTTCCCGGCGCACTGCCGAACGGCAACGGCAAGCCGGCTACAGATCAGCCCGCGCCCTCGACCTGATCAGGCTTCGCGCGGCTCTCCGGCTCGTTCCTCTGGCACCTGGCATTTCCACGCCTTGCCAAATAGGTCCGTGCCTTGATTACGGCGCTTCCCGCCCCTGGTTGGGGGATGGATTCGACGCCCTGCGGGTGACGAAAAATGACTCGATCGTGCCATTGTGGTTGTCGAACACCTGTTCGATACTGGGGTGGGTCATGAGCACGCTGCGATCGGGACTGGACGAGCTGCGGACGGTGGAGCTGCGGCACCTGGCCCACTCAGAGCTGGAGGACCGGCTCTCGGAGATCCGCCGCGCGGTGGGCGTCCTCGAGGCCGAGGGCGCCCGGACCGTGGCCGAGATCGAGCACCGAGGGACCTACGCCGAGTCGGGGCACCTGTCCATGACGTCCTGGGTGGAGCACCGGTTCCAGACGTCGTGGTCTGAGGCGGCCCGGCAGGTCCGAACGGCCCGGGCCCTGGAGGCCATGCCGGCGGTGCGGGAGGCCCTGTACGAAGGGGAGGTGTCCACCTCCGCGGTGGGCCAGCTGGTGGCGGCGCAGGAGGCCAACCCCGAGGAGTTTCACAAGGTGGAGTCCGTGCTCGTGGACGCGGCCCGGACCCTTCCGGTGCGGGACCTCCGCAGAGCGGTGTCCCACTGGAAGGACATGGTGGATGCGGACGCTGCCGCGAAGGCGGACCGGGAGCGCTACGACCGGCGGGGGCTGCACGCGTCCCCCACCTTCGAGGGCATGGTGAGGGTGGACGGCAACCTCGACCCGGAGACCGGGCAGTGCCTGATCACGGCGCTGAGGGCCGTGATGGACACGGAGGCCCGGGACGGGTCGGAGGACCCCCGGACCCCGGCCCAGCGCCGGTGCGACGCCCTGGGGGAGATCTCCCGGCAGTTCCTGCACCGGGTGGACCGACCCGTGGTGGGCGGGGAGCGGCCCCACCTCACCGTGACGCTCGACCTGGAGGCCCTGGAGGGTAGGGCCGGGCGGCGCTGCGAGCTCGAGGAGTCAGGGACCATCTCCCCGTCCTCGGCCCGGCGCATCGCGTGCGACGCCAAGGTGAGCAGGGTGATCACCCGGGGCGGCTCCGAGCCCCTCGACGTGGGAAGAAGGACCGCGGTGGTCCCGGCCGGGATCCGGCGGGCCGTGGTGGTCAGGGACCGAGGGTGCCGGTTCCCCGGGTGCGACCGCCCGGCGCCGTGGTGCGACGCCCACCACGGGGTGCACTGGGCGGACGGCGGCGAGACCAAGCTTGCGAACCTGGTCCTGTTGTGCCGCCGGCATCATCGGATGGTCCACGACGGGTTCGGGTTGGAGATGACCGACGCCGGGCCGGTGTTCTCCCGCCCCGACGGCACGCCGCTGGAGGACCGGGCGCCACCCTGACTGGGCCGGTCCACGTGACATGACGTAGGGGTGGAGCAGAGAACGCACGTCCGAGTGCCCGGACTACACTGACGAGGTCTGGAAGTGGAGGGATCGTGCTTCGTCGACACCGGCTTCAAGCCTTGGCACTTGTCTGGTTCCTCGGAGGCCTCGCCGGGTCGCTCGTGCTGTTGACGCACGTCGGTCTCGTCAAAGGGGCCTGGGAGTGCTTCGCCCCCCGCGGTCAGCCCTGCTTTCATGTCGGACACCCGTACGTCCTGCAGGGATTCGCCGTTCTCGCGGTGACCATCCTCGGAGCACTCATCCTGTGGGGACAGGGGATCATCAGGTCCAGGGGTCCCACGCCGCCTCCGTCTCGTCCCCACGAGTGGGTGGCATGATTTAGGGGCGTTTGCGAACACTCGCGTTGCCGTCAGTACCGTCCCTTCGGCTACCTTCCGCCAAAGGAGCGAGAATGCTGAAGCGTCTCTCGGCGACGATACTCGCTGGTTTCCTTCTGGCTGCCTGTCATGGAGGGGGCCCAGTCGCTTCCGGAATCCGGGGACTCGCCGTCCGTGGCGCCTCGGGCGGGAAGGTCGGAATCCCGCTCCCAGAACCTTCCCCATGTGCTTGTCCTGTGACGATCCTTGACGCTTCGAATCGAACGACCGTCGCCCGAGTCACCGCACCCGCGAATGGCATTTTCGAGGTCGCTTTGCCTCCTGGCCGCTACATCGTGGAAGGCTGGGTACTTTCGAACACCATCACGATCGTCCATCCTCACCGGTACACGGCCGTCCGGGTGGAATTCCTGACCACCTTCCCCTAGCCACCGGTCAGATGCCCCCGGCGCCAAGTGACATCAACGAATGCCGGCTTGGCGGAGGCCTGTGCCCCCTGGGATCATTCAAGCGATGTCCTGGGATCGCCTGCTCGGGTACCTCGGCCTCGGCTGGTTGGCGGGACGCCAGCGGCGGAAGGCTGAGCGGGCTGCGGACTCGGTTCTTCCCGGGACGGACGAGCCGGATTCCGTTTCGCGCTCCGTGCCCCTGAGGAAGCCGCCGGGGCCTGAGACCAGATAGGTCCTCGGTCGTCCGTTCGGCCGTCGCAGCAACGTCGCCTCGAGCGGGACCGTGCTCAGGACTCCGTCTTCAGGTCGGCTTGGGCTTGGGTCAGTGCCTGTTCCGCCTTCTCGGCACGCGACTCGGCTGCCGTCGCGGACTTCGCGGCTCGGTCGGCTCGGCGGCGCGCCGTCTGCAGCTCCCGCTCGAGCCGGTCGGAGTCCCTGGCCGCGTCGTCGGCCTCCCGGCGGGCCTCGGCGGCCGCCTCGCGGGCCGCCGACAGCGCATCCTCCGCCTTCTCCACGCGGGCCTCCAGCCGCTCGCGGAGCCGGCGCTCGGCCGGTGACGCTGCCGGAGCCTCCTCGGCTTTCGCCGCGGGGGACGCCCGTCCGCCTGTCAGCACCTCGAAGGGCGAGACGTCGCCGAACCCGGTGGGAGGCTCGACCTCCTTCGTCAGTCGCCCCGACCGAACCAGGTCGCCGGTGGCCTCGTCGGTCGAGGCCGCCTCGAGCGTCGAGCGGATTGCGTCGACGTGCGGAGCCGGGTTGCGGCCGGCGTCGCCGAACACCGCCGCCGCCTCCTCGAGGAGCCGCGCGACGACCGCCCGCCGCCGTTGGGTGGCGTCGCGGAGCGCCTTCCCCGACCCGGACAGGGCCGCTCGCTGCGCGCTCCGCAGCGCCGCGCCCGCCTCGAGCAGCTCGTCGACCTGCTTCGGGACACGCCGGGACAGCTGGTTGACCGCCCACGCGGCCGTCGTTGGTTTCCGCAGCCCCTTGACGAGATCCGAGCCGGCCTTGTCCCCCTCAGCCTTGAGCTGTTTCGCCGCCTCGTTGCGCGCCACGGTGAAGTCCTCGGCATCGAGCGAGTAGAGCCTGTCGACGACCTCGTCGACGGAGGTAGCGTCCTTCTTCGTGGAGCGTCGAGCCACGGCCTGAGTCTGGCACGAGCTCGGAGCGGAGGTGCGGGCTCCAGGTCAGGGCAACAAACGGACCGTCGTGATCGTGGCGTTGACGCGTCCGGTCACCATGATGCGGCCGTTGGGTCGGACGAACGTGTCGTTGGCGCGGCCGTCCTGCCCGGCGAACGGGCGGGCGAAGCCGCCGGTTCCGAACGTGGGATCGGCGGTCCCGTTCGGGCGCAGTCGCGCGACCGCGAATTCGTACGGCGACGATGCAGCGAGGCCCTTGGAAGCCAGGGCGACGACGACCGTCCCGTCCGACAGGCGCACGGCCCCCGAGACGAAATCGTCCCCTCCGCCGCCGTCGCTCACGACGACGCCATCACCGCCTCCGAACGTGTGGTCCTTCGCTCCGCTCGGCGTCAACCGGACCTCGACGACGTCCTGGCCCCCGCCGCCCCGGTTCGCGTCGCCGACGACCACGATCTTCCCGGAGCCGAGGACGAACACCGCGTGGGCGGTCTCCTCGGCGTTGTTGGGGAACAGATCAACGATCGCCTTCCCGTCCCCGCCGCCGTACGCGTGACTCAGGTTTCCAGAAGGCGTCAGCCACACGAGGGCCATCCGTGCCCCGGAGGCGGCGTTGGACCCGATGGACTCCCCAGCGGCGAGGATGGTCCCGTCGCTCAGGAGACGGACGACCCACGCATGGTCATCACCCCCGAGGTCGATCGTGAACCGCCCGTCGCCGCTGAACGAGCTGTCCAAGGTGCCATTGGCCCGGTACCGGACGACGACCAGGTCCGAATCCGTCGAGTTGAGGGCAAATCCGGCCACCACGAGTTTCCCGTCCGGCTGCAGCGCGCTGCCAAGGCCGACGGATTCCCCGTACCCCGGGAAGGCGGTCGTGGTCTTGCCGTCCCCGCTGAACGTCGAGTCCGGCACCCCGACAGGCGTGAACCTGGCCGCAGAGATGCGACGGTTCACTCCCCCGCTGTCCTCCGAGGTTCCAGAGACCACGAGCCGGCCATCCGGCATCCGGTTGAGCCCCGAGACGGAGTCCAAGCCCCCCTGGAAGTCGAGGGTCGCGACGCCGTCGCCGCCTCCGAAGACCTTGTAGCGGGAGCCATCTCCCCGGTAGCGGGCGAGGAACACGTTCCCGTTGAGCGAGCCGGCCACCACGAACCACCCGAGCGGCTGGCGCAGGATCCTCCCCGCTTCCACGCTCCCGTGGATGGTGACGACGCCGTCCCCTCCGCCGAACGTCGTGTCGAGGTCGCCGGGCGCGGCCCACGCCGCCGACGGCGCGAACAGGACGAGGGCCAATGCCAGCGCGAACGAGACGAACAGGGCCGGGCGCTTCGAGGACATGGGTGCTCCTACGTGCTCCTTGGTGCCTCTTGGATTGGCTCCCGACGGTACCGGCCCATCCCCCCCGGCACAAGGGGACAGAACCGGCTCACCGAACAGCCACCCCGGGCGCCGCAGGTTCCGCATCGCTCGGCAGAAGGAACGAATCCCGGCGAGCGGCCAGCGCCTCAAGCGCGGGCTGCTCCTGCGAACGCCGCTACTGACGCATCGCGGCGAAGGGCATGGCGCTGGGGTGGTCGCGCCGGCGGTCCTGGAGCGACGCCAAGGTCGCGCGGTGCTCGGCGGCGGACATACGCCGGAACGCTTCCTTTCGGGCGTTCTGGAAGATGGTCAGTCCGTGCAGGCCCGGGAGCTCGGACATGGTGCTGTCCATCTCCTTCGCGGCGGCGAGGCCGTCGGCGTCGCCGAACAGGGTCAGCACCACGTGGTCGGTCTCGGCCTGGGGCCGGACGCCCGTGCCCACGATGGCCCAGACGTGCTCCAGCGCCCACCGCACGACCCTCCGCGCGTTCGGCGAGCGCGCCAGGCGCATCCTGGCCTGGGACCGATAGAACGCGAAGTGGCGGCGCTCGTCCTTGATGATCGCCTGGAGGAGCTGGACCAGCACCGGGTGCTCGGTCCTCGCGATGATCCGGTGGTAGGACTGCAGCGTCGACAGTTCGTTGGCCGCGCCCCACGCCATGTGCACCGCCACGAAGTCCTTCACCAGCATCGACCCGACCATGCTGCCGACGTGCGACCACGTCCCCTTGCCCCCCATGAGCTCGCGGATGCGCGAGTTCCGCGCGTACCGCGACGGGAACGGCGAGTCGCCGAACACGCGCTCGCCGTCCGGCCCCAGGTCGTACCCCGCCTCGCCCAGGAACCGGCTGAAGGCCTCGCCGTGCCACAGCTCCTCGTAGGCCCAGCACGACAGGAACGCGGTCACGTCCGGCTCGTTGGCCGCCCGGGTGGCCAGCAGGTCCCGCAGGAAGACGACCGTGTGGGACTCGATGTCCATCATGTAGGCCAGGCAGCGGGCCTCGGACGGCGTCAGCGCATGCTCCCGCACGCGGTCCCACTCCACGCCGCCCAGGTCGACCTTCCTGGACCCTCGCAGGTACCTGTCGAGATCGAATTCTTCCACGGTGGACCTCCCCGCCACGTGGGCGGATTATCTCCCCGAGGAGTTCGGAGGTCGATGGAATCCGGATCACGAAATCCGGGTTGCCGAAAAGAGCGAATGCAGGCCAGGGGTGGGAGGAGCACCATGAGCAGGCACGACGTCAGCACTGGAAACGGGATGGGCCGGAGCCGGTTCTACCGCATGGGCGCGTTCGCCCACCGGCGGCGGTGGCCGATCCTCGTCGTGTGGGTTGTCCTCCTGGTGGCGGCCATGCCGTTCCTGCAGAAGCTTTCGGACCGGCTGTCCCAGGGCGGCTTCGAGGTCCCCGGCTCGTCGTCCGACCAGGTGAAGCACGCGGTCGAGCAGGACTTCCACCAGTCGGAGCTCACCGATTCGCTGGTCCTGCACTCGACGACCGCGTCGGCGAAGGATCCCTCGTGCGCCACCGGACAGTGCGACTTCGCCGTCGTGTTCCGGCGCATCGCGGCCTCCCTGCCGAAACCGACCGAGAACGGCTTCCACGAGGTCCTGGCCGTCGCGAACCCCTTCGACACCAGCCGTCCCGCGGCGCCGGGCGCCGTCGCGATCTCGCAGGACGGCCACCTGCTGACCGCGCGGGTGAACCTGGGAGGAACCCAGGACACCGCCCTGAAGACCGCGGACGAGCTCCAGGCCCGGGTGGACGCGGCCGTGGCCCACGACCCGAACTTCCAGGCGCCCCACGGCGAGGCCATGCTCACCGGGGCCGGGCCCTTCTACTCCGAGTTCTCCCACACGACGACCGAGGACCTCAGCAGGGCCGAGAAGATCGCATTCCCGATCACCCTGCTGATCCTGATCCTGGCCTTCGGCTCGCTGGTGGCCGCGGGCATGCCGCTGATCATGGCGATGTTCTCCCTGCTGATCTCGTTCGGCATCCTGTCGATCATCGCGGCGACCACCACCGTCTCGATCTTCACCGAGAACATCGCGTCGATGATCGGCATCGGCGTGGGGATCGACTACTCGCTGTTCATCCTCACCAGGTACCGGGAGGAGCAGCGCCGGGGCCATCCCGTCGAGGAGGCCATCCCGCTGGCCCTGGCCTCGAGCGGCAAGGCGGTCTTCGTGTCCGGGCTCACGGTCGTGGTGGCGCTGGCCGGCACCCAGCTCGTGAACATCCAGGCGTTCAAGTCAATGGGGTTCGGCGCCATGATCGCGGTCGCGTTCGCCGCGGCGGCGGCGCTGACCCTGCTGCCGGCGCTGATCGCCCTCGTGGGGAAGAACATGGAGCGCCTGCGCATCCGCCGCAAGCCGGCCGGCGAGAGCCGCCTGTGGCACCGGTGGGCCATGACCGTCATGCGCCGGCCGTGGGTGTTCCTGGTGGCCTGCGTCGCCATCCTGCTCGCCCTGGCCGTCCCTGGGCTGGGGATGCGCTTGGGCTCGTCGGGACCCTCGATCCTGCCCTCCGACTCCATCCCCCGGCGGGCCGCCGAGCTGGTGGCCCAGGCGCCGCCGAGGGGCTTCGGCGAGGGCCAGATCGCGCCCGTGCAGATCCTGGTGACCGACCCCAAGGGCGTCGCGGCGGACGGGTTCCCGTTCGTGTTCGCCCTGTCGCGGCAGATCCAGCGGTTCGGCGAGGTGGTCCCCAACGGCGTCCGCTCGATCGCAACGATCTGCCCACCCGAGCAGTGCCCCGGTCAGACCGAGGCACAGGCGCAGCGGTTCCTCGACGGGCCGCTCGCGGTGAACGCCGCCTCGCAGCTCGTCTCGAGTCGGGGGACCGAGACGTTGATGCTGGTCGTGACCGAGCACGGCGCGCAGTCCGACGAGTCGAACGCGCTGGTCGACGACGTCCGGGCGCTGATCGCGAGGACCGCACCGCAGGGCATCACGGCACTGGTCGGCGGCGACCCCGGGCTGAACGTCGACCTCAACCACGCCATCGGCGGCGCGCTGCCCGCGGTGGTCGGGCTGGTCATGCTGCTGTCGTTCGTCGTGCTGATGGTGTTCTTCCGGTCGCTGCTGCTGCCCCTGAAGGCCGTGCTGATGACCACGGCGTCGGTGCTCGCCGTCTACGGCGTCCTGGTGTTCATCTTCCAGGACGGGCATTTCCATCGGCTGCTCGGGTTCGACACCGCCGGGCACATGGAGTCGTTCCTGCCGCTGTTCCTGTTCTGCATCCTGTTCGGGCTGTCGATGGACTACGAGGTGTTCCTGCTGGCCCGGATCCGCGAGGAGTACCTGAAGACCGGCGACAACACCGAAGCGGTGGGGTGGGGCCTGGAGCACACCGCGGCGATCATCACCAGCGCGGCGGCCATCATGATCACGGTGTTCGGCGCGTTCGCGTTCGCCTCGCTCGTGCCGATCAAGGCCATGGGGTTCGGGCTGGCGTTCGCGGTGTTCATCGACGCGACTGTCGTGCGCGTGGTGCTGGTGCCGGCCACGATGCGCCTGCTGGGGAAGTGGAACTGGTGGCTGCCCGGGTGGCTCGACCGGCTGCTGCCGCGCGTGTCGCTGGAGGAGGCGCCGACACCCGAGCGTGTGCCGGCCGGCGTCTAGCTCAGCCGGCGGCCCGGGCGATGGCCTCGGCCACGCGGTGCCGGAGCTGTTCGGTGCTCCTGAGGACCGGCGCCATCTCCACGTGCAGGAACTGGCCCCCGGTCTCGCGCGTCGAGGCCCCCTGCACGTTCGTCGTCGCGCCCAGCGCGCTGCATCGGGAGCCGTCGTACAGACATACCCGGAACCCGGCCGCCAAGAGTGCCGCGGCCGCCCGGCGCGCCAGGGGCTGGGGCGGGAACGCGCCGGAGGACACCACGACGTTCCCGTAGTCCTCGTGACTGGCGGTCTCGAACCCGTGCGGCTCGAAGACCAGGACGCCCGGAGACAGGAGCGAGCGGTGGACGGCGTCGAACACCGTGCCGGTCGCGTGCGCCATGTCGGACGCTCCCTCGTCCGCCGCGTACCGGCTGGCCCCGGCCACGAGCAGCGCCCGCGCACCGGCCAGACGGAACGTCTCGACTCCCACCTGCGGCGTGTCGATGTCGTCGAACGGGTGGGCCACGTCGACCACCAGCCGTGAGCGGGACCCCGGCGAGAACACGAACATGCCCCAGGCGTGTGGCCACGACCCGTCGGGGTTCCTGCGCTCGGCCATCAGCACCAGATGCCTGCCGGTGGCGGTGTCCGAGAACGGCTGGACCACGTACCCGAACGGTCCGGCGATCCCTGCGGCTTCGTCCAGGTTCCCGTCCTGGACGGCCCCGAAGGCCGACGCCATGGCCGACGCCTCGGCCCTCGTCGGGATGTCGTACCCGTCCGAGCCGGGGCCGGGCATGGTGCGCACCAGCTGGAGCACTCGAGCCATGAGGTCGCCGGATGCCGGCGGGGCCGCCCGGCCGGCTTGCCCCCCCCGCGTCGCGAGCACCGCGGCCGTCCCGCCACCGAGGACCACCAGGGTGGCAATCGCAATGGCGGTCTTCAGGCGCCGCCGCGGTCGCACCACCCGCGAATCATCTCCCGGCGGCGGCAGGAATGCGGGCGCTCGCCCGGCCCTCAGGTTCGCTCCGCTCAGAAGAGCGGCCCCCGCACGAAGACGTCCTTGTGGCCGCCGGTGTCGTTCGGCGCGAGGTTCGAGGAGTCGGACGCGAAGGCCAGGTACCGGCCGTCGTCGGAGAACCAGGGGTTCTCCGAGCCGGCGTTGCCGATGGCCCCGCCCGGACTCACGCTCGCGGCGTACGTGGACCCGTTGACCCGGTCCCGGATGAACACGTCCACGTGGGCGTTGCCGTCGTTCGGGGCGAAGCCCGTCGCGGCCGACTCGAATGCGACGTACCGCCCGTCCGCGGAGATCGTCGGGTCCGAGCTGAACCCGTTCCCCTGGGCCTCCGACGACGACACGCTGACCCGGGCCGTGAAGCCGATCTGCCGGTCGCGCACGAAGACGTCCGCCGCGTGGTTGTCGTCGACGCCTCCCGTGAGGTTCGACGAGAATGACTCGAAGGTCACGTACCGCCCGTCGGGGGTGATCCGCGCGCTGTAGCTGCCGGCGTTCCCCTGGACCTCGCCCGTGTTCACGCTGACCCGCGACGTGGTCGCGTTCTGGCGGTCCCGCACGAAGATGTCGGTCTCCCCGTTCGTGTCGTTCGGAACGAGGTTCGAGGCCCTCGACTCGAACACGACGAACCGGCCGTCCCCCGTGATGAACGGGTCCGAGCTGCTGCCGTTCCCGTGGACCCCGGCGGTCGACTGGCTGACCAGCGACGTGATCCCGTTCTCGCGGTCCCGCAGGAACACGTCGGTGACGGCGCCGTTCGAGTCGTTCGGCACCAGGTTCGAGGCGGAGGACTCGAAGGCGACGAGCCGGCCGCCGGACGTGATGACCGGGTCCGCGCTGGGTCCGTTCCCCGCGACCTCGTTCGAGCTCACGCTCATGCGGTACGTGCCCTTGGCCGGACGGTCCCGGATGAAGACGTCCCAGGTGCCGTTGAAGTCGTTGTTGACGAGGTTCGTGGCGAAGGACTCGAACACGACGAACTTGCCGTCGGGGGTGACGCCGCGGGCGCTGTGGCTGGGGCCGTTGGCCTGGACCGGCCGGCGGGTGGCGGAGTTGAGGGGCCCGGCGCTGATCCGGTACGTCTTCTTGTACTGACGATCGCGCAGGAAGATGTCGGAAACGCCGTTCGTGTCGCCCTTCACGAGGTTCGACGCGACGGACTCGTAGACGACGAACCTCCCGCTGCCCGCGGTGTACGTCGCTCCGCTCCCGCCGTTCCCCTGGACGCCCGCGGAGTTGACGCTGGCCCTCGAGGTCGTCCCGGCCGCCCAGCCCGGCCCGGCGACGGCCACGACGAGGGCCAGCGCGGTCGCCACGACCGCGGCGGTGCGCACCACGTACTTGCGATCTTGCATGGTCGTTCCTCTCTCCCTTTTCCTGAATGGATCGGCCGGTCGGGACACGCGCTGAAGACGGCCCATGGGCCTAGCCACCCACCGGCGCCTTCCTGGACGTTCGTTGCCTGCCCTCCTCCCGGACGGCCCCGCCCGTGGGGGACTCCTGTTCCGACCTCGGCGGCGGAGGTCGCCGCGCCGCGCGCCGGAGCCCGGCCGGGACCTCCCAGCTGGGCACCCGGAACAGCCCCAGGCGGTGCATCCCCACGACGAGGGCGATCAGCAGCGCGAGCGCGAGCCCGATCGCCACGGGGTTCGGCGGGGGCGCCGCGATGTCCCCGGCCGACGGCGGCAGGTGCGGGTCGAACGGCACGCCGAACCGCTTGGCCAGCGCCGAGACGTTGACGAGGGCCACGATCGGCACGCCGCGGAGGGCCATACGCCCGACGACCCCGAGACGCCTGGCCTGGAACGGCGTCCACCGCGGCCTCGACAGGCCGGGGCGGATGATGGTCTCGGCGCCGGCCGAGCCGATGATGGCCGACGACCCTCCGACGTCGACGAACGCCGCGATGGGCTTCCCGAGGCGGTTGGCCTCACGCACGTACAGGCGATCGAGGAACGTCACCGTGTCGGTCGACGGGAGCACCGGGAGCGGCGGCAGTCCCGAGCGCTGGACCATCCGCATCCGGGTGGACGCGTCCTTCCCGGCGAACGAGCCCCCGGGGCCGACGGCGTCGCTCCGGTGGTGGAGGACGCCCGCCTGGGCCAAGGCCGCCTCCATGTCGATCCATGTGAGGCGGGGCTCGGTCGCTCCGAAGGCGGAGCTGCCGATCATCGAGACGCTCACGGACCTCGCCCCCATCGCCTCGACGGCGGCTTCCACGTCGAGGTCGAAGCCCGGGTACGAGCCGGTCTGCCCGACCGCGACGAGGGACCCCGCGCGGACGCCCGCCGTGTACAGCATCTGGACCACCGCCGCCGCGAACACGGGATCCGTGGACGTGCGATGGGAGGCGAGGGACCCCAGCTCGGTGGTCACCGGCGAGGACGCGACCCCGATCAGGCCCGTGCGGAACCGGTCGCCGGGGTTGATCGGGAGATGACGGGCGGTCCTGGCCTCCCGGATCGCCGCCTGGCCCCGCCGGGCGGTCTGGACGGCCTCCCTCCGCGCCTTCAGGACCCAGCCCGGGATCGAGCTGTCGGGCAGCCGCACGGCCACTGCGTACGCGCCGAGCGCGACGAGGCCCACCAGCAGGAAGGCGAGCGCTCGGTATCCACGCTGGTGGGAGTACAGGGCCCGGCGCAGTCGGTCGCCCATCTCAGATCCTCGCGAACAGGAGCAGCAACAGGCGGGCGATGATGGCCACGGTCACCATCGAGCCCAGCGTGACCACGACCCCCTGGCGGTCCATCCAGGACGCGATCAGGCCGGGGACGACGAACCCGACCGCCTGGATCGGGGTGTGCGCGTGCTCCGCCACCAGGGTCGCGTACAGCGCCCCCAGCGTGAACCCCACCAGCAGGTACAGCACGAACCGGCGCATGCCGTACAGGATCAGGAACTGCCCGATGCCCTTGATGACCACGAACGTGACCAGCGCCACACCGATGGTCGCCACCACCCGAGCCGGGTGATCGAGGCTCAAGGCGAGGTATCCAGGAACGATGTAGCCGCCCGGGGCGATCGACAGGATCTCGGCCAGGGCCAGCGAGGTCGTGAGCCCCACCCCCAGCCCCAGGACCACGCTGAAGCCGGGCATCAGACGACGGCCCCCTCTCGCGGCGAGGCCGCTTCGCGGTCGATCCCGTCGGCGAGCGACGACAGCCAGCGCTGGCCGGGACCGATGATGTTCCCCACGCCCACCACGGTGCGGGCGCCGTCCATCTCTCCCTCCAGCAGGGCGGTGAGGGCCTCCGGCGGGCGGGTCCCGGCGTCCACCACGACGCCGGCCGGCACCCCCGCGGCCCGGGTCCTGCGGGCCATGGCCCGGGTCTTCTGGCCCCACACGACGACCCTGGAGTAGCGGTCCTGGTTCGCAGCCAGGGCCGTGGCGAACTCGGCCGACCTGGCGCTGCGGTCCCCCCGGGAGACGAACAGGATGATCGGCCGGCCCGGGAGTCCGAACAGCCTGTCGGCCGTGTCGAGGGCCAGGAAGGTCGACTCCGAGTCGTTGGCCGCGAACAGGTTCACCAGGGTCCACGGGCCCCGTTCCCCGGTGAGGTCTAGCACCGTGGCGACGCCCGGATCCGGAACCGCCGCCTCGAGCCCCCGGAGCGCGTTCGGCCGCGAGATCCCGAGCAGCCGGGCCACCTCCAGGGCCAGGGCCACGTTCGCCGGGTGCTCGAGATAGCCCATCCGGCGAAGCTCGTCGGCCCCGACGGAGTCCTCGTCGGCGAGGTGCACGGAGCCACCCGCGGCCCGGGCCTTCGGCTCGTGGACGGCGGCGACCAGCGGATCGGCGGTGACCATGGTCCCGCCCCACCGCATGGGGAACGACGCGGCGATCGCCCGCGGGTCCGAGCCCTGGACGTCGGTGTGGTCCAGGCGGGCGTTCGTGATCACCGTGATGGTGGGCTGCACGATGCGGTTCTCGGCCACCCACTGCAGGTCGGGGTCGACGGCCATGCACTCGAACACGAGGGCTCGGGCTCCGAGGCGGGCCGCCCTCCCCGTCGCCCAGATCAGCTCGCTGATGTTCGGAGGACCGTCACGGGGCACCGGTACCTCGGAGCCGTCCAGGAGGATCAGCCGGGGGGATGTTCCCGTGGTCTTGGCCACGGTGGGGATGCCTTGGTCGCGGAGGATCGACGCGATCAGGCGGGTCACGCTCGACTTGCCGCGGGTTCCGTTGACGTGGATCCTCACCGGCACCCGGGCGAGCGCCCTGCGGTGGCGCCACCACTCCAGGTGCAGCGCAGCGGCCAAGGCGCCGGCCAGCGCCGCGACAATCCAGAATTCCCTGGGCACGGCCTGTCCTCGGCTCCTCGCTCGACCCGTCCCCCGGCGCCCTCCCCCACGGGTATCGGCGCGACTGGCACCGACTGTAGACCGATGAAGCGACGCGGTCGAGAATATTCCGATGATGGGGAAAAGAGCGTGAAAGTCCCACCGGTTCGAGGTGAGGGCGCGACGACGCCCCGGAAATGCTCGGCTTCGGTTCGCTTCGGCGCCCCCGGGCGGTCGTGCCTTCGGCTAACCGGCCGCGGCCCACCCGGCCACGGTGGGATGGTCCTTCTCGGTCGGGCCCACCTGGGCCGCGCCGCCCGGCGAGCCGATGCCGCTCACCGAGTCCGCGAAGAACTCCGCGTTGATCGGGGTGAACTGCTTCCACTCGGCGGGGACGTCGTCCTCGTAGAAGATCGCGGTCACCGGACACACCGGCTCGCAGGCGCCGCAGTCCACGCACTCGTCGGGCTGGATGTACAGCATCCGCCCGCCCTCGTAGATGCAGTCCACCGGGCACTCGTCGACGCAGGAGCGGTCCTTCACGTCGATGCAGGGCTCGCAGATCGTGTAGGTCATCGGATTCTCCCCTTTTCCACCGTGCCGACCGTGGAAATTCTACCCCCGGGCCCCGGTCGTGCAACCACTACGGCTCGAGCACCGGCGACGGGGCGACGGCGAGCATCGTCGACATGATCGACGAGGGGGCGTCGAGCACGGGGACGGGGTACACGACGGGGAGCGCAGCGCCGGCCGCGCGGTACTCGTCGAGGCGCACCTTCGCGGCCCCCACGTCTCCCACCAGGCACAACGCCCGGACGAGCTCCTCGGGAACATCCTGGGGACGGCCCCGCTCGACGGCCGCGGTCGCCGCCTCGGCGGGAGCTCCCAGCCCGAGCGAGTCCAGCTGGCGCCGGTAGTGGGGCATGGCGGCGTACTGCCCCGCCGCCGCACCCAGCGCCTCGAGCGCGATGGCCTCCTCGGCACCCAGGCACCCCCGAACGTAGACGGCGATCGACACGGCCGCGGGGTCGCGACCGGCTCGCGCGGCCGACTCGGCGACGGTGGCGGCCGCCCGGCGCACTCGCTCGGGGGTGCACCAGTTCAGCAGCACGCCGTCCGCGACCTCGCCGGCCAGCTCGAGCATCCGGTCCCCCAGCGCGGCCACCCAGATCGGCGGCGCGGCCCCCGGGTCCAGCGCCAGACTGAACGCGTCGCCCGTGTCCGGGGCCTTCGCCTCGCGGCCGCCGAGGGAATCGCGGAGGAACTCGACCGCCGCGCGGACCCGGTCGAGCGACCCCGGCCCCGGCATGCCCGATCCGAGGCCGAGGATCAGCCGGCCGCCGGTCCGCTCCTGGGCGGTCGCCGCCGCCATCGCCAGCAGCGGTAGCCGCCTCGACGGCACCGGGACCACGCCCGTCCCCATGCGCAACGTGTGCTCCCCGAGCCCGGTGATCGCGGCCAGCGTGTCGCGTCCGCCGGGGATCTCGGGGAAGAACGCCGCCTCGAACCCGGTCTCCCCGGCCGTCTCGACAGCCATGACCAGGTCCCGCCACGGCAGCGGGTCCCGCAGGGCCACGCCGATCCGTTGCCGCTCCGCCATGCCGTCTGTCATGGTCCCACGCGTGCTGCGATTCGAGACCGCGGACGGCTGTTCCCTGGAGGGCGAGCTCCGGAGGCCCGACGGCGAACCCCGGGGCACCGCGGTGATCTGTCACCCCCACCCGCAGCACGGCGGCAGCAAGGACCACCCGCTGCTGTGGAACATCCGCAACGACCTCGCCGGACGTCGGTTCGTCGTGCTCGCGTTCAACTTCCGGGGCGTGATGGGGTCCTCCGGCGACCACGGGCACGGCGTCGCCGAGCTGCAGGACGTGCGCGCGGCGGTCGACCGGGTCCGCCGGGAAGCGGACGGCCCCACCGTGGTCGCGGGGTGGTCGTTCGGGGCCAACGTGGCCCTCCGCGAGGCGGTCGGCGACGACCGGGTGGCCGCGCTGGCGCTGGTCGGGTTCCCGGTCAACGACCCGCTGGGCCTCCCCGACCCGCCGGACCGGGAGACGCTGGCCGCGTTCGACCGGCCGGTGCTGTTCCTGTCCGGCGAGGCCGACCAGTTCTCGCCGGTGCCCGACCTGAAGCGCCTGGCCCGGCGGCTCCCGCGAGGCGAGGTCGCGATCGTGCCGAACACGGATCACTTCCTGTGGAGGCGCGAGCGCGAAGCTGCCGGGGTCGTCGGCGAGTTCCTGGAACGAGCGCTCGCGGCCTGACCGTTTCCGGGGATGCGTCCCGGGCAGGAATCCAGGCGTGATCCGGGTCGGGACCAGCGGCTGGCAGTACAAGGACTGGCGGGGCGAGTTCTATCCGGACAAGCTGCCCCAGCGGGAGTGGCTGCGGTTCTTCGCGAAGCGATTCCCCACCGTCGAGGTGAACAACTCGTTCTACCGGCTGCCGGAGCCATCCTCCTTCGAGCGGTGGCGCGACGAGACGCCCGACGGGTTCGTGGTGACCGTGAAGGCCAGCCGGTACATCACCCACATCCGCCGGCTGCGGGAGGCGCGGGACTCCGTCGAGCTGTTCTGGTCGCGGGCCCGGCTGCTCCGGGACAAGCTGGGGCCGGTGCTGTTCCAGCTCCCTCCGCGGTTCCGGGCCGACGTCGAGCTCCTGGAGGAGTTCCTGCGCGTGCTCCCCGGCGGGCTCCGTGCCGCGTTCGAGTTCCGCGACAGGTCCTGGGAGGCGCCCGCCGTGTACGAGTGCCTGGACCGGGCCGGCGCCGCGTGGGTCATGCCCGACCGGCCCGGGTGGCGCGTGCCGACCGTGGTGACCGGAGGATGGAGCTACGTGCGATTGCACCAGGGCGGCCACGGCCGGCTGGGTTCCGACTACGCGCGGGACAAGCTGCGGCGGTGGGCCGACCGGATCGCCGGGCTCGACGCCGCGGACGCCTGGGTCTACTTCAACAACGACCAGGGCGGCGCCGCGGTCCGCGACGCGGCGGCGTTCATGGAGCTCCTGGAACGGCGAGGCGCGGAGGTCGCCCGGCTCGGATAGCCCGCACGGCGCCGCGCGGCCCGAACACCATGGTTTCCGGCCTCGCCGCTTCCGTGGCGAATCCATGGAGATCGATCCCGACCCGGCCCGCCGTGGCTCCGCGTCGAACACTCCAGGGTGGGACTTGCCGCGCGTGAGCCCGCCACCCATCGGGAAGGACTGGGGGAATGAGCCGAATCCGTTCCCGCTTTACGCCTGCTCGCCGCGGATCGCGGCGTCGCTCCCGTGTCGGCCGGGGTGCCGTGCTCGCCCTCGTGCTCCTCGCGGCCGGGGCGGTGGTGGCCGCCCGCGCGGACCGCGACGACGCGACGCCGGTGGCCCGTTCCCGGGCGGCGCCCACGTCCACACCGGCTGCGAGCCCCGCCCGGACGGCCGCCCCGACCCCCACTCGGGCCGGCGGGCGGTCGGGCGGAGGGACGCCGAGACTCCCGCTGCTCGTCGACCCCCACGACGTCTACGCCGCCGACCACGCGGGCGACTTCAGCCGGGCGGTTCGCGGGATCAAGCCGCGCGTGTACGTCCCGAACACACTCGATGGCACGATCAGCGTGATCGACCCGGCGACGCTCCGCGTGGTGAAGACGATCCGGGTGGGCGGGGAGCCCCACCACGTGACGCCGTCCTGGGACCTGCGGCGGCTGTACGTCGACAACCCGAGGCTGGGGGCGCTCGAGGTCATCGACCCGCGCCGCGCCCGCCTGCTCCGGACGATCCGGGTGGCGAGCCCCTACAACCTCTACTTCACGCCCGACGGGACCAAGGCCTTGGTCGTGGCCGAGTACGACCAGGAGATCGAGTTCCGCGACCCGCACACCTGGCACCTGCTGAAGCGGCTGCACATTCCCGGCAGCGGCGTGGACCACATGGACTTCTCGCCGGACGGCCGATTCCTGCTGGTCAGCGACGAGTACGACGGGCTGGTCGTGCGCACCAGCACCACCACGATGAAGGTCACGGACACCGTGCGGGTGGGCGGCCGGCCGGTCGACGTCAAGGTCTCGCCCGACGGCCGGGTGTTCTTCGTGGCGAACCAGGGCCGCTCCGGCGTGTCGATCATCGACCCGGTGCGAATGAAGCAGATCGGCTTCATCCACACGGGCGTCGGCGCCCACGGGTTCGCCGTCAGCAGGGACGGGACCGAGCTCTACCTGTCGAACCGCATCGCCGGGACGATCTCGGTGATCCCGTTCGCCACGCGCAAGGTCGCGCAGACCTGGAACGTGGGGGGCTCGCCGGACATGCTCCAGGTGTCGCCGAACGGCCGGCAGCTGTGGACCACGAACCGGTTCGGGAACACGGTCACGGTCATCGGCACCGGGACGGGTCGGGTGGTGAAGCGGATCAGCGTCGGCCGGGGGCCGCACGGCCTGTGCTACTTCCCCGAGCCCGGGCGGTACAGCATCGGCCACAATGGTGTCTACCGGTAGCGCGGTCGCCCTGGCGCTGCTCCTCGCGGCGTGCACCACTCCCGCGGTCGGCCACCGAATGGCTTCGGAGCGGCCGCGGGCCCCCTCCACGACACCGGTCCGCCGCCGGGTGCAGCCACATCTCGAGGTGTCGCGTTCCCGGTTCTCGCTCCCGGTTGCGGTGCAGCGGGAGGTCGCGGTCGCGGACGGCTCCGGCGTCCTCGTCGCGGGCGGGCTCGACGGCTCGGGTTCCTCGACCGCGGGTGTGTACCGGGTGCCGTCGGGCGCCGGACCGGTCACGCGGGTCGGGACGATGGGCGCGCCGTTCCACGACGCGGCGGCGGCGCTCCTCGGCGGGCGGCTCGTGGTGTTCGGGGGCGGCATCACGGCCGGGACCGACCTGGTGCAGGCGTTCGGCGGATCGGTCCCGGGTCGCCTCCCAACGCCCATCTCGGACGTGTCGGCGGCGGTCGCCGGCCGAAGCGTCGTGCTGGTCGGCGGCTACGACGGGGTGCGATTCCTGTCGACGGTCCTCGTCACGCGGGACGCCAGGACGTTCCGGCGTCTGGCGTCGCTGCCTCGTGGGCTCCGGTATGCGGCCGTGACGGGGGTGGGCGACGCCGTGATCGTTGCCGGGGGGCTGTCCGCCGCCGGCCCGGTGGCCACGATCCTGCGGATCGGGGTGCCGGACGGCTCGGTGCGGGCGATCGGCAGGCTGCCCGAGCCGCTCGCGCATGCGGCGGCCGTGACCCTCGGCGGAGACGTGTACGTGCTGGGCGGCGAGGACGCGTCGGGCCGGACGATCCGGTCGATCGAACGGATCGATCCCCGGACCGGCGAGGTGCAGCGGATCAGCGGCCTGCCGGGGTCCGTGGCCGACGCGGCCGCGGTGGCGGTCGGGTCGCACACCGGCCTGCTCATCGGCGGGCGCCGTGGTCCCCAGGGCCACGACGTCGCGCTGTCGACGATCCTGGAGCTCCGGCTGGTCCGGTGACGACCACGCGCCCATTGGCGGCGGCCGGATCCTGCTGCCGCTGATCGCCGCTACAGCGGGACGTGGGACAGGACCATGATCCGCGGCTCGGTCATTGACTCCATGGCGTACCGCAGCCCCTCGCGGCCGTAGCCGCTCTCCTTCCAGCCGCCGTACGGCATCTGGTCAGCCCGAAAGGCGCTGACGTCGTTGACGATCACGCCGCCGACCTCGAGGTCCCGGTGGGCCGCCATCGCGCGTTCGATCGACTGCGTGAAGACGCCGGCCTGCAGGCCGTATTCCGAGTCGTTGACGAGGGCGAGCGCCTCCTCGAAGGTCTGGTACCTCTCGAGCGTGATGACCGGGCCGAAGACCTCCATGCACCGGACCTTCATGTCGGCCTTGGTGTTCGCCAGGACGGTCGGCCAGTACAGGGGGTCCTCGCGACGGCCCCCCGTGAGGATCTCCGCCCCGCCGTCGACCGCCTCCCGGACCCATTCGTCGATCCGTTCCAGCGCGCCGTGGTCGATGACGGGACCGACGTCGACGTTCGGGTCGAGCGGGTCGCCGACCTGCAACTGGTCAATCTGCTTGACCAGTTTCGGCGTGAACTCGTCGTACACCTCGCTCTGGACGAACACCCGCTGGACCGCGATGCACGACTGGCCGGCCTGGTAGTAGCCGCCGTACGCGATGCGCGCGGCCGCGTGGTCGAGGTCGGCGTCCGAATGCACGATGACCCCGGCGTTGCCGCCGAGCTCGAGCGTCGTGTGCTTGTGGGGGTCGAGGCCCTTGAGCTGCCACCCGATCCCGCTGCCGGTGAACGAGAACTTGGCGAACCGCCGGTCCTCGACCAGCTGCTGGGCCCGGTCGCCCGAGATCGTGAGCACCGACAGCATCCCCTTCGGGAGGTCGGTCTCGTCGACCAGCTCGGCCAGGAGCAGCGAGCCCAGCGGCGTCTGGCCTGCGGGCTTGATCACGATCGGCGCCCCGACGGCGAGCGCCGGCGCGATCTTGTGCGCGACGAGGTTCACCGGGAAGTTGAACGGCGTGATGCCGATCACCGGGCCCACGGGGAACCGCCGGACGATCCCCGCCCGCGACCCCAGGGACTCCTCCGTGTCGAGCACCAGGAACTCGCCGTTCCACCGGCGGGCCTCCTCGGCCGCCCACCGAAACGTCGACACCGCGCGGGTCGCCTCCACCTTCGCCCACTTGAGCGGCTTGCCGCCCTCCCGCGCGATGGCCTCGGCGAACTCGCCCAGCCGCTCCTCGATCCTCCGGGACACGTGCACGAGCGCCTCGGCCCGGGCATGGGTCGGCAGGTGGCGCGACTCCCCGAACGTCGCCGCGGCGGCGACCACGGCGTCCTCGACGTCCCGGTCCGTCGGCACCCCCAGCTCGGCCACCACGCTCTGGTCGTACGGGCTCTTCACCTCGAGCGTGCCCTCGCCGATCCTCCACTCCCCCGCCACGTAGAACGGCTTCACCGCCATCGCTGATCAACTCCTGGTTGGCTTCAGTCGAGCGACGCCATCACGTGCTTGACGTTCGTGTATTCCTCGATCGCGTAGATCGACATGTCCTTGCCGTGCCCACTCTGTTTGTACCCACCATGCGGCATCTCGGGGGTCATCGGGATGTGGGTGTTGATCCACACGGTCCCGAACTGCAGCTTGCGCGCCATGCGCAGCGCGCGGCCGACGTCGCGCGTCCACACCGACGCGGCCAGCCCGTAGTCGACGCCGTTCGCCCAAGCGAGCGCCTGGTCCTCCTCGTCGAACCG
The DNA here is from genome assembly GCA_045805265.1 of Actinomycetota bacterium. Lineage (GTDB taxonomy): Bacteria > Actinomycetota > UBA4738 > UBA4738 > JACQTL01 > JBJMLO01. Next base: position 193,967 of record JBJMLO010000013.1, read on the forward strand.
CTGCACGGTGACCACGGGGCCGAACACCTCACGCTGGACGATCTCGTCGTCCTGGCCGACGCCGCTGATCACGGTGGGGCGGTACCACGAGCCGTCACCGTCAATGCGCCCTCCGCCGGTGAGGACGTTCGCGCCGCCCTCCCGGGCTCTGTCGACGAACCCGGTCACCCGCGCCAGCTGCTCGGCGGACACGAGCGAGCCCATCTCCGTGCCCTCCTGGAAGATGTCCCCGACCGCCATCGACTCCACCGCGGGCACCAGGTCGCCGAGCAGGCGGTCGTAGATCCCGGGTCCCGCCAGCACCCGGGACGCGGCCGTGCAGTCCTGCCCCGAGTTGAAGTATCCGGCCGTCTTGATCCACTCCACGGCGCTCGACAGGTCGGCGTCGTCGAACACCACCACCGGGGCCTTCCCGCCCAGTTCCAGGTGGACCCGCTTCAGCGTGTCCGCGGCGTTGCGCGAGATGAGCTTGCCGGTGTCGACGTCGCCGGTCAGCGACACGATGCCGACGTCCGGGTGCCGGACGATCGCGTCCCCGGCCGGCTCGCCGTCTCCGGTCACGACGTTGAACACCCCCGGCGGGAAGATCTCCGCCTCCGCGGCCAGCTCGGCCAGGCGAAGGAGCGTCAACGGCGTCCACTCCGAGGGCTTGATCACGACTGTGTTCCCGGCCGCCAGGGCCGGGCCGATCTTCCACGCCGCCATGTACAGGGGGTAGTTCCAGGGTGCGATCAGGCCGGCGACGCCGATCGGCTCCCGCCGCAGGATCGACGTGAATCCCCGCATGTACTCGCCGGCGGCCAGCCCTTCCATGATCCGCGCGCCACCAGCGAAGAACCGGAGATTGTCGGCGATGACCGGGATCTCCTCGGACATCGTGAGCGAGTACACCTTGCCGACGTTCTCGGACTCGATCCGCCCCAGCTCGTCGCCGTGCTCGTCGATCAGGTCGGCCAGCTTGAGGAGCGCCCGCTGTCGCTCCGACGGAGTCGAGTCGGACCACGTGTCCTCGAAGACCTTTCTCGCCGCGGCGACCGCCCGGTCGATGTCCTCCGCCGAGGCCTTGGGGACCTCGGCCAGCGTCTCGCCGGTCGCCGGGCTCACGATCGCCTGGGTCTCCCCCGACGACGCGTCGACGAACTTCCCGCCGACGAACATCCGCTGCCGCTTCACCGTGGTAGCCATGCGCCCTCCTCCTCTCCTCGCGTCCCCTTCGAGTATCCGACTGCGCGGCCTCCCGGTCGAACGGTACCGAGCCCAATGGCCCGCCCCGGGCTGTACGGTCGGGACAACCTCCCGCACAATTCGCCCCGGTTGTCTCGAACACCGATGACTCGGGCGGGGACAGCGGCACCCTCTTCGGCTGGGCGCTCTCCGTCACGTTCTGACCGGTCGGGGCTACGCGTCGACCTGCGTCGCCATCAGCTCGCGGGCGCGGAGTGCGAGCCAGAACTCCATGCGGTCGAAGGAGTTCGACAGGTCCCGGCCCGTGAGCTCCTCGATCTTGCGGATGCGGTAGCGCAGCGTGTGGCGGTGGACGTAGAGCTCCGCCGCCGCCGTCTCCCACCGGGCGTTGTGCTCCAGGAACGCGCGCAGCGACCGCAGCAGCTCGCCCCCGTGCCCCCCGTCGTACGCGTCGAGCGGCGCCAGCAGCGAGTCGGCGAAGGCCCGCAGCACGTCACCCTCGACCATCGACAGGAGCAGCCGGTACGTCCCCAGATCCTCGAACCCGGCCGATTCCCACTTCTCCAGCCGGCACACCTGCAGCGCGTAGCGCGCCTCCCGCAGCGACCGGGCGACGTCGGTCGGCCCGACCGTGCTGCCGGCGCCGACCCGCACGGCCTGTCCCACCCGGGCCTCGAGCTCCTTGCGGATCCGGTCGAGCTCCGTCGTCAACCCCTCGGGCACCAGCGCGTGGACGCCCTCCGCGTGCCGGGAGATCAGGAAGCCGCCCTCCAGGCGTGACAGCACGTCCTCGGCCGCGCGCGAGAGCGGCTCGGAGGGGCCCCCCTCGACCGAGAGCACCCGCGTCTCGCCACGCAGCCCGAACCGGGCCAGGCCCCTGGTCGCCTCCTGCGCCGTCAGCCGGCCCGAGGCGAGCGACTCGAAGAAGTCCCCCCGCAGCCGCCGCTCGGCGTCGGCCACCGCCCGGGACTTGGACATCTCGATGGCGAAGAGCGCCAGGGCGCGCGACGCCATCGTCCGGTCGACCTGCGTGAGGCCCTGGGGTTTGCCGACCGCGAGGAAGGCCTCCACCCGCCCCTGCGGGCTGACCGGCTGGATCCACACGTGGTGGCCGTGGTCCATCAGCGTGAGGCTGAACCCGCTGCCCTCCGGTCGCGACTGCCGGAGCTCCTGCCAGATCCGCTCCGTGCGCTGCCGGGCCGCGCGCGACGTCGCCGCGAGAGGCCGGCCGTGCAGGTCGATCAGCAGGGCCCAGCCGTGGACCGCCGAGCCAAGCTCCTCGGCGATGCCCTCGACGCCCCGCTCCTCGAGCACCGCCCTGGTCATCGCGTTCTGTGCCTCCGAGGCCCGCTGGAGGAACTCGTACTGCTCGGCGGCCACCCGGGTGAACACGGCCTCCGTGATCGCGATGAACGGCACCTCGTACGGCACCGAGAACACCGGGAACCCCTCGCCCTCGGCCGCGTCGACCACCGCCTTGGGGACCCTGGTGTGGGAGAAGCCGAGCCCGAAGCCCAGCCCGGCCAGCCCCGCCCGGGCCAGCTTGCGAACGTAGGCCCGCTGCCGGGCGGGGGTCTTGCCGATCCCCATCCCGGTCGTGAGCAGCAGCTCGCCGCCCTTCAGCCAGGCCGACGGGTCCTCCAGCTCGCTCACGTGGGCCCATCGGACGTCGCTCGCCAGCCCGCGCTTGCCCGCGACCAAGGTGAGCGACAGCCCCTCGATGCGGAGGATGTCCGCCACTGTCAGCGCCACGGCCGGGATTGTACAGGTCGTACAAAAGAAAGGGAAGCGGTGCGCCGAGCCCGGACGCGTTTCGCTCCAGCCGGTGGACGGAGCGTACAAAACGCGTTCCGGGATTTGGGGCGGCCCCATCCTGACGCTCCCCCGGCCCTCCCGCCACACTCGAAACGATGGAGCAGCATCGCCGTCTCGTTACCGAGATCCCGGGCCCCCGCTCGCGCGAGCTCATGGCCCGCCGGGACGCCGCCGTGCCGGCGGCCGTATTCAACACGGTGCCCGTCTTCACCCGGACGGCGTCCGGCGCGATCGTCGAGGACGTCGACGGGAACCGGCTGATCGACCTTGCCGCGGGCCTCGCCGTGCTGAACGTGGGGAACGCCTCGCCGGCGGTCGTGGAGGCCGTGGCCCGCCAGGCCGAGCAGTACACCCACACGTGCTTCCACGTGACGCTGCACGAGCCCTACGTCGAGCTTGCGGAGCGGCTGAACGAGCTCACGCCCGGCAATCACGAGAAGCGCACCATGCTGGTGAACTCGGGCGCCGAAGCGGTGGAGAACGCGGTGAAGGTCGCTCGCCACGCTACCGGCCGGTCCGCAGTCGTGGGGTTCGGCCACGCCTTCCACGGGCGCACCCTGCTGGCCATGACGCTCACCGCCAAGGTCTCCCCGTACAAGCAGGGGTTCGGGCCCTTCGCCCCGGAGGTGTATCGGCTCCCGTTCGCCTATCCCTACCGGTGCCCGGCGGGCGCCCCGCCGGAGCGGTGCGGCGAGGCGTGCGCGGCGTTGGCGATCGAGGAGATCGAGCGGCAGGTCGGCCCGTCGAACGTGGCCTGCCTGGTGGTCGAGCCGATCCTCGGCGAGGGCGGCTTCGTCGTCCCGGGAACCGGGTTCCTCCCCGCGCTCGCGGACTTCTGCCGGCAGCACGGGATCGTGTTCGTCGCGGACGAGGTGCAGACGGGCATCGCCCGCACGGGCCGGATGTTCGGCATCGAGCACGAGGGCGTGGTCCCGGACCTCGTCACCACGGCGAAGTCGCTGGGCGGGGGGCTGCCCATCGGCGCCGTCACCGGCCGGGCCGAGCTGATGGACCACGTGCACGTCGGTGGCCTGGGAGGGACCTTCGGCGGGAACCCCGTCGCGTGCGCGGCCGCGCTGGCCGTGCTGGACCAGGTGGAGCGCGAGGGCCTGGTGGAACGGGCCGCCCGCCTGGGCGAGATCGCCGAGGCCCGGCTGCGCGAGATGGCCGACCGCCACGTGGCGATCGGCGACGTGCGGGGCCGGGGCGCGATGATGGCCATCGAGCTCGTCGAGGACCGGGAGACGAGGGCGCCGGCGAAGGGCATCGCCTCCCGGATCATCGAGGAGTGCTACCGGGAGGGCGTGATCGTCCTGAAGGCCGGCACGTACGACAACGTGGTGCGGCTCCTGCCGCCGCTCACGATCGACGAGCCGTTGTTCGAGGAAGGGCTGGACGTCCTCGACAAGGCCGTCGCCGCGGCGTCCGCCTGACCCCCTACTGCTACGCTCGGCCCCCGTGACCCGACGGGTGTCCGACGACGCGCCCGAGCCGCCCGAGGAGGGGCCCGAGCCGCCCGAGAACGAGCTCGGGCCACGCGTCGCGCCGCCTGCCCGGCCGGAGGCCGGGTCGTTCGCGGCCGCCGACCGGACCGAACCGGAGCAGGAACCTCCCGTCCCCACCAGGGCCGCTCGGGTCGCCCGGACCCTGCGCGGGCTTGCCGTGGACGTCACACCGCTCCGCCGGCACCGCGACTTCCGGCTGCTGTGGTCCGGCGAGCTGGTCTCCGAGACCGGCCATCAGATGACCCGGGTGGCCGTGCTCTTCCAGGTGTTCGCCTTGACCCACTCGGCGGCGGCCGTGGGGCTGACCGGGCTCGTCGAGCTGGTCTTCCTCGTGATCGCGACGGTGGGAGGCGGGTCGATCGTGGACCGAGTCGACCGGCGCCGGCTCCTGCTGGTGACGCAGGTCGCGTTCGCCGGGGCCTCGACGCTGCTGCTGGTGAACTCGCTCGCCGACCGTCCGCCCGTGTGGGTCATCTGGCTGGGGGCCGGGCTGTCCGCGGGGATCTCCGGCATCGCGTCGCCGACCCGTTCCGCCATGACCCCCCGCCTGGTGCCCCGGGACCTGCTGCCCACCGCGCTCGCCCTGAACCAGGTCATGTGGAACTCGACGATGATCGCCGGGCCCGCGCTGGGCGGCGTGGTCATCGGCTTGCTCGGCGTGCCGTGGGCCTACGGGATCGACGTGGCCACGTACGGCGCGACGATCGCGGCGGCGGTGCTGATGCGGCCCATGCCCCCCACCGAGGAATCCAGGGAGGGCAGCGCAATGGCCGCGATCGCGCAGGGGTTCGGCTACCTGCGGGGCCGGCCCGTGCTCCAGTCGACGTTCACCGTCGATCTCGTCGCGATGATCTTCGGCATGCCCAGGGCGCTGTTCCCGGTGCTCGCCGTGACCCAGTTCCACGGGGGCCCGGAGATCATCGGTGCCCTGCTCTCGGCGCTCGCCGTCGGCGCCCTGGCCGGCGCGCTCACGGCCGGGTGGGTCGCCCGCGTCCGCCACCAGGGGCGGGCGGTGCTCGTCGCCGTGGGCATCTGGGGGGCGTGCATCGTCGGCTTTGGCCTCGCCGGGGGGAACCTGACACTCGCCCTGGTCTTCCTGGCGCTGGCGGGGGGCGCCGACGTCATCTCCGCAGTGTTCCGGGGCTCGATCCTGCAGCTGTCGGTGCCGGAGCACCTCCGGGGCCGCCTCTCGGCGATCCACATCCTGGTGGTCACGGGAGGTCCCCGCCTGGGCGACTTCGAATCGGGGATCGTGGCCTCCGCGTTCACGCCGTTCGTCTCGGTGCTCACGGGGGGCCTCGCCTGCATCGCCGGGGTCGTGGTGCTCGGCGTGGCCGTCCCCCAGTTCTGGCGATACCACCAGGGCGGCGAGACCTGAGAGGCTTGCCCCCGTGACGTCGGCCACCCCGCTCGGGCCCAGGTTCGAGGACGCGCTGATCTACGCGCTGCACGTCCACGCCGGCCAGACCAGGAAGCAGACCTCCGTGCCGTACGCGGCGCACCTCCTGGCCGTCGCGGCGCTGGTGCTCGAGGACGGCGGCGACGAGGACCAGGCCATCGGCGCCCTGCTGCACGACGCGGCGGAGGACGCCGGCGGCCATGGCCGCGTCGCCGACGTCCGCGCCCGGTACGGCGCCCGCGTCGCCGAGATCGTGGAGGGGTGCAGCGACTCCTTCGCGGGCCCCGGCGAGCGGAAGGAGCCGTGGGCCGAACGCAAGCGCGCGTACGTCGAGCGGCTCCGGACCGAGCCCGAGCACGTCGTCCGGGTCTCCGTCGCCGACAAGCTGCACAACGCGCGGGCCGTCCTCCGCGGCCTCCGCGCCGAGGGGCCGTCCATGTGGGAGCGGTTCACGACGAAGTCGGCAGCCGACCAGGTCGGCTACTACCGCGCCGTGCTCGACGCGGTGCGGGGGCGGTTCGACAGCCCCATGGTCGGCGAGCTGGAGCGCACTGTGGCGGAGATCGCGGCCCTCTCCGGCGACGGCGATTAGGCTAGCGGCCATGCCCGGCCTGTCCGACGACGAGATCCGCGAGGCGCTCGAGGGCCTCCCCGGGTGGCGCCACGAACGCGGCGAGATCTTCAAGCAGTACAAGTTCCCGACGTTCCTGGAAGCGATCGCGTTCATCGACCGCCTGGCCGAGGCCGCCGACGAGCTGAACCACCACCCCGACCTCGAGAACCACTACAACCGCGTTCGGGTGGCCCTGCACACGTGGGACCAGGACGCGGTGACCGGGAAGGACCTCGCGCTCGCCCACCGGATCGAGGCGGCCTCGGTGATCGACGGGGGCCTCTAGTGGTCGCCGCGGGGCGTCGGCGCGCTGCCGTGCGGCCGCAGGACCAACTGGTCGTGCGGTTCCACGACGTCGATCAGCCCCTCGATGCCCCCCTCCACGAACAGCTCGAACCCGTGCTCCTCCACCGTGCGGTCGCCCGGCTCCGCATGGTCGGCGAGCGCGAAACGGACCCCGTCGCCGGCCCGGAACACCCGCACCGTGGCGTCCGGGTTGAAGCGCCGAGCGGCCTCGTGGGACCGGCGCAGGATGTCGAGCGCCCAGTCCGTGAACTCGAGCACGCCCCAGTGTACGCAGTTGTCCCGTCCGGCCTTGCGGCGCATACTTCCCGGGGCGTCCGCGTCCGGCGCCCACCCGAGATGCGAGCGATGGATCCCATGAGCGTGCACTTATGGCACTCGCGCCGCGACGCCGACTCCGCAGCATCTGGCGGTACCTGCGAGCGGAGCAACGGACCCTGCGACAGGGTCTCGTTGCGCTGCTCGTCGGGGCCGCGGCGGCGTTCGTCGCCGGCCTGACGCTCGGGAACATCACCGGCACGCTCCGGCGGCTTCCCGGCCTGTTCATCCTGATCCCGGCCGCGGCCGGCATGCAGAACACGGTGTTCGGGGCCATCGGCGCGCGCCTGGGGACCAGCACCCACGTCGGGGTGTTCGAGGTGACCGGCCGCCGCTCCGGCGTCCTGTACCAGAACGCGTTCGCCGGCGTGGTGCTGACGGCCTTCTCCTCCCTCTACCTCGCCGCCCTGGCGAAGCTCGCCGCGCTGGTGTTCGGACTGCCGTCGATCTCCTTTCTGGACTTCGTGACGATCTCGGTGGTCGGGGCCTCGATCGGCGCGATCGTCATCCTCACGGTCACCGTCGTGGTGGCGGTGGTCTCGTACCGGCGCGGCTACGACCTCGACGCCGTGGGGACGCCGCTCATCATCGCGGCCGGCGACATGACCACGATCCCCGCGTTGTTCCTGGCCACGCTGCTCGTCCACAACGGAACGGTGAACGCCGTGATCGCGAGCGTCGCGATCACCGTGTGTGTGTTCGCGACCCTCCGGGGTGCCCTCACCGACCTGCGCCTGGCCCGGCGGGCGATGCTCGAGATGCTGGCCGTCGTCCTGCTCACACCGCTGCTCGACATCCTGGCGGGGACCGTCATCGAGGCCCGCCTCTCGCACTTCATCGCGCTCCCCGGGCTCCTCGTGGTCATCCCGCCGCTCATCTCCGTGGCGGGCGACCTGGGCGGCGTCCTCTCGTCGCGGCTGTCCTCGAAGCTCCACCTCGGTGTGATCTCGCCGCGCCGCCTTCCCGAGGCGCCGGCCGTGCTGGACGCCGGGCTGGTGGTCGTGTTCGGCCTGGTCGTGTTCACCGCGATCGGAGCGGCCGGATTCGGGCTCTCGGCGCTCACCGGCAAGGCCAGCCCGAGCTTCGTGATCATGGTCGCCGGCACGCTGCTGGCCGGCCTGGTGGCGAGCCTGTTCGGGCTGGTGTTCGCGTACTACATCGCCGTCGCGACCACGCGGTTCGGCCTGAACCCCGACAACCACGCCGTCCCGATCATCACGAGCGCGATGGACCTGACGGGCGTCACCAGCTTCCTGGTCGTTCTGGCAGTATTGGGGGTCACCACCCATGTCTGACGGCGAACAACCCAGATCGGTCAAGGAACTCCTCGTGGAGGCGAAGGATGCCTCCGAGCTCATGGTGGACCTGGCCTACGCGGCCGTGTTCTTCAACGAGAGCGACCTGGCGGAGGAGGTCGAGGAGCTCGAGGAACGCATGGACGCCTACCTCCGCCGGCTTCGGGAGGTGGCCATGCTGGCCGCGCGGTCGCCCGAGGACGCCGAGGCCATGGCCGGGGTGCTGCACATCGCGGCCGCGATCGAGAAGATCGGCGACGCCGCGTCGGACATCGCCCGGGTCGTCCAGGCCAAGCTCGGGATCCCCGACGAGCTGCGCCCCGACCTCCGGCACGCCGACGAGATGACCGGTCGGGTGAAGGTCCGCGCGGGTGCCGAGGCGGTCGGGCAGACGCTGCGGGACCTGATGCTGCCCAGCGAGATCGGCGTGTGGCTGCTGGCCGTGCGCCGCGGCGCCGACTGGGAGTTCGACCCGGGGCCCGACACCGTGATCTCCGAGGGGGACGTACTGGTGTTCCAGGGACCGGAGGAGGCCACGAACCTCCTGCGCCAGATCGTCGGCGCTCCACCGCTGCCCGCGGCGCCCGAACAGGAGCGGCCGGCGCTCACCGAGCTGGATCGCGCCGTCGACATCCTGGTCGAGATGAAGAACTCGGCGGAGGTGGCGGTCGGGCTGGCGTACTCCTCGCTGCTGTTCAACGACCCCGCGCTGGCCGCCGAGGTGGCCACGCTCGAGGCCCGCAGCGACACCCTGCACGACGAGCTGGAGTCGTGGGTGCTACGGGCCGCTCCCGAGGCCCGGAATCCCGACGAGCTCCGCGGGCTGCTCCGGCTGGCCACCGCGGGCGAAACGATCTTCGACGCGGCGCGCGACATGACGTGGTCGGTCGAGCACGGCGAGGAGTTGCACCCGGTCGTGGCGATGGCCCTGGAGGAAACCGAGGAGATCGCCAGCGAGGTCGTGGTGGAGCCGGGGTCGCCCGCCGACGGCAGGACGCTGAAGGAGCTCGCGGTCGAGACCGAGACCGGCATGTTCGTGCTGGCGGTCCAGCGCGGCCGGCGGTGGGTGTACCGGCCCCGGGCCAGGTTCCAGCTGGAGGGGGGCGACCGCGTGATCTCGGTGGGGCCGGAGGAGGGCGCGGCCGAGCTGACCACCCTTGCCACGGCGCCGGCCCGGGCCTTCACCGGGCAGTAGCTCTGGCTCGGAGCGCGCCGCGAAACGCCCGCGGTAGGTTGCACCCGTGAGCGAGATGCCGGTCCGCCTGGACGACAAGCTGCTGGCGTGGGCGTCGGTGCTCGACGACGTGACGATCGAGCAGGCCCGCAAGGCGGCTCGGCTGCCGATCGTCCCCACCCACGTCGCGCTCATGCCGGACGCGCACCTCGGGATCGGGGCGACCGTCGGTTCGGTGATCCCCACCGAGGGCGCGGTGATCCCCTCGGCGGTGGGGGTCGACATCGGGTGCGGGATGATCGCGGTGCAGACGTCGCTCGAGGAGTCGGAGCTGCCGGACGACCTGGAGCCGTACCTCGTCCGCCTCAACGAGGTCATGCCCGCCGGGCTCGGCAGGTGGCACGAGCGGGTGACGCCGGCCGCCGAGCGGTGGTTCGCCGCCAACCCCTGTCCGGTCCCGCTGTCCTCCAAGCAGGAACGGAAGGTGCTGGTGCAGTTCGGCACCCTCGGTTCCGGCAACCACTTCTTCGAGGTCTGCATCGACGAGTCCGGCATCGTGTGGGTGGTGCTGCACTCGGGCTCCCGCGGGATCGGGAACCAGCTCGCCACGAAGCACATCGAAAAGGCCAGGAGGCTCGCCGCCGCCGTGGGGACGCCGCTCGAGGACCCCGATCTCGCGTACTTCCTGGAAGGGACCCCGGAGTTCGAGGAGTACATCCGGGCCATGCTGTGGAGCCAGGCCTACGCGCTGGCCAACCGAGCGGCGATGATGGATGCCGCGGTCGAAGAGCTGCTCTCGCTCGCGGGCACCGGCCGGGAGGTCGACCGGATCAACAGCCATCACAACTTCGCGGTGCGCGAGCGACACGAGGGCCGCGACCTGTGGATCACCCGAAAGGGCGCCGTCCGGGCCGAACGCGGCGACCGCGGCGTCATCCCGGGCTCGATGGGCGCGAAGACGTTCATCGTGCGCGGGCGTGGCAACCCGCTCTCCTACAACTCCTGCGCCCACGGCGCCGGCCGCAGGCTGTCCCGCCGAGCGGCCCGCAAGCAGATCACGCTCGACGAGCTGAGCCAGGCGATGCAAGGCCGGGTGTGGCTCCACGCCAGCGCGGAGCGCCTCATCGACGAGGCGCCGGCCGCGTACAAGGACATCGACCAGGTCATGCGCGACCAGTCGGACTTGGTCGAGATCGAACACGGGCTGCGACAGGTCGTGAACTACAAGGGCGTGTAGCCGGCTCGACCTGGCCTCCGGCCCCTCTTTGAGGGGCACCACTCGATCGCTGGCGACTACACGAACTCACCCCACAGGGTGTTCATGGTTCGTCATGCTCGACAGTGTGCGGTCCGCGCCCATCAAACGGAGGACGATGGATCCGAGGGAGAGGAAGCCCAGCCATACGGGGCCGGCCGCCTTCTCGGAGTTCTTCGAGGCTTCCCATGTCTCGCTTTTCCGGGCCATGTACCTCCTGACCGGCAACAGACAGGAAGCCGAGGAGCTGATGCAGGAGGCCTTCGTCCGCGTCCTAGAACGGTGGGAGCGCGTCGTTCGGATGGAGAGCCCGGAGGGATACCTGTACCGAATCGCTCTCAACCTGCACCGGAACCGGCAGCGGCGGGCACGGCTCGTGGTTCGGAGGCTGACCGCCCCTTCGGCCGGTGTCGACGAGTTCGATCGTGCGGACGAGCGGGACGCGCTGGCTCGGGCCCTGGCGAAGCTTCCTCCGCGCCAGCGGGCTGCCGTGGTCCTCACCGAGGTACTCGACTACAGCTCGGAGCAGGCCGGCGAAATGCTCGGGATCCGCGCGAGCACGGTCAGAGCACTCGCGTATCAGGGGCGGAACGCGCTTCGCGAATCGTTGGGAGGTCACGATGGGTGAGTTCACAAAGGCCATGGAGACGATCGGCGGCCGCGAGTCCCCACCCGGCGACGGCCTCGACCGGATTCTGCGGCGATTCGAGGAGCGCCGGCGAAGGCGGCGGATCGGCGGCCTCGTGGTGGGTCTCGCAACAGCCGTCGCCGTCGTCGCCGGCTCCATCCTGTGGCTGAGCGGAGAATCGTCTCCGACCCCCGGATCGACATCCTCACCCGGAGGAAGTGGAGAGCGCGTCTACCGCGACCCTGCCGGGTGGTCCCTCACTGTTCCGCGCGGATGGGTCGTTGAGCCGTTCAGCTCGTCCGATGGGGGCGTCGTCGCCGCCGGAGCCCAGGTCTCCAATGTGACGTTGCCAGCGCCAACGGTCGTGGACTGGGCTCCGATCCAAGCGGACGGTCGATCGTTCCCCAAGACGGGCATCTCGATCGTGGTCGGGACGCAGCAGGGGGGAAGGGTTCCTCGGAGTCCGGTCTCCGACCTGCCCCTCACCTACCCGACTGGCTGGGGCGAGGGGAGTGCGCTAGCGGGCGAGCCGACCCTGTCCGAGATCTGGTTCCGCGGTGGTGGTCACCTCTTCATCGCCACCGTGAAGACCGGCGCAGACGCCGTTCCTGCCGACAGGAAGGCGCTCGAGAGGATCGTCTGGAGCATTCGGTTCGAAAGCCGACCGGTTCCCGCCTCCACTGAGACGCCGGCAACTTCACGAGGTTCGCAAGCCCCGCTGTGGGCTGAGTTCGTACTCCCGACGACGATGATCACGGCGGGATCGTCGATCTCCGGGAGTGTGGTCCTCCACAACGACACCGGCAGGGTGATCCAGGCGTCGGGCTGCGGCTCACTCTTCGCCGTCGCCCTGGGCAACGACGAGATCGTGCCCGACGTCGCGTGGCGCCTCTGCCTAACGCGGTTCACGATCCCGATTGGGGCGTCGAGCTGGCCGATCAAGGTTTCCGCGAGGTATCTGGAATGCGGTGCGGAAAAGCCGCTGCCTCCGTGCACCGATGGTCGACCCCCACCGCTCCCCCCAGGCGACTATCGCGCGATGTTCTTCCAGAGCTCCCACCTCGTGCCAAGGCCGCCCTCGATCAGCGTTCACGTAACGCCCTGACAGTCGCAGGAACCGCTGGGCTGACCTACGAGAGGACTTCGAGGCGCCGGAGCGCCGCAGGCATCGAGAACGCCACGTTCTCGTTGGTCAGGCGGAGCTCTTCGACCTCCGAGGCTCCCTGTTCCTGCAGGAACTCAACCATCCGGTCGACCAGCCACTCCGGGGCGGACGCGCCGCTGGTCACGCCGACCACCGAGGCGCCCTCGAGCCATTCCGGCCGCACGTCGGTCTCGTCGTCGACCAGGTACGCGGGGGTGCCGGCCTCCTTGGCCACCTCGGCCAGGCGGTTGGAGTTCGAGGAGTTCACCGAGCCGATCACCAGCACGACGTCGGCCGCGCGGGCCAGGGCCTTCACGGCGTCCTGGCGGTTCTGGGTCGCGTAGCAGATGTCGTCCTTGGGCGGGGCCTGGATCGCCGGGAATCGCTCGCGCAGCACCGCGATGATCTCGTTCGTCTCGTCGACGGAGAGCGTGGTCTGGGTGAGGTACGCCACGTTCGAGGGATCGGGAACTTCGACCGTGCGGGCCTCGTCCGGCGAGCCGACCAGGATCACGCGGTCGGGGGCCTGGCCGCTGGTGCCGACGACCTCCTCGTGGCCCTCGTGGCCGATCAGCAGGATCGTCTGGCCCTCCCGGGCGAACCGGCGCGCCTCGAGGTGGACCTTCGTCACGAGCGGACATGTCGCATCGATCACCGAGAGTCCCCGGGAGGATGCGTTCGCGTACACCTCGGGCGCCACGCCGTGCGCGGACAGGACGACCAGCGCACCCCGGGGAACCTCGGCCTCCTCGTCGACGAACACCGCGCCCTTGCGTTCGAGGTCGCGCACGACGTGCAGGTTGTGGACGATCTGCTTGCGCACGTAGACGGGCGCGCCGCGGGCATCGAGGGCCTGTTCGACCGTCTCAACCGCCCGCTCCACGCCCGCGCAGTACCCGCGCGGGGCAGCGAGGATGACCTTCCGGACCACGCTTCCATGGTACTCGCGGGGGCCTCGCGGCCCGCCGGGCGTGGAGATTCGCTGTCGAATCGCCACACCCACGCACCGTGCCCCCCGTTCCCGGGCCACGCACGGTGGCGAGGCCGTCGAACGGGTATAGCTCCGTGGAACCGATCCGAATCAGGAGGTCACGATGAGCAGCCCCGCTCGTTCCGACCACGGGGGCGCCATGTACCCGACCGGCCGGCCCCGCGTGAACGCGGGCAGGATGTGGATGGGGGGCCTGATGGCCGGCATCGTGGCCGCGGGCGTCGCGCTCGTCGGCCTGCTCGTCATCCGCGGGATCTTCCACGTCCACGTGTTCATCCCCTCGAACGACAATTCGCTCGTGAATCCCACCTCGGCGTGGTACGCCGTGGCCTCGTTCGTCGCCGCGCTGATCGCGACGGGCCTGCTGTTCGTCATGATCCCGCTCGCTCCGCAGCCGTTCCAGTTCTTCACCTGGATCGTCGGGCTCGCGACGGCCGTCGCGGCGCTCACGCCGTTCACGACCGACGCGTTCGTCTCCGCCAAGATCGCGACCGCGCTGCTCAACCTCGCCATCGGGCTCGCGATCCTGACGCTCGTGTCGAGCGTGGGGCGCAGCGCGACCTACGCGACCGGTGAGCCGCACACCCACGGCCACGGGACGACGACCGAGCGCCTGCCGTACCGGAGGTACTGAGCGCCGCTAGCCGACCGGCCCGGAAGGCCGGGGGAGCCCGCGGACGGCGTCGCGAACCTCGCCCAGCGAACCGACCACGACCGTCGCGGCCTCGACCGGTCCGTCGGCCACGGCCACGATCCGCATCCAGGGCCACCGCTCGCGCACGCGAGGGACGACCGCTTCGGCTGCCCCGGCGACGACCAGCACGTGCGCCGTGCGATCCTCGATCTGCGCCAGGGCGGCCTCGACGGTCGTGGCCCCCGGGGTGAGCTCCCACTCGGGGCCGACCGCCGCCCGCTTCAGCTCGCCGAGCGACTCCCGGTCGGGCGCGAGGCACACCACCACCAGCGCGCGGCACACGTCAGAAGTAGTCCCGCTTCTTGAACATCCGGTACAGCAGGAACATCGACAGGCCCATCAGCCCGAGCGCCGCGTAGTACCCGTAGTGCCACTTCAGCTCCGGCATGTTCAGGAAGTTCATGCCGTAGATCCCGGCGATCAGGGTGGGGACCAGGATGATCGAGGCCCACGCCGTCAGGCGCTTCATCACGATGTTCAGCTTGTTCGACACCTGCGAGATCTGCGCCTCGAGCGCCGACGTCGCGAGGTCCCGAAGGTTGTCCGCGAACTCGAGGGTGCGGATGACGTGGTCGGCCACGTCGCGGTAGTACGGCCGCAGCTGGTCGGTCACGAACCCGGGCTGCTCCTGCATGAGGTCGAGCACCTCCCGCAGCGGCATCACCAGACGGCGGAACACGACCACCCGGCGCTTCAGCTTGAAGATCCGCTCCTGGATGTCGGTCCCCGCGTCGTCGCTGAAGACCTCGTCCTCGAGGTCCTCGCCGACGTCCTCGTACCGCTCGATCACGCTGAAGTAGCCGTCGACCACCTCGTCGACCAGCGCATACAACAGGAACCCCCCGCCCTCGTACGTCAGCTCGGTCTGGCGGTCCCATCGCCGCAGGACCTCGGTGATGTCGAACACGGGGTCATACCGCAGCGTGATCAGGAACCGGTGGCCGGCGAACGCGTGGACCTCCTGGTCGACCAGCTCGTCCTCGGCGTCGAGCGAGAGCGCGTGCATCGCGAGGAAGAAATAGCCGTCGTACACCTCGACCTTGGGGCGCTGGCCCCGGACGCGGGTGTCCTCCATGGCCAGCTCGTGCAGCCCGAACTCCTCCTGGATGAGCGTGAGCTCCTCCTCGGTGGGATCGGCCAGATCCAGCCACACCCGGGCACCCGGCTCCTGGATGAGGTCGCTCACCCGGGCCGGATCGAACGCCTCCTCCTTGAGGACGCCCTCCCGGTAGTGCCGGCACGTGATCACCGCCGGAGGGTAGCGCACGACCATGGGAATCTCTACGAATGCCCTCCGTCGCCGAGCGATATTTCACGGCCGCCGACGCGCTCCTACGGCGGGTCCGGCCGACGTGGTGGGGCGCGGTGGTCACCGACGACCGGTTCCGGGACATCTACGACCTGAACTACGCGCGCGTCACGGCCTCCGCCCCCGACCTCCGGCTGGTCGAGGTCCTGGATGAGCTGCGACCGGACCTGGAAGCGGTGCGAAGCCGCCATCTACACGTCGTCGTGCTTGGCCCGGACGGCGCGCCCCGCCTGGTCGAGGAGGCAGGGGCGGCCGGACACCGGATCTCCCGCGACACGGTCATGGAGTTCCGCGGTCTCCCACCCCCGCCTCACTCCGGCGAGGGCGTGGAGGAGGCCGACCCCGCCGACCCCCGGCTGTGGGACACGATGCGCTTCGCGTACCGGGAGTTCGACGTCACGGCCGGGAACGTGGTCGAGCAGCTCCTGCGGTGGAACCGGGAAGTGCTCGTCCCGGGTGGCCGCCGCTACTTCATCGCCCGCCGCCAGGGCCGCGTCGCGGGCATGGGCGCGGTCCAGGTACGGGACGGCGTCGCCTACGTGGACGACGTCGTCACGTTCCCCGAGCACCGCCGGCGGGGTGTGGCCTCGTCCGTCGTTCGCCGCATCCTCCGGGAGTCGGCCGCGAGCGCCGGCGCGACGTTCCTGCTGGCCGACCGGCCGGACCCCATCCGCCTGTACCGCACGCTCGGGTTCGTCGAGACCGGACGGCTGGTCAGCACCCTCTATGCAACGGAGACGACCGGCTCGGGCGCCGGCCTGCCCAGGTAGAAGCCCTGGCCGAACCGGATGCCGAGCCCCCGGAGCGTGTCAAGCTCGTCGGAGGTCTCGATGCCCTCGGCGATCAGCACGGCCCCGATCTCGTTGCCGAACGAGGTGAGGGCGGAAGCCAGGGCCCGCCGGGCGGGGTCGGAGTCGATCCCCCGGACGAGGGCCATGTCGAGCTTGATGAAGTCGGGGGACAGCCGAAGGATGTGCTGGAGGCTGGCGAACCCGGCACCGGCGTCGTCGATGGCCAGTCGCGCTCCCCGGGACCTGACGTCCACCAGCACCCCCTTCAACCCGTCGTAGTCGGCCACCCTGGCGTGCTCGCTGATCTCGAGGACGACTCCGTCGAGGGGAACCTCCGCCATGAGCGCCGGGAACCCGTCCGACATGGCAGTCGCCGGCGAGACGTTCACGGCGAGCCACACGCCCTCCGGCAGGCTGGGACGGCCGAGCAGTGCGGCCCGCGCCGTGGCGAGCTCGAGGTCCACCCGCAACCCGACCATGCCCGCCTCCTCGAACCACAGGTTGGGCGGGCGGGGCGGCCTCCCGGCGAAGCGGGCCAGCGCCTCCACGCCGATCATGGCCACCGAGCGGAGGTCGACGATGGGCTGGAAGACCATCGAGACGTCGCGGCCCTCGACGAAGCCCCGGACCAGCCGGGCCCGCCGCCGGTGCATCCTCGTGGCGTGTTCACGAAGCTCGCGCTGTCCGACCAGCTCGCGGATCACGTCGCCCGTGACGTCGCTCGACAGGCTGGATTCGCCGCGGGCGGCCCGCCGCACCGCGTCGAGGATCTCCTCGGCGGAAGAGCCCTTCACCAGGAACCCGATCGCCCCGGCCTGGAGCATCCCCATCACCGTCGCGCTGTCCGCGTGCGCGGACAGGGCGAGGACGCGGGCCCGGGGGACCCGGGACCTGATCTCCTCGACCGCGCGCTGGCCGCCGCCGCTCGGCATCCGGACGTCGCACAGCACGACGTCGGGGATTCCGCGCTCGGCCCCCTCGATGGCTTCGCCGGCGTCCCGGGCGGTGCCGACGACGTCCATGTCGTCCTCCTCGCCCACCAGCTCGGCCAGCGTGGCGCGGACGACGGGATCGTCCTCGGCGATCAGGACCCGGATGCGTTCCACTGCGGGCAGCATGTCACGCCGATGGCGTGGTCAGGGCATATTTCTTCCGGTCTCCGGTGCGGAATTCTGAGGCGGCCTACGCCTTCGCGAGCGCGCGGCTGATGACGAGGCGCTGGATCTCGGACGTTCCCTCGAACAGCGTGTAGATCTTGGCGTCCCGGTACCACTTCTCGACCGGGAAGTCCTTGATGTAGCCGTACCCCCCGAGCACCTGGATGGCCTGCTCGGTGACGCTCACCGCGACCTCGCCCGCCTTCAGCTTCGACATCGAGCCCTCGGCGTGCTCGAAGGGGGCGCCGTTGCGGGCCATCCACGCCGCGCGATGGGTGAGCAGGCGCGCCGCGTCGATCTCCATGGCCATGTCCGCGAGCTTGAAGGCGATGCCCTGGTGCTCGATGATCGGCCGCCCGAACGTCTGGCGCTCCTTCGCGTAGTCCCGGGAGAACTCGAACGCGGCGCGGGCGATGCCCAGCGCCTGCGCGGCCACCGAGGGCCGGGTCATCTCGAACGTCTTGAGCGCCGCCGACGACTTCTGCTCGGCGCGGGCCTTCTCCAGCTTGGCCTCGAGCTTCTCGGCGCCGCCCAGGACGTTCTCCAGCGGGATGCGGCAGTCGTCGAGCAGCACCTCGGCGGTGTGCGACGCCCGGATGCCGAGCTTCCGCTCCTTCTTGCCCTGGCGGATGCCCTCCGTGCCGGGGCCGACGATGAACGCCGCCTGCCCCCGGTGCCCGAGCGACGAGTCGACCGTCGCCACGACGATGTGCACGGCCGCGATGCCGCCGTTCGTAGCGAACACCTTCTGGCCGTTCAGCACCCACTCGTCGCCGTCCCGCTTGGCCGTCGTCCGCAGCGCGCTGACGTCGCTGCCGGCGTTGGGCTCGGTGACGCAGAACGACCCGACGGCGGGCTCCTCGGGCGTCCCGAACATCTTCGGTGCCCACTCGGCGAACTGCGCCGGCGTGCCGCTGTACGCCAGCGCCGACAGCGGGAGCCCCGTGCCGATGATGGCCAGGCCGATGCCGGCGCAGCCCCAGCACAGCTCCTCGAGCACGAGCGGGAGCGTGATGCCGGTCTGGTCCTGCCCGACCATGTCGATGTAGAACTCGGCGCCGTACAGGCCGACCTCCGCGGCCTTCTTCACCACCGGCCACGGGAACTCCTCCGACTCGTCGTACTCCGGGGCGACGGGGCGGATCTCCTTCTCGGCGAACTCGTGCGCCCACTTCTTCGTCGTGACCAGGTCTTCGGTGAGCTGGAAGTCCATCACGCCTCCTCGGCCGGGCTGGCCCTCACGTTCCGGCTCCGGTACCCTGGACGAGCCCGAGGCCGCCCCGAGGTTCCGCCAGCCGAAAGCAACCTACCTATGGGTAGGTTACCGAGGAGTAGTATAGCCGCCCATGGCCGTCGGTAAACCCACCACCACCGCCCCGGGCGGGAAGCGAAGGATGCGCGGGCCCGAGCGCCGGGCCCAGCTCCTGGTCGTCGCCCGGCGGGTCTTCGGCAAGGCCGGGTTCCACGGCGTCTCCATGGACGAGGTGGCCAAGGAGGCGGGCGTCACCAAGCCCATCCTGTACGACCACTTCAACTCGAAGGAGGAGCTGTACATCGCGCTCCTCGACGCCGACGCGTCGTCGCTGCAGGACCGGGTCCGCGCCGCCCTGTCGGCCCCCACCGGGAACCGCGAACGCATCCGCCAGTCGTTCCAGGCGTACTTCGACTTCGTCGACGAGCACGCCGGCGGGTTCCGGCTGTTCATGCAGGAGACCATGGGCGGCGAGGAGATGTTCCGCAGCCGGGTCCAGGAGGTCCGCGACCGCATCGTCCGGGAGGTCGGGGACCTCATCGTGCGGGAGTCACGGGGGAACATCGAGCGGCGCGACGCCGACACGGTGTCCCTCGCGCTGGTGGGTATGGTGGAGACGGTGGCACAGCGCGACCCCGGCGGAGCGAAGACCGAACGCCGCCGCTCGGTGGACACCCTGGTCCGCCTGGCCTGGCGGGGGATCACCAACCTCACGATCTGAGTTGAACCGAACGACGACCGCGGCGCCCGAGCCGCCGAAGCCCCGATACCGCGGGCGGATCCACCAGTTCGCGGCGTTCGTCGCCCTGCCCGCCGCCGTCGTGCTGATCGCGCTGGCGCCCGGACCCGCCGCCCACGCCGCCGTCGCCGTGTACGGCGCGGCCCTCGTGAACATGTTCTCGACGAGCGCGATCTACCACCGGCGGACCTGGTCGGAGCGGGCGCGCCGGCGGATCCAGGCGCTCGACCACTCGGCCATCTACCTGCTCATCGCGGGCAGCTACACCCCCCTCGTCGTGCTGGCCCTGCACGGCTGGTTTCGCGTGGTGCTGCTGGCGACGGTGTGGGCCGCGGCCGGGGTGATGGTCGGGCTGAAGCAGTCCTTCCCCGGCCGGTTCGAGGTGCTCTCCGGTGCCATGTACATCCTGCTGGGCTGGGCGGCCGTCGTCGCGGCGCCGGAGTTCTACCGGGCGCTGCCCGGCGCCGCGCTCGTGCTGCTCGTCGTGGGCGGGGTCCTATACACCGGCGGGGCCGTGGTCCTGAACCGCCACCGCCCGGACCCCAACCCCCTCGTCTTCGGCTACCACGAGGTCTGGCACGTCTGCATGACCAGCGCGGCGGCGTGCCACTACGTGGCGATTCTGCTGACGGTCCTGGCCGCGCGCTAGCCCTCGGGCGGGGGCGGCTCGGCCAGGCGGCGCCGGAGCGGCAGCACGTACCAGAACCACGCCAACGTGAGCGCCCCGGCGGCGGCCACGCTCGCGCCCCATGCGGCGCCGAACAGCACGTCGGTGATCACGAACACGGCGCTCGCCATGGCCACCGCGAGCCACATCGTGCCCGCGATCGTCATGCGGTTGGCCGTGTACAGCATCCGCTCCTTGTCGCCCCGCCGGAACAGGAGCCGGTGGTACGTGGACGGCGCGATCAACAGGATCGTGGCCAGCGCGGTCGCGAGGAACGTGACGAAGTACATGTCTCGCTCCAGCTCGGTCATCCTCGTGTACCCGTTGGAGAACGGCACCGTCAGCAGGAACGCGAACAGCACCTGCACCCCCGGCAGCACGACCCGCAGCTCGTTGAGCAGCTCGATGAGCTCCCGATCCCGCCGGGTCTTCTCGTCCTCCCCAGGCTCTCCGGGCCGCTCCCTGGACTTGTCGTCGTCCTCAGCCATCGCCACCTACTGTCCCCCTTCCCCCGCCCCGTACACGCGTCCGCCCCAACCGAGGTACGGGTGGCGGCGGAGTTCGGCATCGCAGCGGTCCGTCGGTGCGGCCGGCAACGGACCGCAACCGATCCCTCCCGGATCCCGGCCGCACCACGGGGCACCGCGGAGATGCCGAAACCGCCGCCACCCACCACGGCGACCCCCCGCAGTACGCGACGGCAAGGAGCCGAGGCAACCAGGTAGCAACAGCGGAAGGGCTAGCGGACGACCAGTCGCTTCCCCCGAACCTCGACGCCCTCGGCGCGGAGCCGCCGGGCCTGGACCGCCTCGTGCCCCGGCACCAGCCGCCCGGTCGAGGTGACGACCCGCCACCAGGGCAGGTCGTCGGAGGACGCGATGACGTTCCCAACGGCGCGGGCGGCGCCGGGGTGGCCGGCCTCCTCGGCCACCTCGCCGTACGTGACGACCTCGCCCGGCCGGAGCCGCAGCAGCACGGCCCGGACCCGTTCCTCGAAGTCGCCTACAGGTTCCCTCGCTCTTCCTGCTCGCGCTCGATGGCGAGGAACAGCTCCTTGAAGTTCCCCAGGCCGAACCCCTTCGACCCGTGGCGCTCGATGAGCTCGTAGAACACCGTCGGACGGTCCTGGACGATCTTCGTGAAGATCTGCAGGAGGTAGCCCTCCTCGTCCTGGTCGGCGAGGATGCCCAGGCGCTCGATGGCCCGGTGGTCCTCGTGGACCTTGTTCACGCGGTCCCACAGGGCCTCGTAGTAGGTCTGGGGGACGCGGGTGAACCGCACGCCGCGCTCACGCAGCGCACTCACCGAGGCGATGACGTCGTCGGTCGCCATCGCGATGTGCTGCACGCCCGGCGACCGGTAGAAGTCGAGGTACTCCTCGATCTGCGACTTCTTCTTTCCCGGGGCCGGCTCGTTGATCGGGAACTTCACCCGGCCGTTGCCGTCCCACATGACCTTCGACATCAGCGCCGTGTACTCCGACGAGATCTGGTCGTCGCGGAAGTGCATGAGCTGCCCGAACCCGAGGATTCTCGAGTAGTACTCGACCATCTCGTTCATCTTCCCGAGCTCGACGTTGCACACGACGTGGTCGATGGCCCTGATCCCGACGGACGGCCCGTCGTCGGGAATCGGTTCCTCGGCGCGGTAGCCCGGCAGGAACGGGCCCGAGTAGTTCTCGCGCTCGACGAACGAGTGCAGCGTGTCGCCATAGGCTCTGATCGAGGCCCGCACCACCTTGCCATGCTCGTCCTCCAGCACGGTGGGCTCCAGCACGGACTCCGCGCCGCGCTGCACGGCCTGCTCGTGGGCGTCGGCAGCGTCCGGGACGCGCAGGGCGACGTCGCGGACGCCGTCCCCGTGCTCCAAGACGTGCTTGGCGATGAAGCTCTCGGGGCCCATGGCGCCGGTGAAGACGAACCGGGCGTCGCCCGACTCGCACACCCACGACGCCCGGTCGCGGACCTTCGTCTCGGGCCCCGAGTAGGCGGTCACGCGGAACCCGAACGCCTTCGAGTAGTAGAACGCGGCCTGCCGGGCGTTCCCCACGTAGTACTCGACGTGGTCGATTCCCTGCAGCGGCATGAAGTCCTCGACAGGCGTCGACTGGGTCGCCTCACGGGTCGTGTCGTTCATCCCTCACCTCCGCAATATGGCTCGAGTCAGAGTCTAGGCGGAGACCCCAAGCGCGACGAGGATCGTGACGTGCCCCCACTCCCGGGCGAGGCGCAGGCCCCGCTCGACCTTCTTCGCCAGCTCGCCCGAGCGGAGGTCGGCTCGGAGCTTCTCCTGCCCCTCCCGGCGCGAGCTCTCGTCCATGCGCTGCCAGTACGAGGTGTTCCGGAGGTGGGCCTCGTCGGCGATCAGGACCGGGTCCGTGTGCAGGGCCGACAGCGAGCCGTCCTCGAGCCCCCGGTAGGCGAGCCGGCGGACGTCCACCCGATCGAACCCGGCCGCGTTGAGCAGCTCGACGTGTTCCGCCTCCGTCTCGCGGACCTCGTCGTGCACCGGGTGGTCGAAGTACTCGTGGGTGAACAGGGGGACGAGGTTCTCCCGGGTGAACACCTGCAGCACGAGCGGCCCGTCCCGGATGACCCGCCGGATCTCCCGCAGCGCGACAGCCTTCTCGACGAACAGGTGCAACGCCGAGGAGAGCATCGCGCAATCGAACGTCGCGTCACGGAACGGCAGCGCGGCGGCGTCGGCGGCCACGCACGACCCGGCCGGGAGCTTGGCGGCCGCGTGCGACACCATCGCGAGTTCCGCGTCGGCCACCACCGGGCGGAAGCCGGCCCGCGCCAGCTCGACCGCGTAGTTTCCGGTGCCCCCCGCCACGTCCACCAGGGTCCGTCCCCGGCCCTCGCCGAGCGCCTCGCGCACGGCCGCCAGGATCGTGGGGCTGGCCCGCCGCGTGAGGTCGTACGTCCGGGCCTGCTCGGCGTAGTTCCCCGGTCGCATGCCACACAAGTTCGCACCGTTTCCGCTTGTGGTACCAATGCGCCGTGACGCCGCAACCGGGAGTCTGTCCGTGAAGCTCAAGATCTCGCAGCGGGCCGACGAGTTCTTCGACCTGTTCGCCCAATCGGCCAGCAACCTCCGGACCGCCGCGGAGCTGCTCCAGGACCTCATCGAGGATTACTCCGAGGTCGAGAACAAGGCCCGGCGGATCCAGGACCGGGAGCACGAGGGCGACGAGATCACCCACGGCATCGTCGGCCGGTTGAACACGACGTTCATCACCCCCATGGACCGGGAGGACATCTACTCGCTGGCCTCGGCCCTCGACGACGTGCTCGACGCGATCGAGGCGGTGGCCGACCTGTTCGTCCTGCACCGCATCGAGGCGCCGCTGCCGGAGATGAAGGCCCAGGTGGACGTGCTCCTGCGCGCGGCCCAGCAGACCGAGGCCGCGCTCCGGGAGTTCCCCCACATGCGCCGCGAGCGCCTCGAGCCGTACTGGATGGAGATCAACCGGCTGGAGAACGAGGGCGACCGCATCTACCGCCGGGCCGTGGCCGATCTGTTCTCCGGCGACTACAAGGCCATGGACGTCCTCAAGTGGAAGGACGTGATCGACAACCTCGAGGAGGCGGTCGACGGGCTGGAGGACGTCGCCAACATCATCGAGTCGACGGTCCTGAAGCACGCCTGACGGGCGGGCGCCATCACCCCGTGTCCGCCGGCGCGCGGCTCGGGGCTGGGCCCCGTTCCGGTCCGGCCCGGGCGTCCCGACCTTCCCGCCCGGCACGCGGTCGGGACAGCAGCAGCGCCAGGGCGAGCACCGCGATCCACATCGCCCCCAGCGCGTAGCCCCCGAGCACGTCGGTCGGCCAGTGCACCCCGAGGTACACGCGGGACAGGCCGACGGCCCCGACGACCACCACCGCAACCGACCATGCGACGACGCGCAGCCGCACGGACCGGCGGACCGTCAGCACCAGGGCGACCATGCCGTAGAACGCCGCTGCCTGGGTCGCGTGCCCCGACGGGAACGACCACCCGGTCACCGCGACCAGGCGCAGCGACACCGGCGGCCGGGGGCGCTCCACGGCGGCCTTCGCCACGTCCGACCATAGGGCCGCGCCGGCGTACGCAGCGACCACCACCACCGCGCTCCGCCAGTCCCGGCGGCCAAACAGGAGGTACAGCGCGGCGAGGGCCGCCAGCGGGGCGATGACCGCCACGGACCCCAGCCACGTAGCCGACTCCAGCAGCGCGGTCGCGACCCCCGTCCGGTGATCGGCCAGCAGCACGAGGGACCGGTGATCGAATCGCGTCACGTCCTGCTGCAGGACCTGGGCCAGGAGGCCGGAGAACCCCCACGCGGCCACCACCATGGCCACGATCGACACGGTGAGTGGCAGCCCCAACGGATCGCTGGGGGCCAGCCGCCGGCGCCACCACCCGGCGCCGGGAGCCCGCTCGACAGCGGGGCCCAGCGCGAGCTCGCGGTCGGCGGCCACGGCCTCCCCGTCGGATCCCGAGGACACCCCGGCCACCGCAGGCTCGAGGCCGAGGATCGTCGCGGCACGCACCACCTCCTCGCGGCGCCGCCGGCGGCCGAGGATCACCCGCGTCGTCACGAACCCGACGACCAGCGCGACCATGAACGCCAGGCCGGCCGTGCCGGCGACGCCCTGGACTCGCTCCCAGGAGTGCCCGGCCTCGTACCCCGCCACCGCGAACCCGGTCCCCCACAGGACGGCGCCGGTCGCGTTGGCCACCACGAACCGCCCGTACGGCATGCCCGCCATGCCGGCCAGCCCGGGAACGAGCACCCGCAGCGCCGCGGTGAGGCGGCCGACGATGACCGCCCACGGCCCCCGCCGGAGCAGGAATGCCTCCGCCTTGACCAGCTCGGATTCCAGGCGTCGCTTCACGCGCGGGATCCGGCCGAGCGTCCCGCGCAGCAGCCTGCGGCCGTACTTCCGCCCGATCGCGTACCCCACGGAGTCACCCACGAAGGCCCCGATCACCGCCGCCGCGATGGCCGCGACCAGCGGGAACCGGCCCTGGGAG
Organism: Actinomycetota bacterium; assembly: GCA_045805265.1. Classification (GTDB taxonomy): domain Bacteria; phylum Actinomycetota; class UBA4738; order UBA4738; family JACQTL01; genus JBJMLO01. The sequence goes on from JBJMLO010000013.1 coordinate 219,220, forward strand.
GCCAGGACGCCGCCCAGGATCACGGCGATCTCCCCCGGGAACAGGAACCCCAGGAACGCCGATGCCTCGAGCGCCGGCAGCAGGAAGACGAGCGTCAGCGCGGCGGCCCCGTGCAGGTGGAGCAGCCGCTCGACGACCGTGCCGATCATCGCGGACCCTCGTTGCGCGGCGTCATGGGCGCGTTGAGCACTATTCCACCTCGACGGCTCGAGCCGCTAGCCCTCCAACACCCCTTCCGCCCCCGTTCATGCCCCGGTGGCCGGTTCCGAGGGGCATACCCGCGGGGGGGCGGGGAACGATCGATTGATGCGCGTTCTGGTCATCCGCAACGCCGGGTCCGGCGGCGCCGGCGACGTGACGCAGGACCGGCTGGCCGAGGCGCTGCGGCCCCTGGGCGACGTGGCGTTCGAGTCGCCGGAGAGCGACACCGAGCTCCGTCGCGCCGCCGATGGCAGGGACCTGGTGGTGGCCGCGGGCGGGGACGGCACACTGTCCCGGACGGTCGATGCGCTCGGCGGCCGGCTCGCTGACGTGACGTTCGCCGTCGTGCCCATGGGGACCGGGAACGACTTCGCCCGCACGCTCGGCACGCCGGAGGACCCGCTCGAGGCGGCGAGGGCGATCGCGGACGGCCGGGAGCGTTCGATCGACGTGTGGCGGGCGTCGGGCTCCGGCGTGGAGCGACTGTTGGTGAACGCCTCGGTCGGAGGGTTCCCCGTGGAGGTCGACGAACGTGTCGGCGATCGCGAGAAGAAGGTGCTGGGTCCGGTCGCCTACCTCACCGCCGGAGCCCGAACCGTCGCGTCAATGGACCGATTCACCGTGCACCTCGACGGCCGCGAGGTCACCGACTGCCTGGCCGTGGGCGTCGGCAACGGCCGGACCGTCGGGGGAGGCATCCCGCTGTTCCCAGAGGCCGACCCCTCGGACGGGAGGCTGGAGGCCTGCGCCCTGGCGGCGAACGGCGCCGTGGACGTGACGAGACTGGGGCTGTCCGTCCGCAGGGGGAAGCACCTCAGCCTCGACGGCGTCGTGACCACCTCCGGGGATGACATCCGGATCGAGACCGATCCTCCGGTCGAGCTGAACGTCGACGGCGACCTGGTCGGCCTGAGGACGCCAGTGGAGTTCCGACACGCGGGCAGGGCCCGCTTCCGCTGCTAGCGAGCCCTGCCCGGGTCCTCCGCGAGTCTTACAGGTAACGGGCCAGCGCGAACCCCGCGGCGCTGGATCCCACGGCCACGATCCTCTCGTTCACCTGGACGGCCACCCCCGAGGCGACGCCGGCGGTGAACCGGGTGGTCACCCTGCCGTCGCCGCCGAACGTGGTGTCCAGGGTCCCGTCGTGCTCGTATCGTGCCAGGGCGAATCCGCCGTGGCCGGATCCGGCCGCCACGATTCTTCCGCTGTGGTCGATCGCGACCGCGTTGGCGCTCGATCCACTGGCGCCGAACCTGGTCGTCACCGTGCCGTCGCCGCCGAATGCCGGGTCGAGCGTCCCGTCCGCGCGGTAACGGGCCAGGGCGAACCTGCCGGGACCGTACGCGTCGCCGGCCTCGTGGGGCACGTCCGTGTATCCCGCGGCGACGATCTTCTCGTCCGCCTGGATCGCCACGGACTTCGCTGCCTCCTCGCCCCAGCCGACGGTCGTGACCACCCTGCCGTCGCCGCTGAAAGTGTGGTCGAGGGCGCCGTTGCGGTGGTAGCGGGCCAGGGCGAATCCGTAGAAGTCACGCACGCCGGCCGCCACGATCTTCCCGTCGCCCTGGATGGCCACGCCGTACGCCTGGCCGCCCACTCTCTGCGGGAGGCTGGTCGTGACCTTGCCGTCGCCACTGAAGAACGAGTCCAGGGTGCCGTCCCGGTCGTATCGGGCCAGCGCGAACCGGCTCCCCGAGGCCCCGCCCGCGGCGACGATCTTCCCATTCCCCTGGATGGCCACCCCGTTGGCGGAGTCGAAACCGTCGGTGAAGTTGGTGGTCACCCTGCCGTCTCCGCCGAACGTGGCATCGGGCGTCCCGGTGGGGTTGTAGCGGGCGAGGGCGAACCTCCCCCCCCTGACCTCGCCCACGATGCGGTCCCCGGCCACGCCAGCCACCACGATCTTTCCGTTCCCCTGGATGGCCACCGCGAAGGCCTCGTCTGCCCCAGTCGTGAAGTCAGTGGTCACCGTGCCGTCGCCGCCGAAGCTCGCGTCCGGGGTCCCGTCCTTGCCGTACCGGGCCACCGCGAACCTCCCCCCCGTGGATCCGGCGGCCACGACCTTTCCGTCCGCCTGGATGGCCACGCCGCCGGCTGAGCCACCGCCCTCGAAGTGGGTGACCACCTTGCCGTCCCCCCCGAATGTGGCGTCGAGATCTCCGGACGCGGCGAGGGCGGGGGCCGCCCACATCGCGGTCAGGGCGCCGGCGAGGACCAGCGCGACGCGGGTTCCGCCGCGGCCTGTGACCTGGTTGAACCTCGCCCCCGCCAGGTATCGCTTCGGCCGACGCCGGCGAGCCGTCCGAGCGCTGGCGATCCCCTCGACCATGACTCCTCCTCCCGTGCGAGCCGGGGCTCGCGACCCGTCCGCCAGAGCCGGCGGATGAGGCCAGCATGGGCGGCGCCCATCACGCACCCTTCTCGGCCGGGTAACGGTCCTGCAATAGGCATGTGCGCCACGATGGGCAGCGGACGCGACCTCTAGGGTCGGTCGTCGGGTGGCGGGCGTCGTCGTCGTCTCGCCAGGTCCTCGCCGGCCAGCATCAGGCACCAGAACACGGCCAGCCCGGCCATGGCCAGGTTCACCCACCGGAACTCCGTGGGCGTGGCCGGGACCAGGACCAGGCACACGAGGGCCACCACGAGGAAGAAGAGCGGCCGGCGCCCGAGCGTCATCGGCAGGTCCTCACGACAAGGCCCGCACGATCTGTTCGGTGAGCCAGGCGATGACGAACGCGCCGGGGATCGTCAGGATCCACGCCCACACCACGCGCCCGGCGACCCCCCACCGCACCGCCGACAGGCGCTGGGTGGTGCCGACGCCCACGATCGCGCCGGTGATCGTGTGTGTGGTCGACACCGGGATCCCGGCGTGGGCCGTGAAAAACAAGGTGACCGCCGCCGCCGACTCGGCGCTCATGCCGCCCACCGGCTGGAGCTTCGTGATCCGCGCGCCCAGCGTGTGCACGATCCGCCACCCGCCGAACGCCGTCCCGAGCGCGATGGCGGCCAGCGCGGAGATCTTCACCCACCACGGCACGCCGGCGTCCGCCGGGAGCTTCCCCTGCGCGATGAGCAAGGCCAGGATCACGCCCATCGTCTTCTGGGCGTCGTTCGTCCCGTGCCCCAGGCTGAACGCGGCCGCCGACACCAGCTGCATCCGGCGGAACCCCCGGTTGAGTCGCGCGACCCGCCGGTACCGGTGGAACAGCCACAGCACGCCGACCATGATCGTGAACGCCAGCAGCAGGCCGACGATCGGCGACAGCACGATGAACACCGCGATCTTCTGGATGCCGGTGCCGATCAGCGACCCCCAGCCGGCCTTGGCCACCGCCGCGCCGGCCATCCCCCCGACGAGCGCGTGCGACGACGACGTCGGCAGCCCGAACAGCCACGTAATCACGTCCCAAGCGATCGCCCCGAGCAGGCCGGCGAACACCACCCCGATCGTGAACACCTCCGGCTTCACCACGTCCTTGGCGATGGTCGCCGCGACCTTCGTGCCCAGCAGCAGCGCGGCGAAGTTCCAGAACGCCGCCCACACCACGGCCAGCCGGGGGGACAGCACGCGGGTCGACACGACCGTGGCGATGGAGTTCGCCGCGTCGTGGAACCCGTTGAAGAAGTCGAACGTCAGCGCGACCAGGACGACCGCGATCAGCGCGAACTGATCCATCAGCGGCCCGACACGTCAGTCGTACTTCACGACGATGGACTCGACCACGTTGGCGATGTCCTCACAGGCGTCCACGGCTGCCTCGAGCTGGTCCATCACGTCCTTCCACTTGAGGACGTCCATGGCCCGGAACTCGCCCGAGTACAGCCGGGCGACGGCCTTGCGGTAGATCCGGTCGCCCTCGTTCTCCAGCCGGTTGATCTCGATGACCTGGGGCATCACGTCGGCGGCGGAACGGAGTCCGGCGACGGCCGTGCGGACGGCCGCACCGGCGTTGCTGAGCACGCCGGTGAGCTGGTGGAACTCCGGCAGCGGGTCCTCGATGCGGTGCAGGACGACGAGGTCGGCCACCGCCCAGATCGTGTCGAGGATGTCGTCGAGGCCGGTGGCGAGCCCGTAGATGTCGTCCCGGTCGTACGGCGTCACGACGGAGACGTCGAGCGTCTGGATGACCTCGCGGGTCAGGTCGTCGCTGGCGTGCTCCAGCTCCCGGACGCGGGTGCTGTGCCCCTCCGCGTCCTCGACGTCGCCGGCCACCAGCGCCAACTCCTCGGCGGCCGCGGCGACGTTGGCCGCCGACTGTTCGAACAGGTCGAAGAACCGCTGCTCGCGGGGGATGACCTGGAACGGCATTCGTTCACCTCGGGTTCACCGGCGGTTCACGGAACGGCCGGGAGGCTATCCGGGCCCGGCCGAGCGTGTCCAACCGGGGTAGCCGAGTTGATTTCCGTACCTGGGTACGGATCTATCATCGGGGTGTGAGAGTCGGACAGGTCGCGGCGCGCGCCGGCGTGAACGTGGAGACGCTGCGGTACTACGAGCGTCGGGGCCTGCTCCCAGCGCCGCAGCGGGAGCCGAGCGGTCACCGGCGCTACGACGAGGAGACGGTGCGATTCCTGCGTGCGATCAAGGAGGCGCAGGCGGTTGGATTCACGCTCGCGGAGATCGCGGAGTACCTCGATGCCGCGCGCCGGTCGGTGTCGCCGTCGGAGGCGTTGCGGGTGCGGATGGCGGCGAAGATCGACGAGATCGACGCGCGGATCGGCGGGCTGCGACGGATGCGCGAGGAGCTCGCGCGCGTGGTCGGCTGTGCCTGCGATTCCCTCGACCGGTGCACGTGCGGCGCCGCCTACCTGGCCCGACGGGGGCGGGACTCGAGTGCGCGTCCTCCGCTGCTCCACGTCACCAACGGCGAGAGTGCCGGGAACACGCTGCGGCAGACGGGGCTCGGCGGCGCCGTGTTGCCGTGGCAGGACGTGCTGCACGAAGGCCCGGTGCCGGCGGGGCCGCGGCCGGAGCTGCTGCGCGCGCGGGCCGGCTTCCTCTCCGGGTGCGGCTGGGGGAACCGGCGTGCAATCCTCTCCTCGCTCGAGCGGCGCGACCGACAACTCGTCGAGGCGCTTCGCGACGGGTTGCAGGTGGTGCTGTGGTTCGAGCACGACCTCTACGACCAGCTGCAGCTCCTCGACACGCTCGCGCTCGCGCACGAGGCCGGCGGCCCACCGGAGCTGATCGTGGTCGATTCGTTTCCGGGCAGGCCGTCCTTTCGCGGGCTGGGTGAGCTGACCGCCGACGAGCTGGAGACGCTGTGGCCGGCGCGGCGAACGCCGGCTCCGGCCGTGCTCGCTGCCGCGAGGGCGGCCTGGGATGCCTTCCGCGCGCCCGAGCCGACAGGGCTTGCGGAGTGGGCGGGGCTCGGATCGCCGGAGCTGCCACTGCTCGCCCCGGCCCTGCGGCGACTGCTCGAGGAGCTGCCGGCTCCGACGGACGGCCTCTCCGGGACCGAGCGTCGTGCGCTGCAGGCGATCGCGGCGGGCGCCACCACGCCCGCGGCGGCGTTCGTCGCCGAGCAGGGCCTCGAGGAGGCGCCGTTCCTCGGCGATGCCTGGTTCTACCGGGCGCTCGCGGCGCTCGGTCGGGGACCCGTTCGCCTCGTCGAGACGCACGACGGCGACCCGCTCCCGGCGGCGCCCCCGCTCAGCGACGGACAGGTCTTCGCGCGACTTCCACTGCGGCTGACCGACGAGGGGGAGCGCGCGCTCCGTGCCGAGTCCGACCGCGTCGACCTCCTCGGCGTCGACCGCTGGATCGGCGGCACGCACGTCACGCCGGAGAACCTCTGGCGCTGGGACCCCGTGTCAGGTGTGCTCGTCCTGCCGCCCACGCGCCGAGGGGTCGGGACCGATCCCGCCTGAGTCAGTCGACGAAGCGGTAGCCGAGGCCGCGGACCGTGACCAGGTGCTGGGGGTGGTGGGCGTCGGGCTCGAGCTTCTGGCGGAGCCGCTTCACGTGGACGTCGAGCGTGCGGGTGTCGCCGTAGTAGTCCGGCCCCCACACCTCACCGATCAGGAAGTCCCGCGTCAGCAGGCGCCCCTTCCGCAGCAGGAAGGCCTCCAGCAGCTCGAACTCCTTGGGCGGCAACGTGACCAGCGCGCCGTTCACCCGGACCTCGTGGCGGGGGACGTCCATCATCACCGGTCCCCCGGTCAGCAGCTCGATCTCGTCGTCGCCCCCGCTCATCCCCGCCCGCCGGAGCTGGGCGCGGACCCTCGACACCAGCTCCCGCATCGAGAACGGCTTCGTGACGTAGTCGTCGGCCCCCAGCTCGAGGCCGGCCACCTTGTCCGACTCCGCGCCCTTGGCCGTGAGGATCACGATCGGAACCGTCGACTCCGCGCGGATGATCCGGCACACGTCGAGGCCCGACAGCTGGGGCAGCATCAGGTCGAGCAGCACCAGGCCCGGCCGGTCGGTCCGGAACCGTTCGATCGCGGCGGCCCCGTCGGGAGCCACGGTCGGGCGGAACCCCTCCCGCTCCAGCGTGTACTCGATGCTCTCGGCGAGCGAGGGCTCGTCCTCGACGATCAGGACCCGGACGCCGGAGGCGGCGGCCGGATCAGCCGTCGCCGTCGTGCGAGGCGTCGGTGAACTCACGGAACTCTCCAGTCAGCAGGAACCCGACCTGCTCGGCGATGTCCACTGCGTTGTCGCCCACGCGCTCCAGCTGACGCGCCACGACGTTCATGCGGATCCCCCATTCGAGCGCCGCGGGGTCGCCGCCCCCGAGGGCCAGGACCTGCCGGTACATGTTCCGGTTCAGCAGGTCCACGGGATCGTCCATGGCCGGCAGCGTGAGGCACAGCGCGAGGTCGCGGCGGGCGAACGCGTCCATCGCCACCCGGACCATCCGCGTCGAGATCTCCCCCATCTCCTGGAGGTGCCCGAGGATCTGCTCCTCCCGGGGGAGGTCCGCCGTGGCCTCGGCCATCTTGGCCACATTGACCGCCTGGTCACCGATGCGCTCGAGGTGGAGGTTGATGTGCAGGATCGCGGACACCAGCCGGAGGTCCGACGCCACCGGCGTCTGGAGGGCAAGCACCTCGAGGATCCGGGTCTCGATCTCCAGGTATCGCTCGTCGATCGCGTCGTCGCCCGCAACGACCCGGTGGGCCAGGCCCGGGTCGCGGTGGACGAGCGCCTCGAGCGACAGGCCGACGGCGTCGGCCGCGTCCTCCCCCTCCGCGAGCAGCTCGTGCTCGAGGTCGGTGAGCGCCTGGTGGAAGCGGTGTCTGGTCTCCTGCATCAGCCGAATCGTCCCGTCACGTAGTCCTCCGTCCGCCGGTCCTCCGGGTTCCGGAAGATCTTCTCGGTCAGGTCGTATTCGACGACCCGGCCGATCCGATGTCCATCTTCCTGCTCCTCGACGGTGAAGAACGCGGTCCGGTGGCTGACCCGGGCGGCCTGCTGCATGTTGTGGGTGACGATCACGATCGTGTAGTCGCTGACGAGCTCGTACATGAGCTCCTCGATCTTCAGCGTGGCGATGGGGTCGAGGGCCGAGCACGGTTCGTCCATCAGGATCACGTCCGGCTCGACCGCGATGGCCCGGGCGATGCACAGGCGCTGCTGCTGGCCCCCGGACAGCGCCATGGCCGGAGACTTCAACTTGCCCCGGACCTCGTCCCACAGGGCGGCCCGCTTCAGCGACCGCTCCACGAGCTCGTCCATGTCGCCCTTGAACCCGGCGATCTTCGGGCCGAAGGAGATGTTCTCGTAGATCGACTTCGGAAACGGATTGGGCTTCTGGAACACCATGCCGATCCGGCGGCGCACCTCGACCGGGTCCACTCGCGCCTCGTACAGGTCCACGCCGTGGTACCGGACGGTGCCGTCGACTTTCGCCCCCTCGATGAGGTCGTTCATGCGGTTCAGGCAGCGCAAGACCGTGGTCTTGCCGCACCCCGACGGCCCGATGAGGGCCGTGATCCGGTTCTGCCCGATGAGGAGCGAGACGTCTTCGACGGCCCGGAGGCCCCCATAGGAGACCGCGACGTCGGTCAGCTCGAAGACGACGTCCATCTGCTCCGGCTCCGGGACCGGCGCGCCGGGGTGGGCGGTCAGGTCCACGTCCGGCTCGGCCGCCCGCTCGGGTCGAATGGGGCGGATCACCGTTCTCGTATCCATGTCATCACCACGCTCGTTCATAGCGGTTCCTGAGGAAGATGGCCGTGGCGTTGACGGCCAGGAGCACGACCAGCAGCACCACGATGGCGGCCGCAGTCAGCGCGCGGAAGTCGGCGTTCGGCTGGCGGGCCCACGAGAAGATCATCGTCGGGAGCGACGTGTACCCGTGGTCCTGCCGGACCTGCTGGAGGAAGCTCGCGCCTCCGGAGGCGAAGAAGCCGGTCACGGCGCCCACCAGCAGGAGCGGCGCCGTCTCGCCGAGCGCCCGCCCGAGGGTGAGCACCGTGCCGGTGAGGATGCCCGGCGCGGCGGAGGGCAACACGTGGCTCCGGATCACCTCCCAGCGGGTCGCGCCCACGGCGTAGCCGGCCTCGCGGATCGACTGCGGCACCGCCCGCAGCGCCTCCGACGAGGTGATGATCACGATCGGAAGCACGAGGATCCCGAGCGTCAGGCCGCCTGCCATGAGGCTGTACCCGCCCGTCAGGCCCTTCAGCGCCTGGGCGAAGATGGCCAGGCCGAGCAGCCCGTACACGATGGACGGCACGCCTGCCAGGTTCCGGATGTTGGTCTGCAGGAGGCGCGTGAACCGGGTGTCGCGGGCGTATTCCTCCAGGTACACCGCCGCCCCGATGCCCAGCGGAAAGGCCAGGACGACCACGAAGATCATGAGCTCGAGGGACCCGACGATCCCCTGCTTGATCCCCGCGTTGAACGCGAAGGTCGAGTTGCCGCTCTTCAGGAACGAGCCCGGCCGGTGGGCCAGCACCGGCATGGCCCTGGTGACCACCTCTGTGATCAGCACGACCAGGACGAGGAGGGCGACCAGCAAGGTTCCGAGCAGCAGCAACTGAACAGCGAGGTCGCCCGGCCGGAAGCGCCTCCCCCGCAGCCGGGCCCGCACCACCTCGGCGACCGAAAGGGTGCGGGCGACGGCCGTCCCGCCGCCACCTGCAGAGTCGGATCGCCGGGCCATCAGTACCGGTTCCTCACGCGGCGGACGAACCGATCGGCAAACAGGTTCAACGAGAACGTGATGACGAACAGCAACAACCCGACGAAGAACAGGGAGGGGATCGCCGCCGCGCTGCCCCCGACCGCGTCGGATCCGATGGCGAGCGAGCTCATCGCGGTGGTCATCGTGTTCCCGTAGTGCAGCGGGTTGAGCGTGAACAGGGAATTGCCGGTGGCGCCGGCCGCGATGGCTACCACCATCGTCTCACCGATCGCCCGCGAGATGCCGAGGATCAGCGACGCGACGATGCCGGACACGGCCGCCGGGAACACGACCCGGAGCGCCGTGTTCCGCTTCTTCGCCCCGAGCCCGTAGGACGCCTCGCGCAGCGACTTCGGAACGGCGAACATGGCATCCTCGGCCACCGACGCGACGAGCGGCGTCACCAGGATCCCCACGCCGATCCCCGCAGCGGCGAGGTTGAAGAGATTCGCCCCCCCGAACAGCTTCTGCACCAGGTCGGGGCTGATGACGTTGAGGGCGAAGTAGCCGAGCACGACGCTCGGGATCCCCGCCAGGACCTCGAGGATCGGCTTGAGCACTCGCCGGGCTCGGGGCTGCGCGTACTCCGACAGGTAGATGGCCGCACCGAGGCCGAGCGGCGCAGCCACGAGCATCGCGATGGCCGTCACGATCAACGTCCCGGCAAGCAGGGTCGGGATCCCGAAATCGCCCTGCCGTGGATACCAGCCGCCGGCGAAGAGCTGGGAGAGGTGGATCTTCGTGAGGAAGTCGCCCGCCTTGCCGATCACGGACAACACGATCAGCGCGCTGATCACGATCGACACGGTGGCGGTGGACAGGAACGCGCCCCGGATGATCCGCTCGCGCCGGCGCCGGCGGCTGTCGCCCGCCAGATCGGTGAGGCTCAGGCCCGTGCCCGGCGTGGACATCCTCACGCACCCCGCCCGGTGCGGCCGGAGGGGACCGGGCGAGCCCGGTCCCCCTCAGCGCGCAGGCGGCGGTCGGTCACGCGCCCTCGGCGCCCTTCCACTTCGTGCGCGTGGCGGCGATGCGGTCGGCCGGCAGGTCGACGTACCCAGCCTGCTGCACGCCCTTGGTGATGCCGTCGTTCGAGAGGTAGAAGTCCACGAACGCCTTCAGGGCGTCGTTGCCCTTCAGCTTGTCGGTGTTCACGTAGAGGTACAGCGAGCGGGACAGCGGATAGCTGGCGTCGCTGATGGTGGCCCTGCTCGGCGTCACGCAGCTCGGCGATCCCTCGCCGGAGACGTCGGTGGCCGGATCCACCCCGAGGATCTTCACCTGACTCGCGTTCTCCTCCGCGTAGGCGAACCCGACCCAGCCCAGCGAGGAGTCCGAGCCCTCCACGCCCTGGATGATCACGTTGTCGTCCGCGCTCGACTGGTAGTCGGGGCGCGTCGTGTCGTCGGGCTTCCCTCGCTCGTCCGCGATGTCCTTGATCGTGAGGTCGATGAACGAGCCCCACGTGCCGGACTCCTGCCCCGGCCCCACCAGATCGAGCGGCTGGTCGGGGAAGTCGCCCTTGCCGCCGAGCTCCTTGTCCAGCGCGTCGGCGTCGGACCACTTCGAGAAGCCCTTGGACTCCGGGCCGATCAGCGAATACAGATCAGCCTTCGACAGGCAGTTCACCGCGGTGTTGGCCGGATTGGTCATCACCGTGATGCCGTCCAGCCCGATCTCGAGCTCCACGTAGTGGACGCCGTCCTGCTTGCATGCGGCCACCTCGTCGCTCTTGATCTGCCGGGATGCGTCGTTGACGTCGGTCTGGCCCTTGCAGAACAGGACGAAGCCGTCGGTGGTCCCCGGCCCGTCGACGCTGATCTGCACGCTGCCGTTCTGCTGGGAGAACTCCTGGGCCAGCAGCTGGCTGATGGGCAGCACGGTCGAGGATCCAGACACCTTCACGCTGCCGGTCACGTCGGCGCCGCCGCTGGAAGCGCTGGAGCCGTCGCTCCCGCCGCCACAGGCCGCCGCGACCAACGCGAGGCCGACCAGTGCCACGACCCGGATGTGCTTTCGCATCCGACCTTCCTTTCCTGTCACTCGCCACGGTGCTCCCCGTGTCCCCGCGACCGATCGGCAGCCTATGGGGGCAACATGGCCATCCCGCGGCCGCAAGGTGAATGGGGGGTGAACGCGGAACGGCGATCCGTGCCTGGGCCGGCGCCGGGGTGCGGCTTGCCCCGGGAGGGGCTTCGGGTCGTGGGGTCGGGTGACGAAGCCCCTCCCGGGGAAGCTGCGGTGCACCCGCAGCCCTCGGGCTTGGGGTGGCGACATTCGCAACATCGCCGGGGAGGACGCTAGCCGTGCCGGGTGGCTCGGCACTGGACGCCGGGTGAACCGCCGATGAACGACGTGCGAAGCTTGGTGCCCCCCGTTGTCGCGCTGATCGCCCGGGCGGCATCCTTGAGGCATGCGGGTCCTCTTCGTGTGCGTCCACAACGCCGGGCGGAGCGTGATGGCCGAGGCCCTGTTCAACAGGGCCGCCAAGGGTCGCGCCGAGGCGGCCTCCGCCGGAACGGTGCCCGGCGGCGCTCCGCACCCGACGGTGGTGGAGGCCATGCGGGAGGTCGGCATCGACCTCGCGGCCCACCGCGGTCGGCTGGTGACCGACGAGCTGGTCGCGTCCGCGGACCGCGTCATCACCATGGGCTGCGCGGTCGACGAGAACGCCTGCCCGGCCATCCGGTACCGCGGCGTCGAGGACTGGGGCCTGCCCGATCCGAAGGGCCAGCCGCTGGAGCGGGTCCGCGAGATCCGGGACGCGATCGACCGTCGGGTCCGGCGTCTCCTGGCCGACGTGGCCCCCGAACCGGCCCGGGGCTGAGCCCCGTGGCGCTCCGGGTGGCGCCCGCCGAGCTGCAACAAGCCGGTACGCTCGCGGCCGTGGCCGCTGGCCCCATCGCCGTCGTGGACATCGGATCGAACTCCGGTCGCGTCGTCGTGCTGCACGTGTCCGACGAGGGGCACCTGCAGATCGTCGCCGACGAACGCGCACCACTGCGCCTGTCGCGCGACCTCTCCGCGAACGGGCGGCTGGGCGACGAGGCCACCGACCGGACCATCCTGGCCCTGCGGGACTTCGTGGCCGTGGCCGAAGGGGCGGGGGCCGTGCGGACCGTGGCCGTGGCCACGGCGGCCGTGCGGGAGGCCGAGGACCGGCAGGCGTTCGTCGACGCGATCCGGGAGCGGACCGGGCTCGACGTGGAGGTCATCGACGGCGAGCGGGAGGCCGGGTACGCGTTCCTGGGCGCAGTGCACGGGCTCCCGGTCGAGGACGGGCTCCTTTTCGACATCGGGGGCGGGAGCCTCGAGATCACCCGGTTCGCCGGCCGCGAGCTGGACCGCGCGTGGACGCTGCCCCTCGGCGCGCTCCGCCTGTCGGACGAGTTCCTGGCGACCGATCCTCCCGCGGTCGAGGAGCGCGAGGAGCTGGCGCGACACGTCCGCCGCACGCTGAAGGGGGCCGGGGTCGAGCCGCTCGGGCCCGGCGAGCGGGTCGTGGGCACCGGCGGCACCGTCCGGAACCTGGCCCGCATGGACGCCCGGCGGCACCGCTCGTTCATCCCCCACCTGCACGCCTACGAGCTGGCCGGCGCGCGTCTCCGGAGCATCGTGGACCAGCTCGCCGGGCGCCGGCTGGACCGGCGCCGCTCCATGTCCGGGCTGAACGAGGATCGCGCCGACTCGATCGTGGGCGGCGCCACGGCGGTGCTGGCGCTCCTCGACCTGGTCGGCGCGCCGGGCCTCCTGGTCTCGGGGCAGGGGCTGCGCGAGGGCGTCGCGCTCACGGCCCTCGGGATCTCCACCTCGCGGCCGGCGGCGGTCCGCCGGGCGTCGGTCGCGGCGCTGTCCGCCCGGTTCGCCACGTGGGACGGCGAGCGGGCCCGGCGGCGGGCCGAGGTCGTCGAGCGCCTGGCCGCCGACCTCGACCCCGAGGCCGAACCCGAGCAGGTCGAGATGCTGGCCCACGCCGCGACGCTGCTCGACCTGGGGACAGCCGTCGACTACTACGACCGGTACGGGCAGGCGGCCCGGACCGTGCTCTCAGGGGACCTCATCGGGTTCTCCCACCGGCACCTGGCCCTGCTGGCCGCGACGTTCCTGGAGGCCGCCGGGGACCGGCCGGGCGACGCCTACCGGAGCGAGCTGTCCGGGCGCGATCGAGCGTGGGCGGCGAGGGCCGGCGCTATCCTGGGGTTGGCGGACGAGATCGAGAGCCGCACGCCGCCCGGTGTAACGGTCTCGGTCTCGTGCCGGGTGCGCCCTCGCGGGGTGGTGCTGTACGCTCCCGTACTCGCCGCGTGGCGCCCGAGGGCGCTGGGGGACCGGTTCCGGCGGGCATTCCGGCGCCGCCTGGTGATCGAGGAGCCATCGTGAGCGAGGCCATCGGCAACGGAGCGGGCCGGGCGGGCGCGCTCCCCGGGCGACTGTTCATCGTCGAGGGGGTCGACGGCTCCGGCAAGAGCACGCAGCTGGACCTCCTGCACAAGTGGCTGGTGAGCAAGGGCTACCTCGTGGTGTTCACGGAGTGGAACTCCTCCCCGATCGTGAAGGGGACGACGAAGCGGGGGAAGAAGCGGCGCCTGCTGTCCCCGATGTCGTTCTCGCTGCTCCACGCCGCCGACTTCGCCAACCGGGTGCACGCGCAGATCCTGCCGGCGCTACGGGCAGGCGCCGTCGTCCTGGCCGATCGCTACGTGTACACGGCGTTCGCGCGGGACGCCGTGCGAGGAGTGAATCGGGAATGGCTCCGGCAGATGTACTCGTTCGCCGTGACGCCAACGGTCGCCTTCTACTACGACGTTCCCCTGGACGAGGCGATCCGCCGGATCATGGAGGGCCGTCCCACGCTCAAGTTCTACGAGGCCGGGCTGGACCTCGACCTCGCCGACGACCCGGAGGAGTCGTTCCGGCGGTACCAGGGACTGATCCAGGAGGAGTACGAGGGCATGATCGGCGAGTTCGGGCTGGTCCGCATGAACGCGACCGACAACCTGATCCGCCAGCAGCAGGAGATGCGCCGGGTCGTCGAGCCGCACCTCCACGGCGTCCGGAGGGTCGAGGGGGCCAGCGTGCACGACGTGCTGGCCCAGACGTCGCTGCGCGGCCGGTACCTGGCCGACCGCGCGGGAGGCGCGATGCAATGACCGAGGTGCGGTTCTACGGGCATCCGCCGCCGGGAATCGAGGAGTCGACGCTGCCCGGCCGGCTGATCGTGATCGAGGGGACGGACGGCGTCGGCCGCTCCACCCAGGTGGCGCTGCTGAAGGAGTGGCTGGAGGATCGGGGGTACGCGGTGCTCGACACCGGCCTGGTGCGGAGCGAATTGGCCGGGCCCGGCATCAAGCGGGCCAAGGAAGGCCACACGCTGGACCCCATCACGTTGAACCTGTTCTACGCGGTCGACATGTGGGACCGCATCGAGCACCAGATCCTCCCTGCGCTCCGGGCCGGCATGGTCGCGCTTGTCGACCGGTACATCTTCTCGGTCATCGCCCGGGCCGTGGTCCGCGGCGTGTCGACGGATTGGATGGAGCAGGTGTTCGGCTTCGCGCTCGTGCCCGACGCGGTCATGTACCTCGACATCGACGTCGAGCGCCTGCTCCCCCGCGTCGTTTCCTCGAAGGGGTTCGACTACTGGGAGTCCGGCCTGGACTACCTGCGGGAGCCCGACATGTACCGGAGCTTCGTGCGGTACCAGCGGGAGCTGCTGGCGGAGTTCCTGCAGCTGGCCGAGAGGCACGAGTTCACGGTGATCGACGCCCGCCAGAGCATCTCCGAGACCTTCCAGGTCGTGCGCGGGCAGGTGGAGCGGGCCCTGCAGGGGATGGACGTGGAGCGGGTGCCCCGGCTGGCCACGGGCGACGCGGGGGGGCACGCGGCCGGCGACGCCGGCGCTACAGCGAGCGCAGCATCCGAGGCGTCGCCAGCCACCTGAGCCACGCGGTCCCCGGGCCGGGCGTGCCGTCCACACCGAGGCAGGCCACGCCGCCCTTCTTCATCTCGAGGTCGACGCCCCGGCGGCCGGTGCCGGTCAGCAGGTAGGAGGCCACCTCCGACAGGTTGGGCTCGTGACCCACCAGTGCGATGCGTTCGGTATCCGCGTGCGAGTCAAGCGACAGCACGGTCTGGGCCGGTGACCGGTCCGGCTCGAGCTGCGCCCACGATGCCGGCTCGGGCCAGTCGAGCACCTCGTGCAGGATCTCCGCCGTCCGCCACGCCCGAGCCAGCGGGCTCGCGAACATCACGTCGACGCCGGGGACGATCCGGCCCAGGCCTCGCGCCGCCTTCTTCATGCGCTCCTCGCCCTGGCGGGTCAGGGGGCGGTCCCGGTCGTCGGGCCACCGGCCGTCGTCGCGTTCCGCGGAGATGGCGTGGCGGACCAGCAACAGCTCCACGCGCTCAGCTCCCGACGATGGTGAGCGGCGCCGTGTCCCCCGCGGCCGGGGCGGCCTCGAGGGGGCGGTCGCCGGGCGGCGCCATACCGGGGGGCGGCCCGGTCCGCAGCGAGGCGAAACGTGGACGCGGCAGCGTGGCCACCGCCTCGGCGCGGCGGGCCTCGAGGGTCCTCCGCAGCCGCCGCCAGCGCTTCCCCCGGATCCGCCCGTACATGCGGGGGAACTCGGCCCGCAGCTCCTCGGCCCGGCGCGCGTACCGCTCGCTCACCCGGCCGAGCAGGAACACCGCCCGGACCGGCAGTTCCTCCCGGTCCACCATCTCCCGGATGTGCGCCATCGCCACCTGGGCGTCCTGGTGCTCGCCGAGGCCGTCCTGGACGGCGACCAGCCGCCGCACGTACCGCCTCGACGGCTTCGGCGCGAGGGGCGACAGGAACTCGATCGCGTAGCGCAGCCGCTTGGTGCGGATGCGCAGCCGGTGGAAGTCCTCCGGCGGCGAGCCCGGGTCGAGCGGGTCGCCCTGCTTGCGGACCCTCCGTCGCCGCCGGCGGAGGATGTCGGGCGCGGCCACCGGGGCGGGGGTGCGCGACGCCGGTGACCGTCGCAGGGGGCCGCGCCGGAGCAGGTCCGTCATCCCGGCCACGACGCGGTCGTACCGGCGGGAGTCGAGGTCCGCGAGCACCCGGGCCCGGGCGCCGGCATGACGCTCCTCCAGTCGTTGGACCAGTGGGGCAAGCGCCTCGCGGTCCTCCTCGGGCATGTCGCGCCGCCACTCCCGGAACTGCTCGAGCTGGACGTCGAGATCGCGGACCTCGCCGAGCTCCCCGGCCACCCACTTGAGTTCGTCCCGGAGGCGCTGCGTGCGCACCGGCAGCGCCTCGCGGAACACCGACATGGCCGCCCGCATCCGCCGGATGGCCACGCGCATGTCGTGGACCTCCTCCGGGTCCTCGCCCAGCCGGACGCCGGGCTCGTGTTCCAGGAACTCGGCGAAGTGCGTGCGGAGAACGGCGAACGCCACCTCGCCGACGGTCATCGTGTCCTCGACCTCGGTGGGGCCCAGGTCCTCCGGATGGGGCGGTCCCAGGCCCACCGCCAGCAGCCCCGCCTGGAACTTCGATGCGCCGGCCGGGCTCAGGCCGCAGGCGGCGCGCAGCTCGTCCACCAGCGGCGCAACCGTCTCGATGGCCGAGGGCTCCACCTCGACCTCGACCCGCTGGAGCCGCGCGGGACGGCCGTCCGGCACCGGGATCGACGTGTCGTCGAGCGACAGCTCACCGACCACGGCGCCGTCGACTCGCAGGGTGAACACCTCCCGGCGCGTCCGCAGCCGGAACAGCTCGCGCAGCGTCCGAGTCCCGGCCAGCGCGCGCACGTGGCGCCCGACGACGCCGGGCGCGGACGACACCGCCTCGGAGTAGGCCGACGGGATCCGCTCCGTGAGCTCGCGGCGGTCCTGCAGCCCCCCCACGGGCGTCCCGATCGACTTGACCGTGGCTTCGATGCGCCGGCCGACGGTCCGGATGCGGAGCGTGGTCCGCGCCCGCGACAGCCGCCAGTCCTCCGTGTCGAGGTACCGGTCGTTGAGCGTCCGGGAGCCCGCGGGCTCCGCCGTCTCGGGCGGGAGCGACGACAGCCATCGCCGTACCGGCCGGAGGTCGACGGCGTCGAGCTGCCACTCCACCTCCCGGTCGTGAGCCATGACCGGCCCACCTTAGCAAGCGCTACGCGCCGGCCCGGATCGAGTTCCGCGGCGACCTTCGGGACCGGGCGGAGAAGGCCCGGGAACTTCCTCCGCTACACGGTGGCGGGGCGCACGTTTGCGACGATGAGCCCGAAGACGAGCGCGGCCGCCGCCAGCCGGTACACCGCGAACGGGGCGAACGACCGGCGCCGGAGGTACGCCAGCAGCGCCCAGATGACCAGGAACCCGCTGATCGCGGCGGCGACCATCCCGGCCGCGAACGGGCCGCCGAAGTTCGAGGGCAGGTGCTCGGAGCCGGCGAGGAGCTTGGCGCCCTTGTACAGCCCGGCCCCGCCGATGATCGGGAGCGAGAGCAGGAACGAGAACCGCGCGGCCGACTCGCGCGTCATGCCCGTCGCCCGGGCCGCGGTGATCGTGACGCCCGACCGGGACACGCCCGGTTGCAGCGCCAGGGCCTGGGCGACGCCGACGATCACGGTGCGGCGGAGCGTGAGGCCCTCGAGCCCGTGGTCCTGGCGGGCCCGGCGGTCGACCGCATACAGGATCACGCCGAACGTCGCCAGCATGACCGCGATCAGCCAGGGCTGCCCCAGCTTCTTCTCGATCACGTCCTCGAACAGCGCCCCGGCCAGGGCGCCCGGAATGGTCCCCACCACCAGGTACCAGGCCAGCCGCTCGTCGAGCGTGTCGGCCCGGCGCTTCCCGATCGAGCGGAACCACGCGCCCAGGTACCTGACGATGTCCTCGCGGAAATACACCGCCGCGCCCACGAACGTCCCGATGTGCAGCGCCACGTCGAAGGTCTTGTTCAGCGACTCGTCGTGCAGGATCGACCAGTTCCCCAGCCAGGGGACCAGGATCAGGTGCCCCGAGGACGACACCGGCGCGAACTCCGTCAGGCCCTGCACGATCCCGAGCACGATGGCCTGGAATACGCTCAGGTGGGCGTGGCTCGCGGCGGCGACGAGATGCAGGGCGTGCAGGCCGGGCTCCTCTCCGGTGCGGGGAACGACCGAGTCTACGGGAGGGCTCCGTAGACTTCTCGCCGGGAGGATGGCGATTCCATGACGGCGGTGGGGTGGCTCGTCGCGGCGGTTGCGGTGGCGGTGGCCGCGGCGCTCGCGGTGGCCCTGCGCGTCCGGCGCCGGTCGCAGGAGGTCGACCGCCAGCGCGCGGGGCACGACCTGGCCGCGACGGAGGCCCGAGCCGCCGACCTCGCGGAGCGGGTGCGCACCCGCGAGGAGATCCTGTCGACGATCGGCGACGGGATCGTGCTGTTCGCGCCCGACGGGCGGGTCGTGTACGCGAACCCCGCCGCGCGGGACCTCCTGGGCCGGCGGTTCGCGTCGGCCGGCGAGGTCACCCCGGACTCGCTCCGGGACGCCGTCGCCCGCGCGGGCGCCGGGCGGGACGAGCCGGTGGAGTGCGAGTTCGAGACCGGAGGGCGGACGATCGAGGCCTCGGCCCTCCACGCCGGCGGCGGCGCGGTCGTCGCGGTGGCGCGCGACCGCACGGCCGCCCGGCAGGTCGAGCGGGTCCGGCGGGACTTCGTGGCCAACGCGTCCCACGAGCTGAAGACCCCGGTGGCCTCCATCCAGGCCATCGCGGAGACGCTCCGCCACGCCGCAGCCGACGACCCCCAGGCGAGGACCCGGTTCCTGGAACGGCTGGAGCTCGAGGCGGTCCGGCTCACCCACCTGGTCGGCGACCTCCTCGATCTGTCTCGCCTGGAGGGCGGGCTGGCCGAGTCCGAGATGGTCGACCTGGGCCGGGTGGTGGCCGAGGAGGTCGACCGGCTCCGTCCGCGCGCCGAGGGCGCCGGGCTCCGCCTGATCGTGGAGGCTCCCGACGGCGTGCGGGTCCGGGGGTCGGAGAGCGACCTGGGGCTCATGGTGCACAACCTGCTCGACAACGCCATCCGGTACAGCCCCGACGGCGGCGAGGTCCGGACCACGCTGGCGACCGCCGACGGCCAGGCCTCGCTGCGCATCTCGGACACCGGGCTGGGGATCCCGGCCCGCGACCTGGACCGGGTGTTCGAGCGGTTCTACCGGGTGGACCCGGCCCGGTCGCGGTCGACCGGCGGCACCGGGCTGGGGTTGGCCATCGTCCGCCACGTGGCCCAGTCCCACGGCGGCGACGTGGAGGTCCGCAGCGTCCTCGGCGCCGGCTCCACGTTCATCGTCCGGCTCCCGCTCGCGCGAGCATGAAGCGCTCGACGGTCGCCAGTCCGGGTGGCCCGGAGGCCGGGGCCGATAAGCTCGCCGGATGCCGCTGCTGCTGCTGATCCGCCACGCGCTCACCGACGCCACCGGGCGATCGCTCGTGGGATGGACGCCCGGCGTGCACCTCTCGGAGCGGGGCCGGGGCCAGGCCCGGGCGCTGGCCGAGCGGCTGACCCCGGTCCCCCTCGCCGCCGTGTACTCCAGCCCGCTGGAGCGGTGCCTGGAGACCGCCGAGCCCGTCGTGGCGGACCGGCGCCTGCGCGTCACCCCCGCCGACGACCTCGGCGAGGTCCGGTACGGGGACTGGACCGGCCGGTCGCTGGCCCAGCTGGCCCGGACCCGGCTGTGGAAGGTCGTCCAGAGCGCGCCGTCGAACGCGCGGTTCCCCGGCGGCGAGAGCCTGCTCGAGGTCCAGGACCGCGCGGCCCGGGAGGTCGGACGCATCGCGGCCGCCCACCCCCGCGGCGTCGTCGCCGCGTTCTCCCACGGCGACGTGATCCGCCTGGTGCTCGCCCACTTCGCCGGCGTGCACGTCGACCTGTTCCAGCGGCTGGTGATCTCCCCGGCGTCGGTGACCGCCGTGGCCCTCGGCGACGGCACCCCCCGCATCGTCCGGGTGAACGACACGGGGGCGGTCGCCGACCTCGTCCCGCCGAAGCCGCGCCGCCGGAAGATGGGAACATGACGGCATGACCTCGATGGACCTCGATCCGGTCGACCGCATCACGACCGGCGCGATCGGGGAACCGGGCCAGCGCGAGTTCTACCTGCAGGCCCGGCGGGGAACCGACGTGGCCACCGTGGCCGTGGAGAAGCAGCAGATCCAGCTGCTGTCGGCGTCGATCCTCGAGATCCTCGCCCGGGTCGGCAAGGAGACCGGCGAGGGGCCGGGCGAGGAGGAGATGGAGCTCGAGGAGCCGGTGGACTCGATGTGGCGGGCCGGGCGGCTGTCGATCGGGTACCTGGAGGACCGCGACATGATCCTCCTCGAGGTCCACGAGCTCGTCCCCGAGGAGGAAGAGGAAGAGGACGAGGAGGACGCCGGCGAGGACGAGCCCGAGCCCGAAGGCCTCGAGGCGCTCGAGGAGCTGGAGGCGCTCGAGACGCCCGAGGCCGCGGAGGCGATGGAGGCCCTGGAGGCACTCGACGAGCCGGAGGGAGAGCGCATCCGCATCTTCGCCTCGCGGGAGCAGATGCTGTCGCTGTCCCGCCACGGCGCGATGGTGGCCTCGCGGGGCCGCCCGACCTGCCAGTTCTGCGGCAACCCCATCGACCCCGAGGGGCACGTCTGTCCGGCCATGAACGGGCACGGGCGCCTGGACCGGTCCTGATCCCGGTGAGCTCCGCGCATCTCGACGTGTGGCCCGTCCTCGCCGCCGGCGAGCTCGAGGTGCTCGGCCTCCTCCCCCGCTCGTCCAACTACACCTTCCTGGCGAGGGCCTCGGCGGGTGAGGACTCGACGCTGGTGGTGTACAAGCCCCGGCGCGGCGAGACCCCCCTGTGGGACTTCCCGGAGGGGACGCTCTGCCAGCGCGAGGTGGCCGCCTACGTCGTGGCCCGGGAGCTCGGGTGGCCGGATATCCCTCCCACGCTCCTGCGCGACGGGCCCGAGGGGGAGGGATCGGTCCAGCTGTTCGTCGAGTTCGACCCCGCGCGGCACTACTTCACGATGTTCGAGGAGCGTCCGGACGACTTTCGCAGGGTCGCCGCGTTCGACATGGTCGTGAACAACGCCGACCGCAAGTCCGGCCACTGCCTGTGCTCGACGGACGACCGGGTGTTCGTCGTCGACCACGGCGTGTGCTTCTCGACGGAGCCGAAGCTCCGCACGGTCATCTGGGAATTCGCCGGCGAGCCGATCCCACCCGAGCTCCGCGAGGACGCCCGGCGCGTGGCGGCCGGGCTGGCCGGCGGCGGCCTGCGGACCGAGATGGCCGGCCTCCTCGACGAGGCGGAGATCGACGCCACCGCCCGCCGGGCGCTCCTCGTCGCGGAGGCGGAGCGGTTCCCGCATCCCACGGGCGAGCGGCCCTACCCGTGGCCGCCGGTGTGACCGGGGGTCTCACGCGGCACGCCGGGCGAGCGTTGTCGTAGGGCGATGGACACGGCTGCGATCCCACCCTTCAGCGTGTTCCTGGAGGAGCACCGTTCGCTCGTGTACCGGTTCCTGGCGGCCACCGTCGGCCGGGACCACGCCGACGACTGCTTCCAGGAGACGTTTCTGTCGGCGCTGCGGGCCTACCCCCGCCTTCGGCGGGACTCGAACCTCCGGGCGTGGGTCATGGCCATCGCGACGAACAAGGCCATGGACCACGGCCGGCGCCGGGCCCGCGCGGCGGTCCCGGTGGCCGAGGTCCCCGAGCGCCCAGCGCCGGAGGACGAGCCGGCCGACCCGGCGGTGTGGGACGCGGTCCGCTCGCTGCCGCCCCTGCAGCGGGCCGCGGTTGTCCACCGGTACGTGCTCGACCTGCCGTACGCGGAGATCGCGGAGGCGCTCGGCACGTCGGAGGAGGCCGCCCGGGCCAACGCATACGAGGGCCGCAAGAAGCTCCGCGCGGCGCTGGAGGAGACATATGTCACCCATGACCGACCGTGACGACCTGGCCGGCGCGCTCCGCCGGCTCGACATCGACCTCGACGCCGCGTCGCACGCGGCCGCGGCCGCGGTGCCCGAGGCGGCGCGCCGGGCCGGCCTGCTCGACGTGGCCTACGCCACCGTCGACTCGCCCTTCGGGCCGCTGCTGGTGGCGGCCACCAGAAGGGGACTCGTCCGCCTGGCCTATCCGGACGAACCGGTCGACGGGGCCCTCGAGGAGCTGGCCCGCCGGGTCTCCCCCCGGGTGCTGGAGTCGCCCGGGTCACTGGACGGCCTCCGCCGCCAGCTCGACGAGTACTTCGATGGCGACCGTCGCCGCTTTGACACCCGGATCGACTGGTCGCTGACCCGGGGCTTCACCACCCTCGTGCTGCGGGCCACCGCGCGGATCCCGTTCGGCGGGGTCAGCACGTACCGGGACGTGGCCGGGCGGGCCGGCAACGACCGGGCCTACCGGGCCGCCGGGAACGCGCTGGGGTCGAACCCCATCCCGATCGTCGTCCCCTGCCACCGCGTGCTGCACGCCGACGGGGGGCTCGGGGGGTACACGGGCGGGCTGGGCCGCAAGGAGTTCCTGCTGCGGCTGGAGGGCGTCCTGCCCCGGGCCTGAGTCAGGCCGCCGGCTTGAGCGTCGAGGGCTCGGCGGGCTCGGCGGGCTCGGCGGGCTCGGCGGGCTCGGCGGGCTCGGCGGGCTCAGGTTCCACGACAGCGGGTCCGGCGTCGTCGTCCACGACCCGCCGCTCCATCCACGACGTCAGCCACAGCATGAGGCCGCCGAAGACGGGGAGGACCGCGAGCGCGATCACCGATCCGATCGTCATACTCGATCCATTCCACGTCCCCGGATGACACAAACGTCTCGGCGCAAAGGGCCTACCGTGGGGAAGGTGCCCCGAGCGAGTGGAGCTTCCCGGTGAACCGGCTCGAGGCGGTGCAGCGGTTCGGCGAGGCCAGGGTGGCCAGGCTGGCCACGGTCGGCCCGCGAGGACCCCACCTGGTGCCGTGCACGTTCGCGCTGGCCGGCGAGCGCATCGTGTCGGTCGTGGACCGGAAGCCGAAGCGGACCACCGCACTGCAGCGCCTGGCCAACATCCGGTCCGAGCCCCGGGTGAGCCTCCTGGTCGACCGGTACGACGAGGACTGGATCCGGCTGTGGTGGGTCCGGGCCGACGGCCGGGCGGCGATCGAGGAGGGCGGGCCGGAGCTCGTCGGGGCGGTCGCCGCCCTCACGGGGAAGTACCCCCAGTACGCCCGCCAGCCGCCGCCGGGCCCGGCGATCGTCGTCACGGTCGAGCGGTGGGCCTGGTGGTCGGCCCTCCCCGGGTAGCGTCCTCCCGCCACACCGCGGCCACCACCGCGCCCAGCGCCTCCGCCGGAACCAGGGCCGACACGTCGTCGCCCCGGCGGGCCCGGTCCCGGACGTCCCGGGCGGCGACAGACGCGACATCCGGCGGCACGTCGAGGCGGCGGATCCGAGCCCCCCAGCCGAGCGCCACGGCCTCGGCCACGGCCCGGGCCGCCAGTTCCTCCTCGCCTCGCCGGGTCGCGTACAGCACCGTGGCCGAGGAGAACAGCGACGCCAGCGCGCGCTCCCGGTCCTCGTACCACGCCGGGTCCAGCAGCTGGGACAGCTTGTCCGACCCCAGCACGACGAAGAGGTCGGCGCCCGGGAACCGGCCGGCGGCGGCGGTGACCTGGTCGGCCAGCAGCCCGTGCGAGCACAGGCCCGCGGCCAGGCCCTCGCGCCCGGCGCACGCCGCGGCCAGCGTCTCGATGCGCTCGCGCTCGTCGAGGAGTGGGGGCGGAGTCCCCGGTTCCTTGGGCAGGGTCCGGGCCGAGTACAGCGCCACCACCAACGCGGCATGCTCCCGCGCGGCCTCGGACAGGGCCAGGTGCGCCACCGTCACCGGGTCGAACGAGCCCGCCAGCAGGGCGACCGACGGGGCCGCCGGCGCGGGGGCGTCGTCCGGCCACAGGACCAGCCGGGGCCGCTCGGCCAGGCCGAGCTCTCGGAGCGCCTGCGTCGGGTCCAATGCCCGTACCATGGCACGCTGTGATGTCCGCGTGGGACGAGGTGCAGTCGCTGGGCCGGGATCGCGTCATGGGGGCCGCGGAGACTGCCGACCGCGCCGCCCAGCTCCTGCGGTCGCTCCCGAAGGACGAGGTCGACGGGGCGATGGAGGCGCTGCTCGCCGCCCATCCCAGCATGGGGCCGCTGTGGCGGCTCGCCCACGCCATCCTCACGTCGGACGACCCGGTGGAGGCGGTGGACCGTTTCCGGAAGTTCCTGGCCGGCGACTCGATGGCCGGCTTCGCCCTGAGCCCTGCCCTCCCCGGGCGGGTCCTGACGATCTCGAACTCCTCGGCCGTCGTGGAGGCCCTGGCCGTGCGCAAGCCCCGGACCGTGCTGTGCATGATGTCGGAGCCCGGTGGCGAGGGGCTGTCGATGGCCGGCATCATCAGCGCGTACAGCGAGGTTCGCGTGCTCCCCGACGACGCGGCCATCCGTGACGTCCCAGCCGAGGCGGTGCTGATCGGCGCCGACGCCGTGACCCCGGGGTCGGTCGTGAACAAGACCAAGTCGCTCGAGCTGGTCAAGGCCGCGGCCGACAGGGAGATCCCGCGCTACGCGGTGGCCGGCAGCGCGAAGCTGGTGCCGTTCGAGGTGCCGGTGCCGGAGAACTTCCAGGCGGTCCCGCTGAAGCTGTTCACTGCCGTCGCGCTGCCCACCGGGCTGCTGTCCCCGGCGCAGGTGGCCGAGCGGGCGGCGGCCGTGCCCATGCACCAGAGCCTGCTGGACCTGGCCGCGAAGCTCTGAGTGCCCCCGGGCGATCCCGGTCCCGCTGTTACGATCGATCGGTGGAGCCTCAGGCCCCCGCGCAGGGGGCGGTCGAGTTCTGCTACCGGCACCCCAAGGAACAGACCGGGGTGCACTGCACCCGTTGCGGGCGGCCCATCTGCCCCGAGTGCATGATCCCGGCGCCGGTCGGTTACCAATGCCCCGAGTGCGTGGCCGAGGCCCGCAAGGCGTTCCGCCAGAGCCCCGTACGCCGCGTCCGCGCGATGCGGGCCACCTCGGTCACGAACATCACGCTCGCGATCCTGGCTGCGATCTTCATCGTCCAGGTGGCCAGCGGGCAGGGCCTCGGGCTCGGCCTCACGTCGAGCGGGGGGGACCCGCTGCTGGTCCACGGCGGGATGCAGCCTGCCAGCGTGGCGGCCGGCGACTACTACCGGCTGTTCACGGCAATGTTCCTGCACCTGTCGCTCTTGCACATCCTGTTCAACGGCTGGGCCCTGCTGATCTTCGGGCGGTTCGTGGAACAGGCGCTCGGGCGCGTGGCATTCGCCGTGGTGTTCCTGCTGGGCGGGCTGTGCGGCAGCGCCGCGAGCTACCTCTTCGGGTCGCCGGGCATCGTGTCCGCGGGGGCATCGGGCGCGATCGTTGCGCTCTTCGGCGCGTTCATCGCCTACAACTACCGGCGCCGCCAGAACGCGATGTCGCGTGCGAACCTCCAGTCGGCAGTCCTCATCATCCTGCTCAACCTGTTCCTCACCCTGGGCTACAGTCAGATCGACTGGCACGCGCACTTGGGTGGTCTCGTGGGAGGCCTCGTCCTCGGTGCGGCGCTCGACGGGATCGGTTCGGTCCGGATCAGGAGCTTGGTTCGCGTGGGGACGGTGGTGGGCATCGCGCTTGCGGTCCTCCTCCTGGTCGGGTTCAGGACCTCACAACTCCGCTCCCAGTACGGGGTCGCACAGCTGCAGCACGCGAAGCAGTGCCTCATCCATCCGAACCTCACGTGCTGACCCGAATCGCCGGACCCGGCGAGCCGACCGGAGTTACCTCGGGTCGCCGATGCCGTAGATCTTGCCGCCGCGGGTGCCGACCCACAGCATGCCGTGCCACGCGGCCGGCGTGGACTCGATGCAGCCCTCGAGGTGGACCGACCACAGCTCGGTCGGGTGCCGGGGGTTCGAGATGTCGTAGTCGTGGAGGTCGCCCGCGCAGTCCCCGATCACCATCTGGTCGTCGATGGTCACCGGGGAGCCGTTGAGCGGCGGGGCCACCCGGGTGTCGGAGAGGACCTTCCCGGTGTCGGCGTCCACGGCGAGGATGTGCCCGTCGCTTCCCGGCGCCCACACCACGCCCTTGTACAGCGCCACCGTGCCCAGCAACCCGCCGTCCGGGCCGGTCCCGCCCATGTCGACCGTCCACAGCACCGGGTTCCCCTTCCGGTGGGGGTCGAGCTTCATGAGGTTGCCGCCAACCTGCTCGTCCCGGGCGCGCGACCGCGAGACGTTGAACTCGTACTTGCGGCCGACGTACAGGTTCCCCTGCTGGTCGATGACGATCGTGGAATCGGTGTCGTCGCCGTCCCAGAACTCGAACACCTTCTGGTAGTGGGTGCCGCCGGCCAGGACGTCGGAGATGTCCCACCCCTGCACCAGCCCGCCTCCGTTCGCGAAGTACACGACGCCCTTGAAGAAGGCCACCGAGTCCTCGATCGACACGTCCTCGTCCCCCACGGCGTGGATGAACGACGAGGTGAACCCCGGGACGAGCATCACGATCTTCGGGTCGACCTGCACCAGGCCCTTGGCGTCGTAGCTCCGGTGCAGCCGGATGACGTAGAACCAGGAGTTCTCGCTGCCCTCGAGGAGGTAGTCGCCGAGCTGCAGGGCGGCGCCGTCCCAGTCGTTGTTCCAGATCGGATTCGGCACGGACGTGTCCGCGTTCACGGACCACAGCGTGGTGGGCTTCGAGCGGTCGAGGGCCACCACGCGAAACTCGTTGTCCCGCGACCCCGCGTAGTACAGCGGGTAGCCCTCGGCGTCGGAGGTTGCCGAGCCCTTGGCCAGGTCGCCGGTGACGAGATCGGGGCGCATCGGCTGGCCGGTGAGCCCGTTCAGGAAGTGGTAGTGGTCGTCGTACGCGCCCTCCCTGATCTCGACCTTCCCGTTGTCGTGCACGATCACGTTGGGCTGGCCGGTCCAGCCGGTTCCGCACCACGTCTTCGTGCCGTCGATGCCGGTCGACTGCGAGCACAGGCCACCGGTCTGCGGGTACTGCCACAGGACCTGGGGATGTGTCGGCAGCGGGCCCTCGCCGTAATAGGTGCGGGTGGCGTTCCCCCGAAACGTCACCAGCCCGGGGAACTTCGTGTTGATCGACCCGGGCGTGGAGGGGTCGTCCTGGTTCGCGCCGCCCGCCGACGGGGAGCTCGAGCTGGAGCTCGTCCCGCCCGGCGTGGTGGTGTTCCCCGAACCGGTGTGCGGGCCGCCCGGGGATCGTGTCGACGGGCCGTGGGCCCTCGGAGACCGGTCGTTGCCGGTGACGGCCTTCGCCACCGCGACGCCGCCGGCCGCCAGCACCAGGATCAGCACCACCGCCCGGAACGGGAACCGCGAGGGCCGGCCGTGGCGGGGCACGCCGGACCGCGAGGGCGGCCGTGACGGCGGGCGTCGCGCGGGAGGGGGCGTCATTCGGGATCGCGACGATGGTACCGGCCGGGGGGCGGTTCGGGGGGAGGCGCGTCAGTCCTTCAGGCCGGCGAGGAACTTCCCGATCGCGGCGTTCGTGGCCTCCGTGGCCTCGAACTGGGGCACGTGCCCGACCCGGGGGAGGACCAGGAGCTCGGCGTCGGGAAGCTCCGCGGCGAGCTTGGGGGCGAGGCGCACCGGTACCAGGCGGTCGGCGGTGCCCCAGACGATCTGGACCGGCACCCGGACGTGGCGCATGTGCGCCCAGAACGGCCGCGGTGCCTCGGTGAGGAGGTGCCGCAGGGAGTCGAAGAACGCCATCCGGGCCTGCGGGGAGCGGTAGATCCGGATGAACTCCTCGGCGGCGCCTTCGTACCCCGCGTCGGGCAGCTTCGAGGGGTCGCCCATCAGCCGCCGGATCGCCACCTTCATCCACCGCTCGCGCAGCGGGAACGGGACCGCCCCGAGCTCCGCCGGGATGACGCGGGTGAAGCCGAGGACGTAGCGCACCCGGAACCCGGGGACGGCCGGCGCCAGGACCGCCAGCGCCCGGACCCGGTCGGGCGAGCGAACCGCCAACTCCAGCGCGACGCGGCCGCCGAGGGAGTTCCCGACCACGATGGCCCGGTCGATCTCCAGGGCGTCCATCAGCCGCCGGACCGTCCGCGCGTAGTTCCGGGGGGTGTACTCGGTCGACACCGGCTTGTCCGAGGCGCCGTGGCCCGGGAGGTCCGGGATGATCACGCGGTGGTGCGGGGCGAGGGCGGGAACGATCGGCAGCATCGAGATCTTCGTGCCGCCGAGCCCGTGCAGCGCCAGGACCGGCGGGCCCTCGCCGACGACGTACGCGGACAGCGTCACGTCGCCCGCCTCGACCTCGATCTGGTCGAAGTCGAGCGGCCCCCGCGCCCGGGCGTGCGGCTCGAACAGCGACTGCAGCCGCGCGCCCAGGTCGAGGTTGCCCCGAAGCGCCAGCCGGCCGGCCAGGAAGGCCTCGATGCCGGTCATCCGTCCGTCGTCGAGGGCGAGCCACGTATCGCGGTCGGCCCACAGCCGGGCGGCCGGCTGCCGCGACGCGCCCTCACGCGCGCGACAGGACTTCCGGGTGACAGTGACGGTGTAGGTGGCGTCCCCGACCCGGATCTCCCATTCCGCCGACAGACCGTTCGCGGCGTCCAGCCGGAACCGCTCCGGGAGGGAGAGGACGCGCCGACGTACCTCGTCCCCGGCGACGTCCCCCTCCATTGCGGTTCGATGAGCCACTCGGACACAAATGTACCGCTTGTATCGCTCCCGAACCGCGATTCGACCTCCAGCCGTTCGGAGCCGGCGCGGGGCGAGCGGGCACGACGATGACCCCGCGGGGCTTTGTGCGGCACGCCGCCAGGGGCTACGCTCGTCGCCCATGGGGTGGGAGCCACGCCAGAAGGACCTCGTGCTGATCCTGGCGCGCGACGTCGCGGCCCGGCTGGCCACGCCGATGTTCGTGATCGACGCGGAGGGAACGCTCGTGTTCTTCAACGAGGCCGCCGAGGCGGTCCTGGGGCAGACGTTCGCCGACAGCGGCGAGATGCCCCTCGACGAGTGGTCCACGGCGTTCTCCCCCGTGGACCACGACGGGACGCCGATCCCGGCGGAGGAGCTGCCGCTCGGCGTGGCGCTGTACCAGGGCCGGCCGGACCACCGGACCTTCGACATCGTCGGCGCCGACGGGGTCCGCCGGGAGCTCGCCGTCACCGCGATCCCGCTCCAGACCCACCCCTCGGAGACCGTGGGCGCGGTCGCGCTGTTCTGGGACCGGACGGCGAGGGCGGCCTCGACGTGAGCGCGGCCGGGGGGGCGGTCCGGTGAAGGCCAAGGTGTGGGGGTGCCGCGGGTCCCTCGCCGCGCCCGGGCCGGACACCGTCCGGTACGGCGGGAACACCTCCTGCCTCGAGCTGACGCTCGACAACGGCGCCGTGCTGGTCCTCGACGCCGGAACCGGGGCCCGGTCCCTCGGGTTGAAGCTGGCCGAGGAGGCGCCGAAGCGTATCGACGTCCTGCTCACCCACCTCCACCTCGACCACCTGGAGGGCCTGGGGTTCTTCACGCCGCTGTGGACGTCGGCCAGCGAGCTGCACATCTGGGGGCCGGCGTCGCCGCTCAAGTCGCTCGAGGACCGCATCGCGACCTACCTGTCGCCCCCGCTGTTCCCGGTGCACCTGTCCGCGATCCCGTCGCACCCGACGTTCCACGACACGCCGGAAGACGAGGAGTGGGAGCTCGCCGGCGCCCGGTTGTCGGCGCAGCGGATCTCCCATCCCGGACCGACCGTCGGCTACCGGGTCGAGGAGGAGGGCCGGACCCTCGTGTACATGCCCGACCACGAGCCGGCGCTCGGGATCGGCGACCTCCGCGGCGTGGCCCCGGAGTGGCTGTCGGGGTACGCCGGCGCGTTCGGCGCCGACGTGCTGTTCCACGACGGGCAGTACACCGAGGAGGAGTACGGGCACAAGGTCGGGTGGGGCCACTCCTCCACCGAGCACGTCGTGACGTTCGCCCAGCTGGCCAAGGTCCGGCGGTTGTTCATGACCCACCACGACCCGCTGCACACCGACGACGACCTCGAGGCGATCTTCGCCCGCGCGCGGGAGCTGTGGGTCGGCAACGGCGTCGACCACGACGGCGAGATCGCCCTGGCCTACGAGGGCATGGAAGTCGAGGTGTGACAGGACGGCCACCACGCGCCGGCGCAGTCGCTCGTCGATGGCCTCCCTCCTCGTCCTGTCCTGCGTCCTCCTGACGCTCGTCTCGGCGAGCGCGGCCCGGGCGACCGGCTCGGACAGCTGCCAGCAGCCGACGAAGCCGGAGTGGTTCCACGACAGCGTGGCAAGGGCGATCGCCCTGTCCGGTGACCTCTCCCCGAGCTGGGCGGACTCGAGCTACATCGCACGGATCGTCTGCTGGCAGGGGACGCAATTCGACCGGGCCTTCCGGGCGGCCGGGGACAGGTTCCACGTCTGGCACGGGCTCTTCGCCATGACCGCGGAGGAGGTCCAGACGATCGCCGGCCCCTGGATGATCAGGAATCGGGACGGGCTGCACCTCAGCATCAAATGTTTCGTCCATGGTTGGGAGGCCTGTCCGCACAGGGCAGGCACCACCCGGACCGCCCAACAGATCATTGCCGGCCTGCGGTGGATCTGGCTGGAGTACGGGTCGCCGAAGTCCGCGTGGGCTCACGTCTCGTCGACGGGCCGGTTCGACTCGTACCCGCGGCCCGGCACGGACGACGTGGCGACGAAGACCCCGCTTCGGCTCTGCCCGGTCGCCAGATCGGTCCGTTACCGAGACGACTTCGGAGCCAGGCGAATGGTCGGTGGGTACCACCCGCACTGGGGGAACGACATCCTCGCTCCCCGGGGCCGCAGGATCCGTGCGCCGTCCGCCGGGCTCGCGGTCGGTCATTCGGACGGCTGGTTCGGCGGCAACTACGTCACCGTCGTGGGCGCCACCGGGTACGTGCGCAACGGTCACCTCGAACGGTTCGGCTCGCTCGGGAACGTCAAGGCGGGCACGGTCATCGGCTACGTCGGGGACACGGGCGACGCCGCGGGCGGGCCGACGCACGACCACTTCGAGTGGCACCCGTGGGTCGTGCCCACGCCGCTCCACAGGGCACCGACCGGATTCACCCGGATCATGGACGCGATCGACCCCTTCCCGTTCCTGAACAAGGTGTGCCGGGGATGACACGGCTGACCCCGGGCCCCTCCCCGCGGTGAGGAGTTACCGGTAGCCCTCGGCCTGGGTGCGGTACATGTCCGCGTACTCGCCGCCCCGCACGAGCAGCTCGGCGTGCGTGCCCCACTGGACCAGGCGGCCGTCGTGCATCACCGCGACGAGGTCGGCCGCCCGGACCGTCGAGAACCGGTGCGACACGATGACCGTGATCGTCCCGACTGGATTGTCGGAGCGGGCCACCCGGGAGAACCACTCGAAGACGCGCCGCTCGGACTCGACGTCGAGCGAGTACGTCGGCTCGTCCAGCACGAGCACCAGCGGCGTCTCGCGCATCATCGAGCGGGCCAGCGCGATCTTCTGCCACTGCCCGCCGGAGAGGTCGATCCCGTCGAGGTAGGCGCGGCCGAGCGGCGTCTCGAGTCCCTCGGGAAGCTCCCGCTCCAGGTCGGCGACGTCGGCCAGCGCCAGGGCGCGGCGAACCGGGACGGGCTCCCCGACGAGGTCGATCCGCGCGAGGCCGATGCTCTCCCGGGCCAGCACCTCGAACCGGACGAAGTCCTGGAACGCGCCCGACATGGATGACCGCCAGGAGGGCGCGTGCAGCTCCGTCAGGTCGACGCCGTCCACCCGGATCGACCCCGACGTCGGACGGACGAGACCGCAGACGAGCTTGACCAGCGTGCTCTTTCCGGCGCCGTTCTCGCCGACGACGGCCACGACGGCGCCGGCCGGGAGCGTCAGCGACACGTCGTGCACGGCGTCGCGATCGGCGCCGTCGTAGCGGAACGACACGTCGCGGAGCTCGATCCCCGTCCGCACCGCCGGCCCCGGCGGAAGGGTTCCCCGTTCCTCATGCTCCTCGACGTAGCGGCGCAGCCAGCCGAAGTGCCGCATGGTCTCGAGGATCCGGAACAGGTCGCCGGAGCCGCTCAGCACCCCGGCGACCTGGTTGTGCAGCTGCTGTCCGGCGGTGAGCACGAGGATCACCGACCCGAGCGTCGCGTTCCCGTGCACCGACCGGACCGTCATGAACAGCACCGCGCCGCCGAACCCGGCCGTGAAGACCGCGAGCGCCGCCGCGGACACCAGGGCGCCGGACCACTCCGCACGCCAGTGCCGCGCGGCGGCCCGGTCCCAGGCGGCCCGGTGCCGCCCGACCAGGAAGTCGCGGAGCCGGAGCACCCGGAGCTCGCCGGCCGCCGAGGGCTCGACCGACAACAGGGCCAGCCCGTCCGCGGCGCGCATGTCCGTCGTCGACTCCCGGCGAGCGCGCTCCGTCCGCCGCTCCGCCCACCGGCTCGCGGCGATCGGCGCGACGCTGAATACGGGCAGGAGGAGCAGCAGCGGCTGGACCGTGGCCAGGATCACGGTGGTGATCAGGACCTGGACCCCGAGGAATGCCGATCCGAGGAGCGACATCATCGACTGCTGGAAGGTCTCGCGATTCGTGCGGACCAGCGTCAGGTGGTCGAGGTACTCGGTCCGTTCCGCGCGGTCGACCAGGCCCAGCCGCCCCGCCATCGCCACCAGCTGCCCGTCGATGGTGATGGTCATGCGCTCCCACACGTTCCAGCCGAACATCGTGGAGTAGCTGAACGCCGCCCTGGTGACGGCGGTGAGCAGGGCGATGATCACGGCGGCCCGGGTCACCGCCCCCGCGTCCCCCCGGGTGGCGGCGTCGACCAGCGACCGGAAGAACAGCGGGAACAACGGCCCGAGCAGGCTCGCTACGAGCCCGAGTGACATGCTGGTCCACAGCCCGACGCGATCGGTGGCCGCCGCCGTCGCGAAGAGCAGCCGCACGCCGGACAGCGCGGATCCCCGGTCCTCCGGCGCCGCCTCGCTCACGTCGACTCGCTCAGGCACCGGGTTCCTCCAGGGGGTACAGCGCGGCCTGCATGCCGAACGCGTCCGCGTACCGCCCGCCCAGCCGGACGAGTTCGTCGTGCGTGCCTCGCTCCACGACCCGTCCGCGCTCCAGGACGACGATCTGGTCGCACCGCCGGGCCAGCGCCAGCCGGTGGGTCACCAGCAGGACCGTCGCCGTTCCCCGGGTCTCGCCCACGAGCCGGCGTACCAGACGCTCCTCGGACGGGGTGTCGAGGTTCGAGGTCGGCTCGTCCAGCAGCAGCAGCCGGGCGCCGTGCCGCAGCGCGAACAGCGCCCGGGCGATGCCGAGCCGCTGCCACTGCCCGCCGGACAGGTCGGTCCCGTCCGCGTACCGGGTGGCCAGGAGGGAGTCGGCGCCCTGCGGCAGGCGCGCGGCGAACCCCGCGCCGCCCGCCTCCGCCAACACGGCCGCGATCCCGGCCTCGTCTCCGAGGTGCTCCACGGCCCCGGCGGCCGCGTTCTCCGCGACCGAAGCCGGCAGCCGGACGAACTCCTGGAACATCGGCGCGATCAGGCCGTGCCACGCCTCGACGTCGTACTCGGACAGGTCCACCCCGTCGACGAGCACCGAACCCTCGACCGGCGGGTACAGGCCGCACAGCAGGCGGACCAGCGTCGTCTTTCCGGCGCCGTTCATGCCCACGAGCGCCGTCGTCGTTCCTCCGGGGATCTCGAGATCGACGCCGCGCAGCACCGGCTCGTCCGTGAAGGGGTAACGGAACGAGACGCCGCGGAGCTCCACGGACGGCGGACGGTCGGCGGAGGGGACCCGCGTCCCCGCCTCACGGCCGATGGTCCGGGCCGCCCTCCGGTCGATCAGCTCCAGAGCGGGAAGCGTGACGGCGCCGTAGTGGACGGCCACGTCGTCGTCGAACGTGCGCGCCAGCGCGACCACCGCGAACAGCGCGGGCACGACCACCACCAGCCCCGCGACCCCCAGGTCCCCGCGGGCGGAGACGCGGGCCGCCCACACGAGCACGGCCACGGAGACCGAGCCCGTCAGCAACAGATGGATCGCGGTGTTCGGTCCGATGCCCTTCGCGCGCTGCTCCCACGTGGGCGTCCACCCGCGGATGCCGGCGGCGTGGATCCGCCGGCGGAGCCAGTCCGTGAGCCCGAACAGCCGGACCTCGTGCGCCGCCGTCCGGCCGAGCCCGAGCTCCGTGAAGTAGTCGGCCTCCCGGAAGGACGGCACGCCCTCGATCCAGATGTCGACGATCCGGATGACGGCGTCGTGCCACATCACCCGGCCCACCAGCGCCACCAGGAGGCTGAGCACGGCGAGCGCCGGCTGGTACCGGGCCACCACCACCGCCGCCGCGAGGCCGGTGAGGTAGTCCCGGAACAGGCCGACCATGCCGCCCGCGCCCCACCCGGGCGTGGCCGAGTACCAGACGAGACCGCGAGCCCGCCGCATGGCCGCCGAGTACTCGGGATCGTGCAGCCGTGTCAGGTCGACGCCGGACAGGGCCGAGCTCATGAGCCGATCCCGGGCGGCCCCGTCGATCCGGGAAGTCATCCGGCGGCGGAGCCGGCCCTGCAGCGGCACCATGACCTCACCGGCGAGGAACAGCCCGAGCACCAGCGCGAACGCCCAGTAGACGGCGTGCAGCGACCGGGGCGGACCGCCCCGCGCCAGCGCCCCCTGGATCCGGGCCGTGAGCGAGCCACCGGCCAGGATCAGCCCGACGGGCAGGAGCCCGGCCGCGGAGGCCGCCAGGATCGTGGCCGACACGAGCCCGGGCGGGGCGGTGCCGAGCATGCGCACCAGCTGCCAGCGCTGCCGGAGGTTGCGCCACCGGCGGGCGCGCCATCCCAGCTCCTCGCGTTCCTCGAGGGCCATCGCCCAACTCTATTCCGCACCCGCTCGGGGCCCGCCGAGCCTCGTGAGGCCGGCTCAGCGACGGCTGCGAACACGACGAGCACGAGGTTTGCCGCGACGCCGCGGCCGGGTGTGGAATCCGGGGGTCACGGTTGGACGTATTGCATGGACGGGCACCCGTCGAAGGGTGCGGCCGGTCCGGCGGAAAGGGGAAGAGCATGGGTGCGCCAGTCACGTGGTTCGAGATCATCGGACCCGAGCCCGCGAAGCTGCAGGGCTTCTACGAGGAGCTGTTCGGGTGGGAGCTGAACCGCGTGGCGGACTACGACTACGCGATGACGCACTCCCACGCGGAGGAGTCGATCGACGGCGGGATCGGATCGAACCCGTCCGGCGACCACTACGTCACGTTCTATCCGGAGGTCGACGACCCCCAGGGCACGCTGGACCGCGTGGAAGCCCTGGGAGGCACGACGCTGGTGCCGGTCAGCGAGATGGAGATGGTCACCTTCGCCCAGTTCAGCGACCCGGCGGGCAATCGCATCGGTATCGCGAAGTCCAGCGGCGGCGGCGAGGAGGCCCCGCACGAGCACGGCCCCACCACCGGAACCGGCGTGTCGTGGTTCGAGGTGCTGGGCCCCGACCCCCAGGCCCTCAGGTCGTTCTACTCCGAGGTGTTCGGGTGGAAGCTGGAGGGCGGGGCCGGCGAGGGCGGCTTCGTTTACTACCAGCTCCAACCCGAGGGCAAGGGAATCGGGGGCGGCGTCGGCAGCTCGCCGGACGGTCAGCCCCACACGACCGTGTACGTGCAGTCCGACGACCTGGCCAAGACCCTGGAGCGGGCCGAGTCGCTCGGCGCGACGACCATCATGCAGCCGATGCAGATGGAGACCGTGGAGTTCGCCCAGTTCGCCGACCCGGTGGGCAACGCGTTCGGCCTCTGGCGCACGATCGGCGCATAGCCCATTCCGGGGGCGGGCCATCCCGCCCGCCGTCCGGCTTCGACGCGCTACGCGCCGGAGGCGAAGCGGGCGAACTCGAAGTGCATGCCGTCCGGGATGATCCACCGGCCGCCCCAGGTGAAGCCCCACCGCTCGAACGCCGCGACGACGCGGGGATCCATGGTGGGCACGCGGCCCCGGAGGTTCTCCGCGACGTTCAGGTCAATGGCCACGCCCCACGAGTGGTGCGAGACGCCCTCTGCCGGGTCCCGGTTGGCGAACCGGGGGGCGAAGCAGCCGCCGTACTCCGAGGGGTGGATCAGCCCGCCCAGGCCGGCGTCGCGCAGCTGCGCCAGGGCGCCGCGGAGCTGCGCGACGACGGCCCGGTTGCACCGCACGACGCCGAGGATGGGGACCCGCGCCCGGACGACGTGGACCCTGGTCCACGCCGGGTCCATGCGGAACCACCCGTTCGGCATGGGTCGCGCGGCGAACTCGCCGAACAGCTGCTTGAGCCGCACGGGGGGGAGGACCGCGTCGCCCTGGCGGAAGAACGGCGTCTCCCCGGGGCCGCGGACCTGCAGCAGCGTTCCCGGTGGGAGCAGTCCGCGCAGGATCGCCCGCATCCGGGCCTCGGCCACCCCGGGCCGGGGGTCGATCAACAGATACCGCTCGGTGCGCAGGCCGAGCACCGCCGCGGTCCGGTTCGACACGAACAGCTCGTGCGCGCCGATCGCCGAGTCCGGGACCACGCCGGCGATCCGGACGCTCCGACGTCCGAACCGCAGCGTTCCGCCCGCCCCGAACCGCCGGAGCTCCGCCGAGGTTGCGCCCAGCGCGCCCGCGCCGCCGGCCAGGGCCGGGAGCAGCGCGCGGTCCTGCGGAGGCAGGAACGGGGCGTAGTCGGCCAGGGGGGCCGCCGCGACCTCGATGGGGATGGCCAGCCCGTCCTTCGGCCGGTCGACCGTGACCCCGCCTGGCGACGCCGACCGCGTCATCCACAGCGTGCCGCTCACGACCGCCACGGACCTGGTCACCGCGGGGTTCCGCGCGACCGCGCTCGCGAACCCCGGGGGCAGCGCACCGGGCGTCCACGCCAGCAGCGTGTCCGCGGGGGCGGGACGGATCGCGGGCGTCGGCGCCGGGGGGCTCGACGCAGATGGCGACCCCGCGGACTCCGGGCCGGGGATCGACGGCCGTGGCGTCCCCTGGGCCACCAGCCCGGCGAGTCCGCCGCCGGCCAGCCCGGCCATCAACGCCGCAACCACCGCGATGGACCGCCAGGCCCGCCGTCGGCTCATCGTCCCTCCACCGGGCGCAGCGAGTCGGCCACGCGTACCAGCGACCCCAGGTCGAACGCCGGGCCGGTGAGCGAGCGGTAGACGCCGTCCTGGACCCACTCCAGCCGGTGGTCCTGGGGCGCCCACCGGGCCACCGTTCCCCGGACCCGGACCTGGAACTGGTCGGCCTCGGTCGGCGGCGGCAGCGTCTCGCCGGCGGCCTGGTACAGCGCGAGCCCCACGCCGTCCAGCTCGGCGGCGGCGCGCCGGTACACCACCGTCACGCCCCGCACCCCCGGCGCCGTCAGGGTCTCGGCGCCCGCCGCCCGGTATCCGGGGGGGAGCCACCCGGGACGGAACACGTCGAACGTCGCCGTGGACAGGGCGGTGGTCGGGTCCAGCCCGGTTCGGACGGTGGCCTCCGGTGAGCGCCGGACGGACCACGCGGCCGGCGGGGGAAGGGATCGGACGGGCAGCGACGAGGCGATCCGGAGCAGCGCCGGCCGGGGGAGGTTCGTCGACAGGAGATATTCCGCGCCCGCGGTGTGGATCGCCACGCGGCGGGGCTCGGTCTCCGAGGCCGGCTCGTACGCGCCCGGGCCGCCCCGTAGCCGCACCGGCTCCGCGAACGGACCGACCCCGAACGGCCGCGCCGCTCGCCACCCGACGACCTGCTCGATCGTGAGCCAGGCGAGCCCACGCGCGTAGGCGACGATCCGCACGTCGGCCAGGCCGGTGCCCACGCCGGCGATCCGCCCGGCACCGGCCGGGCGCAGCCCGTCGAGCCACGCCGGCGCCGGCACCTCACGGGTGACGGACGGGGACTCCCGGAACCCCTCGTCCACGGGCACGGCGTCCGGTCCCGTCCCGCGCACGGCGAACGCCTCCGCCGGGGGCGGCGCCGTGGAGAACGTCCGGGCCACCGCCGTGAGCACCGGCCGGTTCGGAGGTTCCGCCGGCAGCCCGAGCTGGCGCGTCCACAGCCTCCGCGCGGCTACCGCCGCTGGGAAGACCTGGTACTGCAGCGGGAACCACGTCCTGGCGTCCAGCCACACGACCACCCGGTCCTGGGGGAAGAACGGCCGCCACGACCCCAGGAACTCCAGGAACCCCCACAGGGGCTCGGCGTCGTGCTCGGCCAGCGCCACGCCGACCGCGTCCCGGCCACCGACGCGGCCCCGGCCCACCACCTCCACGCGGTCCTGCGCGGCGAGGACGGTCATCGGGACGATCACGTCCGTGGGGAGGCTGGTCTGCCCGTCGAACGGGATCCGGTGGACGACCAGCCGCGTCACCTGGGCCCGCCCCGGGCACGACGGTGGCGTCCCCTCGGGGCACGACTGCGGACCCCGGGCCAGCCACGTCCGGCCGTCAGTCACGAGGCGGAGGTCGTTCGGGATCCACTCCCCCCTCGGGTACCTCGTCGTGTCGCGGACCGCGACCCGGAGGTCCTCCGGCGCGCGGAACGCCACCGAGGCGACGAACGTCCGCACGGGGACCGCGCGGGCCCAGTTTCGCTCGGTGACGTCGAACGTCGCCCGGTACCCGTCCAGGGACACCGCGGCCCCCACGAGCCGGTGGGGGATCTCCTGGGCCAGGGCCCGGCCGCCCCGCACCTGCGGCCCCCGGATCCCGGAGGTCACCAGGTACCCGGCCACCAGGCCGATCGCGGCCGCCACCCCAACGGCCCGCCGCCACCCGGTTCCGGGGCCGCGCCCTGCTCCCCGCGGCGCGCCGGCCCGCTCCCGACCGGCCTCCGCCTCGACCCTCGACATGATCGCCGGGACGAGGTCGGGGACCGGCGCGGCCACCTCGAACCGGACCGTGTTCCGGAGCCGCCGGGCGCGCTCGGAGAACTCCGAGCACCGCGGGCAACCGGCGGCGTGCGCGGCGACGTCGTCGGGGACCCGCTCCGCCACGTCGTCCATGGCCGCCGACAGGGCGCGCTCGGCGACGTCACATCTCACCGGCGGCCTCCTCGTCCTCGGACAGCCGGCGCATCAGCGCCGCCCGGGCGCGGTGCATCCGGCTCTTCAGGGTTCCCACCGGAACCTGCAGGATGGCGCCGGCCTCGCGGTAGTCGTAGCCGAGCACCTCGATCAGCACGAACGGTTCCCGGAACCGCGGCGGCAGCGCGTCGACGGCCGCCTGCAGCCGCAGCCGCTCCTCGATACCCCCGCCCGAGGGGTGCCGCGACAGCGCCTCGCCGGCCCGCTCGGCGAGCGCGCGGTCCCGGCTCACCCGGCGCCGGGCATCCGACGCGCAGTTGTGCACGATCCGCAGCAGCCAGCTCGTGAACTTCGAGGAGCCGCTGAACGTCCGCAGCCCCCGGAAGGCCCGGACGAAGGACTCCTGCGTGACGTCGTCGGCGAGCGTCCGGTCCCGGGTCAGGTGATAGGCGAACCGCCAGGCGTCGCCCTGGCACCGCCGAACCAGCTCCTCGAACGCGCCGAGGTCGCCCGCCTGGGCCCGGCGGACGACGTCCGGCTCCGGCTCGCGCACGCCACCTCCTGGGCCGCTGGACACGAAGCGTAACCGCCCCTCCACCCGCAAGGACCGCCGGTGGAAGCGGTTGGTTCCGCATCCCGAGCTCCGCGCAGCGCCGGGCGTTCCTCATCGCAGCCCTCGGGCGGCGGCGGCGAACACGGCGGCCACCTCGCGGGCGGCAGCGAGGTGCTCGGTCCCGGCGGCGACCCGGACGAATGGCTCGCCGTGATCGGTCCGGCACGCCGTGAGGTACACCCGCGTCGTGTCGAACCCGAAGCTCGCGCCGGCGATCACGGGAATCCCTCGGGCGGCGGCCGTGGCCAGGACCAGGTCGACGAACTCGCGGTGACAGTCGAGCCGGTCGCGCGACGCCGCGAACTCGACGCCTAGGTACCCGCCCCGGAACCAGAGGCCGTCGAGGACCCCGGGATGGCTCGCGAGGCCGGGATACGAGGCGCCGGTCACGACGCCTTCGGCCGCGGCCCCGACGGCGGCGGCGATCGGCAGCGCGTTGCGCCCGATCCGGACCAGGCGGCGCCGGAGGAGCCGGCGATCCGGGAACGGCACGACGTACGGCACGAGGTCGGAGGCGTTCGTCCCGAGATGCTCGCGGCACTCGTCCAGCCGCTCTCCGTCGCCGGCGAGCGCGACCACCATCCCGGCGGCGACCCGGTCGAGCCCGAACTGCGCGTACTTCGTCAGGCTCTCCAGCGTGATCACTCGCAGCGCCCCCGCTCCTCCCAGCGCGAACGGCTGGACGGCACACGACAACCCGGTGGTGTCGACGACCAGGAACGCGCCCGGCACGCTCCGGGCCATGGCCCGAACGATCCCTCCGAGATCCGGCAGGGTGATGCCCTTCGCGTTGCACAGCGCGTCGACGAACACGGCCTCCGGGCGGTGGTGGTCCACGGCCTCTGCCACGGCCGCCGGGTTCGCCTCGTCCACCTCCACGACGGGTCCGAGCGGGCTTCGCAGCACGAGGTCCCTGCACTCGTGGTACGCCCGGCGGCCGAGCAGGACGGGGCCGCGGACGCCGGCGTCGGCGACCAGGAAGTGCAGGATCGTGGCGAACCCGGCCATGCCGCACGCGGTCATCAGCGCCCGCAGCGGAGTGTGGAGCGGGCGGTCGACGTACTGGTCCAGGTACGCCGCCTCGAACCATGCGGCGTCGGGGTGGCGGTCGCGCCGGTAGTCGTCGTGGTGCTCCCGGACCCGGCCGGCGAACCGCCCGGCCGCCGGGAACACCGAATGCCCGAACGAGGGCGACTGCCAGTCCGTTCCGGTGATGACCGCGGCTGCGACGGTCCGCTGGAACCGCAGGAGGTCGGCCAGCCGGCGCCGCTCCGCGGCCAGGCGGCCCACGGCCCGGTCGGTGGGCCGCGCGCCGCGGGCCGCGTCGCCGAACGCCTCCGCCCGCGAGGCGACGGCCGCCAACTCGCCGCTGGCTCGCGCCATCTCGGAGTTCACCAAAGAGCGAGTCGACTGCAGGAAGCTCCGCCGCATCGCGTCCACCCGACGCCGGGCGCCGGCGAGTCGGGTGCCGGCATCGGCCGCGAGCGCCCGGAGCTCGTCGAAGTCCTCCACCAGGTCGGCGAGCGAAGCCGCCAGGACCTCCGTCCTGTCCTTCGCCGCGGCGACGACATCCGGACGATCGATGACGGTGGTCACTGCGCCGGTCTTGCTGCCCGATCCCACGCCCCAAAGGACCGAGGCGGACGGTGCGGAGTTCCCGAATGTCGCGCGCTACGCGCCCGGAGTCGCCCCCATCGATTCGGGGCGGGCCGGCTCGTTCCACAGCTTCAGCGCGACGTGGCCGTGCTCCTCGCCTAGGGTGCCGAGCGTTCCTGCGTCGAGGCGGAGCAGGCCGGCCACCCAGATCGGCAGGCCCAGGTAGCGCGTTGCCAGCGCCCGGAGGCAGTGGCCGTGGCCGAACAGCAGGATCGGGTCGGGCTCGTCGGCGAGGTCGAGCAGCAGCTGGTCCATCCTGGCAGCGACCTGCTCGGGCGACTCGCCGCCCGGCGAGCCGTCCCGGAACAGCTCCCACTCCGCGCGGGTCTCGTGGATCTGCTTCGTCGTGACGCCCTCGTACTCTCCGTAGTCCACCTCGCGGAGGAGGTCGTTGACCTCTGCATCGGGAAAGCCGGCCAGCCTGGCAGTCTCGCGGGCCCGCCCCAGTGGGCTGGACCACACGGTGGAGAACCGGATGGCGGCGACGCGGGGGCCCATCGCCCGAGCCTCCTCCTCGCCCTCCGGGATGAGCGGGAGGTCGGTGGAACCCGTGTGCTGGCCGGAGCGCGACCACTCGGTCGCTCCATGCCGCGCCAGCCAGATCTCCATTGGGGAACCCCTCCCTGTGTGACCGTCAGCCCGGGGTCCGGCCCCACGTGAGGTCGACGTCGACCATGATCAGCTCGGAGTTCTCGTTCGCCGCGATCTCGACTGCCGGTTCGTCCCGGATCCGCGCTGCGGCGCCGGTCTGCATGCGCTCGCCGTCGACCTGGGCGTCACCTGAGATCACGTAGAGGTAGGCGCCGCGACCGGCCGCCAGGTCGTGTCGCACCGATTGACCGCCCGGCAGCCTGGACACGTAGACGGTGGCGTTCCCGTGCACCTTCACCGCTTCGCCGTCCTCGGGCGCGATCACCTTTAGCAGCTTCCCGGTTCGGTCCTCGGTCGTGAACACCTTCTGCTCCACCCCGGGCGGGAGCCCGCGCTCGTCCGGCATGATCCAGATCTGGATGAACCGCATCGGCTCGGTCTGGGAGCCGTTCTGCTCCGAGTGCCACGCGCCCGACCCCAGCGTCATGCGCTGGACGGAGCCCGGGGGGAGGTCGCCGGGCGGCCCGCCCACG
Organism: Actinomycetota bacterium; assembly: GCA_045805265.1. Classification (GTDB taxonomy): domain Bacteria; phylum Actinomycetota; class UBA4738; order UBA4738; family JACQTL01; genus JBJMLO01. The sequence goes on from JBJMLO010000013.1 coordinate 261,970, forward strand.
TCGTCCTGGTGCCGGAAGGTCCCCTCCACCACGTAGGTCAGCCCCTCGATGTCGCGGTGGGGATGCATCGGCCAGATCGCGCCGGGGATCAGCCGGTCGTCGTTGAACACCCGGAGGTTCCCGAAGCCCATGTACTCGGGATCACGGTACGTGTCGAACGAGAAGTGCCACCGCGCGCGGAACCACCCGCCCTCGGTGTCGAAGATCTCCTCATCCCGCCGAATGCTGATCGTCATCTCAGGTCATCATTCCCCGACTGGCAGGTATTCCGCGACGACCCATGGAGACGCGAAGTCACGCGGGCTGCCGGCTGTCCGATCAGCCGACATGGGCTGAGCTTAGCCACATCGCCCGGCACAGTCGTTCGTTCGAACGGCGTTGAGAGCCGGATCAGCGGGAGAGCCAGTCCGCAGCTTCCCTGGCGTGGTAGGTGAGGATGAGCTCCGCCCCGGCGCGGCGGATCGAGGTGAGGATCTCGAGGGTCACCGCCCGCCCGTCGATCCAGCCGCGTTCGTCGGCGGCCTTCACCATCGCGTACTCGCCGCTCACGTTGAACGCGGCCATGGGGTGGCCGGTGGCATCCTTCGCCGCGCGGATCACGTCGAGATACGGCAGGGCCGGCTTGACCATGACGATGTCGGCGCCCTCGTCGATATCGGCCTCGACCTCGCGGACGGCCTCCTCGAGGTTCGCCGGATCGAGCTGGTAGCCGCGGCGGTCGCCGAACTGCGGCGCGCACTCGGCGGCCTCCCGGAACGGCCCGTAGAACGCCGACGCGAACTTCGCCGCGTAGGCCAGGATGCCGACGCGCGTGAACCCGGCGTCGTCCAGCGCCCCGCGGATCGCCGCGACCTGGCCGTCCATCATGCCCGAGGGCGCCACCAGGTCCGCGCCGGCCTCGGCCTGTGCGACCGCGATCTTCCGGTAGATCTCGAGCGTCCGGTCGTTGTCGACCTCGCCGTCGGCGGTGAGCACGCCGCAGTGCCCGTGGTCCGTGTACTCGTCGAGACACAGGTCCGCGATGATTGCCGCATCGGCGCCGAGCTCCTCCTTCAGGGCCCGGAGGGCCTGCTGGGAGATGCCCTCGGGGTCGTGCGACGCGCTCCCCTCGGCGTCCTTGTGCGCCGGCACGCCGAACACCACGATGTTCCGCACGCCGCTCGACGCGACGTCGACGGCCTCCTTCCTCAGCGATTCCGTCGTGTGCTGGAACACTCCCGGCATCGAGGAGACCGGCGCCGGCTCGGCGATCCCCTCCTTGACGAACAGCGGGGCGATGAGGTGGCGGGGCGCGAGGTCGGTCTCCCGGACCATCCGCCGGAGCGCCTCGCGCGCCCGCATGCGGCGGGGTCGGTGGTCTGGGTAGCTCATGCGGACGAGTGTACGCCCGGCCGATTCATCCGCCGCCGAGGGCCGCGATCACGGCCCTGGCGAGACCCTCCATCGTGTGGGGGGCCGCGACCGCGGCCACCCGGAACCCCTCCTCGCGGGCGGCGCGGGCGGTGACGGGGCCGATGCAGACGGCGGCCGCGGCGCGGTCCCTCGTCAGCGAGGCCAGGCCGCGGACGGTCGATGCGCTGGTGAACGCCACGGCGTCCACGCGGCCCTCCGCCAGTGCGCGTTCCACCTCGTCGGGCAGCGCCGCCGACAGGCCGGTGCGATAGGCCACGACACGCACCGGCGTCCACCCCTTCGCGGCCAGCCGCTCCTCGAGCCCGCGCGGCGCGATGTCGGCCCGGGGCAGCAGCACCCGGCCCCGTCCGGCGGGGAACTGCTCGGCCAGCGCGTCCGTCGTGTGCGGGTCGGCGACGAGGTGGACGTGGACGCCGCTCTCGACGAGCGCTCCGGCCGTGGCCGGCCCCACGGCGGCGATCATCGAGGCCATCCCCCGCCGGTACCCGAGGACGTCCATCCGTTCACACACCGCATCGACCGCCCGGGGGCTCGAGAAGACGACCCAGGCGAACCCCCCCTCGCACAGGTCCGAGACCGCCTCGTCGAGCTGCCCGGTGTCCTCGGCCGGGAGGATCTCGATGGCGGGGGCCTCGAGCACCGTCGCGCCCTCGGCGCCGAGCAGCTCCGAGAGCGTCGAGGATTCCCCGGCCGGCCGGGTGACCACCACGGTCCGGCCGTCGAGCGCCCCCACCTACTCCTCCAGGATCGCCGCGGCCCCCCCGGCGAGCAGCGCGTCGGCGACCTCCCGTGCGGCGGTCTCGGGCGAGTCCGCCTCCGACTTCGCGCGGATCGGCGACGTGCCGTCCGGGCGGAGGACCACGGCGGCCAGCCGGACCCGGTCCCCCTCGACGGTCGCGTACGCGCCCAGCGGCAGTGCGCAGCCGCCGCCCACCAACTGCACCAGGCTCCGCTCCGCCTCGAACGCCAACCGGGAGGAGTGGTCCTCGATCCCCACGGCCGCGTCGCGCGCCGGTCCGGATTCCCGGGTCTGCACGGCCAGCGCTCCCTGCCCCGGCGCCGGGACCATGACCGTCTCGTCCAGGAGGTCGGCATGGGCCGGCACGGCGTCCAATCGGACCAAGCCCGCGGCGGCCAGGACCAGGCCGTCGACCTCCCTCTGCTGGAGCTTCCGCAGCCGCGTGTCAACGTTCCCCCGGATGTCGACGACGTCGAGCTCCGGCCGGGCCGCCTTGAGCTGGCCGCGGCGGCGCAGGCTGGACGACCCCACCCTCGCGCCGGCCCCGAGCTCGGGTTCCCTGCGGACCAGCATGTCGAACGGCGACCCCCGCTCCGGCACCGCCGCCACGACGACCCCGTCGGGGTCCTCGGCGGGGAGGTCCTTCGCGGAGTGCACGGCGAGGTCGACATCGCCTCGCACCAGCGCCTGGACGATGTCGTTCACCCACAGCCCCTTCAGCCCCGACGGGGACGTCCCGGCGGGAACGCCGCGGTCGCCCTGGGTGAGGAGCGGGACGACCACCGTCGGCACGCCCATCGCGCGCAGCCGGCCGGCGACCTCGTGGGCCTGAGCCAGGGCCAGCGCGGATCGCCGCGTCCCGATGCGGAGCGGCTCGGCTCCCACTACAGCGCGTCCCGGAGGGTGTCAGGAAGGGGCTTGCGGACGCCGGTCAGGAACGGGACCTCGACGCTCGTGTACCGGCGGGCCCTCGCGTCGCGCAGCCGGCGGATGCAGTCGACGATCTCGGTGAGGTCGTCGGCCTCGAATGCCAGGATCCATTCCCAGTCGCCGATGCCGAAGTTCGACGTGGTGTTGGCCAGCACGCCGGGGAACTCGCGCCCCATCTCGCCGTGCTCCCGGAGCAGCTCGGCCCGCTCCTCGCGCGGGATCAGGTACCAGTCGTGCGACCGCACGAAGGGGTACACGTTCAGATACCGCTTCGGGCCCTCGCCCTTCATGAACGCCGGGACGTGGTCCTTCGCCACCTCCGGCGGCCGGTGGACGCCGAGGAACGCGTGGGTCTGCTCGAGGCCCCGGCCGAGCGCAGTGCGACGGAACGCCGCCAGCAGCTCCTGGACCTCGTCCGGGGACCGGGCCACCCACCACATCATGAGGTCGGCGTCGGTGCGGAACGCCACGGTCGAGTAGACGCCGCGGAGGTGCACCCGGTCGTCCCACTCCTTGAACAGGACCTCGGCGTCGTGGGCGAGCCCGAGGTGGTCGGACGCGCCCTCACGAAGCTCTCTGGTGATCCGGAAGGCCGGGTAGTACGCGTAGGTCGGGCGCTCGTCGTTCGTCATGTGTCGGTGTCCTCCTCGGCGACATGATCCCGGATCGCGGCGGCCACCGCGTGCAGCAATTCCGGATGGTCGTTCGGCATCTCGGTCCGCACGAGGCGGGCCCCGGCGCGGCGGGCTACCTCCCGGGCCTCGATGTCGAGGTCGTACAGGATCTCCAGGTGGTCCGAGACGAACCCCGCCGAGCACACCACGATGGCCGGGTGGCCGTCCCTGGCCAGGGCGGGGATGGCGTCTGAGAGGGCCGGGCCCCACCAGGGGTCGGCGGTCCGCCCGGCGCTCTGCCACGCGACCTCGGTGCGCTGGGTCAGGGCGATGGAGCCGACGACGAGGTCGGCGGTGGCCCGGAGCTGGTCCCGGTACGTGCAGGAGGCCTCGCACCGCACCGCCGTGCACCGGAGGCACCGCTGCGAGCCGTCCGGCAGCGTCCGCGCCGGCAGCGAGTGCGCGGTGAACACGATCGCGGCGCCGTCCCGCTCTTCCTGGGTCAACTGGTCGAGCGCGTTCAGCACCCGGCCGGCCAGGAACCCGACGAACTCCGGCCGCCGGTACCAGTCGCGGACGAACGTGAACGCCGGGCCCCCGTCCTCGGCCACCGCCTTCTCGACCCGCCCGACGTACGTCTCGACCGACATGCCGGACCAGTGGGGCGCCATGACCACGCCCACGCCCAGCTCGACGCCGTCCTCGCGCATGCGCGCCACGCCGTCCTCGATGAACGGCGGGGAATGCTTCATCCCCAGGTACGGACGGTAGGGCTCCTCGCCGGTCTCCTCGTTCAGCGCGCGGGCGATGCCCTCGGCCTGGCGCGTCGTGACGTCGAGCAGCGGGAACCGGTTGCCGATCGCGGCGTAGCGTTCCCGCAGGGCGCGGAGGTGATCGGGAGCCGGCGGGCGTCCCCCGCGGATGTCGGTGTAGTAGCGCTCGATGTCGTCCGGGCCGGACGCGGTGCCGTACGCCATGACCAGCAGACCGACGGGCCCGGTCATGCCGCGCCGGCCTGTGCCGTGCGCCCGTGGACCAGCTCGACGACGCCCCGGAGCGCTGCTGGATCCGTCGCCGGCAGCACGCCATGGCCGAGGTTGAACACGTGTCCCGGCCGGCCGCCCGCGGCGTCGATCACCTCGAGCACCTTGCGCCGCAACGTGTCCGGGGCGGCGAGGACCGCGGCCGGATCGAGGTTGCCTTGCACCGCCACGCCATCTCCCAGCTGCTTCCAGGCCTCGTCCAGCGGGGTGCGCCAGTCCACGCCGACCACGTCTGCCCCCGCGTCGCGCACGGCCTCCAGCAGGTGGGCGGCGCCGACGCCAAAGTGGATGCGGGGAACCCCGCTCAACCCCTCCAGGATCCGCCGGGAATACGGCAGCACGTGTTCGCGGTAGTCGTCCTCGCTCAGCGCGCCGACCCACGAGTCGAACAGCTGGATCGCCGACGCCCCCGCATCGACCTGGGCGCGGAGGTGGGCCAGCATGGAGCGGGCCAGCAGGGTCATCAGCCGTTCCCACGTCGCGGGGTCCGACCACATCAGGGCCTTGGTCCGCGCGTAGTCGCGCGACGGGCCCCCCTCCACGAGGTACGAGGCCACCGTGAACGGCGCCCCGGCGAACGCGATCAATGGGTGGTCAAGCACATTGACCAGTTCCCGGACGGCCTCCGCGACGAATGGCACGTCGGTCTCGGGCTCCAGCACGTGGAGCCGATCGATGTCGCCTGTGGTCCGGATCGGCGGATCGACGACCGGGCCGCGGCCCTCGACGATCTCGACCCCGGCCCCCATGGCCGCGACCGGGACCATGATGTCGGAGAACAGGATCGCGGCGTCGACCCCGAGCTGCTCGACCGGCAGGGACGTGACCCGGACGGCCAGCTCGGGCGTCCGGCAGATGTCGAGGATGCCGTACCGTTCGCGGAGGGCGCGGTACTCGGGCTGGTACCGACCCGCCTGCCGCATGAACCAGACCGGGGTCCGCTCGACCGGCTCGCGCCGGCAGGCCCGCAGGAACACGTCGTCCATGGCCGGGCCATGGTATCGGCGCGGGCCCCTGGCAACGCGGATCCCGCGCCTTGACCTATCCTCCGCAGCATGCGTGTGAACCTGATGATCGAGGGGCAGGAGGGCGTGACCTGGCCGCAGTGGGTGGCGCTCGCCGGGGCCTGTGAGGAGCACGGGCTCGAGGGGCTGTTCCGGTCGGATCATTACGCGACGATCAGCCCGTTCCTGGAGCGGGGGTCGCTCGACGCGTGGGCGACCCTGTCGGCGCTCGCCGCGGTCACCTCGCGGATCCGGCTGGGAACGCTCGTGTCGCCCGCGACGTTCCGGTACCCGGCGGTGCTCGCCAAGTCAGCCGTGACGGCGGACCACGTCTCGGAGGGACGCATCGAGCTCGGAATGGGCGCGGGATGGTACTCGGACGACCACAGCCGGTACGGATTCCCGTTCCCCGAGACCCGCGTTCGCATGGAGGTGCTGGCCGAGCAGCTGGAGATCGTCCACCGGCAGTGGCACGAGGAGCCGTTCTCGTTCGAGGGGAAGCACTACACGCTGCGGGACTGCCACGCCGAGCCGAAGCCCGTGCAGCGGCCCCATCCGCCGCTGATCGTGGGGGGCTCGGGCGGGCGGGGGAGCGCGACGCTGGCCGCGAGGTGGGCCGACGAGTACAACACGGTCTTCTCCTCGCCCGAGGAATGCGCGCGGCGCCGGGCGATGGTGGCGGAGTGTTGGGAGCGCGAGGGCCGGGACCCGGCCACCCTCCGGTTCTCGGTGATGACCGGGTGCGTCGTGGGGGAGGATCACGCGGACGCGGTGCGGCGCGCCGGGCGGGTCGCCGAGCGGCGCGGGGGCAGCGCCGACGACGGGGAGGCGCTGCTCCGGGATCAGGCCGGGGCCTGGGTCGTCGGCACGGTGAACGAGGCCAGGGCTCGGCTGCGCGAGTTGGAGGACGCCGGCGTGGAGCGGGTCATGCTCCAGCACCTCGCGCACGACGACGTCGAGATGGTGGCGCTGATCGGCCGGGAGCTCGCCCTCGCCTAGGCGTGGCGCTCGGAGCGCGAGTCGCGGAGCATCGCCGCGAGCGCGGCGACGGCCTCCTCGCGCACCTCGGCACTGGGGTCGTGGTTCGCGGCGTCGAGCAGCGCCCTGGTCACCCTGGGGCTGCCGACCTCCCTGAGCGAGCGCACGGCCTCTCGCCGCACCACGGGGAAGTCGTCGTGCAGCGCTTCGAGCAGCGCGTCGACCTTGGGCGGGTCGTCCGGGAGGGCCCGGATCGCCCGGACCAGGGCGAGTGGGTCCGGACGCCGGGGCCGGGAGGTCGGGACGACGAGCGCGGGGTCGCGGGGCCGTGGGGTCGGGACGACGTGCTCCGGACCGCGCGGCCGTGGGGTCGGGGCGACCAGCGCCGTGTCGGGGGACCGTGGAGTCGAGACCGGCGCCTGGTCGCGGGGCCGCGGGGTCGGGGTGGCGAGGGCCGCGTTGCTGGCCGGTGATGCCGGGCCGCCCAGCGCCGCGTTCCTGAGCCCTGACGCCGGACCGGCGAGAGCCGCCCGGGTCGCCCGTGTCGATCGCCACACGGCGAACACCGCGAAGCATGCGACCCCGGCGATTGCGAATACCGTGACGAGAGCCAGGACCGACCGCTCGTCGAGCGTCATCCGGATCACTGCTGTCATGCCCCCCGCTTCCTGTTCCGCGTGCGCCGCCGGACGGACCACGTTGCGGACGTGTACGCCCGCGCTCCGGAAGCGACGCTACCGCGGGGGCCGGACAGCTTCATCGGCCAAGGGGCACCTTTCCTCGGCATCGGATTGGGCATTCTGTCCTAGGCCCACCGTCCGCCTCGCGGCACACCGCCGAGCCTCCGGGGGGTGGGCTGTCCCCGCCCGGCGCGAGAGACTGGGAGGGATGACCGAGGCCGTCGCACCGGAGTCGCGGAGCGCGAACCGGCTCGCCGGGGAGACCAGTCCGTACCTGCTCCAGCACGCCCACAATCCCGTGGACTGGTACCCCTGGAGCCCGGAGGCGCTCGAGCGCGCCCGCCGGGAGGGCCGCCCGATCCTGCTGTCGGTCGGATATGCGGCCTGCCACTGGTGCCACGTCATGGAGCGGGAGTCGTTCGAGGACCCCGAGACGGCCGCGCTCATGAACCGGCACTTCGTCTGCATCAAGGTCGACCGGGAGGAACGCCCCGACATCGACGCGATCTACATGGACGCGGTCCAGGCCATGACCGGGTCGGGCGGGTGGCCCATGACCGTGTTCTGCACCCCGGACGGCGAGCCCTTCTTCGGAGGTACGTACTTCCCGGACGATGACCGGCACGGCATGCCGGCCTTCCGCCGCGTGCTGACCGCGGTGGCGGAGGCGTGGGCGGACCGGCGGGAGGAGGCCGTCGGGCAGGGCCGGGCGCTGGCCCGCGCGATCGGCCGGGCCGCGAACGTCCGGGCCTCCGCCGAGCCTCTGTCCGAGGACCTCCTCCGCGATGCCTTCGCCGGGCTGCGGCGGGGGTTCGACGAGACGTGGGGAGGCATCGGCGGAGCCCCGAAGTTCCCCCAGCCCATGACGTGGGAGTTCGTCCTGCGGTGTCACCTCCGCGGGACGCCGGAAGCCGGAGACATGCTCCGCCGGACCCTCGACCGGATGGCCGGCGGGGGCATGTACGACCAGCTGGGCGGCGGGTTCCACCGGTACTCGGTGGACGGCCGGTGGCACGTCCCCCACTTCGAGAAGATGCTCTACGACAACGCCCAGCTCGCCCTGCTGTACCTGCATGGCTGGCAGGTCCTGGGCCGGGAACGCCACCGACGTGTGGTGGTCGAGACGCTCGACTACCTCCTGCGGGAGATGCGCCACCCGGCCGGCGGGCTCTTCTCCTCCCAGGACGCCGACTCCGACGGCGTCGAGGGCAAGTTCTTCGTCTGGTCGTTCGACGAGCTCGTCGAGATCGCTGGCCCGGAGGTCGCCGCGTACTTCGGCGCCACGCCCGGCGGGAACTGGGAGGGCACGAACGTCCTGTGGACCCCGTTCCCCGCGGGAACCGTCGCCGCGGAGCTGGGCATCGCGGAGGAGGAGCTGCTGCGGCGGGTCGAGGAGGCCCGGCCCCGGCTGCTCGAGCGCCGGGAGCGGCGGGTTCGCCCGGCCACCGACGACAAGATCCTGGCCGGCTGGAACGCGCTGGCGATCCGGGCGCTGGCCGAGGCCGGACGGGTGCTCGGCGAGCCGAGGTACGTGGAGGCGGCGGTCGCGGCGGCGGAGTTCGTGCTGCGGGAGCTCCGCAGCGCGGACGGACGGCTGCTGCGTACATGGCGGGAGGGCCGGGCCGGTGGGCCGGCCTACGCCGACGACCATGCGCTGATGGCGCGGGCCTGCCTGACCCTGCACGAGACCACGCTGGACGTGCGGTGGTACCGGGAGGCGCGGGCGCTGGCCGGCGACCTGGTCCGGCTGTACCACGACGCGGAGCAGGGCGGCTTCTTCCAGACGGGCTCCGACGCCGAGGCCCTGGTGGTCCGGCCCAAGGAGCTGGACGACAACGCCGTGCCCGGCGGGAACTCTGCCGCCGCCGAGGTCCTGCTGCGGCTGGCGCTGATCGAGGGCGACGCCGAGCTGGAACGGGCCGGCGTGTCGGCGCTGCGCCTCGTGCGCGACGCGATGGCCCGCGCGCCGTCGGGGTTCGGCCACGCGCTGTGCGCCCTGGACCTGTATCTGTCGACGGCGCGCGAGGTCGCGGTGGTCGGCCCGGCCGACGACCCGGCGACGCGCGCCCTGGCGGAGCGCGTGTGGGCGACGTTCCGGCCGAACGTCGTGCTGGCGGCCGGGGCGCCGGACGACCCGGGCGCGGCGGCGATCCCCCTGCTGGCCGGGCGGGGGCTGGTCGACGCCCGGCCAGCCGCCTACGTCTGTGAGCGGTTCGCGTGCCGGCGGCCGGTCACCGACCCGGCCGAGCTGGATGCCGAGCTGCAGACCTGACTATTGACGGGCGTAGGTTCCCGTCAACGAGCCCTGGGCCAGGACGTCGTGGGGGATGACCTCTTCCGGGGATTCCCCCGATGCGTACGGTGACGGGATGCCGGCCGGGGCCTCGTACACCGAGATCACGTAGTGGTGGGGCGCGTCGCCTGTTGGGGGACATGGCCCGCCGTAACCGTTTCTGTCGAAACCGTTGCGCCCCTCGATCCCCACCGTGGAGCCGCCTCCCACGGCGCCTGAGGTGCCCCCCGGAATGTCGTACACCAACCAGTGGACGAAGTCGTTGGCGTCCGCGTCGGTCATCAGCGCGACGAACGTTCCTCCGGACGGAGCGCCCGACCACCGCACTGGAGGCGGCACGTCGGCGCCGTCGCACGTGTACTCGCGCGGGATCGAGCCACCGTCGGCGAATGCCGGGCTCGACACCCGCAGGTGCAAACGGGCACTCGCCGACGGCAGATCGTGGCCGGAGCCTCCGGAGCCGGAACATGCCACGAGCATTGCAACGAGCGCTGCCACGAGCGGAGCCTTCACCCGAGCGCCTCCGGGAGGTCTGCGATGGAATCGAGGACCAGGTCCGGCCGCTGCTCGGACGCCTCGAGTGTCTCCGGGCGGAACTTCCCCGTCCGGACGAGGACCCCGGTGAGCCCGCAACGCTGTGCGGCCAGCACATCCGCGTCGAGGTCGTCGCCGACCATCGCCACCCGGCCGGGGTCGAGGCCGAGGAGCGAGACGCACGACCCGAAGAAGTCGGGCGACGGCTTCCCTGTGACGGTGGCGGTCGTCCCTGTGGCCAGCTCCAGCCCGGCCACGAACGCGCCGGCGTCGAGCGTGAGCCCGCGGTCGGTCATCCACGACAGGTTCCGGTGCATGGCGACGAGTGCTGCACCACCGAGCAGCATCCGGAACGCGCGGTCCAGCCGCTCCCAGGTGAAGTCCTCGTCGGCGCCTGCCACCAGGACCACGTCGCCGTCCTCCTCGACGAACCGCACGCCCTCCAGGTCCTCCCGCGCCGCCTGCCCCCCGACCTGGAACACCCCCGCCCCGGGATGGCGCCGCCGCAGGAACTCTCGAGCCACCGCCGGCGCCGTCACCAGGTCCTCCGCGCCGACCGCGATCCCGGCGCCCCGCAACGTGTCCGCCAGCCGCACGCGGGTCATGCTGCTCGCGTTCGTCGCCAGCAGGAACGGCACGCCCCGCTCCCGCAACCACCGCATGGTTTCGACGGCACCCGGCAGGGCCCGCCACGACACGGTCAGCACTCCGTCCACGTCGAGCAGCACGCCGTCCACCGACCCCACCGCCGCATTGTCGCCAGGGCCCGGGGACCCGGGCAACCGAGCGCCACGCCGGGGGCGACCTCGGGGGTTCCGGCGAGCGGTGCTACCGGGGCGTGAGATACGTCGCCAGTCCCTCGGCCAGCGTCCGCAGCCGCAGCCCCGGGAACGCCCGGTGCAGCGCGGACGTGTCGGCCACCGCGTCGCCGGTGGCGAAGTCGACGGCGTCGGGCGACAGGGGCGGCTTCGGAAGGAACCGGACGACGGCGCCGGCGGCCTTCGGCAGCGCGGCCGGCACGCGCACCACCGGCTTGCGTTTCCCGAGCGCGCGCAGGACCTCGGCCAACACCTGGGTCATGGTCAGCACCTCGGGACCGCCCGCCTCGAACACTCCCTCCGGCCCGTCGAGCGCGGCGGCGCGGGCGACCACGTCCGCCAGGTCGTCCACGAACAGCGGCTGGACCCGCTGCGTCCCGTCGCCGATCACGGGAACGGCGGGCGCCCGACGGGCGAACGCGACGAACCGGTTCAGCGCGCGGTCGCCGGGTCCGTAGGCCCACGAGGGCCGGATCACGCAGGCGGACATGGCCGAGCCGAGCACCTCTTGCTCGCCGCCCCACTTGGACCGGTGCCAGACCTTCCCCGCGTCCGGCGCCGCACCCACGCCGGACACGTAGACGTATCGCAGCACTCCCGCTCGCGCCGCCGCGCGCACCAGTCGCCCGGTCCCGCGGTGCTCGAACTCCTCGAAGGTGAACCGCTTCGCCGGCTTCTCGACGGGGAACGTCGGGAACGTCAGCGCCTGCACGACGGTGTCGACGCCGGCCATCGCGCCGTCCAGCGTCTCCGGCCGCAGCACGTCCCCTTCGACAAGGGGCGCGCCGTCGCCCCGCCTGCTGCGCCCGGGATGGGCCGACATCACGGTCACCGGCCGGGCGTCGTGGACGAGACGCCGTACCACGGCCGAGCCGATGAAGCCGGTGCCGCCGGCGACGAGGATCACCGCTCCATCCTGCACCCCCGCGCCCCAACGGGGGCTCCCGGTTGCCCGGAAGGGAAACGCGAGGCTAAGCGGAGCGGACCTGACGCTCCATCGTCGCCTGGTCGTTCACGCAGAACCGCGCGGCCGGGCGGGCCCGGAGCCTGGCCGAGCCGATCGGGCGGTGACAGACCTCGCACAGGCCGTACCCGCCCCGGTCGAGCCGGCGCAGGGCCGAGTCCACCTCGCCGATCTCGGCGTCGATGTTGACGATGATCGACAGATCCTTCTCCCGCTCGAACCGCTCCGTGCCCACGTCCGCTGGGTGCTGGTCCGCGCCGGACACCTCGGAGAGCGCCGTGCGCTCGTCACCGCTGTCACCCAGGTCGTCGTAGACGCCCTGCCGGATACGTTCGAGCCTGGTGCGTTCCTCGTGGAGCAGCTTCCTGACGACGGCCGCATTCATGGAGTCTTCCTCCTATTGCCTCGCCTTTGGGACGGTTGTGGCGGCACAGGGATACCCGGAGGCCATCGCTCCGAAACGCAACCTTCCGTACCGATGGGACCAATCGTCGCCCTGGGTCGTGCCGGACCTCGCGGGCCGGCGGCGCACCCGACCCCCCGTGGGATCACACCTTTCGAAACCCCACGTCCGGTATGGACGACTCCCATTCCCTGACCTATTGTCGATTTTCCGATCCTCGAAGGGGAGGTTCTCTTGCCACGCAACCCTCACGGCCCTCGGCGTCTGCGCCTGCGATCGACACGGATCGCGGTGGTCTGCGCGCTGCTCGCCGGCCTGGTGTCGTCCGCCGTTCCCGGCACGGCCGACGCGTCGTGCGCCCCGCCGCCGGAGGTGTTCCCGGTCGACGACCTCCACCCCGGGATGACCGCCACGGGAATCACCGTGATCCAGGGAACCACCCCGACGCCGTTCGACGTGACGATCCTGGGCGTCTCCCCCAACGGCATCGCGCCGGGGGTCGACTTCATCCTGGCCCAGATCACCGGCCCCCCATCGTTCCTCGACCTGACCGGCGGGATCGTCGCCGGGATGTCCGGCTCGCCCGTGTCCATCGGAGGGAAGCTCGTCGGCTCCACCTCCTACGGGTTCCCGGCGGCCGACCAGACCATGATGGGGATCACCCCGGCACAGCCGATGGTCGACCTGTTCGGCTACCCCGACGCTCCACCGGCGGCGGCCCGGGCGACGGCGGACGCGGTGGCGGCGGCCCGGACCGTACGCCTCGGCCCGAGTCTTCGGCAGGCGGCCGCCCGGGCCACCGGCAAGGCCACGGCCTCGTCGTTCCCCGGCGTCGCGCACCAGCTCACGACGCCATTGGCGGTCTCCGGGGTCGACAACCGGGGCCTGACGAGGCTCCAGCGGTTCATCACGAACCGGCTGCACCTGCCGGTCACGGTGTACGGCTCGACGGCCTCGGGCGCGTCCTCCCCCTCCCCCGCACCGCTCGCCGCCGGTGACTCCCTCGCGGCCGGGATCTCCTACGGAGACATCACCGCGGGGGCCGTCGGCACGGCGACCGTCGTCTGCGGGGACATGGTCGTGGGGTTCGGCCACCCGTTCCTCTTCGACGGCGCCGGCCACCTGGGACTCAACGGAGCCGACGTGCTCGCGGTGATCAAGGACCCCAGCACGCTCTTCGGCGGATACAAGTTCGCCACGATCACCGGCCTCCACGGGACCATCGACCAGGACCGCCTCACCGGCGTCCGCGGCACGGAGGGCCTGATCCCCCACCTCGCGCACGTGGTCTCCACCGTCACGAACCTCGACATCGCCGGTCGCACGCACCAGGGCGGCAGCCAGATCGTGTCCGACCCGTTCACGTCCATCGTCACGGCCCTCACGCTGCTCAGCGAGGAGGACACGACGTACGACCGCATCGGCGGAGGCTCGACCCACGTGGGGTGGACGATCCGCGGGACGGACCCCGATGGGAATCCCTTCAAGCTGCACCGCGACAACCGGTACTACTCGGGGGGCGACGCCACGCTGGAGAGCATCTTCGAGCTGCTCGGAGAGCTGGACACCCTCCAGTTCAGCCGGTTCGGCTCCATCCACCTCTCCTCGGTCAGGACGAACTCCGAGGTCACCCAGCGGCGGCTGACCACGTCGATCCGCCGGATCCTGGTCTCGTCCGCGCTGAACCCCGGGCTGCAGCCCCGGACCCACCTCCAGGTTCGCGCCGGCGGGACGATCCACGTGCAGGCCCAGGTCATGCCGGCGGGAGCCACGCACCTCGTCAAGGAGAACCTGTCGATCCAGCTCCCGACCAACTCGGCGGGGCGCGGGCAGCTGTTCGTCGGCGGGGGCGGGGGCGGGTTCGGTTCCGGGCTGCGAGCGGAGAGCTTCGGCGAGATCCTGTCCAGGTTCCGGGACGCGCCCCACACCTACGACGTCGTGGCTGCGCTGACTCTGGTCCACCGGACCGCGTCCGGGAACCAGCTGATCCATCGCCGAGCCGTCCGGGCCCTGAACCGCGTCGTGCTCGGCGGGGCGCGCATCGGGGTGAGTGTCGTCCCGTAGCTCTCAGCGACGCTCGAACGTCTCGTCGCTCGAGGGGGCGGACCCGGCCGCCCCCTCGGCGCGTTCGGCCAGGTGGGAGGCCACCGCCTCCTCCCCGTCCCGGTCCTCCTCCGCCGATGGCGGCGGCGCCGCCCGGATCGCCCGGCGGAGCACGGCCCATTCCGCCTCCAGCGAGTCGATCCGGGTCCGGTCGAGGTCGACCCGTCCGTACCGGACCTCCTCGTAGGCCCGGGTCAGCACGGTGAACCCGGCGCTGCACTCCGGGAGGTCACGGCGGACGGTCTGCAGGAACTCCCCGGGGGTCTCCTGGGGGGGCCGTTGCCGCCCGCGCTCCTCCAGCTCGACCAGCGCCTCGGCGTAGAGACGGCGGACCGCGTCCTCGGGGAGCTCATGCCGGAGCTTCCGCCGGCGGCGGGCCTCGCCGGCGCGGACGAACACCCCCTCGTCGGGGCCGCGCGCCTCGGCCCACTGGGCGTCCTTGACGGCTTCCCGGGTCCGGCGGCGCTGCCGCAGGATCAGGGACATGAGCGAAACCACCAGCGTGAACAGGACGAGCACGCCCACGGCCCGTTCCCAGAGGGGAGGATGGCCCCCCGGCGATCCCTTCCCTTCGGCGACCGACCGCGACGTGAAGCCCAGGTTCTTGATCCAGTTCTGGATCTTGTTCCGGTCCACGCCGAGCACGGCGAACAGCCACGACACGACGGTCGCGACGACGATGGCCGCGTAGTACACGAGCCAGGCGGCGGCGCGGGTCAGGAGGTCGGTCACCGTGCCGATGGGCCCCCGCTGCGTGCCGAGGAGCAGGCCGAGTCCCGCCGCAGCCGCTCCGCCGGCGGCGACCCCGGCGGCCACCAGGCGCCACCGCCGGGCCGAGTCCGCACCCGCCGCGGCGCCGCGCACCGCGCGCTCGGCCAGCCGGACGCTCGCCGCCCGCGACCCCAGCGA
Source organism: Actinomycetota bacterium (assembly GCA_045805265.1). Taxonomy (GTDB): domain Bacteria; phylum Actinomycetota; class UBA4738; order UBA4738; family JACQTL01; genus JBJMLO01. The sequence continues at coordinate 277,395 of JBJMLO010000013.1, forward strand.
CCCGGCGAAGAACAGGGCGACGACGGGCCAGAGCACCGCACCCCACCCCGTGGCCTGGGCCACGGCGACCTCGCCCAGCAGGAGGCCGGCTCCCCAACCGAACGAGGAGTCGATGGGATCGCGCCAGTCCCGGAGCGCGAGGGTCACCACGCGGACACCCGCCGCCAGGCTCAGCCCGATGGCCACGAACGCGCCGGTCCCCCCGCCGGATCCCCACGCCACGAGCTGAACGGCGCCGGCCGCGACGCAGGCCCCGGCCACCGCGGCGGTCGTTCCCCGTCGCTCCCGGAACAGCGTGGCGAGGGCCACGCCGCCCGCGAACGTCGCGAGGAACAGGGGGTACCAGGCAAGGGGACCCCCGTTCGGCGCCAGCGGCGTGCTCCGCGCGACCAGCTCGATCGGGAGGAACAGCACGCCGGCCTCCGCGACGGCGGCCAGGGCGGCCGGGACGACGGCGGCGGACGTGGACGGCGCCGTCGGGCGCGACGGCCCCGCTTCGGCCGTAGCGGTCGCCATCAGGCTCCCCTCGCCCCCGTGAGCCGCAGCGACGGTACGTACTTCGGGTCGACCTCGAGCGGCGAGACGTGCACGACCTCGATCCCCCGCCGGCGGAGCGTCTCCATCTCGTGCTCCAGCCAGGTCCCCGGCCGGGGCGACACGACGACCACCGTCCCCGAGCGGCCCATGCTCCGGCCGACCTCCCGGAGCACCGGGGCGAGGTCGGACGAGGGCTCGGCGGGCATCCGGGCCAGCGCGGCGAAGACGGCCGGCTCGTGTTCCCGGGCCGCCCGGGGGAGGACCCGCAGCGGCCCCCGGCCCCGCGAGAGGTGGGTGTTCGCCAGGATCCCGACCCGCCACCCCGCCCCGACCGCGAGCCGGGCCAGGAAGCTGGTCCACCCGATGGTCTCCTCCGCGATGTCCGGGTAGATCCCGTGCCAGAACGGCTCGCCGACCGAGAGGTCCATGGCCAGGAGCACGTCCGCGGCCCGCGTCGGCTCGTACAGCTTCACCTGGAGGGCGCCCGAGTGCCCGGTCAGCTTCCAGTGGATGCGGTTCAGCGGATCCCCCGGCTCGTAGGGGCGGACGCCGGCGAAGCGCTCGGGCTGCTCGAACATCCGCATGGCGGGCGACGGCGTCCCGAACGGCAGGCGCCGGCGGACCGGGACGGGGATCGGGATGCGGGGCTCGGGCAGCACCAGCAGGTCGCTCTCGATGGCGAACTCCCGATGCAGGGGGGCCAGCCCGAAGGGATCGGAGAGGTCGACCTCGATCACCCGCAGCCGGTACTCGCCGCGGCGCGAGGTGATCGCGTCGAAGTCCATGACGGCCTGCCCGAACCCGCCCATCGAGGTCCGGCGCCGGAACCCGTGGATCTGGGCGGAGCCGGTCTCGCCCACCGGCTCGAGCGTCCGGGGCAGCCACACGCCGATGCGCACGAACGGCAGGGGCAGGCGCTTGTCGTTGCGGATGCGCACCCGGATGCGCACCGACTCGCCGACGAACGCCCGCTCGGGATCGAACGCGGCCTCGACCTCGACGGCGCGCCAGGCCGACCTGGCCCACGCCGACGCGAGCACCGACATGGAGCCGACGGCGAGCCCCCACAGCACCACCGGGACGTTCCCCACGATGGTGCCCACGAGGAGCAGGAGACCCCCGACCACGAGGGCGATGCTCCGCCGGTCGGGGGTGTCCGTCGGGTCTCCCCTCGCCCGCTACCGCTCCGCGGCGGCGGCCGGGCTCCGGAACTCGACGGGCACCGAGATCCGCTCCAGGACCTCTTCGAGCACGTCCTCGGCCGTCCGGCCCCGGATGCGCGAGTCGGTGGTCAGGACCAGGCGGTGGGCGAGCACCGGACCGGCCAGCTCCTTGACGTCGTCGGGGAGCACGTACTCGCGGCCGGCCAGGAAGGCCCGGGCCCGGGCGGCGTCGCCCATGTGCTCGACGGACCGGGGGCTGGCCCCGACCTGGAGGTCGGCGTGGTCCCTCGTCGAGCGGACCAGCGAGACCGCGTAGCGGCGCACCGGCGCCTCCATCCGCACGGCCTCGACCAGCCGGCGGAGCTCCTCCATGGGCGGCACGTCCGGCATGGGCTCGGTCGGGAGCGACCGCGCGGCCCGGCCCCCCTCCAGGATGTTCTGCTCCTGCTCCTCGTCCGGATAGCCGATCCGCACCCGGAGCAGGAACCGGTCCAGCTGGGCCTCCGGCAGCGGGAACGTCCCCTCGAGCTCGACCGGGTTCTGCGTGGCCAGCACGAAGAACGGCGAGGGCAGCGGGTACGTCGTGCCGTCCACGGTGACCTGGCGCTCCTGCATGGCCTCGAGCAGGGCCGCCTGCGTCTTGGGCGTGGCCCGGTTGATCTCGTCCGCCAGCAGCACCTGCGTGAACACGGGTCCCGGCCGGAACCGGAACTCGTTGGTCTTGGGGTCGAGGATCGAGGTTCCGGTGATGTCCGAGGGCATGAGGTCCGGCGTGAACTGGACGCGGGCGAAGTCCAACCCGAGGAGCGCCGCGAGCATGCGGACCAGCGTGGTCTTGCCGACGCCGGGGACGTCGTCGATCAGCACGTGCGAGTCGGTGAGGATGCCGGCCAGCACCAGGTGCAGCGCCGGCCCCACGCCGTACAGGCGGCGCTCGATCCGCTCCCCCAGCGCGCCGACGAACGCGCGCGCCTGTTCCGGTGTGGTCATCCCAGGAAGGATACGGACTCCCGGTGCCCGCCGGATTCACGCCGGGCGCCGAGGCCCGGTGTCCCCGCCCGGCATGGAGAAGCCCCCGGCGGGAGGCCGGGGGCTTCGTGGTGCCGCGCGGCGTGCGGGGCCGCGCGGAGGTTCCGACCCTCAGGCGGACTTCGCGGTCCGCTTCGCGGCGGTGGCCTTCCGGGTCATCGACGGGGGCAGGACCTTGGTGGTCACGGGCCGGACGGCGTCGACGAAGGCCAGGGCGTAGTGCCGGTTCGCCTCCAGGAGCCCCTCGGCGAACGAGAAGTACGCGTTCACCACGTCGGCCGGGGCGGGGAAGCGCGAGATCCACGTCATCTTCGGAAGCGAGTCCGGGATGACGTTGCCGACCGATTCGGCGGCGGTGGACAGGCCGGACACGAGGACGTCCTCGACCTGCTTGACGCGGGCCAGCACGCGGTCCTGCGCCTTCGTGATGGTGGCGGTGTACTCGTTCATGCGATCCCTCCTGGAATCCCGTCCGCCCTCCCGGGCCGGACGCTCGGCTACGGTGCTAAGTCTACCAAGCGCCTGCTCGGGATGTCAATCTCCGCCCGTGAAGTCGCGATAGACCGACAGGAGGGTCTCCTTCTGGCGGGTGGACAGGCGAGGGTCCAGGCGGATGGCCTCCTCCACGGAGGGGGCGGGGCGCTCGCGGTCGGGCTCGACCAGACCGATGCGGGCGAACAGGGTCTCCGCCGAGATGTCGAGCGCCCCCGCGATCGCCTTCAGCACCTCGGCCGACGGCCGATAGATGCCGCGCTCGATCTGGCTCAGGTACGGGTTGGAGACCTTGGCCCGCTCGGCGACCTGCCGCAACGACAGCCGTGCCAACTGACGCTGGGATCGGATGAAGTCGCCGACCCCCTCGAGCGGCGTGCGGCGGTCCCTCGCATCCGACCGCTTCGAGTGCTTCAGCTGCTTCGACGATCCGGCCACGCCTGCATTCTAGCAGTCGCTTGGTGTCCCAAGCAGCCTAGGGATCAGCCCGAGCCGAAGGGTCCGCCGCCCGGGGACTGGAGGATCGCGACGCTCGAGACCTTCCACCCGGTCGAGGTGTCGACCATCTCGACGTCGATGCGGAGCGTCTCGGATTGGGGCGCCGAGCTGCTCTTCGTGATGGTCTCGTCCACGACGCCGAACACGGACGCTTGCGGCCCGGAGATGGACTGCACGAACACCGAGCGGACCCGGCCGAGGCTCGACACCTGGGCCCGCTTCAGCAGCGCGACGTTCGACGGGCCGAAGAACTGGCTCACCTGGTCGGCGAAGTCGCCGACGGCGTAGGACCGGATGCGCCGGACGTCCGCGTCGATGGTCTGTCCCTTGAAGTTCGTGAGCGCGCCGAGGAACTGCGTGCCGGTGGCCACGACCTGGGCCCGGGTGTGGTCGAGCGCCTGTGCGTCGGTGCGTGCCGACTCGGCGCTCCGCCACAGCACGGCGAACGCGACGGCGGCCCCGATGGCGAGCGCCGTGACCACCCAGGGCAGGAGGCGGCGGAGCCCTCCGGTACGGTGCTCCCGAGCCGTCTGCGGGGCGCCGCCCTCGCTCGCCGCAGACTCGTCCTCGCGCGCCGCGCCCTTGCCCTCGTCCGGCACGACCTCCTCGACCGCTGGCATCGGCCGAATCGTACGCCGCCGTCCACGGGGCGGCCGTTCGGGTGCCTCGCTGCTCAATGGCCCATGTGCAGGTGCGATCCCTGCGCCAGCCACACGGGGCCCGGCTGCGTGCCCCTGGCCACGCCCATGCCGTAGATCGAGCGGCACGCGTCCCCCCCGTACACGTCGGGCGGCGGGCGCCGGCCCGCGTACGCGCGGCCGGGGGGCTCCTGGTGCGGGAGCATCTGGACGCGGAACCAGGCCAGGCCGTCCTTCCCCTCCTGGACGGCCTGCCACACGGCGTCGAAGAAGAAGTGGTTCAGGTCCAGGACGTTCTTCAGGTTCTGGAGGTTGTTCGGCTGGGCGATCACGGTGTTGATCGTGCCGAAGTCGTGGAACAGGCACGCGAGATTCGGCTTCTCCGACGCCAGCAACTCGTTGTACAGCGTCGCGAACGACGCGCCGTGCTCGGACAGGCTCACCAGGTCGTGCCGTCGGTCACGGAGGATGTCGGCCAGCTGGGCGGTGTGCGCGATGTCGTCGCGGAGCTGGGGGGCGTTTGCGGCGAACACCCCGGTGACCTGGGGGCCGGTGCGGATCAGATGGTCGAGCTGTGCCTGCACCTGGAGGATCCGGGCCGGCAGCTCGCCCGAGACCCGGGACAGCGTCGCGAGGTCCTGGCCCCGGTTGTGGACGGCGAGGGCCAGCTGGTGGACGAGCGTCTCGAGGTCCCCGGACGGGACCGCCCCCAACACCTTGGCCAGCTCCGCGATGGTCCGCTCGGGATCCGGCGGCGTGATCGTCGCCGAGACCGGGATGACCGAGTCCTGGGCCATCGGCCCACCGGTCCCCGGTTGGAGGTCGAGGGTGAGGTCCCCGATGGGGCTCCGGCGCGTGATCTCCGCTTGGGTTCCCTTGGGAACGGCCACGCCCGGCTGGAGCTGGATCACGACGTCGGCCAGACCGCCGCGGGTCAGCGTGACCGACTGGACGGCCCCGACCGGGACGCCGCGCATCGTCACGTCGTTGCGGGGAAGGAGGCCGGTGGCGTTGGCGAACTCGACGTGCAGCTGCGTCCCGCCGCCCTTCTGGAACAGCAGCTGCGTCGCGCCGAAGTAGACGAGCAGGGCCGCCAGCCCCAGGAACACCACGAAGTTGATCACGACCCGCTTGCCGATCATGAGCTCCCCTTGCACGTGCGGGCCGGGTCCGACGGGTCGTCGTTCAGGCCGCAGATCACGAAGTCCTGGAGCACCTGGTTGAACTCCTGGTACTCCACGAGCTGGGTGTTCCGGTCGTGCAGCGGCGCGTACTTGAGCAGGTTCGTGATGTCGCCCTGCTGGTGCTGCAGGACGCCGAGGATCGTGCGCATCTGGCGGAAGAACCGGCTCATCTCGTCGGCGTGCGCCCGCAGGATGCTCCGGCCCGCGACCGACAGCCGGTCGAGCGCCGCGACCGCGCCCCGGAGGGCGGGCATCTGGGACCGGAGCGACGTGAGCGCCTTCGCGGTGTTGACTACCGACAGTCCCTGGGCGCGGGCGTGGGAGGCCAGGGACGTGTTCAGCTGGTTCATCGACGAGATCACGGCCTCGATGTCGCCCGTGCGCGCCGCGTACGCGTGGACGATGTCCCGCAGGTTCCCGAGGAGCGTCCTGATGTTCTCTCCGCTCGGCCCGAAGCCCTTCGCGCCCTCGTCCACCAGCGTGGCGACCTCGCTGGCCGCGACCGGCGCCAGCGCGGCCGAGCCGGACTTGACCAGGTCCTCGAGATCGGGCCGGACCTCCGTGTGGGCGATCGTCGCGCCGTTGCGCAGCAGCGGGGCGTTGGCCGGCACCCCGTTGGGCACGACGAAGTCCACGATCCGCTCGCCCAGGAGGCTGGTCCGGCGGACACGGGCGGTGACGTCCTGTGGCACGTGCGCGGCGGGGTCGACCGTCATGGTGACCAGGGCCAGGTCGCGGTCGAGCTGGATGTCGTCCACCTTGCCGATCCGGACGTCGGCCATCATGACCGGGGCGTCGGGCGCCAGGTCGGCGACGTCGGTGAACCGGGCCTTCACCGTGATCCCCCTGGAGCCCCCGCAGGCCGACAGGCCCAGGGAGGCCGCTGCCGCGGCCACCGCGACGAGCGCAACCAGGCGCCGGTTCATTTCGCCACCCACCGGTACGGGTTCCCCACCGTGCCGTCCAGGAGCTGCCGGACCAGGACGGCGACTTTGACGTTCCGCGAGCGCGCCTGGGTCTTCAGGGCCGCCCGCATCCCGGGCTGCCGGATCAGGGCCCTGGTCAGCGCCGCCTGCGTCGGCAGGCCGTTCGACGGACATTTGGCGGTCAGGCAGAACAGGCTCGGCACGTGGGCCGACCAGTAGCCCGGGGTCGAGCACGTGGGCGACCCGGAGCTGGAGCACAGCTCCATCAGGCGCTCCTCCAGCCGGATGAGGATGAGCGCGGCGAGCTCCTGGCCCTGGTTGCCCAGACGCAGCCAGTCGTGGTTGAAGTCCACCGCCCGCGAGGCCGCCAGGAACAGCTTGGTGGCCCAGTGGCCGGTCTCGGCCAGCGCGTCCACGTTCTTCACGAGGGTCTGGCCGGTCCGGGTCAGGCGCTCGATGTCGGTGTGCAGCGGCCGGCGGTGCGCCAGGAGCAGCGCGGCGAGCCGGGTGGCGGCGTCGTTCAGCCCGGTGACCGTCCCTTCCAGGGCGGCGCGGTTCGACGTGAGCGTCCCCGACACGGCGTCGTAGCTCCGGATCAGCTGGCCGATGGCCTGCTGCCGGGTGGACAGCGCGGTGGTCACCTTGTCGAGCTGCACGATGAGCTCGGCCAGGTCGTCGCGCTTGGCGTTCAACGTCGAGAGCACCTGGGTCGCGTTGTGGATGAACCGGTTGACCGCCGTGCCGTTGCCATCCAGCAGCCGCGCCCCGTTCTCGACGAACTGCGTGACGGTCTGCTTGTCGAGGCCGCCCAGGTAGTCCTGGAGCGAGCGGAGCAGCTCGTCCGGCTCGGCCGGCACCGCGGTCCGCGACATCGGGATCGTCGTCCCCGGCTGCTGGACCGGCCCGCCCTGATACGCCGGGAACAGCTGGATGTACCGCTCTCCGAGCAGCGAGACCGGGACGACCGCGGCCTTGACGTCCGCCGGCAGCTGCACGCTGGAGTCGTCCAGCTGAAATTCCACGCGGACGCCGTCCTGGTCGTTCGCGACGGCGGTGACGTGTCCCACGTCCACCCCGAGCACCCGGACCTTGATCCCGGGGAACACCTGGACGGCCCGGCGAAACTCCGCCCCGTACTGGTGGCCGCCGCCCGAGCCGCACGCGGTCAGCCCGAGGAGGATCGCGGCCACGGCCATCACCGCCGCCACCCCCCGGGTCATCCGCCGCGTCACGGAATCCCTCCGCCGTTCGACAGCAGGCCCTCCATGAACTCGCGATAGCTCATGGGAAGCGAGGGGTCGCGCCGGAGCGCGGCGGGCTTTCCGGAGGAGCCCCCCAGGCCCGGCGGGCTGGTGCTGGGGGTGGGGAGCGGGCCGCCTCCCGCGGGGAGGGTGAGGGTCGGCGAGGGGACCGGAAGCGCGCCGGTCGGCAGCGGCCCCGGCCCTGCGGGGAGGGTCGGCGCGGGGACCGGCGGCAGGTGCTGACTGCCGTGCTTGGACCCGCCTCCCTGGCCCGCGTTCTGGCAGTTCGTCCCCAGGACCTGGTCGATCAGCTGGTCGACCGCCCCGCATTGACCGAGCAGGGCGTCCACACCGGCGGGGCCGAGCGACTGCACGAAGATGTTGGCCCACCGGTTCGGGACCCCGCTCGAGTAGCCGACGCTCGAGTAGCCCTGCACCGCCTGGTTGAGGTACCGGATCGTGGCCGCCAGGTCGATCTGGTGCCGGTCGATCACGGCCAGGTCCGTGTGCAGCGCGTTGAGCGTGGCGTCCAGCTTCCCCCGGTTCCGCTGCACGAGGTCGGCCGTCTCGTGCGCCGCCGAATCGGTCGACTGCAGGAGCGTCGCGATGGCCCGCTCGCGCTGGGCCAGGTTCTGCATCACCGGCGTGAGGTTGTCGATCAGGCTCACGATCGTCTGGTCCTTGTTCGCCAGCGTCGTCGACAGCTTGCGCAGCGCGTCGATCAGGCCGCCCAACTGCTGGCGCCGGGCGTCGACGGCCGCCGCGAGGTTGGCCAGGCCGGTGACCAGGCGATGGACGTCGGGGCCCTTCCCGGCGGCGACCTGTGACACCTCGGCCAGCAGCCGGTTCAGGGCCTGGGCGTCCGAGTGATTCATCAGCCGGACGCTGATGTCGTTGAGCTGGGTGATGTCGACCGGGGTCGTGGTCCTCTCGACGGGGATCGTGTCACCGTCCTCGAGCCGGGCCTTCGACTCGCCGGCCTTGAGGTCCACCGCCTCCTTGCCGAGGAGGGTCTGCACGACGATGTCCGCCGTGGAGTCCCTGGGCATGTCGACGCTGCTGTTGATGCCGAGGTCGACCGCCACCTGCCCGTGCTGGATCCGGAGCCCCTTGACGACCCCGGCGGGCAGGCCGGCGACGGTGACCTGGTCGCCGGGCTGGATCCCCGCAGCGTCGGTGAAGTACGCCGTCACGTCGTATCGGCTGGCGAACACGCCGCCGGTCAGCAGCAGCGCCACGGCCGAGCCCCCCAGCAGCAGCGCGAGGGCCAGCAGCCCGATCACGCGCTGGTTGCGCTCCAGGGACGACTTCCGCAGGGCCCCGCGCAGCTTAGGCACCCTTCACCCCCCGCAGCACGTTCTGCACGAATCCGCCCAGCCCCGTGAACCCGGAGGAACCGCCCACCGGGAGCCCCGCGGGGACGCCCGGGCCGCCCTGGCCCTCGTTCGGGTTGACCCCGGTGCCGGGGACCGCGGTACCGCACGTGTACGGGTGCTGGGCGGTGCCGCCTCGCTCCTGGGGCGTCTCCCCCTCGCTCAACAGGGTCTGGTCGTTCTTGTTCTTCAGCTCGAACCTGACGATGCGGACGTTGAACCACTGGCCCCACGACGTCGTCTGGAAGTATCCGGACACCCCGGCCGGGAGGCTGCACAGGGTCTGGCCGAGCTTCCCCTTGTTCCCCTGGAGCAGGCGGGTCAGGACCTCCAGCTCGCCGATCGAGGCGTCGATGTTCCCCCGGTTCTGCTTCAGCAGCTGGTCGAGCTGCTGCTGGACCTGTGCGAAGTTCACGATCAGCGAGTCGATGTTCGAGGTCATGCCGTGCAGGCTGCCGCCGACCGAGTCGAGGTCGTCGAGGATCTGCGAGATCGCCCGGTCCTGCCTCGCGTAGGTGGACATGACCGTGTCGGAGGACGAGATCAGCGTCTGGATCTGGTTGTCCATGCCGGCGAGGCGCTGGGCCAGGCCGCCGCCCTCCGTGACCAGCTGGCGGACCGTTCCCTCGTTGCCGGCCAGGGCCTCGTTCATCGCGTCGAGGAACGCGTTGGCCTTCGGGGGGTCGATGGCCTTGAGGATCGGGCCCAGCTCGTTCAACAGCTGCCCGATGTCGCCGGCGTCCTCCGTGTTCGACATCGGCACGACGTCGCCGTCTTGCAGCGGGCGGCCCCTCCCCGAGCCGGGATACAGGTACAGGAACCGCTGCCCGAGGACGTTGCGCCACCGGATCGCCACCACCGCGTCGCGGGACAGCTTCACGGAGTCGTCCACGGTGAAGTCCACGACTCCGTGCCCGTCCGAGATGTGCGCTCCGCTCACCCGGCCCACGTCCACCCCCGCCAGCTTCACCGCGTCGCCCTTGAACACGCCGGTGGCGTCGGAGAACACCGCCGACAGGGAGTACTCGTGCTTGAAGAACTCCAGGTTCCCGATCTTGCTGGCGAGGACCGTCGTGAACACCGCGGAGACCGCAACGAAGGCCAGCACCTTGACCAGGGTCTTCTTGGAGAACCGCAGCGACCGGGCCATCAGCCGCCGCCTCCCGTGCAGATGGGGACGTTGCGGCGGACGTCGACCGGCAGCGCCGTGCAGAGCTGCCGCCGGTTCTCCTTGTCGTTGTTGCCGCCGATGAAGTTGACGAAGGCGGCGGCCCCGCTGCCGTCGTGCAGCATGAAGGGGGCGCCCGACAGCCGGTACACGTAGCGGTACAGACCCTGCACCAGGTCGTGCAGCCCGCCCGGCCGGTCCGCGATGGCCTGGAGGACCTTGTCGCCGTTGTCCATCATCCGGTCCAGGTCGGCGCGGTTCAGGGTCAGCAGGTCGGCCAGGTTGTTGGCGAACGGCTGGATCGCGACCAGCGCCTTGTTCAGCTCGCGGGAGGCCCTGGTCGACGCGTACACGGGGACGCCCTGGTTGATGGCGTCGGCCAGGAGGTTGAGGTCCACGCCGCTGTTGCGGAGCGCGCCGAAGATCGTCCGGAAGTCGCGCAGGGACTGCAGCTGGGGTGCCAGGGTCTGCTGGAACTCGGTCGAGAGACGGGCGTTGGCGTCGAAGCTCCGGGCCACGTCCTCCCCGTGGCCGCGGGCTCCGGTGGCCAGCTCGTCGATCACCGTCGCCAGGTCGTTGGGGCGGATGGCGTCGAGCACCTGCACCCCGTCCGCCAGCGCGTCCTCCAGCTCGGGTCCGATGTGCGTGTTCCGGACGGCGCCGCCGTCGGCCAGGTAGGGGCCGTGGAACGCACCGGGCACCCGCAGGTCCACGAACTTCGCCCCGAGGAGCGTCTTCAGCGTGATGAACGCCGTGGCATCGCTCGGGATCTGGTACTGGTCGTCGATCTTCAGGGTGAGCTGGACGTCGTCGTTCTGCAGGTCGATGCGGTCCACCTTGCCGATCACGACGCCGCGGAGGCGGACGTCCGAGCCCACCTGCAGCTGCTGCCCGGCCCGGGGCAGCTTCATGGTGACGTCGTAGGTGTGGGCGAACCCGCCGTAGGAGTTCTTGACGCCGAAGTACACGAGCGAGCACACCGCGGCGATGATCACCGGGCCCTTGACGAAGGCAGGAACGCGCCTCATGCGCCCGGCCCCCTCATCCCGCGATCCTCACGGTGTCGGCGCCGCCCCAGAAGATCAGGGACAGGACGAGGTTGACGATCACGACCGTCACGATGGAGGTGCGGATGGCCCGGCCCGACGCCACGCCCACGCCTGCCGGCCCGCCGCTCGCGTTGTAGCCGTAGTAGCAGTGGATCAGCACCACGAGGATCGCGAAGATCACGGCCTTGATCAGGCTGTACACGACGTCGATCGGCGGCAGGAACAGGTGGAAGTAGTGCGTGTACGTGCCGGGGTCCAGCGTGAAGAACCTGGTCACGATGGCCTCGGTGGCCAGGTAGGACGAGAACAGCGCCGCCAGGTACAGCGGGATCATCGTGATCAGCGCGGCCCAGATGCGCGTCGACACCATGTACGTCATCGAGTTGACCGCCATGACCTCCAGCGCGTCGATCTCCTCGGAGATCCGCGCGGCACCCAGCTCGGCGGTGAACGACGTCCCCACCTGGGCGGCCAGCGCGACCCCGGCCACGAGAGGGGTGATCTCCCGGGTGTTCGCCCACGACGACACCAGGCCGGTGAACGCCTGCGCGCCGATCTGGGACAGGCCCTGGAACCCCTCCAGCCCGACCTGGGTGCCGGTGAAGAACGACATCGCGAAGATGACGAAGAACGTCCCGGCCCCCACGATCAGCGCGCCCACGCCGATCGTGATGTCGGAGACCGTGGAGAAGATGACCTTGCGGTGCTTGAGGGCCGCAGGCATGGACGCGATGGCCCGGCCGTAGAACCGCAGCTGCTCCAGCATCCCGTCGAACGGCTTCGACAGGATCCGGTTGGTCCGGGCCAGGGGCCGGAACCGGCGCTCCACGGGGGCGGCGGCGCTCGCCACTAGAACCCACCCCCCAGCTTCTGCGGGACGAAGTTGAAGTAGACCGCCGTGAGGATGAAGTTCAGGAAGAACAGCAGCAGGAACGTGATGACGACGGCCTGGTTCACCGCGTCGCCCACGCCCTTCGGGCCGCCCTTGGCGTAGAAGCCCTTGTAGCAGGCCACGGTGCCGCCGACGAACCCAAAGATCGCGGCCTTCATGAGCGCCATGAACAGGTCGGGGAGCTGGCTGAGCTCGTTGAACGACGCGAAGTAGCTCGAGGTCGTGCCGTGCTGCACGACCACCGCGAAGAACCACCCGCCGGCGATCCCCGCCACCGACACGATCGCGTCGAGCAGGATCGCGACCACCATCGCGGCCATGACCCGGGGCATGATCAGCCGCTGCACGGGGTCGATGCCGAGGACCTCCATGGCGTCGATCTCGTCGCGGATCCGCCGGGAGCCGAGGTCGGCGCACATGGCCGACCCGCCGGCCCCGGCGATGAGGAGCGCGGTGGCCACCGGGGCCTCCTCGCGCACGACCGCGAGCACCATGGCCGCGCCCATGTGGGCCTGGGCGGCGAGCTGGGTCAGGAACGACCCGACGTGCAGCGAGATGACCATCCCGAACGGGATCGAGATCAGGATGACCGGGACCGTCGTGACCTTGGCCAGGAACCAGATCTGGGAGATGAACTCCTCGACCGGCCAGGGCCGCCGGAAGATCGTGTGGACGGACTCGAGCCCCACCGAGAACAGTCGCCCCGTCTCGTCGACCAGGCGGAGGGCGCGGCGGGGCGCGAGGCGGGCAGCCACTCTTCTCTAGGCCTCCTTCTGGTGCTCGTCCCCCTCGGACTTCGCGCGAGGGGTCCCCCCGCTCGAGGCCTCGTCGGGCTTGGGCTCGGTGCCCGACCCACCCCCCGGCCGGTCGGGCTCGACCTGGGGATCGTCCGAGCCGCCGTCTTCGTCCTGACCCTCGGGTCGCTCCTCGCGGGCCTCCGGCTCGTCGCCGCCCTCCCCCTCCTTCTCCTCCCCCACCGCGAACTCCGGCTGGGCCTTCGTCTCCCCGGGCTCGGTGTGCTCGGGGACGTCGACGGAGCCGCCGGGCCGCTCGAACGCCGTCGCGAAGCCCCGCTCCGGCTCCGGACCCCGCTCGTCTGACGGCGCCCCGGCGTCACGCTCGAGCTGCTCGGTCTCCTCCGCGGTCATCCCCGAGGTCGAGACCGCCTCGGGACCCTCGTCCTCTTCCCCGGAACCCCGGCGTCCCGTGTCGGCCTCCTCGGACATCCCGATGGGGCCGTCGGTGGCACCAGCCAGGAACTGGCGGACCACCGGGATGTCGGAGTCGAACATGTTCTCCTTGGTGTCGAACCGCACGAGGTTCCGCAGGTAGAGCATCCCGATGAAGTCGGCGATCCGCCGCGCGGTGGCGATGTCGTGCGTCACGACGATGAACGTCGACTCCAGCTGGCGGCTGAGGTCGAGGATCAGCTCGTTGAGGAACGCGGTCCGCACCGGGTCGAGGCCGGAGTCCGGCTCGTCGAACATCACGATCTCGGGATCGAGGACCAGCGCCCGAGCCAGCCCCGCCCGCTTCTTCATGCCGCCCGAGATCTCGCCGGGGAGCTTCTTCTCGGCGCCCTGCAGGCCGACCATCTTGAGCTTCTCGTCGACGATGTCCTTGATCTCCTTCTCGGGCTTGCGGGTGTGCTCGCGCAGCGGGAACGCGACGTTGTCATAGATGTTCATGGAGCCGAACAGCGCGCCATCCTGGAACAGAACCCCGAACTTGCGCCGGACCTTGTACAGCTCGCGCGAACCGAGCTTCACGATGTCCCGGCCGTCGATCCAGATCTCGCCGCGCTCGGGCTTCAGCAGGCCCATGATGTTCTTGAGGAACACGGACTTGCCCGTTCCGGAGGGCCCGAGCATGAGGGTGATCTTTCCCTTGGGGATGTCGCAGGTGATGTCCTCGAGGACGGTCTGCTCGCCGAACGACTTCGTCAGGCCCCGGATCGAGATCTCGGTCTCGAGGTCGCCATGGGAGCCCTCGCCATCCTCGCGTTGCTTCGACCGCTCCTCGTCGGAACGCGGAAGTACGGCGGTATCCGTGGGTGTCACGGTCTCCCCCTCGTCCTCACCCTCGATATCGATGGCTGGCGGAGCGCCAGATGGGCTCGCCGTTTGTTTCCCCGCTCAGGAACATTGGAAACCAGCCGCCCGGGTGAGGGCGCGCGAAGCCGCAGGTCAGCGGGTCCTGTTGCACACGATGGACCGGGCCCCCTCGGATCCGGGGACCCGACAGATGTGACGTCGGCCGGAGACGAGCGAGCGACGACATGGATCAGGCGGACGAGGTGAGCAGGCGGAAGGCCCAGGCCCGCGAACGGGCGTGGGCCGCCCTGGAGGAGGCCGGCGCCGCCCGGTTCCCCGGCACCCGCGGGCGGATCCCGAACTTCATCGGCGCCGAGCGGGCAGCGGAGGTGCTGGCCGGGACGCCGGAGTGGCGCTCGGCGAGGGTCGTCAAGTCGAACCCCGACGCGCCGCAGCTGCCCGTTCGGGCCCGTGCGCTGGCCGAGGAGAAGCGCCTCTACGTGGCGGTGCCCCGGCTGGCCGCCGACCGGCCGTTCCTCCTGCTCGATCCGGCGCGTCTGCGGGTCCGGCCGCGGGCGGCGGCCTCCATCCGGGGCGCCTCGTCGGCCGGGCGCCCGGTGCGCGTCGAAGACGTGGAGCACGTCGACCTCGTGGTGTGCGGGACGGTCGCCGTGAACCGCGCCGGCACGCGCGTCGGCAAGGGCGGAGGCTACTCGGACCTGGAGCTCGCCCTGCTCGTCGAGTCCGGCGCGATCGACGACCGCACCACGATCGCCACCACCGTGCACGAGTCTCAGGTCGTGGCCGGGCGCCTCCCGGAGACCGGGCACGACTTCCGGGTGGACCTGGTGGCGACGCCCTCGGGCCTCATCCGGCCGAGGCGTCGGGCCCGGCCGCCCGGCCTGCTGTGGGATCCCCTGGACGAAGAGCGGATCGGGTCGATTCCTGAACTTCGGCGGCAGGCGAAACGGGTCGGCAGGCCGGGGTCCTGATCAGCCCCTGCTCGCCGACCGGCGGATCTTCCGGGGCTCGTCGTCCTCGAGTCGCGACTCCAGCTCGCGGCGAATGACCTTGCCGGTGGACGTGCGGGGGAGTTCGTCGACCACTCGGATGGTCCGGGGGACCTTGAACGACGCGAGGTCCCGGCGGGCGGCTGCCTCGATCGCGGCGGGCTTGGCCGTGCCGACGACGAACGCCGCCAGCACGTGCCCGTACTGGCGGTCGGGCACGCCGATCACCGCCGCGTCGTCGACGCCGCGGACCTTGGAGATCACGCGCTCGACCTCGGCCGGGTACACGTTCTCCCCGCCGACCACGACCATGTCGTCGGCGCGCCCCTCGACGAAGAGCCGGCCGTGCTCGTCGAGCCTGCCGAGGTCCCCCATCGACAGGAACCCCTCCCGCTCCGGAGACGACTCACCGGACTGGTACCCCTCGAACAGCGCGTCGCTCCGGACGTGCAGCGTCCCGGCCCGGCCGGGCTTCACTCGGTTGCCGTCGTCGTCGAACACCGCGACCTCCACTCCCCGGACCGGCCGCCCGGCCGTACGGGGGTCGGCCGCGATGTCCTCCGGGGTGGCCACGGCCACCCAGCCCCCCTCCGTGGAGCCGTACAGGTCGTACAGCACCTCGCCGAACAGCTCCTGGGTCTCCGCCCGGAGCTCCGGGGACATGGCCGACCCGCTCACCAGCACGGCGCGCAGGCCCTTCGGCTTCGGGTTCCGCTGGCGGGCCGGCAGGTCCAGGATCCGGCGAAGCATCAACGGCACCAGCGCGACGACGTCGGCGTCGTGCTCGGCGATGAGGCGCAGGGTGTCCCTCGGATCGAACTGCTCCGGCAGCACGAGCGTCCCCCCCACCGCTCCGGCCAGCGACATGACCAGCAGCCCGAAGGAATGGAACAGCGGCGCCGGGCAGACCATCACGTCCCCCCGGCGCACCGGCAGGGTGGCGAGCAGCCCGGCAACCGCGAGCGGGCCGCTGGACCGCGTGCTGCGGGCAGCGGCCTTCGGCGTCCCGGTCGTGCCCGACGTGTGGATCACGATCATGCCGCGCCGTCGCGGGAGCGCGACCGGGAACAGCGGCAGTCCCGACTCCGCGGCCAGGAGGTTTTCATACTGCTCGCCGGTCAGGACGACGGCCGTGCGCTCCGGGATGGACCCGGCGATCGGCCGGGCGTGCCGGGGGTCGGCCACGAGCACCGGCGGACGCAGTCGCTCGAGCAGCTCCGCCAGCTCCCCTTCCCGTCCCCACGTGTTGAGGGGGGCGACCGTGACCCCAAGCTTCTGGGCGGCGAGGATGGTCTCCACCGCCTCGCGACCGTTCCGGACGAGGGTCGCGACTGTGGCGTCGCCCCGCAGCCCCAGCCGCTCCAGCGCGCGGGCCAGGCGGGTGCTCCGGTCCTCCACCTCGCGCCAGGTCAGCGTCCCCTCCCGGTCGTGGACTGCGGGACGGGACGGTGTGTCCAGCGCGTTGACGTGCGACAGGATCCCGAGGGAGGCGCCCCGGCCGACCAGCCAGGGCGCGGACAGCCACGCCGCCGCCGCCCGGCGCGGCGTGACCACGCCGGTCCGGGCGACCGCCAGCCCGGTGCGCGGGTCCAGCACCGCCGCCACCCGGCGCGCCAGCTCCCGGGGATCGATACGTCCGGCCATCGCTCCGACTGATCTTCCCCGGACCCGCCGCGGTTCACGCGGCCCGGGGGCTCATCGCCGCTCCGTCGGGGGCTCCGGGGTACGCTCGTCGCCGACCGGGAGGTTCCGTGGAGCGCCGACCGGGCATGGTCGGGGCGGCGATCGCGTTGCAATAGACAGAGGAGTCGACGTGAAGTTCCAGATGGTGAAGCGAACGGGGCATCCCGACTTCCTCGACCTGCCGTGGCATCTCCCGCTGGCCGACTGGCGGAGCGAGCGGTTCGTGGACGTCCCGCAGGGGATCTTCCGGCACGTGGTGCGCTTCGTCGAGTACGACGGGGCGCTGTACGCGCTGAAGGAGCTCCCCCGTCACCTGGCCCGGCGCGAGTACCGGTTGCTCTCGCGCATGGCCAGGGCGTCGATTCCCGTGGTCGAGGTCGTGGGCGTGGTGACGGAGCGGACGACGACCTCCGGGGAGGGCGGCACCATCGACCGGTCCGGCGAGGAGGACCTCGAGGCGGTCCTCATCACCCGCCACCTCGACTTCTCGCTTCCGTACCGCAGCCTGTTCACCCGGCGGGGGATGTCCGACCCGGTCGACCGACTCCTGGACGCGCTGGCGAACCTGCTGGTCCGGCTGCACCTCGCCGGGTTCTCCTGGGGCGACTGCTCGCTGTCGAACACCCTGTTCCGGCGGGACGCGGGCTCGCTCGCGGCCTACCTGGTCGACGCGGAGACCGGAGAGCTCCACCCGAAGCTGTCCGACGGCCAGCGCGACGTCGACCTGATGATCGCCGAGCAGAACATCTTCGGGGAGCTCCTGGACCTCATGGCCGCGGGCACGCTGTCGGACGACATCGACCCGGAGCAGACGGCGGGCGACCTCCGGCCTCGCTACGACTCGCTGTGGGACGAGCTGACGGGGGACCAGGTGCTCGAGCCCGACGAGCGGTTCCGGATCGACGAGCGGCTGTCCCGGCTGAACGCCCTCGGGTTCGACGTGGAGGAGCTCGAGCTGACCGGCGACCCCGACGGCTACGAGCTCCGGCTGCACCCGGTCGTGGTCGAGCCCGGCCATCACGCACGGCGCCTCCACTCCCTGACCGGCCTCCAGGTCCAGGAGAACCAGGCCCGCCGGCTGCTCAACGACATCTCCTGCCACCGGGTCCACCTGGAGCAGAAGAAGGCACGGCCCGTGCCCGAGGCCCTTGCCGCGTACAGCTGGCTCACCGAGGTGTTCGAGCCGACGATCGAGGCGATCCCGGACGACCTCCGGGGGCGGCTCGAGGCGGCCGAGCTGTTCCACGAGCTCCTGGAGCACCGGTGGTTCCTGTCCGAGGCGGCGGGACGCGACGTGGGCCTCGAGGAGACCGTCGCCTCCTACGCCGACCGGATCCTCCGGCACGCCCCCGACGAGCGCATCGTCCCGTCGGCGGCGGCCGAGAATCCGGATTCCCTGGCCGAGGTCCCCTGACGCTGCCGGCACCCGTCGACGGCGGATGCGGTTCATGAAAGCCGCCCCCTCGGGCCTGGCTTGCACCAGGATCGAGGGGGCGGCCGATCGTGTCACGATCTGCGAGATATATCGGTTCCTCTAGGCGAGAGCGTAGACGTCAACCTGGGCGATCCGGAAGTTGGTGCTGGGCTGGAGCGTCCAGAGCACCTGCGAGAAGACGGTGTCGAACAGGTGCGTTGTGACCTTCGTGAACGTCTTGCCCTTCGAGAGGTTATAGGTGCCGAGCAAACAGGAATTGACGCCATTCACGTCGATGACGTCCGTGCAGGCCAGGGAGAGTGACGAGTGCTGCGGTCCGACGATACGCACGAAGATCGCGACACTCTGCCCGGCGCTCTGATCGATGACTGCGGTCCCGTCCGTGGTTCCGTCACAGTCGACGATGTCGAACCCGTTCACCGCCGGATCGAAGTTCCACGTGACCAGCCAGTTCGTCGTTCCCCGACGGAAAAAGACCCTCGCCCCGTTGTTGGCGCACAGCGAGTCGTCTTGGCTCCACTCGTTGGGGACGGCGATGATGTTGAAGTTGGCGAGCTTCTTTCCCACGTCCGTGATGCCGGGCGGCCTCGCGCTGGCCGGCCCGACGACGAGCACGGAGAGCGCAGCCCCAATCGCCAGCGCGGTCAGGGCCACGCGTGACCTGGACTTCCACTTCATGACGGACTCCTTCCAAAGCTCTCGGCGTGATCGATCGGATGGCCGGAGTCGCGTGTCGTCGCCCCGCCACGCCGGCGAGGCGTTCTCGCCCGATGGCTGAAGCGAGCGACCCGGAACTCTCTTCCTCTTTCCGATCTCTCTCTCGGAGCCCTCCGATGCTGGTTCTCTCTCCGAGCGAATCAGGTGTGGCGTGGTTCCCGGGGGCGCCGTACGTCCGTACGTGTGGGAAGTATCGGCGCGGGTCCGCATTCCGCACGATCCCCCACGCGAGTGGTTTCGCTAGGGCTTTCCGACCAGTCCTCGACCCGGCGCCGGATGGCCCAGGGGACCGCCCCCCTGCGGGCCGTGGGGCCGAGGCGTCGACGGTTCGTCGGGAAGGCGGCGCAGATGAACCTGTTCGGGCGGATGCGACAGGAGGGCCGCTTGGGTCCGCTGCTGGCCGCTCGACGTTCCGGACGATCGACCCGAGCGGCGGGACCATCTCGTAGTCTCCACGCGCGATGGGTGGACTGCCGACCGGGACGGTCACGTTCCTCTTCACCGACATCGAGGGCTCAACGCGGATCCTCCTGGCCCTGGGGGATCGATGGCAGCCGGTACTCGAGGACCACAACGGCCTGCTCCGCGCCGCCGTCCGCGAAGCCGGGGGCCTCGACCTCCGGACCGAGGGCGACGCCCTGTTCGCCGTGTTCGAGAGCGCTCCCGCGGCCGTCGCCGCGGTGGCGGCCGCCCAGCGAGCCCTTGCCGCGCATCCCTGGCCCACCGATGCAGCGATCCGGGTCCGGATGGGGATGCACACCGGTGAGGGGGCCGTGGGTGGCGACGACTACGTGGGGCTCGACGTGCATCGGGCCGCCAGGATCGCGGCCGCGGCCCACGGAGGCCAGGTGCTGGTCTCGTCAGCCACAGCCGAGCTCGTGCAACCGGCCCTTCCGGACGGAGTTTCGCTGCGCGACCTGGGCAAGCACCGCCTGAAGGACCTGGCCCGGCCGGAGCGCATCTACCAGCTCTCGATGGACGGCCTGGCGTCGGAGTTCCCACCGATCCGGTCCCTCGAGACGCCGTCCAACCTACCGACCCAGCGCACGAGCTTCGTCGGCCGGGGCCGGGAGGTGGGCCGGCTCAAGAGGCTCGTCCGGGGACCGGGGCTCCTCACGCTCACCGGGCCCGGTGGCAGCGGGAAGACCCGGCTGGCTCTGCGGGTTGCGGGACAGCTTCTCGAGGACTACGCCGACGGCGTGTTCTTCGTCGAGCTGGCGCCCATCACCGACCCCCACCTGGTCCCCTCCACCGTCGCCGACGCGGTCGGCGCCCGCGCGGAGGGACCGCGGCCGGTCCTGGACATATTGCGTGAGCACCTGATGGACCGGGAGGTGCTGCTCCTCCTCGACAACTTCGAACAGGTGCTCTCGGCGGCTCCCGTGGTCGCCGACCTGCTCGACGCAGCCCCGCGGGTCCGGATCCTCGCGACCAGCCGGGAGCCTCTCCATCTCTCCGGCGAGCAGGAGTTCCCGGTGCCACCGCTGGGACTGCCGGACGCCGGAGCGTCGCTCGCCCCGGAGCGCCTGGCTCGGACCGGGTCGGTGGCCCTGTTCGTCCAGCGCGCGACGGCGGTGGACCCGGGATTCGCGATCACCGACGCCAACGCCGCCGCTGTCGCCGAGGTGTGCCGGCGGCTGGACGGGCTCCCCCTGGCGATCGAGCTGGCGGCCTCGCGGGTGAAGCTGCTCTCGCCGCAGGCCATCCTGGAGCGCCTCGAGCACCGCCTGGAGCTGCTCACGGGCGGGTCCGTCGACCTGCCGGCCCGGCAACGGACGCTCCGGGAGGCCATCGGGTGGAGCCAGGATCTCTTGGACGGCGCCGAGCGCGCTCTGTTCCGCCGGCTCGCCGTGTTCTCCGGGGGCTGGACGCTGGAGGCCGCCGGGGCCGTCTCGGACGAGGGCGGCGGCGAGGGATGGGGCGGCATCGACGCGCTCGCCTCCCTGGTGGACAAGAGCCTGGTCACCAGGCTGGCGACGGAGTCCGGAGCGGTCCGCTTCACGATGCTGGCGACGATCCGCGAGTTCGCCCGCGAGCAGCTCGATGCGTCCGAGGGGGATGCGATCCGGGGCCGGCACGCGGCGTTCTTCCTGGCGCTGGCCGAACGAGCTGAACCGCACCTTCGCAAGGTCGAGCAGAAGCGATGGCTCGACGAGCTCGAGCTCGAGCACGACAACATCCGGACCGCGCTGCGGTGGGCGATCCACGCCGGGAAGGCGCCCGACGCGCTCCGGCTGGTCGCGGCGCTGTGGCGCTTCTGGCAGCTGCGCGGGCATCTCGCCGAGGGCAGGCGCTGGGCGGAGGAGGCGCTGGCGCTCCGGGCGGCAACGGAGCGGACCGCCGAGCGGCGCCGCGCGCTCACCGCCCTCGGCGGGTTGGCGTACTGGCAGGAGGACGTGCCCGCATTCAGCCGCGCCTATGAGGAGGCCCTCGCGATCGCCCGGGAGCACGGCGACCCTCAAGCCGAGGCGGAGGGCGTCTACAACCTGTCCTACGCCCGGGCCTACCAGGGCGAGATCCAGGACGCGCTGGAACTGCTCCAGCAGGCCCGAGCGATGTTCGACGAGCTGGGTGACCGGCGGGGCATCGCCGACACGGTGTGGTTCCGCGCGGTCGGCGCGCGTCTCGAGGGAGATCTTCCGAGGGCCCGGGCCCTCGCCGCGGAGAGCCTCGCGCTCCATCGCGATACGGGGGATCGCTTCGGGATGACGGACGCCCTCTTCGCCGTCGGCCGGGTGGCGTTCGATGAAGGAGACCTGAGGACCATGGGCGTCAGCTTCCTCGAGGCCCTGGACAACGACGAGGACGTCGGCAACCGGACCGGCATGGGAATCGCGCTGGACCACCTGGCGGCCAAGGCGAGGGCCGAGGGCGACCACCTGCGGGCCGTGCGGCTGGGGGGCGCCTCGGAGGCCATCAAGCAGGCCGCGGGCGGCCATGCCCCGCCGCCCCTCATCGATCTCCCCGACCCTCGGGGGGCGGCTCGGGAGCAGCTGGGCGAGCAGGCCGTCGCGGCCGCCTGGGAGGAGGGCCGGGCCATGCCGATCGAGCGGGCCCTCGCCTACGCCCGGGAGGACGCCGACCTGTAGAGGCGTCAGCTCTTCGCTTCGGCCGGGACGCTCCCCGAGGACTCCCGCAGGCGTCGGCACAGCACGTCCATTACGGCCAGGCTGACCTCCGGCCGGTCGCGCAGGATCCGCTCGAACCGGCGGCGGTCGATGGCCAGGGTCCGCACGTCGCCCGCCGCGACCAGCGAGGCCATCCGGGGCGCCCGGCTGACGACGGCCATCTCGCCGACGGTCTCCCCGACGCCCCGGCGAGCGACCTCGGCCGGAACCTGACCGTCGCCCCCCACCACGACCCGGATCTCGCCGGAGACCACCACGAACATCTCGTCGCCGGGCTCCCCCTGCTCGGCGATCGCCTCGCCGTCGGCGTGGACGTGCTCGGCGGCGATCTCCCCGACCGCCTTGAGGTCGGCTGGCGACAGGTCGGCGAACAACGGCACCCGCAGCAGGAACACCACACGTTCCATCAGCGAGAGGCTGGGGAGCGTCTCCATCGAGCCATCTCCTCCCGGCGAGGCCCCGGCGGCCTCACGCACCAGCGTATCGGGGTCCGAGCGGGCCAGGAACCCGAGCTCGGGACCCAGGCCCGGCATGGCACCGGCGGCTGCGAAGGCGGCGCACGCCCGGACCCAGGGGTCGCCGTCCCGCAGCAGCTCGGCCACCGCGGAAGCTGCGTCCCCCCCGGGTACGGCGCCGGACTCCCACATCCGGAGGAGCGGTCGCACGACGCCCGGCTCGCCCACGGCATCGAGGGTCTCCATCGCGTTGGCCCGCTGCGCGGGGTCGCGGCTGCCCAGGTTCTCGATCGCGATCTTGACGGCGGTGGGGTCCCACAGCCGCCCGGCCGCATGGAGGGCGTTCACCGCGTGTTCGAGGGAACGGTGTCGCAGCGAGTGCGCGACCAGCCCCAGCCGGCCGGCCGTCTCGCCGCCCACCGACCCCAACAGGGTCCCGTACCGCACGGACTCGGCCACCTCCCGATCGGCGTATGCGCGGACGACCGGCGGCTCGATGGCGTCCAGACGGGCCAGCACGTGCATGGCTCCCGCCTCGAGCTCGGGCGGGGCGAGGGCCTCCAGCAGCGACTGGTATGCGCCCTCTCCCAGCCGGACCAGCGCCTCGACCGCCTCCGCCCGCACGTCGGGGTCGGGGTCGCCGAGCGCGCGGACGACGACCGCCGACACCTCCGGAGGCGACAGGTAGGGAACCGCCGAGACCGTGGCCCTGCGGACGAGCGCGTCGGGGTCTGCCAGGCCCGACTCCACGGCCAGGGTCCCGCCGCCGGCCGCCAGCACCCGCGCGGCCGCGGCCCGGAGCCGGGGGTCCGGCGAGCGAGCCATGGACTCGAGCGCCGCGAGGGCGTCCCCCTCCCGGTCGGACCCGAGCAGTGCCGCCGCCGCCCGCGCGCGGACCCCCGGGTCCGGATCCTCCAGCAACGGCCGGATGCGGTGGACCCGCTCCGGCGTCGGGCCGGCCGCCGCGAGGGCGTCGATCGCCGCCAGCCGCACCGCCGGGTCCGCGTCGTCGACGAGCTCCCCGGCCTCCGCCGGCGCGCCACCGGCCCCAGGGCCGACGCGGACGATTCCCCGGATGGCCGCCTCGCGGACCACCGGGTCCTCGTCCCGGAGCCCGCGCTGGAGCGCGGGCACGGCCTGCCCGTCGGCCCCCTCGGCCAGGACCTCCATGGCCATCCGGCGGATGGCCGGGTCCGGGTCGGAGCCCGCCGCCTCGACGACGGCAAGCGCGGCCGCGTCGCGGCGGACCCCGCCGAAGGGCTCCTCCTCGACCAGGAACACCTCCGGGTTGCCCGACCGGAGCGCGTCGACCACCGCGCCCGCGTACACACGACGGGCCTGCCACGCGCTCGCGATCGCCAGGACTGCGGCGACCAGGCCGATGTACGCGAGGGCCCTCGCCGCCAGCACCGTCTGGGCCAGGATCAGCAACAGACCGGCGGCCGCCACCCCCGCCTGGAGGGCGACGCCGTCGATGAAGGCGCGGGTCCGGTCACGCCGCTCGGCCGGCACCACGTTGTACTGCGCCTGCCAGGCCCCGGCCCACACCCCGTTGACCCAGATCATCTGGACGAACCGGAACGCCAGCACCGGGACGAAGCTCATCGACACCGCCAGGGCCCCGAATCCCCCCGCGTAGATCACGGGCAGACACAGGACCATGGTGGCCAGGCCGAAGCGCGCGAACAGCCGGTTGGCCACGAACAACGACACGAGCAGCGCCGTCACGTTGGACACGCCCATGAACAGGCCCAGGAACCCGGCCAGCCGGTCCGCGTCGGGGAACTTGGCGGTCGCGGCGCGGGCGAAGATCAGCGACAGACAGAAGTACAGGACGGCGAAGAGCGCCAGCGACACCGACATCCACCGGAGCAGCGGCGAGGCCCTGACCGATCGGGCTCCCTCCGCGATCCGGGCGCGGACGGAGGGCCCGGCCGGGCCGGCCCGGCGACGGCCCGGCCCGGCGGCCACGCCCACCCGAAGCGCGGACCGGGCCAGCAGGAACGCCGTGGCCTCCGCCGCCGCCCACAACAGCAGGAGGTTCTCGGCGCCGAGCCACGCGGCGAGCGGCGCCGTGGCCACGCCGCCGGCCGCGGTCCCCAGGATGAGCCCCGACCCGTACAGGGGGAACAGCCGCTTGGCCTGGCGGGTGTCGTGGACTGCCCCGGCGATCCCCCACGTCACCACCCCGACGCCGGTCCACAGCACCATCATCGCCAGCCACATCACCGGGTAGAGCCACCGCGCGTGGAGCAGCAGCAGCGCCCGCATGCCGAGCACGGCGCCGGCCATCCCCGGCAGCATGAACAGCAGCAGCCGCTGCGGCCGGGGCCGAGCGAGCAGCGCGTTCATCCCCAGCATGACGGCGGCCGTCGTCACCCCGAGCGCCACGAACAGGTAGGGGAGCGCGCCGGGCCCGAACCGGGCGAACAGGAGCCCCTCGACCGCGTTCCCGCCCACGGCGAACCCCGACCAGGCGAGGAACATCATCCCGAGCAGCCGGGACGCCACCCGCCCCTCGCCGGGGCGGATCCGCAGGACTCGCCCCAGTCGACCCATCCCTCAGCGGTGGTCCCGAGGCACGCGGACTCCGGTCACCGCCACCGCACGGCCGCGATCTCCACGGGCTGCGCGATTCCCTTGACCGAGACGGTTCGCGGCTCCGAAAGGACGAACGCCTCCCCACCGTCGGCGAGCACCGAGTCGGTCGTGACCAGGATCTCGCCGCCCTCGGCGAGCGCCGCGACCCTCGCCGCCTTGTGCACCTCTGCGCCGCTGTAGTCCTCCCCCCGACGCGTGGCCTCCGCCGCGTGGACCCCGATGCGGACCTGCGGGGCGAACCCGTGCGCCCGCCGGTGCTCGGCGAGCGCCCGCTGGACGGCGACCGCGCATCCGAGCGCGGACGAGGGGCCCTCGAACGCGACGAAGAACCCGTCGCCGGTGTGGTGCGCGACCTGGCCGCCGTGGGAGGCGAACAGGGAGCGCAGGGTCTGATCGTGCCAGGCCAGCAGGCCCTCCCAGGCCTCGTCTCCGATCGCGGCCACCAGGTCCGTGGACTTCACGATGTCGGTGAACATGAACGCGCGGCGCACCCGGTCGGGAGCCTCCACCGGACCGGCGAGCTCGCCCACGAGCCTTCCCGCCGCCTCCGCGGCCGGGAGGGCTCCCAGGCGCTCGAACGTGTCCCGGGCCGACCGCGCCTCCATGACCGCGGCGTCCACGTCCCCCAGCGCCGCGTGGGCCCGGGCCAGCAGCACGCGCATCTCCGCCACCTCGTACGGGGCGTCGATCTCCTGCCAGGCCCGTCGTGAGCGCCCCAGGTCGGCCAGCGCGCCCTCGGCATCGCCCTGGGCGAGCCGCACGGCCCCGCGGACGCCGGCCGACATGGAGTGGAGCGACGCCGCCTCGAACTCGCCCACTATCGACTCGAGCTCGTCCGCCGCCGAGGCGGCGGTCGCCAGGTCGTCTGCGGCCAGGGCGATGTGCGCCTGGGCGGCGAGGAGGCGGACCGCCAGGCAGTGGTTCCCGGTCGATTGCGCCAGCGCCTGGCGGATCCCCGTGGCCGCCGCCTCCACCTTCCCCTGGGCCAGCCGGAGCAGCGACAGCCCGGGGTGCGGGTTGAAGCCGAACTCGTTGGCCCGGGCGTAGGCGTCGTCGGCGCCCCGGAGGTCACCGACGCGCCGGCGGACCTCCCCGATCTCGTAGTTGGCGGGCCCCAGCCCCGAGTAGAAGTTGAACCGGGGAAGCTCCTCGCAGGCCATGCGGGCCTCCTCCTCGGCCCGGGCCAGGGAGCCGCCGAGCCGCAGGAGCTCGGCCTTGTGGATCCGGCAGACCCCCGGGAACGCGGGAACGGATTGACGCTCGCACCACCGCAGCGTCGCCTCGGTCCACTCGGCCGCCCGCCGGTAGTCCCCGAGCTTGGAGCAGATGCCGATCATCCCGCAGTACACGTAGCCGGCGGGCTCCGGACCGAGCTCTCCGCCCACGACCGCCACCATGGCCTCGTCCAGGAGGACCGTTCCCTCCGCGACCCTCCCGAGGAGGCACAGGGCGTGCCCCTTGTCGTGCAGGCTCATCCCGTGGAGGTCGCGATCCCCGGTTCGAGCTGCGAACTCGAGCGCCCGGTCGTAGAACGCGACGGCCGCCTCGAAGTCGCCCGCGAACCAGCTCATCAACCCCTGCACCCACACGAGCCAGCCCTGGACCGGCCAGTCCGGGTTGCCCTCGGCCATGTGTGCGGCCCTGGCCACCCACCCCCCGACCTGGGCGAACGACATCCGCATGCCGTACTGCTCGGCGACCCGGAACGCCATCATCGCCGCGGAGGACTGGTCGCCGGCAGCCATGTATGCGGCGAACGCGCGTTCCAGGGCGTCGACGGTCTCGTCCGGGCGGGCCGTCCAGTAGGCCGCCGAGCCCAGGAGATACAGGCCCTCGCCGGTCAGGGAGCCTTCCCGGTCGGCCTGGGAAAGCGCCTCGTAGGCCTGGGCCCAGTCATGGCGCTCCATCGCCTCCCGGCCACGGTCGAGGAGAGAACCGTCTGGGACCTGCGTCACGAACTCCCCCCTCCCCGGTGAATTCGGGGCGATTGTACAGCCGCAGCCCGGCGCGACGGTATCACCGATATCCTGCCGCCTCGTGAGCGGATCGGGAGCCGACCTGGTCCTGTTCGGCGCGCGCGTGCACACCCCCGCGGGGCCGAGCGAGGCCCTCGCGGTACGGAGCGGCCGGATCGCGGCGGTGGGAAGCCGTCCCGACGTCGAGCCGTTGATCGGGACGCAGACCGAGGTCGTCGACCTCCCCGGCGCGATGGTGGTTCCCGGGTTCCAGGACGCGCACGTGCATCCGCCGTACAGCGGGCTCGAACGGCTGCGGTGCGACCTGCATGATGCTCGGGGCGCGCAGCAGTACGTGGCCGTGGTCGACGCCTATGCCCGGTCGAGGCCCGACATCGAGTGGATCCTCGGCGGGGGGTGGGCGCTCGATGCGTTCCCGGGGGGCATCCCGCACCGGTCGCTGCTCGACGCCGTGGTACCCGACCGTCCCGTGTACCTCCCGAACCGCGACGGCCATGGGGCGTGGGTCAACTCCGCCGCCCTGCGGATGGCCGGGATCACCCGCGACACGCCCGACCCGCCGGACGGGCGCGTCGAGCGCGAGGACGACGGCGAGCCGTGGGGCGTGCTCCACGAGGGCGCCATGGACCTGGTGGAGCGGATCGTGCCGCCGCCCACCCCGGCCGAGCTGGAGGACGCCCTGTTGGAGGCCCAGCGGCACCTCCACTCCCTCGGGATCACCGCGTGGCAGGACGCCTGGGTGGTGCCCGAGACCCTCGAGACGTACCGCGCGTTGGCCGAGGACGGACGGCTCACCGCGCGAGTGGCCGGGGGGCTGTGGTGGGAGCGAGAGCGCGGCCTCGAGCAGGTCGCCGATCTCGTCGACCGTCGGCGCCGCGGCGCCGTGGGGCGGCTTCGGTGCGACACCGTGAAGATCATGCAGGACGGCATCGCCGAGAACCTCACCGCCGGCATGCTCGAGCCGTATCTCGGCGGGAAGGCGCCGGACCCGAGAGGCCTCAGCTTCGTGGAACCGCGGGAGCTCGAGGAGGCCGTCACCAGGCTGGACGCCGAGGGATTCCAGGTCCACTTCCACGCGATCGGTGACCGTGCCGTCCGGGAGTGCCTGGACGCGGTCGAGGCGGCGGGGCGCGCCAACGGAGCCCGCGACGCCCGACACCACATCGCGCACCTCCAGGTCGTGCATCCGGACGACGTGCCCCGCTTCGCGGAGCTCGGCGTCGTCGCGAACGTCCAGGCCTACTGGGCGTGCCTCGACGACCAGATGCGAGACCTCAACCTGCCGATCCTGGGGCCCGAGCGATCCGGGACGCAGTATCCCTTCGCCAGCCTGGTCCGCTCCGGCGCCCGTCTGGCCATGGGCAGCGACTGGTCCGTGACGACGGCGGACCCGCTGCCCCAGATCCAGGTGGCCATGACCCGCGTCCCCGAGGAGCATCCGGACCGCGAGCCGTTCCTCCCGGACGAGCGCCTGGACCTGGCGACGTGCCTCGACGCGTTCACGCTCGGTTCGGCATTCGTCAATCGACTTGACGATCTCACCGGAACCATCGAGGTCGGAAAGCTCGCCGACCTCGCGGTGCTGGACCGCGACCTCTTCACCCTGCCGCCGGAGGAGGTCGGGTCGGCGGGATGCGTGCTGACGCTCGTCGAGGGCGAAGTCGTGTGCGGGGATCCGCGCGTGTGACCGGGCCCTGGGTTTCCTTCCCGGGGCGAAAGCCTGCACAATGAGCGATCTACCGGGAGTGGAGGGCATGGACGTGGGAAGCAACCGTGGACCGAAGAGCCGAACCCGGCTGCGCCCGACGCGCACCGTCGCGCTGCTGGCAGTTGCCGCCGTGGTGGCCGCCGCGTGCAGCAGCGGCGGCGAGGGGACGCACAACAAGAGCAGCCAGCAAGTCGTTGAGGGAGGGACCCTCCGGGTCGGAACGACCAGCACCATCGACTCGCTCAACCCGTTTGTAGGGTTTCAAGCCAATTCGTTCCTGGTCTGGCAGAGCATCTTTCCGTATCTCGGGACCTACGACAACCACAACAAGATCGTCCCGTTCTGGGCGACGAGCTGGGACACGAGCCCGGACGGGCTGACGTACACCTTCCACCTCCATCCGGACGCCACGTGGTCGGATGGGAAGCCCATGACGGCATCGGACGCGGCATTCACCATCAACACGATCATCAAGTACCAAAACAGCTCCGCCGGGAACTGGGCGTCCAACGTGACGAACATGAAGGACGTGGAGGCCCCAGATCCCACCACCGTGGTCGTCCACTACGCCAAGCCCGCCGGCAACGCCCTGTCCCAGATCGTCGGCATCCCGATCCTCCCCGAGCACGTCTGGGGGAAGTTCGCGACGGGCGACGGCAAGGAGCTGAAGACCTCGGCGAACGACGCCGTGACGCCGACGCAGGGCCAGCCCGTCGTTTCGGGGGGACCGTTCGAGCTCGTGGAGTACAAGAAGGACGACATCGCCCTGCTTCAGCGCAACCCCAACTACACCCTGAGCGCCAAACCGCACATCGACGGATTCGGGATCCAGATCTACTCCAACGAGGACGCCATGATCACGGCGTTCAAGAACGGCGACCTCTACGGGATCGAGGGCGTGCCCACGACGAACGTCGACTCGTTGAAGGCGGCCGGATTCGCGATCAACGACACGCCGGGGGTGTTCTTCTACGACTTCATCATCAACTCGAACCCGAAGAAGCCGAAGAACAGGGAGCTGCTCGACCCGAAGGTCAAGGAGGCGTTCGAGTACGCCATCGACCGGCAGCAGATCATCCAGGTGGTGCTGGGCGGATACGGAACCCCCGGCGCGAGCATCGTGCCGCCCGCGACGGGGGACTGGAGCGACCCGAGCGTCAAACCGCTGCCGTTCGACATCGATCAGGCCAATCAGATCCTCGACTCCCTGGGGTTCAAGCGGGGCGCCGGAGGAATCCGGGTCGCGGACGGCCACCCGATGGAGTACACGGTCATCATCCCGAGCTCGCAACAGGCCAACCTGGGCCGTACGTTCCAGATCATCCAGCCGGATTTCCAGAAGATCGGCGTCAAGCTCTCTCAGAAGGTCCTCGACCCGTCGGCCGCGTTCGACGCCATCGGGGCGCCCGACTACAAGTACCTGGACTTCGACCTCGCCATGTGGGACTGGATCCCGTTCCCCGACCCGAGCTACATCCTGAACGTGGTGGAGTGCAACCAGTACGGGTCCAACAGCGACTCGGGCTACTGCAATCACCAGTACGACCAGCTGTGGAACGAGCAGGCCACCACGGTCGACCAGGGCCAGCGCCGTCAGATCGTCTACCAGATGCAGGAGATCCTGTTCCGTGACCGGCCCTACATCATCCTGAACTACCCCGACGTCATCGACGCCGTCGACTCCAAGCACTGGGCCGGGTTCTACAACGAGCCCGGCTACGGGATCTTCCTGAACAACAGCACGTTCACGTTCAACTTCGTGCACCAGACCTGAGTGGGCACGACCTCTCGGTCGCTTTGGTCGGTGGTGTGACGGCATCGTCGGCCGATCCTGGATCGGGTGACGTATGGCTCGGCGGGAGGCGAGCTGATGAGGGGCGCGGACTACGTCATCAAGCGGACGGCCTTCGCCATCGTCACGATCTTCGTCGCCATCACCTTGAACTTCTTCCTGTTCCGGGTGATCCCGGGCGACGCGGTGAGCAACTTCGCCCGGGTCCCCCACGCCACACCCCAGCTGCGCCACACCCTCGAGCAGGAGTTCGGCCTGGACAAGCCGAAGTGGGAGCAGTACGTCATCTACCTCAAGCAGCTCGCCCACGGCAACATGGGCGTGTCCTTCGCGAATCAGGAGCCGGTCTGGAGCAACCTGAAGACCGCGCTGGCGAACACCCTCCCCATGGTGACCCTCGGGACGGTCATGGCCATCGTGATCGGCATGATCACCGGGGTCACCTCCGCGTGGCGACGGGGGACGCTGCTCGATCAGGTCAGCACGAACGTGGCCATCGCCTTCTATTCGTTCCCCACCCAGTGGCTCGCGCTCGTGCTCCTCATCTACCTGTCGTCCTTCCTGCCGAGCCACGGGATGAGCAACGACTTCCTCCTGAATCCGACGCCCTGGCAGCACATCAAGGACGTCCTCATCCACATGCTGCTTCCGTCCCTGACCCTCGCGCTCACGCTATACGGTCAGTACACGCTCGTGGTGCGCTCGGCCATGCTCGAGACGCTGGGGGAGGACTACATCCTGACGGCGCGGGCGAAAGGCCTCCCCCAGCGGACCATCGTGGTCCGTCATGCGCTCCGTAACGCCATGCTTCCCACCACCACGTTGATCGCCCTTTCTCTGGGTTACATCGTGGCCGGCGCGATCCTCATCGAGACCGTGTTCTCGTGGCCGGGGATCGGAAGCGCCGTCTACCAGTCCGTCACGCAGCGGGACTATCCGATGCTGCAGGGCGCGTTTCTGGTCCTCACGCTGTCGGTGGTGATCGCGAACTTCGTCGCGGACCTTCTCTACTTCAAGCTCGACCCGAGGATCACGGAGTAACCCGTGGCCGTCCGACCGGACATCGTCGAGGAAGGGGCCGGGCTCGAGGCCCCGCCACCACGGAGGGGCCGTGGCGGCTGGTTCGTCCAGATCCTGCGCGAGAGCCGCCAGGCGAAGGTGGGCCTGTTGGTCCTCCTGTTCTTCGTCGTGGTCGCGGTGATCGCGCCCTGGATCGAGCCGTACAGCGTGCACGAGAGGTCCGGGGCGGTGTTCTGCCATCCGTCGTCCGCCCACCTGCTCGGGTGCGACGACGGCGGGATCGACATGGTGTCCCTCCTCATCCAGGGGGGGCGGATCTCGCTGGTGGTCGGTTTCGCGGCAACGTTCGTCGCCATGATCATCGGAGGCGGCATCGGCGTTCTCGCCGGGTACTACGGGGGATGGGTCGACGTTGTCCTGATGCGGATCACGGACTATTTCCTCGTGATCCCGGACCTCCCGTTGGCGATCATCGTGGCGGCGGTCTGGGGAGCCAACCTCACGCACCTCGTCTTCGTGATCGCTTTGCTGCTGTGGACGACGACCGCGCGAATCATTCGGGCGCAGGTGAAGAGCGTTCGCGAACGCGTCTACGTCAAGCGCTCTCGGTCGCTCGGGGCCGGAAACGCACGAATCATCTTCCGCCACGTCCTCCCGCAGATCGGGCCGCTGCTCATCGCCAACACGGTGCTGACGGTGGCCATCGCAATCTTCGACGAGACCGCGCTCTCCTTCCTGGGCCTGGGGGACCCGAGCGCCGTCACGTGGGGAAAGATCATCGAGTTCGCGTTCCTCCGGTCGGCCATCTCGGCCGGGGCCTGGTGGGCCATCATCCCGGCCGGACTGTGCGTCGCCCTGGTGATCATGGGGTGCTACTGGCTCGGCCAGGCCATCGAGGACGCCCTGAATCCCCGCCTCAGGGTCGCGTACCTCTCGCCGAGGTCCTTCCGGCTCCGGCCCCTGGTCGGCCGGGGGAGGGAGGCGTTGTGACCCTGCTCAGTGTCCGGGGCCTCCACGTCTGGTTCGACCTTCCTGGAGATCGACGGCTCCATGCCGTGCAGGACGTCGCCCTCGACATCGACCCCGGGGAGCGCATGGGCCTCGTAGGGGAATCGGGCTGCGGCAAGACCACCACGATCCTCGCCCTCATGGGGCTCCTCCCCCCCACGGCCACCGTCGCCGGCGAGGTGCTCCTGGACGGACGCGACATCCTCGAAGGAGGGGAGGAGACGCTCCGGCCGCACCGCTGGAACGACATCGCCATGGTGTTCCAGGGAGCCATGAACGCGCTGAACCCGGTGAAGACCGTGGAGCGACAGATCATCGAGCCCATGGAGTTCCACCGCGTGGCGGAAGGCCTCAATGCGAAGCGACAGGCCGGGGAGCTGCTCGAGATGGTGGGGATCTCGGCCCGCGCCGGCGGGCAGTACCCCCACGAGTTCTCGGGCGGGATGCGGCAGCGCGCGGCCCTCGCGATGGCCCTGGCCTGCTCGCCGAAGATCCTGCTGGCGGACGAGCCCACGACGGCGCTGGACGTGATGGTTCAGGCGCAGATCCTGGAGCTCCTGTCGACGCTCTCGGCGGAGCTCGGGCTGGCCCTCGTCCTGGTGACCCACGATCTGCCGGTCGTGGCCCAGGTGTGCGAGCGCGCCGCCGTCATGTACGCCGGGGAGATCGTCGAATCGGGACCCATGGACGACCTGTTCCATTCCCCGCGCCACCCCTACACCCGGCTCCTCTTCGCCGCGACACCGGACCTGTACGGTGAGGAACGCGTGCTCTCCATCCCCGGCGCCCCGCCGACGCTCGATCAGGACATCGCCGCGTGTCCGTTCCACCCGAGGTGCGACAAGACGTTCGACCGCTGCCGGCGGGAGCGTCCAGAGTTGAAGGGCGTGGCCGCCGCCCACGAGGCGGCGTGCCACCTCAACGACGAGGTGTCGTGGAGCGGGAGCCGGACCAGGTGAGTCGGGCCGAACGGACACCGGGCGAGCATCGTGACGCGAGCGCGGGGCCGGCGACGGCGACCGCCATCGGCAACACCACGGCGTGGCCGGCCGGCCCGCCACTCCTCGAGGTGGCCGACCTCCACACCCAGTATCCGGTCCGTCGCGGGCTGGTCGGGACGCTCTCCCGCAGACCGCGACGGGTCGTGCGGGCCGTCGACGGGATCTCCTTCAGCCTCCGCAAGGGGGAGATGGTCGCGCTCGTGGGAGAGTCGGGATGCGGCAAGACCACGACGGCGCAGACCGTCCTGCGGCTGGTCGAGCCGACCTCGGGGTCGATCCGCCTGAACGGCGCCGACATCACGAGACTTTCGCAACGCGAGCTGCGACCCCTCCGTCGCTCCATGCAGATGATCTATCAGGATCCCTACGAGTCGCTCGACCCTCGGTTTCGCGTCCGGCAGGCGGTCGAGGAACCGATGCTCATCCATAGCGTCGGGAACCGGGCGGACCGTCGGGAACGGATCGTCGCCGCGCTGAACCGAGCGGAGCTCTCGCCTCCCCATCTGTTCATGGACCGGTTCCCGCACGAGCTGTCCGGGGGCCAGCGTCAGCGTGTCGCGATCGCGGCGAGCCTCGTCCTGGATCCCGAGCTGCTGGTGGCGGATGAGCCGGTGTCGATGCTCGACGTCTCCGTCCGGGCGGGGGTCTTGACCCTCCTCGACGGGCTCAGACGCACGGGGAAGATGGGCGTCCTCATGATCACCCACGATCTCTCGACCGCGGCGCACTTCGCCGATCGCATCGCCGTCATGTACCTCGGCAAGATCGTGGAGCTCGGCGCGGCCAGGCAGGTCATCCGTGACCCCCTGCACCCATACACGCGCGCGCTCCTCTCGGTCGTCCCGAAGCGCGATCCGCGCGATCGCTCGAAGCCCAGGATCCTGCAGGGGGAGACGCCCGATCCCATCACCATCCCGCGGGGATGCCGCTTCCATCCGCGGTGCCCGGTCGTCGCGTCGGGACGGGCGGCGCAGCTCGGGGAGGAGTCCCGCTGCCGGCAGGAGATCCCGCCGCTCGCGGAGCTCCGTCCCGGCCACTTCGTCGCGTGTCACGTGGCGGCCCGCACCCTCGGTCGTCCCGAGCACGAGGGCGAACTGGCGGACGGGTAGTCCTCGTGGGGATGCGGATCGTCGAGAGCCGGATCCCGATGTCCGACGGGGTCCATCTGGCGGCGACGCTGTTCCTGCCCGAGAGCGAACCCGAACCGGACGGATTCCCTGCCGTCCTCGAGTACCTCCCGTACCGCAAGGACGACGCGATGTTCGACCGCGACTACGACCTGTACTCCTACCTGGTGCCCCGCGGCTACGTGGGGGCGCGGGTCGACATCCGGGGCACCGGGGCAAGCGACGGCGTCGTCCCCGAAGGCGAGTACACGGAACAGGAGCAGCTCGACGGGATGGAGGTGATCGCCTGGCTGGCGCGACAGCCGTGGTCGAACGGGAACATCGGGATGTGGGGGATCTCCTGGGGTGGGTTCAACGCCATTCAGATGGCCATGCGCAGGCCCCCGGAGCTCAAGGCCATCGTCGCGCTCATGGCCACGGAGGAGCTGTTCCACGACGACATCCACTACATCGACGGGATCCTGCACGTCGACGAGTACGTGATCATGATCGACCTGCTGAATGCGCTCTCGCCTCCTCCGGAGTTCCCGATGGACGAGGCGTCCCTGGCGGCCCGTTTCGACCGCGAGCCCTGGGGCCTCTCGTGGATGAAGCAGCAGCGCGACGGGCCGTACTGGCGCAGGGCGTCTCTCCGGCCGCGGTACGACACCGTCGAGATCCCGGCGATGCTCATCGGGGGGTGGTTCGACGGCTACCGCGACAGCGTCCCGAGGATGGTGGAGCACCTCCGGCCGCCGGTGCGGGGGATCGTGGGGCCCTGGAATCACACGTTCCCGCACGACGCCACGCCCGGGCCAGCGATCGAGTGGCGAGCCGAGGCGGTCCGGTGGTGGGACCGGTGGCTGAAGGGCCGGGAGAACTGGGCCGGGGACGAACCGCCGCTCGCCGTGTACGTGTGCGACTGGCACCCCCCGGACCCCTCGCTCGCCGAGATTCCCGGGGAATGGCGATGGCTCGACGGATGGCCGCCAGCCGGGCTCCAGGAGCGGGAGCTTCGCCTCGGCCCGGACGGCGCGCTGGGAGGTGGGTCGCGGGAAGCGATCGAGCACCGTCTGGTGAACGTGCCCTCCGCAGGCGTCGAGGCCGGGTTCTGGTGGGGCGAGCTCACGCCGGATCAGACACCCCTCGACCGGACCTCCCTCGTCTACGAGACGCCCCCGCTCTCGGAGGACCTCGTGGTGGTGGGCATGCCCCGAGCGGGGCTCGTGGCCTCCTCGGACGCTCCGCTCGCGCACTGGTTCTGTCGCCTGTGCGACGTCGCGCCCGACGGGACGTCGACGCTGGTCTCGGGCGGGGGGCTGAACGGGGCGCACCGCGACTCGCCGGCCGACCCCCGGCCGCTGCAACCGGGGCAGTGGTACCGGCTCACGGTGGACATGCGGTTCGCGGGATGGAGGTTTCCGGCGGGCCACCGCATCCGGCTCGCGGTCTCGAACTCGCTGTGGCCCATGATGTGGCCGACGCCTTCCCGGGTCACCACGCGACTCCGGGCGGGCGGGCCCGACGGCTCGTCGCTGGTGCTCCCCGTTCTCGAGGGGCCGCCTGCGCTTCCTCCCCGGGTGTTCGACCTCCCCGAGCCACGCCGACACGCGCCCGGGGTCGAGGCGGGCGGCGACGGCTTCCCGCAACCGTGGTCGGTCCGAGTCGAGGAGGACGGCACGAGGGTCGCCGAGTGGGAAGGCGAGCACCGGACGGTCCTTCCGTGGAGCACCCAGGTGGTCAAGGAGGCCATGCGCCACCGGGTGCACGACGACCATCCCGACCGCGCCTCGATGGACGGGGAGGCGGAGACCACGATCGAGCTCGAAGGACGCACGCTCGTGTGGCGCGCCCGGCTCGACCTGTCGAGCGACGCCACGCACTTCGAGTACCGCTTCCGGAGACAGCTCGAGGAAGACGGACGAACGGTGCGAGAGCGGGAGTGGCACGAGCGGATCCCGCGGGACCATCAGTGAGGACGTTGGTCCGAGAACAGCCCGGGGGAGAGCCGGGGAGCGGAGGGTGGCCCTACACGGCAGCGCCAAACCGCCGCAACCAAAATGGAGCGAGTGCGCAGCCGTGGGGGGCGCCGCCCGGAGCGACTGTAGGCGACCCCCCGGGCGACCCGCGCAACCTCTCAGCAGGGCGCCGGGATGTGACGGTCCCCGATCAGATCACGAAGCTCGTCGGCGGATCACGCATCGTCAGGACCTCGCGGTCCACTCGGAAGTGGCTCAGGTCGTGATCCGTCCGGCCATCGATCGCGAGCTCTGCGGCAATCCTTCCGAACAGCGACGCGAACTTGAATCCGTGAGCCGCACCGAGGAGCAGGATGACGTTCGGGCACTCGGGGACCCGATCGATGACGAAGTCGCGGTCCGGCGGCATGGTGTACGTGCACGTTCGGA
The DNA here is from genome assembly GCA_045805265.1 of Actinomycetota bacterium. Lineage (GTDB taxonomy): Bacteria > Actinomycetota > UBA4738 > UBA4738 > JACQTL01 > JBJMLO01. The sequence continues at coordinate 314,666 of JBJMLO010000013.1, forward strand.
GGGAGAGGATCGGACCGGCGGCCTGGGGGAGATGATCCTCCACGAAGGCCCGGACCCGACTCAAGGCCGCCGCGTCCGGCTTGGCGTCGAGCCGGGCTCGGGTCGTCGGTTCGCCACCGACGTCCTGGCCCGCCTTGGGCCCGGGCTCGCCGAACGCCGGGAAGCCGTAGAAGCTCGGGTCGTCCATCCAGATCCAGATCGGGAACCGGTCCGGCGAGAACCGTTGCGGGTCGGGAGCCCCGAAGTAGACCACCTGCTCCTTCGTGATCGTGAGCGGGAGCGGACGGACCCCCAGCATGCGCAGGACGTCGTTGGTCCACGAATCCGCGGCCAGGACGAGCGTCTGGCACGTGATCCGGTCCGACGAGGTCGCCAGCTCGATCTCCCCACCCCGCGCGTCGATCGAGATGACGGGCGACCGATCACGGAGCTCGGCTTCGTGCTCGACGGCCAGGCGCCGATGCGCAGCGTTGCAGCGGGATGCGGCACACAGGCCGGCATCGGGCTGGAAGATGGCACGGACGTCATCGGTCAGCGTCCACTGCGGCCACCGCGCCATGACCGTTCCGGCGTCGAGCTCCTCGAACGGAACCCCGCACGAGCTCATGCTGCCGGTGTAGTCGTCCATGGGGATGGCGGCGTGCTCCGGCCACAGGTCCAGCCCCCCGGTCCGGATGACGAGCTGCTCGCCCGACTCGCGCTCGACCTCGTCCCACGCGTCATAGGCGTGGGACGTCAGCTCCACGTACCACGGCGTGTGGTACGAGCGACGGATGATCCTCGAATGGTCCTCCGAGGCGCCCCTGGCGTGCCCGAGCTCGAACTGTTCGAGCGCGACGACCTCGCCGGGCGTTCGCCGGGACAGCCAGTACGAAGCGGCGCTCCCGATCGCGCCGAGCCCGAGCACCGCGTACGTGAACTCCGTCCGCGACCTGGCCGCCGTCACCTCACGCTGATTCGGCCGTGTGCCGGTAGTACTCGAACGCCGACATCGGGCGGTCGTAGTCGATCCGCCACTCCCCCTCCTCGCCCGGCAGCTTGCCGAGCGCTTGTGCCATGGCCTTCACGTGCGAAGCGACCGACCCGCAGCACGAGCCGATGTAGTTCACGCCCAGCTCGCGGGCCTTCACCGCGTACGCCGCCATGGCCTGCCTCGGCAGCTGCAGCGGATCGAGCGCGAACGGGAACTCGGGCAGTGCCGTGAAGTCCGGGCCCTCCGGACCGGTCCGGTACGCCACCGGCTGGCTCGCGACGAACCCGGGCACGGCGCGGCGCATCTCCTCCAGGAGCGGAAGCGTCTGCTCCGGGCTCCTGAGGCAGTTGATCCCCACGACGTGAGCTCCCGCGTCCGAGAGCCTCCTCGCGCACTCGCCCGGAGGATCGCCCTCGTACGATCTGGGATCCCGCTCGTACGACATCGTCACGACGACCGGGAGCCCCGTCGGCAGCGCTCGCTCCACGGCGATCAGCGCCTCCCCCAGCCACGTGAACGTCTCGGCCACGACGAGGTCGATCCCGGCAGCCGTCTGGACCTCGAGCTGGCGGTCGAACAGCGACCGCACGTGGTCGGCGGATCGGGGATCCGATGGATCGTAGGCCCAGGTCAGGCTGAGGTTCCCCGCAACCAGGGCGTCGCCCTCGGACGCGACCTGCCGGGCCACCTCCACCGCCGACCGGTTGATTTCGTCCACCTTGCCGGCCAGCCCGACCGTCGCCAGCTTGTCCTCGCTGGCGTAGAACGTCAGGGCCTGCAGCACCTCCGCGCCGGCCCGCATGAACTCCCTGTGGAGCTGCGCCAGCGCATCCGGGTTCGTGATGCTGACCTCAGGCGTGAACGGGCCGGCCCGCACGTACCCACGGCGTTCCAGCTCGAGGAGGTACCCACCGTCGCCCAGGACGGGCCCCTCCGCCAAGCGGTCCAGCAGGCCCTTCATCTCGGCCGTTCCGGCGCTCGGCGCTCTGGGACCGGCATGCCCCGGAGCTCCCGGATGTAGGAGACGCACTCGGCCACCGCGGCGTCGAGGAGGGCCTCGCCCTTGGCCCGGGTCGCCAGCGTGGGCCTGCCCTGGACCCCGGTCCGCGAGAACGACGACCACCACGGCATGAGCTTCAGCGGCCCGTCCGTCCAGTCGAACCAGGCGTGGTCCGTCGCCGGATACGACTCCTCGTCCACGGCCAGGCCCATGTCCACGGCGCCGGGGTCGATCGCCAGATAGATCGACGTCTCGAGCTCGCAGGCGTGGGCCATGCCGCCGCGCTCGGAGTCGCGGACCTCCTCGATGGTTCGCAGCGCTTCGGGACTGTTCAGGTAGAACGCGGCCGCGGACAGGACCTCGGGGTGTTCGATCCCCACGAGTCGCGCGGCCATCTCCACGAGGTTCTGGTTGGACCCGTGGCCGTTCAGGTACAGCAGGCGCCGGAACCCGTGCCGCGCCAGCGACGAGCCCACGTCCACGAGGTACCGGGTGAACGTGTCCCACCCGATCGTGATCGGCCCCGGGAAGTCCATGTGATGCGGCGAGTACCCGTGCGGGATCGGCGGGAGGAGCACGATCTCGTCGGGCGCCGCACCGGCGGCGCGGCGGCAGATCTCCTCGACGATCCGGAGGTCGGCGTCGATCGGAAGGTGATGCCCGTGGTCCTCCAGGGTGGCCACGGGGATCAGGCACACCCGGTCCTCGCCGGCGACGTCGGCCACCTCCGGCCAGGTCAGCCGACCGTACTGCAGCGGTGACGTCCTCACGCGGCGAACTCCCCGGTCAGATCGACCTCGGCGAATCCTCGCCGGCACGGAAGTCCCCCTGCCACCCACAGTCGCAACCGGCCCGGGTCGCAGGCCATCGCGAAGATGACGGCGTCGGCCTCCTCGCCCTCCCCGGGACGGGGATGCCGGCAGACGTGGTCCGGGTCGCCGCGGTGGGACGAGAGCACCGAGCGGACGTCCTCGGGGGTGCGCAACTCGCGCGTCGACAGCTCCTCGTCGACCGCCGCCAATCGGCCGGTGGTGCCGTCCCCCGGGGGGTCGGCGCCCGCGGCCAGCGCCGGGTCGAGGTAGTGGTTGGTGTGCCCGCCCGGGCCGGGCAGGACGGCGTGCCGCCGGGCCGAGGTCTCCACGGTGAGCGCGGCCCCGTCGGCGAAGACGAACAGGTGCGCGTAGCCACCGGCCCGGCCGTTCGGCGTCGCCCGGTCGACCGCGTGCTCGGGGCGCGTGGACTGCAACGCGGCGCGGGAAACGAAGACCCGGGGAATCCCCGCCCCGTCGTCACGTGCGGTCAACGACATGATGGCCTGGGCCGTCCCCGCCGCGTTGAGCCCGACGGCCGGGAGGAAGGCAGCCGCCGTCGGCGAGGCGAAGGCCGGGCCGTCATCCGGTACGGCCACGATGACGGCGCAGTTCGGCGAGTCGGCCGCGAACCACTGTTCGTCGTGCCCCAGCAGCATCCCCCCGCCGGCCGCGGCGGCAAACGCGGTGCACCGCTCGGGCGGGCCGGCGGCGACCGCCGCGCGCCGGGCCACCAGCTCTTCGAGCTCCTCGAACGCGTTCGCGGCGAACAGCTCCCACCAGGGGGCGGCGGCCCCCGCAGCCAGGCCGTCCAGCTCGCGCACGAGGTCCGGGTACGCGGCCGCCGCGGCCTCCCGGTACGGTCCGAGCAGGCCGGGCAGCGCCTCCGGCACGACCCCCCGACGGCCCATCCACCCCCCTGTCACGGCGAGGGACCGGTGAATCGCCGGGGCCAGCGCCTCGCCGACCGCGCGTCCGCGCTCCTCGGGGCCACCCCGCACCCGGACGACCGGCAGGCCGCCGGCGGTCTCGCCGCGCCACGCCGTCACGCGGGCCTCGCCTCCACGGCGTCGCGTGCGGGCGCCTCGCGGGCGAGCTCGGCGAACGCGACCAGGAACTCGGCGACGCCCACGATGTGTTGGCGCAGGCCGGCCACCGACGCGAACTCGTCGGGCCCGTGCGCACCACCGGAATGGCCGAGCCCCCCGGACGCCCACGGGAGACCGAGGATGCGGTCGAACACGTAGAAGGGCGCGCACCAGGGCGCCAGCGGGTAGGGCACGGTGCGGACGCTGAGCCCCCCGTACGACCGCCGGAAGGCCGCGGCGACGGCCGAAGCCGGCGGTGCCTTCGCCCACGGGTACTCGTCGGTCACGCGCACGTCCACGTGCGCCAGCCCTCGGGACGCCAGGTGCCGCCGTATCGCCCCGACCACGTCGCCGGCGTCGAGCCCGGGAACCAGGCGGACGTCCATGTTGGCCCTGGCGGAGCTCGGGATGATCGTCTTGCTGGCCGGTCCCGTGTACCCGGACTCGATGCCCGAGACGTTGACGGTCGGCCGGAACAGCAGCGCCTCCAGGAGCTCATCGGGGCCGCCGGGGAGCTTGAACCGCGCGGCCCCGGACTCCCGGAGCCGTTCCGCCCCGTCGAACGTCGCCGCCAGCTCCCGCAGGAGCTCCCGGTCCTCGGCCGACGGCCCCGGGAGGCCTTCGGCGAGCTCCGGCACCCGCAGCTCCTCGTCCGGACCGACCAGCGCCGCCAGCGCGTGCACGAGCGCCCACGCGGGCGACGCGATCCACGCGGCCTCGCTCGAGTGCAACGGACGGGCCGGCCCGCCCCACGCGCCCGAGGCGCAGGACACCTCGAGGCCCAGCAGCCCCTTGCACCCCAGGATCAGGTCGGCCTCGTCGCCCGATGCGTTCCCGCACAGGTCGAAGTCGACGCCGGCGTCGGCCTCGAGGTCGGCACGCCGGTTCCGGACCACCTCGGGCAGGTGAGGGCTTCCCAGCTCCTCCTCCCCCTCGATCACGAAGCGGAGCCCGACCGGCACGCCGCCGGTACGCCGGAGCGCGTCGAGCGCGCAGAAGAACGCGGACAGCGAGCCTTTCGAGTTCGCGATGCCCCGCCCGACCACCGCTGGCCCGATGCCGTCGAGGTCGTGGATCGCCATGGCGAACGGGGGCGAGGACCAGTCGGGCTCCTCGGCCGGCTGGACGTCGTACATGCCGTACCGGAGCAGCGTCGGCGCGCCCGGCGGCCCAGGGATGTGGCCGAGGATCACCGGGTGACCGGGCGTCTCGACGAGCTCCCCGGACCCGCCCGCCCCCTCGATGAGTGCGATCGTCGCCTCAGCCGTTTCGCGGATCCCCTCGCCGGTGGCGCTGACCGACGGCGTGCGGCAGTACGCGCGGATGTCCTCGAGGTAGCCGTCGAACCGGTCCGCCGCGACCTCGGCCACGGCAGGCCGGGCGAGCCCCTCCTCGTCTCCACTCCGAGAACCCCTCACCGGTCCGGCCGAGTATGGCCCACCGCGCCCGATGCGGAGCATGGCCGACTGGGCGCATCCCGGGCCGGGGCGCTTGGCCGAAGCGGCACTCGGGAAGCCGGAAGTTGCAGTTGCCTCGTTTCGCGGGCTGAGGCGTACCGATGGAACCGAGCGATACCGGTCGAGGGCAACCGCAATATCGAGAACGGCGACTTCCAGCTCGGAGTCAGGACACTTGGGTCCCTTGTCGTTTGCGTCGCCGTTTGCGATGGTTCACCCGGAACCACTAGATGTCACCAACTTCCCCGACCGGAGGGGGGCCGGCCTCATGTCGTCGACCCATCTACCTCGTCTCATGGCGATGTCGCTGATGCCGTCGTCTCGAGGAACGTTGTCGTGACCACCGGGCGGGAGGGGGGCCTCCGCGTTTCCGCGTCAGCGGGGGCTGCCCAAATTGCGCCCATTCGGGTCCTTCTCGTCGACGATCAACGCATGTTCGTGGACGCGCTCCGAATGGTGCTCGAGGGCGAGCCCGACATCACCTTCCTGGAACCGGCCTCCACCGGAGAGGCGGCCATCGAAGCGTGCGCCGGGAGGAGTCCGGACGTGGTGCTGATGGACCTGCGGCTTCCGGGCATGGATGGGCTGGAGGCGACCCGTGAGATCGTGAGATCACATCCGAACATCTCGGTCGTCGTCCTGAGCGCCTTGATCGATCAGCGGTCGAAGGCCCAGGCCATCGAGGCGGGAGCCCGGGGCTTCCTCTCCAAGATGAGCGCAGCCGACGAGGTGGCGAGCGTGATACGTCGTGTGACGGCCGGGGAGATGATCCTCCCGGTGGCGGCACTCTCCACGCTCGTGTCGCGCATCGAGGAGCGGAGGAGGGTGCGTTCGCAGGTCGGGGAGCTGCTTGCGAGGCTCACGCGCCGAGAGAGGGATGTGCTCCAGATGATGACCTGGGGTTGCACGACCGCCGACATCGCAGAGCGGCTCAAGATCGCGAAGGTCACGGTGCAGAGTCACGTGAACCGCATCCTCACGAAGCTGGGCGTCCGCACACGGCTTCAGGCGGTCATGCTCATCGGACGGGAGGGAGGCGCCGAGCGCGCCTCCGCCGTCTGACCCCCATTCGCTGCTCCCGTACCGTCCTTTCGCACTAGTCAATTCGGACTACGTCTTCTCCATGAGTTGGAGGTTGACCGCCATGCGGCCATCCCCCGAAAGTTGGGGCAACATCGGGCGCATGCCTCGAAAATGAGGGGGGAACGCCGCCCGCAAGCGTGAAAGGGGGGGATTCTCGTACGGGCCATCCGACCCAGGGCTCGGAGGACCGAACCACACCGCACCGCACGGGGGATGCCGTTGCGGTGCCTCTCGTCTGACTCCTCGAAGGAGGTTTGCTGATGATCCGGATTCTCGGCCCGGCAGGGCGCGGCAGGCGCCGCACCCTGTTTGGAGCCTTCCTGGCAATCTCACTGCTGGCGGTATTCGTCGCACCGAACGCGTTCGCCGTCCACGACTACGGGGTGTTCCAGCTGGATGGGAACGCCCTGACGAGCCTGAACTCGACTCCGCCGGCGAATGACGACTGGGACAGGGTCTGTCACCAGGCCAGCCCCTCCGACTGTCCGGCCGGGACGAACACGACCGGGGCCACGGCGGTGTCGTGGAACAAGGAGCTCGACCGGAGCGCCAGCATCTTCACCGGCGGCGGCTCCAAGGACCCGATCAACATCGACCAGTGGGCGTGGAAGGACGGCGCCGGGGGGCTGCCGGACAAGGACAACCTCCAGCACGCCTTTGCCGCGCGGTACGACGTCACCGGCACCGGCGGCACCACGGACTGTCCGACAGGGACGACCTGCGACACCATCTACCTCGGCTCGGACCGCCTCGACAACAGCGGTGACGCGCAGCAGGGGTTCTGGTTCCTCCAGAACGCGTGCAAGCTCGGCACCGTGAAGTCCGGCGGCGGCACGAACTTCGAGTGCACCGACCCGACGCCCGGAACGAATCCCTCGGACGACTTCCACCGTGTGGGCGACCTCCTGGTCATCAGCGACTTCAGCAACGGAGGCGCCACCGCGACGATCAACATCTACAAGTGGAACGGGTCGGGCCTGACGTTCCTCGCGGGCGGGGACAACGTGAAGTGCGATCCCACGCTCGTGGGCGACGACTTCTGCGGGATCGTCAACCCCACGAACGGGACGACCGCTCCGTGGACGTTCCTGGACAAGAGCGGGAACAGCACCTACCTGAACGGGGAGTTCTTCGAGGCGGGCGTCAACCTGAGCTCGCCGCAGATCAACCTCGGCGGCGAGTGCTTCGCCTCCCTGGTGTCCGAGACCCGCTCGTCGACCTCCACCACAGCGACGCTGAAGGACTTCGTCCTCGGTCAGTTCGCCCAGTGCACCGCGACCTTGGAGACGACGCCGAGCGCCACCTCGGTCTCACCCAGCACCCCCGTGCACGACACGGCCACCGTCATCGGCAACCAGGCCACCAAGACGCCGAGCGGGACCGTGACGTTCTTCCTGTGCTCATACGCCGTGGGCAGCACCGCCTCGTGCGACGGGACCACCGGCAACGTGGGCGTCAACATCGGGACGGGCACGCTGAGCGGCTCGGGCACGACGGCCACGGCGGATTCGCCGAACGTGAACTGCACCGCACCCGGACCGGCCGTCCCGGGCTGCTCGACCACGGCGGGCACGAGCCCGCTTGCCCCTGGGCACTACTGCTTCCGCGCCGAGTGGCCGGGAGACGTGAACTACCAGGGCGCGTTGGCGTTCGACGGCTCGGGCGAGTGCTTCGAGGTGAGTGTCATCCCGACGCAGATCTCGACCGTGCAGTTCTACTACCCGAACGACACGGCGACGATCCAGACGTCGGACAGCTCCGACCTGCCGGCGGGGTCCGTGACGTTCAAGCTCTACAACTCCTCGACGAACTGCAACGCCAACGGGGCGACCGGCCTGCTGTACGGCCCGGACAGCCAGTCCATCGGGGGCGTCTCGGGTCAGTCTTCGGGCACCAAGTCGACGTCGAACACGACGGTGAGGATCCCGAACGACACGACGACGCTCTACTGGAGGGTCGAGTACAGCACCAGCAACCCGGCCTACGCCGGCGTGAAGAGCCAATGCGTCGAGAACACGACGTACTCCGTCGGTTCCGCTGACACCGACACGGCGACGATCACGAACGACAAGACCCCTCACAGCTAGCAGAGGAGGAAGCGCTCCAGCGAAGGAGCGAGAGGCCCCGGCTACAGCGAGCCGGGGCCTCTCCTCTTCGGCACGGGTCCGGACGCACCGAGGGCGTTTCTACGCCGCCCTCGGTGGCGCACGAACCTCCTTGCGCAACATCAGACGTGTCGTCGTTTACGCGTCGACATGGAAAGGCAGGGTCGACAGGTCGACTTCCTCGCCCTTCGAGTTGACGTAGTAGAGCGTTGCTGTGCACTCGGCGGCCCCGCCCGTCCATACGTACGACTGGAGGACGAAGTTCTCCGAGGGAGACGGCTCGTTGTAGAAGAAGCCGAAGTGCCGATACACCAGGTCCGCGCCCTGGTAGCAGTCGGCCCGGACGGACGGCATGCTGGTGACGCTCGTCGAGATGTCGAACGTCACCGTGTCGCCCCAGTTCGGGACGGTGTCCGAGCTCGAGCCGGGCACCGCAGCAAGGCTGAAGTTGGAGGTGCTGCTCGCGTGATGCACTGGGGTCTTGGCGAGCGCGGCCCCCGTCCCGACTGAAGCCAGCAGCGCAGCGGTCGCCAGCACGGTGGTGATGCGGCGGACGGTACGAATCATCGTCTTCCTCCTCTCGACGTTGCGCCGCCTGTCGCGGCCAACTGTTGCTCGGACTCGGCGACCCTGCTTGGGCCGATGCGTACGGTCGCAATATCGACAGAATCGCTCCCCGAGCTTGATCAGGTGAGCCCATCTCGAGACCAACGGTCGAGGGCGGCGCCTAGACGGGGGCTCCGTCGAGGATTCCGGGGCTAGTCCGATAGGAACAGCACTCGCAGGCTTGCCAGGAATGGGGGCGCGCTCGTGACCCAGGACGGACAACCTCAGATGGGGGCGGAGGCGGATCGAGCCTCCACGGCGGGCTTACTCGGTCAAGGTGGCCGACGTGACGCGCCGGACCTGCGACGGACCGTCGGTCTCGTCGGGCACCTCGATCAGGGGCCCGCGAGCCGACGAGCACGAACCCTGTACGGTGGCCAGGCCGTCTGGGCGAGCCTGCACGCACAGCGAAGCCCGAGCTGGGCCGGTGGTATGGAAGGGGGGGCGGGCTGCCGGCCCGCCCCCCACCCCGTTGACAGGGATCCGATCGACGGCACGAGCCGCTATGCGGAAACCTGGATCCCCAGCGTCTTGAGGGTCGTCGAATGACCCTTCGAGTTCATGTAATACAGGGTGGCCACACAGTCAGCGGCCCCCCCTGTCCACACGTAGGACTGGAGGACGAAGTTCTGGGACTGCGGCCAGGGGTAGGTGGGGTAGAAACCCGCCGAGTGCGTATACACGGGGGTCCCGTTCTGGGAGCAGTCCAGCTCCACTGACGGGTACTGGGTCGCGGTGGTCGAGACGCTGAACGTAATGGTATCGCCCCAGTTCGGGAGGCGGTCCGAGTTCGCGTCGTTCACCATGCTGAAGCTGATGCTGCTGCCTCCGCCGCTGGTGTGGCCCCCGCCCGCGCCTTTGGCCAGCGCGGTGCCGGTTGCGAAGGAAGCAAGCATCGCCGCCATCGAGAGAACAGTGACGACGCGGCGCCCGGTCCGGCTCATAGTGTTCTCCTCCCATCGGGTGCCGACTCGGCGGCACGATCTCCCTGCGGCCCTTTCCGATCCTGCTGGGGCCGATCCTTACCCACCCTCTATCGACGACAAACATGTCTCATCTTGATGTCATGACTGGTTTTTGGGCCAAGCACCGAGCATGGCCGATGACAGCGGACGCGGCGGGGTGAGGCACGTTAGTCCCTTCGGCCGAACCCGTCATTCGCACAGGTCAACCCCCATCCGAACGGCCTGCGCATGCGGGAGCCTGACCCGCGTGGAAGCCGAGGCCGTTGGGATACTCCGTATGGCATCCGCCCGGTTCGGGTCGGCATACGGTGATATTGCCGGATCGATCCGGGGGAGACGTTCTCCGGGGTGGGCCTGCCACGATATCGGCCTGGAGGGAGGCGCTGGCCCCCTACAGGTGCAACCGGGGGACCCGTATCGTCCACGCCATCACCCGCGGGCGTGAGAGGAGAACACTGCATGGGGAGACCGACCCGGGTCGCGGCGGCCGGCGCCGTCCTGCTTTCCCTGGCTGGGTGCACCGGTGGCGCCTCTGGCCCCGACCGCGCTTTCTCGCCGAGCGCCGCGACGTCAGCGTCGGGCCGCTCCCAGGGGCCGGCGCCGGCTTCGTCGGGCGGGCCGGCGCTCGTCCAGTGCGAGGAGCGAGGGGACCTGCGATGTGGGTCGGTCGACGTCCCCCTCGACCGGGCGAATCCCGACGGGCGGACGATCTCCATCGCCTTCTACGTCCACCGCCACACCGACACGGGGGCGCCGGCGGCCGAGCCCATCTTCGCCACGCCGGGCGGCCCGGGGTCGGGCGGCCTCGACGTGATGGAGATCGCGCTCACGATGGACACGATCGTCGAACGACACGACATCGTCGCGATCGACCCCCGGGGGACCGGTCGGTCCGGGGCCATCGACTGCCCGGACCTGCAGGACGGGTGGGCCACCGACCACGAGCTGCAGGTCGCCGTCGCGGCGTGCGGCGAGCAGCTCGGCGACGACGCCGACCGCTACGGAGCCGGCGACGTCGCGATGGACGTCGAGGCGGTCCGCCGCGCGCTCGGGTACGACCGGATCGACTACTACGCGTTCTCGTACGGGACCGTGCCGGAGCAGGCCTACGCGGCGCGGTTCCCGGAGCACCTCCACGCGCTCGTGTTCGACGCCGGGCTGGCCGTGACCGATCCGGCGCACATGTGGGCCTGGAGCATCGGCGTGCCCGGTGCGCTGGTGCGGGAGGTCGCGCTCATGTGCAGCCGGGCGCCCGCATGCCGCGTCCGGGACCCGGCGCCGATCCTGCGGTGGTTGGTGCACCGGGTCGCCGCCCGTCCCGTTCGGGGCCGGGTCGAGCGGCCGGGCGGCGTCCCCCTGGCCGTCCGCGTCGACGAGGCCGAGGTGGCGAACCTCCTGCGGTCGACCGGAACCTGCGTCGTGTGCGGGCAGGTCGATCCGGCCGCGCTGGTGAATGCGGTGGCCTCGCTCCAAAGGGGCGACCCGGAGCCGCTCCTTCGGCTCGCCGACCTCCACCCGACAGGGACCGGCGGCCAGGCCCCGGACCCGAGCGTCTTCTCGGGGGGCGACAACATCGCCGCCCTGTGCAACGACCAGGACTTCGTGTGGAACCGGACGGATCCGATCGCGGTGCGCCGGCGAAAGTTCGATGCCGCCCTGGCCGGCCTCCCGAAGCGCGCGTACGCGCCCTTCTCCGTCCGGGGATGGATCGACTACGCCCGGCCGGACGGGTGCCTGGCGTGGCCGGCGCCCGACCGCTTCGAGCCCGCCGTGCCGCCGGACGCGGCCTTCCCCGACGTGCCCACTCTGATCCTCGCGGGCGACAGCGACACGATCGTCCCGCCGGAGGTGGTCCGGACGCTCCACGACGAGCTCCCCCACGCCAACTTCGTCACGGTGGCCGGCGCCGCACACCCCGTGACCGCGCCGGCCTGGGGCCACTGCGCGACGGACCTGGTCCGCCAGCTGCTCGACACGCTGAACGTGAGCGACGCCTCCTGCGCCGGGAACGCCGCGTCGCCGTGATCCAACGGCTCGAAGGGACAAGCGGAGCCTGGCGCTCACGCATCGACGGGTGTGTTCGAGTTCGTCACCGAGGGCCGGCGGGACGGGAAGCCCGGGAGCCGGCCCTGGCTGTTCACGGCGGTGCACCGGTACGGGATCGCTCCGGAGCCCGGCGGGTGCCGGGTGACCTACACGCAGGAGCTCACGCGTCTGTCGGGGGCCCCGAAGCCCCTGTTCGCCCGAGGCGTCAACCGGCTCGTGTTCCGCGTCAGCGCCAAGTACATGCGGCGCGGCTTCGACGGGCTCCTGGCCCTGGCGGAGGAGCAATCCGGAGGCTTGAGCACGAGACGGACGATGCAACCCGGCGATCGGTGCCGCGATCGATTCGAAGAACGAAGAAGGAGGGGAACGATGGGTACGGGCGCCAGGCTCAACAAAGAGGCTGCTCCGCAGGTCGAGAGCATGCCCGGGTTCGAAGGCCGATACGCGCGAGAGGACGGGTACGTCCTGGGCTTCGAGTCATTCGACCAGGCCGGGGACTTCACGCCCATGTACCGCGGCCTGCCCGACGACCGGTGCCAGAGCCACCACTGGGGCTACGTCATCACGGGGCGAATGATCATGCATCGCCCCGAGGGCGACATCGTCGCGGAGGAGGGCGAGGCGTACTACGTCGGCCCCGGACACACCGGAGAAGCCGGCCTCCCCGGCACCCATGTCATCGAATTCAGTCCAGCCGCCGAATACGACGAGACCATGGCGGTCGTGTCGAGGAACCTGGAGGCTGCGGCCGGCGGCGAGTGATTGCCGCTGCGGCCGGCGCGCACCAGCGATCAGCGCGAGCCCGCCCGCTGGACCAGCAGCGAGAATAGGCGCAGGGCGTCGGACTCCGGGAACGGCTGCCCGGTCCCGAACGTGGTCAAGGAGACCTCGACGTTCCCGACCGCGAAACCTCGGAGGTCCGAGAAGAGCGGGGTCGACTGGCCGGCCCGCGTGATGGTCAGGGTGATCCGAAAGCCGAACGCTGCGTCCGTCCCGGGTGCCGGGCTGGAGATCCGGTCGACCCGGAGGCCGGAGACCTTCACGCCGCCCAGTTGCTGGGCGAGCTCCTGACCGATCAGCCGCCGGAAGCACGACTCGGCACGGCCGCTGCGGAGCGAGGCCACGTCTCGGGCGACGTCGCTCGTCGAGGGCATGACCGTGACGTCGGAATCGACGAGCAGGGTCCCGTTGCCCTTGCTGAAGTCCGGCGAGTAGACGTCGGCGAGGGCTGCGCTCGGTGGGGTCCCCCCCGCGCAGCGGGCCAGGCGATCGCTGTTCCGGCGGTCCGCCGCACTCACCTGATGCGGGGTGCCGGTGAAACCGGGCATGTCGGCGGCCGTGAGGTTGATCGCGGCCGCCACGGCGCCGGGTCCCGACGAAACGGCGCTCGGGGGCACGCCGGAGGAACCGCCGCTCGAGCCCACCGGGGACTGGACCGAGGGCGCCGGCGTGGGTGGACTGGAGCCCCCGCTGCACGCCGCGGCCAGCGCCGCGGCCATGACCGCGAGAACGATCGCGCCGACTCGCCGGAGGGATCGGGCCATGCCTCGATCCTGTCACCGTGGACGGCGGGCATCAACGTCCGCGGCGGATCCCCCGGCTGCGTGCCCCTCGTCGGGCGGCGCCGGCTCGCTCGGCCGCCGGGTTGGGCCGGCGGACACGCGCCGACCGGGGCCGCCATCGCAGCGGCGAGGCGGCTCACGTACGCTTCGGAGCCATCGTGACGGACATCTCGCGACTTCCGACGGGAACGGTCACGTTCCTCTTCACGGACATCGAGGGTTCCACGCGTCTCGTCCAGAGTCTCGGCCCGAAGTGGCAGGCCGTGCTCGAGGAGCACAACCGCCTGATGCGGGAGGCGATCCGGGGCGTCGGAGGGGTCGACCTCCGGACCGAAGGCGACGCGGTCTTCGCCGTCTTCGAGAGCGCGCAGGCGGCGGTCTCCGCCGCGGTTGCCGCGCAGCGCGCCATCGCCTCGGCGCCGTGGCCGGAACCCATCCGCGTCCGGATGGGACTCCACACCGGCGAGGGCGAGCCTGGAGGCGACGAGTACGTGGGCCTCGATGTCCATCGGGCCGCCCGGATTGCCGCCGCGGGTCATGGCGGGCAGGTCCTGCTCTCCGGAGCCACGAAGGCCCTGGTGGAGCGTGCCCTCCCCGAGGGGGTGACCGTGCGGTCGCTGGGCCGCCACTGCCTGAAGGACCTCCCCCACTCGGAGGTGCTGCACCAGCTGGTGATCGAGGGACTTCCCTCCGAGTTCCCCGCGCCGAAGACTCTCGAAGTGCCCACCAACCTCCCGGTTCCCCTCACCAGCTTCGTCGGCCGGGATCGGGAGCTGGCCAGGATCCGGGATCTGCTGGAGCGGACCCGCCTCCTCACGCTCACCGGGCCGGGCGGATGCGGGAAGACTCGGCTGGCCATCGAGGGCGCCGCAGGGTTGCTGCCCTCGTTCGCGGACGGGATCTTCTTCGTGGAGCTCGCTCCGATCGCCGACCCCGGGTTGGTCCCCTCGACCATCGCCGTCGCCCTGGGGGTCCGGGAGCAGCCGGGCCGCCCGATCACGGAGTCGCTCGTGCACGCCCTCCGCGACAACGAGCGACTCCTCGTGCTCGACAACTTCGAGCAGGTCCTCGGTGCGGCCCCCCTGGTCGCCGAACTCCTCGCCGCCTCGCCCCGGCTGAAGGCTCTGGTCACCAGCCGGGCGGCGCTGCACCTCAGCGGCGAGCAGGAGTTCCCCGTCCCGCCCCTCCGGATGCCCGAAGCCGCGGATCAGCGACCGGCCGAGGCCCTTGTGGAGTTCGAGGCGGTCGCGCTGTTCGCCCAGCGCGCGGCTGCCGTGGCCCCGGACTTCGCCGTCACGGACGGCAACGCCGCCGCCGTGGCCGAGATCTGCGCCCGCCTCGACGGCCTGCCGCTGGCCATCGAGCTGGCCGCCTCCCGCATCAAGCTGCTCTCGCCGCAGGCCATGCTGGAACGGCTCCAGCATCGGCTGGCGCTCCTGACCGGCGGGCCTCGAGACCACCCGGCTCGACAGCGGACGCTTCGGGAGGCGATCGCATGGAGCTATGACCTCCTCGAGCCCGCCGAGCAGCAGCTGTTCTCGCGCCTGGCGACGTTCGTCGGGGGATGGACGATCGAGGCCGCCGAAGCGGTGGCCGACCCTCAGGGAGAGCTGGGCGTCGACCTGTTGGACGCTCTGGGTTCCCTGGTGGACAAGAGCCTGATCCGGAACGAGGACGACCAGGGCGAACTTCGGTTCGGCATGCTGGAGACGATCCGGGAGTTCGGGACGGACGTCCTCGAGGAGACCGGGGAGGCGGACGGGGTCCGGCGACGTCACGCGTCGTACTTCCTGGCGATGGCCGAGGAGGCCGAACCCGAATTGACTGGGAGGGACCAGGGGTGGCCCGACCGGCTCGAGCGGGAGCACGACAACATCCGGGCGGCGTTGCGGTGGTCGATCGACACCGGCGAGGCCGAGACCGGGCTGCGGATGGCCGGGCCCCTGTGGCGGTTCTGGCTGGTTCGTGACCACCTGGCCGAGGGGCGGGCGTGGACGGAGGAGCTCCTAGCGCTCCCGGCCGCCGCGGCCCGGACGGTGGGGCGGGCCAGGGCCCTCTCGGCGGCGGGGAGCCTCGCCTACTGGCTGCGCGATGCCGAATCAGTTCGAGGGTCGTACGAGGAGAGCCTGGCGATCTCCCGCGAGCTGGGCGACCGCCGCGGCGAGGCCGGAGGCGCGTTCAACCTGGCCTTCGCGCACGAGCTCGCCGGCGATCACCGAGGGGCCGGAGAGCTCCATCGCCTGGCCGCGGACATCTACCGGGAGCTGGGAGACGAGGTCCGTCTCGCGTTCGCCACCGCGGCCCTGGCCATGACCACCTTCCATCAGGGAGATGTTCAGGCCGCCTCCGCGCTGATCGGTGAGGCCCGGCGCACGTTGCGCAGGGTCGGAGATCTCTGGGGCATCGTGCAGACCGCGGGCCTGGAGGCCACCCTGGCCCTGAGGGAGGGCGACCTCGAACGCGCCCGCGCGGCCGCCATCGAGTCGTTGGACGCGAACGTGACGATGGGGCACACCCTGGGGGTCGCCGTGTCGATTCAGGCCCTGGCGCTGCTGGCGATCCAGGAGGGGAGGCCCGAGGTCGGCGTCCGGCTGGCCGGAGCCGTGGATCGGGTCAGGGAGGCGGCCGCCGGCGAGGCCCCGCCAGCCCTCGTCGGCCTGCAGGATCCTCGCGAGGCGGCCCGCGATGCCCTCACCGAGGACAGAATTGCCGCGCTGATCGAGGAAGGGAGAGCCATGAGCCTCGACGAGGCCACCGCGTTGGCCCGCCGAGACGCGGAATGAATACTGTGAAGTCCTCAGACGCAGAGTTGCGGCGAATTCCGTTCGTTCGTTCGTGCCCGGGGTGGGAGTCGAACCCACATGCCCTTGTGGGGCCGGCGCTTTTAAGGCGCCTTCGTCTACCGTTCCGACACCCGGGCGACTCCCGATTCTAGGGTTCGAAGAGCCGTCGTCGACGACCACCACTGGGCGCGGTCACCTCGATCGATCCCCGACGACGGCGCAACTGTCGGTCGATGGGTCATCGGCCGCGGCGTTTCGCGAACCACTCCACAGTCTGGCGCAGCCCCTCGGAGAACGACCACCGCGGCCGGTACCCCAGCACCTCATTCGCCGCGGTGATGTCGGCCTCCGAGTCGCGGATCTCGCCCGGCCTCGGCGGCGCGGGCGTGGGTTCCGGCTGCCGGACGCCCGGGACCAGCGAGCGGATCCGGGCCAGCAGCTCGTTCACCGGGTGGCGCTCGTTGCCGGCCACGTTGAACACGCGGCCCCAGGCCGCCTCGGGAGCCTCGGCGGCGAGCAGGTTGGCCTGCACGACGTCACCGACGAAGGTGAAGTCCCTCGACTGCTCGCCGTCGCCGTAGACGGTCACCGGGGCGCCGGCCAGCGCCGCCGCCGTGAACCGGGGCACGACCGCCGAGTACTCCGACGCAGGGTCCTGCCACGGGCCGAACACGTTGAAGTACCGCAGCGCGACGGTGGGCAGGCCGTAGCTCGCGTGGAACCCGGCCAGGTAGTGTTCCCCGGCGAGCTTCGACGCCGCGTACGGCGAGATGGGGCCGGGCCGGTCGGCCTCCGTCACGGGGAGGCGCTCGGCGTTGCCGTACACGGAGGACGACGACGCGTACACGACCCGTTCCGCCCCCGCGCCCCGGGCCGCGACGAGGACGTTCAGGGTCCCGGTCACGTTGGCCTCGTGCGAGGCGAGCGGCGCCGCGAGGGACCGGGCCACCGACGGGACGGCCGCCTCGTGGAACGCCCGCGACACGCCCTCCATCGCCCGGATCACCGTCGCCAGGTGGCGGACGTCGCCCTCGATGATCTCGACGTCGTCCGCGACGTCGTCGAGGTTCTCCCGCCGGCCCGTGGAGAGGTTGTCCAGGACCCGCACCCGGAACCCCCGCGCCAGCAGCTCGCGGGCCAGGTTCGAGCCGATGAACCCGGCTCCCCCCGTGACCAGGCAGCGTTCTGTCACGGGACGGCCGGCGAGCTCGAGAGGCCGCCCGGCCCCTCGAGGAGCTCGGCCAGGGTCTCGTCGCTCTCGCCGCCGGGGACCGGATGGTAGGTGGCCACCAGGTCCTCCAGCAGCGCGCGGATCCGTCCCGGGTCGCCGTCGGCGGCCGCCTCGGCCAGGAGGCCCACCCCACGTTCCAACGAATCGGGGTCGGGCTCCCGTCCCAGGTTCGCCACGAAGATCTTCTCCACGCTGGTGGCCTCGGTGCCCTCCTCGGCCAGCAGGATCTCCTCCTTCAGCTTCTCGCCGGGGCGGATGCCGGTGAACTGGATGGGCACGTCCACGTCGGGCTCCAGGCCGGACAGCCGGATCAGCGCCTCCACCAGCTCCATGACCAGCACCGGCTCCCCCATGTCCAGGACGAAGACCTCGCCGCCGGCACCCAGCGTGGAGGCCTTGAGGATCAGGCGGACGGCCTCGGGGATGGTCATGAAGTACCGCTCCATCTGGGGATCCGTCACGGTGATCGGCCCGCCCCGCCGGATCTGCTCCTCGAGCAGCGGGATCAGCGAGCCGCGCGACCCCAGCACGTTCCCGAACCGCACGGCCACGAAGCGAGTGGCGGTGGTCTCGTTCAGCCGGCGGACCACCATCTCGGCCACGCGCTTCGTCGCGCCCATCACCGACGTCGGGTTGACCGCCTTGTCGGTCGAGATCTGCACGAACATCTCGCAGCCGGCCTCGGCCGCCACCTCGGCCAGGACCTTCGTCCCCAGCACGTTGACCGTGATGGCCTCCTGGGGGTGCGCCTCCATCATCGGCACGTGCTTGTACGCGGCCGCGTGGAACACCACCTGGGGCCCGTACGTCCGGAACACCTGGTGCATGCGGTCGCGGTCCCGGACGTCGGCCACAACGGGGAACACCGGGACGC
This sequence comes from Actinomycetota bacterium, assembly GCA_045805265.1. GTDB lineage: Bacteria > Actinomycetota > UBA4738 > UBA4738 > JACQTL01 > JBJMLO01. Next base: position 333,248 of record JBJMLO010000013.1, read on the forward strand.
GGGGAGCGAGGCGGCGGAGATCGATCTCCAGGCCGAACAGGCGGCTCTCGTCCTTCTCGAGCAGGATCATCCGGCCGGGCTCGACCGCGGCGATCTGGAGGGCCAGCTCCGCGCCGATCGAGCCGGCGGCGCCGGTGATCATCACCGTCCGCCCGTACAGGTACTCGCCGACGGAGCTCATGTCGAGCTCGGCGACCGGCCGCTTGAGCAGGTCCTCGACCTTCACGTCGCGGACGGAGGCCAGCGTGACGCGACCGGCGAGCATGGCGGCGACGCCGGGGAGGATCTTCACCGATGGAACCCCGGCCTGCCGGGCCGCCACGACCACCTCGCGGATGACCGGGCCCGGCGCACTTGGCATGGCCACGATCACCTCGTCGACCCGCTCGTCGCGCACGACCCGGGGGATCAGGCCCCGGCCGCCGAGCACCCGCACGCCATGCAGATAGGTCCCCTGCTTGAACGGTGAGTCGTCGATGACGCCGACGGGCCGGTAGCCGCTCACCCGGTCGTGGCCGATCTCGCGCAGCAGCTTCTCCCCGGCCCGCCCGCCGCCGACGATGAGCAGCCGGCGTCCCTCGCCGTTGCTGCCGAGCGTCACCACCTGATGGATGCGCTTCGCCATCCGGAGGCCGGCCACGCCGATCATCGACAGCACGAAGTCGAGCACGAGGATCGAGCGGGGCAGCGACGGCACCCGCAGCGAGTCGTGGAGGAAGAACGCGGAGGTCCCGAACGCCGTCGTCCCGACCAGGGTGGCCAGGAAGGCCTGGATGACGTCCTTGGTGCTCACGAACCGCCAGGTCAGGTGGTACAGGCGGAATGCGGCGTTGGCCAGGACCTTCGGCCCGATCGCGATCAGGAAGTAGACCGGGATGGCCCGCCGGTAGTCGTGGGGGATCTCCGCATCGAACCGGATGAGGAACGACGTCCACATCGACCCGGCGAAGATCAGCAGGTCCCCCGAGATGAAGAACAGCGTGCGCTTCGATCCGGTCGGCTGGAGCAGGGCCTGCAGGCGGCGGTGGCCGGCCCAGGGCGTGTCGCTCCTCCGCGGGGACGTCACCGGCGGACCTCGGCGATCGCCCGGCGCAGCGCGTCGGCGACCCGGGCCACGTGCTCCTCGGTCATCGCAGCCCAGAAGGGGACGACGAGGGTCCGGGCCGAGGCCTCCTCGGTCTCCGGCAACGGCGTGCCGAGCAGCGAGTCGTCGCCCGCGTAGGGGGGCTGCCGGTGGATCGGCGGCTCGAAGTAGGCCTTCGCCTCGATGCCGTTTCGTTCCAGGACCTCGACGAGGCGGTCGCGGTCGACGTCACCGGCCACCCGCAGGGCCTGGACGAACCAGGCGGGGCGGGCCCACGGCGCGGCCCTGGGCAGCTCGATGCCGTCGACGCCGGCGAGCGCCTCCGCGTACCACCCGGCCACGGCGGCTCGCCGGGCCAGGATGTCGTCGACCCTACGCATCTGGGCCACGCCGAGCGCGGCCGACAGCTCGTCGAGCCGGTAGTTGAACCCCAGCCGGGAGTGGTACAGCCAGGAGTCGCCCGGCCGCCGTCCCTGGTTCCGGAGGCTTCCGATGCGTTCCTCGAGGTCTGGGTCGGCGGCCAGGACCATGCCGCCCTCGCCGGTGGTGACCTGCTTGTTCGGATAGAACGCCAGCGTGGCCACGTCGGCGCCGGCGCCGGCGTGGACCCAGGCGCCGTCCGCCCGCCGGTAGCGGGAGCCGAGCGCCTCGCAGGAGTCGGCGATCACCGGGAGGCGCCACGCCCGGGCGACGTCGAGGATGGCCGGGAGGTCCGCCGGGTGGCCGAACACGTCGACGGGGAGCACGCCGGCCACCCGCCGTCCGGAACGGGGGTCCCGGAGGTGCTCGCCGTCGTCCTTGCACGAGTCGAGGTACCGGCGCAGCAGCTCCGGTGACAGACACAGCGTGTCGCGGTCGATGTCCACGAAGACGGGTTCCGCCCCCTCGTACCGCAGGCAGTTCGAGGAGGCGATGAACGAGAACGGGGTCGTGACCACGCAGTCGTCGGGGCCGATACCCAGCGCGTGCACGGCCAGGTGCAGGGCCGCGGCCCCGCTCGACACCGCGACGGCCGCCGGGAACCCGGTGAAGGCGGCGACCTGCCGCTCGAGCTCGAGGGCGCGGGGGCCGAGGGCCAGCCGGCCGCTGCGCAGGACCGCGAGGACCTCCTCCTCCTCGTCCACACCGATGTCCGGTCGGGCGAGCGGGATCCTCGATGGGTCGGAATTCGTCAACGATCTCCCCGGTGCGGTCGAGGGCCGGCCAATGATAGCCCCGGCCGTCCCGGGTTCCCGGCAAGGCATCGTCCTGTGAGCGAGGGCCCGAGCGCTCCGTCACAGGTAGCCGAGCTCGTGGAGGCGAGCCTCGATCTCGGCCTCCTCCTGGGGCGTGGCGCCGGGAGAGGCACCGGGCGGGGGTCCGGGGCCGGGCTCGGTCGCGGCGCGATCGAGGGCCGCGCGGAGCCGGGCGGGCAGCTGGAGCACGGCACCAGCATCGCCCTCGTCGTCGCCGCCGTCCGGGCGCGGCGCGCCGAGGTCCGAGACCCAGGCGCGCTCCCGCTCCCCCTTGCGAAGCAGCCATGCTCGCCCGTCGGTCGCGAGCGTCGCGGGCGTCCGCAGCTCGGCGGCCTGTGGCTCGGTCAGGGGGTATCGGCGGGCCACCTCGGCCGCCCGCCGGAGGTGGTGCCACGCCGACTCGTACTGGGCCACCGCCACCTCGCGGTCCCCGCGGTCGTAGGGGTGGTCCGCGACGCCGGCCGCCGTCGCCGCAGCGGGCGCCAGGTCGGCGAGCGAAGTCACCGGCGAATCGAGCACCGGCGCGCCGGGGCCGGCGACCGCGAGCGGCACGCGGACCAGGCGCTCGTCCAGGGCCGCGACGTGCCCCAGGCGATGGTCCTCGCCGAGGTTCTCCCCGTGGTCGGAGGTGACGACCACGAGCGTCCGGTCGAGGTGCGACTCGAGCGCGGCCAGGGCGTCGCCGAGAAACCGGTCCGCATACTCCACCTCGGCCGCGTACAGGGCGCGGAGCAGGCCGAGGTCGCGCTCGGGCACCTCGCCCCCCGCCCCCACGTTGTAGGCCGCCACGAACGCGTCGCCCAGGTACCGGTGGTTCACCGCGGGCCCCCGGAGCCGGTCGCGGCCGGTGAGGTGGCCGAACCCCGGCGGCGGCAGGTACGGCGCGTGGGCCTCCATGACGTTCACGAAGCAGAACCACGGCCGGTCGCCTGGGTGCGCGGCCAGGGCGCGGATTGGACCGAGGGCCTCGCGGGCGCCGAAGTCGCGGCCCCTCCGCGCGTCGCGGGCGTAGCGCACGGCGCGCTTGGCCCGGCGGCGGACCGGCTCGGGGGCGAGCTCCCGGAGGCGCCAGTGGTGGTCCTCGACGCCCCGGGGGGTCACCCGGGCCATGCCGACGGGATGGAACTCGTCGAATCCCGCGTCGAACCCCATCTCCGGCGTGATCCACACGTTCGCCGAGATCGCGAGGGTGCGGTAGCCGCTGCGGCGAAGGAGCTCGGGGAGCCACCGATCCAGGTGGCGCTCGATGGCCGGACGGAGCGAGGCGAGCCTGCGGTCCGGGGTGATCGCCGCGGCGCCGGTGATCCCGTGGTCGAACGGGAGCAACCCGGTGAACATCGACGCGTGGGACGGGACGGTCCACGGGGAGGCGCTGACCGCGACCGTGGCCCGGCCCCGCCCGGCGAGCGCGTCGAAGGCGGGCGTGGACGCCAGGCCGCCGAACGGGCCCAGGTGGTCGGCCCGGGCGGTGTCCACCACGACGAGCAGGACGTTGGGCCGGTCGCCTTCCCCCACGGCGGCCGAATCTAGCAGGGCCGCCCGTGCCGGTTCACCACCCGCCGCGCGATACGGTGGCGGCCGTGAGCAATCGGCCTCCCTTCCCGTTCATCGTCGCCTGCGGCCGGTCCGGGACCACGATGCTGCGGGTGATGTTCGAGCAGCACCCGGACATGGCGATCCCGCCCGAGTCCTACTTTCCCGTCAGCTTCTGGCGGCGCCGCGAGCGGTACCGCGTCGGGGGCGGATTCGACCTCGGGGCGATGGCCGAGGATCTCGTACGGCACGATCGGTTCCTGGCGTGGCGGCTGGACCAGACGGTGGTCCGCGAGCGGCTGGCCGGGACCGCGCCGGACTTCGCCGAGGCCGTCCGGCGCGTGTACGCCCTGTACGCGGAGGCGCACGGGAAGACGCGGTACGGGGACAAGACGCCGCCGTTCCTCATGCACCTGCCGTTGCTGGCGCGGGAGTTCCCGGAGGCCCGGTTCGTCCACCTCGTCCGCGACGGGCGCGACGTCGTGCTGTCGCTGCGGGAGCAGCGTTTCGCGCCGTCCTCGTTCGCCGGCGCGGCGGAATACTGGGCAAGCCGCGTCCGGCGGGGCCGGGGGGCCGGGCAGCGCCTGGGGCCCGACCGGTACCGGGAGGTCCGGTACGAGGATCTGGTGGCCGATCCCGAGCGAGAGCTCCGGCGCCTGTGCGAGTTCGTGGAACTCGACTTCCGTCCCGAGATGCTGGCCTACCGGCAGGAGGACCTGGCCCGCATCCCGCTCACCGAGCGGATGAAGGCCGGCGGGGCCGCCAGCGCGCCTGGCCCCAGCGGGCGCGACTGGCGGTCGCAGATGACGCCACGCCAGCTCGCGGTCGTCGAGGTCGTGGCCGGCGACGAGCTCGAGGCCCTCGGGTACGAGCGGGCCGCCTCCCCCACGCTCCCCGCCCGGGCCATCGCGTCCGTGGTCCGCGTCTGGCGCCGGACCGGGGGGAAGGCGGCGAGCCGTCTCGCGACTCGGCGGCGCGCGGCGTCCGCACGCTGAAGACTGAATGCTCGACTGGGCCGAGGAACCCCTCAGGAACCGGCTGTCGCTGACGCCGCCTGGCGGGAGTTCACGTCCTCGAGGTACAGGTTCAGCACCTCGTCGGACGGGCCGTCGGCCCGGACCATCGCCCGGTCGAGGTAGATCACCCGCGGGCACAGCCGCCGGACGTCGGCGAGGATGTGCGAGACGAACAGGAGCGTCTGCCCGTTGGTGCGGAGCTCGTCCATGCGCTGGAGGCAGCGGCGCTGGAACGACTCGTCGCCCACCGCCAGCACCTCGTCGACCAGCAGCACGTCGGGTTCCAGGTGGACCGCCACGCTGAAGCCGAGGCGGACCTCCATCCCGCTCGAGTACCGCTTGGTGGGGGTGTCGATGAACCGGCCCAGCTCCGCGAACTCGACGATGTCGTCGAAGCGAGCGCGGATGTCGCGCCGGGTCAGCCCGAGGATCGAGCCGTACAGGAAGATGTTCTCCCGGCCGGTGAGCTCGGGATGGATGCCGGACTTGATCTCGATCAGCGAGCCCACCCGCCCCCGGGTCCGAACGGTTCCCGACCAGGGCAGCGTGATCCGCGAGATCAGCTTCAGCGCGGTGGACTTCCCGCTGCCGTTCGGGCCGATGATCCCGACGGACTCGCCCTCGTGGATCTCGAACGTCGCGTCCGCCAGCGCCCACAGGTGCTTCATGGGCTCGGCCTTCTTGCGAAGCCCGGCGCGCTCGAGGGACAGCGAGAACTCCCCGGCCAGCGTGCGCCGCTTCACGTGCCCCTTCCGGCGGGCCCCCAGGCGGTACCGCTTCCACACGTGGTCCAGGGAGACGACCGGCGTTCCGTTCGCGGCCATCGTCAGATCACGTCCGCCAGATAGCCGTCGCGGCGCTTGTACCACCAGTAGGCCAGGGCAAGCCCGGCCGAGCTGACGGCCGCGGCGACGCCGAGGGGCCCCCAGGCCGGCCACTCCCCCGCCGTCAGAGCGCGGCGGAACCCGTCGAGGATCGGCGCGAGCGGGTTCACGTACTGGTAGATCGACAGCAGGAGCGGATGCTCGCGGAACAGCGCGACCCGGCTGGTCAAGGTCTGCAGCGAGTACGCGATCGGCGACAGGAACAGCAGCGCCTGGAGCACGCTCGGCACGATGTACCGCACGTCCCGGAAGTACGCGACGGTCGCGGAGAAGAACAAGGCGAGCGCGAGCATCAGGACGAACAGCACCGCGAGCAGCGGGAAGAGCGCGAGCCACTCCCACGTCGGGAAGTACCCGAACCCGAAGCTCATCAGGAACAGGATGAGCATCGAGATCAGGAAGTCCGCGGACGAGGAGAGGACCGCCGCGATCGGAAACACCTCGCGCGGGCAGTAGATCTTCCGCACGATGGGCGCGTTCGCGATGATCGAGTTGATCGAGTAGTTGGTCGCCGCCGAGAACAGCGACCACGGGACCAGCGCCGAGTACGAGAACAGCGCGTACGGCACACCGCCGGTCCCCTTCGAGAACTTGGCGAGGTGGCCGAACACGAAGCTGAACAGCACCATCGTGAGGAGCGGGTTCAGCACGGCCCAGAACACGCCGAGGATCGCCTGCTTGTAGCGGACCCGGAGGTCGCGCTCGACGAGTCCCAGCACCAGCTCGCGCGCACCCCACAGGTCGGCGAGGGCCCGCCCCATCCCGATCGGGTAGCGCTGCTTCGGCGGGGCGGCGGTGGCGAGGTCGTCGGTGGTCCGCGGCTCGACCCGGGGGATCACGCGGGGAACGCGCCGCTCCTCGAGCACGCCCTCCTCGAGATCCTCCGGCCCCGGCTCGCCCACGAGCACGCCGTCGTGGGGGGCCGTCACCACCATGCGCGCTGCGCCTGCGCCCGCGCCGGAGTCGAGGTCGGGAGCGGCGTCGGGGGACGGATCGGTGCTCGGGCCGGAAGTCTCGTCGGAGGTCGAGCCGGTGCTCGCGTCGGCGACCGCGGCCGCTTCCGGTGGGCGCGCGGAAGCAGGCTGGTCCCTGGTCTCCACGTCGCCCGAGTGTACACGGGAGTCCTTCGCGCATCCGGAGCTCGCCGAGTGCCGGGTACGCTGCGCGAATGCCACCGGAGCTCCGCGTCATCGCCGTGGTCCTGACCTATCGGCGCACCGAGCTCCTGCTGCGGAGCGTCCAGGCCGTGCTCGGGCAGAGCCGGCCGCCCGACGCCGTGCTCGTCGTCGACAACGACCGCATGGCGAAGGACGCGCTGGACGGCGTCGCCCAGGGATCGGTGGAGGTCGTGGAGACCGGCCAGAACCTCGGGCCAGCCGGCGGCTACGAGTTCGGCTTCCGGGTCGCACTGGAGCGCGGCGCGACCAAGGTCTGGACCATCGACGACGACCTCGAACCCGACGCCGTATGCCTCGAGCGCCTGCTCGAGGCGTCCACGGGCGCCGACGTGCTGATTCCCCTCCAGCGCAAGCCGCACATCGTCCAGGGCCATCCCCCGTCGTGGAACGGGTCGCTGTTCGACGCGAGGGTCGTCGAGGCCGTCGGGCCGCCGCGCGGCGACCTGTTCTTCTGGGCCGAGGACACGGAGTTCTTCCAGCGCATCCGCCGGGCCGGCTTCCCCATCCGGGCGGTTCCCCAGGCCGCCGTGTTCCACGCCAACCCCGAGGACCGGGCCCGGGGATCGGCGCGGGACTGGCGGCTGTACTACGAGGTCCGCAACGGGCTGTACGTGCGGCTCGCCCTGCGTCCCCGCACCGCCAAGGGAACCTGGCGTGCCTGGCGCTCGGCCCTCGGCAAGCTCGGCGCCATCGTCCTGTTGGAGCCACACAAGCGCCGGTCGATCGGCCTGTGGTGGCGCGGCTATCGCGACTACCGGCGCGGTCGCCTCGGAAAGGTCGTCGCGCCGGAGACCTGGCCGGGCTGACGGCTGGCCCATCGCTGCCCCGTCCCCGGGTCTGGGTAGCCGGGCCGCCCGTAGAATCGCCGCCGATGCGGGCGCTGGTCACGGGGGTCGCGGGCTTCGTGGGGTCTCGCCTCGCGTGGCAACTGCTCGAACAACGCCACGAGGTCCGGGGGGTCGACGCGCTGACGCCCTACTACGACCAGTCGGCGAAACGGGACAACCTCGCACCGCTGCTCCGGGACGCGAACTTCTCCTTCGACGAGGCCGACCTCCGGATGGCGCCCCTCGACGAACTGGTGGCAGTCGACGTCGTCTTCCACCTGGCGGCCCAGCCGGGGGTGCGCGCCTCGTGGGGAGACACGTTCGCCGACTACGTCGGGCACAACGTGCTGGCCACCCAGCGCCTCCTGGAGGCGTGCCGGACGACGGGGACGAGGGTCGTGCTGGCGTCGTCCTCGTCGGTGTACGGCGAGGCCGAGCGTCACCCGACCCCCGAGGACGTCGTCCCGCGCCCGGTCTCCCCCTACGGCGTGACCAAGCTCGCCGCCGAACAGCTCCTCACCGCATACACGGCGAACTTCGGCCTGTTCGGGGTCGCCCTGCGGTACTTCACCGTCTACGGCCCCGGGCAACGTCCCGACATGGCCTTCCACCGGTTCATCCGAGCCGCCCTCGCCGGCGAGACCATCGAGGTGTACGGCGACGGCGAGCAGACCCGGGACGTCACCTTCGTCGACGACGCGGTCGCCGCGACGATCGCCGCGGCCTCCGTCGCCGACCCGTCCGATCCCATCAACGTGGGGGGCGGCTTGCAGGTCGCCCTGAACGAGGTGCTCGGGGCGATCGAGCGCCTGACAGGCCGGGACCTTCATATCGAGCGCCGGGAGGCGGCGCCGGGCGACGTCCGCCACACGTCGGCCGACCTGGGCCGGGCCCGCCGGCTGCTGGGCTACGCCCCGAGCGTGGACCTGGAGGAGGGCCTGCGCCGGGAGATCGCGTGGATGCGCGCCCGCCCGAGGACGTGAGTCCGCCGGCAGGGCCGACCCGGATCGCCTTCGTCATCAACTCCCTGGAGACCGGCGGGGCCGAGCGGCAGCTGGCCCTCACCGTCGCCGAGCTGGACCGGGAGCGGTTCGAGCCCGTCGTCGTGACGCTGTTCAGAGCCGGCGCGTTCCGGGAGGCGGTGGAGCGCGCCGGCGTGACGGTCCACGACCTCGGGCTGCGCAAGGACCTCCGGTCGGCCGTGGCCGGCACCCGCCGCGCGCTCGGCAACCTCGCGCCCGGCCTCGTCCACACGGCGACGTTCGAGGCGAACGTCGCGGGCCGCCTCGCGGCCCGGCGGCTGCGCGTGCCGGCCGTGAGTCACGCCACCAACACCTACGACGCGCCGCTGCGGTACTCGGAGACCGCCGTCCCCGGATGGAAGCTCCGGGCGGCCCGGTCGATCGAGCGGTGGTCGGTCCGGCGGTCGAACGCCCGGATCGTGGCCGTCGGCGACGAGGTGGCCCGGTCCGCCGTCTCGTACCTCCGCGTCCCCCCCGGCCGGGTCGCCGTCGTCCGCCGGGGCTTCGACTTCCGCCAACTGGAGGCGGACGCCCGCCGCCCGCTCGAGGCGCCCGCCTGGCCGGAGGGCGCCGCCCCCAGGCTGCTGGCGGTCGGGCGCCTCGCCCCCCAGAAGGGCCACCGGTACCTCCTCCAGGCCCTGCCCTCCATCCGGGAGCGGCACCCTGGGGCCCACCTGGTCCTGGCCGGCGCCGGACCCCTCGAGGAGCGCCTCCGCGCGCTCGTGACCCAGCTCGGGCTGGGCGCCGCCGTCACGCTCGGGGGTGTCCGGCGCGATGTCCCCGCCCTCCTGGCCGGCGCCGACGCGCTCGTCCTGCCCTCCCTGTGGGAGGGCGCGGCCGGCGCGCTGGTCGAGGCCATGGGGCTCGGGGTTCCGGTCGCGGTCACCGACGACCCGGGGCTGCGCGAGGTGGCGGCCGCCGACGCCGAGGCCTTTCCACCGAGGGACCCCCCTGCCGTCGCCGCCGCGGTCGACCGGTTGCTGGTCAACCCTGGCGCCGCCCGTGACCGGGCCGCCCGGGCGGTCCCCCGCGTCCGCGCGCTCCACGACATCGAGGCCAACACCCGGGCGCTGGAGCGGGTCTACGAAGGGGCCCTGCGCACCCCCTGACCGGGCGCCCAAACGATGGCTTCGGGTAGTTGACCTCCCTTTGGAGGGCCGCCTAGCATGATGCGCCCTTCCGGACCGGCCGAACCGATGGACCCCCCATGACCCTCGAACTCGGGCTCGACCCGCTCATCGAGCTCGCCGAGCGCATCCGCACTCGACGGGCGCGGGTGGCCGTGGTCGGCCTCGGGTACGTGGGGCTTCCGCTGCTGGTGTCGGTGGCGGACGCCGGCTTCCCGACGCTCGGCTTCGACGCCGACCCGGAGAAGATCGGCCTGCTGCAGGAGGGCCGCTCCTTCATCGTCGACGTCACCGACTACGACGTGGCAAGCGTCGAGCACGGTCGGTTCTCGACTGACGCCGCGATCCTGACCGACGCCGACGTCATCCTCATCTGCGTCCCGACGCCGCTCACGGACCACGCTCCCGACCTGTCGTCGGTCCGCCGCGCAGCCGCGGACGTCGGCCGCTTCCTCAAGCCGGGGCGCCTGGTGATCCTCGAGTCCACCACCTATCCCGGCACGACCGAGGAGGTGGTGCGTCCCATCCTGGAGTCACACTCCGGACTCGAGGTCGGGAGCGAGTTCGCCCTGGGCTTCTCGCCCGAGCGCATCGATCCCGGCCAGGCCAGCCACCGACTGGTCAACACGCCGAAGATCGTGGCCGGCGTGACCGACCGCTGCCGCGACCTCGCCGTGTCGTTCTACTCGCACTTCGTGAGCGACGTCGTGACCACCTCGTCGCCGCGCGAGGCCGAGATGGCGAAGCTCATCGAGAACACGTTCCGCCAGGTGAACATCGCGTTGGTGAACGAGCTGGCCATCATGGCCCGGGGGATGGGGGTCGACATCTGGGAGGCTCTCCAGGCTGCCTCCACGAAGCCGTTCGGCTACATGCCGTTCTGGCCCGGCCCCGGAGTCGGCGGACACTGCATCTCGATCGACCCCTCCTACCTGTCGTGGAAGGCGGGCCAGCAGCTCGGGTACCGCATCGGGTTCATCGAGCACGCCAACGAGGTCAACAACCGGATGCCCGACTACGTCGTGGCGCGCATTGGCGAGGCGCTGAACGAGGCGGGCAAGCCGCTCAAGGGGTCGCGGCTGCTGTGCATCGGCGTCGCGTACAAGCCCGGCGTCGACGATCTCCGGGAGTCGCCGTCGCTGGAGGTCGCCGAGCGCCTCGCGGGGAGGGGCGCCCGGGTCGCGTACCACGACCCGCTCGTGCCCCGGGTCGAGCTGGCCGGGGAGGAGCGCCGCTCCGAGTGGCTGACCGAGGAGGTGCTCGAGGGGCAGGACTGCGTCGTGATCCTCACCGCGCACCCGGGCCTCGACGTCCGGATGGTCGTCCGGCACGCGCCGCTCGTGTTCGACGCCCGCGGAATCACCGCGGGCCTGGACGCGCCGAACGTCGTCCGCCTGTAGCGGACGGGCCGGCACGCGGCGGGCCCCCGCCGGGCGTCGGATATCCTCGGCGCAGATGGCTTCCAGCGTCTCCGTCGTCATTCCCACGAAGGATCGTCCCCAGCTCGTCGGGCGGGCCGTCGTCAGCGCCCTGTCCCAGGAGGGGCCGGCCGTGGAGGTCGTGGTCGTGGACGACGGCTCCCGGCCGGACGCCGCGGCGGCCATCGAGGCCGTCTGCCGGTCGGACGCGCGCGTCCGCCACGTCCGCAACGACGAGTCCATCGGGAACCCCGCGGCGCGCAACCGCGGCTTCGAGGAGGCCTCCGGCGAACTGTGGTGCACGCTCGACGACGACGACGAGCTCCTCCCCGGGCGGCTCCGCGCGCAGGTGGCGGCCCTGGAGGCCACGGGGGCCGACGACGTCGTCGCGGTGGCCGGCGTGGAGCTCGTGTGGGCCGGCCGCCCGCCGCTGGTGCAGCACCCCCGGATCGGCGCCGAGCCGGTCCGGCTCGACGGCGACCCGGACCCCTTCGCCCGCCTCTCCCCGCGCCTCTTCCTGAACACGTACCTGGTGCCGGCCGCGCTGATGCGCAAGGTCGACGGCTACGACCCGGTCCTGCGGTGGGGGGAGCACACCGACCTGTTCCTCCGACTGCAGAAGGTCGGCCGGTTCGTCGGAGTGGACATGGTGGGCACGCGGGTCCACCGCGACGCCGCCCCGGGGGTGGCCCGGCATGCCTGGGACCGCAAGGTCGTGGGGGTCTCGCGCATCCTCGAGAAGCACGCGGACGTGTTCGAGCGGAACGCCCGCCTGCGGGCGGTGTGGCTCGACGGCCTGGGCATGGCGTACCTCCGGACCGGGCGGCGCGCGGAGGCCCGCCGGACGTTCCGGGCGGCGCTCTCGGCCGACCCGCGCCGGGCCCGGACCCTCCGCCACCTGGTGGCGGCCACCACCCACACGGAGGCTATCCTGTGCCGGCGCAACGCCGAGCGGGTTCCGGCGTGACGGCCGAACCCGATCGGATCACCGGCGCCTGGGCTGGGAGGCCGTCGTGAACCTCGGCGGCGTGCTCGTCGTCGGCATCGACGGTGGCACCTGGGACGTGCTCGAGCCGCTCGCCCGGCGCGGGGTGATGCCGACCATTCGCCGGGTGCTCGACGACGGAGCGCACGGCGAGCTCACCTCGGTGGTGCCGTGGTACACGGTCCCCGGGTGGACCAGCCTGATGACCGGCGCGAACCCCGGCCGGCACGGGCTGCTGCACTGGGTCAGGACCGAAGCGGCCGACTACTGGGAGAGCCGCCGCGCCGGCCGGCGGTTCACCGCGAGCACCGACTTGCGGCTCCCGACCTTCTGGGACGTGGCCGGCGCGGCGGGGAAGCGGGTGGCCGTGGTGAACATGCCGCTCACGTTCCCGGCCTGGCCGGTGAATGGGGCCATGGTCACGGGACTGCTGACCCCGGCCGGCGACGTGTCGGGGCAGAGCCACCCGGAGGGGTTCCTGCGCGACTACCCCGAGTACCGGTTCGACCTCCGGCACGCCAAGCGGCGAGAGGCCGAGGGGAGCCTCCCCCCGCTCGAGCAGTTGCTGCGCGAGATGGCCGAGGTCACCGAGAGCCGGCGGCGCCTCATGAGCGACCTCACCGCCGGCGACCGCGACCTCATGGTGGCGGTGTTCGTGGGGATGGACCGGGTGTCCCACCGGGTGTGGCCGCACCAGGAGCGCATCCTCACCGAACCCGAGGAACGGTGGGGTGAGCTGGAGCGCCTCGCTGCCGCCTACTACCGTTCGCTCGATTCCGTGGTCGGCTCGCTGATCGAGGCGGCCGGACCGGAGGCCACGACCCTGTTCGTGTCCGACCACGGGTTCAGCCGGGGGCCGGACCGGAAGTTCCGCGTGAACGCCTGGCTCCGCGACGCGGGATATCTCGTCCTGCGTGCGGGCCGGGTGCAGCAGGCGGCGCACGCCAGCGGCGCGGTGAAGAAGGTGGCCCGCCGGGCCCTCCGAGCCTACCGGCGCCGGGCCCGCCGCCCCGCCGAGCACGTCGGGGTGAGCCTGGCCGCGACCAGGGCGTACGCCGTGCACTTCTCGTGGTGCCCGGTCTTCGGCGTCGCGGTCAACGAGCGCGGCGTGAAGCGCGAGGGCGCGGTCGACCCGGCCGAGGTTCCCGCGCTGCTCGACCGCCTGACCGGGGACCTCCTGGCGATCCAGGATCCCGATGCCAGTGGGCCGGTCGTGCTCCGGGTGATGCGTCGCGAGGAGGTCGCCGACGGCCCGGAGCTCGTGCGCCTCCCCCACCTGTTCGTCGAGGTGTCCCCGCGGTACTTCCCCGACGACGGCCTGCGCCGGCGCGAGGTCTTCGAGCCGCTCCGGACGGACAGCGGCCGCCACACGCGCGAGGGGCTGCTGGGCGCCGTCGGCGCCCGGGTGAACCCGGCCTTCGCCGAGTCGGCCCGGATCGAGGACATCGCGCCGACCGTGCTGGCCCTGCTGGGCCTGGAGGCCACCCCGGACATGGACGGCAAGGTGCTCACGAGCCTGGTGCAGACGACCGAACGGCTGCAGGCCCCGCCGTCCGCCGCCGCCCCCACCGCCACGGCCGTGACCCTGTCGGAGGACGACCAGGCCGCGATCGAGCGGCACCTCCGGGATTTGGGTTACGAAGAATGACGTCGGGGGCTCCGCCCCGACTGCCCCCCGAAAGCCTGCGCGGGCCGAGCTCTACTTCTTGGTCGAGGTCGGCGTGGGGGAGGGCGCGATGGTCGCCGGTTTGGTGACCTGGATCGTGACCTTGTCGATGTAGACCGCCATCTTGGGGGCCTGGCCGGACAGGTCGCCCTTGGCGACCTTGGCCGGGCTCTGGATGGGGAGCTTCTGGATCCGCTGGGCGACGTCGAGCCCGTGCAGGATCTGCCCGAACACCGTGTAGTTGGGGCTGGAGTCGAGCTTGTGCCCGTTCGGGCCCGTGATGATGAAGAACTGGCTCCCGCCGGTGTTGGCGACTCCCCGGGACGGGTCGTTCGCGTTGGCCATGGCCAGGGTTCCGGGACCGTACGTGTCGTGTCCGGAGAGCTCGTCCGGGATGGTGTATCCGGGGCCTCCCGTTCCGGTTCCCTTGGGGTCGCCGCCCTGCAGGACGTCGATGCTCGTGTCGATCCGGTGGAAGAACTGGCCGTCGAAATAGTGGTGCCGCGCCAGGAACACGAAGCTGTTCACGGTGAGGGGAGCCGTGGAGGCGAGCAGCTTGAACGTGATCGTCCCGCAGGAGGTCTCCATCGTCGCGACGTAGGTGTTCGCCGGGTCGACCGTGACCGGCGGCGGCCCGCTGAATTGCGGCTTCGGCTTCCCCGCGCCGGGCGGCGCCTTGGCCCCGCAGGCCACCTGCTCCGGGGCGGGGGCCGGGGTCACGGTGCCGGTCTGCTTGCCCGTCCCCGGGGAATACGACGCCTCGGGGCTGGGGCTCGCGCTGGCCGCGGGCGACGTCGGCGTCTTGGCGGCGCTCGGCTTCCCGTTGCCGCCGGTCAGCGCCAGCACCAGGACCAGTGCGACGGCGAGGAAGGCCACACCGCCCACGGCCCCGCCCAGGATGCGCCGCCGGCGGCGGTGGCGCCGCTCCGCGGCACGGCGCGCCGCGAGCTTGGCCAGCTGGCGTTCGCGGGTCTTTCGCTTGGACATCGGCGGAACAGGTTATCGAACGAGTTCCGCTTTGGCCGAGGTCACGGGCCCGGCCAGGCGCCCTCGAGCACCTCCAGGGCCAGCCCGTCGAGCAGGTCGGTCTCCGACACGACCGCCTCGTCGAACCCCAGCCGGCGCAGGGCCCGCGACAGGATCGTGGCCCCCGCGACGATCACGTCGGCCCGGCCCGGCGCCATGACCGGCAGGGCGGCGCGCTCGTTCGTGCTCATGCCCGCCAGCCGGTGCAGGGCGCGTTCCGCTTCCTCCGCTGTGATGGCCGTCCGGTGGATGCGGTCGGGGTCGTAGCCGTCCAGCCCCAGTGCCACCGCCTGGACCGTCGTGGCCGTCCCTGCCACCGCCACGAACGTCCGGGCCTGCCCCACCGGGATGCGCTCCTCGACGTCGTCCAGCACCCGGTCGACCTCCCGAGCCAGGTTCCGGAGGTCCTCCTCGGTGGGCGGATCCCGGGGGCGGACCCGCTCGGTCATCCGGACGCTGCCCATCTGGGTGGAGATCGCCTCGCGCGGGTCCTCCTGGCCGATGACGAACTCGGTGGACCCCCCGCCGATGTCCATGACCAGGAACGGCGCCGGGCGGTCGAGCCCCCGGGTCGAGCCCAGGAACGACAGGCCGGCCTCACGCTCGCCGGGCACGATCTCCATCTCCGCTCCGGTGGCCTCCTCGATGCCCTTCGCCAGGTCGTCGCGGTTGTCGGCGTCGCGGACCGCGCTGGTCGCCCCCACGCGCACGCGGGCGGCGTGGAGGGCGCGGGCCTGCCGGCCGAACCGCCGGAGCACCTCCAGGGTCCGCTCGAGGGCCCGGTCGTCGATCCGGCCGTGCTCGTCGACGCCCTGCCCGAGCCGGGTGATCACCGTGTCGCGGGCCAGGTCGATCAGCGGCGGGTCCTCCGCGGCCGACGCCCGCGCGACCAGCAGGCGGACGGAGTTCGTGCCGACGTCGACTGCCGCCACGGGCTCGCCCGGCTGGCCGGGGTGCACCGGTTCCACCTGCCGGGCCACCAGCTCGCCGACCACGTCGTCGCCGCCGGCCAGGTGGTTCGCGTAGTGGGCGTGCAGGCACTTCACGCCGGTCCGCGTGCCGCCGACGCCGCCCCATTCCAGCGCGGGCTCGTGGGCCCGGCCGCGCTCCCGCGCGTACTCCGCGTGCGCCCGTTCCACCCGCGCCCGGAAGTCGGGATCCTCGTCGAACCGGCCGTTCAGCCGGCCGATCTCGCCGGTGGACTCCAACCGGGAGACCGCCTTCGAGGCCTCGGGGCAGGTCAGCCAGAACAGCGTGGGGAACGGTTTCCCGTCGGCGTCGACGGGGTGGTTCCGGATGATCAGCGGGTGGGCGGAGACGCCGTCGGGCTCGGCGCAGCGCGCAACCACCTCGAACTGCGTCGTGGGGTCGCGGCCGAGTTGCCGCGCGACGACCTCGCGGTCGGCTGCCCTCCGGACTGCCAACCGGCGGTTACCGGCGCTTGTGGTCCATCGAGCGCCGGTACTCGACCTGCCGCTCGTCGCTCGAGCGGAGGAACTTCTTCAGCTTCTGCTCGAACTCCGGGTCGGACCCGCGGCGGCGCTCGATGCGCGGCTGGGGGTCCTGCAGGGCCTTGATCGAGAGGTCGATCTTGCCATCGTCCTTGATCGTGATGACCTTCGCCTGCACGACGTCGCTCTCGCGGAGGTGGTCGTGGACGTCCTTCACGTAGTTCCGGTCGATCTCCGAGATGTGGACCAATCCGACGCGACCGCCTTCGAGCTGGAGGAACGCCCCGTACGGGGTGATGCGCTGCACGGTCCCCTCCACGACCGCGCCGACCTCGAGATCTGCGATTTCCGGGCCCCTTTCTGTGTCCCGAAGTGGTCCCCGGCGCCCATCACGCCAAGGTCCCCCCACGAAGACCCCAGTGTCCCATCCCTCAGAAAGTGACGTCAATGACCAAAACGCAGGGAGCTCCGCCCCCGGCAACCCTCAGCAGAGACGAGGGCCGGCCTTGCCGTGCTTGGGGACCACCACGAATGGGATCTCGCCCGGCTTGACCATCCCCAGGCATTCGCGGGCCATGCGCTCGAGGTAGGCGGGATCCTGGAACTGTCGGATGCGGTCGTCGAGCCGCGAGTTCGTCGTCTGCAGGACGCCGACCTGGTGTTCGAGCGAGGCGATGTCGGAGCGTTCGTGCAGGTACGCCCGCAGAGGGTACGTCGCGGCGACCAGCAGCGCGGCGACCACGACGATCAGCGCGACCGCCCGGCCGGTGACCCTTCGCCGCCGGGCGTGCGCGGCGACGGCCCCGGCGCTCACGTCCTCCTCGTTCGGAACGCCCCGGCGCCGGCGAACCGCGCCGTCTCGCCGAGCTCCTCCTCGATCCGCAGCAGCTGGTTGTACTTCGCGGTCCGCTCCCCGCGCGACGGCGCGCCGGTCTTGATCTGCCCGGCGTTGGTGGCGACGGCGAGATCGGCGATGGAGGTGTCCTCGGTCTCGCCGCTGCGGTGCGACACGACGGTCCCGTAGGAGTTCTCCCGGGCCAGCGAGATGACGTCGAGCGTCTCGGTGAGGGAGCCGATCTGGTTCACCTTGATCAGGATCGCGGTGGCCACCCGGTCCTCGATCCCCCGGCGGAGGCGCTCGGGGTTCGTGACGAACAGGTCGTCGCCGATGATCTGTACCCGGTCGCCGATGGCCGCGGTCAGCTCGTGCCACCCCTCCCAGTCGTCCTCCGCCAGCGGATCCTCCAGCGAGACGATCGGGTACGCGTCGACGAGCTCGGTCCAGAACGAGACCATGTCCGATGCGGACCGGTCCTTGCCCTCCAGCCGGTACGACCCCTCGCGGAAGAACTCCGTCGCGGCCGGGTCCAGCGCGAACGAGACCTCCTCGCCGGCGCGGAGGCCGGCCGACTCGATCGCGCCGGTCATCAGGTCGAGGGCCTCCCGCGCGGTCGCGATGGGAGGCGCGAACCCGCCCTCGTCGCCGACCCCCGAGGCCATGCCCTTGTCCTTCAGCTCGCGCTGCAGGGCGTGGAAGATCTCCGCGCCCCACCGCACGGCCTCGGAGAACGACGCGGCGCCGTGCGGCGCCAGCTTGAACTCCTGCATCTCGAGGTCGTTCGTCGCGTGGACGCCACCGTTCACCACGTTGAAGAGCGGAACGGGCAGCAGGTACGCGTTCGGCCCGCCCAGGTAGCGGTACAGGGACAGCCCGAGCGACTCGGCCGCCGCGTGCGCGACGGCCAGCGAGACGCCTAGGATCGCGTTCGCGCCGAGCTTGGACTTCGTCTCGGTGCCGTCGAGGTCGATCAGGATGCGGTCGACCTCGCGCTGGTCCAGGGCCTCCTCGCCGAGGAGGGCGGGACCGATCGTCTCGATGACGTTGGCCACCGCCGTCTGGACTCCCTTGCCACCGAACCGCTGCTCGTCGCCGTCGCGCAGCTCGAGCGCCTCGTGGGCCCCCGTGGACGCACCGGACGGGACGGCGGCGCGCCCCATGGCGCCGTCGTCGCAGACGACCTCGGCCTCCACGGTCGGATTCCCGCGCGAGTCGAGGATCTCGCGTGCCCAGACGGACACGATCTCCGGCATCGGTCCGCCGATTCTAGCCCCCGACCCTCGGGAGGCCTCGCAGGACCGGGCGAATCAGGACGTCACGCCGCGGCGGACGATTCGAGCGGCGATCGCGCGCCGCTCGATGATGGGGCCTATCCGGAGCGCGCCTCGCGGAACATGCGGCGGAGGTCCGCCTCCGACATCTGCTCGAGGTCCAGGCCCTGCTCGCGCGCGGTGGCCATGAACCGGTCGTAGCGGTCCGCGAAGCCGCGGACGGTGCGGCGCAGCGCGGTCTCGGGGTCGACGCCCAGCCGCCGGGCCACCCCCACCGTGGCGAACAGCACGTCGCCGACCTCCTCCTCGGCGTTGGCCGGGTCGGTCGCGTGTTCCAGCTCGCCCAGTTCCTCGCGGAGCGCCGCCATCGCGCCCTCGGTGGTGCGCCACTCGAACCCCCACCCGGCCGCCCGCCGGAGTACCTTCGACGCCCGGGCCAGGGCCGGCAGCGTCGCAGGGATGTCGTCCTCGACCTCGGTCGGGTGCTCGCCCTTCTCCTCTGCCTTGATGCGCTCCCAGTTCACGAGGACCTCGTCGGCGCCGGACACCGACACGTCGCCGAACACGTGGGGGTGACGCCGGATCAGCTTGCGGACGATCCCGTCGGCGACGTCGTCGACGTCCCACCGCCCCTCGTCCGCGGCCATCTGGGCGTGGAACACGACCTGGAGCAGGAGGTCGCCGAGCTCCTCGCGCAGCCGGTCGTCGTCGGAGGCGTCGATCGCGTCCAGCACCTCGTGCGCCTCTTCCAGGAGGTGCCGGGCCAGCGATCGGTGGTCCTGCTCCGCGTCCCACGGGCACCCGCCGGGGCCGCGCAGCCGGGCCATGACCCGGATCAGGTCGAGCAGCCGCTCGCCGCCCTGCGACGCTGGGACCGGGCCCTTCGGCGCGCCGTCCGGCATGCCCTCCGGCGATCGCGCGGCGGCCGGCTCGGTCACGAGGGAACGGGCGACGGGAGGCCCCCGGAGGGGGACGGCGAGGGAAGCTCCGTCGATGTCGAGGTGAGCGGGACCACCTGCCCGGTCTTGGGATCGAACCGCCCGTACCGGGGGTTCACCTCGATGTCGCCGTCGCGGAGCTGGCCCTGCAGCCACTTCTGGAAGACCGGACCGGAGAGCTGCGCCACCAGCTGCGCCCGGGCCTGCGCGAACGGCTCCACCTGGATCGAGATCAACCGGATGATGTGCCACCCGAACCGCGAGTGGACCGGCTTGCTGATCTGCCCGGGATGGAGGGCCAGCGCGCCGCGCACGAAGTCGGAGTCGAGCTGCCCGGCGGGGATCGTCCCCAGGTCCCCACCCTTCTGGGCGGACCCGGTGTCCGTGGAGTAGCGCTTCGCGAGCGCTGCGAAGTTCTGCGGTGTGGCCTCCCGCGCGATGCGCTCCGCCAGCGGCTGCGAGGCCACGAGGATGTGCGCCGCGTGCAACTGGGTGAAGTCGAGCTTCTGGCTCTCGTACGCGGACCGGAGCTGCTGATCGGTGACGCCCTGGGCCCCGATGGCGTGCTCGACCCGGTTGCTCAGGAGCAGGCCCCGGACGAGCTCCTCGAACTGCCGCATCGTCACGCCGAACTGGTGCAGCGTCGTGCCCAGCTGCCCGTTCTGGTCCTGCGCCTCCGCGCTCTTGATGGCCTGGCGCACCTCGCCCGTGCTGACCCGGAGGTGGTGGTCCGCCGCGTACCGGTCGAGGACCCGCTGGGTGACGAGGAACCCCAGCGCGAAGCGCACGCACGCGGAGCGGGACGACTCCCCGGGCGCGGCGGTGCCGCACGAGGGGGTGCCCTGCAGCGTGGTGAGAACCCTGACCAGGGGGATCTCCGCCTGGAGCACCTGGTCGGTGACCCCGACGCCGTTCACCGTCGCCGCCGGGCGGTGGAGCGACTTGCCGCACGCGGTGAGGAGCGCCACGAATGCGAGCGCGCAGGCCAGAGGACGGAGGATGGAACGGAGGGAGGGCACTGCGCCGATTGTACGAGGCCGGCCGCTACGACGGCTCGGCGTCCTCGTCGACCGAGGGCGCCTCGTCCTCGGGGGCCACCTCGGGGCCGGACCACCGCCGGTCCGGCAGGACGACGCTCGAGCCGGTCCCCAGGGCGACCGGCTTGCCGTCGGCGTTCCGCAGCTCGCAGCTGGCGACGACGAGCGACCGCCCCCGGTGGGTGACCGTGGCCTCGGCCGTGAGGTCGCGCATGTCGGGGAACACCGGCCGGACGAAGTTCACCTTGAGGTCCAGCGGCGCGAACGCCGAGCGGGCCGGCACCGTGGTGTGCACCGCGCCCGAGAGCGCGATGTCGACGATCCACGCGATGGCGCCGCCGTACATCGCCCGGGCCGGGCTGTTGAGCCACTCGGTGGCCGGCTGCACGAAGACCGCCCGGCCCTCCTCCACCTCGGTGAACCGCCCTCCGGTGAAGTGGTGCACGGGCGGGGGCGGCAGCTCCCCGGCGATCATGGCCCGGGAGACCTCCAGGCCGCTGCGCTCGTCCCACACCTCCTGCGGGACGACCTCACCGAGCGGCTCCCGCTGCCACGGATCGGGCGTCTCGTGCCGGGGCCGGTACGGCTCCAGCGACTCGGCGTCGGGCGGCTCGGGCGGGACCCGCAGCGGCTCGAACAGGAAGCACCGGGTGGTGCCGTGGGCGAGCAGGCGTCCGCGGGCGTCCTCGACGTTGATCTCCGACAGCGCGACCCGTTTCCCCGCGTGGATGAGCCGGGCGCGACCGACCAGCTCCCCGCTGTCCGTCGACGCCGGCCGGAGGTAGCTCATCGACAGGTCGCTGGTGACGATGAGCTGCCCTGGAGGGGAGGCGGTGACGATCGCGCTCCCGAGGGGCGCGTCGGCCAGGAACGCCATCGTCCCCGCCGAGAACAGGCCGGCCGGCGTCCGCCACCAGGGCGACGCTGGCATCGAGAACGTCGAGGAACCCTCGGCCGCGTCGACTGGCGTCAATCCGGTGAGGTGGTGGATCGGCGGCGCCGGCAGCCTCCCCGCGATCGTGAGTCGCATCCGCTCCAGCCCGTCGAACCCGAGCACGCCCCGGTCTGCATACCCGCCCCGCACCGGCTCCCGCCAGATCGGGGCTCGTTCGACCTCCGAGCGCACCACGGAAAGCGAGTCTACCGACGCGTCCGGTTCAGCCCTGCGCCCAC
The DNA here is from genome assembly GCA_045805265.1 of Actinomycetota bacterium. Classification (GTDB taxonomy): domain Bacteria; phylum Actinomycetota; class UBA4738; order UBA4738; family JACQTL01; genus JBJMLO01. Next base: position 354,957 of record JBJMLO010000013.1, read on the forward strand.
TCGCTGCGCAGGAGTCCCATCAGGACCACGTCGTGGTGGCGGCCGTCGCGCTCGAGGTGCTCGCGCAGGCGGCCCTCCTCGGTGAACCCGAGGCGGCGGTACAGGGCCGCGGCGCGGTCGTTGTAGCCGAACACGTCGAGCCAGATCCGGTGCAGGTTCAGCTCCTGGAACCCGTAGCGGATCGTCACCTTCGATGCGTCGGTGCCGTACCCCCTGCCCCATTCGCCGGTGCGTCCCAGCGAGATGCCGAGCATCGCCGTCCGGTGCAGCGGCTGGACGTCGTACAGACGGGTCAGCCCGAGGAGGCGGTCGTCCTCGAGGGCTCGCACGGCGAAGCCGACGCTCGACGGCCAGTCGTCGCGCCAGTGTTCCAGGCGAGTCCGGGCTTCGGCGGTCGACAGCGGCCGGCTGCCCTGGTCGTCGCCGAGTCGCTGGAACTTCGGGTCGCCGTGCCAGGCGGCGAACTCATCGACGTCCCGGTCGACGTCCCAGGCGTCGAGCCGGACGAGATCCCCTCGGAACAGGTCGAGATCCTCGGGCCGGGCCGGGCCGGGTTGTGGTGCATGTGAAGGGGAACCGGTCATCACGATCCTTTCGAATGGGCGCGCTCGCGGGGGCGCGGGTTCGAAAACGACGAAGGCCGCCCTCGCGGGCGGCGGGGTGCGGTCGCGAGACCGTCTAGCCGGCCATGGAGGGAGGACGCTGGGCGTGGGTTCCGTTCACGTCTCATCCCTCCTCTCGAACGTGGTCCGGCGGACCCGCGCAGTGTACGCGCATGGCTCAACCGACACCAGTGAGCGACCGGTGATAGAGCTCCTCGTCGACGGCCGTGTTCGACGGCAGCGGCTGCCGGGTGCCGGAGGGCTCGAAGCCGCAGGAGCGGTACAGGGCGATGGCGGCGTCGTTGCCGTCGGCCACCCACAGGTGAACCGAGCGCGCGCCGCGGTCGTGGGCCCACCCGACGACCGTGTCGATCAACGCACATCCGACACCGGCCCGCCGGACCGAGGGATCGACCCACATCGACACCAGGTGGACGGCGTCGGGTTCGCCCTCCTCGGGGAACCCGCCGGCGAGCCCCAGGAAGCGGTCGCCCTCCGTCGCCACGAAGGTAACGCCGTTCGCCCAGCGCCCGCGCCCGGCCCATTCCCGCCACTCGGCCTCGGTCCGGCTCCGCTCGCGTTCGATCGTCGAGCCGAACGCGTACGGTGCGTCCTCGAGCGCGCGGAGCCGGATGTCGCGGAGGGCCTCCCAGTCGGCCTCGGTCGTCGCCCGGATTCGCAACGGCGTTCCGTTCCTTGTTGTGTGTCGATTCTTACTGTAAGTTTCGTGCGAGATGGACCTGAGCGGACGACCGCTGCTCGACACCGACGTGGACCGCGCGCTCTTCGCAGGCCGCGAGTCCGAGCTCGAACGGCTGATCGCCGCCGTCGAGGGCCACAGGAACACGCTGGTGATCGGCGAGCGGGGCGCCGGCAAGACCACGCTGCTCCGCCAGTGTGCCCTGGAGCTTCGCCGTCACCATCCGGACTCCCCGCCTCCGGTCTTCGTCGAGGGCGGCCTCGCCACCGACGTGCGGACCTTCCTCGAGCTCGTTCGGTACCGCGCGGGCCTGCCGCCCGAAGCCGGCGGCCGCCCGTTCGAGAGCCTCGCACGGAACGGGCGGCTCGACGACACGCTGGAGCTCCCCCGTCTGGTGGCGAGCCTCGCCGAGGCGTCGGTGGGAGGTGATCGAATCGTGCTCGTGGACGACCTCCGGGCGAACCCGACCGGCGAGACCCTGTTCGGCCGCCTCCGCGACGAGCTGTGGCAGCTCCCCCTCACGTGGGTCGTCGCGGTGACGCCCGCAGAGGCGGGTTCGTACCTCCGGCCGCCGGCCGACGCGTTCTTCGACGCCCGCATCGAGCTCGAGCCCCTATCGGAGGAGCAGCGGAAGCGGTTGTTGGCGGCGAGGGCCGGGCCGCGCGGCGCCGAGCTGGCGGCATCGCTCGACGAGGGAAACCCCCGACGCCTGCTGGCGCTCGCGCGGGACGCGCTCCAGGAGGGCCGCTCGCCGAAGGACATCGCGCAGGCCCGCGTGGAGCGCGCGGAGCGGCTGTCCAGGGTGAGCGGGCCGGCCAAGGCATTGTTGCAGGAGGTGGAGTCGCTCGGCGCGGCCAGTGCCTCGGACCAGGAGCTGCTGCGACGACTCGGCTGGACCAGGCCGCGGGCGGTACAGGTCTTCGGCGAGCTGGAACGCGAGGGCCTGGTGACCCCCTCGCTGGTCAAGGGCGCGGCAGGCAGGCCCAGGAAGGTGTACCGGCCCGCCGAGGAGAGCCCGAGGTGACCCACGAGCAGCTCCTGCAGGTCGAGGCGTCCCGAGCCTTCGAGGCGACCAGGCGGTTCGAGGAGCTCGCGCTGTACCACGTCCCGTTCGACCAGCTGAACGGGGACGACAGGACCGAGTCGACGCTCGCCCGGCTGGTCGGCGCGGGAGGACGGGTCGCGATCATCGGCGCCAGCGGGTCGGGGAAGTCGAGCATCATCGCGTCGGTGTTCGGCCCTTTTTCCGAGGATCTCCCGGCCGACATCGTGCCGCTGCGGATCCCGGTAGCGGCGACCCAGGACACGACGGTGACGGAGCCGGGAGAGCTGGCCCGGCACATCGTCCGGTTCGTCACCCGGTGGGCCAGCCGCGAGCGGTTCAGCGTCGCCGAGCAGGAGGGGTTCGAGCGCGGGGTGGCGGAGACCACGCGGCGAGCGGCCAGGGGCCGCAGCCGGGAGTTCCACATCGGGCTGCCGCTGTGGCTGACCAGCGCGGAGTTCTCGCGACAGGTCCAGTCGACGGGAGAGGAGTACGAGTTGCAGGGCTCCTCGACCGACGCCATCGAGCAGCTGAAGCGCCTCGTGGACCTGTTCGCCGCACACGGCCTCCGCCCGGCGCTCGCGTTCGACGACTCGGACACGTGGCTGCGCATCCCGGGTCTCGACCGTACCGAGGTGGCCAACGCGTTCTTCACCCGAGGCCTCGGCATGCTGTCGCGGGAGGTCGACCTGAGCGTCGTCGTCGCCGTCCATGAGGAGTACCTGACGCTGCCCGGCTACGTCCGGGGCAGCCAGCTGCTGTCCGGAGAGGTCCGGGTCCCGCGGCTCATCGACGCGGTGGACGGGATCGGCACGATCCTCCGGGACCGCCTGGTGATCAGCGAGCTCTCGTTCGTCTTGGACGACATCATGGAATTCGACGCGGTCGTGGCCCTGGCGAAGCACTACGACTCGGGCCGATCGATGCGCGACGTCCTCCGCGTCGCCCAGCGAGCCCTCCAACATGGCGTCTCCGACGGCGTCGACCGCATCGCCGTGCCGATCGTCGACCAGGCGTCGACCGAGCTGTCGTCGTAGCCCACGAGACGAACCGTAAATTCCGTCGGAATCCCGAGGTTCATCGTGTCGCGGTTCCACGGCGAGACTGGAGCCATGGACTTCCCGTTGTCGATACGGCCGGCCAACCCCAGCGACGCGGAAGCCGTGGCGGCCGTCCACGTGCATGGGTGGCAGTGGGGATATCGCGGGCTGATTCCGGACGGGATCCTCGACGGACTCGACGTGTCGGAGCGGGCCGACCGGTGGCGCACGATCATGACCTCGGAGGATCGAACGGCGAGCGTCTACCTCGCCGAACGCGGCGGCCGCGTGGTGGGATTCGTCTCGTGCGGCCCCGCCCGCGAGCTCAACGCCGACGACGAGTCCACCGGCGAGGTCTACGCCATCTATCAGGAGCCGGACGTGGCCGGCACCGGCGTGGGACGGGCGCTGTTCCGGCGAGCCGTCGAAGATCTGTGGAACCGAGGCTTCGACCGCGCCGTGCTGTGGGTCCTCGAGACCAACGCTCTGGCCCGCCGCTTCTACGAACGCGAGGGCTGGCACACCGACGGCGCCACCAAGACCGAGAACTTCCAGGGCTTCGCCCTCCACGAGCTCCGATACACCTTCACCCGCTGACCAATCTGTAGCGTTCGCCATCCAAATTCGCCGGGGCGTGACTGCGTGCGCGGATACACCGCTTTCGCCGCTATGACTGACAGGCGTTCTGGCCGGATGGCGGGAAGAAGCTGACCGGCCCACCGACGAAGCCGCCCCCGGTGCATGACAGCCCGGCTCCATCCCAGTGACCGTTCGCGAAGTCGTAATCGAAGCTTCCGCCGGAGCCCTGCTTCCCCTCGGATCGGGGGAACTCTGCCGTGATCGCCGATCGAGGGAGCACGACCACCTCCCATCGACCCACTTCCGCGGGCCGCCCGGAGCCTAGGAGAGGCAATCCGAAAGGCCCTGTGGGGGCGGAGACGGCTTCGATGGGGGGAGTCGCGAAGAACAGGGTGACGTCGACGAACCCGGGACCCCGGCGGACCTCCGCCCAGCACGTCGCTCGAAATGGACGGGGGCGCACCCGCCAGGACTGGTCACCCTGCACGTGCGGGGGCTCCATCACCCCATCTGCCGGTTGGCCGTCAGGCCCGGGACGGCATTTGTCAAAGAGGCCCGCGGTGAGGCTCACGGCCCGGTCCATCGCGACCTGGGGTGACGGCGGCGGACCGGCTGGGACGACTGCGACGCGGAAGGCCGGAAGTGCCGGGAACCGGATGTTCGATGCCGGGCCAACCTGGGACCGCTGGAGCACCGGACAGGATCCGCGAAGGCGCAGCGGCCCCGGCCACCGGATGACCGCGGACTCGCTGAGCACATGCATCGTAGCCCCGGGCCGGAGAGGAGGAGCAGGCGAGGGGCCGGGGCCGCTCTGACCGCTGTGGCGGGTCTCGGTGTCGAAGAGCGCCGTGCGGGACGAGTTCTCCACGATCAATCGCCCGAACCCCTCGCCGAACGGGTCGGCCCGCCCCGCGAACACAGGGCGGGTGCCGTCGTTGCGGACCGCGTATGCGATCGAGACAGATCGTCCAGGAGTGACCTCCGAGCTCGCGATCGTCGCCGAGCAGACGGCCGGGTACCCCTTCGCGTGCACCGTGACGGTGACCGGATGGGTGAGCATCGGAGACGGGGAAACGCTGGGGAGTGTGGCCGGGTGGAGCGCCAAGGCTGCGGTGACGAACCCGCCGGCCGCCACGACGAGCGCGATCACCGCCGCGACGACCCTTCTTCTGCGCTTCAGGCGACGGCGACGGACGGTCACTCGCTCCCAACTTCCATGAGCGGGATCGACGGCGGATGCCGCCCGCTCGAGGATGGACCGGAGGTCATCCATCGGTCAGCGCCAACTTCTGCCGAAGGCGTGCCCGGGCCTGCGACGCGAGGCTCCTCGCGGTGGCCTCCTGCACACCGAGGATGGCGGCTGCCTCGCCAGGAGATCGGTCGAGGAACTCCGTTAGGACAAGTGCGAGACGCTGGCGCGGGGGCACCTCTCGAAGTGCCGAGATGACAGCCTGCCGGTCGGTCGCGATGTCAATCGGGTCGGGCGGGGTGCGAGCAGTCTCCCGGTGGCGCAGCTCGACGGTCCGTCGCCTCCACCGGCTTCGGAATGCGTTCATCGCGGTTCGATACAGGTAGCCGACCCGGTCTTCCATGCGCCTCACCCGATCCCAGTGCAGCCACACCTTCGCGAACGCGTCCTGGAGCAGGTCCTCCGCTTCGGCCGCGTTGCCCGTCATGAGGTAGAGCGCCCGAAGCAGCCGGACCTGGTGGTCGCGGAAGAGCTCCTCCACCTCCGCCGCCGGATCGCGCAGCTCGAACTCCGTGTCGGTTGCGTCCGTGCGCTCGACCCCTCCCTTGGGCATGTCCTGTCACATGAACGCGCAGCGGGGCGGTTCGTTCAAGACGCCGCATGATGGGGCCCGTTGAAGCGTCAGCTACGCGAGGTGACTCGAAGGATCGCCGCGCTAGCGCCGAAGATGTGGATCCCTGAAGAGGTGCCCGCAGTTGAGGCATCTCATGTTCACGCGGGCGCCGGGTCCCGCGTGGCCGAATGGCTGCGTCCGACTCGACCCGCACAAGGGACAGACGAGTCGCTCAGAGGGCTCGCCGACCCGAGGGGCGGTTGGCCTCTCCGACGCCGCGTCGTGATCCTCGCTCGTCGTTCCCACGGTTGCCTCACGATGAGCTTACCGACTATGCACTGACGCTCGCGGAGATCGACGATCCCGCTTGGATCGTTCACCTGCGGCCCGGGGTCACTCCACCGGTTCCAAGATTCGGGTCAGGCCGTGAGGGACGAACCATGCGACCGCCGCGACCATCGCACCTCCCACAAGGATCAGGATTACGTCGCGAGTCCCGTGGCAAGGCGAAATCTCGGTGCAGTCGCTGACCGCCGCGAGCATCCCGAAGGTCCAGATCAATCCCCAGACCGCAACGGGGACGGAGATCACCACAAAGATCCGAACGCCTCGGGACGCGACGGCCCACCACCTCAGAGCTTGGATCACGAGAACCACCCCAGCCGGACCCGTGACTCCGACGGAGCCCATGGACGCCGCGGCGAGGACGAACCCGAACACGGCAGCCAGGGCGACTTCGCGGCGGTCTCGAGGATGCTGGGACACGAGAGCCACCCTAGCGGGCAGAGTGCAGATCCACCTCCAGCCGAGTGTGGTGTCACCTGGCCGGCTCGGATTCCGCGACGTCTTCTACGGACGCCAACAGCTTCTCTTCCACCCAGCCGGGGAGGCTGGGACCGCCGAGGATCACCGGGGTCAGGTTGAGGGTCTTCGTGGTGGCGTGGTACGCCGATTCCGGGACCCGGCGCTGGAGGTCGAGCTGCAGGTAGTCGGGGACCTCGAGGGGTCGCAGGCGGACCTGTTGGCGGAACGTGTTCACCTCGGTGACGCCGAGGCGGGTTGCAGTCACGCGCAGCCGCGCGATGCCGAACAGCGTTTCGACCTCAGCCGGTAGCACTCCGAAGCGGTCGCGGAGCTCGACCGCGATGTCGTCCAGCTCGCCGTGGTCGCGGGCGTTCGAGATCCGGCGGTAGAGGTCCAGCCGCAGACCCTCCTGGCCCACCCAGCCCACCGGGATGAAGGCGCGGACCGGGAGATCGATCCGAACGTCCAGCTCCGAGCGCACCTCCTCGCCCTTCATCTCCGCGACCGCTTCCTGCAGGAGCCGCATGTACGTGTCGAACCCCACCGCGGCGATGTGGCCGTGCTGCTCCGCCCCCAGCAGGTTGCCGGCGCCGCGGATCTCCAGGTCGCGCATCGCGATCTTCACCCCCGATCCCAGATCCGTGTACCGGCTGATCGACGACAGACGCTCGTGCGCCTCTTCGGTCAGCGACTGCTGCGGGGGGAAGAAGAAGTACGCGAACGCGCGCTCCCGCGAGCGCCCGACGCGACCTCGCAGCTGGTACATCTGCGCCAGGCCCAAGCGGTCGGCCCGCTCGACGACCAGCGTGTTCGCGGTCGGGACGTCCAGGCCCGACTCGATGATCGTCGTGCACACCAGCACGTCCGCCTCGCCGTCCCAGAACTTCAGCATCTCCTTCTCGAGCGCGTCCTCGTCCATCTGGCCGTGCGCAACGATCACCCGTGCTTCCGGCACTTCCTGCTGGAGCCGCCGCGCCGCCCGCTGGATGGTCTGCACGCGGTTGTGAACCCAGAACACCTGCCCGCCGCGGAGCAGCTCGCGGCGCACCGCGCCGAGCCCCAGCCCGTCGTCGTACGGCCCCACGTACGTCAGCACCGGCTGGCGGTCCTCGGGGGCCGTGTCGAGCACGCTCAGCTCCCGCACTCCAGTCAGCGCCATCTCCATGGTCCGCGGAATCGGCGTCGCGGTCATGGTCAGCACGTCCACGTGGGCGCGCATCTGCTTGATGCGTTCCTTGTGGGCCACGCCGAACCGCTGCTCCTCGTCGACGACCAGCAGCCCGAGATCCTTGAACCGAACGTCGGTGTTCAACAGGCGGTGCGTCCCGATCACGACGTCGACCTTTCCGGCAGCGAGGTCGCGCACGACCTCGCGCTGCTCCGCGCCCGACAGGAATCGCGACAGCATCGCGACCCGCACCGGGAACGCCGTGTACCGCTCGGTGAACGTCACGTAGTGCTGCTCGGCCAGCAGCGTGGTCGGCACCAGCACCGCGGCCTGCTTGCCGTCCATCACCGCCTTGAACGCGGCCCGGATGGCGATCTCGGTCTTCCCGTAGCCGACGTCGCCGCAGATCAGCCGGTCCATCGGCACCGGCTGCTCCATGTCGCGCTTGACCTCGTCGATCGCCGCGCGCTGGTCGCGTGTCTCCTCGAACGGGAACGCGTCCTCCAGCTCGCGCTGCCACGGGGTGTCGGGCTTGAACGCGTGCCCGGGGACCGCCATACGCACGCTGTACAGGCGGACCAGCTCGCCGGCCATCTCGCGCACCGCGCGCCGGACGCGCGCCTTCGCCCGCGGCCAATCGGACGAGCCCAGCTTGGTGACCCGGGGCTGCTCGCCGCCGAGGTACTTCGCCACGACGCCGACCTGGTCGGCCGGGACGTAGAGCTTGTCGCCGCCCCCATACTCGAGCAGCAGGAAGTCCCGCGCCGAGCCCTTGATCTCGCGGTGGACGATCCCGCCGTACCGGGCCACGCCGTGGACGTGGTGCACGGCGTAGTCGCCCGGTTCCAGCTCCATCGCGATCGCGTCGGCCCGCCGCTTCGCCATCCGGGGCTGCTGGCGCGTGTGCCGCCGGACGCCGAAGAAGTCCTCCTCGCCGGCGACGGCCAGACCGCCGGGGCGGAACACGAACCCGGCACCGACCGGCGCCTCGATCGTCTCGACCGGCGGCGTGATGCCGGCAGCGGTGGTGACGCCTCGTTCCTCGACCAGCTCGCGCGCCCGATCCAGTGAGCCGTGCGACTCAGCCGCGATCAGCACGCGGGAGCCGGCGCCGGCCAGGTCCGCCACTCGCGCGGCCATCTCCGCCGGATTCCCCGAAGCCGTCCCCCACCCGGAGACGCCGAGGTCGAGGCCCTCGGAGAACTCGGACAGATGCAGCACCGGATGGTCGCCCAGCGCCTCGTCGAGCGGGCGGACGACCGACCCGCCGGGCCAGCCCGTCGCCGCGGCCAGCGCCTCGGCCTCGGTTGCAACGCGTTCCGCCCGGTCGGCCACGCGGCGGCCCGGCGACAGGACGACCCACGCGCCGCGGGGCAGCAGCGAGGCGGGCGATTCCAGGCGGTCGTACACGAGGCCGGCCAGCGTCTCCATGCCCTCGAACGCCAGCCCCTCTGCCAGCCTGGCCAGCCCGTCGCGGAACCGCCCTTGGTGGCGCGGCGCAGCCCGCTCCGCCCGGGCCCGAACGTCGTCGGTCGGCAGCAGCTCGCGGACGGGATGGATCCCCACGGAATCGACCTGCCCCGTCGACAGCTGAGTGGCCGGCGAGAACTCGCGCAGCGAGTCGATCTCGTCGCCCCAGAACTCGGCCCGGACCGGCCGGCGGGCGGCTCCCGGGAAGATGTCGAGCGTGCCGCCCCGGACGGCGAACTCGCCGCGGTGCTCGACCACGTCAGACCTCAGATAGCCCAGCGCCGCCAACCGCTCCGCGAGCGCGTCCGGCGGCACCTCGGCCCCTCGGGCGACGACCAGCGGCTCGTGCGACCCGAGCTCCGGCGGGATGCCCTGGATCGCCGCGAGCGCGGGCGTGACGACGACGAACGCGCCGGGAGCGTCGGCTTTGGACCGCATGAGCCCCGCGGCCTCGGCTCGGCGGGCTGCCACCTCGGGGGCCGGGCTGATCCCCTCGTACGGCAGCGACTCCCACGCCGGGAAGAGGACGACCCGGTCCTCGCCCAGGTAGGCGCCCACGCCCCGGGCCAGGGCCTCGGCCTCGTGCGGGCCGGTGGTCACGGCCATGACGGGGCCGTCCAGCGCACGCGCCACCGCCGCGATCACGAAGTCCCGGCCGGCGTCGGCCCGCGCCACCCGCGGCCGGGCGACCTGGGCCAGGAGCCGGTCGAACGGCTCCGAGCGGACGAGCAAGTCGAGCGCCTCGTCGAACCTAGTCACCTACGACCTCTCCATAGGGCACAGCACGAAGAGGCCCGGCGTGAATGTCCAGGCCTCTGACCAGTGGGTTTCGTCTTCGGATCGCGTTCAGATCGCGCCCGCGGAGGCGGAGCGACCTCCTCATTCTACGGTCGACCCCCGACAAGGAACTGACGCGGCGGGATTAACGTTCGGTACGTTCGCCTTGCCGGCGGGCGGTGACATGGTCCGCACGTCCTGGACAGTGCTGTCCCCCCGTCGGCCGATACCCGAGCAGGCGAAGACGCGCTACAACCAGCGGTTATGCAGACCGTCGCCCAGGCTGACCTGTCTCGAGTGACCATGCCGAGGGCGGCCGAACGGCCGGCCGTCCGGGGCATCGGCGCCGTGCTGGCCCTCATCGCGGGGATCGCCTGCATCACCGAGGGCGAGAGCGTTCTCGTCGGCTGGCACGTGCACATCGCGGCGGTCGTGAAGGCCTTCGGGGCCGACCCGATGCCGTACAACGCGGCCTTCGGCGTCATGGCCGGCGGGGTGGCGCTCGTCGCGGTCGCGACCGACCGGCGAAGGCTCGGCGTCGCCGCCGGCATCGTGACCGGCGTCCTCGGAGGCCTGAGCGCCCTCGAATACCTGAGCGACCGGAGCTTCGGCATCGATCAGCTCGTGGTCCGGGTCTGGCTGGCGCCCGGGGCCGCGTTCCCCGGCCGCATGACGCTGAATGCGGCCCTCGGACTCCTCCTCGCGGGGGCGGCGGTGGTCATCCTGTGCCTGCCCCGCCTCCCTCGCGCCCGAATCGCCCTGGCCGCGCTGCTCGGTTCCACGTGCGCGGCGATCGGCGGGGTGGGGCTGTTCGGCTACGCGTCGCACGCCCCCACCGCCTTCGGGTGGGGCCAGCTCGTGCAGATGCCACCCCACGCTGCGGCGAGCCTGGCCACTCTGGGCGCGGGCGCCGTCGCGGCCGCGTGGCACCATCAGGACCGATCGGGTCCGGCCGGATGGCTGGCCACTCCCGTCGGGATCGCCGCGTTGTTCTTCGTCCTGGTGAGCGCCTGGGCGCTGGCCGCGATCTGGCCCGCGGGCTCCGGGGGCTTCTCCGCTCGCGAGGGCACCACGCTGCTCACGCTCGGGATCGTGATCGCGGGGTTGGCGGGCCTGGCGTTTCGGATCGGCCAGGTGGCCTGGACCAGAAACCGCACCCTGCAGGCCGAGGCCGAGCGGCGCCGGATCAGCGAAGAGCGGTTCCGCAACGCGTTCGCCTACGCCCCGATCGGGATGGCCCTGGTCAGCCTGGACCCGGTCCCCCTCGGCACGTTCGTCCAGGTGAACGGGGAGCTCTGCCAGATGCTCGGATACCCGGAGTCCGAGCTGGTGTCGCGACCGGTGGAGTCGGTGATCCACCCACGCGACGCCTTCTCCGTGGAGCTGCGCGCCGCGCAGCTGCGGAAGGGTGCGATCACCTCCTATCAGGTCGAGGCCCGGTTCCTGCACGCGGACGGCCACGAGGGATGGGTGCTGGTCAGCTCGTCCCTCGTCCACGATGGCGAGGGCGAGCCCGGGTGGGTCATCAACCAGTTCCAGGACATCACCGAGCGGAGGATGATCAGCGAGCGCCTCACGCACATGGCGCTCCACGACTCGCTCACCGGCCTCGCCAACCGGGCACTGTTCGACGCGAACCTGGAGCACGCACTGGCCCGGGCGAGGCGGACGGACACCATGCCCGTCGCCATGCTGTTCGACCTGGACGGGTTCAAGCGGGTCAACGACTCCCTGGGCCACCTCGCGGGGGACGAGCTCCTTCGGGCGGTCGGCGACCGCTTGATCACGAGCATGCGGCCTTCGGACACCGTCGCGCGCCTTGGCGGGGACGAGTACGTCGTGTTGTGCGAAGACCTCGCCCTGCCGGAGGACGTCGAGGGAGTAGCGAGCCGGCTGAACGAGGTCCTCCGAGCGCCGTTCGACCTCTCCGGGATCCAGGCCTCGATCACGGCCAGCGTCGGCGTGGCCGTGGCCCGCCAGGGTGACACGGGCGAGTCGCTGATCTCCCGGGCGGACCAGGCGATGTACGACGCGAAGGGTCGCGGCAAGGCTCGTTTCGAGATGTTCAGCGAGCGGCCCGCCGGCCAGAGCTACCTGGACATCGAGAACGGGCTTCGCTCCGCCCTCGACGACGGGCAGCTGGAGGTCTTCTACCAGCCGCAGGTCCGACTGGCCGACGGCGTGGTCACCGGCGTCGAGGCGTTGCTGCGGTGGAGACACCCCACCCGCGGGCTGCTCACCCCGAAGGACTTCATCTCCGTGGCGGAGGAGACCCTGCTCATCGTGCCCATCGGCGAGTTCGTGCTGGAGCGCGCGTGCCGGGACATGCATGAATGGCAGCGCCACCATCCGGACCTCCCTCCGCTCGGGCTCTCGATCAACGTCGCCATGAACCAGCTCGGCCGGGAGTTCGTTGCGCACCTGGATCGCGTGATACGCGAGGCATCCTTCCCCCCCGAGCTCCTGTGTCTCGAGATCACGGAGACCGCGCTGGCCCGGGTTGGAGGGGTCGAGAGCGCGGCCCTCGAGGCGCTCAAGGAACGCGGCGTGCGTCTCGCCATCGACGACTTCGGCACCGCCTACGCATCGGTCGACCACCTCCGCCGATTCCCGATCGACGAGCTGAAGATCGACCGGACGTTCGTGTCCGGCATTACGGACCAACCGGCCAGCGAGAGGATGGCATCCGCCCTCGTGAGCTTCGGTCGCATGCTCGGCCTGGGCGTCGTCGCCGAGGGCGTCGAGACCCTCACCCAGGCCCAGCTCCTGCGTGAGGCGGGGTGCCCGACCGCCCAGGGGTTCTACTTCGCGAGGCCCACACCGATCGATCGCCTGGCCGGGCTGCTGGTCATGGCTACCCCGGCCCTGGCGCCGACGCCAGCGTGAAACCGGTCCTCCCTGTCCCGCCCGGGCCGGTCCCTCGTACCGTGGAACGGTAGCTGGGGACCGGCCGACGACCTCTACGATCGACGTTCATAGAACATTCACTTCGCGCCTGGACATCCCTTGTACCGTTAGGGGACATCCGAACAGACGTGGGGTACCGGCGTCGAGGGGGCCGCCGGTCCGGAGGAGGAATCGATCATGCTCGGACGCGTGGCCCGGTGGTGCTACACGCACCGGTGGCGGACCTTGGTCATCTGGATCGTGGCGCTGGCAGGTGTCGGCGTCCTCGGTTCGAAGCTCGGCGGCGACTTCGCGAGTGACTTCTCACTGCCGGGAGCCGAATCGCAGAAGGCCTTCGACCTGCTGAAGGACAAGTTCCCGCAGCGCTCCGGCGACACCTCCCAGGTGGTCTTCAAGGCCGACTCCGGCGTGGCCGGCGTGCAGCCGAAGATGGAGGCCCTGTTCGCCGCGATCGAGAAGCTTCGCCACGTCGACTCGGTGACTAGCCCGTACTCGCCCCAGGGCGCCCGCCAGGTAGCCCCCGGCGGCAAGATCGCCTTCGCCGACGTCCAGTTCGACGTCCGGGCCAACCACATTCCCAAGGCCGTGCCCGACCGGATCGTCGCGCTCGGGAAGCAGGCCGACGGCCCCGGGCTGCAGATCGAGTTCGGCGGCCAGGTGATCGAGCAGGCCGAGCAACAGCCGCCGGGCCAGTCGACGGCGGCGGGGCTGCTGGCCGCGATCGTGATCCTGCTCATCGCATTCGGGTCGGTCCTGGCCATGGGGCTGCCGATCATGACCGCGCTGTTCGGCATCGGGATCGGATCGTCGATCATCCTGCTGCTCGCGAACTTCATCTCCGTCCCCGACTTCACCACCGAGGTCGCTGCGATGATCGGGCTGGGCGTCGGGATCGACTACTCGCTGTTCATCGTCACGCGATATCGGCGAGGGCTCCGCGAGGGCCTCGACCCCGAGGCCGCGGTGCTCCGCTCGATGGCGACCGCCGGCCGCGCCGTGCTGTTCGCCGGGATCGTCGTCGTCATCTCGCTGCTGGGTGCGCTGCTCATGGGGCTCGCTTTCCTGCAAGGCATCGCCATCGGCGGCGCCGCCGTGGTGTTCACGATGATGCTCGCCGCACTCACGCTGCTCCCGGCCGTGCTGGGATTCGTCGGTAGGAACATCGAGAAGCTCCACATCCCGTTCTTCGGGAAGAAGGACACGACGAACGCCGGATTCTGGTTCCGGTGGAGCCGGATGGTCCAGCGGCGCCCCGCGGTCACCGGCCTGATCGGACTCATCGTGGTGCTCACGCTCGCCGCGCCGCTGCTGTCGATCCGGCTGGGAGCGGCCGACGCGGGCAACGAGCCCAAGAGCCTCACGACGAAGCGGGCCTACGACCTGTTGTCCGAGGGGTTCGGCCCCGGGTTCAACGGGCCGCTGCTGCTGGCCGCGGAGGTCCGCGGGCCGCAGGACCTGGCGACGCTCCAGCGCCTCGACCACCAGCTGTCTGGGCTGAAGGGCGTGGCGTTGGTCACCCCGGTGGTCCCCAGCCCGAAGGGCGACGCCGCGATCATCACCGTGTACCCGACCACGTCACCGCAGGACGTGGCCACCACCGACCTCGTGGACCGTCTCAGGTCGGACGTGGTCCCGGCGGCCACCGCGTCGACGGGAACCGTCGTCCACGTCGGAGGCATCACCGCCATCTTCATCGACTTCTCGTCGACCATCGGGCGGCGGATGCCGATCATGATCGCCGTCGTCATCGCGTTGGCCTTCCTGCTGCTGATGATGGTGTTCCGCTCTGTCGTGGTGCCGCTGAAGGCCGCCGTGATGAACCTGCTGTCGATCGGCGCGGCCTACGGCGTGATCGTCGCGGTGTTCCAGTGGGGCTGGGCGCGGTCGCTGTTCGGCATCGGCGAGACCGGGCCGGTCGAGGCGTGGATCCCGATGATGATGTTCGTGATCCTGTTCGGCCTGTCCATGGACTACGAGATCTTCCTGCTCTCACGGATCCGGGAGGAGTACCTGCGGACGGGCGACAACGGGGAATCGGTCGCGACCGGCGTGGCCACGACCGGGCGGCTGATCACCGCCGCGGCGCTGATCATGATCGCGGTGTTCCTGTCGTTCGTGGTCGGCTTCGACCTCCGTCAGATCAAGGAGATCGGGCTGGGACTCGCCGTCGCGATCTTCGTGGACGCCACGCTGATCCGGATGGTGCTGGTCCCGTCGGTCATGGAGCTGCTGGGCGACGTGAACTGGTGGATGCCGGCATGGCTGGGCCGCCTGCTGCCGAAGGTGCGCGTGGAGACGGGGGACGGCCACGTCGGGGCGCTGCAGCCGGCGCTGGTCGGGGCGGACGGCGACGGCCACGTGACCGGCGACGGCCACGTCACGACACCGGAGCACACCCCGGAACGAGGGCGCTGACCACAGGGACGGCGCTACTCGACGGCGAGCCGCAGGGCTCGCTGCCACGAGCCGATCCTGTGCCGGACGGTGGCGACGCTCGGCATGTCGTCGAGCTGCGACGCCAGCGCCTGGTACTCGCTCGCGGTGGGGACCCTGCCGAGCAGCCTCCGGGCCTCGCGGACCGCCTCGATGCAGTCGTCGCGGCTGAAGCGTTGTCGACCGGCGGCGCCCGAGGAGCGGTTGGCCCGCAACCCGAGCTTCTCCAGCGTCGCACGCCACGAGCCGAACCGGATGGCCGCCGTCTGCATCGAGGGCCACGGGCGGCCGTCCGGGAGGGTTCGCTCCTTGCGTATCCGCTCGTAGGCGTGGCCGGTCAGGACCTGCCCGCCGTTCCGGTTCGCGACCTCCGTCGCGGCCGCGCGGATGGAGTCCATGACCTCCTGGTCGCTGTATCGGGCCCAGGCTCCCTCCCTCGCACGCCGGAACGCTCGCCTGTCGGGCTCGTGGCGGCTCAGGAGGTCGCGGACGCGCCCGGTCGTCAGGCCGACGCGTGCCGCGACGCGATCGATGTCGCCCTCCTCACGGAACATCGCGAGGACCTCGGGAGCTCGCTCGTCGTCCACGGCGATCCGGAGATCGCGGAGCTCCCCCTTCGTCCGCGTCTGGTATCCGGCGGCGACGAGGACCTGGCGAACACGCTCACGAGTGAGCCCGTACTCCTGCCCCACCTCGTCCAGCGTGTGTCCCTCGTTGTACCGCTCGAACATCGCCCGGGCCCTCTCCGGGTCGAGCGGACCCCTCGGACGGGGGACGCGCGGCCGGTCCGGGACCGGCCGACGGGCTCCTCGTCGCTCCGCGGTGCGTCGGCCGGCCCGAGCGCCACTGGAACGAACCTCGTCCAGCAGGTCGTGCACGGCCTCGACCACGAGGTGCTCCGCGTCGCGAAAGGCCGGCGCCGTCAGCTGAACGAGCAACTCGACCGAGCGGGCCACGTCGTCCGGCAGGCGTACGGTGAGTCCCTCAGAGCCCGACTCCGGCGTTGGTTGAGCCGCTTCCTCCACGCCGCGAACAATCGCCGAACAGGCCGGTCATGTCAAGGGTATCGACTCCTTGACAGACCTGGGAGGACGAGGTAGGGCGAGGCGACGCTAGCGGCGGAGGCCGCGGTTGAACATGTCCTGCGCGGCGTTCAGGCCGTCGCGGATCAGCGCGAGCACGGCGTCGGCGGCGTCTCCGACCAGGATCTCGGCGTCCGCCTTCTCCTTCTTGGAGAACGGCTCGAGGACGTAGTCGGCGGGATCCTGCTTGCCGGGCGGGCGGCCGACGCCGACCCGGATGCGGAAGAAGTCCATCGACCGCAGCCCCTCGACCAGCGAGTCCAGGCCGTGGTGGCCTGCGGTCGAGCCGCCCCGCTTGACCTGGAGCCGCCCGAACGGGAGGTCGATCTCGTCGTGCACCGCGATGACCTGATGCGGCGCGAGGTGCGACCGCTTGGCCAGCGACGCGAACCCCGGGCCCGACTCGTTCATGAACTGGGTCGAGCGGACCGCGATGACCCGGTCGGCCCCCTCCTTGAACTCGGCGGCCTCGACGGGCGTGTTCCGCACTCGCCGGAACTTCGCGTCGGCGCGCCGGGCGAGCTCGTCCGCGACCATCGCGCCCACGTTGTGGCGGGTCGCGGCGTATTCACCGCCGGGGTTGCCCAGCCCGGCCACGAGCCACGTCATCGGCACGGTTGCAGGCCCTCCGGCCCGCTACGACTCGCCGCCGGAACCGGACTCGCCGCCGGAGCCCTCGGCATCCTCGCCCGCGTGCTGCGCGGCCTCCTCGCCGGTCGCGCCCTCGCCCTCGGCGACTGCCTCCTCGCCCTCGACGGCCTCGGCCTCCTCGGCCACGGCCTCCTCCTCCTCGAGGCGGAGGATCGGCGGCGGGACGACGGCCATGATGGTCGCCTCGGGGTCGGTCAGGAGCTCCACGTCCTTCGGGATCTTCAGGTCGCCGGCCTTCAGGCCCTCGCCGATCCCGAGCGCGGTGATGTCGGCCTCGATGCGCTGGGGCACGTCGGTGGGGAGGCAGGACAGCTTGACGTCCCACAGGTGATGCTCGACGACACCGCCCTCCTTGACCCCGTGCGACTCACCGGTCAGCTCGACCGGGACGTCGACGGTGATCTTCTCGTCGCGGCGGATCGTGAGGAAGTCCACGTGGATGAACTGCCCCCGGATGTGGTCGCGCTGGATCTCCCGGGGCAGGGTGAGGTGTCGATCGCTGTCGACCTCCAGGTCGATGAGCACGTTGGCGCCGGCGTCCGTGTGCAGGATGTGGAACAGGTCGCGGGCGTCGACCGCCACGGCCACCGGGGCCATGCCGTGGCCGTACACGACGGCGGGGACCTTGCCCTCGGCGCGCAGACGGCGGGCGGCGCCCTTGCCGTCCGACTCGCGGGGCTCGGCCTTCAGCTTCCTCTCCATGACGCGACCTTCCTCCTGCGTTTGGGGTGGCCAGCGAGATGCGGTAAACCGGCTTCCGATTGTACTCAGGAGCGCGGCGGGCCGACCCGCGGCCTCACCGGCCGGCGCGGTCGCGCATCCAGCGGTAGGTCGAGGCCAGGCCGTCTGCCAGCGCGATCCGCGCCTCCCACCGCAGGAGGCGGCGGGCCCTGGCGGGGTCGACGAAGTTCTTCGATGCGTCGCCGGGGCGGGCCGGGCGCCGCTCGACCTCGAGGTCGACCCCCGCGACCTTCCGGGTGAGGTTGGCCAGCCTGGCGATCGATGTCTCCACGCCGGTTCCGAGCTGGAACACCCCCGAGGACGGCGAGCGCAGCGACACGCGCACCGCCCGGCACACGTCGTCCACGTGCAGGAAATCCCGGGTCTGACGCCCGTTGCCGTAGATCACGAGCGGCTTGCGGCGCAGGGCTCTTCGCAGGAACTCGGCGACCACGCTGCGCTTGTGGTCGCAGTTCGGCCCGTACAGGTTGGAGAACCGCAGGGAGACCCCGGTGAAGCCGTACACGCTCTGGAAGGCCTGCAGCGCCGCCTCGCCGTAGAGCTTCGAGGCGCCGTACGGCGACAGCGGGCTCGGCAGCGTGGACTCGCCGAGCGGGGGCTTCGCGCCCGCCAGCACGGCCCCGGACGACGCGAACACGACCCGGGGAACGCCCGCCCGGCGCACGGCGTCCAGCACGTTGAACGTGCCGCCCACGTTCACGGCGAAGTCACGTTCGGGATGCTCCACGGACGGCGCCACGCCGGACATCGCCGCGAGGTGCACGACCGCGTCCGCGCCCCGCACGGCCCGCCGGACGACGGCGGCGTCGGTCACGGAACCGCGGATGGTGCGGACGTCGAGCCCCGCCAGGTAGTCGGTCCGGACCGCGTCGAAGTCGTCGAGCACCCGGACCTCGGTCCCGGACTCGACCAGCGCTCGGGCCAGGTTCGAGCCCACGAACCCCGCGCCGCCGGTGACCAGAACCCCACCCATACGGGCGGCGAGGATAGCCGAGTGGCGGCCGGGCCTCGCGGCGAGCTCGCCGGAAAGCCGAGTGCCCGGCTGGCGGGGAACGGGGTTCGCGGCCCCTAAGATGCCGGACCATGGGCGGGGAGGTTCGCATCCTGCACGTGGTCCCGCGCGTGGTGCGGCGGGGGGCCGAGGTGTTCGCGGCGCAGCTGGCCGAGGCCCTGCAGCCCGTCTCGCGCAACCTGCTGTTCCCGCTGTTCGGCCCCGCCGAGGGCGAGCCGGCCGGGCGGGTGCGGGTGGTCGGCGGCGCCCGCCCCGTGGGCCGCGTGGAGCGGCGTCTGGGGGTGGACCCGGGCGCCGTGGCCCGACTGCGAGCCGGCCTGCGGAAGCTTCGCCCCGACCTCGTCGTTGCCCACGGCGGGGAACCGCTCAAGTACGCGGTCCTGGCGGATCCCCGAGGCCGGATTCCCCGGGTGTACCGGAAGATCAGCCACGCGGTGGGCAGCCGAGGGGAGCGCATCCTCGCGCGGATGTACGACCGGACGACGCTCATCCTCGCCGTCACCGACGAGCTGAAGCGCGAGCTGGTCGAGGAGTTCGCGGTCGACCCCGACCGCGTGGCGGTGATCCCGACCTCGCGCCGGTCGCCGCCCCAGCTGGGGCCCGAGGAACGAACGGCGGTCTGCCGGGAGATCGGGGCTCTCACCGAGCGCCCGCTGGTGGCGTGGGTCGGCCGCCTGTCGGACGAGAAACAGCCGGGCGCGGCGCTGCAGGCATTCGCGCTGATCCGGTCGCGGTTCGGGGAGTGCTCGCTGGCGATGGTCGGGGACGGGCCGCTGCGGGAGTCGGTGGAGCGGGCCGCAGGCGCAGCCGGGCCGGGCGTCCTGCTGCTCGGGTCGCGGGACGACGCCGACCGCATCATCGTGGCGTCGGACCTGCTGCTGTCCACGAGCCGCATCGAGGGCGCGCCCGGGGTGCTCGTCGAGGCCGGGCTGGCGGGCGTTCCCGTCGTGGCGTTCGACGTGGGCGAGGTGTCGCAGATCGTCCGCCGGGGGGAGACCGGCGCCCTGGTCCGCCCCGGAGACCTGGAAGCGCTGGCCGACGCCGCGTGCCGCCTGCTGGCGGATTCCAGAGCGCACGCGCGCATGTCGGCGGCGGCCCGCGAGGCGTGCCGCCCCTTCGAGCTGTCCCACGTCGCCGCCCGCTACGCCGACGCCTTCGCGGGCATCCTTGGTCCGTCCGGTGCGGCACTGCGATCCGGCCCGGCCTGATCCTCAATCCGGCCTCCGTCCACGGCGGCAGAATTGTGGTGGGCGCGCGCCGGTACCTGTCCGTGGAGGTGGTCTGCACGTGGTCGCGTACCCGGCCTTCCTGAACGCAGCGACCAGTGCCGGCACTTTGCGCACGTATCGCGTGGCCCGCGTCCGGGAGCGCTGACTGCCGGCGGCGGCGGGGTTGCCGCCGGGGGGCGGCAGCTATCCTCAGGCCGTGCCTGACGCCCCCGCCGCCGCGTCCCCGGCCCCCTCCGGCGACCTTCCGACGATCGTGCTGGTGGTCTTCGACACCGCGCGGTGGGACCGGTTCGGCTGCTACGGGTACGAGCGCCCGACCACCCCCACCGTCGATTCCCTTGCGGCGCAAGGGCTTCGGGCGGAAACCATGATCGCGAACGGGCCGTGGACACTGCCGGCGCACGGCTCGATGTTCACCGGCCTGTATCCCAGCCAGCACGGGAGCCAGTGGCAGACCGGACCGCGCCTGCGCGACTCAGCGAAGGTGACGCTGGCCGAGTGGCTCCGGGCGCTCGGGTACGACACGTGGTGCGTCACGAACAACGGCCTGATCTCCGAGCGCACGGGCCTGGCCCGGGGGTTCGACCACTACGCGTTTCGGCTGGACGTCGAGCGCGGGTGGCGCCGCGCGGCCCGGAGGATCCCCAAAGCGCTCTTCGGGGGCGACTCGGGGGGGCGGGTCGTGAACCGGTGGATGCGCAAGCGCCTGCCGGAGGCCGGGCGGCCGCTGTTCCTGTTCGTGAACTACCTGGAATGCCACTGGGCCTACGCGCCGCCCCGCCGGATGGCCCGCAGCATGCGAGGCCCGCGGTACGGGCCGCTGCGAGGGCTACGGTACCGGACGCGCATGGCCGCCCGCGTGGGCCCCTGGGAGGCGGTCGCCCGCGCCGAGGACGAGGACCTCGACGTGTACTCGACCTACTACGACGGCGAGCTGGCGAATGCCGACCGGCACCTCGACCAGCTGCTCGACATGCTCCGCTCAACGGGACACGTGGCCGACGACGGCCGGGCACTGGTGATCGTGACCTCCGACCACGGCGAGCACCTCGGAGAGCACCGCGGGGAGACCCGGCGCCACGGGCTGGCCGACCACCACGCCTCGCTCGACGACCACCTCATCCGCGTGCCGTTCGTGGCGTGGGGGCCTGGCATGGTCCCGCAGGGGGTGCGCGGGGGGATGTACGAGCTGGTCGACGTGATGCCCTCGATCGCCAGCTTCCTGGGGCGGCAGCTTCCGGCCGACTACCTGGAGGGCCGGCGGACGGACCTGCTGTCGCCGGCGCGGGAGGGCTTCGGCGAGGAGTACGCGTTCGCGGAATGGCGTGCGTGGACCGAGCGGGAGCGCTCACGCCTCGAGCGACGCAACCCCTCGTTCGACTTCGGCGGGCTGGGTCGGGACCTCGTCGCCGTGCGCGACCGCCGGTTCAAGCTCGTGCGCGACGCCGGCGGCGGGGAGGCCCTGTACGACACCGCACATGATCCCGGAGAGCAGACGGACCTCGCGGGGTCGCGCGTCGAGACCGTGAAGCGGCTGCGGGAGCAGCTCGACCGGGCTGTCGATTCGTGGAGCGAATGGGACCGGCCCGCGGAGCCGACGACGCCCGAGGAGCGCGCGGAGATCGAGCAGCGCCTCTCCGAACTCGGTTACATCTGAAGGTCGGACGCGCAGCCGCGGCGGAGGCAGCGAGTCAAGTCTTGCGCTTGGCCGCCGACTTCGCTCTCGACGTCGCCTTCGTCGCCGTCCCCTTGGCCCGCGCGGTCGTGCGCTTCGCAGTAGCTTTGGCCTTGGCCGCGGTCTTCTTCGCGGGGCTCTGGGCCTTCCCGCGGGTCCTGGTCGCGGTGGCCTTCGCGGCGCCGGTGGCCTTCTGCGTCGCGGACTTCACCACCCCTCGCGCCCGCTCCAGGTTCGACTTCGCGGCGCCCGTGATCCGCTGGACGGTGTTCGAGGCCTGGGCGCGCCGCCGCTGGGCCGCGCCCTTCGCCTGGGTGCTCTTGTTGCCGGTCACCCGCCCAACGGTCTCCTTGGCGGTACCGACGACCTGGTCGACCACCGACTTCGCGCGCTTCGTCACGGCCATGCCGATCGCTCCTTTCCCGGTACGCCCGGAACGCGGCGGGCGTTCCGGCGATCGAATCGAACCTACCCGGCCTCGCGCGAGGCATGCACGGATCGGGCGCTACCAACGCTGCCGCTCGTGCGTCCATAGTCTGATGGGCACATGGGGTCGGACCCACCCGTGATCGAGGTCCACCACGCGGACCGGGCGAGCGTGCCGGCCGGCGGGCTGGGCGAGCTCTACGCGCGGTATGCCGGCGCCGCCGTCGGCTTGGCCTACCTGTTGACGGGCGACCCGTACCTGGCCGAGGACCTCGTGCAGGAGGCGTTCGTGCGCCTGACCGGGCGGTTCCGCCACCTCCGCGAGCCTGCCGCGTTCGAGGCGTACCTGCGGCGCACCGTGGTGAACCTGTTCACGTCGCAGCTCCGCAGGCGGCGGCTGGAGCGGGCCTACCTCCGCCGGGAGGCGAACCGGCCGGTGGCCGCGCCGGAGAACCCGGACGTCGAGGCGCGCGACGAGCTGTGGCGGGCGCTGCAGCGCCTGCCCGAGCGGCAGCGGGCGGCGGTGGTGCTCCGGTACTACGAGGACCTGCCGGAGCGGGAGGTGGCGGCGACGCTTCGCTGCTCCAATGCGGCGGCGAAGTCGCTGGTCGCGCGAGGGATGCAGGCCCTGCGCGGGGAGATCCGGAACGACGACGGAACCGAAGGCGAGGAGCCATGAGCGACCTGGAGACGAAGCTGCACGACCTGCTGCAGGAGCGGGCCTCCCGTCCGCGGCCGGAGCCCCAGGCTCCGCCCGGAGTGGTGCGACGGGCTCGGAGGCGCCAGGTGGGCACCGCCCTGGTGTCGGCCGGGACCGCCGCAGCCGTCATCGGCGGCATGGTGCTGGGCGTCCAGGCCTTCGGGAACGGAACGACGAAGCCGCCCCAGAACTCAGCGGCCGAAGCGGACCAGCGAGCCACGCGGACGGTGAGCGTCGACGCCTACGGAATCACGTACCCCGCCGACTGGGCGCTCCAGACCGTGAACGTGGCCCCGGCCGGCCTCGGGCCCGGCTTGCCGGACCAGCCCGCGTCCTCCGACGGCACGGCGGGCGGCGACACTGCGACGGGCGCGAAGATTGGCCTGGCCGAGTCGGGGCCGGCCCTGTGGATCCAGCTGTCCAATCTGTACCCCGATCACCTGCTCGACCTCGACATGTCGTGCAACAGGTCGGACTTCCCGGCCACGGCCGTGGTGCTCCAACTGCACCCCGTCGGGCACGCGCTCGATGTTCCCGGTGAAGATGGAAGACTCACGCCGGCTCCGCCGTTCTCGTGCGCTGATGGCTCGCGACTCTATCGCGCGTCGAATCGGTCTCCGTATCGCGTCAACGCGAGCGCCAGAGTCGGCCCAGACGCATCCGAATCCGACGTCCAGGCCCTGTTCGCCGCGTACGACTCGATCAAGTTCCCGAGCGGCGACAAGGGGGTGATCGGCGGCGGCGGATCGTCCTCCTCGGGCGGCTCCGCATCGTCGAGCGGCACGCCGGGTGGCGCCGAGACCGCCCCACCCGACGGGGGCGACACCCAGTCGGTCATGACTGTCGTCGCGGGTGGAACCACGGCGAGCGGCAAACCATGGGTCGTGCTCGTGGACGCCAGCCTGACCAGCACGCAGATCGAGGTCGGCTCCGGGGGAGTCGGCTACGCCTCCGCATCCGCCTCGGGTGAGAAGCCCACGCCGCCGGAACTCGACGCGTCCGTTGGCCAGTTCCCCGGTGACGACGCTCCGGTGGTGTTCGGCTCGGTGGTCGCTCGCGCGGCTCGCGTCGAGGTGCGCCCCCAGAGCGGCGATCCGGTCGATCTGCCGCTGTCGCCCGCTCCGGCGGTCACGGGGATCGAGCGGAGCTATTTCCTCGCCGAAGTGCCCGAGATGAGCTCGATGTCCGGCACCGTGGTCGCATTGGACGCGGGCGGCAATGTGGTGGCCCGGCAGGAGATCCCGCCACCCCCGTCAACGACCACGGTGCCACCGGGCCCCGCGACGTGCGTGAAGCCGCAGGTGGGCAGTGACGGTCCGGCAGCGTGCCCGTTCTCGGGGGACGGGTCGACCGGCCAGGAAACGGCCTCTGGTGGCGGCGTGGCGTCGGCCAGCTCCGCGGGCGGCGGGTCGAGCGTCCAATCCGGGACGGCGAGCACCGCCCCGTAGCCGATATCTCCGAAAGCGCAACGGGGCCCGGGCGTGCGCGCCCGGGCCCTTGCGCTGCAACCGAAACGGCTACGGCATGTTCTCGCCGTGGAAGATCTCGCTGACGCTCGTGTCCTCGAACACCGCGTGCAGCGCGCTGGCGATGATCGGAGCGATCGACAGGACCTTCAGCTTGGAGAACTGGCGCTCCTCGGGGATCGGGACGGTGTTCGTCACGATGACCTGGGCGATCGGCGACTCCTCGATGTTCGGCACGGCCTTGCCATTGAACAGCCCGTGGGTCGCCGACGCGTAGATCTCCCGGGCCCCTCGCTCCGCCAGCGCCTTGGCGCCCGACACCATCGTGCCCGCCGTGTCGATCATGTCATCGACGATGACGCACACCTGGCCCTCGACCTCACCCACGACCTCGATGGCCTCGATCTTGTGGGCCTCGTATCTCGAACGCCGCTTATTGATGTACGCGATGTCCGCGTGCAGGTGCTGCTGGAGCCGCTCGGCCACCTTGACCCGGCCGGCGTCGGGCGCCACGACCGTGATCTGGTCGCCGGAGAGCCCGGTCTCGTCGCGGAGGAAGTCGGCCAGCAGGGGCAGCGCGGTCAGGTGGTCGAAGGGGAAGTCGAAGAACCCCTGGATCTGGCCGGAGTGGAGGTCCACCGACACCACGCGGTCGGCCCCCGCAGCCGACAGGAGGTCGGCCACCAGCTTCGCGGAGATCGGCTCGCGGGCCAGGGTCTTCTTGTCCTGGCGGGAGTAGCCGTAATACGGGATCACCGCCGTGATCCGCTTGGCCGACGCGCGCTTCATCGCGTCGACGAGGATCAGCAGCTCCATGATCGTCTCGTTCACCGGGGCGCAGTGGGTCTGGATGATGAACACGTCCGCGCCGCGGACGCTGTCGACGGGCCGAACGTAGATCTCGCTCGAGGCGAACCTCCGGATCTCACACGGCGAGATCGGGATGCCGAGCCCGTCAGCGATCTCGTTCGCCAGGTCGGGGTGCGAGGTCCCCGCGAAGAGCATGAGGTGCTTCTTGGTGACGATCTCCACCCGGATCTCCTCCCTCGCCCTCAGCCCTTCGCGCCGGGGCCGCGCCGCCGCGGCTTCCGGTGACGGATCTCCTGGCGCTCGCGGAACCCCTCGACGTTGCGCTGCTCCGAGCGCCCGATACCCAGCGCGCCCGGCGGAACGTCCTTCGTGATCACCGAACCGGCCCCGGTCATCGCGCCCTTGCCCACGACCACCGGCGCCACGAGCATCGTGTCCGAGCCGATCTTCACGTCGTCGCCGATCACGGTGCGGTGTTTGTCCCATCCATCGTAGTTGACGGTCACGGTGCCCGCCCCGATATTCACCCCGGATCCGACGTCCGCGTCGCCGACGTAGGACAGGTGCGGGACCTTGGACCCCTTCCCGACCCGGGAGTTCTTGATCTCGACGTAGGTCCCGGCCTTGGCGCCCTCCTCGAGCTCCGCGCCGGGGCGGAGGCTGGCGAACGGGCCGACGTTCACGCCGGCGGCGATCCGCGATCCCCGGACCACGGCGAACTGCACGGTCGACCGGTCACCCACCGTCGAGTCGACGATCCGCACCGCAGGCCCGATCTCCGCCTCCCGGCCGATCCTCGTGTTGCCCTCCAGGAACGTCATCGGGTGCACGACGGTGTCCGCGCCGATGCGGACCTCCGGGCCGATGAACGTCGTCGAGGGGTCGACCATCCCGACGCCAGCTTCCATGTGCCGTTCGTTGATCCGCCGGCGGAGGACCTCCGCGGCCTTCGCCATCTCGAACTGCGAGTTCGCGCCGACGCTGCCGCCGTTGTCTACGAACTGCACGGCGACGCGGTCGCCCTTGTCCCGCAGGATTCCGAGGACGTCCGGCAGGTAGTACTCGTGCTGGCGATTCTCCCGGCCGACCAGGGGGAGCGCCGCGTAGAGAGCCTCCCGGCGGAACGCGTAGACCGCGGTGGCCACCTCGGTGATCGCCAGCTCGTCCCTGGTGGCATCGCTGCCCTCGGCAAGCCGGACGAACTCGCCCCGCGGGTCGCGGATCACACGGGCGAAGCCGCGGGCATCGTCCGGCTCGGTGGTCTGGGCGACCGCGGCGACATCGCGCCGGCGGTGGATTCCCAGCAGCGCCCGGAGCTGGTCCCCGGTGACCAGGGGCTCGTCGCCGGGGACCACCAGGACGTCGTCGACCCGCCCGACCTCGCGCTCGGCGGCCAGGACGGCGTGTCCCGTGCCGAGCGGCTTCCCCTGTTCGACGAACACGGGCACCGGCGACACGTTCCACGATTGGACCGCGTCCTCCACCTGCCGGCGGGCGTTGTGCACGACGACGACGAGCTTCGCCGGCTTCGTCGCGGCCGTCGCCCGCAGGACGTGCCACAGCACGGGACGGCCGACGACCTCGTGCAGCACCTTCGGGCGCGACGAGTTCAGGCGCTTGCCCATGCCGGCGGCGAGGACCACCACGGCGAGGGATCGGGGGGACCTTGTCGGCACTCGTTCCCTTTCGTAGGGGCGTCGTGGGAAAGGCGCCTGTGTTGTACCCGCCCAGGGCCGCTCCCGCAACACGGGGTCGTGCCTAACACACCGCCTGGAGGTCCGGGAACGCGTCCACCGCGTCGCCGCCGCCGGGATGCAGCTCGAAGTGCAGGTGCGGGATCAGGCCCCGCGCGTCGCCCGACGCGCCCGCGTAGCCGATGATCTCGCCGGCGGCGACGGCGCCGGAAGCCCCGTACGCGGAGAGGTGCGCGTAGTACGTGTACGTGCCGCCCCCCGAGTCGACGATGACGGCGTTGCCCCCGAGCGTGTTCGGAACCCGCTGCGCCACGCCGGGGAGGGCGGCGAGGATCGGTGTCCCCCGCGCAGTCTGCAGGTCGACCCCCTCGTGGGTCCGACCGCCCGGCCGCGGCGCGCCGAAGGTGTCGACCACGAAGTACGGACCGTCCACCGGGCAGACGTCGAGCCGCTCCCGCGTCCGCCGCGGCGGCCGGTGGAACGCGGCGCGCCACGCCGCCGGGTCGCGCCGCCCCCGTACGGGGCCCAGGACGCCGGCGACCACCCTGCGGACCCTCGACAGGGTCGCCTTCACGCCGTCGAAGGCTCGCTTTAGCATCGCCTTCACCTCGATCCAGAGGGGCAGCATGGGCGCGAGCCGCCGTTCCGTCCGCCGGATGTCGGCCCGCAGCCGGCGCACCGACGCTGGCCTCGGACCGGCGCGCAGCTCGTGGCGGTCGCGCTGGATCTGCGCCTGCGCCCCCTTCACCCGAGCCTGCATCGCGAGCCACACCGCGGTCCCCATGCGGATCGGCTGGTCGTAGACGGCGAGATCGGACTGCAGCTCGCGAAGTTGCGCGGCGGCGGATGCCTTCGTCGATCGGAAGGCCAGCGGAGGACCGCCACGGCCGAGTGCGCCCGACGATGCGGCGCTCGAAAGGACGACGAGGACGGACAGCCCAAGGGCGGCCGGACCATGAAGCAGACGAAACGGGCGGGGCACGACGCCCAGGATGCCACACGAAGGGCCGAGCGCTCGCCTCGGTCCAGGTGAGCCGATTGGCGCGTGAAGGACGCCCTCGATCCACGGTGGCGAAGTGAGTTCCGGGGGGAGGAATCGAACCTCCATTTGGGGCTCCAAAGGCCCCCGTCTTGCCGTTAGACGACCCCGGACCGGCGCCTGCGATTATCCCGGACTCCGGCCTGCCGGCGACGTCATCCGGGGGCGCTCGTCGTGGCCGGGGGCGGCGGAGGGGCGACGACCGGGATCGCGCGGGGGACGTGGCCGCTGACACGGATGGCCTCCTGCTCGTCCGCCACCAGTGCCGCGACGGTGGGGCCGCTGCCACTCATGACGGCCCCCAGCGCGCCGGCGTCCAACAGCCGCTCCACCCCGACCTGCACCTGCGCGTGGCGCCGGGCTACCGGACCCTGGAGGTCGTTGTGCAACAGCGCCGCCAGCGCGTCGAGGTCGCCCGCGTGGAGAGCGGCGACGGCGCGACCGACGTCCGCGGGGGCGGTCGAGCCCACTTCGTCCCACCACGCGTAGGCGTGCGGCGTGCGCACGGCGAAGGGCTGCGGGAGCAACACCCACCACGTGGTCGCGGCATCGACGGGTTCGACCAGCTCGCCCCGCCCCCGCATGACCGCCGGGCCGCCGTGCAGCATGGCCGGGACGTCGGAGCCGAGCTCCGCGGCGAGGCGATCGAGTTCCCCCTCCGGAAGCCCCTCGTTCCATAGGGCGTCGAGCGCCTCGAGGACGGCCGCCGCGTCGGCGCTGCCGCCGCCCAGGCCGGCGGCCATCGGGATGTGCTTCTCCACCTCGATGGCGGCGGCCAGGTCGTCCCGGGCGCGCGCGCGGAGCCACGCCGTGGCGGCCCGGAACGCGAGGTTCGACTCGGGGTCGGGCAGCAGCATCGGCCTCCCGTCGGGATGGAACATCGCGACCGACATCGCCTCCGCCTCCCGGGCGGTGACCGAGTCCTGGAGCGACACCGGCAGCACCAGGCTCTCGAGGTCGTGGTAGCCGTCTTCCCGCCGCCCCAGCACCCGCAGCACGAGGTTGATCTTGGCCGGTGCGCCGACGGTGACCGAGCGCTCAGCCACCCGCGACCGCCTCCGCCAGGCAGGCGAACTCGTCCAGGCCGAGCCGTTCGGCCCGCACGTCCTCGTCGAGGCCGCAGTCGCGCAGCGCGGTGACCGCGCGGCCCGGGGACAGCCCCAGCCTCACCAGCGCGCTGCGCATGGTCTTCCGCCGCTGCGCGAACCCGGCCTCGATCACGGGGAACAGCTTCTCGCGGGCGATCTCGACCGGCGGCTGCCGTGGCGTGATCCGCACGACAACGGACTCCACCTTGGGCTGGGGCCAGAACACCGTCGGAGGAACCCGGCGGACGGTCCGGACCACCGCCAGGTACGCCAGCCTCGCGGAGGCTGCGCCGTACGCCGGCGAACCGGGCGCCGCCGCCAGCCGGTCGCCGACCTCCCGCTGGACCATCACCACGTACCCGGTCACCTGGGGCGCCTCATCGAGCATGCGGAACAGCACCGGGACCGCGACGTTGTAGGGCAGGTTCGACACCATCCGCCACGGCGCGCCGGGCAGCACCTCGCTCCAGTCGAGCCGGAGCGCGTCGCCGAGCACCACCCGGACCGGCACACCGTCCACGGCCTCGCGGAGCCCCGGGACCAGCGAGGGGTCGGACTCGACGGCGACCACCTCACGGACGGCCGAGCCGAGGGCGACCGTCAGCGACCCCAATCCGGCGCCGACCTCCACCACCCGATCCTCCGGCCCGACCCCCGCGTCGGCGACGATGGCCCGGGCCAGGTTCGGGTCGACCAGGAAGTTCTGCCCGAAGGACCGGGAGGGGCGGATGCCGTGGCGCCTCGCGAGGTCGCGGACGTCGCCCGCGCCCAGGCCGGTGGGTGGCCGCTTACCAGGTGAGCCGGACGCGGCAGACGCCCGAGGGGAGCGGGGCGAGGAGCGCGAAGGCGTCGCGCGAGAGGTCGATGATCCGGCCGCCGTAGGGTCCACGGTCGTTGATTATTACGGTCACCGACCGCCCGTTGGCCAGATTGGTCACCGTCACCCGGGTTCCGAAGGGGAGCGTGGGGTGCGCGGCGGTCAGCCCCGAGTGGCCGGTGTCGTACCAGGTGGCCTCGCCGACCTGGACGTGCGAAGTGGACGATGACGAAGGTGGCGGAGGCGGCGGAGGCGGCGGAGGCGCGGTGCCAACCTCCCGGACCTCGTCCACCGCGGGGGTGATGGTCCGCGAGGAGACGAGGACGCGCGACACCTCCCGCCCGTTCACCGACTCGACCCGGTAGACGCGTTCCTCCGAGCCCTGCACGCCCGGGGTGGTCACCCGGACCTGTCCGGCCCCCAGGGCGGTCGTGGTGGTCGAATGGATCGCGAACGGGACGGCCGTCGTCGTCGTGACCGTCCGGACGTCGACCCGGTCGAACGTGATGCGGGGCGCGTGGGGAAGGGGGGTCTGGAGTGGCGGCGCGACGCGATCGTCACCGTCGGGCTCGATTCCCATGGCCGAGAAGAGCTGCCGGACGGTCGCCGCATTGGAAAGCACCTCGAGGTCCTTCCCCTGCACCTCGAGGGATACGGCGGTCGGCCGATGCAGCTCGAGCCACCCCGGCGGGATCGCGGAGGGTGCGGCCTCCACGGTTTCCTTGAGGGCGCCGAGCGCCCCCAGTCCCCGCCTCGCGGCCACCCAGACCCCCACACCTGGTTCCACCGGTCGTCGGTCCGAGGCCAGCTGGTCGACGCTGAACATCGACGGCGCGGGCGCGGGAACGGCCGAGCGCCGAGCGACCGGAGAACCCTGAACCCCCGGTCGAGCGTCTGCCCTGGCCTGCTTGCCGACGGGCACCCCGGGCGCCAACGCCGTGCGCGCGACCAGAGCCCCCGCGAGCACGACGGTCCACGCGACGGCGAGCCGCCGGGCCCGCCGGGCGCGGAGGCGCCGGACTCGCGTAGGCCGTACCCCCAACATCCCTCCTCGAACGGGAGGGCCCTGGGGGGAAGCGGCGACGCCGGACCAGAGCCTTCACGATGGAACAGCGCGGGACCCTAGCAAGCCTCAACCTTCACTGCAAACTTGAAGCCGAACGTGTGTTCCCTGAGCAGGTCGCTGCGGTGGAGCGGGAAACCCCGATGCGTGTCGGCCGGGCGGGACCGCGTCAGCGCAGGCCGGGGAACGCGACCATGGCGTTCGCCGTCGTGAGCTCCAGCATCTCGGGCACCGTCGTGGCGCGCACTCGGGCCAGCTCCTCGACCACCGCGATCGCGTTCGCCGGCTCGTTGTCGCGGCCCCGAAGCGCCTGCGGCGCGAGGAACGGCGAGTCGGTCTCGACCAGTAGCCGGTCGGGCGGGGCGACGGAGGCGGCCTCGCGGAGGTGCTCGTTCTTGGGATACGTCACGTTGCCGGCGAAGGACATGAACCACCCCCGCTCCGCGCAGGCCACCGCGACCTGGGTGTCGCCGGAGAAGCAGTGGAGCACCACGCGCTCGGCGCGTTCCTCGTCGAGGATCCGGACCGCGTCGTCCCACGCGTCGCGGACGTGGACGACGAGCGGCTTGTCCAGCTCGCGACTCCACCGGACGTGCAGCCGGAACGCCCGCTGCTGGTCCTCGACGGGCGACTTCATCCGGAAGTAGTCGAGCCCGCACTCCCCCACGCCGACCACCTGGGGGTTGGCCAGCAGCTCCTCGAGGTCGGCGCCGGCAGTGTCGTCGAGCTCGTTCGCCGTGTGGGGGTGCATGCCGGCCGTGGCGAACACACCGCGGAACGACTCGGCCATCTCCACGCTTCGCCGGCTGGACTCGGGGTCGATGCCGACGCAGATCAGGCGCCCCACGCCGGCCCGACGGGCCGACTCGACCGACACCGAAGGTTCGGCGTCGAGCAGGAACAGATGGCAGTGCGTGTCGACGGCGCCCGCCTCCACCGCCGCTTGAGGGTTTATCCCCATGACTCGCCTACGCGTCGAGACGTGGGAACAACGATTCGCCGCGCCGCGTCTTCGTCCCGGGCTCGAGGCCGCCCCACCGCGCGGAGTCGGGCAGGCGCTGGTCCTCGAGCGACTCGGGAATGCCCAGCTGTGTCCACAGCCGGCCCGCCGCGGCGGGCATGATCGGCACGATCAGGATGGCCAGGATCCGCAGCGCCTCGGCGCTCGTGTACAGCACGCCCTCCAGCTCGGACCGCTTCGAGGCGTCCTTGGCCAGGGCCCACGGCGCGCGCTCCACGAGGTACCGGTTGGCCTCCCCGACGACCTCCCAGATGGCGGCCAGGGCCTGCGTCAGGGCCAGGTTCTCCACGGCATCGTCGTACCGTCGGACGACGCCCTCGACCAGGCCGGGGAGCGACCCGGCCTCGGCCTTCGGGTCGGCGTCCGGGATCACGCCCTCGAGGTTCGACTCGAGCATCGCCAGCACCCGGCTGGCCAGGTTCCCGAGGCCGTTGGCAAGGTCGGCGTTGTGCCGCTCCACCATGGCCTCCCACGAGAAGTTCCCGTCCTGCCCGAACTGGATCTCCCGCATGAAGAAGTACCGGTAGGAGTCGACGCCGAAGTGGTCGGTCAGCTCGAACGGGTGGATGCCCGTGGCGTTGGTCTTCGACATCTTCTGCCCGCCGACCGTGAGAAACCCGTGGGCGAACACCTGGCGGGGCGGCTCGACGCCGCCCGCCATCAGCATCGCCGGCCAGTACACGGCGTGGAACCGCAGGATGTCCTTCCCGACCAGGTGCAGGGCCGGCCAGAACGTCGAGAACTTCTCGTCGTCGGTGCCGTAGCCAGCGGCGGTGATGTAGTTGGTCAGCGCGTCGAACCACACGTAGGTCACGTGCTTCGGGTCCCACGGGATCGAGATCCCCCAGTCGAAGTTCGTCCTGCTGATCGAGAAGTCGCGCAGGCCCTGCCGGATCAGGCTGAGGACCTCGTTGCGGCGAGCCTCGGGCTCGACCCTCGACGGGTCCTCCGTGTAGTGCTCGAGCAGCCGGTCGCCGTACGCCGAGAGCCGGAAGAAGTAGTTCTCCTCCGACATCTGCTCGATCGGCCGGTGGTGGATCGGGCACATCCCGTCGACCAGCTCGTCCTCCGTGTAGTACGCCTCGCACGAGACGCAGTACAGGCCCTCGTACGTGCCCAGGTAGATGTCGTCGCGCCCGTTGTCGTGGACCGCCTGCAGGAGCTTCGTCACGGCGGCCGTGTGCCGGTCCTCGGTGGTCCGGATGTAGTCGTCGAACGAGATCTCGAGCCTGGTCCAGACCTCCCGCCACCGAGGCTCCATCTCGTCGACGTACTCCTGCGCCGTCTTCCCGGCCTGCTGCGCCTTCCGAGCGAGGTTCTGCCCGTGCTCGTCCGTCCCCGTGAGGAACAGGACGTCGTCCCCCTTGAGCCGGTGGTACCGCGCGAGGAAGTCCGCGGCCACGGTTGTGTACCCGTGCCCGATGTGCGGCACGTCGTTCGGATAGTAGATCGGCGTCGTGATGTAGAAGGCCCGCCCCATGGGCGGCCATTGTAGGCGCGACGCGTTCGGGGACGGCCTCAGGAGTTGGTGGCGCGGCAGGGACCGGGGTGAACTGAGCTGAAGTCGCTGGAAGGGAGAGACCCGAATTCCTCGAAGTCGCATCCACTGACGAGGTACTCAGCCTCGATGGCCTGCGTAGCCTGCGCGGTGATCACGAAGCGCCACTCCGCGGCCAAGACGACCACGCCCGGGTGGGCCGGCAGCCTGTAGAACGTCTCCGCGAAGTACCTGCCGAAAGGCACAACGGCCGTGGGCGGGGCGACGAGTTGGAGTCGCACGACGTCGAACCCATCCAGTTTGGAGATGACTGCGCGGCATCGGGCACGGAAGCCGTCGCCCTGGACGGGAGCAGCCGTCCCGATCGCCCAGGTTCCGTCGGGGGGAGGCACGCAATCGCCCAGCGGGCTGCCGGCCACCTCGCGTGCCCGCGTCACCGCGTCCGCGGACGATGGCGCGGCGCCGGGGACGACCACTTGCACGACCGCGCCTGGGAGGGTCGCTTCGAGGCATTCGGTGCGGACCTCGGTTGCATCGTCCCATTGGATCGCGGGGCGGATGGGGCCGACCTCGATTGCGGATCGGGGCGCCAGGGGTGGCGGGGGGAGTGCCGGAGGGCCATGGGAGAAGCCATAGAACGCGTCGTTGGAGTCCCACAATTCCTGGCCATCGCCACGGGTCACCCTGGTGTGCTGTTCGAGGCGCTCCGCCACGTGCACGGTTCGGTTCGTGAGGTTCTCGATGACCATGCGCATTGGCAGATCGACGCCGGGCAGGACCGCGGATGGGACCGCCAGGACACATCGCACGGCGCCGTGCTCATATCGGCGGGATACGGTGACCACGTCGGTGGGTGGGGCGACCCGGGCGGTACCGGCCGCAGGCGGCCATGCCACTGTTGTTGGCCGGAGTCCAGGGGGGAGGGGCACCCGGCGCGCTGATCCGGTGCCTCGAGCTGCGACCCACAACCCCCGCGCGGCGAGGGCGACCGAGCGCCCATCCGGGGAGAACGTGACGTCGAACGGTCCCCCGCCACAGGAAACGTCCGGGCACCGGGCGATCACGGGGGCCCGTATGGGGACGAACCCCGAGGGAATCGACACCACGCTGCTACCTCGGCGGAAGGCGATGTGCTCGCCGTCTGGCGACCAGGCCACCGGCCCCCGATCGCTCGGACGTGTTCCCTCGATCCCGACACCCGCGGTGCCATCGGCGTTCATGAGCCAGATCCCGTGGCGGTCGTCTCGGGGCGCGCCACCGACCGCGATCTCGATCCCGTTGGGCGACCACGCCGGGCGGGTGAAACTGCCACAGCCGGTGACCGGACGCTGGCCCGATCCGTCCGCGGCCATGACGAACGCTTTCATGCACCCGTCGCGGCTGCTGGTGAACGCGAGGTTTCGGCCGTCCGGCGACCAGCTCGGGTCACTGCCGTCTCCGCTGGAGAGATGCAGGTTGTTGCTGGGCGCAAAACCTGTGAGCTGGCGGATGCCGGTCCCGTCGGAGTTCATCACGTAGATGTTCGTGGGCTGTGGCCCCCTGCTCACGAACGCGATGCGCGCGCCGTCCGGAGAGACAGCCGGCTGCGAAGCATCGATGGACGGCGGGCTGATGGCGTGCAGCGCCGACCCGTCGGGATCGACCGAGTAGACCCGTGACCGGGGCGATCCGGCCGCGAATACGAGCGGACCGTTCCGAACCGGCAGTTGGAGTGCAGGCGTGGGCGTCGGCTTGGGCTTGGGCGCCGATCCCTCGAAGGCGACCGCCGCGAACCCAATGGCCGCCGCCGCGACCGCGAGCGTGACCGTCGCCGCGGCGATCCGCCGAACGACGACGCGCCGACGGCGGCCGCTTGTGCGCTTCGGGCTCTGCCCCGGGTCCCACGACTTGACCCTGTCCCACAAATCGGGTGACCCGACTCCGTCCAGTGAGCGGAAGCGGTCGTCGAGGTCAGGCATCGTCGGACTCCCGGTGGGATTCGAGGATCGCGCGGAGGCGCTTCCTGCCCTGACTCAGGTGCACGCGGACGGCCGCGGCCGTGGAACCGACGATCACTGCGGTCTCCTTCACCGGATAGCCGGCGTAGTGGTGCAGGACGACGCAGGCCCGCTGCTTCGGCGACAGGTGCGCCAGCGCGGCGATGAGCTCGTCTGCCGGTTGCGGGATGTCGTACGTGACGGGTCCGGGAGCGTGGGTGGTGGCGGCCCGCCTGCGGCGGTCGGCGAGGTCACCGGCGGCGATGCGAAACGTCGCGCGCCAGACCCACGCCTCGGGATCGCGGATGCCATCCCCACGGCGAAGTGCCTGGGCGAAGGCCTCGGAGACGGCGTCGCTCGCGACGTCGGGGTCGCCGGAGTACGCCAGCACGGCGCGCCACAGCCGGTCGCCATGTTCGCGGTAGAGCCGTTCCAACTCTCCGTCGAAGGTCACCCGTTCCGTCCGTGCCACGCCGGTCGCCAGCATCCTCGTCCTTCCAGGGCGTGAAAAGGGCAGAAAAGTGAAGACGCGGAGGGCAGCCGGAGGGATCTCTGCGTCGTTCGACGACCGAACGGTGGCTCAACTCGAAACGGGCGTCGTCGCAGGGACGTCGCTCGAGGGAACCAGATACCCTGTCACGTACACGGTCACCCCCGCGAGCGACGAGAAGATCTTCACCGCGAAATGCTTCCCGTGAGCCACGGCGAACCCCGGCTCGAATGGGAAGGAGAAGATCCCGTTGACCGCGGTCGTCGTGCTGGCCATCGCGTTCCCCGAGCATGTTCCGTTCGGATACACCAGGGCTATCTGGGGACCACCCGTATCCGCGATCACACTGAACACGACCGACTTCACCACGAAGCCCTTGGTCGACGGAACCGCGCCGAACGCCAGACAGTCGACCGACCCGGAATGGCTGATGGTGAACTCCCGGAATGACGACGGAGCGCCCTCCGCGACCTGGAGCTGGTTGCCCTTCGTGACCGCGGCCTTGGACGTGCTGCCGCCACCCTGGATCGTGACGATGCTCCCCAATGCGCTGGCGACATGCGGGATGAGCATCGCGCCCACGACCAGTCCGAGCACGAGCATCCAGCCACCGAGACGTCCGATGCGTTCCCGTTCCATGCAGCGCCACCTCCCACATTCGGCGCGAGCCAGCCCCGTGCCGCCGCCGCGGTCATACACGCCCACCACCCCGCGGAACAGCCCCAGTTCCGTCGTGTCGGACGTAAGCGGTGGTCGTGGCCGTCCGGGCCGCAGAAACGAAGAGCGCTCGCCGGCTGAGCTGCTTGGCGTCGGTGCGGCGTCTATTCAGGTCGAGATCTGCGTGGTGCTCGGGACGTCCGCCGCGGGCACCAGGTAGCCGAACACGTGGAAGGCCACCGCCGCGCCGGTGGTTCCGAGCTTCACGGACAGGTGCCCGCCAGCGGCGATTGCGAAGCCCGGCTCGATCGCGATCTCGCGGTCCCCCGCGGACCTCGTGGTGTCCGAGGCCAGGTCGGTCGACGAGCACGATCCATTGGGGAACACCTCGGCGATGGCGAACCCGGTGGAGGACGGCGTCAGCACCTCGATGGACACCGACCGGACGACGAACCCCTTGGTGCCGGGGATCGCGGCGAGTGGATGGCAGGCGGCGTCGGAGGCCCCGGCCGCGAACACCCGGAATTGCGACGGCGCCGCCTCGGCCACCTCCAGCTGGCTCGCGTTCGTCACGGTCGCCTTCTTCCCGCCCCCCGGAGACTGGATCGTCACCAGGCTCCCGACGGCCTGGGCGACCCGAGGTGCAACGAGCGCACCGAGCATGATCCCCGCCACCAACACCCAAGCCCCACGTGGTCCGGACCGCGCCATCGCTCCGCCTCCTCCTGCTCGGGCGGGCCCGGTGCCCGCACCTCGGAGGCGGTCTTACACCGGAGCGCGATCAGGCTGCCACACAAGCGCGTGACAGCCGGCCACGCAGACGGTCAGTTCTGGATGATCGTTCCTCCCGCGGGGCGCCGGCTTCGGCTCACAGCTTGACCGGCGTCGTGGCGGGTACGTCGGCGGCCGGGACCAGGTAGCCGTACAGGTACACGTCGACCACCGCGCCGGGTGCGGCCACCTCCATCGAGAACCTTCGCCCCGGAGCCACGGCAAACCCTGGCTCGATGGGAATCGAGTAGTCGGAGGCCACCTGCGTCGGCGCGGAGGCCAGGGGCTGGCCGCTGCAGGTTCCGTTCGGGAACACAGCGGTGAGCGTGAGGCCCGACGACGAGGGCTCGGTCACGCTCACGACGGCGGTTCTGACGATGAAGCCCGTGTCCGCGGGGACGGCGTTGAAGAACGGGTGACAGTTGGGGTCGGCCGCCTCACTGTGCCGGA
This sequence comes from Actinomycetota bacterium, assembly GCA_045805265.1. Taxonomy (GTDB): domain Bacteria; phylum Actinomycetota; class UBA4738; order UBA4738; family JACQTL01; genus JBJMLO01. The sequence continues at coordinate 392,637 of JBJMLO010000013.1, forward strand.
ACACACGGAAGGCCGAGGGGGGCGCCTCCGCGCTCTCCAACTGATTCGCCTTCGTCACGCCGGCCTTGGTCGTGCTGCCGGCCCCCTGGATCGTGACGATGCTCCCAACAGCCTCCGCGACCCGCGGGAACAGGAGCGCTCCCGCCATCAATCCGACCACGAGGATCCAGCCGGTCCTGCGTCCATCGCGTACGCGTTCCATCCAGACACCTCCCACCCACGCGCGAGCGCATCCCGCGCCTCGGGGCGGTCATACACTCAACTCCCACCCGGTTGCCAGCCCCAGTTCCGTCGACGCACGATCGGGGTAGTGCTGACGCGACTCGATAGGGTGGCGAAAATCGAGACCGTCGGGACCGGGTGAGCGCAACTCGATCGACCGGAGGAGACACGATGCGGAGCAGCGCACGATTCGCGTTCGGGGTCGTCGTCGCGCTCGCGTTGGCGGCGTGCGGCGGCGGAGGCGGCGGGAGCAGCACCACCGCGACCTGCTCGCCGAGCGGCACGTCGCTCTCGATCACCGCCAAGAACATCCAGTTCGACACCGACTGTCTCGCCGCGCCCGCCGGGAAGGCTTTCACGATCGCCCTGGACAACCAGGACCCGGGGACGCCGCACAACCTGTCGATCTACTCCGACCCCGGGATGACGCAGGCCCTGTTCAAGGGCCCGATCTTCAGTGGAGTGAAGACCGAGACGTACGGCGTCCATCCGTTGCAGGCCGGGACGTACCACTTCCACTGCGACGTGCACCCGTCGATGGACGGGACCTTCGTCGTCGCCTGATCAGCCGGGACCCGACGAGCGGTCCCTGGCCAGCAGTGCGCGGTAGATCTCGTTCGTCGACACGCCGTGGCGCCGGGCGACCTGTCCGGCGGCCTCGCGCCGGCGGACGCCGCTCGCGACGAGCCCGGCGGCCTCCTCGGCCAGCTCCAGCGGGCCGGGTGGTTCGCGGCGGGCGCCGGTCGAGCCGCCGACGACCACGACGATCTCGCCACGGACCTCCCCCCGCGACCGGAGCTCGCGGGCGAGCTCGCCGAGGGACCCCCGCAGCACCTCCTCGTGGAGCTTGGTGAGCTCCCGGCACACGGCGGCCGGCCGGTCGCCGAAGGCGGCCGCTAGGTCCTCCAGGGTGGCGACCACCCGCCGGGGCGACTCGAAGAGCACCAGTGTCCGGGGGTCGGCGGACAGCTCGCTCAGGCGAGCCGTCCGTTCGCCTCCCCGGCGGGGGAGGAACCCCTCGAACGCGAACCGGTCTGTGGGAAGCCCCGACACCACGAGCGCCGCGAGCACCGCCGACGGACCCGGGACGACCCGCACGTCGATGCCGGCCTCGGCGCAGGCGCGGACCAGCCGGAACCCCGGGTCGGACACTGCCGGCATCCCCCCGTCCGACACCAGCGCGACCGAGAGCCCCCCGCGCAGCTCCCCCACCAGCTCCACGGTCCGTTCCCGCTCGTTGCCCTCGAACAGCGAGACGAAGCGCGGAGGCCGGTCGACTCCGAGCCGGGCCAGCAGCAGGCCCGTGCGCCGGGTGTCCTCGGCGGCGATCACGTCGGCCGCCCCCAGCACCTCCCTGGCCCGCTCGGTAACGTCGCCGAGGTTGCCGATCGGCGTCCCGACCACGAACAGGGTGCCCGGACCCGCCTGGGAAGTCATCGCGACGGTCGCTCCCAGCGGGAAGGCCTCGCGTACCATCGAGCCGTGCACGCGCCCTCGCCACGCGACGCCGAGGACACCCGGGCGCCCGGCGATCCGGGGGCCGATCCCGAGGGCGTCCCGTCCGCGGCGACGTCCCAACCCCCGCCCGTCCGGGAACCCGCGCACCCATTCGAGCCATCGGAGGAATGGATGCGGGAGGAGGATCCGTTCCGGCGGCCGGAGCAGCCGCGGCCCGACCCCGCGTGGCAGCGGCTCACCCGGTTCCTCCGCAAGCCGGTGTTCGTGCTCATCGCGATCGGCATCATCGCCGCGGTGCCCCGCTTCTACCACCTCAGCCAGCCCCACGACCGGGTGTTCGACGAGGTCTACTACACGAAGGACGGTTGCCTGTACGCCGGATATCCGTACAAGCAGTGCGGCCTGACCTCGCCCGACGAGCAGTCGTGGGTCCATCCCCCCCTCGGCAAGTGGATGATCGCGGCCGGGATCGGGCTGTTCGGCAACCACCCGTTCGGGTGGCGCGTGTCGGCGGCGTTCATTGGGACGCTGACCTGCGTGCTCGTCGCCTGGCTGGCGCTCGTGCTGTGGCAGAGCTCCCTGTGGGCGTTCGTCGCCGGGCTGCTCGCGGCGACCGAGAGCCTGCTCGTCGTGCAGTCCCGGACGGCGCTGCTCGACATCTTCGAGGCGTTCTGGGTGGTCGCCGGGTTCCTGTTCCTCGCGCTCGACAAGGGCTGGATCGAGCGGCGAACGTCCGTCGCGGATCCCGGGTCGGCGCCGTCACTACCGCCGGGCACTCCGCCGCGGCCGGACGCGACGGAACCGGCCGGAGTCCCGGCCGCGACGACCGCGTTCTCGCCGCCACCCGAGCCCGGCGCCCGGCCCGCCGGAACGTGGACCGGCGCCATGCATGCGGAATCCCCGGCCGGCGCCGCACTCGAAGACCCGGGGCTGCGACGCCCCCGCGCCCCCTCGCCGTTCTGGCGGCCGTGGCGGGTCGCGTCGGGCCTCGCGTTCGGGTGCGCCGTGGCGGTCAAGTGGTCGGCGCTGGCGGCCCTGGCCAGCGCCATCCTCCTGTCGGTCATCTGGGAGCGGACCCGGCGCTACCGGGCGGGCCTGCGCCGGCCGTTCCGTCTGGCGGTGACGCGCGAGGCGTTGCCGGTGCTGGTCTCCCTGCTGCTCTTCCCGACGATCATGTATCTCCTCTCGTACTCCGGCCGCATCGAGAAGAGCCCGTACCCGCCGTACCGGTACCGGCCCGGCCTCGGGTACTCATGGGTCGCCCATCCGAGCCGCCTGGTGAACCTCACGTGGCAGATCCAGAACTTCCACCACGGGTTGAAGGCGGAGATCTACGACACCAAGACGAAGAAGTACACGCCGGCCCACCCGTACCAGTCGAGGCCGTGGAGCTGGATCGCGCTCGGCCGTCCCATCGCCTACTTCTACAAGGCGGACCATGCCAACAAGCCGAACGAGCGCCGGCGGGAGGTCCTCGGGATCGGGAACCCCGCCATCTTCTGGTTCATGTTCCTGGCGATCCCGTGGCTGGGCGTGATGTGGCGGCGCCGACGCGACTGGCGGGCCGGGCTGATCCTGGTCGCGTTGGTCTCGCAGTACCTGTTCTGGCTCATTCCGTACTACTCGCTGCCCAAGGTCCAGTTCTTCTTCTACGCGACGCCGATCGCGCCGTTCTTCGTCCTCGCGGCGACGTACGTCGCCCGCGACCTGGCCCGCATGCGGCTGGCTGGCTCGTCGTCGCGCCCGTTCCTGCCGGTGTCGATCGCGTACGTGATCACGGCGGTCGGCATGTTCGTGTGGTTCTGGCCGGTGCTGTCGGGGGAGCCGCTGACCGTGGCGCAGTGGACCGCGCGGATGTGGTTCCGCTCGTGGATCTGAGCATGATCGCGATCTCGGCGGAGCGGTTCGAGGAGCTGGCGGCGGAAGCCCTCGACGGGCTGCCGGAGTGGATCCAGCAGCGGCTGGAGAACGTCGAGGTGCTGATCGAGGACCGGCCGCCGCCCGGGCGGGGTGGCGCGAGCCTGCTCGGACTGTACGAGGGCGTCCCGCTGACCCGGAGGGGAGGCGGCTACTTCGGCGTGCTCCCCGACCGCATCACGCTGTTCCGCGCCAACCTCCAGCGGATCAGCCGCAGCGAGGACGACCTTCGGAGCAGGGTCCGGCACACCGTCGTCCACGAGGTCGCGCACTTCTTCGGGATCTCCGACGACCGGCTGCGCGAGATCGACCGCTACTGATCGCCGGCCGCCGCGTCCCGCTCGAGGATCCATCGGGCCGCGGCCGTGAGGTCGGGCGCGACGTGGGAGGCCTCCGAGAAGTCCATCGCCACGGTGTGCTCGTTGGGGACCGCCACGACGAGCATGCCGGCGGCCCGGGCCGACGCGATCCCCGCCGGCGCGTCCTCCAGCGCCACGCAACCCGCCGGCTCGGCGCCGAGCAGCCGCGCGCCGGCCAGGTACGGCTCGGCATGGGGCTTGGGGTGGGTGACGTCCTCCTTCGCGACCACCGCGTCGAACCGCACGCCGTCGAGCCCCCGCAGCGCCCGCTCGACGTAGGAACGGGTCCCCGACGTCACCACCCCGAGGGACAGCCCCGCCTTGCGGAGCATCGCCACCGCCTCGGCCAGGCCGGGCCTGGGCCTGATCCCCCGCTCGGTCAGCTGCGCGAAGTGGCGGTCACGAAGCGCCTGCACGGCCTCGGACGTCAGCCCGTGGTCCCGGGCCAGCCCGGCCGCCGTGTTCGACACGGGCGTCCCGAAGTACGGATCGATCCACTCCGGGTCCCAGCCCGCCCCGGCCTCCTCCATGGCACGCCGCCACGCCTCGACGTGCAGCGGCTCGGAGTCGACGGCGAGCCCGTCGAGGTCGAACAGGGCGGCGCGGATCGCGGCGGGGCTCATCCCCCCAGCAGCCCGGGCAGCTGGTTTCGGAACGCGATGTAGAGCACCCCCGCGCCGATGTCGACGACCGTGTGGGCGATGACCATCGGCCACGTCCGCCGCCACCGCAGGAAGATCAGCCCGAAGAACAGGCCCATGGCCAGGTTCCCGGTGAAGCCGCCCCACCCCTGGTACAGGTGATACGACCCCCGAAGGACGGCCGACGCGACCATGGCCCCCAACGCGGGCGTCCCGATCTGCTGCAGCCGGGTGACCATGTAGCCCAGCACCACGGTCTCCTCGAGCAGCGCGTTCTCGGCCGATGAGAGGACGAGCACCGGGATCGTCCACCACTGGCCGAGCGGGGGAACCGGTACCACCAGCCGGTTGTGGCCGATGCGGACCGACACGATGTACACGACGATGCCCGCCGCGCCGACCAGCAGGGCCAGGATCGTGGCCACCGGCAGATCGAACCGGGGACGGTCGAAAGCCATCCCGATCGTCGAGGCCCGCTCCCCGTTGCGCCGCAACAGGTAGAACACCAGCCACACCGGGGGCAGGGCCAGCACGATGTCGGCGATCTGTTCGACCAGCCTGGGGGTCTGGGACACGACCGCCACCGAGACCGAGGAGTTCACCGGTGCGGATGTGAACGAGAGGATCGCGTAGACGGCCGACGCGAACAGCGAGAGCGCCAGGACGATCGCCAGCTCCTCGACCAGCGTCCGCGGGGGCGCGGCCGCTGGGGGGGGCGACGGGAACGGACCCGTTCGGGGCGGCTCGGGATGCAACCTCCGGACCTCGGCGGATTCCGGGTTCACGGGCACCACTGTACGGAGGCGCCGCAGTTCCCGGGGTGGCGGCGCGCCCTCCGGCCGAGGGGGTGGCCGGAGGGCGGCCGCGGTCTACGCCCTCGACCGGCGGGGGTCGAGGGCCTCGAGCCCGGCGCGGAGCGACTCGAGCGCGGACTCCATGTCGCCCGCGCCGAGGTCCAGCTCGCCGAGCTCCCGGTAGCACGCGGCGACCTGCTGCCGCGCGCCGTGCTTCTCGAACAGGTTGGCGGCCTCGCGCAGCGCGCCGCGGGCATCCCGGCGCTGGCCGAGCTCGCCGTGGGCCCGGCCGGCCAGGAAGAGGCACCTCGCGGTCTCGTTCTCGTCGTCTCCGGCGAGCGCCATCGCGCGCTGCGCGTGGCCCAGGGCGTCCCGGGGCCGCTCCTCGAGCAACGCCAGCCGGGCGCGCTCCGACAGGACGTACGCCAGGTCGCCTGGAGAGCCCCCCGATTCCTCCAGCATCGACTCGGCGAGGTCGAGATGCTCGCCGGCCTCCTCCATCCGGGGCGGCTCGACCTCGAGACACACGAACGCGTACGCGTTGTGCAGCCGGGCCACGCTCCGGCGGTCGTCGAGCTCCTCCATCAGGACCCGGGCCCGGGTGGCGAACTCCAGCGCCTCGTCCCACCGCTTGGCCTCGGCCATCACCCGGCTGGCGTCCCAGTACGCGTTCGCCCGGATCTCGGGAGGCGCGCCCTGGCCGGCCGCCGTCAGGGCGCGCCGGGCGGCCTGCTCCGACCGCATGATGTCGCCCCGCTCGAAGTACACGGACACCAGCACCGACTGGAGCTCGGCCACGATGCCGGGCTCGAGCGGCGAGCCGTCGGCCCGCGACAGGAAGCCCTCCACGAGCTCGCCGGCATAGGCCAGGTCCCCGACCGTCCGGTAGGTGCGGGCCAGCCGCGACACGGCCAGGCCCGCATCGCGCTCCATGAGATCCCCCGACTCGAGCGCCTCCTCGAGCTTGTCGATGGCCTCCCGGAAGCGCTCGCCCAGGGCGAGCACCTCGCCGAGCTGCGCGAGCCCGCGCGCGCGGAGCCGGGGGAGGCCGTAGCGCTCGGCCTCCGCGACGAGCGACCGGAGCTCCTGCTCCGCCTCGGCCTGCCGGTGCTCCCTGGTGGCTCGGACCGCCTCCTCGAAGCGATACCGCAGGGAATCCTCCATCCCGTCCGGCACGCCCGTCGACAGGAACCGGGGGCTGACCCCGAGCCGCCCCGCGAAGAACTCCATGGCGTCGGCCGAGGGCGTCCGTTTCCCGGACTCGATCTGGCTGACGTAGCTCACGGTGTATCGCGGACGGGCCAGGTTCGTCTTGGTCAGCCCCGCCCGGGTCCGCAGGTCCCGGAACCGCTCCGCGAAGTTCACGCCGCTGAGCTTAGTGGCTCCACTCATAGTTAACAACTGGCTTCACAATGCGTTCAGATTCAGTGTTCTCCGTAGTGCTTGCCCGTGCTCTAGTGTCCCGAAACCATGTACAAAACCCCAACCGCCGACCATTCGCGCCGCTCGTGGCCCTGGATTAACTCGATTCATTGACGCTTGGTTAATTCTCTGAGTACCATCGAGGCGTCCGCGAACCCATCGAGAGGGGGCGTCACCTGTGAAGCGGTTCCTCGTGTCGATCATCAGCGTGCTGGTGCTGGCCGCGTTCGCCCTGGCGGGCTCGGCAAGCTTTCCGTGGCACTGATCACGCCGGCAGGACTCGGCCCGGAGACCTCCGGGGCGCATCTCTGGGGGGATGGCGCCTCCGGTCCCCGGGTCCATGACCGGGGCAGGCGGCGCGGGGGAAGAAGAGCCCCTCGTACTTCTTTCCGTCCACGCGGCCGCCTGCCCCGCTCCTCGCTCGGAGCGCCGCCCTCGTGACCGAGCTGTCTCGCCGTCGCGTCGCCGTCGCCTCACCCGACCCGACGCTGGCCGCCCGGGTGACGCACGCGCTGACCGCGGCGGGTCACGACGTCGTGCTTGTCGGCGATTCCCCGTTCGACGCGATGGAGGCCGCGTTCTCCCGCACCGTGGAGGTCCTCGTCCTCGACCAGGAGCTCGCCCGGCTCTCGGGGTCCGCGGTGGCCGAGATGATCGCCTCCGCCGAGTCCGCCGTGAAGGTGGTGCTCCTCGAGCGACGGCACCCGGAGGAGCCGGGACTCGGTGAGGGCCCTCCGGTGCTCGACCCGGAGGAGCCCGGCTTCGAGGCGGCGCTCGGCCTCGCCGTGGGAGGAGCGGCCGCGGAATCGCCCCGCGGCCAATGATCCGGGCTCAGCCCCGCCCGGGCCCGAGCTCGACCGCGCGCCAGCAGTACCAGGCCGCCACCGTCCGATAGGGGCGGAATCGATCGCCCTGCGGTTCCAGCTCCTTGGGCGTGGGAACCTCGGGCAACCCGTACGCGATGCGGTAGCCGTTGCGGACGCCGTAATCGAGGACGGGCCACACGTCCATCCGCCGCAGCGTGAAGATCAGGAACATCTCCGCCGTCCACCGCCCGATCCCCCGGACCTCGGACAACCGGGCCACCACCTCGGGGTCCCGCATCCGGCGCAGGCGATCGAGGGGCACCTCGCCGGTTGCGGCCTTCGCGGCCAGATCCTTCACCGACCTCGTCTTCGACGCCGAGAACCCGGCTGCGCGGAAGGCCTCGTCCGGGGTGGCCAGCACGCGTTCGGGCGTCATGGCGCCGTCGAACAGCCCGGCCACCCGGCCCCAGATCGCCGCGGCCGCCCTGCCGGCCAGCTGCTGGTACGCGATGGCCTGGGCCAGCTCGACGAACGCGTCGGGGTCCCGGGGAGGCCGGATCGCCAACGGCCCGGCCCGCTCGATCAAGCCGGCCATCACCGGATCGCGCCGCGCGACCTCGGCGGTCGCGGCGGCGGCGCTCACCCTGGGCATGGCGCGGACCCTACGTCACCCATGTCGATAACAACGCCCCGTTCCGCTCGGACGTGAGACGCCTGCCGAGGAAGTGCGGCCGGGAGGGGACCGGCTGGGTACAGTCGGGCCATGCGGGAGCACCTCGTGTTCGGCACCGGGTGGATCGAGGCCAACCTGCCGGACGACACCCACGTGGTTCCTCCTGGCGTCTCACTTCCGCTGCCGGCCGTGGCGGACCTGACGGCGGAGGTCCGTGGCGCGCTCCGCGAGCCGCTCGACACTGCGCCGCTCGCCGAGCTCGCCCGAGGGGCCCGCCGGGTCACCGTGGCCTTCGACGATCCCACCGTCCCCTGCTACGCCCCGCTGTGGCCCGCCGCGCTGCCGCTGGTGCTCGAGGAGCTGGAGCGCGGCGGGGTCGGCCGCGACCGCGTCACGCTGCTGTGCGCGAACGCGCTGCACCGGCAGTTCACGGTGGACGAGCTGGGGCGGCTGATCGGCGCGGACCTCGTCCGCGAGTTCGCCGCCGGCGGTCGCCTGCGGTGCCACGACGCCGAGGACCCCGGCGCGCTGGACCACCTCGGCGACACCGACCTCGGCGAGCCGGTCGACGTCAGCCGCGCCGTCACCGCGGCCGATCTCACGGTGTACGTAAACGCGTCCACCACCCGGGGGTTCAGCGGCGGCTGGAAGTCGGTGTGCGTGGGGCTGTCGTCGTACCGGTCGATCCGCACCCACCACAGCCCGGACACGATGAGCATGTCGGTCGACGGCAACCGCATGCACGAGGCGCTCGACCGCATGGGCGCCGTCGTGGAACGGAGGCTCGGTCCCGAGCGGATCTTCAAGCTCGAGACGCTGCTCGCGAACCCGCTCGAAGTCCACCGGGTGCTCGGCGGCTCGGTGGGCGCGACCCGCGCCGAGGTCCTCCGCGTCACCCGGGAGCACCAGCCCCCCCGGCGCGACCTGCTTCCGGAGCGAACGGACGTGGTGCTGTACGGCGTCCCGGACTGGAGCCCGTACGCGGCCTACTCGTTCACCAACCCCCTACTCACCCTTGTGTCGACGGGCCTCGGGTACCTCGGCGGGATGATCGAGGCCCTCGGCGCGCCCGGCTGCACCGTGGTGCTGGCCACCCCGTGCCCCGACCGGTGGGACGACGAGCACCACCCGTCGTACCGGGAGGTGTGGGACCGGGTCCTGCCGGCGACGCGCGACCCGTGGGAGGCCCGGGAGCGCTACGAACCCGAGCTCGCGATCCGGGAGGACCTCGTCGCCCGGTACCGCACCGGGTTCGGCTTCCACCCGACGCACCCGATCATGGCCATGTACCCGCTGAAGCGGCTCCGCCACGCCGGGAGAGTGATCGTGGCCGGAGCCGAGGACCCCTCGGTGGTCCGCCACGTCGGGTTCGAGCCGGCGGCGACCGTCGAGGACGCGCTAGCCATGGCCGCCGAGGCGCACGGCCCGAACCCCTCCGTCGCCCTGGTTCGGTACCCTCCCGCGGTCAGCCGGTCCTGATCGCCGCCCGCCGGTCCCGAGCTCTCGAAAGGGAACACCGCGTGCCGGAGATCACGCTCGTCCAGGGCGACATCACCCAGCAGGAGACCGACGCCATCGTCAACGCGGCCAACTCCTCGCTGATGGGCGGCGGCGGGGTCGACGGCGCCATCCACCGCCGGGGCGGGCCGGACATCCTCGCCGAGTGCAAGCGCATCCGCGCCGAGCGGTTCCCCGACGGCCTGCCGACAGGACATGCGGTGGCGACGACGGCCGGCCGGCTCCCGGCCGGATGGGTCGTCCACACGGTCGGTCCGGTGTTCTCACGCACGGAGGACCGCTCGAAGCTCCTGGCCTCGTGCCACACCGAGTCGCTCAGCGTGGCCGACGAGCTCGGGGCCCGCTCGGTGGCGTTCCCGGCCATCTCCACCGGGGTCTACGGGTATCCCGTGGGCCTTGCCGCGCCCGCCGCGCTGGGCGCCGTGCTCCGCGCCGACACCCGGGTCCGGGAAGTGCGGTTCGTGCTGTTCGACGGCAACACGCTGGACGCGTTCCGCCGGGCGCTGGAGGAATTCTGAGCAGTCGCCGGGCGCTGCGGAATCCAATCTCGTTGCTACGATCTCGGAGATGCAGGCAGAGCTGACCACCCCCCGCGGCGTCTACGAGCGCCTCGAGGAGGTGCAGGTCGTCGACGTCCGCGAGCCGTACGAATGGCAGGCCGGGCGCATCGACGGCGCGGTGCACATTCCGTTGAACAGCCTGATGTCCGGCGCGGGCGGGGACCTCGAACGGGATCGGCCCCTGGTCATGGTGTGCCGGGTGGGCAACCGCAGCGAGCTCGCCACGCTGATGATGCAGGCCCGCGGGTACGAGGCCTACAACCTCGAGGGCGGCATGGACGCCTGGGCCCGGGAGGGCCTGCCGTTCTCCGCCGAGGACGGCGGCCCCGGCACCGTCGCCTGATCGGGCCGTCCCGCATCGGGGGCCCGCATGCGCTCGAATCCGGGCACGCATAGCGTGCACCCCATGCGAGCGACCCCACCTCCCGGAGGTGCCTCATGGATCCTGCACGTCCCCCGGACGCCGAACCGAGCGGAGGCCGTCCAGCGATGATCGCCCTGGTCGGCTACGCCGTGATCGTCGGGGCCTTGCTGGCGTGGCAGGGCGTGGGGCTGGTGCGGCCGGGGGACGACTGGCCGTCGCTCAGCGAGCTGCTCCGGAAGGTGACCCGAACCGCCCCCGGCCGGTGGCTTCTCTTCGCGACCTGGCTGTGGGTCGGGTGGCACCTGTTCGTCCGGGGCTGGCGCTTCCTGCTCCGGACCTGACCGTGGTCCTGACGGGGAGCCGGATCGCCCGCCAGGTGGTGGCCCCCACCCTGGTGGCCTACGTGGCCTTCCTCCTCGCCATGCGGGCGGGGTCACGGACGTCGACCCGACGGACGCCGGCCTCGGCGCCGCCCGCCGGCCTCGGCGACTGGGCCCGGCTGGTCCGGCTCCTCGCCGCGACGGCGCTCGGCGGCTACGCGCTGTTCCTCGTGCTGATCCTGATCTTCTACGTGGTGCTCGGCGGGCAGGGACCGGGGTTCCTGGCCAACGCGCTGGGCAGCGGGGTCATGCTCGCGCTCGCCGTCGTCGTCCCGTCGTTCCTGGCGATGGAGGCGGCGCGGGCGCTCGTCCGGCGACTGGCTTCCCGGAGGTCACACCGAGGCGCCGACTCGTAGGGCCTCGTCCTCTCATCCGGCCGCCGGCCGCGGACTACGGTCGAGCGGTGACGAGGCTCGCGAAGCGGCTCGGGGAGACGTTCCCGCCCGAGACGATGACGCCGACCCGGAGGCCGGTCGCGTCGGGCACCCGGCCGGCCAGCAGGGCGGCCACGCCCGCGGCGCCGCTGGGCTCCACGACCGCCTTCAGCCGCTCGAACAGGAACGCCATGGCGTCGACGAGCTCGCCGTCGGAGACGGTGACCACGGCGTCGACCAGGCGCCGGTTGAGCGGGAACGTCAGCTCGCCCGGCGTGTCGACCTGCAGGCCGTCGGCGATCGTGCGGGGCACGCCTCCCAGCCGCACCCGGCGTCCCTCGTCCAGCGAGCGGCGGGTGTCGTCGCCCGCCTCCGGCTCGACGCCGACCACCCGGGTGCCCGAATGCATGGCCCTGGCCACGGTGGCACAGCCGGCGATCAGCCCGCCGCCGCTCACGGGCGCGATCAGGGCGTCGAGCGGCCCGGCGTCCTCGGCCAGCTCCAGCCCGGCGGTTCCCTGGCCGGCCATGACGTCGAAGTCGTCGTACGGCGGCACGAGCGTGAGGCTCCGCTCCGCGGCCAGCCGCGCGCCGATGGCCGCCCTGTCCTCCGTGTACCGGTCGTACGTCACGACCTCGGCGCCGTACTCCCGGGTGGCCGCGACCTTCCCGGGCGGGGCGTCCTCGGGCATGACGATCACGGCCGAGGATCCGAGGATCGACGCCGCCAGCGCCACCGCCTGGGCGTGGTTCCCCGAGGAGTACGCGACGACGCCGCGACGGAGCTCGATCGGCGACAGCAGCGAGATGCGCGAGTAGGCGCCCCGGAACTTGAACGAGCCGCCGCGCTGCAACGACTCCATCTTCAGCAGGACGGTGGCGCCGACCAGCCGGTCGAGCGTCCGGGAGGTGAAGACCGGCGTGCGATGGGCGACGCCGGCGAGGCGTCCGGCGGCGGCCCGGATGCGGGCGAGGTCGAGCCGGCCGGCTTCCGACCGAGCGGAAGCTTCGGTCAGGACGAGCCGATCGAGGAAGAGGTGCCGGAGCCCCGCTTCGTCTTCTTCGCGGCCCGCTTCTCCTTGAGGTTGTGCTGCGCCTTCTTCTTCTCGCCCTTGTTCGAGCCCTTGTCCTTGTTCGCCACCGTCGCCTCCTCCGCGTCGCGCCCGATTCTAGTCCACCGTCCCGGTCGATCCCCCGGAATCCGGCCGGGACACGCTCCGCCGGGCCGGGTCGCCCGCCACTCGCGGATCGCGTGCCACACTCCCGGCGCATGAGGACCGGAACGGCGCGCCCGTGATCGCCGCGATCGTGCTCGCGGCGGGCCGGGCCACGCGGTTCGGCTCACCCAAGCAGCTCGCGGAGGTCGGCGGCCGGACACTGGTGCAGCATGCGGTCGACGCTGCTGCGGACGCCGGCGTCGACGTCGTCGTGGTGGTGCTCGGTCACGCCGCCGACCGCGTCGAGCGCGAGCTTTCACTTCCCCGGAACGCGCGAGTGGTCCTCAACCCGGCGTTCGCCGAGGGTCAGTCGACGTCCCTGCGGGCCGGGATCGGCGGCCTTCCGCCGGAGGCCGGCGCGGCGGTGATCCTCCTCGCCGACCAGCCCGGCATCACCGCACTCGACGTCCAGGCCGTGATCGCCACCCACACCGCGACCGGCGCGCGCATCGTCCGTGCCCGGTACCGCGGGATCCCCGGCCATCCCGTCCTGATCGCCAAGGAGCTGTTCCCCGAGGTCGAGGGGACCACGGGTGACGCCGGAGCTCGGGACGTCCTGCGGGACCACGCCGACGAGATCGTCGAGGTCGACATCGACCGCGACCCGCCCCCCGACGTCGACACCCCCGACGACCTGATGGTCGCCCGGCGCGACGTTTCTCGACCCGACAACTCCGGGTAAAGGCTCGATCAGGAAGGGGCGCCCCCGCTGCGCGCGGGAGGCTCCGGCAGGCCTGACCGCGCGGGTCGTCGGGACCGTCCGCGGAAAGGACTGTCCATGCACGAGGTCCGCCTCCGGCCCTCCACGCAACGACCGAACCCGGGAACCCGGAAGTGAAGACCGAGATCGAGCTGAACTCGAAGTCGCTGGAGCGCGACCTGGCCCGGGCCCTGCAGGGCGAGGTCCGGTTCTCGGCCGGCGACCGCGCGCTGTACGCGACCGACGGCTCCAACTACCGGCAGGTCCCGATCGGCGTCGTCTGCCCGAAGTCCACCGACGACATCGTCGCGACGATCGAGATCTGCCGCGACCACGGCGCGCCGATCGTGAACCGGGGCGGCGGCACCAGCCTGGCCGGCCAGACCTGCAACGTGGCCGTGGTCATCGATTCCGGCAAGCACCTCCGCCGGACGATCGAGCTGAACCAGGCCGAGCAGTACGCCCGGGTCCAACCGGGCGTGGTCCGCGACGACCTGAACAACCGGGCCAAGGAGTTCCACCTGACCTTCGCGCCGGATCCCTCGACCCACGAGTACTGCACGCTCGGCGGCATGATCGGCAACAACTCGTGCGGCGTGCACTCGGTGATGGGCGGGCTGGCGGCGGACAACGTCATCGAGCTCGACGTCGTCACGTACGACGGCACCCGCATGACCCTGCGCAGGCCCGAGGACGAGGACGAGGTCCAGCGGATCATCGACGCCGGCGGACGCCGAGGGGAGATCTACTCGCGCCTGCGCGACCTCCGGGACCGCTACGGGGACCGGATCCGGGAGAAGTTCCCCGACATCCCCCGCCGGGTCAGCGGCTACAACCTCCCAGACCTGCTCCCCGAGAACGGCTTCGACGTCGCGAGGTCCGTCGTGGGCAGCGAGAGCACGCTGCTCACCGTGCTCGAGGCCAAGGTCCGGCTGCTGCCCGACCCGCCGGTCAAGTCGCTGCTGGTCCTGGGGTTCCCCGACGTCTACCTGGCCGCCGACGCGGTCCCCCAGGTCCTCGAGCACGGGCCGATCGGCCTCGAGGGCCTCGACGACCGCCTGATCCAGGACATGAAGATCAAGAAGGTCCACCCGGACGACGTCGAGCTGCTTCCCGAAGGCAAGGGGTGGCTGCTGTGCGAGTTCGGCGGGCACAGCAAGGGCGAGGCCGACGCGGTGGCCAAGCGGTGCATGAAGGCGCTGCAGGACGACGCCCTGTCGATGAAGCTCTACGACGACCCCCCGATGGAGGCCGCGATCTGGCAGGTCCGGGAGTCGGGCCTCGGCGCCACCGCCCGGATCCCCCGCCACCCGGACACCTGGGAGGGATGGGAGGACTCGGCCGCGCCGCCCGAGCGGTTCGGCGACTATCTCCGGGACCTCCGCAAGCTCTACGACCAGCACGGGTACGACGGCTCGTTCTACGGCCACTTCGGCCAGGGGTGCCTCCACACCCGGATCAACTTCGACCTGGTCACGGCCGAGGGCGTCGCCAACTTCCGGTCGTTCATCGAGAGCGCGGCCGACCTGGTGGTGTCCTGCGGCGGGTCGCTGTCCGGCGAGCACGGCGACGGGCAGTCCCGGGCCGAGCTGCTCCCGAAGATGTTCGGGCCCGAGATCGTCGAGGCGTTCCGCGAGATGAAGACGATCTGGGACCCCGACGGCCGGATGAACCCGCACAAGGTCGTCGACCCCTATTCGATCACCGAGAACCTCCGCCTCGGCTCGGACTACGCGCCGTGGACCCCGCAGACGCACTTCACGTTCCCGGAGGAGGAAGGCGGCGGGTTCGCGCGCGCGGCCGCGCGGTGCGTCGGCGTCGGCAAGTGCCGGCGCGAGGAGGGCGGGGTCATGTGCCCGTCCTACATGGTGACCCACGAGGAGAAGGACTCCACGCGGGGGCGGGCCCGGCTGCTGTTCGAGCTGCTGCAGCAGGACGAGATCGGCAGGAAGGGGTGGCGCGAGGAGTCGGTCCTCGACGCGCTCGACCTGTGCCTGTCGTGCAAGGGGTGCAAGAGCGACTGCCCGGTGAACGTCGACATGGCCACGTACAAGGCCGAATTCCTGTCGCACTACTACGAGGGCCGGCTGCGGCCACGGAGCGCGTACTCGATCGGGCTCATCTACTGGTGGTCGCGCCTCGGCTCGAAGGTGCCCCGCCTGGCCAACGCCGTGCTGAAGTCGAAGGCGCTGGGCGGGCTGATGAAGCGGCTGGGCGGGATCTCGCCGAAGCGGGACGCCCCGGAATTCGGCACGAAGACGTTCACGTGGTGGTACCGGAGGCGCCCCCGCAGGCTGTCGAAGACCAAGCCCGCCGTGATCCTGTGGCCGGACACGTTCAACAACCACTTCCACCCGGACACGCTGAAGGCGGCGGTGAAGGTGTTGGAGACGGCCGGGTTCGGCGTGGTCATCCCGCCCCGTCCGCTGTGCTGCGGGCGGCCGCTGTACGACTTCGGGATGCTCCCGACAGCGAAGAAGCTGCTGCGGGAGATCATGACAACCCTCGCCCCGGCCATTCGGAGGGGCATCCCCATCGTGGGGCTCGAGCCGTCGTGCGTGGCGGTGTTCCGCGACGAGCTGAAGAACCTGTTCCCGACGGACAACGACGCCGACCGGCTGTCGAAGCAGACGTACCTGCTGAGCGAATTCCTGGAGAAGTACGCGAAGGGATTCCGCCCGCCGACGCTCGACTGGAAGGCCGTCGTCCAGCGGCACTGCCACCACCAGGCCGTGATGGGCTTCGACGCGGACCAGACGTGGCTCGCGAAGCTCGGGCTGGACGCCGAGCTGCTCGACAGCGGGTGCTGCGGGATGGCCGGCGCGTTCGGGTTCGAGGACGAGCACTACGACGTGTCGATCGCGTGCGGCGAGCGGGTCGTGCTGCCGAAGGTCCGCGAGGCCCGCGACGACACGCTGATCGTGGCCGACGGGTTCTCGTGCCGTGAGCAGATCCGCCAGGGAACGGGCAAGCGGGCCTACAACCTGGCAGAGCTGATCGCGATGGCGCTCACGGCGGAGGGGAACGACTCCAGGAGCGAGGAGGCGACGAGCGCCGCGTAGGCGCCGATCGGAGGACGACATGGCGAAGCAGATCGCGTCGGAGCTGATGGTGGAGCGGCTGATCGACTGGGGCGTCGACACCGTGTTCGGCCTCCCCGGCGACGGCATCAACGGCATCATGGAGGGGTTCCGCCGGCACGACGACCGCATCCGGTTCTTCCTCGTCCACCACGAGGAGGCCGCGGCGTTCATGTCCACGGCGTACGCGAAGTCGACCGGCCGGCTCGGCGTCTGTGTGGCCACCAGCGGGCCGGGCGGGCTGCACCTGATCAACGGGCTGTACGACGCGAAGCTCGACCACCAGCCCGTGCTGGCCATCACCGGGATGCAAGCCACCTCCCAGCTGGGGACGGGCTTCCAGCAGGAGGTCCACCTCGAGCGGATCTTCGCGGACCTCTGCGTCTACAACGAGATGTTCCAGGCGCCCGCCACGATCCCGGCCGTGGTCGACATCGCGGTCCGCAGCGCGCTGTCGATGCGCGGCGTCGCGCACCTGACGTTCCCCGTCGACATGCAGGAGGCCGACCCGAAACAGTCGGGCTACGAGGGTGGCCTCGACACCTCGCGGACTCCGGCCAGCGCGCCCGTGTTCGACCCCCCGCTCGTCGTGCCGCGCAGGGCCGAGCTGGAGAAGGCGGCGGCAGTCCTCAACGGGGCGAAGAAGGTCGCGATCCTGGCCGGGATCGGGGCCCGCGGCGCGGGCGACGAGCTGCTCGCCGCCTCGGATCTCCTCGGCGCCCCCGTGATCAAGTCGCTGTCGGGGAAGATGGTCGCGCCCGACGACCATCCCAACGTCACCGGCGGCCTCGGTCTGCTGGGGACGAAGCCGTCGGAGGAGGCCGTCGACGGCTGCGACGCGATCTTCCTCATCGGGACGAACTTCCCGTACACGCGGTGGCTGCCGGTGGAGAAGAAGGCCGTGCAGATCGAGATCGACCCCGTCCGGCTCGGGAACCGCATCCCCCTCGACGCGGGGCTGGTCGGCGACGCGAAGGAGACGCTTCGGGAGCTGCTTCCGCTGTTGCAGCGCAAGGAGGACCGGTCGTTCCTGGAGAACGCCCAGGAGGGAACGAAGGCCTGGCACGAGTCGATGACGGCACTGGAGTCGCCCTACCGTGATCCCATCCAGCCGCAGTACCTCATGCGGCTGATCGACCGGTACGCCGACGACGACGCGATCCTGAACAGCGACTCGGGGACCATCGCCACGTGGGCCGCCAGGCACTTCACCATCCGAGGCACCCGCGAGTTCTACCTGTCCGGGAACCTGGCCACTATGGCGCCCGGCCTGCCGTACACGATCGCGCACCAGGTCGCGCACCCCGGCCGGCAGTGCATCGCCTTCGTCGGCGACGGTGGGTTCGCCATGCTCATGGCGGAGTTCCACACGGCCGCGTGGCACGGGCTACCGATCAAGGTCGTGGTGTGCAACAACGGGCTCCTCGGGCAGATCCTGTGGGAGCAGATGGCCCTGGGATACCCGGAGTACAGCGTGCGGTTCCCGACACACATGGACTTCGCGCCGTGGGCGGAGTCCTGCGGCGGCCTCGGCATCCGCATCGAGAAGGTCGGCGACCTCGAGCCGGCGGTCCGCGAGTTCCTGGCCCACGACGGCCCGGCGCTGCTCGACGTCGTCGTCAACGCGGACGAACCCCCGATGCCGGCCAAGGTCACGTACGACCAAGCCAAGAAGTTCGGGGAGTCGTTCCTCAAGGGCACGCCTCGCCGGGCCACGATCGCGTCGACGCTGGCCCGGGACAAGATCGACCAGCTGAAGTCGTGACCACCGTCGAGCGGCTCGACGTCGCCGTCTTCGAGTTCCCGCTGGAGGAACCCGAGGCCGACGGGACGCTCACCTGGGACTCCACCACGATAGTGGTGGTCGAGGCGGGGGCCGGCGACGCGGTCGGGGTCGGATACACCTACGGCTCGCGCGCCTGCGCTGCGGTGATCGAGGAGAAGCTGCGCGACGTGGTCGTGGGGTCGGACGTGGCCGACGTCGCCGGGACGTGGGGAGCGATGGTCCGCTCGATCCGGAACCTCGGGCGGCCGGGCGTGGTGTCGCACGCCATCTCCGCGGTGGACGCGGCGCTGTGGGACCTCGAGGCGCGGGTGCTCGGCATCTCGCTGGTGGAGCTGCTCGGCCCGGTCCGCGACGAGGTCCCCGTGTACGGCAGCGGCGGCTTCACCTCGCTCTCCGACGAGGAGCTGGAACGGCAGTTGCTCGGCTGGGTGCGGGACCACGGCATCCCCCGGGTGAAGATCAAGGTCGGCGAGGACTGGGGCCGGCGGGCCGATCGCGACATCGCCAGGGTGCGGTTCGCGCGGTCGGTCGTGGGCGACGACGTGGAGCTGTACGTCGACGCCAACGGCGCGTACTCCCGCAAGCAGGCCGTGCGGATGGCGCGGTCGCTCGCCGAGAGCGGCGTGACGTGGTTCGAGGAGCCGGTCTCCTCGGACGACCTCGAGGGACTCCATGCGATCCGCGACCTGATCGACATCGACGTCGCGGCGGGCGAATACGGCTACGACCTGGCCTACTTCGCCCGGATGCTCGGCGCGGGCGCGGTGAATTGCCTGCAGGCCGACGTGACCAGATGCGGCGGCATCACCGAGTTCCTGCGGGTGGCGGCCCTGGCGGCGGCCCACGGGATCGAGCTGTCGGCGCATTGCGCGCCGGCGGTGAGCGCGGCGCCCTGCGCCGCCGTCCCCAACTTCCGACACCTCGAGCACTTCGCCGACCACGAGCGCATCGAGGCACTGGCGTTCGACGGCGTGCTGGACCCCAAGGACGGCGTGATCCGGCCCGACCGATCGGCGCCCGGCACGGGGCTGACCGTGAAGCATCAGGACATCGAGCGGTTCCGGAGGAGCTGAGAACCCAATGGCGTCGAAGTCGTTGCAGGGCAAGGTGGTCGTGGTCACCGGTGCATCGGCCGGGGTGGGGCGGGCGGCCGCCGTGGCGTTCGGCGAAGCCGGAGCGACGGTGGCGTTGCTGGCGCGCGGCGAGGAGGGCCTGCAGATGGCCGCGAAGGAGGTGGAGCGCGGCGGCGGGCGCGCCCTGGCCGTCCCGACCGACGTCGTCGACGCCGCTTGGGTCGAGGCCGCGGCGGAACGCGTGGAGCGGGAGCTCGGCGAGATCGACGTCTGGGTCAACGACGCGATGACGTCGGTCTTCGCGCCGCTGTGGGAGATCGAGCCCGACGAGTTCCGCCGGGTGACCGACGTCACGTACCACGGCGTGGTGTACGGCACAATGGCGGCGTTGCGACGCATGAAGCCTCGGGACCGTGGCGCCATCGTCCAGGTCGGGAGCGCGCTGGCCTACCGGGGCATCCCGCTGCAGTCCGCGTACTGCGGCGCCAAGCACGCCATCCAGGGGTTCCACGACTCGCTGCGCGCCGAGCTGTTCCACGAGCGGTCGAACGTCCGCGCGACCATGGTCCAGATGCCGGCGCTGAACACGCCGCAGTTCGACTGGGTGAAGACCCGCCTGCCGAACAAGGCCCAGCCAGTTCCACCGATCTATCAACCGGAGGTGGCCGGCCGAGCGATCGTGCACGCCGCGCTGCATCCCGGGCGCCGCGAGTACTGGGTGGGCGCGACGACGGCCGCGACGATCGTCGCCAACTCGTTCGCGGCGCCGCTGCTGGACCGGTATCTGGGGAGGACCGGGTTCGATGCCCAGCAGACCGACGAGCGCGACGACCCGAACCGGCCGTTCAACCTGTGGGAACCCGTGGACCGGTCCGACGACCACGGCGCGCACGGCCGCTTCGACGACAAGGCGCACGCCCGCAGCGCCCAGTGGTGGTACACCACGCACCGCGGCCTGGCGGCGATCGGCGCGGCCGCCGCGGCCGGCGTCGGCATCGCAATCGCCGCGGCCCGCGGCCGGTGACGACTCCGGGATGACCCGCCTCCTCCGGCTGGCCCGCCTGGCGTACGGCACCGCGCTGCTCGCCTCCCCCGACAGGATCGTCCGCGCCTTCGGCGGCGACCCCGCGGACGAGGCGACGACCATGGTCGCCAGGGTCCTCGGCGCCCGCCACGTCCTCCAGGGGGTCGTCACCGGCAGCCACCCCGGCCCCATCCGGCGTTACGGCGGCGCCGTGGTCGACGCGCTGCACGCGCTCAGCATGTTCACGCTGGCCTCCATGGACCCCGGCCGCGCCCGCCCGGCCCTCGTCGACGGCTCGGTCGCGGCCACGTTCTGCATCGCCGGCGTGCGCGCGGGAAGCCCGCGCTCTTGAGCCCCGAACGCGCGCACGCCCCCGCCTAGACTGTCTCGATGGGGCCGCGCGCGATCTGGGCTCTCTTCCCGGCGCTCCTGATCGCGTCGGCCTGCACGCGGAGCAGCCCGACAACGGAGTCGAACGCCCCACTCACTGCCGTTGCCTCGCCCTCGGCTTCGGCCGCCCCGAGCCCGACCCCTCCCTCGCCCGCGGCTTCGGCGGCTCCGAGCCCGACCGCCGCGTCTCCGCTCGAGGGGATCGTGCTACGGCCCTCCGACGTCGGCCCGGGCGTGGCCCGGAAGGAGGTGCCCGGCGGCCGGAGCCTCTCCCAACCCACGCTGGATCTGTGTGGCGCCACCTACCGCAGCGAGTCGTTGCGCACGGACCGGATCCAGGTGCTCTACACGGACCCGGGGGGCCACATCTTCTTGTCGAACGAGGTGGTCTCGTACCGGTCGCATGGAGCGGAGCAGGCGTACCGGGAGCTCCGGTCGCTCGTCGGTCACTGCCCGACCCCCTACCCCATTTCCGGGGGCAACGCGACCCGGGTCCGCTTCGGCCCGCGCGACCCGCGCCTGTTGGAACGGCAGTTCGTGGCGACGGCCCTCTTCTCCTCGCCGCAGGGACGCGTGTGGTCCGGGGCGGTCTACCAGTTCCTCGGCGAGGACTTCTCCGGCGTCTACAGCTATGGCCCGAGTCGGGAGCTCGCCCTTCGCCTCGCGCTTCGTGTCGCGGTCGTCGCGGGCGAACGGCTGAGCTCCACCATCGTGACTGCGTGACGACAAGCCACAGCCGGACGCGAACGCGCTCGTCAATCCGTACGGTCGGGGTTGTCGAGGGGGCCGGACTCGGCGGCGAGCTGCCCCGCCGGGTCCTCGGGTAACCGCTCGGGGGAGACGGGGATCGGGGCCATGGGCTCCGGCCCGAAGACCAGCGGCTTGATCCACCGGCGGGCCAGGTACTGCACGATGCCCGCGACCGGGATGGCCGCCAGGACTCCGTACAGCCCCGCCACCTCGGCGCCGGCGATGACGGCCAGCAGCACAACGACCGGGTGCAGGTCGGTGGTCTCCTTCAGCACCAGCGGCGACAGGATGAACCCGTCGACCGCGTGCGACAGCATCATGACCACCACCGGCACCAGCACGTAGGCGGGGGGCTTGGTCAGGAGCGCTACCACCACGACCGGAGCCCCGCCGATGTAGGCGCCGAGCGTGGGGATGAGGTTGGCCAGCCCGACCCAGAACCCCAGCACCAGCCAGAACGGCATGCCGAAGGCCCACAGCCCGATCGTGGCCAGCCCCCCGACCACCGCGGAGACGATGAACCGGGCGCGGACGTACCCGGACACGATGCGCCCCATCTCCGTGATCAGGTCCTCCACGGTCCGCCGGCGCTGGGGCGGGAACAGCAGCAAGGTGAACCGGCCGACCTGGGGGCGCCACACCAGCAGGAGGTACCCGAGCAGGCTCCCGAGGAGGATCACCACGCTGGCGCGGGCCAGGGCGACCGCCATGTTCCCCAGGTACTCCGGAGCCCGGCTCTGGTGCTCGGCGACCCACCTCGTCACCGACGTCCCGATCGAGTGCAGCAGCGAGTTGTGCGAGGCCACCAGGCGGTGCACCAGGCCGCCCCGCTGCAGCGCCTGCGCCTTGTGCTCGAGCAGCGACGTCAGCTGATGCACGAACGCCCGGACGATGAACGGCGCGACGGCGGGCGTGGCGACGGCCGCGGCGGCGAACGTCGCCGTCGCCGCGATCTGGCGGGGAACCCGGAGCCGGACGAGCCCGTTCACGACGGGGCTCAGCACCAGCACGATCACCCCGGCCACGACGAGGTACGGCAGCAGCCCGGTCAGCCGGGCGAGGAGGATGAACGAGATGCCGACCAGGAGGGCGACCCCGATCGCCGCCCACACCACCAACCCCGCCTGGGCGAACCGGCGCGACCGACTCCCCGTCGGCAGGACGAGCTCGATCTGGTCGTCGAGCGATAATCGCCTCGCCCGCCGGGTATCTGCCACGTCATGAAGTATCGACCATCGATCGGGGCGGCGAGCTGAGTCCGACGGCCGGAAGGGGATCCGCGCGGGGAGGGAGGCGGCAGGCGGCCGCCGCCGATCCCTACCCCCCCATCTCGGACTACGGGTTCATCTCCGACGGCCACTCCGTGGCCCTGGTGTCGAGCTCCGGTTCCATCGACTGGTGCTGCATGCCCCGCGTCGACGGCGGGAGCATTTTCGGCCGCATCCTCGACTGGGAGCGGGGGGGCTACTGCCGGATCGCTCCCCGTGCGCCGAGCCATCAGTCGACCCGGCGCTACCTCGACGGGACCCTTGTGCTGGAGACGTCGTTTCGCGCCCGAGGGGGCGAGATCCGTCTGCTCGACTGCTTCACGATGCGGCGCGGCGGGTCGGAGTCGCCCCACCTGCAGCTGCTCCGGATCGTCGAGGGAGTGCAGGGCCGGCTCCCGGTGCGGGTCGACGTCGTCCCCCGGTTCGACTACGGCGGCATCCGCCCGTGGATCCGGCGGCACGGGATGGGGGTGGCCACGGCGATCGGCGGGAACGACGGCCTGGTCATCACCGGAGACTTCGAGCTGGAGGAGACGGACCACTCGCTGTACGCGGTGGAGGACGTGCGGGCCGGCGAGCGCGTCCGCCTGTCGCTCGTCTACGTCTCGCCCGAGGACATCGACCCCGACCCCGGGCGGCCGCTGCAGCCCGAGGAATTGGACCGGCGCCTGGACCTGACGATCAAGATGTGGCGGCGGTGGAGCTCGAAGGGCCGCCTCGACTCCCCCGACGGCCCAGCGGCCATCCGCTCCGCCCTGGTCCTCAAGGGCCTGACCAGGGCCCCGACCGGCGCCATCGCGGCGGCGGCCACCACCTCGCTCCCCGAGGCCCTGGGCGGGGACCGCAACTGGGACTACCGCTACAGCTGGATCCGGGACTCGTGGCTGACGGTTCGGTCCCTGGCCGAGCTGGGCTACGAGGAGGAGGCCGACGGGTTCCGGCGGTTCATCGAACGGAGCGCGGCGGGGCACGCGGCCGACCTCCAGATCGTGTACGGGGTGGGCGGCGAGCGGCGGCTGATCGAGACCACGGTCGACGACCTCGAGGGCTACAAGCGGTCTCGGCCGGTGCGCGCCGGGAACTCGGCGCACGAACAGGACCAGCACGACGTGTTCGGCTCGCTCCTCGAGCTGTCCTTCCGATGGCACGAGCGGGGACACTCGCCCGACGACGACTACTGGCGGTTCATCCTGGAGCTGGTCGACCGCGCGGCGCGGTCGTGGGGGGAGCCCGACCCCGGCATCTGGGAGATCCGGAACCGCCCGATGCACTTCGTCCACTCCAAGGTGATGTGCTGGGCTGCGCTCGACCGCGGCGTGCGCCTGGCGAAGGAGGCCTCCCGCCGGGCTCCCGTCCGGCGGTGGACCCAGGAGCGCGACCGGATCCGCCGCTCCGTCGAACGGGACGGCTACGACCGCCGGCGGGGTGTCTTCGTCCGGGCCTACGGGACCAAGTCCATGGACGCCGCGCTGCTGCTGCTCCCGGTGGTGGACTTCTGCACGTTCGACGACGAGCGCATGGTGCGGACCACCGACCGCATCCACGAGGAGCTGGACGACGACGGGCTGCTCCGCCGATACCGCGTCTCGGACGGCATGCGGAGCGAGGAGGGCGCGTTCCTCCCGGCGCAGTTCTGGCTGGCCGAGGCCTATGCCCGTCAGGGGCGGCTCGACGAGGCTCGCGAGGCGTTCGACCGGGGAACCGCGGCCGGTAACGACCTCGGGCTGTTCACCGAGGAGTTCGACGCGTCTCGCGGCCTCCCCCTCGGGAACTTCCCCCAGGGGCTGACCCACCTCGCGCACATCAGCGCGGCCGTGGCCATCGCGGAGCACATCGCGGGGTGACCGCCCCGCTCACCGGGTGACCGCGGCGATCAGCCCCCCCAGCGCGGCCGCACCGACCACGAACCACGCCGTGTAGTCGCCCACGTGCCCGCTCTGCAGGGCCCGGAACCTGACCACCCCCGGCCCGACGACCGCGGCAACCCGGCGACGGACGCCCTCGGGAACCCACTGCCTCCGGAACAGCGCCACGGCGGCCAGGGCGAACGCACTCACCGCCGAGCCGATCCCATACCACACGCTCGAGGCGCTGGGTGGCTCGGACCCGACCTCGGTCGCGGGCGCAGCGTGGCCCCGGAGCACCGCGTCCGCGTAGGCCCTCCGGTCCTGGAACGCCGCACCTGCCCGGTCCGCACTCCCCGACAGCCCCGGGACCAGCCCCAGGGCCAGGGAGCCGGCCAGCAGCAACGCGACGGGGACGAGCAGCAGCGGCGGGGTCCGGTCGTGCGGCGGGTGTTCGACGTCGTCGTCGGTGCTCTCCTCCTCCCCGACCAGGTCGGCCCCGAACCGGTCGGGCTCGTCCTCGCCCCATCCCAGGAACACGCGCCCGGCCACCCGGAGGACCGCCGCGCCGACCACCGCCGCGGTCACGGCGAACAGCAGCGGCATCCACCAGTACCCGAGCTTCGCCCCCGCGTCCTCCACGAGGGCCTTCCCGGTGAACGTCGCGAACGGCGGCGTCTCGGCCAGGGCCACCCCGCCCACCGCGAACAGCACGCCGGTCACCCGGAGCCCCCGCCCCGTCCCCAGAAGAGCGTCCTCGTCGACCTTCCGCAGGCGATACACGATCACGCCGGTCAGCAGGAACAGCGCACCCTTGGCCATGGCGTGCCCGGCCACGTACACGGCCACCCCCGCCAGCGCGGCGTGCGAGAAGAGCGAGAGCCCGACCAGGAACAGCCCGATGTGGCTGACCGTCGAGAAGGCCAGCAGGCGCTTCAGGTGCTGCTGCAGGAAGCACATCGCCGCGCCGACCAGCGCGGTGAGCACCCCGAACCCCAGCAGCACCGCCCGGAGCCCGGGCCGGTGGGCGCCCAGCACCCCGTCGAACGAGGCCCAGTACACACGCGCCACGCCGTACAGGCCGAGCTCGCCGAACACCGCGGCGAACAGCACGCCGACCGGGATCGGCACCACGGCGTAGGCGTCGGCCAGCCAGAAGTGGAATGGCACCACCCCCGCCTTGACGAACAGCCCGGTGACCAGCAGCGCGAACGCCACCACCACCAACCCGTCGGGCGCGTGGCCGGCCAGGGCGTCGCCGATCTGGGCCAGGTTCAGCGCGCCCGTCCGCGCGTACACCAGGGCGATGCCGAGCAGCATCGCGAAGCTCCCCAGGCTGTTGATCACGCCGAAGTTGATCGCGCCCTGCAGGGGCCCCGGTTCCCGGATCTTGGACCCCGTGAGCGCGTAGGCCGTCACCGCCATCAACTCGAAGAACACGAACATGTCGAACAGGTCGCCGGTGAGCGCGAAGCCCACCATTGCGGCGAGGAACACCAGCAGCAGGATCGAGTACCGGTGCTCGAACGACTCGTGGAAGTAGGCCGGGCAGAACAGCAGCACGGCGGCGACCAGGACTGCGACCAGCAGCGCGGCCCCCGCCCCGATGGCGTCGACGGTGAACGAGATCCCGATCGCCACGCCGGCCCGGGGGTGCCATCCACCGAACCAGTACACGACCCGCCCATCCGATGCGTGGGACAGCAGCACGGCGGAGAGCACGGCGACCGCGACGGCCGTCCCGAACGCCAGCACCTCCACCACCCGCCGAGGCAGCAGCCACGAGAACGCGGCGACGAACGCGGCGGCGAGCAGCGGGAGGGCGACGATGAGGGGCGCGAGGGCGTCGATCTAGTGCTCCGTTCCCGAGGTCCGTCGCACTAGCCCACCAGCGTGCGGAGGTCGTCGGGGTCGAGCGTCCCGGTGCGCTTGTGCGCCTGCAGCGCGAGCGACAGCAGCAAGGCCCCCACCACCACCCCGACCACGATGTCGGTCAGGACCAGCGACTGCACCACCGGATCCACGGCCCGGGTCCCAACCGGCACGTCCTTGAAGATCGGCGCCGTCCCTCCACGCACGTACCCCACCTGCAGGATCAGCACGTACGTCGCCGACTGCACGACGGACAGGCACATGATCATGTGCACGAAGTTGTTGCTGGTGACGATGCCGTACAACCCGACCGCGAACAGCCATACAGCGAGCACGTAGGGCAGCGTGGTGTCCAACTAGCGCTCCCGGATCATCAGCGTCTGTTCCTCGAACTCGTAGAGGACGAGCGTCAGCCCGGCCACGACCTCGAGCCCGACCGACAGGTTCAGGACCGGGAGGGTTCCCCCCGAGAACACCGACCCCACCTGCCCCTTGCCGATCACGTTGGCCAGGAACGCGGACCCCGCGATCAGCCCGGCCAGTCCGACCACGACGAACGCGCCGGCCCCCACCCCCTCGCCGAAGTCGAGCGCGTGCATCGGCTGCACGGTCCGCAGCATCAGGTACCGGCCGGACAGGTACAGCAGCAGCGGGGCCGCCGCGAGCGCCGCGCCGCCCTGGAACCCCCCGCCCGGGGTGAGGTGGCCGTGGATCACGATGTACAGCCCGAGCACCACGGACGGGCCGATCAGGCCGAGCGCGGCCACCCGCACCGCGTCGGAGGTGTCCACGGCCCGCCGGCCCTCCGCCTGGTCCCGGGGTGAGCCCTCGGCCTCCTCACGCTGGGAGCGCAGGAGCAGCGTCACCCCCATCACGGCCGCGAACAGGATGAACTCCTCGCCGAGCGTGTCCACCCCCCGGTAGTCGAACACCACGGTGTTCACGACGTTCGTGGCGTGGCGCTGGTGCACGCCGTGCGCGTCGAGGTACCGGCCGTACCGCTGGTGGTAGTGGCCGAACCCGGGAAGCCCCCCGACCTCCCACAGCAGCAGCGCGACCAGCCCCGCGATGGCGACGGCGAACGTCCCGAGCCGGAACCGCCGACTCACCGGGGCCGCTCCCGGACCCGGCCGCTCCGGCGGTCGCGGTGGCGGGCCTTCGCCAGCGTGAACAGGACCATGGCCGGCCAGGCCACCGCGCCGACGACGATCTCCGACAGCGAGACGTCCGGCGCCTGCACCACCAGGAACAGGACCGCCAGCGTCGCGCCGAACAGCGAGTACACCATGGCCTGGTACAGCGGCTCGCGGGTGAGGACCGTGGCCAGGGCCAGCCCCCCGACCAGGATCATGGCCACCGCCTGGACGACGTCGGTGCTCATGGACGCCGGACCTTTTCGTCCGGGCCCAGGCGCCAGTCGCCGTGTTCTCGGACGCGCGCGGCCCGGGCCATGGCATGCGTGATCACTGGCTGGAACACGAGGAAGAACGCCGCGATCAGCACCGCGAAGATCCCCTGGTGGTCGAGCGACTCCGTGGTGACCACGGCGCCGGCCAGCAACACGGGCGCCACGCTGGTGGCGGGCGCGAGGTAGTGCAGCCGGTCGTACAGGTGGGGCATCGCCAGCACCCCCAGCGCCGACACCAGCTGGAGCAGCACCGTCAGCGCCAGCAGCACGTCGATCAGGACTTCCTTCCAGCCGATCACCGCACTACACCCATCGCTCCAGGAACCGCACCAGCAGGAGCGAGCCCACGAAGGACAGCACCCCGAAGACCAGGGCGAGGTCGTAGTAGATCGACCGGTCGAATCCCTGGCCCAGCATGACCAGGGCGAGCGTGGTGACCACGCCGCCCAGCTGCAGCCCCATCAGCCGGTCGAAGGCCGCCCCCCGGACCGTCCGGATCGCGCAGGGGACCAGGACCGCGAGGGTCGCCGCCGCCGCCCACAGCCAGGCGTTCATCGGCCGAGACTCCGCTCGAGCCCCTCGACGTCCGGGGCCAGCTGGTGGGCCAGCACCTCGTCACGCCCGGCATCGAACCCGACGACGTACGTGTTCGGGCTCACCGAGATGCCGACCGTGGCCAGGGCTCGGCGCGCGGCGGCCTCCGGATCTCCCTCGGGGCCGTGCGGGAACGGCACCGCGACGAAGACTCCCCGCACCCGCCGGCGCCCGGTGGCGTGCCGGATCAGCACGCCGGTCAGCGAGACGGTGTCCGAGACGATGCGCCGGGGGATGCCCACGGCGAGCCGCACCCACCGCAGCCGGGGCCGGAACCCGAACGCCTCGCGGTCACGGACCGCCTCCACGATCGAAGCGGCGATCACCGACACGCCCGCCCCCACGATCAGCTCCGGGCGGTCCACCGTGCTGGTGAGGAGCATCCACAGGGCCATGCAGCCCACGGCCCACGCCAGCCACACCACGAACCGTGAGGTGGACCGACGCAACCGGGCACGGGGTCGCCGGCGCGGCATGCACGAGTGTTTCCCGGGGCCATCCGCAGACAAACCGAGCTCCATCCCTTGACAGAGCTTCCAGCTCTGTACGACGCTGGCGGGGACAACGTTTGCGTTGGACGGCGCCCCCCATGAGACCAGAGGAAACCACCTTCGAGTCCCTGGCCGAGGCCAGGGAACTGCTCCAGTCCCTCGTGCTGCTGTCGGCCGTCGCCGGCTCCCGTGCGAGCAGGCTCCGCGGCGTGGTGCGGTGGCTCATCGCCTGCGGGTTCACCCCGGAGGATCTCGCGGTCCAGCTCTCGGTGGACCCCGAGACGCTCGAGTCCCTGTCCGACGACCGTCCGCTGTGGGAGCGGCTGGGGATCTCCGAGGAGTCCCTGGCACGACTGCTCGACCGGTAGTCCCGAGGCTCGTTCCCGACACGAGGCTGCCGATGCCGTCCCGCTGTGGGATCCGCACGGCCCCGTAGACTCCGCGTCGAGACCGATGGAGGACACGACCGAGACCCAGCGACCGCCCGGGGCGCCGCCGAATCCGGATGCCGTGTCCTGCCAGGCCTGCGGCAGCCCCAATCCATCGGGGAACCGGTTCTGCGGAACGTGCGGTTCGGCGCTCGAGCGGTCCTGTCCCGCGTGCGGCGCGACGAACCCCCCCGACAACAGGTTCTGCGGCGCGTGCGGCACCGGTCTCTCGGGAGACGCGGCGGTCGGAGCCTCGGCCGGCCGGGGGGCGGCGAAGCCCGGCGCCGGGCCAGAGCTCCAGGAACGGAAGGTCGTGACGGTCCTGTTCGCCGACCTCACGGGTTCCACGGAGCTCGCCACCAGCATGGATGCCGAGGACCTCCGGCCCATCCTCACCGCGTACTTCACGGCCATGGCCGAGGAGATCGACCGTCACGGCGGCACCGTGGAGAAGTTCATCGGGGACGCCGTGGTCGCCGTGTTCGGCGTGCCGGTGGCCCACGAGGACGACCCGGAGCGCGCGGTCCGGACCGCCCTCGCCATGCACCGCCGGATGCCGGCGCTGAACACCGAGCTCCATGCCACGAGAGGCGTCGAGCTGACCATGCGCGTCGGGATCAACACCGGCGAGGTCGTGACGGCGACGGGCATCGACCGCGAGGGGCTGGTGACCGGCGAGCCGGTCAACCTGGCGGCACGCTTCGAGTCGCTGGCCCGGCCGGGCGCGATCGTGGTCGGCGAGCGAACCCACCGCGACACCCGGCACGCGATCGCCTACCGGTCGCTGGGCGACGTGGAGGTCAAGGGGTTCGACCGGCCCATCCCCGCATTCGAGGTGGAGGGCGAGCTGGACGAGGTCCGCACCGACCGCACCGACGCGGCCGGAGCCGCCCCCATGGTCGGCCGCGACGCCGAGATGGACCTCCTCCGCCTCGTCCTGGAGCGCACCGAACGGGAAGGCAGGGCCGGCCTGGTCACGGTGGTCGGTCCGGCGGGCATCGGGAAGAGCCGCCTGGCGTGGGAGTTCCAGGGGACCGCCCGGGACCGGCCCCGGCCGGCCCGCACCCTGCGGGGCCGGTGCCTCCCCTACGGCGACGGCCTGACCTACTGGCCGCTGGCCGAGATCCTCAAGGTGGACGCCGGCATCCTGGACAGCGACCGGCCCGGGGCCATGCGCGACAAGGCGGTGGCCCGGCTGGAAGGCCGGCTCCTGTCCGACGATCCCGTCGCCACCGTGCACGTCCTGCTGTCCTCGATCGGGGTTCCCGTGGAGCCCGATCCCATCGCGGGGGCGCCGCCGGAGGTCGCCCGGGAGCTCATCGGGCGGTGCTGGCGGATCTACTTCGAGTCGATCGCGGCCGAGGGACCGGTGGTGGTGCTCGTCGAGGACGTCCACTGGGCCGACCCCAGCCTCCTCGACCTGGTGGAGGGCCTGGCCGCGCGGACGGCCGCGCCCGTGCTGTTCCTGGCCATGACCCGGCCGGACCTGTGGGAGCGCCGGCCCGGGTGGGGCGGGGCCGTGCGCAGTGCCGTGCGCATCGAGCTATCGCCGCTGCGGCCGGAGGAGAGCGAGCGGCTCCTGCGCCACCTGCTCGGCGACGCCACGGCCCCGCCGGAGGCGCTGCAACCGGTGCTCGACCGGGCCGAGGGCAACCCCTTCTTCGCCCAGGAGCTGTTGCGGATGCTCGTGGAGGACGGGTACCTCGTGCGCAACGAATTCGACTGGCGGCTGGACCGGGCACTGCCCACGACCCTGCCCGACACCGTCCAGGGCGTGATCGCGTCGCGCATCGACCTGCTGCCGCCGAACGAGAAGCGGGCCATCCAGGACGCCTCGGTAGTGGGGCGGATCTTCTGGCAGGGCGCGCTGGCGGCGCTGGGGACTCCGGACGTCGCCGCGGCCGTCCGCGGCCTCCTCGACAAGGGCCTGGCCTGGGAGCACCAGGCCTCGGCCATCGAGGACGACCGCGAGCTCATCTTCAACCACATCCTGACCCGCGACGTCGCCTACCAGGGCATCCCCCGGGCTCGCCGGGCGGCCGCCCACATGGAGACCCTGGGGTGGATCGAGCGGGTCAGCGCCGGACGGGAGGAGGAGTTCGCCGAGATCCTGGCCCACCACGCGGAGGCCGCCGGCGACCCGCCGAAGACCGCCCGGTACGCGATGCTCGCCGGGCACCGCAGCGCGCGGGTGTTCGCCGCGGAGGAGGCCATCCGGTGGTACGACCGGGCACTGGAGGCGGCGGCCTCGGGCGGCGAGGCGACACGCCCGGCGATCGAGGCCGAGGCGCGACTGCGCCGGGGCGAGGCCTTCGAGCAGCTCGGGCGGTTCCCGGAGGCCGAGCCCGACTACCGGACGGCGGCAGAGTGGGCGGAACGGGCGGGCGACCGAATGCTCGTGGCGAGGTCCCTGGCCGCGCTGGCCCATCTGCACTGGCTGCAGGACCGCTACGAGGAGGGCCAGCGAGTCCTGGACCAGGCCCTGGCGGCCGCCCGCGAGGTCGGCGCCGCCAACCTGATCGCGAAGTCGCTGTACACGGCGGGGACCATCCGCTTCGGCCACGGCGACTACCGCGAGGCCCTGGAGCTCCACCGCGAGGCCGTCGCCGCCGCCGAGCAGGCCGGGGACCTCGAGGGCGAGGCCTGGGCCCGGCACGGGCTGTGCGAGACGACGTACTTCCTGGGCCCGTTCACGGCGGCGCTGGACGAGGGGCTGCGGGCCGACCGGCTGCTGCGCCAGATCGGGCAGCGCCCGATGGTCCACCACAACCTGTACATGGTGTCATTCACCCAGACCCTGATGGGCGACCTGGCGGAAGGGGAGCGGACCGGCCGGGAGTCCGTAGCCGGGAACCAGGAGGTCGGGAACCGGCGCGACGAGGCCTTCGCGCACGCCGCGGTGGGGCAGTCGCTCCTGCACCAGGGACGCCTGGGCGAGGCGCTGGCCGGTCTCGACGAAGCACTGGCCGTGTCCAGGACGCTGCAGTCTCCCCGCGTGATGTTCGGCAACGTGCTGTTCCGCTCGGAGACCCTGTTCGAGATCGGAGCCCTGGACCGGCACCGGGCCGACGTGCTCCACTCGCTGGAGCTGTCGAAGGAGGTTCCCGGGACGTTCTTCCGGCCGATGATGCTGGCCGCCGAGGGAGCCAGGCTCCTCATAGAGGGCCACCGTGACGAGGCGCAGGAGCGCTTCGCGCAAGCGGAGGACGACGTGTTCCTCCACCGGATGGAACACGGCTTCATCGCCATCCTGGCGTGGGAGCGGGTCCAGGACGCGGACGGCCTCGAGGCGATGGCCTCCCGCCTGGTGAAGGTCGCCGACGGGGAATCACAGCTGTACTCCTCGTGGGGCCACTACACCCTGGCGCTGGCGGCGGTGCTCCGAGGGGACGACGCGCGGGCGCTGAGGGAGCTGGAGGGCCCGATCGCGTACGCCACGGCGGCGGACGCGAAGACGCTGCTGTGGCGGTCACACCGGGTACGGGCGAAGGCCCTCGAGGGCCGGGACGACCCCGGGTCGGGCGCCGCGGAGCGCCGGCTGGCCCTCGACACGCTGACGAGCGTCATGGAATCGCTGCCGGCGGGCGAGTTCCGGGACGCGTTCACGGGTCGCCCCGACGTCGCCGAGGTGCTCGCCTGGGACCCCGCTACGCCGTGAAGTACTGCCTGTTCGCGTACAGGGCGTAGATGACGAATCCGTCCACGAGCACGCCGACGACCCCCGCCCCGAACTTCGCGAGCAGAATTAGACCCAGCACCAAACCGGCGCCGGCCAGGATCATCCCAAGCTGACGCCCGATCTCCTTCAAGTTCAGGACCTGAAGGCCCGCATAGATATCGAGGGCACCGATCGGCATCAGCAGGATGCCGGCCACAGTGAAGATCCCGGTGATGCTCGAACGGCGCAGCGCCCACAGCCCGATCACTATTGACAAGCCGCCGCGGATGATCAGGAGGACGCCGACGGCCGTGAGCGTTCCGGGCCTCTGCCCCCGCGCGGGCTCCTTCGGACCCACGGGCGGCGAATGCTGAGCCACGGTCCTCCCTCTCATCCCGAGCCGGGCCCGGGGCCCCGGCGACTCCTCGGACGATCGCGCGCATCATGCGGACCCCTCAGCCGCGCGTCAAACCTTCGCCGGGGGCGGCGCTGTCCGGGTTCTACTGGGTTGGCGTTCCCGCCGATCGGCGTGCCTATCCCAGGAGGGCCAGCACGAGCGCCGCCTGGGCCAGGTGGTTAGGCCAGGTGCGCTAGCAGGAACGTCCCCAGCCCGGCCACGAACGGTTCGCGCGGCACCATCAGGAACACGTCGCCGGCCAGGGACGCCACGAGCGCTGCCACCGTGAACGCGCAGGTGGCATCGGGGTTGCCGTGGCGGAGCGCGACCGCCGCCCCGATCAGCACCACCAGGGTGAGCGGCTTCAGGACGTACTCGGCCCGGCGTGCCCGCCGCGCGACCGCGACCCAGCCCCCCGTCGCGACCGCCATGGCCGCGGCGACGAGCCAATCCCCCGTCCGCGCGGCGCGGAATGTACTTCGCGGCGGGTCTCGTCAGCGATGGTTCGAGAGCTCGATGGTCCACCGCCACTCGGAGCCGTCGTCGGCGTTCCACCATTCGCGGAGGATGCCGACCTCGCCGCCGGGCAGGATCACCGGCTTGTCCAGGTCGCTCTCGTCGGGCCAGACGTTGACCCGTTCCAGGCGGCCGTCACGGACGTCGAGTCGCGACATCGGGGTCACGGCGTCGTGCGAGAGGTCCCGGGCCCTGGCCACCAGCGTCCCGTCCTCGTCGGTCACGTCGACGTCCACGCGCTCCGGTAGCGCGTGGCCGAGCACGTGCTGGTGTTCCTCCATGCGGGCCCGGGCGAACTCCAGCCCGGTCCCGCCGCCGTCGGGGTTCCGGACCTCCCAGATCAACACGCGAGCCACGGCCGGATCATCGCACGGCCGCCCGAGCGGCCAAGGGCCTGCCCATTTCTGTGCGGAAGCGGTACAACTATTCGGCGGCCCCGCGGTCGTGCCGGCGTAGAGGCTGCACGAACCGCGGGGCCGTCGTTCGCGGGCGGCCGCCTGTGGAATCATTCCTTGCGACGCGTCCGCGCTCGAAGGAGGTGCCGAGTCCATGTGCTACGACCCCACCGCCAGGCCGCCGCTGCCGCCGATCTCGGGTGGAGCGGGCATCGTGGAGGCCCGGCCGCTCGAGCTGGAAGCCGCGGACGGGAACCGGTTCGGGGCGTACTCGGCGACCACCGATAAGCCGGGGGGGCCGGGGATCGTGATCCTCCCGGACGTCCGCGGGTTGCACCCGTTCTACACGGAGCTCGCCGAGCGGTTCGCCCAGGCGGGCATCCACGGCGCCGCGCTCGACTACTTCGGCCGGACCGCGGGGATCGGCAACCGGGGCGACGACTTCGACTGGGAGCCCCACAGGAAAGCGACGACCCCGGACGGGATCGCGGCCGACGCCGCGGCGGCCGTGGCGCACCTCCGCTCGCCTGAGGGCGGCGGCGCCGAGGCCGTGTTCACGGTCGGGTTCTGCTTCGGCGGCCGGAACTCGTTCAACCAGGCCGCGCGCGACCACGGCCTGGCCGGCGTGATCGGGTTCTACGGCATCATCGCCCCCCGCGACCCGGACGACACGAACGCCCCGACCCAGCTGGCCCCGGGCTACCGGTGCCCCGTGCTCGGGCTGTTTGGCGGTGCCGATCGGGTGACCTCGCGGGATGACATCGAGGAGTTCCGTCGGGCCCTGGACGGCGCCGGCGTCGCGAACGAGATCGAGGTGTACGAGGGCGCCCCCCACTCGTTCTTCGACCGTACGGCCGACCAGCACCGCGAGGCCTCCGAGGACGCCTGGCGCCGGATGCTGGAGTTCATCCGCAACAACGCCGCGTGATCGAGTTCCGGCGAGGGCGTAGCGAACAAACGGCCCCGGGAGACTGTTCTCTGCGATGAGGAGGTCGAGAATGAGATTCCTGTTCGGTTCGAACAAGCAGCACATGATCGCGCCCGAGGAGGCCCTCCCCGGCCGCACGTCCGAGATGGCGGTGCCCGCGGAGCACTTCGTGAACGGCCACCAGCTGCGGCCGCCGTTCCCGGAGGGAATGGAGCGGGCCCTGTTCGGCATGGGGTGCTTCTGGGGCGCGGAGCGGGTGTTCTGGCGCCTGCCGGGCGTGTACACGACGGCGGTCGGCTACGCGGGCGGGTTCACGCCGAATCCCACGTACGAGGAGGTGTGCTCCGGGCTGACCGGCCACGCGGAGGTCGTCCTGGTGGTCTTCGACCCGGCGGTCGTGTCCTACGAGGAGCTCCTGAAGGCGTTCTGGGAGGAACACGATCCCACCCAGGGGATGCGCCAAGGCAACGACGTCGGCTCGCAATACCGCAGCGCGATCTACACCTACGGCGAGCTGCAGGACAAGAGCGCCCGGGCCACCCGCGACGCCTACCAGGACG
This sequence comes from Actinomycetota bacterium, assembly GCA_045805265.1. GTDB lineage: Bacteria > Actinomycetota > UBA4738 > UBA4738 > JACQTL01 > JBJMLO01. The sequence continues at coordinate 428,503 of JBJMLO010000013.1, forward strand.
TCCTGCGGAAGGCCGGCAAGGGCGAGATCACCACCGAGATCCGAGAGGCCCCCGAGTTCTTCTACGCGGAGGACTACCACCAGCAGTACCTCGGGAAGAACCCGAACGGCTACTGCGGCCTCGGCGGGACGGGCCTCTCCTGCCCGGTAGGCGTCGCGAAGTCGACGGAGTAGCCGCCCACCGGAAGGCACGCCCCCCACCGGTAGAGTCGCAGCCGCCATGGCCGGCCTCATCGGGAGGGGGCGGAAGCGGAGTGTCACGCGCGGGACGTGAACCGCCGTTGATCGACGCCGCCGTCGAACGGCTGATCGCTGCGTACCACGAGGCGGGGCTGCCGCCCATTCGCCGCGCCGTCGGGCTCGAGGCGATCCTGTCCGAGGTCCGCGACGTGATCTCGCCGCTCCGGATGCCCGAGGAGCTCGAGCGTTTCTGGCGGCTCGTGGACCCGGCGTCGATCACGGTGGCCCCCTTCCCCGGGCCGACGACTCCCGAGTTCGCGCTGAACGAGTGGAAGTCGCACAGGGACGAGTCGCCCGGCATGACCCCGCGGCTCCTGTTCCCCGTGTGCTATGAGAGCCACGGATTCCTGTTCGTGGAGTTGGAGGACGGCGAGGGCAGTGGCGGCGCGTGCATCGAGTGGGCGTACGGCGGGTCCCCGTTCTCCATCCGGTTCCCAAGGCTCTCGGCGTACGTCGACCTGCTCGCGACGATGATCGAACGGGGCGAGTTCGCTCGCCGCGGGCAGGACACCAATTCGTGGATCGAGTTCGATCCCGAGCACAAGTGGGAGCAGGCGCAGTCCGTCCGGTTGGCCGACTCGCAGCCGCTCTCGGGGTTCGGCGACATCCGTGAGATCGACGAGGACGTTCGGCGGTGGCCGGAACACTGGCTGCTGTCGAATGGGCTCACGGCCGAGGCGCGCGTTCTCCGGGGAGCCGACACGACCGTCGCCGAGCTGCTTCTGGTTGCGAGATCGGGCCGGGAGGCCACCGGAACCATTCGGGGCACCGTCATCACTCTCGCCGGTTCCGGTGCTGGATGGCGCGTCGCCGTCGACGACGCCACGGGAGTCCTCGACGTGTGGTGCCCCTCGGCCGTCTGCACGTACATGCCGTCCGTCAGGCGGCAGTTCGAGTTCGACGTGGTGGTCCACTCCGGTCCGCCACAGGCGCCGGATCTCGGCCCCGAACGCCGAGCAGTGCAGGAACACGCGCTGGCGCACGACCTGGAAGCCGCCCAGGCGGCGGCGGCCGGCCTGTACGACAGGGCCTTCGCCACGCCGATGGCGGCGGAGGCGTCGGCGATCCGGCCGCTGGACTGACCAGGGAACCCATCGTCGCCACCGGCGGGCCGGCCGGCCTCAGCGGTCCTCGTTGCACGCGAAGCCGCGCAGGCCGCGCTTCCCGCACCCGGCGTGGACGCTCCGGCCGCACTTGCGGCACTGCTTGGATTCGGAGGCGGCCAGCGGCTGGAGGCAGATCGGGCAGGGCGGCGCCTTCGCGCAGTTGTCGCACACGAACGCCGGGAACTGGCCAGTGCCGCAACCGGGATGGACCTGCTTGCCGCACTTGCTGCAGCGCCGGGTGTCGAAGGCCGGCAGCGGTTGCTGGCAGACAGGGCAGATGGCGGTTCCCATGGCCTCGTGCGGGCTCAGCCCGCGAAGCCCCAGAACATCATCGAGGACGGGTCGTCGGGGTCGACGCGGACCGTGATGCGCTTTCCGGGTGCGACGCCCCCCATGGTGCTGTCCACCATGAACTGGCTGAACGTGGCCGTGTACTGCTGGCCGTTCGGCGGGGCCACGTCGACGCCGAACTGGATCTCCTTGCCCCCGCCGAAGTCCGTCTTGCCGGTCGGCTGCACCGACGTGATCGTGGCCGGCGTCTCGACTCCCGACTGGTTCAGCCTCATGACCCGGGCCTGGTACGCCGCCGTCTCGTTCATGTCCATGGGCGAGCCGGGTTGCGCCCCCATGCCCATGCGCTGGGCCATCTCCTGGGCCTGGCGCATCATGTCCTCGTAGTTGCTCATGGCGTCATCCTCCCCCGACCCGGCCGGTCGTTCCCGGGGGCCGATGCTATGCGGACATCGACGCCGGCGCCAGCAGCCGCCGGCTGCGTCAGTCCCGGCCCGCGGCCTCCACGGGCCGTTCGATCGAACCGGCCTTCCCCACCGCGCCCGACGACTCCGCCTGCGAGATGGCCCACGCGGTGTTGATCAACCCGATGTGGCTGAACGCCTGGGGGAAGTTCCCCAGCAGCTCGCCGGTCTCCTCGTCGACCTCCTCGGCCAGCAGCCCGACGTCGTTGGCGAACGCGACGGTCCGCTCGAACACCGCCCGGGCCCGGTCGACCTTCCCGGCCCGGGCCAGCGCCTCCGCCAGCCAGAACGTGCAGAGGAGGAACGTGCCCTCGGTACCCTCAAGGCCGTCCACGCCCTCCTCCGCCCGGTACCGGAACACCAGCCCCCGCTCGTCGGTCAGGTCCCGCTCGATAGCCTCGATCGTGGCCAGCATGCGGGGGTCGTCGGCCGGCAGGAACCCGATGCACGCCATCATCAGGTTGGAGGCGTCCAGCTCCGAGCCGCCGAGGTACTGGGCGAAGGCGCCTGCCTCCTCTGACCACCCCCGGTCCAGGATTGCGTTTCGGATCTCCTTGCGCGTTGCCGACCATCCCTCGACGCGGTCCTCGCCGCCGATCAGCTCGGCCATGTCGATCGCCCGGTCGAGCGCCAACCAGCACATCAGCTTCGAGTACAGGAAGTGCCGGGGCTCGCCGCGGATCTCCCAGATGCCCTGGTCCTGTTCCTGCCACCGGGCCCCGGCGGCGTCCGCCACCTGGACCAGGAACGCCTTCGTGGCGTCGTCGATCCCGGACAGCTGGTCCCGCAGCCGGAACGCTGCGTCCAGGAGCTCGCCGTACACGTCCAGCTGGCGCTGGTCCCAGGCGCCGTTGCCGACGCGCACCGGGCGGCTGTCCCGCCACCCGGACAGGTGGGGGAGGATCCGCTCGGTGAGGTCGTGTTCGCCGCCGATCCCGAACATGATCTGCAGGTCGTGGCCGGGGCCGATCTGCGAGGCGACGGCGCCCGTCATCCACGAGAAGAACTTGAGGGCCTCGTCGGGGCACGCCGCGACCCACAGCGCGTCGAGGGTGAACGACGCGTCCCGGATCCACGCGTAGCGGTAGTCCCAGTTCCGCTCGCCGCCCACGCCCTCGGGGAGCGAGGTGGTCGGCGCCGCGACGATGGCACCGGTCGGCTGGTACATGAGCGCCTGCAACACGCGCCCGGAGTGGTACACGAGGTCCGCCCACGGGCCCTCGTACGCCTGGTGAACGCCCGACCATGTCCGCCACGCCTCCACGGTTCCCTCGAGGGCGCCGGCAATCTCGTCCGGCGTCCATGCGGCGGGGGCCTCGCTGTCGAACGACGTCCGGTTCTGCAGGGCGAACCCAACCGCCTCGCCCTCGCGCAGGGTGAACGACGTCCGGGCCGTGGAGCCGTCGATCACGGCGGGCCGATCGGTGGAGAGCAGCGACCGGAGCGCGCCGCCGCGGGACTCGACGCCGCCGTCGGTGGCGGTGAGGAGCGGCGTCACCAGCCCGTATTCGGGGCGAGGGGCGAACTCGACCTCGACGTCCACCGAGCCCTCGGTGCACTCGATCCGGCGGAGCAGGGTCCGCGGAGCCTCGGCCCCGAGATCGTGGCCGTGCTCCGTGGGGTCCAGCGCCATGGCATCGGTGAGCACCGCCACTCCGCCGTCGGTCCGGAACGTGGTCTCGAGCACCATGGTCCGGTCGAGGTAGGTGCGCGTGGCGGTGAACCGGCCTTTCGGCGTGATCGAGAAGTGCCCTGCCGAGTCGTCGAGGATCCGCGCGAAGACGGCCGGGCTGTCGAACCGGGGCCGGCACAGCCAGTCGATGGACCCGGATTTGCTCACGAGCGCTGCGGAATGGCAGTCGGAGATCAGCGCGTAGTCCGCGATCGGAGTCGAGCTCAAGCGCACCCTCCCGGTGCCGTTCGTTCCGCGTTCAGCGTTTCGTCCCGGACCGCGGTCGAGGCGTTACGGGGAACCAGCCACCCGGTCCTGGGAGCGGAGGTTCCCGCGCGCGGATCAGGGACGGGTCATCCCGAGCGGGGCCGGATCGCACAACTGATGAAGCCGGGGAGCGAGTGCGGCGATCGCCTCGGCGCTCGACGGGTCACCGGCCAGGTTGTTCAGCTCGTAGGGATCGGTGTCGAGGTCGTAGTACTCCCGTTCCCCGGTCGTGTACACGACGTACACGGAATGGGTCGTCCGGACCGCGCAGTAGCTCGGGACCGTCAGCCGGCTCGGCACCTCGGCATGCTCGACGAGGAACGAGCTCCGCCAGCCCTGCGGTCGGCCCCGCAGAAGGGGCAGCAGGCTCCGGCCGTCGGGGCTGTCCGGAGTCACCCCCGCCAGGCGGGCGAAGGTGGGGGCCAGGTCGATGTTCAGGGCCATCTGGGGAACCGTCGTCGGCGTGCTCGTCAGCGGCGGGTAGCTGATGACGAGGGGAACGCGGATGCTCTCCTCGTACGGCGCCTGCTTGTTCTGCCAGCGGTGCTCGCCCCAGGCCAGTCCGTTGTCGGACATGAAGGCGATCATCGTGTGGTCCAGCCGTCCGGTGGCCCGGAGCGCCGCGACGATGCGCCCGACGGCCCGATCCACGCCGCGCAGCGCCTGGTACTGACCCCGGCCGAAGGCGTCGAGATCGGCGATCCGCTGTTCGTCGAGCGGGCGGAGATCCCGGATGTACCTGGGCTTGTCCGAGACGTCCGCCTCGTTGAAGTTCGGAGGACGGAACGGCGCGACCTTGCCGAACTCGCCCTGCGCTCCCGGCGGCGCAACCGGCGGGCCGTGCGGTGCCCACGGCGCGAAGTACAGGAACATCGGGCCCTTCGCCGAGTCGATGAACCGGACCGCCCGGTTGGCCAGCACGCCGGTCGAGTAGTCCTCCGGATTGTCGCCGTAGTCGCGCGTCCGGGTCCCGGAGGTGAGGGTGTAGTCGTAGTAGTAGCCGCCGCGGGGAGGCTCCATCACGAACGCGTTCCAGCGATCCCACCCCGGGGGGACGTACCCGCCCGGGTATGCATTGAGGTACTTCCCGACGAGGCCGGTGTCGTAGCCGCCGTCGTGGAGCCACGTCGCGATGGTCGACCGGTCGTGGAACGCCCCGAACCCCCCGTGCGCGCCCGAGTTCGCGTAGACGCCGGTCGTGTGGGAGTAGTTCCCGGTCAGGATGCTCGACCGGCTCGGACAGCACAGCGAGTTCACGACGAACGCGTTCGAGAACGTCACGCCGTGGTCGACCAGCAGCGACTGGACGTTGGGCATGGACCACAGCGAATCGAAGCGCTGGTCGTCGGTGAGGATGAGGACGATGTCCGCCCGCCCGCTGGTGTCCTGCCTGATCCGCACGACCGGACGGGTACGTGGCCGCTCGACCGTGTGCGCCAGGGACACGCCGATGGTCGCCACGAGGACCGGCGTGACGGCACTCAACCACACGAGCCGTGCGAACCGAACCCTCCCCGGCCCGCGAACGGTGCGCGCGCGGCCCGAGAGCGAAGGCGGCACGAATCCCGGCCTCCGCGCCCGCCTTCCCCACATTTGTCGCCCCTCCCCGAGCCCCCCCCAGTATGGGACGAGAAGTCACGAATCGCCAGGGGTGGTCGCCGTTACCTCCGGGTCCAGCCGAGGCCCAAACCGTCGCACGCCGTGAGGTACTTCTCTCTCCACTCGCCGATGGCGATGGGCTGGTACCAAGCCGTGGCGATGAGCGCGCCGTCACGGACGACGTCGATACCCCTTGGGACCGCTTTCGGGTAACCCTCCGGCCGGATTTGGTCGGCAGGCTGCAAGCCCAAGAGCTGTCCCCTGAGGGCGCTGTCCAGCGTCTCGCCCCCACCGAGGGCAAAGGTTCCGTGCCCTGGGAGATCAGTCGCCGACATGCATTTCGTTTGCGCTGGGGCGCGATAGAAACGCTCGGGATCGACCACCAGATACCAAACGCATTGGGTCGGCGCGACGGGAGCCGAGGCGTCGGCCGGCATGTCGCACCAGTTTGGCTGAGTGCAGGATCGTGAGTAGAGGCCCGGGCCGGTGCCCTCCACGATCCGGGAGACGCGCTGTCGCTCGTCCACAAGCCGAACATGGACTCCGTCCGCCTCCGGCTGGACGTACCGCCCGCTTTCGTGCACCCCTTCTTCGTTGCATGTGAAGGTCAACGACCTCGGGACCGTGCGCGGGTTTGCCGGCGGGGCGATGGACCCCGTGCTGGGCCCTGACGGCGCCTTCGTTCGCGTACACGAGGCGGCCACTGCAGCCACCGCGAAGCATAGGACGACTTCGACCCTTCGATCGCGACGTCTCTGTGGTTGAGCCATCTGCTCTCCGAGCCCGCATGACGGCTCCTGCGTGGTTCTGGATGCATCAAAACTGCGATGGGTTGTACGTACGTCCGGAGCATCCTTGATCATTTCCTCAAACCTGAGCTGCGGCAGAAATCAGCTGTGCTTTCGGAGACGACGTCACGCCAGTGTTTGAGCGCGAGGAGCAGGGAACTGGTCTTGGCGTCGGTCGGGGCGCCCTCCAGGCATCAGGGGGAGGTCCGGAATCTCCTTTTCAGGGGTCGGTTGAAGGAAGACCCCTTTGGTGGAGGTGAGGGGATTTGAACCCCTGACCTCTGCCGTGCGAAGGCAGCGCTCTACCGGTCTGAGCTACACCCCCGGAATCGGCTTAGCGTAGCAGAGGGGTCCCCGGCCTCCGGCCGGGGACCCCTCGTACCTCGTGTCGGTCGGGCCTAGCCGCTGAACTGGCCTCCCTGGGCCGGCGGCTGGACGGCCGGCGCTGGTGGCTGCACGGGCTGGGGCGTGCCCTGGCCCGTCAGCGCGGCGATCAGGTGCTGGACCTCGTCGCGCCAGATGCGGTGCACGTTCACGCGCACGTCCTTGCCCGTCGGGCGCTGGACCCGGAACTTGCTCCAGATCACGTTGTCCACGTCCACGTCGTGGATCTGGATCCCCGAGCGCGGGTCGGCCTCCACGCCGCCCTTCGGCCGCGCGCTCCACATCGAAGCGCGGAACCACAGCAGGCGCCGGTCGGTGACGACGAGGTAGTACCACTTCGCCCCCATGAGCAGCATGATGAGCAGGCCGACTCCGCCCTGCAGCCACGGGCTCGGGCCGGTCTGGCAGTACGTCCCCGCCAGGACCTGCTCGCCGGGCTCCAGCGCGGGCTGGACCACCGCCTCGTACTGCGCCTTGATCTTCTCCTTGCGAAAGGCCACGTCCCCCTCCTCCTTTTTGTCCGGGATGTGCCGTCGGAGAGGGTACACGGGGGACGGCGAAACGGGAAGGGTGATTTCCGTTGGCCCACGCCGCCGTATCCTCCTCCCGGGAGGCCCGATGGAGCTCGCCGTCACGAAACAGGAGATCGTCCAGGCCACCCGGGCGGAGCGGATCCGGACGCTGGCGCTGCTCCGCGGCTTGGAGCCGGCGCAGTGGGAGATCGAGGCGCTCCCGCGGTGGCGGGTCCGCGAGGTGGCTGCCCACCTCATCACGATCGACCGGGCGTCGGTGACGGGCGCGATCTTCCCGAAGATCCTCGCCTCGTCCTCCGAGAAGCTGGAACGCTGGAACGACCGGGTCGTCGGCTCCTACGCCGACCGCCCGATCCCGGAGCTCCTGATCGCCCTGGACCGGTGGGGACGCCGCGTGGTGAGCGTGGTGCGGGCCGCCCCGGCCGCCGCGCTCCGGGTCCGGGTGCCGACGATGTGGGGAAAGGGCCCCGCCGGCATGTTCGCCTGGAGCCGCCCGTTCGACGAGTGGGTCCACCGACAGGACGTCCGCCGGGCGCTCGGCATGGCAGACGAGACCGCGGACCTCGCCGTGGTCGCCGGCTTCGTGCTGGCCGCGGCAGGGACGTCGGTGATCCCCCAGCTCGCCGGCCGCGCCGGTTCGATCACCGTCGACCTTTCGGACGTTCCCCTCCCGCCGTGGACGGCCGACCTCGAGTCCGGCGAGGCGGGCCTCCGGCAGGCCGGGGATGCGGGATCGCTGGTGGCGCCCGGGCCCTCGGCGACGATCAGGGCCCCCGCCCCCGTGTTCGTCATGACCACCGCGGGTCGCGGCACGTTCCGGGAGCTGGAGGACGGCGGAACCCTGACCGTCGACGGCGACCGCGAGACCGCCGACGCGTTCCTCAGCCGGCTACGCGTCGTCTGAGCCGTCGCCGGCGGCGGGGACCGCCGAGGTGTCGTCGAGGACCGCGCGGGCGTGGCGGTCGAGCGCTTCCCGCAGGTCGCGCTGGACGAGCGACAGCGACAGATCGCCCCGGGTCTTCTCCATGATCGACCGGGCCACGTCGGTGGACCGCCGCAGATTGCCCGTGATGGCGTCGGGGTAGTCCATGGTGGCGAGCAGGCCGTAGATGTCCTCCATCGCCACCAGCATCCGCTCGCTGTTCGCCACGTCGCCGGCGCGCAGGAGGTCGAGCACCTCACGGCGCGCCTCCCCCACCGCCTCGGACATCCCGTTCAGATAGGCGGCGAGGCCCACGCCGAGCTCCTCGGGCGTGGGCGGGCCGGCGGCGTCGTCGATGATCGCCTCCGTGAACCGGGCCTCGACGTATTCCTTCTGCGCGTCCTGCAGGAACCCGGCGTGCGCGACGTCGGGGTGGTCGGTGACCGCCTCCAGCCCGTCCGCGATCGCCGCTCGGGCCTCCTCCATCAGCTCTGCGGCACGCTCCCGGTCCTGCCGGTGGAGCGCCCGGATGGCGTTCGCGCTGCTCCGGATGGCCCGGCGTGACGCGCCGAGCGCCCGTTCCCGGGCTGCCATCTTGACGTCGAACTCCTCCCGGAATCGCCGGGCCAGCGGATCGAGGTCCACGGCACGCGATCGTAGCCCGGAACGGGTCGGGGACGGGCGAGCCGGCGCGGCGCTAGGCGCGCGCGACGGCGGGTTCGAGGTCGGACGCGATGTGCACTCGAACGTGGACCGGGTCGGTGTCGGAGAGCCAGGGCAGCTCGCGGTCGTGGCGGGGAGCCGCCGGGCCGAGCGGCACGTCCAGCCGCCGCGCCCCCGCCGGCGCCCCGAGCGGGCGGGCCTCCTCCTGGCGGCGCAGCTCGACGAGCAGCCACACGTAGACGGCGAGCAGCGACGCGACGATGGCGCTCAGGAACCACATGCCGCGCAGCGGCGGGAACAGGCCGATGAGGAACGTCAGGGCAAGCGCCTCGAGCAGGACGACGAACACGCGACGCCGGCGGGCGCGGGCGCGGGCGCGGGCCCGCTCGCGACGACCGACGAAGGCCTCGCCCTTGCGGGGCGCCACGATCCACCGGCCACCCGACTTCTCTGTCTGCTCCAGGACACCCATGTGTCGCTCGAACTCCTCGATGCTCGCGTGCGCACCACCAGGTCGCAGGCGAGGGGGGAGGAGGTACGCGGCCCAGATGATGACCAACACGGCGACGACAAGCCAATCCATCCCTGCCCCCTGTCGACCGCTTTCCCGGTTTCGGCCACAAGATGTGGGCTGGGACAGAACGGTACCACAAGATGTGGTGGGGATAAATCCTATCGGTGAAATTTCCGGGAACGGGCCCTGGCCGACGGTGAGGCTCGACGATGCGGCGGGGTCAAGACGGGTCGGGGGCCCGGTAGTCGCCGCTCTTGCCGCCAGTCTTGGCCAGCAGGCGGACGCCGGTGATGTCCGCGGAGCGGTCGAACTCCTTCACGGTGTCGTACAGGGACAGGGCGGCGACCGCGGCGGCGGTGAGCGCCTCCATCTCCACCCCGGTCCGGTCGAGCGCTCGGACCGTGGCCTGGACCCGGACCACCCCGCCCTGGGGGTCGGGCTCGACCAGAACCTCCGCCCCGGTCACCGCCACCGGGTGGCAGAAGGGCAGGAGATCCGGCGTCCGCTTCACGCCCATGACGCCGGCGATCCGCGCCGCCTCCAGCGGATGGCCCTTGCGGGTCCCCTCCATCAGGTGGGCGACACCCTCGGGCGTCGATCGGAGGTACGCGACGGCAACGGCCTCGCGCTCGGTGACCTGCTTGCCGCCGACCTCGACCATCCGGGCGACGTCCGGCGGCGCCCCCGGCGGCGCACCGGGCTCCGCGCCGGCCGCGTCGCCCGGCGGCGCCGGTGAGGGAACCTCGGCGCTCATGGCTCCAGGGCCCGGAACAGCATGACCCGGACCTCCGAGCCGGCCGGGGCCGTCTCCCGGCCCGCGGGGACCATGGCCAGCCCGTTGGCGCGCGCCACCGTCGAGATGAGGTTCGAGGAGGGCGCGCCGGTCGACTCGGCGGTCCACCCATCGGAGCCTCGGCGGACCAGGACCCGGGCGAACTGCATGCGATCCTTCGGCCCGGAGATGTCGGTGGTGAGCCTCGCGGTGACCTCGGGTCGGAACAGGTCCTTGCGGCCGACGAGCTTCATCAGCGCCGGGCGAACGAACACCTCGAAGGACACGAACACGGATACAGGGTTCCCGGGCAGGCCGAAGTAGGGCTTCCCCTCGATCATCCCGAACGCCTGGGGCATTCCCGGCTGCATGGCCACCCGGAAGAAGCCGACCTCGCCCCGCCGGAAGAACGCCCGTTTGACGACGTCGCGCTCCCCCACCGACACGCCGCCCGAGGAGATGTAGGCGTCGGCCTGGACCAGGTGCGACAGGATCGTCTCCTTCAGGGCCTCCGGATCGTCGCGGACGATGCCGGCCATGTACGGCACCGCGCCTGCCTCCCGGAGCCCGCCGAAGATCGTGTACGAGTTCGCGTCGCGGACCTGGCCGAAGGCCGGGTTCTGCCAGGGCTCGACCAGCTCGTCGCCCGTGGACAGGACGATCACGCGCGGCCGGGGATGGGACAGGACGCTCGCGTGCCCCGACAGCGCGAGGAGCCCGAGCTCCGCGCCGGACAGCCGCCGCCCTGACGGCACCAGGACCTCGCCGGCCTTGACGTCCTCGCCCGCCGGGCGGACGTTCCGTCCCTCGGCGAACGGCTGGCGGACCCGCACCCGATCGCCGGCCGCCTCCGTGTACTCGATCGGCACCACGCAGTCCGCGCCGGCCGGGACGGGCGCGCCGGTGTCGATGCGGACGGCCTCGCCGCCTCCCACCGTGGCCTCCGGGCGCCGCCCGATCCGGGCCAGGCCAACGACCCGCAGCGTGACCGGCTCCTGGGCGGACGCGTCCGCGACGTCGTGGGACCGGACCGCGTAGCCGTCCATGGCCGACGACGAGAACTCCGGCAGGTGCGCCTGGGCCACTGCGTCCGCCGCCATGACGCACCCCTGCGCCTCCTGCAACGGCAGCTCGATCGGCGCCAGGGGTTGGATGGCGGACAGGATCCGCTCGCGAGCCTCCTCCACCGGCAGGAGGCCGGAGGCGGGCCCGTGGTCGTGCTCGTGGTGTGATCCGGGCGATGGCTGCGCCATGCTCGCGCAGTCTATCGGCTCGTCCCCGAGGGCCCGCCTGTAACGGATCGCCGCCGCCGCCGACCGAGGTGCAGCCAACGAGCACGGGAGGACACGGGAATGGGAGAGCGCGAGGACAGGATCGCCGAGCTGCTGCACGAGGCCGGGGAGACCCACCACGTCGTGTACCGCATCGTCGACGGCGACGACCCGGACTGGGCGAGCTGGTACGCGGACTGGCTGATCGGCCTGTCCGAGCTGCCCGACCTCCTCGGGACCAAGCCGGTCCGCAGCGAGCTGGTGTGGCTGCTCGTGCTGTGCGACAAGGACTTCACCGCGACGCAGCCCGGCGGCCGGTGGGAGGACGACTACGCCCGCCGGCTGGTGGAGCACTTCGCGGAGCCGTAGCGGCTACAGCAGCTTGCGGCGCTGCACGAAGTCGGCGAGGAAGTCCCGGAACTCCTCCCCGACGTCCTCGCGGTCCGCGGCCAACTCCACCGTGGCCTTGAGGTAGTCGAGCTTGTTCCCGATGTCGAACCGACCGCCCTCGAACACATACGCGTAGACGGCCTGTTCCTGGGCCAGCCGGTTCAGGGCGTCGGTCAGCTGGACCTCGCCCCCCACGCCGGGCTTGGTGTCTCGCAGCGCGTCGAAGATCTCGGGGGTCAGCACGTAGCGGCCGATCGCCGCGAGGTTCGAGGGGGCGTCCGCCGGGGTCGGCTTCTCCACGATGGCCTGGACCCGGGCCAGGTTGTCCTCGACGAACTCCGGCTGGATGGCCCCATACAGGGAGATGTCGGTCCGGGAGACCTCCTGCACGGCGATCACGCTCCGCCCGTACCGCTCGTGGACACGGAGCATCTGCTGCAGCAGCGGGTTGGACTCGGCCATGATGTCGTCGCCCAGCAGCACTGCGAACGGCTGGCCGCCGACGTGGGGCTCCGCCACGGCGACCGCGTGGCCGAGGCCGAGCGGGTCGCGCTGGCGGATGTAGTGGATGACGGCGCCCTCTCCGACCGACCGGAGCTGCTCGAGCAGGTCGTCCTTGCCCTTCTGCTGCAGGAAGAACTCGAGCTCGAAGGACCGGTCGAAGTGGTCCTCGATGGTCCGCTTCCCGCGGCCGGTGACGATCAGCAAGTCGTGGATGCCGGCCCGGAGGGCCTCCTCGACGACGTACTGGATGGCCGGCTTGTCGACGACCGGGAGCATCTCCTTGGGCTGCACCTTCGTGGCGGGCAGGAAGCGCGTACCGAGCCCCGCCGCGGGGATCACCGCCTTGCTGACCTTCATCGCTCCGTCACCGGTTCGGGGACCTCCAGGCCGGGGGGACGCCTGGCTGGCAGCGTACCGCGATGAACGCTCGGACCTCGTCGGGCGGGGCCCTACGATTCCCGGGTGAGCGTGGCGGCCAAGGAGGAGTTGCGGGCCCGGATGCGCCGGGCCCGGGCGGGGCTGCCCCCGGCGGAGCGGCTGACCGCGGCCCGCAGAATCGAAGACCTGGTGCTGGGACTGCCGGCCGTGAACGGGGCGCGCACCGTGCTGATGTTCTACTCGTTCGGCTCGGAGGTCCCGACCTCGGGGATCGCAGAGCGCCTCCTCGCGGGAGGAGGGCGGGTGCTGCTGCCCTTCCTCGAGGCCGACGCCATGGAGGCCGCCGAGGTCCGCCCCGGGGAGTCCCTGGTGCACACGTCGTACGGCCCGAAGGAACCGGCGCGGCGTGTCGCCGTCGATCCGGCGACCGTGGACGCGGTGGTCACGCCGGGGCTGGCATTCGATCGTCGTGGCCGCCGGCTGGGCTACGGCGGGGGGCACTACGATCGCTACCTGGCCCGCCTCCGGACCGAGACGCCCCGGGTCGGCGTGGGGTTTGCCCTCCAGGTGATCGATCACGTTCCCGCCGATCCGCTGGACCAACTGGTCGATCTGGTGGTGACCGAAGGCGGCGTGATCGAATGCTCGCCGCCCCGGCTCCGAACGGACCCCCCGGCCTGATCGCACGGAGAAATTTCTGCACGCCACCTGTCGCGGCCCTCGTCGGGCAGAATCCCCCGACTGACCAGTGAGGACCCGGCACGGGCGCGGCGCCGCCGAGTCGCCCGGGCCGGGACGGTTCCGTCACCTCTTGGGGCATCCCTTTGATGACCTCAGATTCCTGTGGGAAGGTCAGCAGCCACTTCGACGGCATGTTTCGACGGACAAAGGGGGGGTTGCCGCCCATGTGGGATCCCGGCCTCCGAGCGGGCTGGACGCCTGGCCGCCTTCGGGTGTGGGGAGTTGCGCTGCTGGTCGCTGCGGTGGTCGCGCCGGTCGCGGGACTGGAACGGGTCTCGATGGCGAGCTTCGGACTCGCGCTGCGTCATCCCGTTCGCCACGCCCACGGGTGGCACGGCCGCCACGGGGCCTACGGATGGCGGGCCGGCCGGAACCGAGGCCCGACGGCGCCGCACGGGTCACACGCCCACGGACCCCACCTGACCCGGCGCCTGATCTATACGCCCCCGGCTCCCGAGGCCACGTGGAGCCGGTACATGTCGACGGTGTCTCCGGGCCGGCTCCGCCGCCTGGGCTGCGGCCTGGGCGCGGCGGTGGGGAGGGGCCACGAACGGCCCGACGCGCTCGTCGTCCTGGCGTTCGGGATGCCACAGCACCACCGGAGCCGGTTCGGCGCATCGCTGTTCGACGGCCGGTTCTCGAACTCGAAGAAGATTGGGCGCGCCACGGTGGCATATGCCGCGGGTTTCGCCCGGTGCCTCGGCGGGCGGCCCGGCCACCTGACGCTCGCGGCGGGGACCAGCAACTACGGCGGGGACGTGACGTTCCGCCACGGCCAGGCGTGGGGATCCATGGTCAACCGCTCGAACGGTGGCCTGCGGCGCCTGGGGATCCACCGCGCGGTGCAGATCACCGGCGCCAACGACATCGAGCCCGGATGGCGGGGCCCGGTCGCGACGCGGAGCTGGATCCGCGGCTACGACTCCGTCACCGACACGCCGTACTTCGACTTCGGAGGCGCGGCGGGATGCCCGCCCATCGGCCGGTGCGAGGGGGGCTGGAGCCTGGAGGACGTCTGGTACGCGGCGTGGGGCTCCGGCGTCGCCGTGCCGCTGCCGGAGATCTACGCGAACACCGGTGCGAACGCGGAGCAGTGGTACCACGTGGCCCTGTACTCCGTGCTGGCCCACCGTCGCCGGATGGAGATCGGGGGCGTCATGTCGCAGCTGCAGTCGTGCTGGGACCACCACGACCCCTGCCGGGGGATCAGCGACACGCCGAGGAACTCGTGGGGGCAGCTGTGGCGTGCGCTGAACTCCGATCCCCGAACCGCGCAGCCCCTGCGCTTCTCGACGAACATCAGCTGGCGGAACTGAACCCCCGGGCGCCTTGGCGCGTGCCCGTCTTCCCCGGGGTGGCTGTTTTGGCCGCGTAGAATGGCTTGCGATGCCCACCTACGAGTACGTGTGCCTCGCGTGCGGTGAGCACGTCGAGGTGTTCCAGGCCTTCAGCGACGAGCCGCTGTCGGTGTGCCCAATCTGCGGTGGGCAGCTGCGCAAGGTCTTCCACCCGGCGGGGATCCTGTTCAAGGGATCGGGCTTCTACAAGACCGACAACCGGACGAAGGCCAGGAGCTCAGCGTCGGGCGACGGCGGATCGGCGTCGGCCGGCTCGGCCGGCTCGGGGTCCAAGGGGTCCAAGGGTTCCAAGGGCTCGAGCGAATCCGGTAGCTCCGGCGGCTCCGGCGGCTCGGGCGAATCCGGCGGCTCGGGCGACTCTGCTGGGTCCGGTGGCTCCGGTGGCCCGGGCGAATCGAAGCAGCCGGCTCCGGCCGGCGGGTCGAAGGGGCAGGACTGAGCACCGCGACCGTCGGGGTCTTCGGGGGGTCGGGGTTCTACTCGTTCCTCGACACCGCCGACGAGGTCGAGATGCAGACGCCGTACGGCGCGACCTCGGCTCCCATCACGATCGGGATCGTCGACGGCACTCGCGTGGCCTTCCTGCCTCGGCACGGGCGGAAGCACGAGCTCCCGCCGCACATGATTCCCTACCGGGCCAACGTGTGGGCCATGAAGGAGCTGGGTGTCCAGCGGCTCTTCGCGCCGTGCGCCGTGGGGTCGTTGCAGCTCCAGGTGGCGCTGGGGTCGTTCGTGATCTGTGACCAGCTCGTGGACCGGACGCGGGGGCGGGCCGACACGTTCTACGACGGGCCCGAGGTGACCCACATCTCGTTCGCAGACCCGTACTGCCCCGTCATGCGCGAGACGCTGATCGCCACCGGGAAGGATCGGGGGCTCGACGTCCACGAGCACGGCACCCTGGTCGTGATCCAGGGCCCCCGCTTCTCGACGCGGGCCGAGTCGGCGTGGTTCCAGCGCCAGGGGTGGGAGGTCATCAACATGACCCAGTACCCGGAGGCGCCGCTGGCGCGGGAGCTCGAGATATGTTTCGGGAACGTCTCGCTGGTGACCGACTACGACGTGGGGGTCGGCGGCACGCCGCCCGTCACGCACGAGGAGGTCATCCGGGTGTTCGACGAGAACAACGAACGGCTGCGGGACATGCTGTTCGCGGCGATCGCGGGCCTACCCGCGGAGCGCAACTGCCCGTGCACCACGGCCCTCGAGGGCGCCCGCTTCTCGCCGTAGCCGAAGCCGCCGGCGGCCCGGACCGGTCCCGCCGATAGGATTGGGGGCATGGCCGAACTGCAGCTGATCTCCATCGAACTCCGCTTCAAGACCACCGACGAACCGAGTCCGCTGGCGGACCGGATCCGAGAATCCGTCGCGCTGATCGTCGGCCGCGAGGCCCTCGAGGAGTTCCGGTGGCGCGGCATGCCGCTCGAATCCCCGGAACGCAGGAACGAGCGCCGGCGCTGACCCGCGGCGACCGCGCGAACACCGCTCCGTCGATCATGTGACGCATCTCACTGACAAGCGCGCAGCGCCGGCGTAGGCTCGCCTCGCTGTCTTCCTCCCCCGATCGAGCGCTGCCGCGGCGTGCGACGAGTTCCTCGTCCGCGTCGCCGGAAGGGGGGTCGGATGGGAAGGAAGTGGTCGTCCACGTCGAAGGTCTTCCTCGCGCTGGCGGTCGTCATGGGGTTCGCGGCCTTCGTGCTGGTCCACGGCTACACCGAGCGGGTGCGGGCGCTGGCTCCGGCGTTGGGTCACCCCGTCGCGGTCGTGGTCGCCGCGCGGGACCTCGCACGGGGCGTCCGGCTGGCGCCGGACATGCTGCGCCGCGTGAGCGTTCCCTCGCGATTCGCGCCGCCGGGGGCGGTGCGTGACCCGGAGGGGGCCGCCGGGCGCGTCCTGCTGGCCGGCCTCGCCGAGGGGGAGGCCCTCACGACGACCCGGCTGTCCGCCGCCCGGGCGGGGCCGATCGCCGCGCTGGTACCGCCGGGGTTCCGAGCGGTGACCGTCCCGGTGCAGCTCCCGCCGGGGACGGTGCATCCCGGCGACCGCGTCGACCTCCTGGCCACGTACGCCTCCGGGCAGCGCCACGTCGAGGCCGTCGCCTCCGGACTGGAGGTCCTCTCCGTCCTGGACGAGGGCGATCCGGCCCAGGGCGTGGCGGACACCTCGGGGTCGGGCTTCCGGACGCTCGTGGTGCTGGCCTCCCCCGACGAAGCCGAGCGGCTCGCCTACGCCCGGGCGTTCGCTGCCATCTCGGTGCTGATCGACGGCCCCGAACCGGGACCGTGACGCCGGGTTCTGTCGCGACGATCCGGTCAGCCGGGCACGGACACGGCGAGGAACGGGAACGATCGCACGACCGTCCCTTCGTCCACCGACGCCTCGATCGTGTACGAGCCGGGCTCCGGAAGCTGGAGCGGCACGTTCATGGCCACCTGGAACAGCTGGCTCATGCCGTGCGGGGTCCCCGGCGGGCGGCCCACCTCGAACTCGCCCTCGGCCCGGAACAGCTCCCGGTCGGCGTCCTCCGACATCCCCCGGACCACCAGCTTGTGGCGGCTGTTCGTCTCGGTCCACTCGACGCGGACGCCCACCGCCAGCGAGACGGGGAGGGTCGCGGGATACGACGGCAGCTGCACGCGGTCCCAGCCGCCTCCCATGACGTAGAGCTTGGCCGACACCACCTGTGCCGCGTCGCACAGCAGGAGGTACTCGATGGTGAGCCCGGCGTAGGCGTCCTCGCCCGGCGCGCCGCTCTCCATGGGTCTCACGTCCCCCCGATCGTCATCTCGCCGACCAGCACCGTCGGCGAACCGGTGGAGCCGAAGAAGCGGAGGTCGGAGCCCACCGCGACCACCGCGGCCAGCATGTCCGGCAGCGTACTCGCCACGGTCATCTCCCGCAGCGGCGCACCCAGGGCTCCCCCGGAGATGCGCAGCCCCGAGGCTCCGACGGAGAACTCACCGGAGATGGGGCTCGCGCCCGAGTGCACCCCGGACACCTCCTGGATGTAGACGCCGCCCTCGGCGCGCTCCATGAGCTCCTCCGGCGCGGCCGATCCTGGCCGCAGGAACAGGTTGGTGGTCGAGACTCCCGGCGGGCTCCGGAACGCGGCCCGGCCGGCGTTCCCGGTCGAGAGCGTCCGTCCGCGGTGAGCCGTGTGCGCGTTGTGCAGGAATCCGCCCAGCCGGCCCCGATCGATGAGCGGCGTCCGCCGCGTGGGGACGCCCTCGTCGTCGAACGGCGCCGCGCCGGTCCCGTCGAGGAGGCGGCCGTCGTCGACCAGGTTCACGGCCTCCGAGCCGACGACCTCGCCGACGCGGGAGGCGAACAGCGAACGGCCCTTCTGGACGGACTCGGCGGACAGCGCGGCCGACAGCACCCCGAGGAACGCCACGGCCGCGCCCGGATCCAGGACGACCGGCACCCGCGCCGAGGCGGGCTTGCGGGCCCCGAGCAGCCGGGCCGCACGGCCGGCCGCCTCCTCGGCACACGCCATCCAGTCGAGGTCCCCCGGCTCGCGGGCCAGGCGGAAGGCGAATCCGGTCTGGGTCTCGTCGCCGTCCTCGGCCAGCGTCGAGGCGACACACGAGCAGTCCGTGCGGGCGTAGTCGCCCCGCACTCCTCGGGTCGACGCGATGGCGATCCACGACACCGAGTCGGCGTAGGACACGCGTTCGACCTTGCGCACCCGGGGATCCGACCGGACGGCGGCGACGCCCAGGTCGAGGGCGAGAGCCACCTTGCGCTCGGTCGGGGCCTCCACCAGGGCCTGCCGGAAGAGCCCGGGGAGCTCCTCGGGGGGCTCGGGGACGGGGAGCACGTTGTGCTCGTCCTCGGTGGCCAGCGCGGCGTTCTCGCGCGCCCGGGCCACGGTCTGCGCGACCTCCTCCTCGGAGGGGTCGGCCGCCCACGCGTAGCCCATGCGCGCTCCCGCGATCAGGCGGACCCCGACGCCCCGGCCCCGGGCGAAGGTCACCGATTCGACCTCCCCGGCCCGGGCCCGGACCTCGGTCCTGCGGGACTCCTGAGCGAACGCCTCGACCTCCTCGTCGCCGGCGGCCGCCCGCAGCGCCGAGGAGCACAGGCCGGCCAGGTCGGCCTGATCGCTCATCCCGTCCCCCCCACCGTCATGCGCGCGATGCGCAGGGTCGGGCTGCCGTTGGTGACCGGGGCCGCCTGTCCCTCCTTGCCGCAGGTGCCGTAGAAGACGTCGAAGTCGTCGGCCACCGCGTCGATCGACCGCAGGATGTCGGTCCCGTTGCCCACGAGATTCGCGCCGCGGACCGGCCGGGTGATCGCACCACCCTCGATGAGGTAGCCCTCGGTCACGCCGAACACGAAGTCCCCCGTCGCCGGGTTCACCTGCCCTCCGCCCAGCGTCTTCGCGTAGAACCCGCTCGCCGTGTCGGCGACGACCTGCTCCGGCGACGCGACCCCCTGCAAGATGTACGTATTGGTCATCCGCGGGATCGGGAGGTGCGCGTAGGACTGCCGGCGACCGTTCCCGGAAGACGGAACGTCGTCCGACTCGGCCCGGATCCGGTCGTACAGGTAGCCCTCCAGCACCCCGCCGGTGAACAGCACCGTTCGCTGGCTCGGCCACCCCTCGTCGTCGAACGAGAACGACCCCCAGGCGTTCGGGACGGTCGCGTCGTCCACGCCACTCACCAGCGGGGACGCCAGCTGCTCGCCGACCCGCCCCCGGTAGATCGAGGATTCCTTCTGGACGAGGTCGGCCTCGAGGCCGTGCCCGCAGGCCTCGTGGAACAGCACGCCGCCGCCGCCGGGCCCGATCACCACCGGCATCTCGCCCGCGGGAGCGGCGATCCCGTCGAGCATGGCGACGGCCTGGCGAGCCGCGCGTTCGGCCGTCTCCCGGGGCGGGTACCGGTCCACGTACTCGGCGCCGGCGACCATCGCGGGCCCGTGGAACCCGGGCTGGATCACGCCGTCGCGGGCCGCGACGACCTGCACCACGAGCCGGATCCGCGGCCGCTCCTCGACGACCAGCCGACCGTCGGAACCGGCGATCATGACGCGTTGCATCGAGTCCCCGTAGCCGGCCACCACCTGCCGGACGGAGGCGTCGACGTCCCTGGCGGCCTCGTCCGCCTCGCGCAGCCACCGCACCTTGTCCTCCGGTGGCACGAGGCCGGCGGGCCGCTCGGCCACGTGGCGGACCTCCGGCTCCCGGACCCGGAGGTCCGCGACCGAGCCTTGGGCGCCCTCAGTGGCCGACGCCCTCGCCGCCGCGCCCACCTCGAGCAGGGAACCGCGGTCGAGGCGGTTCGAGTACGCGTACCCGGAAGAGCGCCCCCGGACGACGCGGACCCCCGCGCCGCGATCGAGCCCGCTGTCGAGCTCCTCGATGCGCCCGTCGTCCAGCCGTGCCCCCAGCGACCTCCGCTCCTCGACGAACAGCTCGGCGAACGAGCCGCCGCGCAGGAGCGCAGCGTGCAGGACCTCGGCGGCCAGCGAGGGATCGACGAGGGGGTCGCTCACGAGGCCGCGATTCTATCGACGCCCACCGCCCAGGCCGCCCGGCGCCGCCGACTCACTCCGGTGGGCGGTCTTCGATCAGGTCGGCGCGGGTGAGGACGGGGTCGGCTCGGAATCGCCCACCGCGGCGGGTTCGTTCCTCCGCCTCCGGCGACCCCGGCCGACGCGCCACGGCCCCACGAACGGAACGAACACCGCAAGGACCGCCAGCTGCACCAGCGGGTTGGGTTCCCACTCGTGCATGCCGGCCAGTTGGACCAGGAACAGCACTCCCGCGAGCGTCACGCAGGCGGCGAGCCCCGACCCCCGCAGGTCGATCAGCTGCTCGAACCCCCACACCGCCAGCGGGACGGCCGCCACGAGCCCGAGGACCAGCAGCCGCTCCGTGTTGTACGCGAACAGCAGCTGCACGAGCACGAGCGCCAGGAACGGCAGGGCCCGCAGAGCGAACGAGCGGGCCCGGGGGCTGCGCAGGCCGATCGCGGCCAGGACCGGTGTGGCCACGCCGAACGCCGACACGGTGCGCACGAGGCTCTGCGGCCAGTGGTCCAGGCGCCGCGCCACGATGTGGTGCAGCACGGAGCCGTACGTGTAGTGGGGAATCGTGTTCTCGCGGATGGCCCGGGGGAGGCCGGCGACATACGCGGGGTCGGCGTTCCGCTCGGGGATGCCGAGGTGCACCGCCACCAGCGCGCCGATCGCCGGCAGCGTCGCGCCCAGCGTCCGGAGGGCCAGCGCGCGATCCCACGGCCGCCGGGCCCGGAGCGTGTAGGCGAGCGGCGCGACGAAGATCACGCTCTCCTTCGCCAGCACCCCCACCGCCAGGCACACCGCGAAGGCGAGGTCGCGCCCGGACAGCACCAGCAGCACGGCTGTCGTGGCCAGGAGGAACGCCAGGGGGTCGGTGAGCCAGAAATCGAACACCGTCCACTTCGTCGCGTAGCCCAGCGAGAAGGAGAGCAGCAGGCCGGCGGTGCAGAGCTCCGGGCGGAACCCCAGCCGGGCGAGCAGCGCCCACACCGCGACCCCGGTTCCCCAGACGCAGACCAGGGTCACGATCTGGAACCCGAGCTGTGCGCCGAACGGCATCGCCCACACGAGCGCGGGCCCCAGGATCCGCCAGGCGTACGGCGCGACGTGGAAGTCGAGCGGTCCGCCGACCGCCATCGCGATGTACATGTGGTGGTCCCAGGGCAGCACGAAGTACGGCGAGCCGAGCGTCAGGTGGTCGGTTCGCAGCCACAGGAGCGCGGTGCACACCGCCGCGAGCCCGGCGGCCCGGAGGAGGCGCCGGCGATCGAGCGGTTCCGCCGTCGGCCCCCGGTCCCCCTGCGGCCCGGCCCTCTCCTGCCGGAGGCGGGCCGGCCGGCCGTCTCGCCTCCGGCCGGCGACGCCGGAGGGCCTCACCACGCGGCGATCCTCGTACCCATTCGATTCCAGCATGGGGAGGCCGGGAGCGCGGGTCAACCGACCGCGGCGCGGTCCACGGCACCCGGCCGCGTAGCATGCGGTCTCAGTGGCCGAGCGGGAGGAATCTCGCGGCGAGGCGGGCCCGGTCGAGCTGGCCTGGCTAGCGGCGGTGTCGGTTGCCCTCCTCGCCTTCTACCTCGCGCCATACGTGGTCCGGGGATACCACTTCGCGATCGGGGCCGACGCGCCCGTCTACACGTGGTGGGCCCGGCTCGCGGGCCAGGACGGGCTCTCCGCCGTCGGGTACCGGCCGGGGGTCCCGGCACTGACGCTGGTCGGCGGCGGCACCCTGAACCTGCCGGCGACCGAGGCCGTGGCCGCCCTCGGCGCGGCGCTCCCAGTCGTGGTCGGGCTCGCGGCGGCCGGGCTGATCGCAGCCGGCGGCGACCGGCCGGAGAGGCGAGCCTCCTGGGTCCTCGCCGGGCTGTTCGCCGGGTGGTACGCGGCCAACCTGGCGGACGGGTATCTGGCGAGCCTCGCCGCGGGGGGGCTGTTCCTGGCCGCCCTGACGGCCCTGGCGTCCCGGCGGACCTGGGCGGGGACCCTCGCGCTGGGCGCGGCGGGCCTGTGTCATCCGGCGTTCTTCGTCGTCTCGGCGGCGGTCCTGATCGGGGCGGTCGCGTGGGACGCCTGGTCCCCCCACGACCGGCTCGGCGACGGACCACCGGGACGGCAGTCGATCGGGCCGTACGGCCGGTCCGTCCTCGGGGCCCTGGCCGGGGCGGTGGCGGTGGCCGCGGCGGGCCTCGCCGCGACGCTCGGCCTCGGACCGGGTCGGATCGCCGGTGCCGACACGTCCAAGGACGCGTTCCTCCGGCGGGCCGGCCTCTCGGCCCGGCTCCACTCGCTGTACCGGACCCGTCTGACGGACAACTGGCTTCGGTACCTGCTGCCGCTCCACGTCCCCCTGGCGGTTCCGGGCTCGGCAGCCGGCGACGGCGCGGGCGGAGACGACGGAGGATCGAGCGGTCGGGCCTGGTTCCTCCGGCGGGCCCTCCTGGCGTGGATCGCGATCACGGCGGTGGGGACCGTGGTGGCGCTCGCCACCGGCCTCCTCCCCGGCGAGCGGTTCCTCGCCTTCGCCTTCGCCCTGCCGATCCTGAGCGCTCTCGGCGTCGTGTGGCTGTGGGTCCGGGGAACCGGACGCGCGCGCCGGCCCGGCACTCGATGGCTCCAGTTCCTGGCCGTGGCGGCCGTGGCGGCCGTCGCCGTCGGCTCGGTCTTCGCGTGGCGCCACGCGGCGCAGTTCTTCCGGCCCGAGGACATGGCTGCCGCGACCCGGGCCGCCAGGGTGGTGGGCGCCCTGCCGCCGGGGACGCCCGTAGTGGTCGTCGTCGACGAGCGGACGAACCCCGGGCTGGACGTGCCGAGATGGGGGAACGAGCTCCGCAGCGCCATGCCGCCCGACCGCATCCGCGAGCTCCACGTGGTCGTGGGGACGCCACGGGACTTCCTCGCCGGGCGGCCGACGACGACCGGCAACCGGCTGCGGGACGCACTGTCGAAGCGGTACTTGGCCGACTTCCGGGCCGCGGTGCCGGCGGCGACCCCCGGCGTCGCGCTGGTCCTGGAACCGATGAACGTGCCGGGTTTCGGGGAGGCCCAGCGGGCCGGGCGACGGGTGGCCCCGGGCGTGGTCCTCCTGCACCGCAAGAGCGGCCGACGCATCGCGATCCCCCACTCGCTGCAGCCGCCCGTCGATCCGCTCCTGCCGGCGCCGGTGTGGCGCATCCTCCTCGATGCCGTCGGGATGCTGGCGCTCCTGTGGGCCATCGGCTGGGGGTGGGCCCGCGGGCTCGTGGGGGGCGGGCTCGCGACCGCCGCGATCGCCCCCGCGATGGGGGTGGCCGTCGCAGTCGTCGCGGGACTCGCCCTCGACCGGGTCGGGGTCCGGCTGACCGGCCCCGTCCCGGTGATCCTCTCAGCCTGCGTCGGCGGGGGCGGGTACGCGTTCGCCGCGGTCCGCCCGGGGCGGGAGCGCGGCGTCCTCGAGCGCTGATCTCCCACGCGCCATCCGCACGGCCCGGACGGCCACCCACGCGAGCGTGGCGAGCATGAGCGGACCGACGACGTCGTGGCCGATCCGCAGCTGCACCGTGTAGACGTGGAACACGAGCTCCGGGTCGGCGATGGCGTGGGTGACGCACAGCAGGCAGGAGACCGCCACGGCGACGGCCCGGGCGCCCCTGGGCATGAGCCAGGCGACCGGCAGCATCCAGGCCATGTACCACGGCAGCAGGACGGGGGAGGCCACGATGAACAGCAGGAGGGCCCATCCCCAGGCGGCGCCCTCGGCCCCGGCGGTCCACGGCGCCGCCCACATCCCGGGCCCACGCATCGCCCCCCGGCCCGCCGGACGGCCTCCGTCCGGGCCCGTCGCGGCGTCCCCGCCGGCGCCGCGCCGGGCGACCCTGCGGGCCACGGCGACGGCGACCAGCCCCAGGCCGACGAAGGCCGTGGCCGTCACCGAGACCCGGATCACCGCCTCCACGGCCGTGCGGCCGCCCGGCCCCCACAGGTTCTCCGCGATGCCCCCGAGGGTGGCCAGCAACAGCCGCGTCGCCGTCACCCACCCCCGGTGCGTGGCCAGCGACGAGACACCGAGCGTCGGGTTGTGCGTCTGCCAGTACGGCGCCGCGAAGGCCACCACCAGTGCGAGCACGACCGCCGCCTCCCCGCACAGCAGGCGGAGCCGCCGTCCCAGGGGCCGGGCGGCCACGCTCGCCACCACGGCGAGCGCCAGCGCGGGTGCGGCGCTCGCCTTCACCAGCACGCCCAGCGTCAGCACCCCGACGGCCAGGAGCTCGTACCGCGGCCATTCCCACTTCCGCTCGGCCGGGTCCACCGGCACGCCCCGGCCCTCCCGGTCGAACACGCCGCCCCGGATCAGGAGCGCCAGGGCCCCCGCGATGCACAACGCGGCGAGCAGGTCGTTGTGCCCCCCTCCCGTCGCGTACACCACGACGGCCGGGTTCCACCCGAACAGCGCGATGGCGAACGCCGCCCGGCCGGGCGCCACGCGCCTGGCGATCCAGGCCACGACCAGCAGCGTCCCGATGCCGGCGAGCCCGGCCAGGATCTTGAAGGCCCACACCAGCGCCACCGGGCTCGAGGTCAGCCGGCCGATGGCGCCCGACAGCATCGTGAACGCCGGACCGTAGATCGTCGGCGCCCCCCGCCACACCGGGCCGACGAACGGGAACAGCGCTTCGCTCCGAAAGTCCAGGGGCGTCGCCACGTACGGGTTCGCGTGGTGCACAGCGGCGATCCGCGCGTAGATCGCGTAGCTGTAGACGTCGCGGGACAGCAGCACCGGCAGCGCCGCCGCGACCACCTGGAAGGCGATCGCGAACCACAGCACCTTCCGGGCCGACAGCCGCCCGTGCCACGCCTCGCGCAGCCCGAACAGGAACGCCCCGACCGAGGCCGTCACCACGCCGAGGGACAGCAGGGCCGCAGCCCTCCGGCCGAGTCCCCCCAGACCCATCCCGTCGGCCACCGCCCGGAGCGCCGCGGGCGGCCCCGTCCCCGGGAGGGTGGGCGGCGAGATCGCCGAATGGACCATGCCGGCGGTCACCGCCACCGCGGCGAACGAGACGACCACGGCCGCGACGGCGAGATCGGCGGAGAGTGGGAACCCCTGCCGGGGCGGGTGCACGGAGGGGCGCGACCGGGGCCGGGCCCGCGTGATGCTCACGTCAGGCGACTGTAGCAGCGGCCCTCGCAGCGGGCGGGCCGCTCAGGGCTGGGGCGGGCAGACGACCTGGAGATACGGGAACGGGTCGACGGCTCCGTTCGTCCCGGCGATGACGCGGTCGTACGACTGGACGTTGTACGGGTGCCACTCGAAGTGGTCGTGCGTGGCCCCGCCCTGCGCGTCTCCCGTGTTGCCCACGAACCCGATCACGTCCCCTGCTGTGACCTTGCCGGTCAGGCCATACGCCGTCAAATGGGCGTTGTACACGTACCCCTGGGCCCCGTGGACCTCGACGGCGTTCCCGCCGAGCGTGTTCGGAACGCGCGTGGCGATTCCGTTGAACGGCGCGAGGATCGGCGTCCCCCGATTCGCGAAAATGTCGTTCCCGGCGTGGGGGTGATAGCCGCCCGCGTACCGCGGCGCGCCGTAGGAATCGGAGTAGGCGTACCGCCCCCACACGGGGCAGATCGTGAATGGGAACCCGGCCGGGAGGATCTTCGAGTTGTACTGGGCGCCTCGCCGCATCTCGCGCGAGACGAGCTGGGCCAGCTTGGGAATGGACACCGGCCGCCGCTGCTGGATTCGACCCTTGATCGCGGGGTTGCCGGGCTTCGCCCCGTTCTCGCCGGTGGACGACTTCTTCGTCGTGGTGCCGGTTCCCCGATCCCCCCGTGAGCCGGACGTCTTCTTCGACCCGGATCCGTTCTTCGAGGCGGAGTTGCTCCCGGTCCCGGACCCCGAGTCGGAGGTGCCCTGGTGGCGCGAGCCCTTGTTCACCGGCCTTGTGGCGGGGAAGAACTTGCTGAAGTTCACGGTCGAGTGACCGCCGGTGATCGCGGGATTCTTCGGAGCCTGGACGGGGCTGTCATAGGACCCGTAGGTGGTCCGACCGGAGTTCTGCTGGACCTGCGTGCTCGCGGCGGGCGTGGGCGTCGCCACGGCCGCCGCCTGCTTCGCACGCAGCTCGGCCGCGTGCACAGCGGCCTCTCGGCGGGCCTGGGGGAACTGGCCGCACGCCGAGCCGATCAGCGCGACGAGCGTGACCGCGGCGACCGTCGCGGCGAGCCGGCCCGACCGGCGCCGGGAGCCCCGGGCCGGCACGGCGTGAAGAGAGCTCATGACGAACCTCGCTCGCGGAGACGCCGGACCATGTCGGTGAAGATGTGGGCGGGCATGATCCCCGATCCCCCTCGGGGCAGAACCATCGTGAGGCTGACATTTCCCGGCGCGCCCCGCCCCGAAACCCGGGGGCGTGGACGGGGCGGGAACGTGGACGAAACGTCGGTTTGCCTCCGGAGCCTGAGGGGAAAAGAGGGAGGCAAGCTTTAGCAGCGCCGGTTGCCCGCCACGGCCGCTTCACGGCCTCTGGCTTCTCCGGCCCGACACGGCAGGGATCGTGGGGGAAGCATGAGACACCCATCGATCGTCGCCGCCGGAACGGTGGCTCTCGCGTTCGGCGTGCTCGGGGTCGCCGGGGTGGCCACGGCAGGTCCCACGGCGCCGCCCCTCCCCGGCGGCGCCCCCACCGCGGCCCCGCCGGGCGTTGGCCCCGCACCCGCGCCGACCCTGCCGGTCCCCGCGCCCTCCGGGTCGGGCCAGCCCTCGAGCCAGCCTTCCGGCCTGCCGACCGGTCCCGCGGTCCAGTGCCCCAAGACGAGCGGGAGCTCCGTGCAGTTCTGCTTCACGTACGGGAACGACCGCACGGCCTGGTACTGGGTCGACCAGCAGTACCAGAACGTCAACCTGGGGCCGGTCAACCAGCAGCTCACGCTGCCGAACCCGGAGGCCAACGACACGCTGCCCGTGGCCATCCGCCAGGGCGAGATGAATCGCGTCTCGGCGATGTACTTCGACCTCATCGGGCACGGCGTGCCGCTCGGCGCGCCGGTCACGAAGTTCGTCCTGAAGATCCAGGAGGAAACGACGCCGACCGGCCCCGAGCAGCCCGAGTTCAACGCCGCCGGTCAGGCCGTCGCGGCGTGCGCGGCGACGGGGATCTGGGCGGCGGTCGAGGCCGACGTCTGGACCGACAAGCCGGCTTGGAGCCAGTCCGGCTGCGTGACCGGCCAGCCGAGCGACGCCTCGCCTCCCGTGTGGACGTTCGAGCTGACCCAGATCGCGGCGAAGTGGGCGTCCGACCCGTTCGTGTCGAACCAGGGCATCGTCCTCGTGCCGCAGGCGTCGACCGATCCCCAGAGGGGCAACTTCCAGGTCAACTTCAAGATCCCCAGCCGCGACGACACGACGACGCCCAACATCAACGAGTACGACACGACGAAGGACCGGGTCGTCGTGGACCTCACGTACGGGAAGCCCCGCCCCACCTCGCCGCCGCGGATCCCCGTGAATCCCCCACCCCCGGTGTTCGGCGGCGGCGGGGGCTCGGGCGGCATCGGCACAGGCGGGAGCTCGGCCTGCTGCGCGAGCGGCGTCGGGTCGACCGGGACCGGCGGGAGCGGCGCGGGGATCACCGGCGGGAGCAACCTCGGCGGGTCGACCGGCACCGGCAAGTCCGCCACTACCCCGGTGACCCAGACCGAACCGCCCCCGCTCCCCACCGTCCGGTTCCCCTGGTACGTCTGGATCCTGCTGCCGGTCGGGCTGCTCGCCCTGGCCGCGGTGCGGTCCATCCTGTTCGAACGGGCGCACGGCGTCCGGCCGGGCGGCGTGATCGACTCGATCCGCGCGCGCAACGCGGCCGCTCGCGGCGACAGGGCCGTCGCCTCGGGAGGCGCGCACGGCGCGCTGAACCGCCTCCGCCGCCTGGCCCGTGACGCCGCGGCGGCCCGGAGGAGCTGAGCATGGGTCGCGGCGGGATCCGGCGGCGCCCCCTCTTCGCCCTCGTGGCCGCCCTCGTGCTGCTCGCCGCCTGCGGCCAGTACCCCAACGTGCACGCCCGCGCGTACGGCGTGCAGGCCGCGGGAGCCGGCCGGGCCGCGCGGGGATCGGGCTTCACCGCGGGAGGCCTCGACGGCGGCAACCTGGGTGCGCCTCCGTTGAAGGGCGGCGGCGGTGGCGGCGGCCTGAGGACCTCGGGCGGTGGCGGCGGGGGGGCGGCCGGCGGCGGGATCGGCGGCTCCGGTACCGGCTCGGGCGGGGGTGCCGGGTCCGGCGGGACGTCCGGCGGCCGATCCGGAGGAGGAGGAGGCGGGGGCGGGGGCGGGAGCGGTGGGGGCGGCGGCGGACCCGCGTGGGGCGACACCGTCGTGATCGGCATCCACGCCCCGATCACCGGCGCAGCGCCGGTCACGCTCAACTCCTTCACATCGGAGAAGGACCTGTTCTGGCGCTACGGGAACGGCGGTCGCCCGGTCACCGTGTACGGGCGCCACGTCCGCGTGGTCGTCCAGGACGACCAGTACAACCCGTCGCACGCACAGCAGGTCTGCCAGCAGATGGTCCAGCAGGACCACGCCTTCGTGCTGGTGGGGGGCGCGGGGACCGACCAGATCGTGGCGTGCGCGCAGTACGCGCAGAGCGTGGGCGAGCCGTACCTGTCCGCAGGCGTGAACCAGCAGTACCTCGCGCCGCTGTCCGACTACTTCGCGGTCTCCGAGTCCTACCCGCAGCAGGTCGGGCCGCTCGCCGAGTACATCAAGCGGAGCTTCACGACGGACTGCTCCAAGGTCATCATGATCGCCGAGGACACGCCGAACTTCGACGACGCGGTCGCGGGGTTCCAGCACGCGTGTCCGGGCGCCACCATCCAGCGCGTCGGGAAGAACAGCAACGACGCCGGCTCGGTGGGCGGCCAGCTGTGCCTCGGCACCACGCCCCGGTACGCGGCCGTGTTCCCCCTCGTCGCCCCGGTCTACTTCCTGCAGATGGCCGGCGCCGCTCGGTCGTGCGACCCCCAGTACACGGGCATCGGCATCACCGAGGGTGTCGACACGGTCGCGAACAGCTTCTGCGCGTACGGGAAGTCCGGCGAGATGCAGTTCTTCTCCCCGGGCGTGGCGTTCCACGACTCCCAGAAGTTCGACCCGAGGTTCGTGGCCGCCGCCCACAAGGCGGGCGTGCAGGCCGACGACATCGGGTGGCTCCTGTGGGGGTTCAACCTCGGGGTCTACAACTTCCTGAAGTCCGCCGGGCCGAACCTGAGCAAGGCGGGGTTCATGCGGGCGGTGTCGACCTTCCATGGGAGCACGGCCGGGTTCTCGACGATCCAGTACTCCCCCGGCGACCACTTCGGCGGCCGCAGCTTCAACGTCCTGTCGAACGTCTGCACCGGCAACGGCGGCTACTTCGTCACGAAGGCCGCGAACGTGAGCCACTTCTAGGAACGGGCGGCGATGCTCCAGGCGATCGTGCTGGGGGTGTTCCAGGGAGCTACGTACGCCATGCTCGCGGTGGGCCTGGTGCTCGTCTACAAGGGAGCGAAGGTCTTCAACTTCGCCCAGGGCGCGTTCGGGATGCTGGCCACGTACGCGGCGTGGGCGCTGCTCTCCTTCCAGCACTTCCCGTACTGGCTGGCGTTCGCGGTCGGGCTGCTGTGCGCGGTCGCGATGGGGCTCGTCATGGAGCGCCTGGTCGTGCGGCCGCTCATGGGCCGGTCGCGCATCACGCTGCTCGTGGCGACGGTCGGCGTGACGCTCGCCGCGATCGAGGGGGCGATCATCGTCGCGAACCCGGTGCCGCAGACCTTCCCCGTGGCGATCCAGGGCAAGGCCACCGTGATCGCGAACGCCGGGATCCTCCCCCAGCAGTGGCTCCTCCTGGTCGTCCTCGGGATCGTCGGCGTCCTGCTGGCCCTGTTCCTGCGAACCGACCACGGCTACGCCGTGCTCGCGATGTCGCAGGACGCGTTCGCCGCGCGCGTGGTCGGCATCAGCGTCCCGTCGGTGTCGCGGATCATCTGGGGCGGAGCCGGGCTGCTCGGCGGCCTCGCCGGGCTGCTGCAGGCGCCGCTCGCCGGGTTCGATCCCGGCTTCCTCACCGCGAACGGCCTCATCCCGGCCTTCACCGCGGCGGTCATCGGGGGGATGGACAGCCTGTCCGGCGCCTTCGTCGGGGGGCTCGTGGTGGGGGTCGTGCAGTCCGTCGCCCAGTACGAGCTCCAGCTCCAGCACGGCGTGCCGGGCGGATCGGGGCTGGCGGTGTTCGTGGTGCTGCTGCTCGTGCTCCTCGTGCGTCCGCGCGGGATCCTCGGCAGAGAGCTGGCGACCTGATGGCCGTCGCGCTGCACCCCGGGCCGTTCCTCGCCGCCGATCGACCCCGGTTCCACGTCACGTCGTCGGGGCTCTTCGCCCGGTTCCTCGCCGCGGTGGGGCTCACGGTGGTGGTCTTCTCGATCCCGCTGTTCACGACGCCGGTCTGGGACAACGTCGTCTCCCTCGCAGCGATCTACGGCATCATCGGCCTGTCCGTGAACGTGATCACCGGCTACGCCGGCCAGATCTCGCTGGGGCAGCAGGCGTTCGTCGGGATCGGGGCGTTCATGTCGGCGTACGTCGTCAACCACACGAGCGTCGGGTTCGCCGGCGGCCTCGCGTCGGCCGCCGTGGTGGGCGCCGTCATGGCCCTCGCCCTCGGACTGGTGGCGTTGCGGATCCGGGGCCTGTACCTGGCGCTCGTCACGCTGTCGTTCGGGCTGATGGCCCAAGACACGATCTTCAACTGGCGGGCGTTCACGGGAGGCGGGGCAAACGACCCCGCGCCTCGCCCGGCGCTCTTCGCCTCGAACCAGGCGTTCGCGTACCTGTGCTTCCTCGCGCTCGGCGTGGCGGTGCTGGTGGACTGGCGCCTGGCCAAGACCAAGGCCGGGCGGGCCATCGTCGCCGTCCGCAACGACGAACGCGTGGCGGCCACGCTCGGCGTCAACACGGTCGGCTACAAGCTGTTCGCGTTCGGGGTCGGGGGGTTCCTGGCCGGACTGGCGGGAGCGCTCTTCGCCCACCACGACAAGTCCGTGTACACGGCCAACTTCGACCTGTTCAGCGCCGCGCTGCCCTGGGTGATCATGGCCGTCGTCGGCGGGCTCGGGTCGCGGGCGGGGATCGTGATCGCCTCGGCGTTCTTCGCGACCTTCTCGTTCTTCTTCCCGACCGACACCGTCTGGACGATCCCGGTCGTCGGGCAGGTCGGGCCCGCCCAGCTCCCGCCGCTCATCGGCGCGGTCCTGCTGCTGTTCACGCTGACCGTGTACCAGGGGGGGCTGGGCCAGCAGATCCTCCCGTACCGGAGATGGCTGGCCGGCGGGAGGTTCCTCGAGCACCGGGAGGAGGCCCTGGGGATCCCGGGGCAGGTGCTGCTCGTGGGCTTCATGATCCCGTTCGCGTTCCACCGGCCGTGGCAGCTGTGCCTGACGGTGGGGCTGGTCGCCGGGCTCTGGACGGGCCTCGGGATCCGATCTCACATTCGCGACAGCCGCCCCGACCTGCAGCGGCGGAGCGGACGGGCCGAACCCGACGACCAGGACCTGGAGGTTCGCGACGTCGACGACGACGCCGAGACGGCCGAGATCCCCGCCGCGGTGGCGGCTCCGGCGTCCTCGGGAGCCGAGGCGCGCGCCGGACGGCGCGGCATCGGCGCGTTCCGCCGGAACCGAGCCCGGCGGTGACCCGGGCGCTCGAGGTCCGGGGGGTCTCGCTGCGGTTCGGCGGCGTGCAGGCGCTCCACGACGTCTCCCTGGACGTCGGCGAGTGGGAGATCGTGGGGTTGATCGGCCCGAACGGCGCGGGGAAGACCACGTTCTTCAACGTGGTGACCGGCATCTCCCGGCCCGACGACGGACGCGTGAGCTTCCTCGGGCGGGACGTGACGCGGATGCCGACCCACCGCCGGGTGCGGCTGGGCATGGGCCGGACGTGGCAGAACCTCGGCGTGGTCCGGACACTCACCGTGCTGGACAACCTGATGACCGCGCAGCACGCACACGTCCGGTACGGCCCGCTGGCCGGCCTGTTGGGGACGCCCGGGTCGTTCCTCGAGGAGCGGGAGCTGAAGCGCAACGCCGAGGAGATCCTCGACTTCCTCGGGCTCCTCGAGATGGCCGAGGAGCGCGTGGGCGAGCTGCCGTATGGAACCCAGAAGCTCTGCGACCTGGCCATGGCCCTCGCCACCGACCCCCGAATCCTGCTGCTCGACGAGCCCTCGTCGGGGATGGGGCCTGAGGAGGCGCACCGGCTCGGCGACACGCTGAGGTACCTCCGGGATGCCCTGAACCTGACGATCCTCATGATCGAGCACCACGTGCCGCTCGTGGTCGGAGTGTGCGACTACGTGTACGTGCTGTCGTTCGGCGAGCTGCTGGCCGCGGGGGAGCCCTCCCAGATCCAGCGGCACCCCGACGTCATCGCCGCGTACCTGGGCGAGGTGCCCGGGGAACCCTCCGCGGCCGGGGAGCCTCCTGCGCCCGGAGAACACTCGTTGACCGGGGAACCCTCGGCGCCCGATCGGAAGGAGGGCCGTGTCGCTGCTGCAGGTTGAGGGGCTGAGCGCCGGCTACGGGGCGGTTCCCGTCCTGCACGGCGTCTCGCTGTCGGTGGACGAGGGGCAGACCGCGGTGATGCTCGGGCTCAACGGGGCCGGGAAGACGACGACCCTCCTGTCGATCGCCGGGATGCTCCGGGCGTGGGGGGGCCGGATCAGCTTCGACGGCCGCGACGTCACGAAGGCCGACGCGCGCGACCTGGCGAAGCGGGGCCTGGTGCTCGTCCCCGAGGGCCGGCACGTGTTCCCCGGGCTCACGGTCGCCCGGAACCTCCGCCTGGGCGCGTGGCCCCGCCGGAAGGATCGCGCCGCCCACCGCCGGAACCTCGACCTGGCCTTCGATGTCTTCCCCCCGCTGGAGGAACGGCGCGACCAGCTGGCCGGAACGCTGTCGGGCGGCGAGCAGCAGATGCTCGCAATCGCCCGGGGGCTGATGGCCGGGCCGCGGCTGCTGCTCATCGACGAGGCGTCGCTGGGCCTGTCCCCCAAGCTCTCGCAGGAGGTGTTCCGGGCCGCCCGGCGCATCAACGGCGAGGGCGTCACCGTGTTCATGGTCGAGCAGAACGCGGGCATCCTCCGCCTTGCCGACCGCGCCTACGTGATGGAGAAGGGCCGGATCGCCTTCACCGGCGAGGGCACCGAGATGCTCGACCGTGCGGAGCTCCGCAGCGCGTACCTCGGCGCCCCCGCCTAGCTTTCAGACGTCCAGCGGGCGGGACCACCGGGCTCGCCAGTCCGCCGGCTCCTCGTAGGGCGACGTCACCCAGTGCTCGCGAAGGCGAAGGACCGAGCCGTCCGGACCGAACTCGAAGAACGAGGCCGCGAAGTACACATCGCCGCCCTGCTCGACGCGGATCTCGGAGGCAACCTGGTCACCGTCGGCCACGACGCGCATCACCGTGATCCGCCACCCCTCGGGATAGGCCCGGTTCATCTCGATGTAGGCGTCGCCGCCGTCGAACCGCTCGCGGGAGTGCGGCCATTCCACGACGCAGCCGTCGGCCAGCAGGGAGCGGGCGGCGTCCCAGTTCCTGGCCTGGATCGACTCCCAGAAATTCCGGACGGCGGCGGCGCGATCGGAGTCCGCCATGTCGAGCGACATCGTCGCACGATCCTGCAACGGCACCGAAACGTCGGGCGGCTGCTGTCAGACCGCCGCGCGATGCTCCATCGTGTCACCGTCCGACTCGACGGCTTCGCCCGAAGAAGCCATTCGGTCGGGGTCGCACACGCGGCATGGGGAGAGGCCCGAGGACCGCGCGGCCTCGATGGAGAGGCGGTCCAGTCCCTCCTTGCCCTGGATCAGGCGGCAGTCCGGGCGGTGGTAGGTCGACGGGCCCGCCACGACCTTCGCCGGCGCGGCCGGGCTCCCCAGCTGGGTGAGCACGTCGTCGCCGCGCGCCGACGCGCCCACGGCGACGGCCATCACCTCGAGCAGGTCCATCAGCCGTCGCCGCTCGGTGCGAATCTGGGCCACCACCAGCAGGCCGACACTGAACACGATCAGCGCCAGGCCGCCGAACCCGCCGGACAGGAGGTACGGAAGCTGCTGGTCCGCGGTCGCGACCTTGGCCATGCCGTTCCATCCGAGCGCGATCATCGTGAAGCCGATGAGGGCACACACCAGCGCCAGGACCCGCGTGCCACGGACCGGGAGGCCGAAGTGCTCCTCCTGCCTCCCGCCGTGCTCCTCCGCGGTCTTGGCCAGCGCCTCGCGGGCCCGTGCGGCCACCGAGGCGCCGATCACGTCGAGCACCCCCAGGATCCTGCGGCGCTCGGCGCGCATCTGGGCCACGATCAGCAGGCCGATCCCGAAGATCAGCATGCCGATGCCCGCGGCTCCACCGGAGAGCAGGTACGGCAGTTGCGAGTCCGGAGCGGCCTGCCGGGCCGCCCCGTTCCAGCCGGCGGCGATGGCCAGTGCTCCCGCCGCGCAGAAGATCAGGGCAAGGATGCGGGCGGAGCGGATCTGGCGGTCGGCGTTCAAGGAAGTCACTCCCCTCGGGCTCCCGGGACGGATTCCTTGTACCCCTCAGGAGGCCCGCTCACACCAGGATCGCCGCAGGTCAGGAGGCCCGGAGGCGACCGGCGCGGTCCTGGCGGCTCAGCCCCGCGACGACCCGGCGGCAGGGGGCCGGCCGGTGCTCCCGGAGGCTCCGCCGGTGGACGCCGGAGATGCTCCTCCCGAGTCCTGGGTACCCGGCGTCGTCGGCGCGGCAGTGGTCGGCACGGCAGTGGTCGGCGCGGCGGTGGTCGGCGCGGCCGAAGTGGGCGCTGAGGTGGCGGGGGCCGAGGTCGCCAGGGTCGGCGTCGCCGGGGGGGAGCTCCCCGCGCCCGGGGAAGGAGATCCGGCCGGGCTCGGAGTGTGGCCGGCCGTGCCGCCGGACGGGTTGCCCTGTTGCGTGCCCCCACGCGCCGTTCCGGTCGCGTGGCTCGGCGATCCGCTCGGCGCCGGGCCGGGACCGCCGGACCCGATGACCGCCGGACCGGCCGCCAGGGCCAGGACGACCAGCCCGATCACCAGTCCCCCGACGACGCCTAGGACCCATCGCCGGCGGCCGGGGGGATCTCTTGCAGGGGCCGCCGCTTCGGCGGAGGCTCCGGCGGTCGCGGCCATCTCGACCTCGGTCGCCTCGCCGGCTGCGGAGTCGACGGCGGTGGCCCCCCCGAAGACCATGGTCTCCTCGCCGGCCATCACGGGGGTGGCCAGCACCGGACGCCCGGCCAGGAACCGCTCGAGGTCCTCGCGCATCTCCTGGGCGCTCGCGTAGCGGTTGGCAGGGTTCTTGGCCATGGCCTTCAGCACGATGGCCTCGAGGTCCGCAGGGATCCCCGGGACCACCTCGGTGGGCCGGGTGGGGGCCTCCCGCACGTGCTTGTAGGCCACGGCCACCGGGGAGTCGGCTTGGAACGGGGGGGACCCCGTGAGCATCTCGTAGGCCACCACCCCCAGCGAGTAGATGTCGCTGCGGGCATCGACCGGCTCGCCCTGGGCCTGCTCGGGGGACAGGTAGGACGCCGTGCCCAGCACGGTGGCGGTCTGGGTGAGGGTCTCGGTGGACACGGCCCGGGCGATGCCGAAGTCCATGACCTTCACCTCGCCCTGGGGGGTGATCATGATGTTGGCCGGCTTCACGTCGCGGTGCACGATCCCCGCGGCGTGGGCGAAGGACAGGGCCGAGGCCACCTGGGCGGTGACCTCCGCGGCCCGCTCGGGCAGGAGGTGGCCCTCGGCCTTGAGCACCTCGGCCAGGGTCCGGCCGGGCACGTACTCCATGACGATGTAGTGCACGGGGCCGTCGGAGCCGGTGTCGTACACGGAGACCACGTTGGGGTGGTTGAGGCGGGCGGCGGCCTGGGCCTCCCTGCGGAACCGCTGGACGAACCCGTCGTCGGAGGCGTACTGGGGCCCGAGGACCTTGATGGCCACCGTGCGGTTCAGCACGGTGTCGGTCCCCTGGTACACCTGGGCCATGCCGCCCCGGCCCACGACGGCTTTCGGTCGGTACCGGCCCCCGATCAATGCGGTCGGGATGCTCACACATATGTCTTACCCACCGGCCCGAACGGCTCAGTCAGCGGCCGCAGACGGGCCAGTCGTCCGCCCAGGTGCCCTTCTCGGCGGCCATCCGCATGCTGACGACGACGTTGGCCCGGACGTCGGTGGGTGGAACCCCTGCGAACCCGTACTCCGCCGCGCGGCCGCTCCAGTACCGGAGGCTCTGCTGGAACAGCCCCGAGCACCCCGAGCCGCCGCAGCCGGTCGGGTTCATGGCCTGGACGAGGAACCTCGACTCGCACCGGGCCACCGCGAGCGCCTTCGCCGCCCCTCCGGGAACCCGCCACACGTGCGCCTCGCAGGCGATCAGCGGGCGGACCCAGAACTCGCCGATCCGCGAGTCGATCGGGCAGGGATCGACGGCCCGCAGGACGACCGGGCCGGCCGGGGCCGGAACCTGGCGGACGGCGGGCTGCCCGGACGCCTGGACCATGGCGGACGCCCGGACGCCGAGGACGGCCACCCCGACGGCGACCAGGCTGACCGCGAGCCGGGGCCATGCGAGGCGGGGTGTCCGTTCCCGGGAACCCGCGCCTTGCCCGAACGCCGGAGGCGGTGCCCCCTGCCCGGTGGCTACTCGCGCGCGGGGCGCCGCCGTCCGCGGGGGCCGCACGGTCTCCAGCGCGCGCGGAACCACCGTGACCGTCCGGCGAGCGGAAGGGCCCGACCGGCGGGCCGCCGGGCCGGACCGAAAGAGCGGGACAACCGCGGCGATCGGCGGGTTCGGGACACGGCGAGGCGGGACGGGCGGGACCCTGCGCGGCCGCCCCGCCTGCTCGCTCCAACACGTTCGCGGGGGGCGCGCGAACGCCACCGACCCTGCCCCGGGCATGTCTCCACCCTTCCCGGCCTCCCCCCGCAGGCAAACCACTCCAATGGGGAGAACTGCGCCGGCGCAGGTGTGTCCGCTCGTCCGGGCGGGCCAGTCCGCCCAGGTCAGCGGGCGTGGGTGGCGCCGTTCATCGATTCGAGAACAGCGGGACGTTCGCGCCGCTGGCGGCCCGGATGGGGCCGTCCAGCAGGTCGGCGATCAGCTCGGCGACGTCCTCCGGCTGCAGGCCGGGGCGCAGGTCGGGGTTGGCCGCCCGGAGCATCTCGGTGTCGACGGCTCCCGGGCTGAGGCACAGGGCCGAGATCCCGTGGTCGCGGCCCTCCACCGCCAGGCCCTCGACCACCCCCACCACGCCGTGCTTCGACGCGTTGTAGGCGAGGAGCCCGGGGAACTTCTCGGTCCCGTACAGGCCCGACAGCGACGAGATCAGCACGATCCGGCCGCCGCCCCGGGCGCGCATCTGGGCAAAGGCCTCGCGGGCGCACCGGAACGCCCCGGTGAGGTTCACCGCGATGGTCTCGGACCAGACCCCGTCGGTGGTCTCCTCCACGGAAGCCCGCGTGAGCACGCCCGCCGCGGCCACCAGGATCGAACACCCCCCGAGCTCGGCGGCCGTCGCGAACAGCCGGCCGACGTCCTCGGTCCGGGCCACGTCGCATGCCACCGTCCGGATCCGCTCCCCGGCCGCGGACGCCAGGGCGGCCAGCGCGGTGTCGTCGCGAGCGGCGGCGACCACCATCGCGCCCTCGTCGGCCAGCCGTTCGGCGGTCGCCCGGCCGATCCCCCGGCTGGCCCCGGTGACCACGGCGACCTCGCCGGCAAACCTCATCGCGCGCTCCGCCTCGCTCCCAGGCGAGCGACCTGCTCCACGGAGAGCCGCTCGTACGCCTCCACCATGGCGTCCAGGCCGAGATGCCGCTCGGCGTGCTCCCGGCAGGCCCGGCCGTCGAACCGTCCCGCGTCCGCCAGCGCCTCGGCGGCAGCGTCGACGGCGCCGTCGGCGACGAGCGCCCCCGTGCGCCCGTCGTCGACCACCTCACCCAGGGCCCCCCGGCGGTACCCCACGACGGGGGTCCCCGCCGCCTGGGCTTCGGCGGCCACCAGCCCGAAGGGCTCCTCCCACCGCGCCGGGCACAGGACGGCCCGGGCGCCGGCCATCAGCTCCCACAGCCGGCGCCGCGGGACCGGGGGGTCGACAACCACCCCGGCGGCCGCGGCCCGCACTGCGACCTCCTCGGCATGCGCGGGGTCGTACGGCTGCCCGACGATCCGCAGGGCCACGCCCGCGCGCCCGGCGATCGCGATCGCATCGAGCGCGCCCTTCTCCGCCGACAGGCGGCCGGCGAACAGCGCTCCTCGTCCGGGGCGGGCCGACCAGGGGATCTCTCGCACCGGGACGCCGTTGCGGACGACTTCCGCCTCGACCCCGGCGCCGGCCCAGGCCTCGCGCATCGCCCGCGACACCGTGACCACCCTCGGCGGACGCTCACCGCCGGCCGCCGCCCGGACGGCGGCGGCGACCGCCTCGGTGGGTGGGAGGTGCAGGACCTGGAGCGTCGGCAGTCCGGTCCTCGCCGCGGCCGCGACCGCCGGCCCGTCGAACGCGTGCTGGTGGACGACGTCGGGGCGGCTGCTCGCGATCAGGTCCGCGGCGTGCGCGAACGCGGCGCGGGAGGCGGCCGCGGCGGTTCCCGTGGAATCCGCGGAATGGCCCCCGCCCGCCCGGAACAGCGTTCCAGCGAGCGAGGCCGCATCGACCCCCGTGTCCACCACCTCCACGCCGTCGATCCGGGAGCCCGACGCCGCGAAGACCTGCACGTCGTGGCCCCGTTCCGCGAGCCCGCGCGACAGGTCGGCGACGAGCGCCTGGGCCCCGCCGAGCTGCGGCTCGGCGATGATCGACACCAGCGGCGCCAGCACGGCGATCCTCATGCCCGCCGCCAGCACAGGTCCCGGGGGGCGTTCACGCCCAGCACCTCGTACGGGACGCTCCGAGCCTTCTTCCGCCGGATCCACTCGACGGTCTGGGGATGAAACACCTCCGCCAGTTCCGCGGCCTCCTCCTCGGAGCGGAACTCGACGCACATCGCTCCGGGGAAGACCACGTGGCGGAACCCCCGGTCCACCAGCCAGCGAGGGTCGTCCGGCCACACCACCACCACCAGGCCGCCGGGCGCGGCCACGCGGAGCATCTCGGCCAGCCCGGCCTCGGCGCCGTGCCCGGCCTCGCGGGTGAACGCCGAGCACGACGCCACCAGGTCCGCGGAGCGGTCGGGCAGGGGCAGCCGCTCGAAGAACCCATCCGCCAGCCGCACGTGGCCGAGTCCCGCGCGGTCGAGCTTCGCTTCGAGCACCGCACGCATCGGCGCCGCGGGCTCGACGGCCACCAGCGTCTCGCATCGCGTCGCCAGATCCAGGGTCAGGCGGCCGGTCCCGGCCCCGACCTCCACCGCGAACGTCACCGGCCGCGGGAACCAGTCGAGGATCCCGGGATGCAGCCGCTCCCCGGCCACCAGCCGGTCGTACAGCTCCGGCTCCACGCGATACAGGAGCTCCCAGGCGAGCGCGGGGCCCACGCGGTCCCACGCCGACGCCGCCTCGGCCGCGGAGACGCCGAGGGGGCCCAGGAACCGTTCGAGCTCCTCGGACGTGAACGCCGACAGGTTCTCCGGCCCGTAGCGTCGGACGAGCTCGGCAGGGGGCGGCGCCGGCGGCATCACGCCCCCCGGCGGCGCTCGGCCCAGTTCTTCTCGGTCTCCCGGACGACGACCGCCCACAGACAGCCGCCGGGCAGCCGCCGGTCGAGGCGGTCCCAGATCGCGTCGGCCAGCACCTCGGTGGTCGGGATGCGCCCACCGAGCCAGTCGACCTCCGTGTTCAGGTTCCGGTGGTCGACATCGTCCAGCACCGCCTCGTGGACGATCCGCGACAGCTCGCCGAGGTCGATCACGTAGCCGGTCTCCGGGTCGATCTCCGAGCGGACCGAGACCTCCAGTCCGTAGTTGTGGCCGTGCCCCGAGGGGTTGCTGCACTTGCCGAACACCTCGCGGTTGCGCTCCTCGGACCACTCCGGGCGGAACAGCCGGTGCCCGGCGGTGAACGTCTCGCGGCGGGTCACCAGGACCGCCATGACGGCGAGGTTAGTGCTCCTGCGGGCGGCGCGTTGCGAGCGACAGGAACTCCTGCCGCGTTCGTGCGTCGGTGCGGAGGGCGCCCCGGAGCGCCGACGTGATCGTGTGAGCCCCCGGCTTGCGGACCCCGCGCATCGCCATACACGTGTGCTCCGCCTCCAGGACGACGCCCGCGCCGACCGGCCGCAACCGGTCCTCCAGCCACGACGCGATCTGGCCGGTCATCCGCTCCTGGAC
Organism: Actinomycetota bacterium; assembly: GCA_045805265.1. GTDB lineage: Bacteria > Actinomycetota > UBA4738 > UBA4738 > JACQTL01 > JBJMLO01. The sequence continues at coordinate 469,215 of JBJMLO010000013.1, forward strand.
CTGGAGGTCCCGGGCGAACATCTCGACCACACGGGCCAGCTTCGACAGCCCGACGATCCGCTCGCCCGGGATGTACCCCACGTGCGCGACGCCGTGGAACGGCAGCAGGTGGTGCTCGCACAGCGAGGAGAACTCGATGTCCCGGGCGATGATCAGCTGGTCGTAGCCCTCGTCGTTCGGGAACGTCGTGGGGGTGAACTCGACGGGGGTCAGCAGCTCGGTGAACGAGGCCGCGACGCGGCGCGGGGTGTCGCGGAGGCCGGGTCGATCGGGGTCCTCGCCCAGCGCCACCAGCAGGTCGCGCACCGCGTGCTCGGCCGCGAGGTTGCGGACCGGGCCGCCGGGGTCCGCCGGCAGCGGGGACAGTGGCCGCAGGCGGATGCCCGCCGCCGACGAGGGCTCGACGTCCGCTGAAACGAGTGCGTGCTCGTGGGGTTCGATCATGTCCTCTCCGTTCGGGTGGAACCGGGATCCCGCGAGGAGCATTCCCTCCCGGCGGATCCCTAATGCTAGTTGTTGTTGGTCATAGGGGCGGCCGGTCGGGCGGAATGGCCCTCGCCTACAGTGCCGGTGTGCGCATCCTGTTCATCGGTGGCACCCGCTTCGTGGGTCGCCACCTCGCTGAGATGGCGGTCGCCACCGGGCACGACGTCACCCTGTTCCATCGCGGCGAGACCGGTCGCGGGGAGATCGCGGGGGCCGAGGAGGTCCTGGGTGACCGCGACGGCGGCCTCGGGGCGCTCGCCGGCCGGGCGTGGGACACCGTGGTCGACACGAGCGGCTACGTCCCCCGGGTGGTGGGCGCGTCGGCCCGGACCATGGTGGACGCGGCCGAGCGGTACGTGTTCGTTTCGTCGTTGTCGGTGTACTCGGACGACAGCACCCCGGGCCAGGACGAGTCCGGGCCGGTCGGCAGGCTCGACGACCCCACGGTCGAGGAGGTCACCGGCGACACCTACGGACCCCTGAAGGTGCTGTGCGAACGCGAGGTCGAGCGGGCGTTCCCCGGGAGGGCGCTGATCCTCCGGTGGGGCCTGATGGTCGGGCCGCTCGACTACACCGACCGGTTCACGTACTGGCCGCGGCGGGTGGCCGAGGGCGGCGAGGTCCTGGCGCCGGGGCCGGCGGAGCAGCCCGTGCAGTTCGCCGACGGCCGCGACGTGGCGGCCTGGATGCTCTCGGCGGTGGAACGCCGCCTCGCGGGCGTGTTCAACGTGACCGGCCCGGAGCGCCCCCTCACGTTCGGCCAGATGCTGGACACGGCGCTCGAGGGGACCGGATCGGACGCCCGGTTCACGTGGGCGGCCCCGGAGTTCCTGCTGGAACGGCAGGTCGAACCGTGGAGCGACCTGCCGCTGTGGCTGCCGGGCGAGAAGAACGCGGGGTTCGCCCGGCGCGTCTCGCGCAGGGCCCTCGACGCCGGGCTCGAGTTCCGCCCGCTCGCCGACACCGTCCGCGACACCCTGGCCTGGGACTCCGAGCGGGGACGCCCGGAGCTGAAGGCCGGACTGTCCCGCGATCGCGAACGCGAGCTGCTGACCGCATGGCACGAGCGCGCGCGGGCCTGACCGATGGCGGCCATCTCCGACGACGCCGGGACCGCCCGGGGCGCGGCCGGCATCCGGCATCTCCAGCGTGTCCTGTGGTCACCCAACGAGTACGAATCCCCCGATCTCGGCTCGTGGCCGTTCACGATCCCGGCCGTCGCCCAGATCGTGCGAGATGGAGGCCTCGACGTCCCTCCGGGCATCACGTTTCTGGTGGGGGAGAACGGCAGCGGGAAGAGCACGCTGGTCGAGGCGATCGCCGAGATCTATCCGAGGACGGGGTTCGTCTCGCCCTTCGTGAACGTCACCGGGCCAGGCCCGAGCGAGGAGGACTCGCCGCTGCGCAAACATCTCCGGGCCCGGGTGACGAAGGGGGCCTCGCCGGCCGGATTCTTCCTGCGCGCCGAGACCATGCACCGCTACCTGGCGGCGATCGACGCCGACGAGACCCAGCAGCGCGCCTGGGAGGGCGAGGAGCTCCAGAGCCGATCGCACGGCGAGTCCTTCCTCGCGGTCCTGCGCGTTCGGTTCGCCGACGTGGGCGTCTACTTCATGGATGAGCCGGAAGCCGCGCTGTCGTTCCGGTCCTGCCTCGGGCTGCTGTCGCTGCTCGACGTGCTCCGCCGGGAAGGGAGCCAGGTCGTGGTGGCCACGCACTCACCACTGCTCGCTTCGCTGCCGAACGCGACACTGCTGGAGCTGGGCGATCACGGGATCCGTCCCGTCGAGCGGTGGGAGGACCTCGACCTCGTGCAGTCCTGGCGGAGCTTCCTGGAGGCGCCGCCCCGCTACTTTCGACACCTGTTGGACTGATCCCCGAGAAGCTACGAGGCCTGCTGCACCCAGTACTTGAAGATCTCGATCTTGTCCGCGGGCCAGGGCTCGTCGCAGGGCATGTCGCCGGCCTCCAGGCGCTCGAGGATGGCATCGGCGTTGGCCCGAACGTCGGTCTCGCTGTGGAGGTCGAACGCCCACTCCATCTCGGTGCGGTCGCTGTCGCGGAACAGGGGCTTGACGTCCTCGTCGAAGCTCAGCTGCTGCTGGTCGGACATGCTCGCTCGCTCCCGGGGCGGCTCGGCCGTCGCCGTCGGGCCGGCCGCCGATCGGCCCGACCTGCAGGAGCCTAGCGAAGGCCCCCGATCGGCGCCAAGAAGGCGCGCGCCTACTCAAGATTCGCAGGCGAATCTGCCGATCTTTTCCCGGGGGAAGAAAGGGGTCTCCCGTGCTCAGGACCGAGCCGCTCGCTGTGGGGGTCGGGCTCCGGCTGTTCGGCGAGCTGGCCGACGTCGACGTGGGGCTCGCGGCGGCGGCGTTCGACCGCCTGGCGGAGATCGGGGGCGACGTCACGCTCGACCTCGTCGGCGTCACGTTCATGGACAGCATGGGCCTCGGGAAGCTCATCGTCCTGGCGATCGGACTCACCGGCCGGGGACACCTCCGACTGGTGAACGTCCGGCCGCCGCTCATGCGCTTGTTCGAGCTGGTGAGCCCCAGGCGCCCCCTGGCCAACATGACCGTGGAGCCCATGACCAGCGTGGCCTGAGCTCGAGGCTCCCTGGGAACCGGCCTACACTCCGGAGCCGTGCGTCCGTTGCGTGTCGGGATCCAGCTGCCGGAGGTCGAGCGGGAGGTGCGGTGGCCCGAGTACGTGGCCATGGCTCGAGCCGCCGAGGAGGCCGGCTTCGACTCGATCTGGGTGGGCGACCACCTGCTGTATCGCGGGGACGAGCGGCCCGAGCGGGGGCCATGGGAGGCCTGGGCGCTGCTCGCAGGGCTGGCCGCGGTCACCTCGCGTGTGCGCCTGGGGCCGCTGGTGGCCTGCACCGCGTTCTCGTCCCCGGGCGTGCTGGCGAAGCGGGCCGCAACCGTCGACGAGATCAGCGGTGGCCGGCTGGTGCTGGGGATCGGGGCCGGTTGGAACGAGGCCGAGTTCAGGGCTTTCGGCATCCCGTTCGAGCACCGGGCGTCGCGGTTCGAGGAGTCCTTCGACGCGATCCGCCGCCTGCTGGCCGGAGAGCGGGTCACCTCGCACGGCCGGTTCGTCGACGTGGAGGACGCCGTCCTGCTCCCCCGGCCCGCACGCCGGGTGACACTGATGGTGGGCAGCGCCGGGCCCCGGGTCCTCGCCGCGACGCTGCCACACGTCGACGCGTGGAACACGTGGTTCGACTGGTACGGCAACACGCCGGACGGCTTCGCGAAGCGGAACGCCGAGATCGACGAGGCGGCGCAGGCCGCCGGCCGGGCGCCGGGAGAGGTCGAGCGCAGCGCGTGCGTGCTCGTCGTGCTGGACCCTGGGGCGCACGAGCGGCCCCCCGACGACGGCGTGACTCCGCTCGAGGGCCCGCCCGACCGCGTCGCGGCGGGACTGCGCGACCTCGCCGAGGCCGGCGCCGACGAGGCCATCGTGGTGGCCAGCCCGATCACCGAGCGCTCGATCCGGACCCTGGGCGAGGCGCTCGCGGCGCTGGACGGCTGAACTCTTCGCTTGCGCGCCTCGAACGGCGCCTACACCAGGCCCTGGTCGAGCATCGCGTCGGCCACCTTGCGGAACCCGGCAATGTTCGCGCCGACCACGTAGTTGTCCGGGGCGCCGTACTCCTCCGCGGTCTCCCAGCACTGCTTGTGGATGGCCTTCATGATGTCCTTCAGCCGGTGGTCGACCTCTTCGCGCGGCCACCGGATCCGCAGGGCGTCCTGCGACATCTCGAGCCCCGACACCGCCACGCCGCCGGCGTTCGCCGCCTTGCCCGGGCCGTACAGGATGCCGGCGCGCAGGAACTGCTCGACGCCGTCCGGTGTGGTCGGCATGTTCGCGCCCTCCGCGACGGCGACCACGCCGTTGTTGAGGAGGTTCGCCGCGTCCTTGGCGTTGATCTCGTTCTGCGTGGCGGAGGGAAACGCACACTCCGCCGGGATGGCCCACAGCGGGCAGTAGTCGGTCCTGGGGTCGTGGGGGATGTAGGTGGCGCGGGGGAACTCATCGACGTATCCGGCGAGGCGTCCCCGGCGGACATTCTTGAGCTCCATGACCCAGGCGAGCTTCTCGTAGTCGATGCCGTCGGGATCGTGCACGATCCCTCCGGAGTCGGACACCGTGACCGGCTTGGCCCCCATGTGCAGGAGCTTCTCCACGGTGTACTGCGCGACGTTGCCGCTGCCGGAGACGAGGCAGGTCTTGCCCTCGAGGTCGTCGTTCCGGCTCGACAGCATCTCGTGGGCGAAGTACACGGCGCCGTATCCGGTCGCCTCCGGGCGGATGAGCGAACCACCCCACTCCACGCCCTTGCCGGTCAGCACACCGGTGAACTCGTTGCGGATCCGCTTGTACTGGCCGAACAGGTACCCGATCTCCCTGCCACCGACCCCGATGTCGCCGGCCGGCACGTCGGTGAACTGCCCGATGTGGCGCTGCAGCTCCGTCATGAACGACTGGGAGAACCGCATGACCTCGCCGTCGGACTTGCCCTTCGGGTCGAAGTCGCTCCCGCCCTTTCCCCCGCCCATGGGCAGCGTCGTCAGGGCGTTCTTGAACACCTGCTCGAACGCCAGGAACTTGAGCAGTCCGAGGTACACGCTCGGGTGGAACCGCAGGCCGCCCTTGTAGGGACCGATGGCCGAGTTCATCTCGACCCGGTAGCCCTTGCTCACGTGGATCTCGCCGGAGTCGTCGACCCACGGGACCCGGAACAGGATGACCCGCTCGGGCTCGATGATCCGCTCGAGGACCTTCTGCGTCCGGTACTCGGGGTGGCGATCGAGGCAGAGCTCGACCGACTCGGCGACCTCACGGACCGCCTGGTGGAACTCGATCTCGCCGGGATTGCGAGACTCGACGTCCGCCATCAGTTCCTTCACGTAGCTGCTCACCGGAAACCGTCCTCCTCTCGGACGCGGGCAGCTTCGAGGGCTTCGTCGGGGCGTGCGCTGGACATTCTGCTCCCCTGCGGAGTCATCCGCGACTCATTCTTCCCATCCGAAGATCCAGGCACGCGGCCGGCGCATGGCCAAGTGGGCCACGAGATCGGTCGCCTCGCGGACGGCGTATAACAGTGATCGCGATGGGAGACGAGCGGACATGACGGACGAAGGAACAGACCAGGCAGCCACCGAGATCGATCGGGGGGCAACACCTGACGGAATGCCGCCCGGCATGGCGAGCTTCACGCTGGTCCTGCTGCGACGTCCCGAGAACGCACCCGAGTTCACGGAGGAGGAGCTCGACCGCATCCAGGCCGGGCACCTCGCCTACCTGGACCGGCACCGCGCGGATGGCTCGATCGCCGCGGCCGGGCCGTTTCTCGACCAGCGCGACGAGCGGCTGCGCGGGATCGAGCTCTGGCACCTGGGAGTCGGCGAGGTCCGACGGATCTGCCAGGAGGACCCGGCGGTCAAGGCCGGTCGCCTGGAAAAGGAGGTCGTCACCTGGTGGTTCCGGGAGACCGACCTTCCCATCGTGCCGCGCTGAAGCCGACTCAGGCCTCGCGTGAGATGTCGGCGACCTGCGCGGACGTCGCGGCGAGGAGGTCGGCAGCGCGGAGGTGGAGGTTCACGCCTCGGGCCCCCCCGCCGATGGCAACACGGTCCAGGCCGGCCACGCTGGCGTCGGCGATGACCGGCCACGGCCTGGCGGAGCCGAACGGCGTGATCGCGCCGCGCTCGTACCCGGTCACCTCGTGGGCCTCCTCCTGGGCCGGGAGCGAGAGCCGGCGGACGCCGAGATGCGCGCGGAGCCTCGGCCAGTCGATCTCCCGCCCGCCCGGCACCAGCACGAACACGTAGTCCTCGGCGCCGCGGCGCACGACGATCGTGCGCAGCAGGTTCCTGACCTCGATGCCCTGCAGGCGCGCGCTCTCCTCGACGCTCGACGGCGGGTCGGTGCGCACGACGTCGAAGGCCAAGCCCGTCCCGTCGAGCGCCCTGGTGGCGGGCGTGTCCTCATCCACGGGCCGAGTAGACCGAGACATGGGTGCGACTGAGTGCCGTGAACGGCTCCCGCTGCCACCCAGCCCACCTGTCACTCAAGGTCAGCCCCGCGATGCGTGCCATCAGGTCGAGCTCCGAAGGCCACGCGTATCGCAGCTCGACCGGATACGCCTTGACCCTGTCTTCGGCGAAGACGTAGTGCTGCGAGCTGAATCGTTGCGTGACGACGTCGTAGACGTCGAACGAGATTCCCTCGGGATCGGCGCGAAAGGGGATGATGGTCTGGCCAAGTGGGAGGCTTTGGAGGTCGGGCACGTGCGCCTCGATCACGAACCGCCCTCCGCTGCGGAGGTGCGCGGCGGCGTTCTGGAAGCACGCGACCTGCTCATCCTGCGTCACCAAGTTGAAGATCGTGTTGAACACGAGATAGACGAGGGAGAACTCTCCGCCGACGTGGGTTGTGGCGAAATCACCGATCGTCACGTCGATGCCCTCACCTCCCGGCTTCGCCCGCAACCGAGCCACCATGGCCCCGGAGTTGTCGATGCCGGCGACACGCACGCCGCGCTCGGCGAGCGGAAGGGCGATCCGGCCGGTACCGACCCCGAACTCCAGCGCTCCACCCTCCCCAGCGAGGCCTGCGAGCATCTCGACGACCGGCGTCACCACGGCCGGGTCGAACATGTCGGCAGCCCGCTCGTCATAGACCGACGCAACGCGCTCGCCGAAGAAACCCTCGCCGTGGTTCGCGTCGCCTGACACGAGCGGAGTGTGCCACGCTCTCAGGGAGGCTGATGCGCAGCTCGGCGTGGCGCGGTCCGACCCCGGACGCGGGACTCGACTCCCGCCGAGGAAGCTCTCAGGATTCTCCAAGGTTTCATCCATATGGTCACGCCATCCACCGAGCGATGGGGACGGGAGACATGCAGACCATGACGGACGAGGGAGCGGAGCGCGGGGCCGAGCAGTCGGCGCGCGTGCTCGTGGTCGACGACGAGGCCAGCATCACCGACCTGGTCGCGACGGTGCTCCGGTACGAGGGCTTCGACGTGCAGGTCGCGGGGAACGGGTGGGACGCGCTGCGGGCCGCGCAGTCGTTCGCGCCGGACCTCGTGATCCTGGACCTGATGCTGCCGGACCACGACGGGTTCGAGATCCACCGTCGTCTGCGGGACCGGGGCATGCAGTCCCCGGTGATCTTCCTCACTGCGCGCGACGCCACCGAGGACAAGGTCCGGGGCCTGACACTCGGCGGGGACGACTACGTCACGAAGCCCTTCAGCCTGGAGGAGCTGGTCGCGAGGATCCGGGCGGTGCTCCGCCGGGCCGGTGGCGGGCGGGAGCAGGAGGCGTCACGCCTGCGGTTCGAGGACCTCGAGATGGACGAGGACTCCCACGAGGTCCGGCGGGGATCCAGGGTGATCGAGCTGCGGCCGACCGAGTACAACCTCCTCCGGTTCATGCTGCTGAATCCCCGCAGGGTGCTGTCGAAGCAGCAGATCCTCGACCACGTGTGGCACTACGACTTCGGCGGCGAGTCGAACGTCGTCGAGACCTACATCAGCTACCTCCGCAAGAAGATCGACGCCGAGGATCCGCACCTCATCCACACGGTCCGCGGCGTGGGCTACGTGCTCCGGCTGCCCTCGGCATGAGGTTCTCGCTCCGCACGCGCGTCCTGGCGGCGACCCTCCTGCTGGTCGCGTTGGGGCTGGCGGTGGCGGGGTTCGCGACGTACGGGCTCCTGCGCAAGTCGCTGATCGGTCGATTGGACGACCAGCTGCGAGCGGCCCGGTTCCCGGTCATCCAGGAGTTGAACGAGCGCTCATCCGACGCAGACGGCGGTCCCGGTCCCCCCGACGTGATCCCTCCAGGGACGTATGCGTGCCTCCTGGACGCATCCGGCAGACGCCTCCTCGAGCGCACGTTCAGCTACGTCACGGCGACAACAAGGGTGCGGCCCAAGCTCCCAGCCGGCCTGCCGGCGGGGGGCGGACCGAATCCCGGCCACGGATCCGAACGCATCTTCTCGGCGCAGGCGAACCCGTCCGGCACTGGGTTCCGTGTCTTCGCGATCGGAGAACCCTACGGCCCCAACAACGCCCCCGGGACGGTCGTGATCGCCATCCCGTTCACCGAGATGAACCAGACGCTGCACCGGTTGACCCTGATCGAGGTGTCGGTGGCCGCCGGCGTCCTCCTTGCGATCGGCCTGGTGTCGTGGTGGCTGGTGCGCCTGGGACTGCGGCCACTCGACCACATGGCGACGACGGCCGGCGCGATCGCCGGAGGTGACCTGTCGAAGCGCGTCGAGCCGGAGGACGACCGAACCGAGGTGGGGCGCCTTGGCACCGCTCTCAACACGATGCTGGGGCAGATCGAGGCGTCGTTCGACGAGCAGCGGGCCACCGAGGAGCGGCTCCGGCGGTTCGTGGCCGACGCGTCGCACGAGCTCCGGACGCCGCTGACCTCGATCCGGGGGTACGCGGAGCTGTTCCGTCGCGGCGCCGCGGAGCACCCGGCCGACCTCGAGCGAGCCATGCGCCGGATCGAGGACGAGGGCGCTCGCATGGGGGTGCTCGTGGACGACCTGCTGCTGCTGGCGCGGCTCGACCAGGGACGTCCCCTGGACCGCAAGCCGGTCGACCTGAGCCGCGTCGTTCGCGAGGGCGTCCACGATCTCGGCGCGGCCGCCCCGGACCGCCCGCTCAGCGTCGACGTGGCCGACGGTGTCGTCCTCGCCGGCGATGACGCCCGGCTGCGGCAGGTCGTGGCCAACCTGCTCGAGAACGTCCGGACGCACACGCCGCCGGGGACGCCGGTGTCCGTGCGCCTGAGCACGGCGGCGGACCAGGCCGTCCTCGAGGTCGCCGACCAGGGTCCGGGGCTCTCCGAGTCGGATGCCACACGCGCCTTCGAGCGCTTCTACCGGGGCGACCCCTCCAGGTCGCGGGGCAGCGGCGGGACCGGGCTCGGCCTGTCGATCGTGTCGTCGATCGTGCACGCGCACGACGGGACCGTGGACATCCACTCGGCCCCCGGCCAGGGCGCCACGTTCCGCGTCAGACTCCCCCTGCGGTCCGCCGCAGAGGACTCCGACGGCGGCGAGGATTCCGAGGGCGCCCTGGACGAGGCCGGCCTGGATGAGGCCCGGCCCTCAGAGCCGACGTTCCCGGCCCAACCGGTGCAGAGGGCGCCGTGAGCCCCACATTTCTTCGCGAGCCTTCAGGACCCTCTCGACCAACGTTGAGGTTCGACGGGGAAGATCGCTTCGAGTCGGTCGGGTCACGGCCGATCCGAGAGAAGATGGAGGCGACGCCGCCTCCCGATGACGAGGCGAGGACGGGAACATGACCGACCATCACGACGAGGAACATCGCGAGACGGAACGGCTGGACGACACCGAGCGGCCGGACGACACGGAACGCCTCGACCCGATACGACCCCAAGCAGAGCGTCGCGACCCCGAGCGGCCGGACGTCGAGCCGGGAGGATTCCGGGCGCAGCATCACTGGCCACCGCCGCCGCCTCCGCCACCCGGGACCACCGCGGGGGCCCCGGGGGGCGTCCGGCCGGCGTGGGCATGGGATGCGCCTCCGCCGGGAGCGGGCCGCCCCGACATCGGGTGGGCCTGGGGACCGCCGCCCCGACACGCGCGGCGGCGGCGGGGCTCGGCGATCGTCGCCGCGGTGGTCGCCGCGGCCGTCCTGATCGCGTCGGGCGTCGGGATCGGAATCGGGCTTTCCAACTCGGGAACGCATTCGTCGGCCCAACCGACCTTCGTGAACCCCGGGTCGAACGGAGGAGGGGCGTTCAACCCGGGCGGCGGGAGTCCGACGCCGGCGGGGCAGACGCCCGGCCAGGGCCAGACCCCGAATTCCGCCGACCAATCGATCGTGGACCAGGTCCGGCCGGCCGTCGTGATCATCGAGACCCGTATCGGATCCGGCGCGCCGGGGTCGGCCGCCGAGGGCGGAGCCGCGGGGACGGGCATGCTGCTGAACTCCACGGGCGAGGTGCTCACCAACAACCACGTGATCCGCGGAGCAACAAGCATCGAGGTCACCGTGAACGGCACGCAGCAGTACACGGCCGACGTCGTGGGGGCCGATCCCGCGGCCGACGTGGCCGTGCTCCAGCTCGAGAACGCGTCCGGTCTGGCCACCATCCGTCCGGCCGACACGTCCAACCTGACCGTCGGCCAGCGGGTCGTCGCGATCGGCAACGCCTACGGACGTGGCGGAGAGGCGTCCGCCACCACCGGGTCGATCAAGGCACTCAACCAGACGATCACGGCCGGCGACCCGGGGAGCTCGCCGGAGCGCCTCGGCGGCCTGATCCAGATGAACGCGCCCATCGCCCCGGGGGACTCCGGCGGGGCGGTCGTCGACACCCAGGGGGACGTGATCGGGATGATCACGGCGGCGTCGCGGACCTCCGCGGTCTCCCGGACGTCGACCGCCGGCTACGCCATCGTCCTCGACGACGCCCTGTCGGTCGTCCATCGCATCGAGTCGGGCCAGGAGACCGGAGACATCATCCTGGGGCTCCCGGGTCTGCTCGGTGTCCAGGTCCGCGACCTGGACGCCGCGGCGGCCGCACGCCTCGGCCTGAATGCCGGCGACGGCGCCCTCGTGGTCCAGGCGGTGGACGGCACGCCGGCCGCAGGAGCCGGGATCACGGCCGGGGCGGCCATCACGAGCATCGACGGCCACGCCACCGGCACCGCCGTCGAGCTCGGGAACGTGATGCACGCCACCCAACCGGGGCAGGACGTCAGCGTGACCTGGGTGGACGGCTCCGGGACACACACGGCGAGCCTTCGCCTCATCACCGGCCCCGCGGTGTAGGCGGCTCCCCCCACGGGGCCCGGCTCCCGGGCCGGACCCCGGGGCACCTCAGCGCCTCGGCTGCTTGGGCGGGAGCTCCTCGGCCCACTCCAGCGAGCGTGCTGCCCACTGCTGGACCCGTCCGGGGTCGCTCCGCCACTCGGCTGGGAGCACGACGTATTCGCGCATGGGCCGCCCGGGCATCGGCTCGAACGGGGTCCCGCCCTCCCCGGCGACCGCCTCCCGGTCCGCGTCGGGAAGCCGCACGAAGACGTCGGGCCCGAACAGCCCCATGAACATGTTCCCGTTCACGAACGCGGAGACGTTCCCGAACATCGGTCGGATCCGCACCGCCGGATGGTCCGGGACGACGGACTCGAAGAACATCTTCGAATCGGCGTCCGGCTTCGGCATGGCGGGCATCGAGGAACCCTTGGCCTTCTTGTCTCCCTTCGACGGGCTCACGTATCCACCTCCTCCTCGAGTTCCGACGGGCCAGACTACCGAGCGCGCCCCCCGGAGCGATCACCGGTCCGCGAAGTCGCGGATCGCAGAAAAACGGAATTCGTTGCCCGGCAATGCCTCCGGGACTGGTATTCTGCAGAAACGGGTGGCGAGGCCACCCCGTGAGGTTCGCGGTTCCGGTTTCCCCTTCATCGGCGATCTCGGCGAGTCGAACTTCCCCCGAGAAGCGCCGTGGCGTTGCCCCCGGCAAGCAGAAGGAGTGAACCAACCGTGTCCCAATCGACCTTTGCCGATCTCGGCGTGTCCGCCGACGTCGTGCGCAAGCTCGAGGCCCGCGGCATCGAGCAGCCGTTCCCGATCCAGTCCATGGTCATGGCCGACGCGCTCGCGGGACGCGACGTCCTGGCCAAGTCCCGCACGGGCTCCGGCAAGACGCTGGCGTTCGCGCTCCCGATCGTCGAGCGGGTCCGCCCGGGCGGCAAGAAGCCGGCCGCGCTGGTCCTCGTTCCGACCCGTGAGCTGGCCGTCCAGGTCGCGGAGGAGTTCCGCGACGTGGCCGCGGCCAAGGGCCTGCAGGTCGCGCTGGCCTACGGCGGTACCCGCGTCGTGGAGCAGGGGAAGCGCGCCGCGCGCGCCGACATCGTCATCGCCACGCCGGGCCGTCTCGAGGACCTCGCCCAGCGCCGGCTGGTGAGCCTGGAGGGCATCTCGATCCTCGTCCTCGACGAGGCCGACCGCATGCTCGACATGGGTTTCCAGCCTCAGGTCGACCGGCTGGTCCGCCGGATGCCGTCCGAGCGCCAGACCATGTTCTTCTCGGCGACCCTCGACGGGCAGATCGGCCGGCTCGCCCGCGCGTACACGCACGATGCCCGCCTCCACGAGGTCGAGTCGCCGCGCGAGACCGTGGACGAGGCCGACCACAAGTTCATCGCGGTCACCGCCGAACGCAAGGTCGAGGCCCTGATCGAGCTCGTCGAGCGGGAGCAGGGCAAGACGCTGGTGTTCGTCCGCACGAAGCGGGGCGCCGACCGCCTGGCGTGGAAGCTCAAGGGCCAGGGCTTGCGGGCGGTCGCCATGCACGGCGACCTGTCCCAGCCGGTCCGCGAGCGGGCGCTCGGCCAGTTCGAGTCGGGGAAGATCGACGTGCTGGTGGCGACCGACATCGCCGCGCGCGGCCTCGACCTCGAGAAGATCACGCACGTCGTGAACTACGACCCGCCGGAGGACGACAAGTCCTACGTGCACCGCGTCGGCCGCACGGCCCGGGCGGGCCAGACCGGCACGGGCGTCACGTTCGTCACCCCGGAGCAGCAGGGCGACATCGGACGCATGGCCGCGCGGCTGCAGCTGGGCGAGGACTTCGAGGCGGAGGGCATGAAGGTCGCCCCGCCCCGGATCGTGTTCAGCGGCCACCGCGGCCGCCACTCGAACCTCCGCCGCCAGCGCGCCCGCCGCTAGCGGCGCGGCTGCAGCCGACGTTTCGGCCGTCGCCGAACTCTCCCGGGGCTACGCTGTCGGCATGTCCGAGGAGCAGGTGCCGAGCAGTGCCGTGACGCTGGTCGAGGAGGGCGTCCGGCGGAACCTCGAGCTGGCTGCCACCTGGCTGGCGTGGGACGGGCGTCCCCGTGTGGCGGAGGACGGCGAGCGGCTGTACACGCCGCACAAGGCCATCCGCCGGCACGCCGATCACCTGGTCGACCACCTGGCCCAGATCGAGGCGCTGCTGGCCGGAGTCCCGACCGAGGAAGACCACTGGCGGGCCAGCAGCGTGACGCTGGCGAGCGATCTGGCTCCGTTCACGGAGCCGGACCTGAACGAGGCTCGCCAGCGCCTGACCCGCCTCGCCCAGATCTACTCGATCCGCTTGCGGTCGCTCCCCGACGAGGAGTGGGACGCCTCGCGAGAGCCCGACTGGACGATCCGTCAGATCGTCGAACACGTCGCGCCGCCCTGGTACGCGGAACAGGTCGGCGATCTCCGGGCGGAAGGTGCTGCCTCCTCGGCCGCCCGACACCCGAAGCCGCCCGCCCACGACGACTCGCAGTGAGCGCGGGCCGTGTTCACGCCTGAGGAACGCGACCGAACCAGGGACCGCGTTCTCGAGCTGGCGCGGGAGGATCCGAGGATCACCGGCGGAGCCGTCACCGGATCGGGGTCGGCCGGCGCCGAGGACCGCTGGTCGGACATCGACCTCGCCTTCGGCGTTGCCGACGAGGCGAGCCCGGAAGCCGTGCTGGACGACTGGACGCAGCTGCTGACCGGCGAGCTCGGGGTGATCCATCACTGGGACCTCCGCCGCGAGCGGACCATCTACCGGGTGTACCTACTCCCGGGCGGCCTCGAGCTCGACATCGCGGTCACGCCGGCCGCGAAGTTCGGCGCGTACGGGCCGAGGTTCCGCCTGATGTTCGGCGAGAGCGTCGAACGTCCCCACTCGCCCCCGCCGTCCCTCGACGAGATCGTCGGCTGGGGCTGGATCTACGCCTTCACGGCGCGCACCGCGATCGCACGCGAGCGGCCCTGGACTGCCGAATACTGGATCAGCGCGCTCCGCGACCAGGCCCTGGCCCTCGCCTGCCTGCGGCTCGGCGAGCCGACAGACTACGCCCGCGGCTTCCACCGATTGCCGTCCGAGGTGGTCGCGCCCTACGAGAAAGCATTGGTGCGCTCGCTCGAGCCGGCCGAGCTCCGACGCGCCCTCGGACTCGCCACTCAGCTGTTCCTGGCCGAGGTGCGCGAACACGACCCCGAGCTGGGGGAACGCCTGCGAGCGCCGCTGTCGGACCTGCTGCCGACCTGAAGAATTCTCTGTGGACTCGCGCTCCGACCACCGGCAGCTCGTCAGTCGCCGGTCGCGACGACGCCCGCCGTCTCGATCATCAGCACCGCGCTGCGCTCCGGGACGACCGGGCGGTGGAGTACGCCCTTCGGCACGGTGAACGCCTGGCGGGGCTTCAGCTCGACCCTGCGGTCCTCGAGCTCGATGCGGAAGTCGCCGTCGAGGAGGAGGAAGAACTCGTCCTCGTCGTCGTGCTTGTGCCAGTGGAACTCGCCGTGGAGGACGCCCAGGCGGATGAGGCTGTCGTTCACTCGGCACAGCGTCCAGTTGACCCAGGGCTCGTCGGTCTCGTCGATCACGCGCTGGACGTCCATCACCTCGAGGGTGCCGAAGAGCGGCTCTTCGTGGATCGTGTACTGCGTCGCGTCTTCGCTCATGTCGAAGGCCCTCCTTCCGGATCGTGAAACGCGCAGGGCGGTGTCGTCAGGCGAGGCGGGCGGCGATCTTCTTCGCGGCCCGGTTGGCGATGCCGTAGATCGTGAGCATCGGGTTCACACCCGACGCCGTCGGGAACGCCGACGCGTCGGTCACATAGAGGTTCCGCACCTCGTGGGTCTCGTTCTCCGGCCCGATCGCGGAGGTCGCGGGGTCGGTGCCCATCCGGCAGGAGCCCATCTGGTGGAACGAGACGCCGGTGACGCGTCCGCGGAGGCCGGCCGCCCGGAGCTCCATGGCCCACCGGTCGTGCGCGCCCGGGGCGGGCCGGTACGAGAGCGGCGGCGTGTGCAGCGTGAACAGCTCCCTCGCCCCCGCCGCCTCGACCACCTTCCCCGCGGCGATCAGCCCGTCCACGATCCGGCCCTCGTCGTCCTTCGACAGCCGGTAGCGGACCCGCGGCGAGCCGTCGCGGTTGATCGTGACGCGCCCGGCGGTGCGGTCTCGCGGGAGCACCGCACAGAACCCCAGCCGCCCGAACTTCCCCATCAGCTCGCGGTGCTGGGCGGCCGAGACCCAGGGCATGGCGCCGGACCCCAGGCCGGGGTGCACCGGCACCGTCTCGAAGATCGGGCCGTAGCCGCCGTCGCGGTCGCGCAGGTGCCGCGAGTACCGCGACTGCAGCGTGCCCGTCCACATGCGCACGTCCTCGTCGAACACGCCGAACGTGGCGAACCCCGGGTGGAGCCGGAGATACCGGCCGACCTGCCCGCCCAGCTTCGAACGCAGCAACAGAGCGGGGGTCTCGATCGAGCCCGCTGCCACGACGACCGCCCGGGAACGGACGTGGACCTGGTGACCGTTCACGTACGCGCCGACCCCGTGCGCCTTCCCGTCGCGGGCGAACACCTTGCGCACGTCGGCGTTCAGCAGGATCCGCGTGCCCGCTGCCGAGGCGTCCTGGAGGAACGACCGCGCGGTGGACTGCTTCGCTCCCACGCGGCACCCGAACCCGCAGTACCCGCACTGGTCGTCCTGCGTGCACCCGCGCACGGCGCGGGGCAGCGTGTCGACGTCCCACCCGAGCTTCTGCAGCCCCTCCTCCATCAGCTCGTCGCGCCTGCCCGGCGCCGAGGAATCGCGGTTCACGTTGACCCGCGCGGCGACCTCGTCGAGCGACTCGGCGAACTCCCCGTCGGCGAACGCCGGGATGCCGGTCTGCCGGGCCCATTCACGGAGCACGAAGTCCGGCGTGTGGAACGAAGTCGTGTAGTTCACGACGGTGCCGCCGCCGAGCGTCGACCCGGCGATGATCAGCACGCTCAGGTCGCTGCTGGCGAGCGTCGCGCCGTACAGGTACATGTCCGAGACGGAGCCGGCCTCGAGGTGGTCGAACGACGACTCGGGGCGGAACCCGCCCTTCTCGAGGACGACGACGTCGAGCCCGGCCTTGGCCAGCCCCGCCGCGACACACCCGCCGCCGGCGCCGGACCCGACGACGACGACATCACACTTCAACTGCTCGGGCTCGGTGATCTCGACGAAGTTCAGCTTCGGTGGCTCGGCCGTGCCGGCGACCGGGAGCGGCCCCGGGTACCCGATGCGATCCCACTCCCGCCCAGGGAACCCGTAGACGGACGCGGTGGCCAACGCGATGAGCGCCTTGGCCAGCTGGCGCTTCGCGGGGAGCCGGCTGCGGAGCCACGCCTGCACCAGTCGCTCGGCCTGTTCGGCCGACAGCCCAGACACCGGCGTGCGCTTGCCCGTCAGGGCCAGCGCGCCGCGGGGAGTGTCCAGCTGGCGCAGCACGCCGAGCAGCTTCTTCCGCTCGGCGGGCGGGAAGTCCACCAGCTTGTCCCGCATCCGGCCCGGGACCTCGTCGACGTACCCCTCGCCGAGCGCGCCCCGGGCCAGCGCCTCGAGCACGCCGGTGACGTCGCGCTCGGCCCGCCGCCGCTTCGCCATGGGCGGCATCCTACTTGGGCGACGTGACGGCCTCGCGTCGGCGATGGGCGAACGCGTCGGTAGGCGAGATCAGGTTCGCCGGTGGACCGCGACATGGACCTCCTCCCCGCGAGGTCGGCAGCCCACCGCTCCATGTTCGGGTATCTGGCGGGCACGTAGAAGTTGTCGAGAACCCGAGCGCGGTCCACGAGGGAGGCATCATGCTACCTTCATGTACATGAAGAATACGGTGGGGGTCGCGGAGCTTCGCCAGAACCTCAGCCGCTACCTGCAGCGCGTCGCTCGCGGAGAACGGCTCGTCGTCACGGATCGGAACCGGCCGGTCGCGGAGCTGGGACCCCCCTCCTCGACCGGCGCCGAGCTCGACCGGCTGATCGCCGAGGGGCGCGTCTCACGACCGCTCCGTCGCGGGCTTCCCGAGCCGTTGGAGCTGGATGGTGACCCGCACGCGCTCAGCCGCGCGCTCGACGAGATCCGTGGCGAGCGCTAATTGGCTCTGTTCTACGTCGACGCGTCCGCGCTCGTGAAGCTCGTCCGCGACGAACCCGAGAGCGACGCGCTGCGGGCTTTCCTCGCCGACGCGGATCTCGTCTCCTGCGAGCTGGTGCTGACCGAGGTCCCCCGCGCGATCCGGCGCGCCGTCCAGCGCGATCCGGGGCTCCTCGAACTCCTCATCGCTCGAGCCGGCGAGGCGCTCGACGCCGTGGCGCTGCTCCCACTCGACCGGGCGCTGCTGCTCGCCGCAGGCGCTCTCGCGGAGCCTGCCCTGCGGGCGCTCGATGCCATCCACGTCGCGGCGGCCGCGGACGTGTCACCGGTGGACGCGTTCGTGAGCTACGACGAGCGCCAAGCGGCGGCCGCTCGACTCGGCGGGATCCGAACCGTGGCGCCAGGCCGCTGAACGCCCTCCGGCCCACCGCCTCGAGCCCATCGGTCACGTCACGAGCGGCTCCACGCCGCTTCGCCGCGGCGGCATCCATACCCGAGCCGCGACCGGCTCCGCTCCGCGTTCGCAGCGAGTTCTCAGTCTCGACTCAGGGGAGTCCAACGGCCGGATCCGAACCTGTTCGCCATGGCGACGACGACGGCACGCCCCATCCCGACCATCGCTCCGGAAACCGAGTTCGCACCGGCCCCGCCCGACGTGGAGATCGTGGTGCCGGTCTTCAACGAGGAGGACGACCTCGCCCGGAGCATCCGGCTGCTCCACTCGTTCCTGCGGACGTCGTTCCCGTGCACCTATCGCGTCACGATCGCCGACAACGCCAGCCACCGACGGCACGTGGGAGATCGCCCGGGGGCTCGCCGACGGGCTGCCGAGGGTGCGGGCCATCCGCATCGAGGAGCAGGGCCGGGGCCGGGCGCTGCGGGCCGTCTGGTCGGCGAGCGACGCGAGGGTCCTGGCCTACATGGACGTCGACCTGTCGACCGACCTCGCCGCGCTGTTGCCGCTGGTGGCGCCGCTCCTGTCGGGGCACAGCGACCTGGCCATCGGGACCCGGCTGTCGCGGTCCGCCCGCGTGGTTCGCGGCCCCAAGCGTGAGCTGATCTCCCGGATCTACAACCGGGTCCTGGGGACGACGTTCTCGGCGCGGTTCTCCGACGCGCAATGCGGCTTCAAGGCGATCCGGGCCGACCGAGCCCGGGCTCTGCTCCCACTGGTCCAGGACGACGGGTGGTTCTTCGACACCGAGCTGCTGGTGCTGGCCGAGCGGGCCGGGCTCCGCATCCACGAGGTGCCGGTGGACTGGGTCGACGACCCCGACTCGCGTGTCGACATCGTTGCTACCGCCGCGGCCGACCTGCGGGGCGTGGCCCGGCTGGCCCGGGGGCTCGCCACGGGCGCCATCCAGGTGGCCGCGCTGCGCGAGGAGTTCCACGGCGCCGCCCCCACCGCCGAAGCGAGGACGCCGGGGTTCGCCGCGCAGGTGGTGCGATTCGCCGTAATCGGCCTCCTCAGCACGGTCGCGTACGTCGGTATCTACGTCGCGCTGCGCACGGCCCTGCCCGCGCTGGCGGCCAATGGACTCGACCTGCTGATCACGGCCGTGGCGAACACGGCCGCCAACCGCCGCTGGACGTTCGGCGTCCGCGGGCGGTTGGACCTTCCCCGGCACCAGGTGCAGGGGCTGCTCGTGTTCGGGGTGGCCCTGGCTCTGACCTCGGGATCGCTTGGCGCCCTGCACGCGCTGGTTGCCGCCCCCAGCCGCGCGCTGGAGGTCGCCGTGCTGGTCGGCGCGAACCTCGCTGCGACCCTGCTGCGATTCGTCCTGCTCCGGACGTGGGTGTTCTCGGCGCACCGGCGGGCGCCCGCGTCCGGAGCGGGCCACTCCGGCCGACCGGCGCTGGTCGTGGTCCCGGAACCGAGGAGCGAGCCGTGAGCGCGGCCGTCACGGAGCGGACCCCGATCGACCCCATCGACGAGCCGCCGGCGGTTGCACCCGGGCGGCCGTCGCGGTGGCGGCGGCTGGTTCGCGGCCCCGAGGCCGACCCCCGGTGGGCGCGTCCGGCGCTGCTCGCGCTGCTCGGCCTGACAGCGCTGCTGTACCTGTGGGACCTCGGCGCGTCCGGGTGGGCGAACGGCTTCTACTCCGCGGCGGTGCAGGCCGGGACGAAGTCGTGGAAGGCGTTCTTCTTCGGGTCGTTCGACTGGTCGAACGCCATCACCGTGGACAAGCCGCCCGCCTCGCTGTGGGTGATGGACCTCTCGGCCCGAATCTTCGGCGTGAACTCGTGGAGCATCCTCGTGCCCCAGGCGCTCGAAGGCGTCGCCGCCGTGTGGCTGCTGTACGCCACGGTGCGGCGGCATTTCTCCCACTCCGCCGCGCTGCTGGCCGGCGCCGTCATGGCGCTGACGCCGGTCGCGGTGCTGATGTTCCGGTTCAACAACCCGGACGCGCTGCTGGTGCTGCTGCTGGTCGGCGCGGCCTACGCGATGACCCGGGCGCTCGAGGGAGCCCGGACGAGATGGCTGGTCCTGGCCGGCGCGCTGATCGGGTTCGCGTTCCTGTCGAAGATGCTGCAGGCGTTCGTGGTCGTCCCGGGCTTCGCGCTGGTGTACCTGGTCGCGGCGCCGACGCGGCTCCGGCGGCGGATCGGGCAGCTGCTGGCGGCCGGGGCTGCGATGGTGGTGGCCGCGGGATGGTGGGTCGCGGTCGTGCAGCTGTGGCCGGCCGCGTCGCGGCCGTACATCGGCGGCTCGCAGCACAACAGCGTCCTGGAGCTGATCTTCGGCTACAACGGGTTCGGTCGGCTCAGCGGAAACGAGACCGGCAGCGTGGTCGGCGGCGGGCTCGGCGGAGGCGGCTCGATGTGGGGCCCCACCGGCTGGTTGCGCATGTTCAACTCGCAGTTCGGCGGGCAGGTCGCGTGGCTGATCCCCGCGGCCCTGGTGTTCCTCGGCGCGCTGCTGTGGTTCTCGCGGCGGTCGCCGCGGACGGACCGGCGGCGGGCCGCCGTCATGCTGTGGGGCGGGTGGCTGCTGGTCACCGGGCTGGTGTTCAGCTTCGCGAAGGGCATCATCCACCCGTACTACGCGGTGGCGCTGGCGCCGGCGATCGGCGCCCTGGTCGGGATCGGCGGAGTCGTGCTGTGGAACAACCGCGGCAGGCCGGCCGCGCGCGTCGCATCGGCCGCCGCCGTCGCCGCCACCGCCGTCTGGTCCTTCGTCCTCCTGGGCCGGAGCCCGTCGTGGCTGCCCTGGCTGCGGCCGGCGGTCCTCGCGATCGGCCTGGTCGCCGCCGCCGGGCTCCTGGTGGCGGGCCGGCGTTTGCCGCGACTGGCGGCCGTTCCCCTGGTGGCCGCCGCCCTCGTCGTGGCCCTGGCCGGCCCCGCCGCGTACGCCGTCAACACGGCGTTCACCCCCCATGCTGGGGCGATCCCGTCGGCAGGTCCGGCGGTGACGTCGGGCAGCGGCGGGTTCCCCGGGCCGGGCGGCGGGTTCGCCGGCGGGCCTCGGGGAGTGTTTCCCGGCGGGTTCCCCGGCCCGCCTCCCGGCGGGTTCACGGGGGGTCCGCCGGGGACCCCAGGGGTGGGCCCGGCCGGCGGAACCGGAGGAGCGCCGGGCGGCATCGGGCAGCCCGGCGGGCTGGGCGGCCTGCTCGACTCGGGAACGCCGGACTCCGCCCTGGTGCGGCTGCTACGCCGGGATGCGAGCTCGTTCTCGTGGGTCGCGGCCATGGTCGGGGCGAACGGGGCCGCGGGCGTGCAGCTGGCCGTGGACGAGCCGGTGATGGCGATCGGCGGGTTCAACGGCAGCGACCCGTATCCCACACTCCCCCAGTTCCGGACCCTCGTCCGGCAGGGGCGGGTCCACTATTTCGTCGGCTCCGGCGGATTCGCCGGCCAGCGGGGCGGGAGCCAGTCGGCCGGTCAGATCGCGGCCTGGGTCCGGGCGCACTTCACGGCCCGAACGGTGGGCGGCTCCACGGTCTACGACCTGACGGCCCCTACCGGCTGAGGCGACCCGGCGGCACCGCCGGC
Source organism: Actinomycetota bacterium (assembly GCA_045805265.1). Lineage (GTDB taxonomy): Bacteria > Actinomycetota > UBA4738 > UBA4738 > JACQTL01 > JBJMLO01. The sequence goes on from JBJMLO010000013.1 coordinate 490,646, forward strand.
CCCGGACGCAACGCGGCGCGGCCTCCGACGTTCCCAGGAGGCCGCGCCGCGCCGTTTCCTCACATGTGCGGGCAGTGGTGCGTCCGGGACGAGCCGGATCCGTTCGAGGACGAACGCGATCCGCCCGAGGAACCGGACGACGAGCTCGAGGACGAGCTGGACGGCGTGTTCGACGGGTGTGACGTTGCCGCGTGGGCCAGCGCGGCGCTCCCGCCGAGCAGTGCCCCCGACAGCGTCACCGCCAGCACCGCCTTGCCGAGCCGATGCCGCATCGGGCATTCACCTCCTTTCCAAGGCCGTTGCCCACTCAGTTGAGCCATCGACCTTGGGAAGGGCGTGTGAGCTGGATCAGAGAACTGCTCGGCAATTCGCGGTGAGGAGGCGCGTCGCCTCGCGAAAGCGACCGGGCCCGGGGCCTACAGGCTGGCTGAGGACCTCGTCAGCTCCTCGACGAGCTGGCCGGCGACCGCCTTGGCGTCGCCGAAGATCATCATGGTCTTGGGGTTGACGAACAGCTCGTTGTCGATCCCGGCGAACCCCGGCGCCATGCTCCGCTTGATCACCATCACCGTCTGGGCCTGGTCGACGTTGAGCACCGGCATCCCGTAGATCGGGCTGCCGGGCGTGTTCTTCGCCGCCGGGTTCACGACGTCGTTCGCGCCGACCACGATGGCCACGTCGGCCCGGGGGAATTCCGGGTTGACCTGGTCCATGTCGAACAGCTGGTCGTACGGGACGTTCGCCTCGGCCAGCAGCACGTTCATGTGCCCCGGCATGCGCCCCGCTACCGGGTGGATGGCGAACTTCACCTCGACCCCCATGTCCCCCAGCGCGTCGGCGAGCTGGCGGACCATGTACTGGGCCTGGGCCACGGCCATGCCATACCCCGGGACGATGATCACCAGCCGCGCGACCTTCAGGATCTCCGCGGCCTCGTCGGGGAGCGCGGTCTGCACGTTCCCCTCCACCGCGCCGCCCGCGGCCTGGACCTTGCCGAACGCGCCGAACAGCACGTTGCGGAACGACCGGTTCATGGCCCGGCTCATGATGACCGACAGCAGGAACCCGGAGGTCCCGTCGAGCGCCCCGGCCACGATCAGGATCTTGTTGTCCAGCGCGAACCCCATGGCCGCGCCGGACAGCCCGGCGTAGGAGTTCAGCAGCGAGATCACGGTCGGCATGTCGGCGCCCCCGATCGGGACGATCAGCAGCACGCCGAACACCAGGGACAGGGCCATCATCACCGGGAACAGCGCCTTGAGCGACGGGTCCCCCACCAGCACCCCGACCAGGACCAGCGCCGCGGCGAGCAGCGAGAGGTTCGTGAGGTTCTGGCCACGCCATGTGATCGGCCGCTGGGGCAGAACCTCCTGGAGCTTCCCGGCGGCCATTAGGCTCCCCGTGAACGTCAGGCACCCCAGGACGACCTCGATCCCGAGGGCGGTCATCTTCGTCGTGGACAGGCGTGGCTCGCGCAGGTAGTACTCCGCGGTCCCCACCAGGGCGGCGGCCAGCGCGCCGAACGCGTGCGACAGCGCGATCCGCTGGGGCATCGCGGTCATCGGGACGAGGAGCCCGAGCGGCACCCCGATCGCCGTCCCGGCGAACAGGCCGATCAGGATCCACTGGTAGCTCACGACGTCCGAGCGCAGCAGCGTGGCCACGATGGCCACCACGAAACCGACCTCGCCGGCCATCACGCCGCGCCGCGCGGTCGGCGGCGACGACAGCCACCGCAGCGCCAGGACGAACAGCACCCCAGCCACGAGGTACGCGAGCTGCAGCCACTGCTCGCTCACGGCCGAGCCTTCGCCTTCGAGTCGCCCCGCCCACGGTCGTCCCTGCGGTCGTCCCGGCGATCGTCGCGGCGGCGGAACATCCGCAGCATCCGGTCCGTGATCAGGAAGCCGCCGACCGCGTTGATCGTGGAGGCCGTCACCGCGGTCACGCCGAGCGCCGTGGCCAGCGTCCCCTGGTGGGACCCGGCAAGCACCAGCGAGCCGACCAGTGCGATGGCCGACAGCGCGTTCGTCATCGACATCAGCGGCGTGTGCAGCAGCTTCGGGACGCGACGGATCACCTCGAACCCCAGGAACCCGGCCAGGACGAAGATGAACAGGGAGGTGGTGAGGGCGTCGTTCACGCCGGCGCCCCCCGTTCGGCCGCGAGCGCCTGGAGCGCCTCGAGGACCCTGGTGCACACGACCTTCCCGCCGTGGCTGACGAGCGTCCCGGTGGCGATCTCGTCGTCGCCGGCGACCAGCAGCTCCCCCTCGTGGACCATGTGCTGGAGGAACGCGCCGACGTTGCGCGCGTACATCTGGCTGGCATGGAACGCCACGGTCGAGGCGATGTTCACCGGCCCGATCACCCGCACGCCGCCGTCCGTGACGACGTCCTCGCCGGCGCGCGTCACCTCGCAGTTGCCACCCTGCTCCGCCGCCAGGTCGACCACCACCGACCCCCCCGCCATGCCGTCGACCATCTCCGCCGTGACGAGGACCGGCGCCCTGCGCCCCTGCACGAGGGCGGTGGTGATCACGACGTCCGACGCGGCCACCGTCTTCGCCATCAGCTCGCGCTGCTTGCGCAGGGTCTCCTCCTGCAGCTCCTTCGCGTACGCCCCCGACCCGGTGCCCTCCCCCTGCCCGGTCTCGAGCTCGATCTCCAGGAACCTGCCGCCGAGGCTCTGCACCTCCTCCCGGACGGCCGGGCGGACGTCGTACGCATCGACCACCGCCCCCAGCCTGCGGGCGGTGGCGATGGCCTGGAGCCCGGCCACGCCCGCCCCCACCACGAACACCCGTGCCGGCGTGATGGTCCCGGCGGCGGTCGTGAGCAGGGGGAACATCTTGGGCAGGGCCTCGGCGGCGAGCAGCGCGGCCTTGTACCCGGCGACCGTCGCCTGCGAGGACAGCGCGTCCATGGGCTGGGCCCGGGTGATCCGGGGCAGCAGCTCCAGGGCGAACACGGTGACGCCGGTCTCGCCGAACCTGGCGGCCCCTTCGGGGTCGACGAGCGGGTCGGCCAGTCCAACGACCACGCTGTCCTCACCCGGCGCGGCGCCGTCGGCCGGCCAGTGCGCCGCGCGGACCCGGACCAGCACGTCCGACTCCAGGGCCTCGCGCGCCCCGACCACCCGGGCGCCGGCGTCCCGGTATGCCGGGTCGGTGAACCCCGCGGCCTCACCCGCGCCGGCCTCGACCCGCACCTCGAAGCCCGCCTTGGTCAGCAGCCCGGCTGAGGTCGGCGAGACCGCGACGCGGCGTTCCCCCGGATGGCTCTCGCGCAGCACTCCGACGCTCCGGGCCGGTCGGCGCAGGGTCGGGGCAGGACCGCCGGAGGATTCGTGTTCGCTCATCCCGTTGCCCCCGCCGCTTCCGCTTCAGCCATCAGCGGCATGGAGGATAGACGGGAACGCGGGCGCACCCTCGGGCCGAACGGTTGCCTCCAACCGAACCCGGGTAGGTCACAAATGCCCTCCACGTCGAAAGGAACGAGTATGGAGGCAGTGAGCTTCTCAGCCCCGCTGTGGATCATCGTCGCGATCATCGCGCTGATCATCATCGCGTTCCTGCTTCTCAGGGGACGCGGTCGCACCACTCGGCTCTGAGTCCACCGACACGCGGGCACACGACGAGGAACGCCGGCGCCTGACGGCGTCGTGCTCGACAGCGCTCCGAGGCTCCGGCGAGGCTGGCGACCATCGGCCCATGTCCACGCGCGAATTCCGCGGCAACGCACGGGAAGGCGTGGCAAGAGAAAGCGAGGGGGAAGGGCCGCGGGCACGGCCTCGGCCTCGCGAGGCGAGGCCGCCCTTCCCCCTCCCCCCTCATCACAAGCTGGGTCGGTCGGGCTGCCGTCCCGGCACGGTGATGGATTCCCCCGCCGCATGAGAGGCGGATGGGGCGGGCATGAAAGAGTTCTCATGTCGGCTTGGACCCGGAGCAGGGGTCACGAACCCGGAATCAGCCGGTATCCCGCCCCGCGGACCGTGTCGATGTACCCGTCGCCGAGCTTCTTTCGCAGGTACCCGACGTACACGTCGACGAGGTTCGACTGCGGGTCGAAGTCGTAGCCCCACACCCGGGACAGCAGCTGCTCGCGCGAGAGCACCTGGCCCGGGTTGCGCAGGAAGGTGTCGAGCAGCGAGAACTCCCGGGGCGCGAGCTCCACGGCCCTGCCGTCCACCGCGACCCGACGGGTCCGCAGGTCCATCTCGATGTCGCGGAACCGCACGACCGTGGCGGCCGAGTCGGGCTGGGGCCGCAACCGGGCCCGGACCCGGGCCAGCAGCTCGTCGAACGCGAACGGCTTCGTGAGGTAGTCGTCGGCACCGAGCTCCAGGCCCTCCACCCGGTCGCCGACCTCGCCCCGGGCGGTCAGGATGATCACCGGCACGCCGACCCCCCGGTCCCGCCAGGTCCGCAGGACGTCGTGGCCGTCCATGTCGGGCAGTCCCAGGTCGAGGACCAGCAGATCGAACTCCCGCGAGAGTGCACGCGAGACGCCCTCCCTGCCCGTCGCCACCCGCTCGATCGTGTAGCCGTGAGCGGCCAGGCCCTTCTGGACGAACGAGGCGATGCGGTCCTCGTCCTCGACCAGGAGCAGCCTCATCCCGCTCCTCGCGAGTCCCTCACTGGGGCAGCCGAATCCAGAACGTCGCCCCCTCGGCCTTCCGGTTCTCCAGCCCGGCCGTCCCGCCGTGGGCCTCGGCGATGCCCCGCACGATGGCCAGCCCCAGGCCGGTCCCCATCGACCCAGGTCCCGCCCGGAACGGCTCGAACACATCGTCGGGGTGCGCGATCGCGACCCCGTCGCCGCGGTCCTCGACCTCGATGCGCCACCACCCGGGCTCCTCGACGATGCGCAGGTCGACGGGCGACCCCCCGGGCGCGTGGTCGGCGGCGTTCTTCACCAGGTTCAGCACGGCCTGGGTCAGGCGCTGGGGGTCGGCCTTGACCAGCGCCCCGCTGATGGGCCGGCGCACGCGGAGGCGCCGGCCGAGCAGCGGCTCGGCCTTCGCGGCGACGTCGGCCGCGAAGGCGTGCAGGTCCACCTCCTCGAGCCGGAGGAACTCCGGGTCCTCGGCGCGGACGAGCACGGTCATGTCGTCGACCAGCCTGCCCATCCGGTCGAGCTCGTCGACCACGAGCTCCATGGTCTCCTTCATCTCGGCCTCCGACGGCCGCTCGTCCAGCACCTCCAGGTGGCCGCGCACGATCGTGATCGGCGTGCGGAGCTCGTGCGACGCGGACGAGAGGAACAGGTTCTTCATGTTGTCCAGGGCCCGCAGACGGGCCGCCACCTCGCGTTCCTGCTGCAGCGCCTGCTCGGTGTGGAGCAGCCGCCCGAGCACCCACGACAGGGACTCCCCCACGAGGACGCAGACCGGGATCACCACGGCCGCCGAGCCCAGCCCCGCGGCCAGGTTCCCCGGCAGGGAGAACAGCGGCATGACGTAGGCGACCGCCGCCAGGGGAGCGAACGCGAGCGAGGTCCATCGCGGGTGGCACAGCCCGATCCACACGAACACGATCACGAAGTACACGGCGAACGAATGCGGGTCCGAGCCTCCGTACCGATTGCTGAAGGCGATCAGCGCGAAGGCCGGGGGAACGAGCCACAGCGTGGCCGGCCTGCCCCACCGCTCCCACGGTGCGAACCACGCGGCCACGCCGACGGCCATCGCGATGAGTGCCTCCCCCAGCAGGAGCGCCTTGTTCGAGTCCTTGGGGGCGAGGGGGATGGCCAGGGCCCCGAGCGCGCTGGAACCGAGGAACAGCAGCCCGGCCAGCCGCCCCTGCAGCCGGAGACGGGCAGCCCGGCCTTCCCGGGCGAGGGTCATCCACCGGAGCCCGCCGCCGTCGTTCACCAGGGCATTTGTACACCCCACGGGCCCGTCGCGACCTCAGGGACACGGTCCGCGGTCTCCGGGGCCCCTCACCGGGGCCCCGGGGTCAGGGCCCGACCTTGGTGAAGAACACGTCGGGGTCGATCCGGCCCCCGGGCCAGAACGCGTTCACGACCGTGTCCCGGTTGTCTCCCCAGGCCGCGTACAGGGTGTCCCCCTGCCGGGCGGCGCCGTTGTAGTCGCCCATGTAGCAGGCAGCGATGAAGGGGTCGAAGGGCGGGAGCGTGTACGGCACGGGGAACGAGGTCGACGACAGGTCGGCGTTCGCGTAGACGAAGCCGTCGGTCGAGCGCGCCGCCGCCAGCTTCACGTGGTGCGGGTCGGTCCCCTGGTAGTAGGTCACGTCCACGTGTGCCGAGTCGGCCGCGAGGGCGGGCATGAACGCCGGCCCGCCGTGCGAGACCGCCTTGATGAACCACGTTCGCCCGCCGTCGGACGATCTCGCCACGCGGACCACCGGGCCGGATGCCGTGTTGGCGTCATACGCCATGAACAGATCGCGCTTCGGTCCGACCGCGAGGGCCGGGAACTCCTGGACCCTGACCAGCCTGCCCGCCCCGAACGACAGCACGTTGGAGCAGATCAGCGTGGGGAGGGTGCCCACGGGCGAGGGCGACGCGACGAGGCGCGGGCGGGAGAAGGTGCGGCCCGCGTGGGAGGAGCGCGCCAGCCATTCCTGGCGCGTGGCGAACGTGAAGTCGCGGTTCCGGTCGACGAACTGCTCCCACCCCACGTAGAGCCCCCCGCCCGGTCCGGTCGCCAGGCTGACGCCGTTCACGAACTGGGCGCGGGAACGCCGCTCCGGCGTGCTCGAGGGCACGACCGCGACCGGCACCGGGTGGCTCCAGGTCTGCCCGGCGTCGAGGGACCGAGAGACGACGATGCGCGACCCCTCCGAGAAGCTGCGGGGGCCGAAGCTGACGAAGAACTCCGTCCACCCCACGTACACGATGTCGTGGGAGGCGTCCGCGGGATCGCGCCCGACCGTGATCCACGGCTTGTCCGTGTCGACTTCCCGGAACGACCGTTCCGTCTCGGTGATGCCGGCGTTCACGCTGACGAGCTTGGGGGTCTGGAAGGTCTTCCCGCCGTCCACCGAGCGACCGACGGCGACCGCGACGCCGAGGCGCTTGAAGTCGAGGTCCAGGGTGGCGAAGTAGAACCGGCCGTCCCGGTCCGCGGCCAGCGCCGGGTCCCCCAGGTTGACGCCCGGGAACCGGTTCTTCAGGGCGCCGTCGTGCCAGCTCACGCCGCCGTCGTCCGACCACGAGTAGCCGGTCAGGTCGTCCGCCGCCTTGAGGAAAGCGGAGCTCCGTCCGTCGTCGTTGTAGCCGGTCACGACGTTCGACCCCGAGACCGCGATGCTGGCCTCGCTCTGGGTGGTCATGTCGGGGTCGCCGATGCCGTCCCCGGAGGGGTCGTTCACCCTGACGTTGGGCCCGAGCGGCAACAGGGGGACGGGGCCCGGCGAGAGCGAGCTTCTCGCGGGCGACCCGGCCGACGAGGCCGGCTTGTCTCCGGCGATGAACCGCATCGCTCGCTGGGCCGGACCGGACATCCACCGTACGAACGGTGAGTGCGCGATCCTCGAATCCGCCCCGCTGATCGTGTCGGAGCTTCGAGCCGGCGAACCCTGCGCCGGCAGGACGAGCAATGACACCAGGCCCAGTCCGAGCGTCGCCGCCAGGACCCGAGGAAAACGCCGACTGTGCATGCGGCCCCCCTTGACGAGCCCCACCCAACGAGGGGCACCCGAGCGGACTATGGGGGTTCTGCGCGTTCCCGTCAACATGTCCCGATTTCCGGGAATGGGTCATTTGGACTCCGCCGGTACCGGAATTTCCCGGACACCGCCCCCGTCACCGTCGCCCGGCGAGGCTCCGAACCGGGAACGCGCAGGAGGCGAACCATGAGTGTGGGGCGCGGAGCATTCGGGTGGCGGTGGGCAGCCCTCCTCGCGCTGGTCGGTGCGGCGTGCACCCCCGTCGCCCACGGCGCGAGCCTGACCGGGATCGGCAAGATCCGGCACGTGATCGTGATCATGCAGGAGAACCGGTCGTTCGATAATTTCTTCGGCACGTTTCCCGGGGCTGACGGGATCCCGAAGAACAGCCTGGGGGTCCCCCTGGCGTGCGTCCCCGACCCCGCCCTCGGCCATTGTGTCCGGCCCTATCACGACCGGACCGTCGCCGACGGCGGCGGCCCGCACAACGCCCTCGACGCCCAGCTGGACATCGACGGAGGGAAGATGGACGGCTTCGTGGAGCGGGCCCTCGCCGGACGGCAGGGGTTCTGTTCGCACCACGTCAACAACCCGGATTGCACGGTGGTCCCGGACGGTCCCCAACCGGTCCCCGACGCGATGGGCTACCACACGGCCCGGGAGATCCCCAACTACTGGACGTACGCCCGGAACTTCGTCCTGCAGGACCACCTGTTCGAGCCGGTGGCATCGTGGAGCCTGCCCCAGCACCTGTACATGGTCTCCGGATGGTCGGCGACATGCCGGGACGCGAGCCCGATGTCATGCCACACGGCCATCCGCCAGCCCACCGGGCGAACCAGGAAGCCCCAGGCGCCGCGGTACCCCTGGACCGACCTGACCTGGCTGCTCGACCGGAACGGGGTGAGCTGGGGGTACTACGTCAAGCCGGGGAACCAGCCCGACTGCGCGGACGACGCGATGATCTGCCTTCCCCGCAAGCAGGACTCGAGAACGCCGAACATCTGGAACCCGTTGCCGAGGTTCGACGACGTGCGGGCGGACGGACAGCTCCACAACGTGCAGCCGGTCACGTCCTTCCTCCGGCAGGCCCGGAAGGGAACGCTGCCCCAGGTTTCCTGGGTGGTCCCGGACCAGCGGCACAGCGACCACCCGCCGGCCTCCATCCGGATGGGCGAGGCCTTCGTGACCCGGCTCGTCGATGCCGTGATGCGGGGGCCGGACTGGGACTCGAGCGCGATCTTCCTGTCGTGGGACGACTGGGGCGGCTTCTACGACCACGTGCGGCCCCCAACGGTCGACGAGGCAGGGTACGGGCTGCGCGTCCCGGGGATCGTCATCAGCCCCTACGCCCGGCGGGGGTACGTGGATCACCAGGTCCTCTCCCACGACGCGTACCTGAAGTTCATCGAGGACGACTTCCTGGGAGGGCAGCGCCTCGACCCGAGCACCGACGGTCGTCCCGACGACCGCCCCGACGTCCGGGAGGACGCCCCGGTGCTCGGGAACCTGGTCTCCGACTTCGACTTCTCCCACGCTCCCCGCCCGCCGGTCCTGCTCCGGCCGCTCCCCGCCCCGCTGGGACGGGCGGCGGGGAGGTGCCGGTCCGCTACTGGCGGGCGAGGTTCGGCGCGCCCTTCCGCAGCACGAACTTCTGGATCTTGCCGGTCGCGGTCTTCGGGAGCTCCCCCACGAACGTGATCGCCCGTGGCGCCTTGAAGTGCGCCAGCCGGTCCCGGGCGAAGCCGATCAGCTCCTCCTCCGACGCGTCGGCGCCCTGCTGCAGCACCACGAACGCATGCGGAGTCTCGCCCCACTGCTCGTGGGGGAGCCCGACCACCGCGACCTCCTGGACCGCGGGGTGGCGGAGCAGGCATCCCTCGACCTCGACCGAGGAGATGTTCTCCCCGCCGCTGATGATCACGTCCTTCAGCCGGTCGCGGATCTCGACGTACCCGTCGGGGTGGATCACGGCGGCGTCGCCGGAGTGGAACCACCCGTCCCCCATCACCCGGTCGGTGGCCTCCGGGTCCTCGTAGTACCCCTTCATGACGACGTTGCCTCGGACGACGATCTCTCCGATCGTCTCGCCGTCCCACGGGACCTCGTTCCCCTCGGCGTCGAACACCGTCAGCTCGCCCGAGGTCAGCAGCTCGACGCCCTGCCGCGCCTTGATCACCGCGCGGTCGGCGAGGTCCAGCTCGCGGTGCTCGGGGCGGGGCTCGCAGACCGTGATGAACGGGGCGGTCTCGGTGAGGCCGTAGACCTGGGTGACCTCCCACCCGAGCTCGCCTTCCAGGCGCTCGATGGTGGCAGCGGCGGGCGGCGCGCCGGCGGTGACGACGTGCACCCCGGGCGGGACGTCGCCGCGCTCCTGCGGGGGGCAGTTCGCCAGCGAGATCAGGACCGTCGGCGCCGCGCACATCCACGTGATGCGCTCCCGCCGGATCACGTCGAACACCCGCGGCGGCTCGACCTTGCGCAGGCAGACGTGCGTGGCGCCGGCCGCGGTCACCACCCACGTGTACGTCCAACCGTTGGCGTGGAACATCGGGAGCGTCCACAGGTACCGGTCGTCCATTCCCATCGGGAGGTGCAGCAGCGTGCCGACGACGTTCATCGCCGCGTTCCGGTGGGTGATCATCACGCCCTTCGGCTTGGCGGTGGTGCCGCTCGTGTAGTTGATCGTGAGGAGGTCCGACTCGGCGATCCGGGGCCGCTCGAAGGACCCGGTGGAATCCGAGATCGCGTCCTCGTACGACACCCAGCCGTCGCGCGGACCGCCCTCCAGGGCGACGAAGTCACGGACGTCCTTGATGTCGTCGCGGATGCCGTCGACGGCGTCGAGATAGTCGGCGTCCGAGCAGACGACCGTGGCGCCCGAGTGGCCGACGATGTACGCGAAGTCGTCGGGGGTCAGGCGGTAGTTGATGGGAACGAGCACCGCACCGAGCTGGGGAACCGCGTAGAACGACTCCAGCTGGGCATGCGTGTTCGGCGCGATGTAGGCGACCCGATCGCCCCGGCGCACGCCGAGCCCGGCGAGGGCCGCCGACCACCGGTCGCACCGGTCGAAGAACCGGTCGTAGGTGAGGCGGAGGTCCCCGTCCACCGCCGCCTCCCGGTCCCCGTACAGCCGTCTCGTGCGCCGGGCGAACTCGAGGGGGGAAAGCGGGACCTCCATCTCCGACCTCCTGTGTGAGGTTCTCCGACCGCAGGCTATCCCTGGAGGGAGCCTTCCGCGCGCGGTCGTCGCTCGACGAGGGCCCTCGGCGCGAGTTCGAGGTTCCCGCTTCCTCAGGAAGCGACGTACCGGGCCAGGGCGAACCTCGAGTAGTAGTACGAGAGCTCGCAGCGCCCCGCGGCCACGACGTTCCCGTCGGCCTGGATGGCCATGGCAAACGCGACGTCGTCGCTCCGCGTGGTGAAGTGCGTGGTCACCGTGCCGTCGCCACCGAAGGTGGAGTCGAGGCCTCCGTCGGTCCGGTACCGGGCCAGGGCGAAGTGGTCGTTGGTCAGTGAGGAATCCCCTGCAGCCACGATCTTCCCGTTCTCCTGGATGGCAACGGCATCGGCCGAGTCGGTGCTCCGGTCGCTGAAGCGGGTGGTCACCTTGCCGTCGCCTCCCCAGGTGGCGTCGAGTCTTCCGGCGGGGGTGTACCGGGACAGGCCGAACCGCTGGCCGGAGAACCCCGCCGCCACGATCCTGCCGTCGGCCTGGACGGCCACGGCATCTGCGGAGTCGTCGCTCCCCGCGGCAAAGCACGTGGTCAGCTTGCCGTCGCCGCTGAAGGTGGTGTCGAGTCCCCCGCCCGGGGTGTACCGAGCCAGCGCGAAGTCGGCGGTCGCGGACGAGGACGGGAAGGACTCTCCCGCGGCCACGATCTTCCCGTCGGCCTGGATGGCCACGGACTGAGCCTGGTCGGCGCTTCCGGCGGTGAAGTGCGTGATCACCTTGCCGTCGCCGTTGAAGGCGGTGTCCAGCGCCCCGTTGGTCTTGTACCGGGCCAGGGCGAACTTGTCGTTGGACACGCCCGCGGCGACGATCTTCCCATCGGCCTGGACGGCCACGGCGAACGCCAGGTCGGCGCTTCCGGAGGTGAACTGCGTGATCACCTTGCCGTCGCCGTTGAAGGTGGTGTCGAGCGCCCCGTCCGTGTCGTACCGGGCCAGCGCGAACCGGTTGTTCGACACGCCCACGGCGACGATCTTGCCGTCCGCCTGGATGGCCAGGGCGGAGACCACGTCGTCGCTCCCGAGGTCGAAGACCGTCTGGACCCTGCCGCCGTCCCCGAAGGAGGGGTCGAGCGTGCCGGCGGTCGTGTACCGGGCCAGGGCGAAGTCGCCGGTGGACTCCCCCGCCGCCACGATCTTCCCGTCCGGCTGGACGGCCACGGCGTGAGCCTCGTCCGCGCTCTCCGACGCGAACTGTGTGGTGACCTTGCCGTCGCCGGAGAAGGAGACGTCGAGCTCTCCGGGCGAAGCCTTCATACGGGACTGTTGTGTCGTGGCGATACTGTCCGATCGGGCCGACGTGGAGCCGGAGGCCGCGAAGGCCGCCCCTGGAGAGACGAAGACAGCCACGAAGACGGCCATGGCCGCCGGTATCAGGGTCCGTCTCGAGGAGCGACGCACGGAACGCCATTGGGTCCAAAGGTGCGTCAATGCGAAACCCGGCCGGGCAATGTGGGGCTCAGTGCCTCGCAGCGTGAAGGACCAGCGGTGCCGCCGCATTCGCCGAACTGGCTCGTCCACAGGGCGCCTCCGTTGCTCATCGGCTCCGGGCAGGATGGAGATGGACGTCGGTTTTTCGTGGATATCGAGTCGTTTTTTTTCCGCTCGGACTTAAAACTTCGGCCGGACTATGCCCAGACTTGAACGCCGGAAACCCCCAGCGGTACTTGATTTGGTTCGCGGGCCTCGCGCGGACGAGCGCCCCGCGCGCCTCCGCGGGCGGGACTCAGCCGCTCACGGTGAAGTCGAGGAACCGGATCGTGAGTCCCGGGTTCCCCTCGGCCTCGAGGGTGGATGCGATTCGGTAGTCGCCCGGCGCGCCGGCGCCCACGTGGTACGTGATCGTCTCGGTCTCGCCGGGACGCGGGCCGGATGTCCTGACCACGAATCGCTCCCCGGCCACCGGGGTATGCGCGAGATCGAGACCGCTGGTCCCGTCGATGTTCTCCGCGCCTTCGTTCCGGCCGGTGGGCGCGCCCGGGCCCGTGACGCGTGCATAGACCACGGAGACCGTCTGCACCGAGCCGGTCCGGATCCAGATCTCGAACGTCTGGAGCTGGGTCGTGTGATACGTGGGGACCCGGCGCCATTCGAGCACCACCCATCGGACGCCGGCCCGCAGCACCTTCCCCGCGTAGACGTGGCCGCCGGCGCCGGGGTCGAGGTCGGTCCACATCGGCGCGATGACGTCGTTCGGGAGGGCGGGATCGGGGAAGTGCTGGGTGTGCGTGCTCACGGCACCCGGGCCCGCACCGCCCAGCACGGCGCACCCGTTCGACGTCATCGCGACGGCCGTGTACCGGCGCCCCCCGAACTGGAACCCTGGCGTCCCGACGTTGACCAGCGACTCGTCCCGCATCCCGAGCACGGGCGATATCCCTCGTGCGGCGAGGTCGACGAACGCCGGCCCCGAGTCCGGCTTGAGCTGCGTGATCAGCGGCGACGTGTACGGCGAGAGCGTGTCCTGCACCGTGAACCCGTTCCCGGACGGATGCGCCGGCTTCGACGGCGACGTGATCGCGAGATGGGCGGGATCGGCGTCGGTCGCGACCGAGAGGTCAAAGCCGGAGCTTCCTCCGGCGGTGTTGGACACGGTCACCGTGCAGGTCGCCGTCTGTCCGACGGTGAGGCTCGTGTCGTCGCACGACGTCGCGAGCTTCACCGGCCCCTGCTGCCGGTGGAACGCAACCGGCAAACGGACGTCGGTGGCGCTCGGGTCCTGGGCGTCGAGCAGGACCGACCCGAAATACTGCCCGTCGGGGAGCGCCGAGGCGTCGATCTGGATGGCGAGGTCCACCGTGCCGCCCGTCCCCACGGTGAAGTCGGACGGGGTCACGGTGATCGTCGAGTCCGGCGGGGAGACCGTGACCGCGTGGAACGTCTGCGCGGACCGCGATACGTTGAGCGCCGTGCGGTGCGCGGTGACCTTGCCGGGGAGGATGGGAACGTCGACACTCGGCACGTTCAGGTCGAGCAACGTCTGCGGGTCGCCGGCCGCGGCGACGCCGAGCGTGCCGCCCGGGCCGGAGCTCGGCCCGCCGCCCCCGTCGTCCGGGACCGCGTCACGGTACTGCTGCGCCGTGACGTCGAACGTGAGGGTGGGCGATGCCGCGACGTCGGCCCGGATCCGCCCCGCGCCCTGGTCGAACGGGTTGGCGGGCGTCGTGCCGTCCTCCTCCACGGCGTCCTGCACGGCGGACGTCATGAGCGCGGACTTCACCTGCCCGGGCGTCCAGTCGGGGTGGACGGCCTCGAGCAGCGCGGAGAGCCCGGCCCCGTGGGGGCTCGCCATCGAGGTCCCGGCGATGGCCTGGTACAGCTGTCCGGGCGGCCCCTCGAAGGTGGCGATCGGCTCGGGCGACCTTCCGGCCAGCACCTGCACCCCCGGCGCCAGCACGTCGGGCTTCACGAAGTCGCCGCCCGGCCCCCGGGACGAAAACGCGGCCACGACGTCCGGCTGCGCCGCCACCGCCAGGCCCTGGGGGAAGCTCCCGGTCACGCTGGCGTGCGAGCCGAGGAACGAGAGCACCTGCTGCGCCTCCGGGAAGTCCAGGTGCACGGCCGGCAGCCAGTGGTTGTCGGTCTCCACGTCCTCGACGACCGGGTTCAGCAGGAGCATCCCGGCGCCTCCGCCCTGTTGGACGTGCAGCCCCTTGTCCACCCGGGCCGTGTCGCCTCCCCGGATGCACACCACGAGCTTGCCGGTCACGGACCCGGACGGCAGCGGGCTCGCGCAGAGGGGGTCCCCGTACCCGGCCACGTCCGCGGCCTGCACGACCGGAGCAGGGGTCGTCAGCCCGTCGGTGAGGCTCGCTCCGTCGACATCGAGCGTGGCGCCGCCCGTCGCCGCCAGATGCACCGTGGTGCGGAACTGGCGGGGCGACGTCGCCGCGCCCACCGTGTTCTCCCATGGGCTGATGTGATTCACGGTGCCGGGCCCGGGTCCGGCGTTCCCCGCGGCGGCGTTCACCAGGATCCCCGCGGCGTAGGCGTCGAGGAAGGCCTGCTCGACGGGATCACCGTAGGCGGTGCCGCCCGAGATGGAGTAGTTGATGACCCCGACTCCGTCCGCGATGGCCTGGTTCACGGCGGCCACGGCGTCGGGCCCGTAGCAGCCGTCGGTCAGGCAGATCCGGTAGGCGATGATCCGTGCGCCCGGCGCCATGCCGCTGACCAGCCCCCGGTGGACGCCGAAGATGGTCGCGTCGCGGTTCGCGTCCCCCGCCGCCGTCGAGGCCGTGTGCGTCCCATGCCCGTCCGAGTCGCGCGCGGAACACGTGCTCGTGGCCGCGTCGCAGAACTCCCCCACCAGCGGTTTGCTCTGGGACAGGTACGTGGCGGTGAACGCGTACGCCCCGATGAGCTTGTCGTTGCAGGCGAACGCCGGGCCCAGCTTGGGATCGGACCCGTCGCCGAACTGGCACCCGCGCTGGCCGGGCACGGGATCGAGGCCGAGGTCGGCGAAGGACGGGTGCTCCGGCCAGATCCCCGTGTCGATCACGCCGACGATCACGTTCGAGCCGGCCGTCGTGGAACCGCCGAGTGACGGCCACACGTCGGTGGCGTGCAGGAACCCGGGCGTGACGTCCGTGAGGGGATGCTCGACCGTGGCCCGCTGCACCGCGACGACCCCCGCGGTGCGGGCGAGCGCCGCGACCCGGCCCGCCGGAAGCTCGAGCGCGAGACCCCCGTAGGCCAGGTGATACCGATACAGGACGCGGAGGTCGGGGACCGCCAGCCGGACGCGGCGGAGGACTCGGCCGTCGAACCGCCGTTGGTACCGCTCGTAGGCGGTCACCGCAGGCGACCGGGAATCGCGGCCGATGCTCCTGCCGGTCACGTCCGGACTCGTGGGCGGAAGGCCCGGCAGCCCGCCCGCGTACCGGGCAACCGCCTCGTAGTCGAGCTTGACCATCACCACCACGCGCCGGTGTCCACGGAGCCTGAGCAGCGCGGGGTCGGAGGAGAACAGGCGGCTCGACGGCGCCCGGAATCGAGGGCGGCCCGGGCGAGCCGCCGTCGGCGCACCCGCCGGACGTCCGGCGTGCGCCGAACCGAGCACCGGCAAGGCGGAGACCCGGACGCCGGCCCTGGTCGAACCGGCCGCAGAGGTGCCCTGTCCGCTCAGCGCCGCCACGGCGACGATGACGAGCGCCGCGGCCGCCCCGCGACGCGGTCGAGTTCGAGCGCCCCCCGTCGGGTTCCCGGCGTCGGTCTGTCGGCCCATCGGGCGGGTCAGCCGGCCGTGACCGCAGCCACCTGGAGGGGCGAGTATCCGGCCCGGCCGCCCGCCACCCGCCGGAGACGGGCCCGGAACGCGAAGTGCCCGGTGTCGTGCGGCACGTAGTTCCCGGTCCTGGCCGTGACCCCGGTCTTCCACTGTGTCCACGCCGTGTGCCCGGGGAGCCGGACCTGGACGTCGTAGACGAAGCCCGCGTGCGCCGGGCTGGTGGCCCAGGTCACGGGGAGGCTGTGGCCCACGGTCCCGTGTGGTGTGACGTCCGGAGGCACGGCGATCTCGCCGAACGGGCCCGTGCTCCGATCGCGAACCCGATAGGAACCGGCCGCCGTGAAGACGTGGGAGAAGAACGACACCGGGGGCAGCTGCCCGGAGTCGAAGAGCCCCATCCCGGTCGCGTCGTGCACGGAGTGGTGCCCGGGCGCCTCGAAGATCCAGTCGAGGGAGTTCCCGATGCGGGCGATGCGGATGGCGGGCGAGAACCCCGACGCGATGTCGACGACGTAGCGGTGCCCGGGCAGGGCCGCGTGGATGCGACCCACCTCGTTGTCCTGCGAGGCCACGAACCACACGTTCCCGTCGGGGCCGATTACCAACGACAGCGGCGTCGGGTGGACGTCGAACTCCCGGACGAACGTGCCGTTCGCGCGGATGATCGCCACCGCGGTCTCGTCGGATTTCGCCAGCCAGATCAACCGGTTCGGCCCGGTGATGATGCTCGAGATGCTCGAGTTGGTGGCGGGGACCGGGACCTCGGTGACTCCCCCTGCCGGTGTCACCCGGCCGGCGCTGTGACGCTCGCCGGAGATCTCACCGAACCAGACGTTGCCGTCGGGGCCGGCCCCGAGGTCTCCGGGTAGGGTCATCTCGGTGGTCGAGACCGCGAACCGGTCGATGGTCTTGCCATCGGTGGAGATGCGGTCGACCGTGCCGTACGAGCCGCCGTTCATGTCGGGCGTGGCCCCGATCTCCTCCGTGGCCCAGATGTTCCCGTCCGGGCCCGTCGTGATCCCGAACGGGAAGCAGACGCACGTGGAAAGGGGAATCTCCGTGATCTCGCCGCCCGGGGTGACCTTGGCGATGTTGTCGGGCGCATCCGCGTTCGAGTTCCCCTCGGTGAACCACACGTTCCCGTCCGGCCCGGCGGCGATGTCGTACGGGCCGGAGTCGGCGCTCGGAACCGCGTACTCGTGGAGCAGCGTACCGGTGGTCGAGATCGTCCCGATCTTGTTGCCCCCCCGATCGGTGAACCAGAGATGCCCGTCCGCTCCGCCGATGATCTTGTAGGGCATGTTGCCCTTCCCGACGCGGAAGTCGGACACGACCCCCGATGGGGTGACGCGGCCGATCCGGTCGCCTGCTGCCTCGGTGAACCACAGGTTCCCGTCGGAGCCCACCGCGATGGACCTGGGGTTGGAAGAGGGCGTCGGGATGAAGAAGTAGTCGACGACCTGGCCTCCGCCGCGGGTCGTCGGCCGGCCGGTGGATCGCGCGGAGCTGGACGACGCGGGCTCCGAAGCGAACGCGACGGTCGCCACCAGCAACGAGGCCACCGCGAACGAGCGCCGTGCGCGCCGCATGAGCCGATCGGTCCGTCCTACGAGCGCCACCAGCCTCACCCCCGCACCCCGGTTGCCAGAACTACGAGCGAGCTGCCGAACGAGCTTGGATCGTAGTCTCGTCGGCCCGGTGACGCGACGTCGAGGGCGCGCTGGGGGCGGGCCCGGTTGGAGTGGGCACCACTCGCCGGCCTCGACGCCCTACGATGCGTGGCCGGCCTCACCCGGACGGGGGGTGGTCCACGCTCGCGGGGCCGAGGACACGCTGGGCGACCCCGAATGCCCGATTGGCCGCGGGGATGCCCGCGTAGACCGCCGTGTGCAGGAGGACCTCGCGGATCTCGTCGGCGGTGACGCCTCCGTCGAGCGCGGCGCGGACGTGCATGGCGAGTTCCTCATCGTGGCCGAGCGCGGCCAGCAGCGCGATCGTGATGCAGGAGCGGGTCCGCCGGTCGAGGCCCGGACGGGACCACACCTCGCCCCATGCGAACCGCGTGATGAGGTCCTGGAACGCCTCGGTGAACGGCGTCGTCGTCGACGAGGCATGGTCCACGTGCTCGTCGCCGAGGACCTCCCGCCGCACCGTCATCCCGTCGTCGTAGATCGGATCGCTCATGGTTCCTCCTCGGATCTCATGTCCGACAGGTGGTCGAGGACGGCACGCGTGGCCTCGTCCGCGACTTCGACGTTCAGCAGGTGCGCGGCCTCCACCATGGTGAGCTGCGCGCCCGGGATGCCCTGGGCGATCCGGTGCGCGTGCTCGAGGGGCGTGGAAGGATCGGCGGCTCCTGCGAGGATCAGGGTGGGAGCCTCGATGCGACCGAGCGAGGACTCCAGGTCCATCCGCTCGACGACCCCACAGCAGGCGGCGTACCCCTCGGCCGGCATCGACAACAGCGTGTCGCGGAACCTCGCGACGGTGCCCGGCTCCCGTCGCGCGAAACCGTCCGTGAACCACCGGCCGATCACGGTGTCGGCGACCGTCGCCATCCCCCCTGCCCGGACGGCCGCTGCGCGGTCCGACCACGCCTTCGGGGGACCGAGGCGCGCGGAGGTCGAGCAGAGCACGAGACGTTCCACGCGTTCGGGGGCGTTCGCCGCGACCCACATCGCGGTCATGCCGCCGAGCGAGAGTCCGCACACGCTCGCCCGCTTGATCTGGAGCCCATCGAGCAGGGCGAGCAGGTCCGTGCCGAGGTCGGCGATGTCGTAGGGCGCCAGCGGCACCGGCGAGCTCCCGTGTCCCCGCGTGTCGTACCGGATCACCCGGAAGCGCTCGGCGAGGACCGCGACCTGCGGATCCCACATGTCGAGCGTCGTGCCGAGCGAGTTCGACAGCACCACCGGAGGTGCACCGTCCGGACCCTCGACCACGTGGTGCACCGCGACGGTGCTCATGCATCGCGCTCCCGGGATCGCCCGTGCGCGTCGAGCGCGCGCTGAACGAGTGCCCCGCATGCCGCCACCACGTCTGCCTCCTCGGCGAGGTCCGGCTGGCCAAAGCCCCGAAGGTTGCCGAGCATCCGGTCCGGGTCGACGACGAGGGCACCCAGGCAGTCCCGTACCCAAGCGGCCGCGGACCCGACGGACGACAGCAGCTCGCGCAGCGGCAGCCACTCCGCATGCCAGGCGCCGGCCGCGCGCTCGTGTTCGTGCACCGAGGCAGCCAGGAGCTCCCCGACAAGGCTGGGCGCGCGTCTCCCGGAGGCCAACGCCGAGATCGCCGCGACGGGGTTGTCCTTCCCCGGGATCGCCGTCGATCCCCCCCGGCCCGCCACCCCCTCGTGGACCTCGCCCACCTCGGTCTGCGCCAGGAGCACCACGTCGAGGGCCGGCTTCGCCACCGCCCCGGCGGCCTCGCCGAGCGCGCCGGCCAGCTCCGCGATCCTGGTCCGATCCGTGTGCCATGGGAGGACCGGCTCGGCCAGGCCGAGCGTCCGGGCGACGTCGGTGGCCAGGGCCGCCCCGTCCGGCCACATCGCGGCGAGCGTCCCGGTTCCTCCGCCCAGCTGGAGAGCAAGTCGGGCCCCGCGAACCTCCCGCAGGCGCACCTCCGCCTGGTCGAGCGCAGTGCACCACCCGGCGGCCTTGAGCCCGAACGTCACGGGCGCCGCCCGCTGCAGCAGGGTGCGCCCGGGCATCAGGGTGGCCCGGTGATCGACGGCCAGGGCGGCAGCGGCGTCTGCAGACGCCCGGAGGTCGTCCAGGACGAACCCCATCGCATGCTTCGCGACGATCATCGTGGCCGTGTCGATCACGTCCTGGCTGGTCGCTCCGAGGTGGACCGAGTCCGCGACCCGGTCACCGACCGCGGTTCGGAGCGCGGCGACGATGGGCATCACCGGGTTCCCGGTGTCCGCGGCCAGTTCGCCGACGCGTGACACGTCGAACGCGTCCGCCCGGCATGCGGCGGCGATGGCCCGCGCGTCTTCCTCGGGGATCCGCCCCTGTCGCGCGTGGCCCTCCGCCAGCGCCGCCTCGAAGTCGAGCATCGCCTGCAGGAACGCCCGGTCGCCGACCGCGTCCCGAACCGGCCCCCGCGCCAGGACCCCGTCGAACAAGCCGAGCGGCGATGGCTCAGACGGAGAAGAAGACCGTTTCATCCTCGCCCTGCAGTCGGATGTCGAACCGGTACCCGTCCTCCGTCTGCTCGGCCACGAGCGTCCGCCGGGCCGCTGGGTCGACGATGGCCGACAGGACGGGATCGGTCTCGTTCGCGGCGCCGTCGTCCCCGAAGTAGATCCTGGTGAACAGGGGGGTGAGCAGACCCCGGGCGAAGATCGTCACCTCGACGTGTGGCGCCCCCGTCCCGCCGCCGGGCTTCACCGTATGCAGCCCGAATCGGCCTTCCTCGTCGGTGGAGGATCGTCCGAAGCCCCGGAAGCCGCCGCCGAATCGGCCGTCGGGCCCCGCCTGCCACGTCTCGATCAACCCGTCCGGGACGGGAGCGCCGGCGCCGTCGCTCAGCACCCCACGGATCCATACCGCACCTTCGGTTCCCTCCGGGACGACGAACGGCCCCGGCTCCCAGGCCAGCCCGATCGAGAAGAACGGCCCGACGGTCTGGGACGGCGTCCGCCCTGCGGTCATCGCGACGGCGCCTCCATCGGGGTGCCCCCGGCTCCCCGCAGGACGATGTCCCACGAGAAGGCCAGGGCCCAGTCCGGCACGGTCTCGGACAGGTCGAACGAGGACACGAGGCGGTGCCGGGCCCGCTCGTCTGGGACCGAGTTGAAGATCGGGTCGTGCTGGAGGAGTGGATCCCCCGGGAAGTACATCTGGGTCACGAGTCGCTGGGTGAACGATCGGCCGAAGACCGAGAAGTGGATGTGCGCAGGCCGCCAGGCGTTCTCATGGTTCTGCCAGGGATACGCCCCGGGCTTGATCGTGACGAAGCGGTACCGGCCGTCCCCATCCGTGAGGCAGCGGCCGGCGCCGGTGAAGTTGGGATCGAGCGGCGACGGGTGCCGGTCGCGGTCGTGAAGGTACCGGCCTCCGGCGTTCGCCTGCCACACCTCCACGAGCGTGCCCGCCACCGGCCCACCGTCGCCGTCGACCACCCGCCCGTGCACGACGATGCGCTGGCCCTGCGGCTCGCCGTCGTGTCCGGCCGTGAGGTCCTGGTCGCCCTCCGCCAGGCGATCGGTACCGAACATCGGTGCGCCGACGTCTCGGAGCCCATCCGGGAGGGGCCGCAGCGGCCTGGCCGGCGAACGGAGGACCGACGATCGGTACGACGGGTAGCGGTGGGGCGGATCCACGTCGACCGACACGTCGCCCGGGGCGGCGACCGACCGGTCATCGTTCATCTGGCATACCTCCCTCCACACGGTCATCGCCCGGGTGGTCGCGGCCCGAGTCGCCGTGGCCCGGGCCCTGGGCGCCGTCGCCGTCCACTCCCGGCGGCGGTCCGCTGCTCGATCTGAGGGTACGTCCGGTCGGCGGGTCTCCGGAGGGGGTGACCAGCCAATACCCCACGGGGAAGAGTCGGAGCCGCAACCGGCCGCCGATCAGCCCCCACAGCCCGCGGGGCGCCCAGATGGCCACCACCACGGCGACGAGGCCGACGATGATGAGGTACAGGGCGCCGTGTTCGGACAGGGTCTGCTGCAGCGCGAAGAACACGATGGTTCCCACGATCGGTCCCTCGATCGTGCCGATCCCGCCGATCACCGTGATGAAGATCATCTCGGCGGACCACTGCACGGTGAACGCCGCGGGCGCCTGGACGTTCAGCTGACTGACGATCACGAGCGACCCCGCCGCGCCGCACCCCGCCGCCGCGACCAGGAACACGATGCGCTTCGCCAGGGATACGCGCGCGCCCAGGTTCCGTGCCCCGACCTCGTTGTCACGGACCGCGGTCAGCACCAGTCCGAGCCGCCCCCGAAGCAGCAGGTACGTCGCGGCGAGTGCGATCACCGCGACGGCGAGCGACGCCCAGTAGGTCACCGCCGTCCGGAGCGTCGGGTCGAAGCCGGCGAGGCCCGGCAGGGGGGCGCCCGTCCCGCCGCCCAGGGATCGGAACCGGCTGACGACCTGCAGGCACACCTCGGCCACCACCCATGTCGCGATGGCGAAGTACCCGCCCCGAAGCCGGAACACCAGCAGCGAGATGGGGAACGCGAGCACCGCGCAGCCGATGGTGGCCAGCGGGATCGCCAGGAACGGCTCGACACCCTGCTGGGCGAGGATCAGGACGATGTAGGCGCCCAGGCCGACGAACGCCTGCTGCCCCACGGACACCATCCCGGCGTAGCCCGCCAGCAGGTTCCACATGCTGGCCATCGTGAGCAGGATGAAAAAGTTCGTCAGCGTGTCCGTGGTCCCCGAGTAGGCGAGGTACGGGAGGTAGGCAAGGACGCCGACCACCGCCGCCACCGCCAGCAGGGTCCACCGAGCCGGCCGGCTCGAGCGGGTCACGCGCACACGGATGGGCTCCACTGCGGCCGGGCGATCGAGGGTGGCGCTCATTCCTGGGTCGGCCTTCCGGTGATGCCCTGTGGCCGCACCGCCAGCACCGCAAGGAAGACCAGGTGCCCCGCCAGGATGCCGTACGCCGGGTTGATCCGTGCCCCGATGGCCTGGGCGACCCCCAGCACGATTCCCCCGACGAGCGTTCCCCACAGGGAGCCGAGACCTCCGATCACCACCGCCTCGAACGCGAACAGCAACCGGCTGGTCCCGATGCTCGGGTTGAACGACGAGTACATCCCGAACGCGAGCCCGGCCACGGCGACCGTGGCGAACGCAATGGCCGCTGCCACGCCGAACACGTGCCGGTAGTCCGTTCCGGACAGCTGCGCCGCCTCGCGGTCGTCGGCGACGGCCCGGATCAGTCGTCCCGCCTTGGCTCTGGCGAGGAAGACCTGCAGCCCCAGGAGCAGCACTACGGCCACGGCGAAGACCGTCACGGACAGGACGCCCACCGAGAGCTGGCCGACGTGGATCGACCCGGACGTGAAGGAACCGATGCTCAGCGAGTGACTGTCGGCGGAGAACAGCTCGAGCAACCCGTTCTCGATGACGACCGAGATGCCGAACGTCGCGAGCAGGGTGGTGAACGGCCCCCGCTCCAGGCTGGCCTGGATGAGCGTCCGCTGGCCCACGTATCCCAGCACCGCGAACAGCGGGATCGCAACCAGGAACGACAGAGGAGCGTCGATCCCCGCCGACGGGATGATGACGACGGCGAGATAGGCGGCCACGACCGCGAGGTCACCGTGCGCGAGGTTGATCACGTTCATGACGCCGAACAGCAGCGAGAGCCCGCACGCGAACAGGGCGTACAGCCCCCCCAGCAGGATCCCCTGGACGACGGCGTTCACCCAGCTCACGGCCCTGCCGCTCCTGAAGGTCTCGTCGACCGATCGGGGGCGGAGCCGTCGAGCCCGAAATAGGCCGCCTCGATCTGGGCTCCAGTGAACTCCGACGGCGAGCCGACGAGCGTCGTGCGTCCCTCGAGCAGGCACTGGATCCGCGACGCCACGGCCAGGGCCTGTCCGACGTCCTGTTCCACGAGCAGGACCGTCGTCCCGGCCGCGAGCAGGTCGGGGAGGAGGGCATAGATCCGGCGAACCACCGCCGGGGAGAGACCCAGTGAGAGCTCGTCCAGCAGCAGGATCCGGGGGTTCGCCACCAACGCTCGCGAGATGGCCACCGCCTGCTGCTCTCCGCCCGAGAGCTGCCACGCGGCCTGCCGCCGCCGAGAAGGCATCCACCGGAACAGCTCGAAGACCCGTTCCATGTTCCAGGGGCCCGGGCGGGCGTGGTACGTGCCGACCAGGATGTTCTCCTCGAGGGAGAGCGACCCGAACAGCCTTCGGCCCTCCGGGACCAGCGCGATGCCCTGCGCCAGCCGGCGCTCCGGTCGTTCCCGCGTGACGTCCGTCCCGTCCAGCACCACGGAACCCGCCGCGGGCGTGTGCAACCCCGCCAGCGTCCGGAGCAGCGTGGACTTGCCCGCGCCGTTGGCGCCGATGATCGCGTACGCCTGGCCCGTCTGAACCTCCAGGCTGACGCCCTGCAGCGCCGGCAGCTGGCCGTGGAGCACGGTGAGGTCACGCGCTTCGAGCACCGGCGTCGCTTCGGCCGGGACGCCCGGTGCGCCGGCGCGTACCGCCTCGCCCGCGCTCACGGCCCGGGGTCCTGGTCCGATGGGGCCTCGGCGGCTCCCTCCCAGGCCGCGGCCGGCGTCGTGCCCAGGAACACCTCCCTGACGGTGGGGCTGGCCAGCACGTCGGTGGGCTCGCCGTCTCCGATGATGCGCCCGGCCGCCAGACAGATCAGCCGCTGCACCGTTCCCAGCAGGGCCCGGACCACGTGTTCCACCCACAGCACCGCGACCCCGGCCTCCAGCGCGTCCCGGACGAGGTCCGCCAGCTGCACCATCTCCGGATCGGTCAACCCCCCCGCGACCTCGTCCAGCAGGAGGAGCCGGGGACGCGTCGCCAGCGACCGTGCCAGCTCCAGCCGCTTCCGCTGGAGGAGGCCGAGGCGCCCGGCGCGGTCGTTGGCGAAGGTCACGAGGGCGGTCCGCTCGACCAGCTCCGCCGCGGCCTGGTACGCGGCGCCCCCGCGGTCACCACCCCCCTGCTGCGCGGCCATCAGGACGTTCTCGAACACGGTCATGTCCTCGAACGGCCGCGGGACCTGGTACGTGCGGCCGATCCCCAGCCGGCACCGGACCGCCGGGTCGAGGCGCGTCACGCTCGATCCGTCGAACCGGATGTCGCCGGAGTCCGGATGCAGGTCGCCGGTGACGATGCCGAACACGCTCGTCTTGCCGGCCCCATTCGGCCCGACGATGCCGACCGCGTCGCCCGGCTGGACCGCGAACGAGAGATCCTCGGCGACGACGACCTGTCCGAACCACTTCGTGAGGTGGTCGAGCTCCAGCAGCGCTGCCACCGGCGATCAGCCGTTCGTTGGCTGGAGCGTCCCGCCGATCTCGACGTTGGGGTTGAGACTGTTGTCCACGACCACCATCTCGAAGGGGAAGTCCTTCCCCCGCTGCCATTGAACCCCCACCGGCGGCATGATCGCCACTCCGGGCACGGGTCCCTTGGCGAACTCGAGCCGACCCGACATGCCGGCGTAGCTCATGGTGCGGAGCTTCGCGGCGACCTCTTCGTGGTCGTGGGGATCGCTCACCGCGGTGAGCGCCTGCTGGGCCACCTCGAACAGCGAATATGTGGATCCGAGCGTCTGCAGCCACTGCTTCCCCGTGGCGCTCTGGAAGGCGTCGGCCAGGTCCTTCGCCGACTCGCCGGTGAGCGAGGACGTGTACGGCATGTAGGGACCCCACCAGGAGTCGGTGGCGATGTTGTTCACGAGATCCCCGAGCGCCTCGGTGTCCGCCGGGAACAGGAGCACCTTGGCCACCGTCGCGAGCTTCGGCTTGAACCCCTGCTGGGCCGCCTGCTTCCAGAACGTGTTGAAATCAGGGGGCAGCGGCGCGTTGATGAAGACCTCGCAATGCTTGGCCTTGAACTGCGAGATCATCGAGCTGAAGTCCGTCGTTCCGTCCGGGTAGGCACCCCCGTCGACGAACTGGTATCCGGCCTTGTCGATGATGTCGGGCCAGGCGCTCCGGAAGGCGTTGCCGTCGTCGTCGTTGGGGAACATCCCCGCGATGACCTTGTCGGTCGGCACCGCGTTCCACATCGGGACGAAGCAGCCGCCGAACTCACCGACCCCGAAGAAGAACATCGTCGTGTACTTGAACGGCTTGGGGTTCTTGGGATCGGCCTGCCGAGCGAAGTACCACGCCTCCCATGGCACCACGGTCGACACGCAGGGGATGCCATTCGACTCGCAGATCTCGGCGACGGGGTTCGTCGTCTCCGGGGTGGAGGTGGTCACGATGAGATCGGCGTGGTTCTGCAGGACCAGCTCCCGGGCGACCTGCGACGCGCGGTTGGGGTCGGACTGGCTGTCCTTGACCACGATGTCGACCGAGAAAGACTTGCTGCCGACCTTGAACCCCTTCGAGTACTGCGACGTGTTGCGGATGCGATCGACCACGAAGCTGTCACCCGAGGCAAACCCCGCCAGGGCTCCCGTCTGCGGCGTGACCATGCCGATCGTGATCTTGCCGGCATTCGATGACCCGGTACCTTTGATCGAGGAGCACGCGGCGAGGATCCCGCCCGCGCCGAGGCCGAGCGCGCCGAGGCCCGCTCCCTTCAGGAACGTTCGACGGCTGAGCAGCTCGTCGAACAGCGAACCGGAACGCTCGTTCTCACCCATCCCGACCCCCTTGCCGGACCGTCCCCGGTTGTGCGCAGAGCGCACACAGTTCGCATTGCGTCACAACTGTAGAAACGGCCGGACGCGCTTGTCAAACCGGGGAATCGCTCGGGTCGGGGCCAGTCACGCGATGCGTGGGGGCCTCGCGGTCAGGCGGTGGATCGAACCGGGCCCCTCCCAGCTCCGGTCGGGACGACGACCGGCTCGCGGAGGCCGAGCGCACGGAGGTCGGCCTCGATCTCGCCGACCGCCCGGCGCAGCTCCGGAAGGATCCGTTGCTCCATGTCCTCCACGCTGACGCGGCTCGCGTACGCGGAGATGTTCGCGCCGGCGATCGCGGCCCCAGACGCGTCCCGGATGGGCACGGCGATCGAGCGGAGGCCGTCCTCGAGCTCTTGATCGGCGAGCGCGAACCCCCGATCGCGAACCTCAGCCAGAACCGTCCGGAAGCGCGTCTTGTTGACGACCGTGCGGCTCGTCAACCGGTCGAACCGCATCCCGGCGAGGCGGCGCCGCAGGTCCTCGGGCGGGAGGTTCGCCAGGAGCACGCGCCCCTTCGAGCTGGCGTACACGGGAAAGCGGGTCCCCACAGGGACCGCCACGACCAGGATCCCGGGCCCCCGGACGCGCATGATGTCCACGACATGGTCGCCGTCGAGGACGGCGATCGACGAGGACTCGCGGACCTTCTCCACCAGCGCCTCCAGATGGGGCTGGGCGA
Source organism: Actinomycetota bacterium (assembly GCA_045805265.1). GTDB lineage: Bacteria > Actinomycetota > UBA4738 > UBA4738 > JACQTL01 > JBJMLO01. The sequence continues at coordinate 517,786 of JBJMLO010000013.1, forward strand.
TCTCGGGGAGCGTCATGCTCGACAGGTATGCGTAGCCGAGCTCGAGCACGCGCGGCCGCAGCGAGAACTCGCGGCCGTTCGACGCCACGTAGCCGAGGTCGACGAGCGTCAGCAGGAACCGCCGCGCCGCGGCCCGCGTGATCCCGGCCTCCTTCGCCACCTCGGTGAGCGTGAGCCGGGGGCGCTCGGCGCTGAAGGCGCGCATCACGGCGAGGCCACGGTCGAGCGACTGCACGAAGACGCCGCGCCGGGGCGCGCCGATGGTCACACCGGTGGCCACGGGACCTCGCGCGGTCCGCACCGGCGGACGGAGCGGTCGACGGTTTGACAGGTCCGCCGCACCGTGGGCACAGTCCGTTCGTTCACCGCACTATGTTCTCATGGCGCACCAAGCGGCGACCGGAGAGGGTTCCCGCCAGGCCGGGACGAGGGAAGGAGCGCATCGATGAGTCTTCTCGATCAGGCGACGTGGACGGGACGGCTCTTCGCCGGCGGATGGGCGCCCGGGACCGACGGGGAGATCCCCGTCGTCGAACCGGCCACCGGCGAGGAGCTCGGGCGGGTCGGTCGCGCGGGCCCCACCGACGTCGCGAGGGCGGCCGCCCGGGCCGTCGAGGCCCAGCGGAGCTGGGGCGGCGCGATGTACCAGGATCGGGCGGCAGCTCTGCGACGGGCCGGTGACCTCTTCACCGAGCACGGCGATGAGATCCAGGACTGGATCGTCAGAGAGACGGGCGCGATCCCGCCGAAGGCGCAGCTCGAGACGTGGTTCGCCGCGAGCACCTGCCACGAGGCCGCAGGGCTCCCGTCCATGCCCTACGGCGAGCTGCTTCGCTCCCGCGACCCGGTGCTCTCGATGTCGCGGCGCCTGCCGGTGGGAGTGGTGGGTGTCATCTCCCCGTTCAACTTCCCGCTGATCCTGTCGATCCGGTCGGTCGCGCCGGCGCTGGCGCTCGGCAACGCGGTCGTGCTGAAACCCGATCCCCGGACCGCGGTCAGCGGCGGCGTCGTGCTGGCGCGCATCTTCGAGGAGGCCGGCCTGCCGGAGGGACTGTTCTCGGTGCTCCCGGGCGGGGCGGAGACGGGCGAGGCGCTGGTGACCGACCCGTCCGTGGCGATGGTCTCGTTCACCGGCTCGACGAGGGCCGGCCGGGCCGTGGCGGCCCTCGGGGGGCAGCACCTGAAGCGGGTCCACCTCGAGCTCGGCGGAAACTCCGCGCTCGTCGTCCTCGACGACGTCGACGTGGAGAAGGCGGTGTCCGTCGGTGCCTTCGGCTCGTTCATGCATCAAGGCCAGATCTGCATGACGACCGGCCGCCATCTGATCCACCGCGGGATCGCCGAGGAGTACACGGCCACCCTCGCGGCCCACGCCGACCACACGCCGGTCGGCAACCCCGCCACGGAACAGGTCGGGCTCGGCCCGATCATCGACGAGGGCCAGCGCGACCGCGTCCACGAGATCGTGACGAAGAGCGTCGACGCGGGAGCACGGCTCGCCGCCGGCGGCACGTACGAGGGGCTGTTCTACCGCCCCACCGTCCTGGCGGAGGTGCCCACCGACGCGCCGGCCTTCACCGAGGAGATCTTCGGACCGGTGGCGCCGATCGTGTCATTCGACTCCGTCGACGAGGCCGTGAAGCTCGCGGGCGAGAGCGACTACGGGCTGTCCCTCGGCATCCTCACCCGCGACGTCATGCGCGGGCTGGAGATCGCCGACAGGATCCCGTCCGGCATCGTCCACATCAACGACCAAACCGTGGGGGACGAGGTCGTGAACCCCTTCGGCGGCGTCAAGTCGTCCGGTCCGGGAGCGCGACTGGGGGGTGTCCAGGCGAACATCGACGCGTTCACCCAGATCCAGTGGGTGACCATGCGGGGCGACCTTCCCGACTACCCCTTCTGAACGCGACGCGGCAGGGATGCGCACCCAGGTCGGGATCGTCGGCGCGGGCCCGGCGGGCCTGGTGCTCTCGCACCTCCTGGCCCGCGACGGCGTCGAGTCGGTCGTGCTCGAGGCGAGGAGCCGCGAGCATGTCGAGCAACGCGTCCGGGCCGGCGTCCTGGAACAGGGAACGGTGGAGTTGCTCCGGGACTCGGGGCTCGCCGAGAGGCTCGACCGCGAGGGCATCGTCCACCGCGGCATCGAGATCCGGTTCGACGGCAGGCGGCATCGGATCGCGCTCGCCGATCTGACCGGTCGCAGCATCTGGATCTACGGCCAGCAGGAGCTTGTGAAGGACCTCATCGCCACGCGGCTCGGGTCCGGCGGCCCGATCGCGTTCGACGTCGAGGACGTCCGGCTCGAGGGGATCGACTCGTCGTCGCCCTCCATCCGGTACCGCACCGGCGGCGCCGAGCAGCGGCTCGACTGCGACTGGATCGCCGGGTGCGACGGCTTCCACGGGGTCAGCCGGGGCGCGGTTCCGGCAGGCGTCCTCCGGGAGCTCCACTACGAGTTCCCGTTCGCGTGGCTCGGGGTCCTGGCCTCGGTTGCCCCGTCCACCGAGGAGCTGATCTACGCGAGGCACGATCGGGGGTTCGCCCTGCACAGCCTGCGCTCCCCCGAGATCAGCCGGCTCTACCTGCAGGTCGACCCCGACGAGGACCTCTCGGCGTGGCCGGACGACCGCATCTGGGAGGAGCTCCGCCTCCGTCTCGGGACCGACGACGGCTGGGAGCTCGCGGACGGCCCGATCGTCGAGAAGGGCATCGCCGCGATGCGCAGCTTCGTGGTCGAACCCATGCAGTACGGGCGCCTGTTCCTGGCGGGCGATTCCGCCCACATCGTGCCCGCCACCGGGGCGAAGGGCCTCAATCTGGCGGTGGCGGACGTTCGCGTCCTCGCGAGGGGGCTCGTGGCGTGGTACCGGCGGCGGTCCACGGAAGGGCTGGACGGGTACACCGAACGGTGCCTCCGTCGAGTGTGGCGCGTGCAGGACTTCTCCATCTGGTTGAGCTCGATGCTCCACAGGTATCCCGACCACGACGAGTTCCAACGGAACGTCCAGCGGGCCCGGCTCGACTGGGTGACGAGCGCGGAGTCGGCAGCCCGAAGCCTCGCGGAGAACTACGTGGGGCTGCCATTCGACCTGGAGACAGGGGTGATGCGCACATGACGACTGCGGAACTGGGATACCGGGCCGAGGTGGTCGGGAGCCTCCTGCGGCCCGACGCGCTGAAGGAGGCGTGGTCCGGTTTCGAGAGCGGCGAGGTCACCGCGGAGCAACTCGCCCGGGTCCAGGACCGGGCCGGGCGCGAGGCGATCGCCGTCCAGGAGACCGCCGGCCTCGACGTCCTCACCGACGGCGAGGTCCGGCGGAGGTTCTGGTTTGACCCGCTCACGGCGACGCTCGGGTACGACGAGCACGAATCGGCGCCGGTCCCGTTCACGTCCGGCGGGAAGCGGCCGGACGAGGCGCCTCCCCGGCTCCCGGTGGTCACCGAGCGCCTCCGGATCGTCGAGAACCTCCCGCTGCGGGAGTTTGAGTTCGTCCGCGCCAACAGCGCGATTCCGACGAAGACGACGATCGCCGGCATGACGTACGCGAGCGTGCTGTGGGTTCCCGGCGTGTCCGAGACCGGGGCGTACACCGACCGTGACGAGTACATGGCGGATGTGATCCGGCTGATGCGCGAGGTCCTGGGCGAGGTGGTCGCCGCCGGAACGAACTACGTCCAGCTGGACTCCCCTCGCTACACCCACATGGTGAGCGAGGAGGGGCGGGCGAACCTCCGAAAGGTGGGGCTCGACGTCGAGACGTGGCTGGCGGAGATGATCGGCCACGACAACGAACTCATCGACGCCTTCCCCGGCGTGACGTTCGCCGTGCACCTCTGCCGGGGAAACCACCGAAGCATGTGGTCGGTCGAGGGCGGCTACGACGACATCGCGGAGCAGCTGTTCGGCGGGCTCCACGTCCGGCGGATCCTGGCCGAGTACGATTCGCCCCGGGCCGGCGACTTCGCGCCGCTGCGTTTCGTGCCGGAGACCACCACGGTCGTGCTGGGCCTGGTCACTACCAAGGAACCGGAGCTCGAAGACCCGGGGGACCTGAAGCGCCGGATCGACGAGGCGTCGCGGTACGTCCCGCTCGAACGCCTGGCCCTCAGCCCCCAGTGTGGATTCGCGTCGACGATGCCCGGCAACCTGGTGACCTTCGACGACCAGCGGCGGAAGCTGGACCTCGTCGCGACCGTGGCCCGGGACGTGTGGGGCTGACGCCGGCGGCCGGTCATCGATCGTGACTACGGCTCTACGACCGCCATGCTCGGCGAGCCTGCCCCTTCGAGGCCCACCCGCAGGACCTGTGTCGATCCGCTGCCTCGGGGTATGTCGAAAGATGAGGACCACGGAAGGAGGTCTCCATGCTGCAAGTGACCCAGTCAGCCGCGAACGTGTTCCGAAAGATCCTCAATCAGCCGCGCGTGGACGCCGACGTGATCCGGATCGTCCCGGCGATGCAGCCGGACGGTCAGACGGGAATCTCCGTCCAGGCGATCGATCGCCCGGAGCCCGCCGATCAGGTGGCCGAGGCCGAGGGCGTACACGTCGTTGTGGCGCCCGAGCTTGCGCCGACGCTTGACGACGCGGTCCTCGATGCCCGCGAGACGGACGGCGGCGCCGATCTGTTCCTCCACTCCCTGGACGGTGAGGCCACCTAGGATCAAGGCGGCGGGCCACTGGGCGACGGACTCGTGGACCTGGCGACACCAAGCGCCGGATCTCGGCTCGGATCTTGGCCTTCATCTCGAGCGGGGGCGGGACGACATCGCGGTCGAGGTTCGTAGGCTCCTGTTACATGATCCGATGCCCTCGCGAATCGCTCCTGGCCGGCCGTGTAGTCAGTCTTCCTGCTGATATACGCAATATTCCTGAGCAGGCTGTTCCGTCCAGCCAGTCTTGCTGATCGACTCCGGTACGGCGGCGTTGATGCCCAATGGATTCCCCGAACGCCTACGGCATTGCACGTGAGTCCCACCATGCAGCCTCGCTGAGCCCGTGGAGCGCTCTTGTAGACTCACCTCGGCCGGTCGTTCGTGCGGGTCGGGGAGGTTTTCTGCCATGTTTTCTTCATGCCCCGCCCTCGGCCTCGGCCCTCGGCCCTGGCCCTCGGCCCTCGTGCCCTCGTCCTCGGCCCTCGTAGCTCAGGGGATAGAGCACTGGTTTCCTAAACCAGGTGTCGGAGGTTCGAGTCCTCCCGGGGGCACTCGCTCTGTAGCGGTTTGTGGCCCCGGTAGGGCCACAACTCATCTATCCCTCAGGGATCGCCCGCAACGGGGGATGGGCGCTCACACGACTTCCGTGAGTTCCTGATCCGGCAGGAGTTCACATGCCCTGGGCCTCAGCCGAAGGAGCAGTCGACGATGACCTTGTTCAGGGCGCGCTCGAGGAGGGCGATCTCCTGGTCATCGAGATGGGCGACGAACAGCTCCGAGATTCCTCGGGCGTGGACGGGCGCGGTCTCGACTAGTCGCGCGATGCCCGCCTCGGTGAGCGCTACCACCACGCCACGGGCGTCCGTACCCGCTCTGTCTCGGCGGACGAGGCCTTCACCGACCAGCCGGGCGACGCGACGGGACATGCCCGACCGCGAGATGAGCGCCCGGTCCGCCAGCTCGGTCATGCGCAACTCACCGTGGGCCGCCGCCAGCTGAGCGAGCACGTCGAAGTCGGCCAGGGCCAGACCCGTCTCCCGTTCCAGATCCGTGTCGAGCCGGCGCACCAGAGTGGCGTGGGCCCTCAGCAGCGAGCCCCAGGCCTCGAGCCCACGGCGGCCCGGCACCTGACTCTCGACGAGCCGGCCGAATAGATCCGCGGTGTCGCTGGCGGGAACTATTTGCATGTGCACCTACTTTCGCGTAAGGTACGTGCAAGCGCAAGTATATAGGGGCCAAGGCGGCCTCGGAAAGGAGCGGCGCCAGTGAGCACGCAGGAGATGGCGCAGTCCGCGGACCAGGGCCGGAAGTATCGGGGGGTGTCGATCCCGCCGGTTGGCACGTACGAGCTCGACCCGACCCACACCGTCGTCGGGTTCGTGACTCGACACATGCTGTCGAAGGTCCGGGGGCAGTTCACGGAGTTCACCGGAACGATCGAAGTGGGCGACTCGCCGGAGGAATCACGCGTCGGCGTCGAGGTGAAGACCGGGAGCATCACGACGCACACCGAGAAGCGCGACCAGCATCTGATGAGCGGCGACTTCCTGGAGATCGAGAAGCACCCGATCCTGACGTTCACGAGCACCGCGGTGCGGCCGACGGGTGGGACGTCGTTCGAGCTCGACGGCGACCTCACGATCAAGGAAATCACGAGGCGGGTCACCCTCTCGGGGGAGTTCCTCGGATGGGGACCGGACATGGAAGGGAAGCCGATGCTCGCCGCGTCTGCGAGGACGACGATCGACCGCGAGGACTGGGGGATGACCTGGAACGTGGCGGTCGAGGCGGGCGGGTTCTTGGTGGGCAAGAAGGTCGACATCGAGATCGAGGTCGAAGCGCATCGCGTGAGCTGAGTCTCGAAGGAGGAAGCACATGACCACGGCAATCATTGGTGTTGGCAACATCGGCAAGACCCTCGCCCGGCATCTCGTGGACGGCGGGGAACGTGTCGTCCTGGCCGCGCGTGAGGAGTCGAACGCGACGGTGCTGGCGAACGAACTGGGCAAACTGGCGAGTGCCGCCTCCGTGGAGGAGGCGATCACCGAAGCGGATGTCGTGGTGTTCGCGGTCTGGCTCGACACGCTCAAGGACCTGATCGCCCGAAACACAGACCTGCTCAGGGGCAAGGTCGTTGTCGATCCCTCGAACCCGGTCGCCCAGGACGTGAACGGCGGGGTCGTTCGGACCCTCCCCGATGACCAGTCCTCGGGCTCGGTCGTCGCCGGGCTGCTCGCCGCCGAGGCTCACTTCGTGAAGGCGTTCGGCACCCTCGGCGCCCAGTCACTGGCCTCCGAGGCCAACCGGACCCCGCGCGTGGCGCTGTTCTACGCGACCGATGACGACCAGGCTGCCACCGCGATCGAGCGGCTCATCACAGCAGCCGGGTTCGAGCCGGTGAAGGCTGGCGGAGTGGACGCCGCCCTTCGCATCGAGACGTCGGGCGACCTGCACCAGTTCGGAGGACTGAACGGGAACGTGCTCGTCGCCAGCGAGGGGCGCACCGTCGTCAGGGCAGCCGCTTGACGGTCCGGCGGCTCGCACGGTCGGAGAGTCAGATGGCACAGGGCGCAGCAATGCCCGAATCGAAGTTTGGTGTCGGGATCATCGGGGTCAGTCCCGTCCGGGGCTGGGCCGCCACCGCCCACATCCCGGCACTGCGGGCGCTGCCCAACTACGAGATCCGGGCACTCAGCGCGCACAGCGCGGAATCCGCGCGCGCAGCAGGCGAGGTGTTCGGGGTCGGCGAGGTCTTCTCGGACCACGAGCAGCTGGTGATCCAACCCGAAATCGACGTTGTCGCCGTCACGGTCAAGGTCCCTCACCATCGAGAGCTCGTCTCCGCAGCACTCGCCGCCGGCAAGTCCGTCTACTGCGAGTGGCCACTCGGCCGTGACCTCGAGGACGCGCGAGCGATGGCCGCGCTGGCCGCCGGGCAGGGGGTTTGCACGGTCGTCGGGTTGCAGGCTCGCCAGGCGCCGGCGATCGCATTCGTCCAGCACCTGCTCGGCGACGGATACGTCGGCGAGGTCCTGTCGACGACCATGGTGGGGCTGTCGGTCGCGGGCAACGTGGTGGGCCAGCCCAACGCCTACATGCTCGACGAGGCGAACGGGGCCACCGTGCTCACGATCGCCGTCGGTCACAGCCTGGACATCCTCACCTTCGTCCTCGGCGAGTTCGCCGAGCTGTCGGCCGTGTCGGATCTTCGCAGGCCGATCATCACCATCGAAGGGACCGGCGAGGAGATCGTGAAGACGGCACCCGACCAGGTCGCGGTGATCGGCACCCTCGCGTCCGGGGCGACCGCCAGCCTCCACATCCGCGAGGCGGTGGCCGGCGGCACCGGGTTCCTGTGGGAGATCAACGGAACCGACGGAACGCTCCGGATCACCGCCGCCGAGGCCCAGCCCCAGATCTTTCCCTTGACCGTCTGGGGGGCACGCGGGCCGAACGAGCCTGTCGAGCTTGCTGCTCCGGCGGCACTGACACAGAGATGGCCCGCGCTCACCGGCCTCGAAGGAGCGCCCGCCTTCAACGTCGGGCGTACGTACGCGGCGTTCGCGGCAGACATGGACAACGGAACTCACACCGTGCCCGACTTCGCCGACGCCGTCCGGCGCCACGAGGTCATCGCCGCCATCGAGAGGTCCGCGGCATCCGGGGATCGCGTGAAGGCGTAGCCCGTTGCGGCCATGCCGAGTGGCCTCGGGTCAACGCGTCGGAGCCCGGCCGAAGCCGGGCTCCGAGCTGTGCCAGGTTCGAGGAACGGATTACCCTGCGGCCGCCATGGCCGGGTCGTCCACTCGGAGACCGCGACTACGGCCGGCGGTGATCGGAGACGGCCTGAATCCCTTGACGATGAGGTAGATGCCGAGCGACAGCTCCCACACGAATTCCGGGGCGGTCGCGATGACCTGCGGCCCGGAGCCTGGCTCGAAGACGCCGAACAGCACGGCGGTCCCGGAGGCGATGATCAGTGGACCTCCGATGAGTCCCAGCATCGCCATGCCCCGCGGCACGAGGCCGGATCGGTACATCAGGTACCCGAGTATCAGCCCGTTCCCAATGCCCACGACCCAGCCGGGCCCGAGCAGGAACGTCCAATCGTGGATCGCGACGAGCGCCCGACCAACCGGAACGAGCGAGCCCGCGGCGGCGGCGCCCCCGACGTCCTGCCGCAACGTCACGATCGCCAGCAGGCTGAGGAGGCCGACGGCGATGAAGGCGGACTCGACGATGCGGGCCGTGACATAGCCGAGTGAGAGCACTTCGCTCTGCCGCTTGAGGATCGGGAACAGCACGACAGCGGTGCCGATGTTGGCGATGATGAGGATCATCTCGAGGAGCGCTCCGAGGGCGATGCGATCGTCGGCGCCAGCGCCGACGATGTAGCGGGCATGATCCAGCACCGGGGTGTAGAGCACGAGCTGTGCTGGGATGGATGCGACGAAGGTGATGATGAAGAGCACGCCTGCAACGAGTGCAGTCTTTCTGGTCGAGTTCAACTGGACTCCCCCCTTGGGGTCGACGACTCTGCCAACGGATGTGTGGCGAGTGCCCCTCCCTGGCACCGCTTCCGGCCTCCCTGGGCCGAGCCGGTGTACGGTGTACGCTGTCGCAGCTTAGGATAGGTGTACGTCGTACACTCTGTAAAGAGACGATTCGGGGTCAGCAGGGGAGGGGTTGGCATGGCTCAACAGACGGAGGCTCCCCAGCGGGTCCGCCTGAGCAGAGACCGGGTGCTCCGCGCTGCCGTCGTCCTCGCCGACCAGACCGGGATCGAGGGGCTCAGCATGCGCCACCTTGCCCAGGAGCTGGGCGTGGTGCCGATGGCGCTCTACAAGCACGTAGCCAGCAAGGAAGACCTCCTGGATGGCATGGTCGACATCGTCTTCAGCGAGATCGATTTCCCCTCCCGCGGAGCGGACTGGAGGACGGCCATGCGTGAGCGGGCGACCTCGACCCGCGAAGCTCTCCTGCGCCACCGGTGGGCAAACGGCCTGATGGAGTCGCGGACGAGACCCGGGCCGGCGAACCTCCGATACCACAACTCGGTCATGGCGTGTCTGCGTGAGGCGGGCTTCTCGTTCGACATGGCCGTCCACGCGTACAGCGCCCTGGACAGCTACACCTATGGCTTCGCGCTCCAGGAGAAGACCTTGCCGTTCGAGACGCCCGAGGAGTCCGCACAGGTGGCGGAGATGATGCTCGATCAACTCCCGCCGCTGCTCGCCGAGGAGTACCCGTACCTCGTCGAGGTCGTCGCCGAGCTGGGCAAGTCGGGCTACGACTACGCGAAGGAGTTCGAGTTCGCGCTGGATCTCATCCTGGACGGAATCGAGAGACTCCCGCGTCAGGATGTGACGCCCACAGGCGGACGCTCCTGATGGCGGTGCACGGGAATCTGCCTCGAGGAGCGCGGGCTTCAGCCGGACCGTCTCAACCGCAGCGAATCCGCTCCGTGAAGCTGTTCAAGTCGTGGGCGGTCTCGTTCGACTCCTCCCGGGCACTCCCAGCCGGTTCCGGATTCAGGCGAGACCCGTCGGAGTAGGCTCGATAGCGACGAGAGGAATCACGATGCCCAAGTTCATGATGATCATCAAAGGGGACCAGCCGCCCGGGGAGCTCCCGAGTGAGGAGATGTTGGCCGCGATGGGCAGATACAACGAGGAGCTCACCCAAGCCGGGGTGCTGCTCGACCTCGCGGGACTCCACCCAACCGCTGAGGGCGCACGCGTCCAGTTTTCGGGCGGAGGGCGCACCGTGGTCGAGGGGCCCTTCACGGAGCCGTGGGAGCAGGTCGCAGGATACTGGATCATCCAAACAACCTCGATGGCCGAAGCCATCGAGTGGGCGAAGCGCGTGCCATTCGAGACCGGCGGAGCTCACGGGTACGACCGCGAGGGCGGCCCGGAGGGTGAGATCGAGATCCGCCAGCTTTTCGAACTCGACGAGTTCGATGAGGGCCCGGCAGTGGACCGCGCCCGCGAGCTCGAGAAGGAGCTCGCTCAGAAGTAGGGAGTGAGGGCACGAGCCACCGGTGACGATCGACGCCTGGTGCTGGCGACGGCGCAGAAGAACGTCGCGGGCATCTTGGTTCACGGGGCGGTCGGCAACACCAACGCGCACACGATCACGATCTTCCTGAACAAGCCCGTGTCCGCGGCCTATCCGGTGGCGTGGATGGTGATCGAGAAGCCATAGCGCTCGTACGGCTCGCCTGACTGATCGCCGTGGCGCCCTCGCCGACGATGAGAGAGACTCCCGATCATGGCGCGACCCTCGATGTACGAGTTCGCCGGCGGCGAGCCCGCGTTCCTGGCCCTGGCGGCCGCGCACCACCAGCGGTGCCTCGAGGACCCCGAGCTCAACCATCCCTTCTCCCATCCGGGGAACCCCCAGCACGTCGAGCGGCTGGCCGACTACTGGGCGGAGGTGTTCGGCGGTCCCCCGCGGTACTCGGAGTCGTTCGGCGGTCACACGGCGATGCTCGGCATCCACGCAGGCCAGGGAGCGGGCGAGGACCTCGGGGCCCGCTTCGTGGCCTGCTTCGTGCAGGCGGCCGACGACGCCGGCCTTCCCGCCGACCCCGATTTCCGCGCGGTACTCCGCGCGTACATGGAATGGGCGGTCGGCGAGGTCGTCTCCTACTCGCCGCGTGGGACCCGGGTGCCGGCCCGACTGCCGGTTCCCCGGTGGAGTTGGAACGGGCTCGAGTAGGCCCTCCTCGTTTCGGACTCGGGCGGTCCCCCGCGGCTGATCTTCGATTCGGCATGGAACCGACTCGATCAGCCCCGCGTCCTGGAGCCGGCGGTCTGAACGCAGACCCGAACGGTCGGCGCCTCGGGAAGGAGCTCGTGATGGGTGGATCTCGCCTTGGTTCCGTGCTGGTGGCCTTGTCCGGTGCGGCCCTGTGCGTGGTGGGGATCCAACCGGCGGCGATGGCGGCCGGGGCCAATTCCGGAATCCACGCCGGGTCCGCGGTCCAGTCACCGGGGCCGGCCGTCCCCGGGGATCAGGTGTGGCTGAAGCGGTTCAACGACCCTGCGAACGGCGACGACTCCTCGCACGCGGTGGCCGTGAGCCCGGGCGGGTCCAAGGTGTTCGTGACCGGATCGGGCTCCGGGCCGACGAGCACCGACTACGTGACCGTCGCCTACGACGCCTCCACCGGGGCCAGGCTGTGGTTGAGGCGCTACAACGGGCCGGGGGAGGACGTCGACTTCGCCAACGCGATCGCGGTGAGCCCCAACGGGTCCACGGTGTTCGTGACAGGGGCAAGCCCCGGATCGAAGTCCAGCTACGACTACGCCACCGTGGCCTACGCGGCCTCGACCGGGACGCAGCGATGGGTGAAGCGATACAACGGCCCGGGGAACGACGACGACGAGGCCGCCGCCCTGGGGCTGAGCGCGGATGGATCCAGAGTGTTCGTCACCGGTTCCAGCGCCGGATCGGGAACCGACCACGACTACGCCACCCTGGCCTATCGCGCCTCCACCGGGACACGGCTGTGGGTCGAGCGGTACAACGGCCCCGGGAACGACTTCGACGTCGCACGCGACGTCCAGGCAGGTCCCGACGGGTCCACCGTGTTCGTGACCGGCGAGAGCAACGAATCCAACGGCATCGCCGACTACGCCACCGTGGCGTACGACGCCTCGACCGGGGCCAAGCGATGGGTGCGCCGGTACGACAGTGCGGCGCACGACGTCGACTCGGCGACAAAGCTGGCGATGACCCCGAACGGTTCCATCCTGTTCGTGACGGGATGGAGCGACGGTCCGACGGACTCCGATTACGCCACCCTGGCCTACGACGCCTCGACCGGGACGACGCTGTGGGTACGGAGGTACAACGGTCCCGGGGACTTCTTCGACTTCGTCCGCGACATCGGAGTCAGCCCCGACGGGTCCACCGTGTTCGTGACCGGGTGGAGCTTCTCGTCGCAGACCAACTCCGACTACGCGACCCTCGCCTACGACGCCGCCACCGGGACGAGGCTGTGGGGGAAGCGGTACAACGCCCCGGGCGGCGCCGAGGACGCGCCCAACGCCCTCGGGGTCAGCCCCGACGGGTCCACCGTGTTCGTGACCGGAGTCAGCTGGGGTGGCCAGAACTACGACTTCGCCACCGAGGCCGTGTCCTCCTCGACCGGGGCGCCCCTGTGGTTGAAGCGGTACAACGGCCCGGGCGACGGCTTCGACAGCAGCGAGGCCCTCGCGGTGGCCCCCGGCGGGTCCACGGTGTTCGTGACCGGCGACAGCTACGGTTCCTCGAGCTACGACTACGCCACCGCTGCGTATGCCGTGACCTGATGCCGTGAAGGGGGGCCGGTCCTCGACCGCCGGGCCGGCTCCCCGTCCTCTCCAGACGTCACCCCCCCGGTTGGTGACCCGCCAGCGAACATGTCCGCGAGGTTCTCCAGGTGCTTGCGCATGAAGCGCTGCCCGATGGCGCGGGTCATCACTCGCATGCCGGGCTTCAACCCGTCACCGTGGGTCAGGCCAGCGCGGGCTCGGCTTCCTCGGGGACGCCATCGACGTAGCTGACCGCGTTCGCCCGCACGGCGGGGACGCGCGGGCCGGGGAGCACGATCCCGACCAGGTTCAGCGGGTCGGCGGCCGAGAGGGTGACGGCCTCGCCGGCGCGTTCGGTCTTGCGCACCGCCCGGAGCATGTCCACGGCCTCGGGCATCGCGTACTGCTCGCCGCTGAATCCGCCGACGAACCTCCCCCCGCGGATCGTCCCCCGGGCCTCCATGCGCCGGAGCGCCCACAGGACCTCCCGCCACGGGACGGCGAACGCCTCCCGGACCAAGAGGTCACGGAACACGACGCCCCACCGGGCCAGGAGCTGCTCGGCGACGGCCTCGGCGAGCTCGTCCGCGTCCTCCGTGGCGGGCGCCGCCGGGACGAGGGACCACCGTCCGGCAGACCTGGTCGCGCCACGCGAGCCGGCCCTGCGGAGCCGCGGACGGACCGGCGCCCGGGGCGTGGTCCGGCGAGCCAGCAGGCGGCGGACCGCCTCGAACCCGTCAGCCGTGACCAGGCCGCGGGCCACCGCGTCCCACAGGGCCTCCTCGATCTCGTGGGGCAGGCGCCGGGTGATCGTCACGAGGTCGGCGGCGAACAGGGCGCCGCTCCCGTGCAGCGCGTCGAGGACGTCGCGGGTCCGGCCCGGCCCCGGTTCCTGGGGTGCCCGATCGCCCCGGGCCGCCTGGAGCAGCCACGGTAGGTCCTCGCGAACCGCCAGGGTGATCGGGGTGGCCCGCGAGGGCGTCATGCCGCTGCGGTGGGGTCCTTCCTCGGCGGCGCCGTTCCTGATCGACAGCCGGCCCCACGTGACGTCGCCGGACATGCACAGGTCATCGAGCCACTCCACCCGGTACCCCTCCACCCGCGAGGCCAGGACGCCGCGCTCCCACGCGCCGGCGGCCAGCTCAAAGCCCTGGAGCTGCTCGACGACCGACAGCACACCGAGGCGGCCCTCCCGCCGCGTGCCCGGTGCGACGTGCTGCCACCGGAGGAGGAACCGCATGAAGTCCCGGGCGGTGACCGGCTCGATCTCGCGCCGGAGCCGCGCCTGCGTGTAGTGGTGGATCCGGGCCAGGAGGCGCCGGGCGCAGAACTCCTCGGGGCCCGCGGCGACGGTGAAGTGGCCCCGGATCGCGAAGCCTTCGCCCTCCAGGCGAGCCATCGCGATCGTCACGTCGCCCTCGGAGAGCCCGGTCGCCTCCGTGAGGTCGGCGACGGTCGACGGCCCGCGGTACTCCAGGTGTCCCCGGAGCATCTCGGCGATCGCGGCGTCACGGTCCAGCGGCGCCGCCGCGATCGGCGAACGACGGTCCGGCTCGATCGCGGCCCCCGGGAACAGCAGCTCCAGCGCGGGCCGCCGTTCGACCGGGCACCACAGGGCCTGATCCGGGGAGGGGTTCACGCCGACCGCCCGCCTGGCCTCGACCAGCTCGTCGAACCACGGCTTCCACTCGTCGACCGGCCGGAGCCCGCACATCGTCACCAGCAGGTCGTGGAGCTCGTCGGCGTCTCGCGGGTCGGGCCGCACCTCGCCGCGGACCCGCTCGATGGCCTCGGGGTCCAGCCGTCCCAGGTCCCGGGCCTCCACCGGCAGCCCCCGCCGGAGCTGCACCGCCCGGCTGCGGCGCTCCTCCAGGGGCGCGTCGTCGAGGTAGGTGAATGGCCGCCCGTTCAGAATCTCGTGGGCCAGCACGGACGGTTCCACCGTGTCGCGGGTGACCACCTCCACACGACCCGCCTCGATGTCCGCCAGCAGCTCGCGCAGGCCGTCCACGTCCATCGCCTCGCGCAGGCAGTCGTCGAGGGTCTGGCGGACCAGCGGGTGGTCGGGGATCTCCATGGGACCCGGGGCCACGTTCTCCTGGCAGGCCGCCAGCGTCGGGAACACGGCCGCCATCAGGTCGTCGGACTCCATGCGCTGGATCGGCGGCGGATTCCTGCGGCCGCCCCGCATCCGGAGCACGGCCAGGGACCGGTTCAGGTTCCACCGCCACCGGGCCGCGAACATCGGCGACGTCAGCACGGCCTGCCGCAGCACGTCCTCGACCGTCCTCGACGCCAGGAACTTGGGCACGCGTTCCAGCGGGAAGCTGTGCTGCGGGCCGAGCGACAGCAGGATGGCGTCGTCGCTGGCCGCGGCCTGCAGCTCGAAGTCGAACGTCACGCAGAACCGCTTGCGCAGGGCCAGCCCGAGCCCCCGGTTCAGCCGGGCGCCGAACGGCGAGTGCCCCACGAGCTGCATGCCCCCGCTCTCGTCGAAGAACCGCTCCAGGACGATCGTCTGCTTCGTGGGCAGGACGCCCAGCGCGGTCATCCCGGCGCCGAGGTAGCGCACGATCGTGTCGGACGCGGCCCCGTCGATCCCGCACTCCGCCGCGAGCCAGCTGCGGGCGCCGTCGGGATCCTGACGCTCCAGCCGCTCCCCCACCCTCGCCCGGAGCTCCGACACCTCGCCAGAGAGTTCCTCGGTGCGGCCCGGCGCCTCGCCAAGCCAGAAGGGCACCGAGGGCGGAGCCCCGCGGGCGTCGACCACCCGGACGGTCCCGGGCTCCACCCGGCGGATCCGCCAGGACGTGGTCCCGAGCAGGAACACGTCGCCGGCCATGCTCTCGATGGCCCAGTCCTCGTTCACGTTCCCGACGAACGTGTCGTCCGGCTCGGCCACCACGCGGTAGTCGCCGAGCTCGGGGATGGCACCGCCACTGGTGAGCGCCGCGAGGCGGGCGCCCCGGCGGCCCTTCAGCCGCCCGTTCACCCGGTCCCGGTGCAGGTAGGCGGCCCGCCGGCCCCGTCCGGTCGTGATCCCCTCGGACACCAGCTCGACCACGTCGTCGAAGTCCTGACGCGTGAGCTTCGCGAACGGCGCCGCCCCCCGGACCAGTTCGTACAGCTCGTCCTCGGACCATTCCTCGGCCGCGCACTCGGCCACGACCTGCTGGGCCACGATGTCGAGCGGGGCGACGGGCTGGACGATCGCGTCCAGGTTGCCCGCGCGCGTGCCCCGGAGCAGCGCCGCGCACTCGACGAGCTCGTCGCGGCTGGTCGGGTACAGCACGCCCCGGGGCGTGCCGAACCGCGTGTGGTTGGACCGGCCCACCCGCTGGAGGAACGTGGCGAAGCTCCGCGGCGACCCGATCTGGCAGACCAGCTCGACCGGCCCGATGTCGATGCCCAGCTCCAGCGACGCCGTGGCCACGAGGGCCCGGAGGTCGCCCGCCCGCAGGCGCGACTCGACGCGCTGGCGCCGCTCCCTCGACAGGCTCCCGTGGTGGGCCGCCACCAGATCCTCGCCCAGCCGCTCTCCCAGCTGGTGGGCGATCCGCTCGGCCAGCCGCCGGGTGTTGACGAACACGAGCGTCGTCCGGTGGCCCCGCACGTGCTCGGCGATGCGGTCGATGATCTCCCCCATCTGCTCGGCCGAGGCCACAGCGCCGAGCTCGTCGTCGGGGAGCTCGAGCGCCAGGTCGAGGGCGCGCCGGTGGCCGACGTCGACGACCGCGCAGCGGGGCGAGCCGTCCTGGTTCGAGCGGTCGGGCCCGGCACCGACCAGGAGCCGGGCGATGGCCTCGATCGGGCGCTGGGTCGCGGACAGCCCGATGCGCTGCGGAGGGGCGTCGGCGACGTGGTGGAGCCGCTCGAGGGTGAGCGCAAGGTGCGAGCCCCGCTTGTTACCGGCCACGGCGTGGATCTCGTCGAGGATCACGGTCCGGACTCCGGCGAGCATCGATCGCGAGCGCTCGGCCGTGACCAGCAGGTACAGGGATTCCGGGGTAGTGACCAGGAAGTCGGGCGGCCGCCGGAGCATCGCGGCGCGCTCGGACGCCGCGGTGTCGCCCGTCCTCACGGCCACGCGGACGTGGGGGGCGTCGAGCCCGAGCTCGGCGGCCACCTCGGCGATCTCGCGCAGCGGAGCCTCCAGGTTCTGGTGGATGTCGACGGCGAGGGCCTTCAGCGGCGACACGTAGACGACCTGCGGTCCCTCGGCGGGCGGGCTCCCAGCCTCGTGGGCCTGGTACAGCCGGTCGATGCAGACCAGGAAGGCGGCCAGGGTCTTGCCCGACCCGGTAGGAGCCGCGATCAGCGTGTGCCGGCCGGCCGCGATCTCGGCCCACCCGCCGGCCTGCGGCGAAGTCGGCCCGTCGGGGAACCGCCGCGCGAACCAGGTCCGGACCGCCGGATGCAGGATGCCGTCCACCCGGCCAACACTACCGGCCTCCACCGACAGCCGGCCACGCCGGGCATCGGAGGGTCCGCGACCCGGACGCCAACAGCTTCCGGATGGTCCAGCGGGACCGACGCGGTCCGGTCAGCCGCCGGAACAGGGGAGCAGGCCGGAGGCGTCCTTCGCCGCGAGGACGTGGCGCACCGCGTCGTCGACCCGCGCGCCGAACGCCGGATCGGACGATGCCCGGGCCACCACGGCGTCCGCCATCGCCACGGTCGGGCCGGCCGTCTTGGACACGACCAGGTCGCCGCCCGCGGACAGGAAGTCGATGGCACGCTTCGCGGGCGTGATGCCGGCCACCGCGGCCGCCGCGCCCAGGTCGTCGGACACGATCACGCCGTCGAACCCCATCCGATCGCGCAGCAGCCGCATCACCGTCGGCGAGAACACAGCGAGGTGCGCGGCGTCAATCCGGGTGAACGTGGCCAGCGCCACCATGACGAACGGCACGCCCGCGCCGACGGCGGCGTGGAAGGTGCCCAGGAACGGGTCGGTCGCGGTCGTCACGGTGTCCACGACCCCGGCCACGTCGTCGGTGTTGCCGCTGACCCGGCCGAGACCCGGGAAGTGTTTCGCCGTGGTCGCGATGCCGGCCGCCGCCATGCCACGGATGAACGCCGTTCCGTGGTCCGCCACCGTGGCCGGGTCGTGCCCGAACTCCCGGTGCAGCACCCCGATCGGCTGGTTCTGCGCGTCGGTCCCCGGCGGCACCACGTCCATCACCGGCGCGAAGTCGAGGTTCACGCCGGCCTCGGACAGCTGGCGCCCCCACCCGGCCGCGTCGTCCTGCAGCGCCGAAGGATCGACCGACCCCTGCGCCAGCGCACTGGGGATCGTCGAGAACCCGTCACCCTGGAGCGCCTGGATCTCGCCGCCCTCCTGGTTCGCCGCCACGTAGAAGCGCACGCCGCCAGTCGCTGCGTCCGTGGCCTGCGCCTGCACCGCGGTGGCGACTTCGCGCACGGCACCGACACCTTCCTTGGTGCTCTCCGTGAACCACACGGACCCCACGTGGCGCGACCGGATCGCCTCCAGCTCGGCCGCTCCCAGCCGGTCGTCCGCCAGCCCCAGCGCGAACAGCTGGCCGACGCGTTGGGGCAGCGTCAACCGGTCGAACACGACGTCGGCGCAGGCGGGGGGAGGGGTCGGTGAGCCCGGAGGGCTCGGAGTGCGCGTCGGGGCCGGTGAGGTGGCACCCGTACGGCGCCCGGTCGTGGCTGAGGGCCGATCCACCGCCCGGTTCGGCGAGCACGCCGCCGCGATGAAAGCGAGCGCCACCGCGGAGATCCGTAGCGAATGCCCCGGGCGGTGCACGCCGCAGACGGTAGCTGCCGATGGCGTCGTTCGCGACCAACACTCGCGATCCGGCACTCGGCTACGATGCCGCATTCAGGGGCGCCGTCACCTACTTCGTCCGGATGCGTGCGAGGGAGGGCCAGGCGGAGCGGGTGCTCGAGCTCCTGCTGACCAACCCGCGGCGCATCGAGGCGGGCGAGCCCGGGAACATCGTGTTCGGCGTGCATCGTTCGACCGAGGATCCCAACGAGTTCTGGCTCTACGAGACCTGGACCGGCGAGGCAGCCGCCCCTCATTCGCCGAGGAACTCTTCGGCGACCCGCTTCGGGACCACCATCCGCCAGGCGTCGATCACGATCTCGCGCATCTCCTGCTCGTCGATCGCGCTCAGGCGGACGACCACCCAGTGGTATCGGAGGTCGGAGGCCTTCGGCATCAGGAACTTGTCGGGCTCCGAGGCGACCAGCGCCTCGCGCTCGTCCTTGGGGAACGCGAACCCCATCAGCGTCTCGTCCCGCGAGAACGCCAGGTAGACGATCCGGCCCACCCGGAACTTGACCCGGTCCCGGACCACGGCCTCGTACGAGCGGGGGAGGCTCAGCGCAACCGCTCGCACGTCACCGATCGTCGTCATCTTCCCGACCACCCCCAACGTCGCCACACGATAGGCCGGCGCCGAGTCGGCATCCTCCGTGCCCCCAGGTTTCCGCCTGCCTGCTGGACCAGCCCAGAGGATGGCGTGGCAAGATCAGGATGCGTTCCGATCGTCGCGGGAGGCGATGCGTGGTGCTCGAAGAGCGATGTGACCGGCTGCGGTCGCTGCATGTCCCCGGGAGGCCGCTGGTGCTGCCGAACGCGTGGGACGTGGCGTCGGCCCGGGCCGTCGTGGCGGCCGAGTTCCCGGTCGTCGCCACGTCGAGCGGCGCGGTCGCTGACGCGCTGGGGTACGAGGATCACCAGGGCGCGCCGGCCACCGAGATGCTCGCCGTCGCGGCGCGGATCGCTCGGTCCGTCGACGTCGCGGTCACCGTCGACGCCGAGGCGGGGTACGGGATGGGGCCCGGGGAGCTGGTCGAGGCGCTGGCGAGCGCCGGCGCGGCCGGCTGCAACCTCGAGGACACCGATCACGCGACGGGCGGCCTCGTCGATGCCGATCGCCAGGCCGCGTGGCTGGCCTCGGTGCGCGCGGCGGCGGCGGAGCGCGACTACGGGCTGGTGATCAACGCCCGGGTCGACGTGTTCCTGGCGGACCGCGAGCGTCCTCAGCCCGAGCTGCTCGACGATGGTGTCGCCCGGGCCAGGGCGTACGTGGCCGCGGGGGCCGATTGCGCGTTCCCGATCTTCCTGTCCGACGAGGACACGATCGCCGCGTTCGTTGACGCGGTGGGGGCTCCGCTCAACGTCCTGGCGACACCCCATGCGCCACCCAACTCCCGCCTGGCCGAGCTGGGGGTTGCCCGGATCAGCTACGGATCGCAGCCCATGCGCCACTCGATGGAGGCGCTGGGCAGGTTCCTGTCCGGGCTATCCCGATAGGTCACGCGGCTCGGAGAAGAGCGCTCATCACCCGTCCAGCCGGGCGACCAGCCGCTTCGGGGCGACCGTCGGGCTCCGTAGCCTCCGGGAACGACTGGCAGATCCGGCGGGCGCGCTCGATCGGGCCGGGGGCCATCACCCCTCGTGCGCGGGGACCCGTTCCTGCTCCGGACCGGTCTCCGCGGCCGTCGGCGGGGCCGGCGGCCCTCCCCGGATCGAGGGGATGAGGAACGCCCCCAGCGCGGCTGCCACGCAGATGACCGACCCGATCCCGAAGGCGCGGGCGAAGCCGGAGGTCAGCGCGACCAGCCTGTCCTCGCCGGCCGTCGACAGCGCGATGAACCGGTCGACCGCCAGGGTCGCCAGCGCGGCGAGGCCCACCGAGCCGCCGATCTGCCGGGTGGTGTTGACGAGCCCGGAGGCGAGTCCGGCGTTGCGGGGCTCGACGCCGGTGGTGGCGGCCATCGTGACCGGCATGAACGACAGCCCCAGGCCGAGCGTCACGAGCATGCCGGGGAACAGCAGGTCGCCCACGTAGGACCCGTGCGGCGAGATCTGTGTGTACCAGCCCAGACCCGCCGCCGACACGAGGCCGCCGACCACCAGCAGCGGCCGGGGCCCGATCCTCGGGACCAGCCGCGCCGCGACCTGGGCCCCGATGACGATCACCACGGTCTGCGGGACGAATGCCAGACCGGCCGTGAGCGGGCTGTACCCGAGCACGTCCTGCATGTAGAGCGACAGGAAGTACCACATCGAGAACATCGCGGCCCCGAGGAACAGGATGACCACGTTCGCCCCGGTCACCGACCGGACCCGGAACAGCCCGAACGGCATCAGCGGGGTCTCCGCCACCCGCGTCTCGACGACCACGAACGCGGCGAGCAGCACGGCGGCCACGGCGACCGGGACGATCGTCTGCGCCGAGGTCCACCCGTGCGACTCGGTCTCGACGATGCCGTACACGAGCGCGACCAGACCGCCGGTGACGGTGACGCTGCCGGCCCAGTCGAGGCGGTGGGTGCGGGCGCCCTCGGCGATCGACTCCACCAGCACCGCCCGCGCCCCGATCAGGCCCACGACGCCGATCGGGACGTTGATGAACAGGATCCACCGCCACGACAGCGTGTCCGTGAGCACGCCGCCGAGGATCGCGCCCGATGCTCCGCCCGCGGCGGCCATGGCGCTCCACACGCCGAGGGCCCGGGCCCGGTCGCGTCCCGCGGCGAAGCTGGTGGTGAGGATCGTGAGGGTGGCCGGCGCGAGTACCGCTCCGCCCAGCCCCTGGATTGCCCGTGCGGCGACCAGCATGGCCTTGTCCTGGGCCAGGCCGCCGGCCAGGCTCGCCGCGGAGAACAGCGCCAGGCCGACGATGAACATGCGGCGGCGGCCGTAGAGGTCGCCCGCCCGCCCGCCGAGCAGCAGGAACCCGGCGAACGCCAGCGTGTACGCGTTCACCACCCATTGCAGCCCCGTGTCGCTGAACTGGAGGTCGCGCTGGATGGACGGCAGGGCCACGTTCACGACGGAGATGTCGAGCACGACCATGAACTGGCCCAGGCACACCAGCGTGAGCACCAGCCACGCCGGCGCGCGGGACCCCTGCGCGGCCGCGATTCCGCCGCCGCCGGCGGTGTCGCGCTGGCCGTCACCCGTCGCCATTCCGTGCCTCCAGGGAACGTCCGGCCGGCCCGACCGGGGCCGCCGGAGGGACGTTCCCGGCCAGCCTACGACACCGGGCCGGCGCGGAGCCGAGCGTGGCGGGGGGTTCACCGTTCCTTCAGGAAGACGGGGCACACTGGAGGCGTGTCGCACATCCTGGTCGTGGACGACGAGCCGGCCGTGCGCGAGTCACTCGACCGTGCCCTGCGGCTGGAGGGGTACGAGGTCGACCTGGCCGCCAACGGCGAGCAGGCCCTCCGGGCCATCGGGGACCGGCCTCCCGACGCGGTCGTGCTGGACGTGATGATGCCGGTGCTGGACGGGCTGGCAACGTGCCGGGCCGTTCGCGCGGCGGGGCTGCGGACGCCGGTGCTCATGCTGACGGCCCGCGACGCCGTGTCCGACCGGGTGGCGGGCCTGGACGCGGGCGCCGACGACTACCTGGTGAAGCCGTTCGCGCTGGAGGAGCTGTTCGCCCGGCTCCGGGCGCTGCTCCGCCGGACGGCCCCCGACGAGGCCGAGACCCTCCGGTTCGGCGACGTGGAGATGGACCTCGCGGCGCACGAGTCGCGCCGCGGCGACCGCCCCCTCGAGCTGACCCGGACGGAGTTCCTGCTGCTCGAGCTGTTCCTGCGGAACCCGCGCCGGGTGCTGACCCGCGACGTGATCTTCGAGCGGGTGTGGGGCTACGACTTCGGCCCCACGTCGAACTCGCTCGAGGTGTACGTGGGGTACCTCCGCCGAAAGCTGGAGGCCGAGGGCGAGCCGCGCGTGATCCACACCGTGCGCGGCGTCGGATACGTGTTGAAGGAAGGGACGACTTCGTGACGTTCCGGCGCCGCGTGGCCGTGGGCTCTGCCGTAGCCGTGGCCGTCACCGTGGTCATGGCCTCGGCGGTCGTCTACCTCGTGGTGCGGGGGGAGCTTCGGGGCCAGGTCGACGACGCCCTGCGGCAACGGCTGGACCAGATCCTCTCGCCCAGCAGCGTGTCCCTCGTGGCGGGGCCGGACGGCATCCAGGTGGTGATCCCCCCACCGGACGTCGCCGGGGAGTCCCCCGGGTACGTCCAGTTCGTCGCGTCCGACGGGGCGGTGCTGCGGCCCGGAGACGAGACGGGGCAGTTCATGGAACCCACCCGCTTGTCGCTGGCGGTGGCGGCCGGCGAGCACCAGGAGTACTTCGCCGACGTGTCGCTCGACGGCGCGCACTACCGGGTGGTGACGGCCCGCATGCCGGGTGTGGTCCAGGTGCCCGTGCGGGCCGAACCCATCCCCCAGCCCATGGCGGTCCAGGTGGCCCGGCCGCTGACCGATGTCGACGCCGCGATGTCCCGGCTCGCCATCCTGCTCGTGGCGATCTGCTCGGTCGGCGTGGGCCTGGGGGCGGCGCTCGGGTTCCTCATCACGCGGACGGCGGCCCGTCCGGTCGGGCGGCTGACCGAGACCGCCGAGCACGTGACCGCCACCGGCGATCTCGCCGCGCGGATCGAGGTCGGGACGAACGACGAGGTGGGGCGGCTGGCCGCGAGCTTCAACCGGATGCTCGAGGCGCTCGAGCGCTCGGTGCGGGCCCAGCGCCAGCTGGTGGCCGACGCGTCGCACGAGCTCCGCACCCCGCTGACGTCGCTGCGCACGAACATCGAGGTCCTGGCCCGCGCCTCGGAGCTGTCTCCGGTGGACCGGGACCGGCTCCGCGAGGACGTCGTCGCGCAGCTGGACGAGATGACGGCGCTGGTGGCCGACCTGGTCGACCTGGCCCGGGACGGCCAGGAGCCGGCGGCCCGTCCCACGGAGGTCCGGCTGGACCTGCTGGTGGAAGCGGCCGTGGAGCGGGCCGGGCGTCGCGCCCCCGGCCTCCGGTTCTCGGCCGAGCTCGAGCCGACCGTGGTGGTCGGGTCGCCGGAACGGCTGGATCGCGCGGTGGGCAACCTGCTCGACAACGCGGCCAAGTGGAGTCCGCCGGACGGCGCGGTCGAGGTCGCCCTCCGGACCGGCGCCCTCACCGTGCGCGACCACGGTCCGGGGATCGGCGACGAGGACCTGCCATACGTGTTCGACCGCTTCTACCGTTCGGTGGCCGCGCGGCGGCTGCCGGGATCGGGCCTCGGCCTGGCCATCGTCCGTCAGGTCGCTGAGGCCCACGGGGGGACCGTCGAGGCGACGAACGCCCCCGGCGGCGGGGCACTGCTGCGGCTGCGCCTGCCTGTCCTCGAGCTGCCGTCGACGGATCCCGCCCCCGATTGGACCACCACGCCGCCCGCTCCGGTCTCACCGGCTTCCTAGCGAACGCTCCGACGGGGGCGCCCGCTCCGCCAGGTCTGTCTGTTCCCCGGTCCGGCTATCCGGCCCGGCGCTCGTCGATCTCGCCGCGCCAGGCGCCCGTCTCGGTTCCCCGCGACTCGATGAAGCCCTTGAACCGCTGCAGGTCGGCGCTGACCTGACGCTTCACGAAGCCGGCCGCGTCGCCGGCCTTCTCGACGAAGCTCTCGGGCTGGTACTCCATCTGGAGCATAATGCGCGTCGTCGCGTCGTCGATCCGGTGGAATGTGACCACGCCGGCGTGGAACGGGCCGCCCTCGACGACCCACGCCACGCGCTCGTCGGGCTTCTGCTCGGTGATGCGAGCCTGGAACTCCCGGGTCTGACCCTTCACCCTGGCGACCCACGTGAGGCTCTTGTCGTCGAGCTGCTCGACGCGCTCGACGCCCTCCATGAACCGCGGGAACTCCTGGAACTGCGTCCACTGGTTGTACGCGGTGGACAGGGGCACCTGCACCTCGACGGATTCCTCGATCGTGGACATGCGGCTCTCCTTTCGGATGGGGCTCCCTCTCTGGTGGCTACCCCGATGCTCCCAAGCGAAACGCCCGCGGGTGGCTTCCGGGGCGATCAGCGCAGTACCGGCCGCAGGCGGGCTACGACGCCAGCATGTTGCGGAGGACCATCTGCAGGATTCCGCCGTTGCGGTGGTACTCGACCTCTGCGGGACCGTCGATCCTGACCGTTACCTGGAACTCCCGGGCCGAGCCGTCGGCGTCCGTGGCCACGACCGTCGCCGACTGCCCCGGGGTGATCCCGCCGGCGATGCCGCGGATCGTGTACTCCTCGGTGCCGTCGAGGCCGAGCGACTCGGCGGAGTCCCCCGCCGCGAACTGCAACGGCAGGATGCCCATCCCCACCAGGTTCGAGCGGTGGATCCGCTCGAAGGTCTCCGCGATCGCGGCGCGGACGCCGAGCAGGGCCGGGCCCTTCGCCGCCCAGTCCCGCGACGAGCCGCTGCCGTACTCCTCGCCGGCCAGGATCACCAGCGGGACCCCCTCCTCGGCGTACCGCAGCGAGGCGTCGTAGACCGTTATCTCCTCGCCGTCCGGGAGATGCCTCGTCCAGGGCCCCTCGGTGCCCGGGGCCAGCTCGTTGCGCAGACGGACGTTGGCGAACGTGCCGCGCATCATCACCTCGTGGTTGCCGCGCCGTGAGCCGTAGGAGTTGAACTCGCCGGGCTGCACGCCGTGCTCCACGAGGTACCGCCCCGCAGGGGAGTCCTTCTTGATGGAGCCCGCGGGCGAGATGTGGTCGGTCGTGATCGAGTCACCCACCTTCACCAGCACCCGGGCGCCCTCGACGGCCTGCTGCGGCTGCGGCTCCGGCGACAGGTCCTGGAAGAACGGCGGCTCGCGGACGTAGGTGGAGTCCGGATCCCACTCGTACACGGTCCCGCCGGGCGCCGACAGCTCCGCCCAGTGCTCGTCGCCCGACCAGATGCGCTCGTACTCCTGCTCGAACTGCTCCGGCGTGATCGCGTCGGCCAGCACGGCCTGCACCTCGCCGGGCGCGGGCCACAGGTCCTCGAGGAAGACGTCCACGCCCTCCGGGGTGCGCCCGATCGGCTCGGAGGTGAGGTCGACGTCGACCCGGCCGGCCAGCGCGTAGGCCACGCACAGCGGAGGCGAGGCCAGATACGAGGCCCGGACCTGGGGGTGGATGCGGCCCTCGAAGTTCCGGTTCCCGGAGAGCACCGCCACGACCGCCAGGTCGCGCTCGTCGACCTGCCTCGCCACCTCGTCCGGAAGCGGGCCCGAGTTCCCGATGCAGGTCGTGCAGCCGTACCCGACCAGCCCGAAGCCCAGCTTGTCGAGGTAGGGCTGCAGCCCCGCCCGGTCGAGGTAGTCGGTGACCACACGGGAGCCCGGGGCCAGCGACGTCTTGACCCACGGCTTGGACTGGAGGCCCGCCTCCACCGCCTTCTTCGCCAGGAGTCCGGCGGCCAGCATCACGGACGGGTTCGACGTGTTCGTGCACGAGGTGATCGCGGCGATGACGACGCTGCCGTGGTCGACGGTGTCGTCGTCGGACCGTTCGAGCGAGCGGGGGTCGCCGCCACCGCGGCCCGGATCGGCCTGAGGCTGCGGCGGGTCGCCGGACAGGGGCTCCTGGTCGGCCACGGGATCGCTGGCGGGGAACGTCGCGGCGACCGCCGCGTCGGAGCCGTTCGCGTAGCCCTTACCGAACTCGGCGAACGCGTCGCGGAACGAGTCCCACACCCGGGACAGCGGCACGCGGTCCTGGGGCCGCCGGGGGCCGGCCATGGACGGCTCGATGGCGGACAGGTCCAGCTCGAGCGTCTCGCTGAACACGGGATCGGGGTCGCCGTCGGTCCGGAACAGCGACTGCTCCTTCGTGTACCGCTCGACGAGGTCCACCACGTCGCCCCGGTTGGTGTTCGTGAGGTAGGTGAGGGTCTGGTCGTCGACCGGGAAGAACGAAGCCGTCGCGCCGTACTCCGGGCACATGTTCGACATCGTCGCCCGGTCCTCGACGGTCAGGGAGGAGAGCCCCTCGCCGTAGAACTCGACGAACTTCCCCACGACGCCGTGCGAGCGGAGCATCTGGGTCAGCGTCAGGACGAGGTCGGTGGCCGTGGTGCCGGCCGGCAGCGCGCCGCTCATGCGGACGCCGACGACGACCGGCCACCCCAGGAACATCGGCTGGCCGAGCATCGCGGCCTCGGCCTCGATGCCCCCGACGCCCCACCCCAGGACGCCGAGGCCGTTCACCATCGTGGTGTGGGAATCCGTCCCGACCAGCGTGTCGGGCATGGCCACGCCGTCGTGCACCCGGACGACGCGGCCGAGGTGCTCCAGGTTCACCTGGTGGCAGATGCCCATGCCCGGCGGCACGACCCGGAAGCCGTCGAACGCCTGCTGGGCCCACTTCAGCAGCGAGTAGCGCTCCCCGTTGCGCCGGTACTCCCATTCCACGTTCGCCTGATACGCCTCCGGCGAGGCGAACATGTCCACCTGCACCGAGTGGTCGATGACGAGGTCCACGGGGATGTGCGGGTTCACGGTGGCGGGGTCACCGCCAGCCCGGGCGACCGCCGAGCGGATCGCCGCCAGGTCCACGACCGCGGGGACGCCGGTGAAGTCCTGCATCAGGACCCGCGACGGCATGAACGCGACGGCGGTGTCGCCGGGAGGTTCGGCGGGCCACCGCGCGAGCGCGCTGACGTCGGCCTGGCTCACGTCGCGCGACCCCGCCCGCCGCAGGAGGTTCTCGATGAGGATCTTCACGGTGTGCGGAAGCCGCGGCAGGTCGGCGCCCGTCGTATCCAGCCGGTGGATCGCCACCTCGCCGTCGGCCGTGTGCAGCGTCATCATCGCTTCGTCACCTCGCTTTCCTCCAGCGTAGTGCTTCCCTCGACCTGCCCCCTCGTCTCGCTGCGGGCCTCCGCTCGCCCGGGCCCTGTATCGTTGCTGCGACCCCCCGGGAGGGCGCGTGAAGATCGGGATCGGACTGCCGAACAGCACGCCGGGCGCGAGCGGCGACCTCCTCGTGAAGTGGGCCCGCCGGGCCGAGGAGCGGGGCTTCTCGACGCTCGCCACCATCGACCGCATCGCGTACCCGAGCTACGAGTCGCTCGTCACGCTGGCCGCGGCCGGCGCGGCCACGGAGCGCATCGGGCTGCTCACCAACATCGTGCTGGCCCCCACCCGGAGCACGGCGCTCCTGGCGAAGGAGGCGGCCTCGGTCGACCAGATCAGCGGAGGCCGGTTGACCCTGGGACTGGCCGTCGGCGGCCGGCCGGACGACTTCGAGCTGACCGAACTCGAGTTCCACGACCGCGGGAAGCGGTTCGATCGGCAGCTCCGGGACCTCCGCGAGTCCCTGGCCGGCAAGCCGCTCCCCGGGTTCGAGGGGCCGGTTGCGCCGGAGCCGGTCCGCGAGGGCGGGCCGCCGATCGTGATCGGCGGGATGAGCGATGCGGCGGTCCGGCGCACCGCCGAGTTCGGCATCGGGTGGAGCGTCGGGGGGGGCCAGCTCGAACACGTGCTGCCCGTGATGCAGCGGGTCCGGGAGGCCTGGGCGGAGGCCGGGCGGCAGGGCGAGCCGTACTTCTACGCCCTCGGGTACTTCGGCCTGGGCGAGGAGCATGTGGAGGCGTCGAAGCACTCGATCCTCGACTACTACGCGTTCGTCGGCGACGGCGTGGTCGGCCTCGCCGAATCCGTCCCGCGGACGCCGGAACGCATCCGCGAGCACCAGCAGGCCTTCGACGAGGCCGGCGTGGACGAGTTCGTATGGGTCCCGACCGTTCCCGACCTCGATCAGGTCGACCTGCTGGCGGATGCGGTCCTCGAAGGGTAGGGTGCACCCGCTCGGGCTGCGTGCTCGGGCGGGCACGCA
The DNA here is from genome assembly GCA_045805265.1 of Actinomycetota bacterium. Taxonomy (GTDB): domain Bacteria; phylum Actinomycetota; class UBA4738; order UBA4738; family JACQTL01; genus JBJMLO01. Next base: position 546,387 of record JBJMLO010000013.1, read on the forward strand.
GCCGATCGGGGGGCCCGCTCCACATTCGATTAGCTTCCCGGACGGAAGTGGGCTACACTAACGGACCTACAGCGACGCCCGCGGCACCCCCCTCGCCGCGGGCGTCGCTTTCGTCTCCGGTAGGCTCGGATCCGTGGGCGAGATCGTCGTGGGGATCTGCGGGTGGACGGAGCCCACCCTCGTCAAGGAGGGGACGTTCTACCCCCCCGAAGCCAAGACCCCGGAAGACCGGCTTCGGTTCTACGCCGAGCAGTTCCCCATCGTCGAGGTCGACTCCACGTACTACTCGCCGCCCACCGAGCGGAACTCGGTGCTGTGGATCGAACGCACCCCCAAGGACTTCACGTTCAACGTCAAGGCCTACTCGCTGCTGACGAACCACCCGACGCGGCCCGACCGGATGGCCAAGGACCTCCGCGAGCTGCTGCCGCCCGACCAGGCGGACAAGCGCAACGTCTACCGCGACAAGCTCCCGGCCGAGGTCGTGGACGAGGTGTGGAGGCGGTTCGCCGACGCCCTGATGCCCCTGCACTCCGCGGGAAAGCTCGGGGCGATCCTGTTCCAGTTCCCCCAGTGGTTCGTCATCGGCCGGGCCAACAGGGACTACATCGTGGAGTGCGCCGAGCGGTTGAGCGAGTACCGCATCGCGGTGGAGTTCCGCCACAGGACCTGGCTGGAACCGCGAAACCAGGACGAGACCCTCTCGTTCCTCCAGGAGCACTCGCTCCCCCTCGTGTGCGTCGACATGCCCCAGGGCCTCGACTCGAGCGTCCCGCCGCTCGCCGCGACCACCGCCGATGACCTGGCGCTCGTCCGCTTCCACACACGCAACGAGCAGCAGTTCACGAAGAAGGGCGTCACCGCCGCCGAGCGCTTCGCGTATCTCTACGACGAGCGCGAACTCGAGGAGTGGGTCCCGGGGATCCGGGACATGTCGAACAGCGCCCGTGAGACCCACGTCCTCATGAACAATTGCTACCGCGACTACGCGGTCCGCAACGCCCGGCAGCTCACGGGCCTGCTCGACCTCGACGAGTAGCGAGCCGCTCGCCCCGCGTCGCAAGTGCCACGCGGCGGCCACGCTCGCCAAGACTCGCACGGACCAGGCAGCGGTCCTCCATGCGGCCTCGCGCCCCGGCCTCGCGCTCGCCTATGGCCCCGAGCGCATCGATCGTCGGTTACGGCGGCGCGCGGTCCTCGATGATCGTCCCGTCCGGCCGTCGGAACACCGGTCCGGTCTCGCTCATCTCCGCCCGGAAGGGCCCATGGGTCAGCGTGTGGTGCCGGCGGCACAGCAAGACCAGGTTGGCGAGTTCCGTCGCCCCGCCATCCGCCCAGTGCACGACATGGTGGGCGTCACACCACGACCGCGGACGGTCACACCCGGGGAACCGGCAGCCTCGGTCCCGCACCGCCAGAGCCCGGCGAAGCGCGGCCGAGATCACCGGGGTCTTCCTGCCGACGTCGAGCGGCTCGGACGATCCCTTCATGATGACGCGGGTGATCGAGGCGTCGCAGGCCAGGCGCCTCGCCGTCTCCGGGGGAAACCCTCCCCGCGTCGTCCAGCTCGCAGCGTCGGCCGACTCTCCGTTCCAGCGACTCCAGATCCAACGTCACCGTGACGTGAGGACGTTCGCCGGCGACCGTCGGACGATCGGAGTGGTCCAGCCAGTGGCGGCACACCTCTCCAATGGCGTCGGCCCGACGCTGAGCCGGACTCCTCGGGTCTTCCTGCCCCGAATGGGCCCATGCATCGGTCACGGAACCGATCGCCGTGATCAGCGTCTGGCCGGTCTCGGGGTCGAGGTTGCCGTCGACACGGACCATGCCGTCCATCAGCGGCGAGATGTACAGGCCGCGCCGATCGAAGCGCTCCGGTTCGTCCCGAGCCGCGACCTCGGGTCCGACCACCTCCTTCCAGTGCTCAACGGCGCGACGGAGGCCCGGAGCCGGCAGGCTGCGCGCCGCTTCGAGCAGCGCCTCCTCCACCCTGGAGAATTCCTCCGCGTTGGCCTCCCTGGCTGCCACCAGCGTCGCTGCGGCCGCACCGGACAGCTCGCCATCCGAGAGCGCCGCCCGGGTGGCGGGCATCGCCTCCAGCCCTCGCGCCAGCCGGACCTCCTTCGCCGCCGCGGACCAGCCGGCGCGGAACCGCGAGTCCAGCCACGCGGCCATCGACAGGTGACCGTCGCGCTCGAAGGCGCGCCGGCGCTCGAGTTCCGCGATCCGGCGGGCGCATTCCACCTCGAGTCCCCCCATGACGGCCTTCATCTCGACGACTTCGTCCTCGATCTCGACATCGGAGCAGCGCCTTCTCCGTGTTCCGGTATTCCTCGAGGGCCGACCGCATCGTGCTCATGACCTTGACATTGTCGAACACCTGTTCGCCTAACCGCAATGGCTCGATCGAGTCATCTTCTGATCGGCCGCCACCTGTCCCGAGCATCCCCCGATCGGGGGGCGCTGTCGTGGGGCCGGGTACGCTGAACCGCACGCACGAGCGGAGGGACCATGTTCGGCAAGACCATCAAGATCGGGTCCATCGGCGGCATCCCCATCGCCGTTGACGGCTCGTGGTTCCTGCTCGCAGCCTTCATCGTGTGGTCGCAGTACGACGGCCTGGCCCGCGCGCTCGGCGGCGGAACCGCTTTCGGGATCGGCGTGCTCACCGCGGCACTGTTCCTGGGCTCGATCCTGGGCCACGAGCTGGCCCACGCGGGCATGGCCCGCCTCCGAAAACTGCCCGTCACCGGCATCCGGCTGTTCATGTTCGGGGGTGCCACCGGCATCCAGATGGAGGACAAGCCGGGCGACGAGTTCCTGACGACAGTCGTCGGCCCCCTGACGAGCGTCGCGATCGGGTTCGCGCTGCTGGGCGCGTCCACGGTCGGCGGCCTCTCCGCGGCGCTGCACGACACCCTGCGGACGGTCGGCAGGCTGAACGTCTTCCTGGGGATCGCGAACCTGGTCCCCGGGTTCCCGCTGGACGGCGGACGCATCCTGCACGCCGCGATCTGGCGGTTCACCGGGGACGAGCGCAAGGCGACCTCGATCGCCGCGCGGAGCGGGATGGCCGTATGGGCGGTTGCCATCGTCGTCGGCATCTACCTCGTGGGGCGCAACGAGCTGCAGGCGGGGATCTGGCTGGTCCTCATCGGAACCATGATGTTCCGGGGCGCCAAGGCCACCCTGGACCGCGACCGGATCTTCAAGGTGCTGGCACGGGGAACGGTCGCGGAGGCGATGGGGCCGCCGCCCGAGAGCATCCCTCAGGACATCACGCTGTCCGAGGCGCTCGACCGGTACCTGCGTGGCCACGAGCACGAGACGTTTCCCGTGGAGAACGAGCGGGGGGACATCGTCGGCGTGCTGACGTTCGACCTCGCCGCCCAGGTGGGGCGGGAGAACCCGCTGCGGCCCGTCCGCGACGCGATGCAGCCGGCCGCCGGGATCGTCGAGGTCGGCCTGGACGACCCCCTCGACCGGGTCGTCACCCGGCTGAGCACCGCGCGGCTCCCGGCCGTTGTGGTGCAGGACGGCCACATCGTCGGCCAGATCGCCATTCCCGACGTCGACCGGTGGCTCCGGGGCCGCAGGGTCCGGTGAGCGATCCGCCGCACGTCGCGGAAAACCGCCGGCGGTGGAACGCCACCGCGGACGAATATCAGGACCATCACGCCGCCCAGATCACCGAGCAGATGCGCACCGGCGACCTGGCCTGGGGCGTGTGGGGGATCCCGGAATCCCAGCTGCAGGTCCTGGGCGAGGTCGCGGGGAAGGACGTCCTGGAGCTCGGGTGCGGCGGCGCCCAGTGGTCGATCGCGCTGGCCCGCCTGGGAGCGCGGGCGGTCGGCCTCGACCTGTCCGACTCCCAGCTCCGGCACGCCCGGCGGCTCACCGCCGAGACGGGGCTCGACGTCCGGTTGGTCCAGGCCAGCGCGGAGCAGGTCCCGTTCGCCGATGGGAGCTTCGACGTCGTGTTCGCCGACCACGGCGCGTTCTCGTTCGCCGATCCGTACCGCACGGTCCCCGAATCCGCCCGCGTGCTGCGAGCTGGCGGCCTCCTGGCGTTCAACCGGTCGAGCCCGATCGTCGACATCGCCTGGGCGATGGATGACGGCCACGCGGGTGACCGACTCGTCCACGACTACTTCGGCCTGCATCGCCTGGACACCCCGGAGGGCATGGCCGAGTTCAACCTGCCCTACGGCGAATGGATCCGCCTGTTCACCGACAACGGGCTCCTCGTGGAGTCGTTGATCGAGCCCCGCCCCGGCCCCGACGCCACGAGCACCTACCGCGACGAGGTCGACCGGGCCTGGTCGAGGAGATGGCCGGCCGAGTCGCTGTGGCGCTGCCGGAAGCGCTGACCCCGCATCCACCTCGCGGCTGACCTGTGACGTTCGCCGTGTCGGACTGCCGAGCTAGCATCGGCGTCGACATGGAGTTCGTGCCCGATCCCGCGCAGGCCCGCGTCCTGGACCATGCCGCCGGTCCCCTGCTGGTGACCGGCGTCCCCGGCACCGGCAAGACCGCCGTGCTCCGCGAGCGCTTCGCCCGGCTCGTAGAAGGCGGCGCCGACCCCGAGCGGGTCGCGCTGGTGGTGGGCTCCGGCCGTGCCGGGGCCGAGGCGAAGACGTTCCTGCTCCGGCGGCTGCGGATGTCGCTGCCCGGGCTGCGAGTCATGACGATCCACGGGCTCGCGTACCACGTCGTGGCCAGGCGGTTCGAGGCCCTCGGCTACGCGGCGCCGCCCGACATCCTGCCGAACGCCGCCCAGTTCTCCCGGGTCCGCGACCTCCTGGCCGGGGAGGACCCCTCCGGCTGGCCGGCGTACGGCTCGATGCTCCGGCTGCGGGGGTTCGCGGACCAGGTCCGGCAGTTCGTTCTCCGGGCCCAGGAGGCGCTGCTCAAGCCGGAGGAGATCCGCAAGCGGGCGGAGGCCGCCGGGGCGCCGGGATGGAACGAGCTGGCCGACTTCCTCCAGCGGTACCAGCAGGGGCTGGACGACGAGGGGCTGGTGGACTTCGCCGGCCTGGTCGAGCAGGCCGCCGCGGCCGCGCCGGGCGGCGACCCGCCGTTCGACCACCTCGTCGTCGACGACTACCAGGACACGACGTTCGCGGCCGAGGCGCTGGTGGCGGGGCTCCGGCCGGACAGCCTGGTCGTCGCCGGCGATCCGAACGCCCACGTGTTCTCGTTCCAGGGCACGACCGACGAGCCGATCCGGAACTTCACCGGCCGCCTGGCGGGCGCCGGTCACGTGGAGCTCACGACGAACCACCGTTCCGCGGGGCCCGGGGTGGAGGCGCTCACCGCGGCGCACGAGTCGGAGGAATTGGCGGCTGCCGTCCGGGCCCTGCGGCGCCTGCATGTCGACGAGGGCGTGCCCTGGGGGAGCATGGCGGTCGTCGTCCGGCGCCTGGGCACCCAGGCCGGCGGGCTGCTCCGCGCCCTCGACGACGCGGGCATCCCCCGGTGGACGCCTCAGCGGGGGCTCTCGTTGCTGGCGGAGCCGGCCACGTACCCGGTGGTGCTCGCGTTGCGGTGGCTGGCCCGGCCGGAGGATCGAGCGAGCCTGGTCGAACCGCTGCTCGCGTCCGACCTCGCGCGGCTGCCGCCGGCCGCGGCGCGCGGGATGGCCCGCACGGCGCAGCGAGCGGGGGAGCCGCCGGAACGGGCGCTCGAGCACACCGACGGACTGACGGACGACGCCGCGCAGGCGGTCCGGGCGCTCCGCGAGGCGCTGGCCGATGCCGGCCGGGTGGCGGACCGCTCGGTGCTCGACGCGTTCTCGATCCTGTGGCGCCGGCTGCCGTCCTCCCGCCGCCTGGTGGAGGCCGCGGGACGGACCCCCGGCGCCCGGCGCGACCTCGACGCCGTGGTCGCGTTCTCCCGGGCCGTGTCGGGGGCGGGCGAGGCGTCCGGCACCTCGGTGGCCGCGTTCCTCGAGTCGCTGGAGGCAGGCTCGGACGGGCCCGGCTACGACGCGCCGCCGGGGCCGGCCCCGGACGCCGTCCACGTGCTGACCGCGCACGGCGCGGTGGGGACCGAGTTCGACGCCGTCGTGGTGGTCGGCGCCGTCGAGGGGAACTTCCCCAGCCTGTCGCGCCCCGAGCCCATGTTCGACCTCGCCGGACTCGACCGGCGCATCTCCCAGTCGGACCGGAACCGGCTGCGTCTCGCCGACGAGCGGCGCCTGTTCCGCATGGTGCTGGCCCGGGCCCGCAGGGCCGTCGTGGTCACGGCCACGGACCGGAACGAGGACGAGGGCCTCACGGCCCGCTCGCGGTTCGTCGAGGAGGCCGGCGGCTCGTGGGGCCGGACTGATGGCGTCGCCGGCGCGCCGTTGTCGACGGCCGAGGCGGCGGCGGCCTGGCGCAGGACGCTCGCCGCCGCCGACGCCGCGCCGGCGTCGCGGCTGGCCGCGCTCGACGGGCTCGCCGCGCTGGGCGCCGACCCCTCGCGGTGGTGGTTCCAGCGGGACTGGACCGACACCGGCCGCCCGCTGCACGAGACCGTGCGGGTCTCGTTCTCCCGGCTCGACAAGCTGGAGAACTGCGAGCTGCAGTACGTCCTGAACGAGGAGCTCGGGCTGGGGAGCCCAGGCGGCTATCACGCGTGGGTCGGCCACCTGGTGCACGCGCTGGTCGAGGAGTACGAGAACGGGAAGGTCCCGCAGACGCTGCAGGGGCTGTGCGACGCAGCGGAGGCCCGGTGGCGCCAGGACGAGTTCCCGTCGTTCGCGGTGTCCGAGGCGTTCCGCCGGCTGGTGACCGACGTGATGCTGCCGAACTGGTTCGCCGAGTACGGCGCCTCGCCGTCGCTCGGGCAGGAGGTCCGGTTCGAGTTCGAGTTCGACGGCGCGACCGTCACGGGCTACATCGACCGTGTCGAGGCGATCACCGCGGGCGGCAACCGGATCGTCGACTACAAGACGGGGAAGCCGGAGCGGGCGAAGAAGCCCGAGGAGAACCTCCAGCTCGGCATCTACACGATCGCGGTGGAGGAAGCCGAGGCGCTCGAGGTGTTCCGGCCGATCCGGGCCGTCGAGCTGGCCTTCCCCCGGGGCCGCGAGAAGGGACCCGCCGGGCTGGCGAAGCTGGCCTGGATGCCGTCCGGCCGCGACAAGGACGTGTACCGCGACGAGATGCGGCAGCGGCTGACCGACCTCATCGGACGGATCCGGAAGCTCACCGAGGACGAGAACTACCGGCCGAGCCCGGAGGCGATCTGCCGGTTCTGCGAGTTCAAGACGCTGTGCTCGCTGTGGCCGGAGGGCGCGCCGGTGTTCCCAGTGGAGAGCGGGGCGGCGCGATGACCGCGTTCCCCCCCGAGGTCGTGGCCGCGATGGGCTCGAAGCCCACCGAGGAGCAGTGGCGGGCCATCTCGATGCCGCTCGAGCCGTACGTTGTCGTCGCCGGGGCCGGGTCCGGCAAGACGTCCGTGATGGCCGCCCGGATCGTCTACCTGGCGCTGGTGGGGCTGGGGCGGCTGCCGGCGGACCACCCGGGCGTGCTCCCGGGCAACGTCCTGTGCCTCACGTTCACCAACAAGGCCACGGAGAACCTCACGCTGCGCGTCCGCCGGGCGCTGGGCTCCCTCGACCTCCCCGAGGGCGAGGAACCGGAGATCCTGAACTACCACGGCTTCGCGGCGCAGGTGCTCGACCGGCACGGCCTCCGCGCCGGGATCGAGCCCGGCCAGCGGGTCCTCACGCCCGCCCAGCGCAGCGAGCTGTGCCGGATGGTCCTGGAGCGGATGTCGTTCCGGAGCGTGAAGGCCGAGTGGCAGCCCACGCTGATCGGCAACATCCTCGACCTTGCCGACCAGTGCGCGAACCACCGCGTGGCGCTCGACGAGGTCATCCAGTTCAACACCGCCCAGCTGGACCGGCTGCAGAAGGAGCAGAACGAGGAGCCCTATCGCGCGGCCCTCCAGCGCATCGAGCTGGCCGGGGCGGCGAAGGTGTTCGAGTCACTCAAGCGCGAGCGCGGCGTGATCGACTTCGGCGACCAGATCACGCTGGCCCTCCAGGTGGTCGAGCGCAACGACGACGTCTGTGCGGAGTACCGCGAGCGGTTCTCGGCCGTGCTGCTCGACGAGTACCAGGACACGAACGTGGCCCAGGCCCTGCTGATCGCCGAGGTGTTCGGCGGCGGCTTCCCGGTGACGGCGGTCGGCGACCCGGACCAGAACATCTACGCGTGGCGGGGGGCGTCGCTGTTCAACCTGCTGAACTTCCCGAACCAGTTCCCCCGGGCGGACGGCGCCCCGGCGCCGAAGCTGCCCCTGTACACGAACTTCCGCTCGGGCGCGCGGATCCTCTCCGCGGCCGACACGATCATCCGCCCGGTCCCGGAGGACCAGCGGCCGGACCCCGACAAGGAGCTCCGCGCGTGGCCGGCCAACGGCGACGGCGAGGTCGCGGTCGTGCGGTGCTCCGACGAGTGGGCGGAGGCGGCATGGATCGCCGACCGCATCGTGGAACGGCACGAGGCCGGCGACGCGTGGTCGTCGGCCGCGGTCCTGTGCCGGGCCAGCCGGCTGTTCCCCGCGCTGCAGGAGGCCTTCGCGGAACGAGCGGTGCCGGCGGAGTTCGTCGGGCTGTCCGGGTTGCTCCGGCTCCCCGAGGTCGTCGAGGTCCTGGCGTACGCGCGCGCCGTGGCCGACTCGACGGCGAGCGTCGCGCTCGCCCGCGTGCTGCTGGGTCCGCGGTACCGGGTGGGGTTCAAGGACCTCGCCCGGGTGGCCGCCTGGACCAAGGACCGGAACTACGCGCTTCGCGAACCGGAGGAGGGCGAGGTGGCACCGTTCCTGTTCGCCGAGGCGCTGGAGCATCTCGACGAGGTGACGAACCTGTCCGCCGAGGGGACCGAGCGGCTGGAGGAGTTTCGCGGCGAGCTTGCCGCGCTCCGGGGGGAGGCCCGGCGGCCGGTGGGCGAGTTCCTGGCGGAGATCGTGCGGCGGACCGGGCTGCTGGCCGAGCTGGACGCGCATCCCGACGTGGAGATGGCCACCGCGCGGCGGCGCAACATCGCCGCGTTCCTCGACGAGGTGCACTCGTTCACGCCCGTCGACGGCGAGCTCACGCTGCGGGCGTTCCTCGACTACGTGGAGGTGGTGGAGGACGCCGAGCGCCAGGAATGGTCGCCGGTGCAGCCGAGCGATGCCGATTCGGTGAAGGTCATGACCATCCACCAGGCCAAGGGCCTCGAGTTCGACACGGTGTTCGTGCCGGGGATGGCCAAGGACGTGTTGCCCAACAACCGGCTGCAGCACAACCCGGCCGAGAAGGGGAAGTCGCTCGACTTCGAGCTGCGGGGCGACCGGGACGTCCTGCCGACGTTCCAGGGGAACCTCCGCGAGTTCTGGCGGAGCCTCAAGGCCCAGGAGCTCATCGAGGAGCGCCGGACCTGCTACGTGGCGCTCACGCGGGCCCGGCGGCGGCTGTTCTGCTCCGGGGCCCACTGGTACGGAGAGGGCGAGCGGGTGAAGAAGCCGAGCGAGTTCTTCGACCAGCTGGCGGAGTGGGGCGAGTCGGCGGGCCAGGCCACCGTGGATCGGGGGCCCGAGCCTGGCGACGAGCACCCGGAGAAGGGGCACCGGGAGCGTCTGGTCCGGGACTGGCCGGGGCCGGCGCGGGGGGACGACGCCGACGAGCTGTTCCCGGACGGGCAGCGGCGGGGCGCCGCGGCGGCGGTCGCGGCGGGCGGCGCCCCCGCCGGGCTGGTCGCGCGGCTGGGTTCCTCCGATCGCGCCGCGTACGCGGCCCAGGCCGAGGACAACCGGCTGCTGGCCACCCACCTGCTGGAGTCCGAGCGCCCTGCGGCCTCCGCCCCGTGGATGCCGGCGACCATCGCCGTCGGCGGCGTGGTCGACTACGCGCGCTGCCCCAAGCGGTTCTACTGGTCCTACGTCCGGCCTCTCCCCCGGTTCAGCGGCCCGGCGGCACGGATCGGCACGGAGATCCACAACTGGATCGAGCGCCGGTCGTCGGGCCAGACCTCGCTCATCGACCTCGACGAGCCGCCCGACCTGACACCCGAGGAGCTGGCCGGCGAGCCGGGCCGGATGGAGCGGCTCCGGCAGGCCTACCTGGACAGCCGGTTCGCCGGGCAGGTCCCGCTGTTCGCGGAGCGGCCGTTCCTGCTGCGGGTCGACGACTTCGTGCTGAGCGGGCGGATCGACGCGATCTACGGGGTGCCCGAGGGCGCCTGGGAGGTCGTGGACTACAAGACCGGCCGGCGACCCGATCCGGGCGACCCGCTGACCAGGCTCCAGCTCGACGTGTACGCGCTGGCGTGCACGACGGTGTGGAGCAAGCGGCCCGAGGACCTCCGCCTGGTGTACCTCTACCTTCGCACCGGCGACGAGGACTCCTGGCCGGCCGAGGACCCCGACGCGACGCGGGCCCGGGTGGCGTCGTCGCTCGCCGGGATGGCGGCGGGAGGCTTCGATCCGGTCCCGGGGGACCACTGCCGGTGGTGCGACTTCCAGTCGTTCTGCCCGCCCGGCAAGGCGTTCGTCGAGGCCTCTCGAACCGGGTCACCGGGGAACGGCGACTCCCCGGCCTCCGAGTCCTAGGACGGCCACTCCGGTTTCTTGGGCTGCTGCGCGAACAGGTCGTCCAGCGAGTGCTTGGGTTGCTCCTGTCCGGAGAGGAGGTCGTCCAGCCGGGAGCCGCCCGGTTCGGGGTCGTCGGCCGCCTCGATCATCTCGTCCAGGGACTTGCCCGCGGAGCCCTTGAGGCGGATGCGCAGGGCGGCCAGCACCGCCGCGTGCCGTTCGGACAGCCCCTGGTTGACCTTGATCTCGGTCAGGGCCTCCTCGGCCCTTCGCAGGAGCTTCTCGTCGTCGCTGCTCTCGGCCATGGGAAAAGTCTCCCACTCGGCGCGGGCGCCCGTAGCATCTCCGGCCGTGCGGAGGCTGGTGGTGGTGGGGGCGGGCATCGCGGGGCTGGCCGGGGCTCGGGCGACGATCTCCGAGGCGCGGCGGGCCGGCATCGACGTGGGGGTGACGGTGCTGGAGGCCGGCGAGCGGATCGGGGGGAAGCTGTGGACCGAGGAGGCCGACGGCGTCACCATGGAGTGGGGCCCGGACTCGTTCCTCGCGGCCAAGCCCCGAGGGCGTGGCCTCGCCGAGGAGCTGGGGCTGAGCCTCGTCCCGGTCGCGTCCGGCGCCAGGCGGGCCTTCCTGCTCCGGGGAGGCCGGCTCCGGCCGATCCCCGGCGGCCTGGTGATGGGGGTGCCGACGACGGCCGGCTCGCTGCGGTCCGCGGTCCGGGAGGGGCTCGTCTCCGTCCCCGGCGCGGCGCGCGCGGCGGTCGAGCCCCTGATCCCGGGTGGATCGATCGGGGAAGCCGACGAGCCTGCCACAGCCGTTGCCCGCCGGCGCCTGGGGCGCGAGGCCGCCGACCGGCTGGTCGAGCCGCTCCTGCGGGGGGTGTTCGGCGCGTCGGGAACCGAGATCGGGGTGCGCTCGGCGTTCCCCCAGGCGGTCGGGAACCGGAGCCTGGTGCGCTCGCTCCGACGGCGCCCGGGTGGCGGGGCGCAGTTCCTGGGAATCAGGGGCGGCTTCGGTCGCCTGGTCGAGGCCCTGGTCGCCGCGCTGCCGGCCGACTCGGTGCGGACCGGGGCGCCGGTCGCCGCGATCCGACCCGCCGGCGGAGACCGGTACGAGGTGGTCACGGACCGTGACGTCGAGCCGGCGGACGCCGTCCTGGTCGCGACGCCGGCCGGCGCGGCCGGCGCGATGCTCTCCGGGATCGCTCGGGAGTCCTCCGCGGCGCTCCGCGGCGTTCGGTACGCCGCCTCGGCCGTGGTGGTCCTCCGGTACCCCTCCACGATTCAGGTTCCGCAGGGCTCGGGGTATCTCGTGGATCCGGAGGAGGGCGGAACCGTCGCCGCGTGCTCCTGGTTTTCCTCGAAATGGCCCGACCTGGCCGGCGGGCGGGTCGTGTTCCGGGCGGTGGTCACGGACCCCGGCATGCTGGCCGCGCCCGACGACGAGCTCCGCGACCGCGTAGCCGCCGAGGTGAGCAGGACGATGGGCGCGCGGACGGGTCCGGACCTGGTCCGCATGCGTCGCTGGAACCAGGCCCTGCCCGTGTTCGGCCCCGGCCACGGCGAACGGATGCGTGCCGCCCTGGCCGCGGCGCCCGACGGCATCGCGCTGGCCGGGGCGTTCCTCGGGGCGGTCGGCGTCCCCGACTGCATCGAGGCAGGAGAGTCGGCCGCCCGGGCGCTGATCGGCCATCTGGCGCGGCGGGCGGGCGCCCGGCAGTAGGCTCGCCGGCACCATGCGGAAGGCGGACGAGGCGCCCGATGGACCCGGCGGCGGCACGGGCGCCGCTCGCTCGAACGGTCGAGCCGGCTCGCCCGGACGACTCGTGGAGCTCCGCATCCTCGACGGCCCGAACCTGTACTTCACCCGCCCGGCCATCAAGCTGACCCTGTCGCTCACCGCGCTGGCCGCCATGCCCGAGGAGCGCATCGCCCGGCGGGCCGCGGATGCCGGCGTGCAGTCCTCCGGCCCCGGGCTCCGCCCGGGCCCTCCCGGTTCCGGGAGGCGGATCCGGTTCCTGGCCCGGGTGGCGGCACACGTGACCCGGGTGGCGGCCGACGCCACCGGGACCCACCTGGCCGTGCGCGCCCGACCCGGTCCGGAGGCCGACGCGATCGTGGTGGCGTTCCCATGGCGGAACCGGACGGCGGCCGAGACGTTCGCCCGCGAGGTGGCCCGGCTGCTGGTGGAGGTGGTTCCCGGCCGGCGCTCGATCCGCGCGGCGATCAAGGCGGCCGCGAACGAGGTGCACGCCGCGGACCCCGGGCCCTCCCCCCCGGTCCCGACGCCCCGCATCCCGGTCATCGCCGTGACCGGGACGAACGGCAAGACCACCACGGTGCGCCTGCTGGCGCACCTCGCCCGGGCGGCCGGGAAGACCGTGGCGTTTTCCTCGACCGACGGCGTCTACCTCCAGGACCGGCTGGTGGAGGCCGGCGACTACTCCGGCTTCGGGGGAGCGGGGAAGGCGCTGTCCCAGCCCGGCGTCGAGATCGCCGTGCTGGAGACCGCGCGCGGGGGGATCCTCCTGCGGGGCATGGGAGTCACCCACAACGACGTGGCCGTGGTGACGAACGTCTCCGCCGACCACCTCGGCCTGCACGGCATCGAAACCCTCGACCAGCTGGCGGAGGTGAAGTCGACGATCCTGCGGATCACCAGGCCGGACGGGTGGGACGTGCTGAACGCCGACGACCCCCGGGTCCTGGCCATGCGCCGGGTGGCTCGGGGCCGGACCTGGCTGTTCTCGCTCGATCCCGACCACCCCGCGTTGCGCTCGGTCGTCGAGGAGGGCGGACGGGCCGTGACCGTGATCGACGGCGCCATCGCGGTGCTGCATCCCGGGCGGGAGCCCCACTCGCTCGTCCCGATCGACCGCGTGCCGGTGACGCTCGCCGGGCTCTCGTCGAACAACGTGTCCAATGCCCTTGCCGCGTGCGCCGCCGCGCTCGGCGCCGGCCTGCCGGAGCGGGCCGTGGTCAAGGGCCTGCAGTCGTTCGTGCTCGACCCCGAGTCGAACCCGGGGCGCGCCAACCTGTTCGAGGTGCAGGGGCGCGTCGTCGTGCTCGACTACGCCCACAACGAGGCCGGGATGGGGGGGCTGGTGGAGGTGGCGCGGGGCCTGTGTCCGCCGAGGTCGGAGGTGTGGCTGGCGTTCTCGGCCGCCGGCGACCGGAGCGACCAGATCATGCACGGCATGGGATACATCGCCGCCCGAGCCTGCGACCACGTCGCGGTGACCCAGCTCCTGCACTACCTGCGGGGCCGCGAGCCCCAGGAGCTCATCGACCGGCTCCGCGCCGGTGTGGTCGACGGCGGCAAGGCGGCCGAGGACGTCCCGGACTTCCCCGACGAGGTCCACGCCCTGGAATGGATGCTGGAACGGTCCCGTCCCAGGGACGTCGTCGCCATCACCGCGCTGGGACAGCGCCCCGAGCTGTTCGAGCTGGTCGAGCGTGTCGGCGGAACCCGCGTGGGCCCAGCCCGCGTGCGCAAGCTGGCCCGCCGGGCCCGCCGCACGCGCGCCTGATTCGAAAGGCGGACGGGATTTCGGGACAGTCCTGTCGCAACGCACAGATCGCTTGCTTTGTCAATCGTTGACTTCAATCGTGTGGGATGTGACTGTTCATCACCGTCTCCGGCGGGGGGGTCCTGTCCCATCTTGGGAGTTCCGGGGCGAAGTTGGGGAGGAGCTTCCGTGGACAGGATTCGCCGTGCCGCAGGCATGCGTGTGGTCGTGCGCTCCGCAATCGTCACGTCCCTGCTGTTGCTCGGGACGATCGGGTTGTTGGTCTCACGGGCCGGGGCCGCACCTTCGGCGCTGCCGCATGGCGTCAACTTCACCTCCGGGAACGGCGGCGGGGTCATCAAGCCGGTGCAGCAGACCTACGGCAGCCTGAAGAGCGCGCTGACCGGCGCCTCCTCCCAGCCCACCGTCCAGGTGAGCGTCTCCGGCATGCCCGACGTCTCGCTGGCCAGCGCGGAGCTCGACGCCGACGACACCGACTTCTCGCTCACCGCGTTCGGAACGGTCGACGCGACCACGGATACGGCGTTCACGAACTCGCCCCTCAAGGACCTCGCGGGGGCCGCGACGACCGAGGTGCTCCTGGTCGTCCAGTACCCGGACGCCACCAGCAAGGTGCCGACCGTGGCCCTGGCGTTCCAGGCGGACGGCATCACCCTGCAGCAGATCGACAGCGACTGGACGGGCGCCGGGTACCTCAACCCGGCGCTGCCCAAAGCGGCCCTCCTCCTGGCCCCAGCGAACGGCTCGCTGGACACCTCGGTCCTTCCCTCGAGCCTGAAGGACGTCCTCGGGATCACCTCCGGCGACCGCTCCTTCGACGTCACCACCGGCGCCAATCTGTTCGCCGACGTGGACGTCTCGGGGCTCCCCGCCGTGCAGAAGGTCGCCGAGCTGCTCGGGGCGTCGAGCAGCGCGGCGCATTTCGACGTGGTCGGACAGCTGGGGGACTCCTCGAACTTCGTGTTCAACTCAGGGGCCCTCACCAGCTCGCAGCTCCAGGCCCTGTCGCTGGACATCCCGATCCCGTCGTCGACGCCCGCGACGTGGCTGTCCATCGACAACGCCGGGCTGCAGCTGTCGATCTCGGGCGGCGCCGCCGCGGTGAACGTCCACGGCGACTTCACCGTGGACGTCGACAACACGACCAACACGTTCACGCTCGACAGCGGCTTCACCGGCATCGTCCCGGATCCCGGCAGCCCGCCCGCCTCGTTCCACCTCGACTTCGGCCTGGCGAGCTCCCAGTCGGCGCTGAACCTCCCGTTCGGCCTCGACTGGCTGACCGTCTCCAGCCCCAAGCTGTCCCTCGACTTCGATCCCTCGGGCCCGACGTTCGGCGCCGAGCTGGCCGGCGACCTGACCATCGGCACCGCAAGCGTCTCCATCGACATCGCCATCGAGGCGGGCGGCGGCAAGGTCGCCGGCGAGGTCTCCGTCACCGGCGAGGTCCCGCTGGGTGACGTGGCGACGTGGCTCGACAGCGCGACCGGCAGCCCGTTCAGCGGCGCGGGGTTCGACACCAGCGCGCTGAACCACATCACGCTGACGACGCTCGACTTCACGTTCGACTCGTCCGGGCCCACGTTCACGCTGCTCGCCGGCGTGCAGCTGGCCGGGAACAGCGCGGACGCCTCGGTCGACCTCAGCGCGCTGGTCTCGGTGAGCGGGACAGGGGCGAGCTCGCAGCTGCTGTTCGGCATCCGGGCCGCGCCGACCGCCGGGCAGGACGTGAAGCTGGGGGACTTCATCCCGGGACTCGGGACGTCGTTCGCGGCCGACATGAGGATGCCGGAGGCCGCGTTGGTCCTGGCCCTGCCCGCCAACCCGACGTTCGACACCACCGCCATGTCGGATCCGGCCCGGGACTTCCTGGCGTCGGCGTTCGACAGCGACACACTGCCCGACGAGCTGGACCTGACCGCGCAGCTGCACTTCTATGCGAACCTGGACCTCGGGTGGTTCGGGGACACCGCGCTCGGGATCCTCGGCATCGACACGAACGACCCGACGCTGCACATCGAGGGCGCCCTGGGGTTCGACGCGTCGGAGTACGGCGGCACCGGCGCCCCCAGCTTGTCCAGCGTCGACCTCACGGCCTCGCTCCCGGCGGGGGGGTTCAGCTGGCTCCCCAGCTGGGTGACGTTCTCGGGGGACTGGACGTTCGGGATCCAGTACGACGCGGGCGAGTCCAAGGTGAAGGTCTCCGTCGAGTCACCGGCGGTCACGATCACCGTCCCGGACTCCGGGGACCCGGAGCAGACGTTCACGGCGAACCTCGGCGTTTCGTTCGCGAAGACCGCCGACGGGGCGGTGGAGGCCGAGGTCCACGGAGCCCTCACCGACTGGAACGAGCCGTTCGGCATCAGCTGGCTCGACCTCACCAGCCTGGAGTTCGTGGCCACCGCATCCAAGGAGCCGGGCGAGCCTGTGGCCTTCGACTTCAACCTCGACGCCCAGGCCACACTCGGGACCAAGGACGTCTCGGTGTCGCTCCACGTCGGCAACGGCACCAACGAGGTCTGCGGGTCGGGCGTCGGGTCGAACGCGACGATCTCGCTCTCCCTCGGCAGCGCGGTGACCGTCGACGACGTCCTGTCCGGCATCTTCGGGTCGAACTACGCGTCGAGCCTGGGGAGCTCCTTCACGTTCCCCGCCGCGGTCACGAGCGCATCGTTCGGCCCGGCCACCATCGAGGCGACCGTGTGCCCGACCAGCGCCACGGCCACGGATGCCAAGTTCGTCGTCGACGCCACGGTGCAGACGAGCTTCGAGCCCTTCAGCGGGACGACGATCAACCTCGACGCCATGTTCTACGCGCGGTTCCCGCAGACGGGGAGCGCCACCGTGGCGTTCGGCATCCGGCCGACACTAACCGGTACCGATCCGATCACGCTGTCCGACCTGCTCCCGGGCGTCGTGGACACGAGCTCCCCGCTCAACTTCCAGCTGTTCGACCCGAGCAGCGACGACACCGGGTTCGCCATCGTGTTCTCGAACGCGGCGCTCTCGTCCGCGACCATCCCGGACCTGGTGAAGGACTGGCTGAAGCCGATCGAGGGGCTGGGCCCGAGCGACACCCACGCCTTCTCCGTCCCGGCCGGGCTGGGCGTGGTCGGTGCGATCCAGCTGCCGGAGCCGCTCTCCACCTTCGCGGGCGACATCGGCATGTCCGACAAGGTCCTGCTCTCCGGGACGTTCCCGATCGGCGGGACGAACTTCTCCGGGCTGGCGCTGCGGCTCGAGCTGCACTCCGCGCAGTCCGGCCTGCCCGCCTGGATGCACGACTTCAGCCTGCACTTCCAGATGTCCGTCGGGACGTCGGGCTTCGAGATGGATCTGGGCGGCGACATCACGCTGGCGCTGCAGCAGGGCTTCCCCGCGGGAGCCGCCGACGCCCTGTCCAACATCGGGATCACGATCCCTAGGGCCACCGTGGTCGCGGCCAACGCCACTTGCCCACGCAATGGTGTGGTCCAGGCCGCATCCGACGGCCACATGTATTGCCACGACCTGGTGAAGGTCGGCATCGACGGCATGGTGTCCATCACGGACGACAGCACGAACATCGACGTCACCGGCAGCCTGAGCTCGGTGAAGGGCGACGGCTCGCCCAACCTCGACGGGTGGTCCCCGTTCGGCCTCACCGACGTCAGTGTGACCCAGTTCCTGGTCTCGACCGGGTTCCACCTCGACCCGACCGGCTTCTCGATCGACTTCGGGATGGCCGGGAGCCTGTCGCTGTTCAACAAGCAGATGAACGGGGCGTTCGACATCGAGATCCGGCCCATCGAGGTGTTCCCGTTCGTCGAGATCGACCCCAAGGGGTTCCGGTTCTCGTTCCCGAACGGACTGTCGGTCTCCGACATCCTGTCGATCGCCAACAGGATCTCGGGCCAGCACCTCTCGCTGGGCTCGCTGCCGAACATCGCGGTCCGCAACCTCCTGCTGTCGATCTCGCCCGAGGGCGTGCAGAAGCTGTGCATCGCGCAGGGGTTCGAGATCGGCGGCGACCTGTACCTGAACCCGCAGGGCTCGGGCCCGACCCAGGGCGTCTCGTGCGACCCGAGCACCGGCATCCTCACTCAGCCCCCGGCCGCGGAGCGGTGCGGGGCGAACACGGGTGACGGATGCCTCGTCGGTGTCCACCTGGTCATCAACGACTCCGGCATCGACGGCACCGGTCACCTCGCCGCGTTCGACGCCGGGCCGCTGCACTGGGAGGGCGCCGACATCCGGTTGAAGGTCAGCTCGACGCAACAGCTGCTGAAACTCTCCGGGGGCATCCACCTCGGCTCTCAGGGCTCGCCGTACGCGAGCGGGCAGTTCGCCATCAACTTCTCGGCCGGGCTCGGTTCGGGCAGCAACCCGCCGATCCACACGGACTTCTACGGGAAGTTGCAGATCTTCAGCTTCAAGGCGCTCGTGTGGGGCGGCCTCGACGTCAACCCGCTCACCCTCTTCAGTGGGGGGACCCTGGGCGGCACGCTCGACCTGCACTTCGCGCTGGCCACCGACGCGCACGTCCAGGGGGCCGACGAGCTGGACTTCGCGTCGGCGGTCAGCTCGAGCGCGGGGCCCGTGGTCGCGTCGCTGAACGCCGTCATCGACCAGTTCGAGAGCATCGTGGACGACCTCGTCAGCGATCCCGGCCAGGCCCTCAAGGACCTCAAGCAATACCTGGTCGACAACGGCGCGACCATCCCCAGCTGGATGTCGTCCGCGATCGATCAGATCGCCGACATCCTGAGCGCCGCGAACGCCGTCGGCATCCAGCCTGCGCTCAACGCCATCCTCAACGGGGTCAACCTTCCGGGGTTGGACGGCATCCGTACACCGGGCTTCTGCGCCGGCGCCGAGGTCGCCGGGACGTGCTACGGGGTCAGGGTCCCCGCGACCTGCATCGTGGTCGTGGTGAACGGCCACTGCTACTCGATCCCGCCGATCACGATCCCCGGCGTCTGCGACCTCTCGGTGTTCTCCAACATCACGGCGTTCAACGACGGCTGCACGGTGCAGGAGTTCGCCCACGAGATCCTCTTCGAGCCCATCAAGACCGTCCTCGACAAGGTGGTGACCGGGATCACCACTGCCGCGAGCACGGTCCTGAGCGTGTTGAGCGGAGGGACGGGCGGCTTATTCGCCTTGAACTGCGCCAGCTTCGACCTCCACCTGTCGACGACCGACCCGTCGTCGACCCAGCTCGGCCTGGCCATCTCGGCCACCATCCTGGGCAGCAGGGGAGGATTCGCCTTCAGCTGGAACTTCGGCGCGAGCATCGCCAGCAACATCAACAGCTTCGTCAACTCCGTGTTCGATGCGATCGCGCACCCGGGATCGGTGACGTGCTCGTCGCCCGACGTCACGTTGTTCGGCTCGACCGGCACGACGGGGACCGGAACCACGCCCGCCGTGCTGCAGAGCCTCGATCTGTCGAGCACGGTCAACGAGGCGTCCGCCGCCACGCTGACGGGGCACTTCGACAGGGCCCTCGCGGCGGCCCGGACCGTGTCGGTGACCTGGGGTGACGGGAATACACAGTCGGTGAGCGTGGCGATCGGCGCCACGAGCTTCACCACGACACACACGTACGCGGACGACAACCCCACGGCGACCGCCCACGACGTGTACAACGTGTCGGCCCACGACACCTCCTCGGGCGGGGCCACCCTGAACAAGTCGCTCACCGTGAATAACGTCGCGCCGTCCGGCGTCACCTTGACCCCGGGCGCGGGCGTCAACGAGGGCGGCACGGCCTCGCTCCACGTGTCCTTCACCGACCCGGGCACGGCCGACACCCACACGGTGAGCATCCTGTGGGGCGACGGCGCGACGTCGCAGGTGTCGCTGGGAGCGGGGGTCCTGAGCACGACCGTCGATCCGACGCATGTGTATCGGGACGATCCGCCGAGTGGCACCGCATCCGACCAGGTGCCGGTGGGCGTCACGGTGACGGACGACGACACCGGCAGGGGGACGGGCTCGACGACGATCACCGTCAACAACCGGGCGCCGGTCCTCAGCTCGTCCTCCCTGTCCCCGACTACCGTGGACGAGGGCAGCACCGTGAACTACACGATCTCCTTCACCGACGCGGGGGTCCTGGACACGCACATCGTCCAGGTCGACTTCGACGGCGACGGGATCTACGAGTCGGTGCAGACGCTCGCCGCAGGAGTGACGACCGCGACGCTCAGCTGGAACTTCGGTGACGACAATCCGACGGCGACGCCGCAGGACATTGACAACGTGCAGGTGCTGGTCACCGACGACGACACCGGGTCGGCCACGAGGACGATCCCGGTCACGGTGAGGAACGTCGCGCCGACCATCACGAACCTGTCGCTCACGGCGTCCACGATCGCCGAGAACACGTCGGTGACCCTGAACGGGACGTTCACGGACCCGGGACTGGTGGACACCTACACGGTCGGCATCGACTGGGGCTCCACGCAGGTGGTGGGGCCGACCACGCTCAGCATCCCGCTGACCAACCCGGAGACGCGGACGTTCCAGGCCACGGCCACCTACGGTGACAACGGCACGTACCCGATCGGGGTCACGCTCACGGACGACGACACCGGGGCGACCACTGGCGCACAGTCGATCACGGTCACGAACGTGGACCCGACGTCCGCGATCGACCGTTCCAACGCCGTCGCGGCCGGGAACGGGCCCACGATGATCACGACGATCGGGCAGTCGCTCGGGTTCTCGGCCCGGAGCACGGACCCCGGCAGCGACGACCTGACGCTGACGTGGACGTGGGACCTGTCGAACCGGTTCGACCACACGACGACGGCCACCACGTACAAGGTGAACCCGCCGGCGAACGACCCGCTCCTCTCGCCGAGCGTGCAGCCGCGTGACATCACGGACTCGCACTCGCACACGTGGACGCAGGCCTGCCTGTACACGGTGAAGGCGAGGTCCGTGGACGACGACACCGGTTCCGCTAGCGACCAGGTCCCGTTGGTGGTCCAGGGGAACGCGGCGCTCGTGTACGGGCCGGGCTCCTGGTACCAGAACTACCGCACAGGCAACCCGAAGATCAACGCGACCACGGCGCAGTGCTACCTCGACGTCGTCGGGCAGATGAGCCGGGTGTACCAGGAGAGGTTCGACGCCTCGACGCCGGCCGGGGCGAAGACCTACCTGAACACCTCGGGCGTGAACGACCCTCGGCGGCTGCTCGGCTCGCAGGTCCTGGCCTCCTGGCTCAACTTCGCGAACGGCTCGCTGCACTGGACGCAACGGGTCGATACCGACTGCAACGGGGTCAACGACGCGACGTTCAGCCAGGTCATGCACCAGGTCGAGGACGTATTCCTGAACCAGGCCGCCACGAAGAGCCAGCTCCTGGCCCAGAAGGCCATCCTGGCCTGCATCAACGGGATCTGATCGGGTGACGCGCGCCCCGCTTCGGCGGGCCCGCACCCTCCGCAGTCCTACAACCCCAGGCCGAGCTCGACGAGGTCGGGGTCGCCGCCCGTGCCCTCGACCTGGCCGTCGCCCACGGCCTCGCGGGCTCGCATGATGCGCGGGGCGGCGAGGTTGCGGCGGGCCTCGAGCTCCTGCCACACCTCGGTCGCGTAGTCGACGCACAGGACCACCAGGTCGCCGGGGCGGGCCCGGTCCAGCGCGCGGCGCGTCGCCGCCATCTCCTCGAGGACGACCTCCACGTTGCCGACCCGGGCTCCGGCCTGCTGCGCCTCGCGGACCCCCTCCAGGATGTGGCCGGCCGTCTCGCCGGGCTTGCGGCCCCGGAGGTTCCGGTCTTCGCGGATGACGATCTCGTCGAAGTACCTCGCGGCGACGGCGCCGAGCTCGCGCATGTCCTCGTCGCGGCGGTCGCCGGGGGTCGCGATCACGGCCACCTTCACGTTGGCCTGCCAGGTGTTCGCGCCATGCGGGCCGCTCGGGCCCGAGGTCATCCGCTGGACGAAGTCGCCGACGGTCTCCAGCCCGGCCGCGTTGTGCGCGTAGTCGATGACGACCTTCACGCCGTCGAGCTCGAACACGTTGAGACGCCCGGGGGCCTGGTAGAACGACGTCGAGAACGTCCGCAGCCCCTGGCGGATGTCGTGGAGGTGCGCGCCGGCGGCGTGCGCGGCGGCCGCGGCGGCCAGGGAGTTCTGCACCATCATCCGGGCCCGGCCCTCGAAGGTTGCGGGCAGCAGGTGGACCCACCCGATCGGCATGGTCCGGCGGCCCTCGCGGATGACCATCATCTCGCCGAGGGTCCCCTTCTGGAGCACGACGGCCTTCCGCCCCCGCGCGACCCACCGCTCGATGAAGGAGTTGTCCTCCCGCATCGAGAACAGGATCACCGAACCGCTGCAGTGCCGGCGCATCTCGACCACGAGGGGGTCGTCCGCGTTCAACACGGCGAAGCCGCTGCGGGGAACGGCCTCGACGACCACGCGCTTCACCGCAGCCAGCTGCTCCATCGAATGGACTTCCTTCAGCCCGAGGTGGTCGCCGGTGACGTTCAGCACGACCGCGACGTCGTTGCGGCCGTACCCGAGGCCCTCCCGGAGGATGCCGCCCCGGGCTACCTCGAACACCGCGAAGTCGACGCGGGGGTTCTGCAGGACCATCTGCGCGGACTTCGGCCCGCTGGCGTCGGCCCGCTTCACCAGGCGCTCGTCGATGTAGATGCCGTCCGTCGAGGTCATCCCGACCTTGGAGCCCATCCCCTTGAAGATGTGGGCGATCATCCGGACGGTCGTGGTCTTCCCGTTCGAGCCGGTGACCGCGACGATCGGGATGCGCGACGGCGTCCCGGACGGGAACAGCAGGTCGATCACGGGCTTGGCCACGTACTGCGGCTCGCCCTCCGTGGGGTGCGTGTGCATGCGGAACCCGGGCGCCGCGTTGACCTCCACGATGGCGCCGCCGGTCTCCCGCACGGGCTGGGAGATGTCCGGCGCGATGAAGTCGATGCCGGCGACGTCGAGCCCGACCACCCGGGCGGCCTCCTCGGCGATCTCGGCGTTGTCCTCGTGGATCTCGAACGTCCGGTCGATGGAGATGCCGCCGGTCGACATGTTCCCGGTGGCCACCAGCTTGACGAACGCCTCCTTGGGCGGCACGCCGTCGAGCTCGAACCCCTGGGCCTTCACGAGCCGCTCGGCCTCGCCGTCGACCTTGATCCGCGTCAGGACCTTCTCGTGACCGAACCCCCGGCGGGGGTCCTGGTTCGCGATCTCGACCAGCTCGCGGACCGTGTGCTTCCCGTCGCCCACGATGTGCGCGGGCACGCGCTGCGCGACCGCGGCGAGCTGGCCCCCAACCACCAGGCACCGGTAGTCCTTCCCGGTGACGTGGCTCTCCACGACGACGACCTTTCGGCGGGCCTCCTCGAGCGCCCGCGCGAACCCCCGGCGGACCGCGTCGCCGTCTCGCAGGTCGAGCCCGACGCCCCGGCCGTGGTTCCCGTCGAGCGGCTTCGTCACCACCGGGTACCCGATGCGCTTCGCGGCCTGCACGGCCTCGGCTTCGGTACGGACCATCTCGCTGCGGGGCACCGGCAGGCCGGCCGCGGCCATCAGCTGCGCGGTGAGCTTCTTGTCGCTCGCGATGTCGACGCCGATCGCCGGCGTGGTCGAGGTCATCGTGGCCCGGATGCGCTGCTGGTACTTCCCCTGTCCCAGCTGGACCAGCGACGCCTCGTTCAGCCGGATGTACGGGATGTCGCGGCCGGCGGCCTCGTCGACCAGGGCCTGGGTGGACGGGCCGAACGCGCGGCGCTCCGCCAGACGGATGAGGCCCTCCAGCTCCCCCAGGAAGTCGAACCCCTCCTCGGCCGCGACCAGATGGTTGACCAGCCGGACGGCGAGGCGCCCGGCGGCGACCCCGACCTGCTCCTCCACGTAGCCGTAGATCACGTGGTACTGGCCGGACTCGTCGGCGCTGCGGGTCTTTCCCCGGTAGATGTGGGCCCCGGACTCGCGTTGGAGCTCGAGCGCCACGTGCTCGGTCACGTGCCCCACCCACGTCCCGTCCTTCAGCCGCTCCAGGAACCCGCCGGGCTTGCCCAGCGAGCAGGAATGGTCCTTCAGCCCGGGGAGCAGCTCCAGCAGCCCCTCGTTGAACCCCTCGATGGTGTTCGACGGCCAGTGCTCCAGCGAGCCCAGGTCGACCAGCAGGCGGATGCACGGCTCGTAGGACCAGTAGTTCGGCCCCCGGAACACCTGCGTCTCGAGGATGCGGAGGTCCGGCCGGGCCGGCGGCTTGCGCTCGGCCGGCTCGCGCTTGGTGCGCTCGCGGTCCCGCCGCGTCGCGGTGGCCCGGGACGGGCGCTTCTCCGGGTCGGGAAGGACAACGGCGCCCTTGGACTTCGAGGACTTCGAGGTGTTCGAGGACTTCGCGCGAGGAGCCGAGCGGGTCCGGGCGGCCGGCTTGGCCGCCGATCCCGTGGACCGCTTCCTCGGGACGGGCGAGCGGCCTCCGCCGGACCCGGCGGCGCTCACTCCGAGGCCTCCCGGACCGGTTCCTCCACCGAGAAGCTGTTCGCCCCCTCGGCCGCCATCCGGCGGGCCATCTGCGCCACCCGCTTCCGGGCCCGCCCGCCGGGGCGGACCGTGGGCTCGGCGACCGGGAGCAGCACGCGTCGCTCGAGGTCGAAGCCGAACCCCGAGGGCAGCGAGTGCAGGACCGCGCCCGACACCATCATCGGGCGGTACCCCTTGGTGTGGAACGCGTCGGTCACCGCGGAGGAGCCGTCCACGATCGTCACGGCCCCCCGGCCGATGACCTCGAGGGTCTGGTCCGAATGGATGATCGCCGCGGTGTCCTCGTCGAGCCCCAGGCCGATCATCGAGGGCGACTGGGCGACCGCGGCGAGCAGCCTCCCGAGACGCGTCCGCTGCTCGAAGTGCTGGTCGATGACCATCCCCCGCACGATCCCGAGGCCGGCGGACATCTGGGCCATCCGGTGCTTGGGGGTCGCGCCGGAGGCCCCGAACGCCATCATGTGCGTGGCCATCGCGCTGGCCCCGGCCGACGTGCCGGCGAGGACCGCTCCGCGCTCGTGCGCCTCGAGGAGCCCCGTGCCGAGCCGGGTCCCGCCGACCACCGACGACAGCCGGAGCTGGTTCCCGCCGGTGAGGAAGACGCCGGTGGCCTCGGCGACGAGCTCCACGCCGGCGCCCTCGTTGGCGTCCTCCCGGGTCACCGGACGGAGCCCGTCGACGCGCTTCGCCCCCAGCTGCGTGAACAGCCTCCGGTAGAACTCCGTGGCCGCGTCGCCCAGGCTCGACGCCGTGGCGATCACGACGATGCGGGCGTCGCCGCCTCCGGCATCCTTCACGAACCGGGACAGGATGATCCGGTCCTTCATCTTGTCCTCGGCCCCCCCGATGACCATGACCGGGCCGGGGACGGGGCGCGCGTCACGCGCGCCCGTGCTGCTCGATCCGGCCATACAGGCCAGTCTACCGGCCGAGACAGGCCGGATTGCCTGCCGCGACTCCTGCCGCTGGTGCCGACGAAGCGCGCGGCGCGGGGCTCAGCAACGCAGACCGGGAAGCAGCGACGGTCCGGAGATCTGTCGCGCCGCGGCCGTCGAGCCCTTCCCGACGTCGTCCGTCCACGCGACGTGGGCCATGCCACAGGCATCGATCGCGAGGCCCTGGAAATCTCGGAGGTCCCAGTCGTATTGGGAGGAACCCGGGTTGCCCGACGCATCGATGCTCCCGACGTGCGTCACGGCGCTCACCGCGCCGCCGGTGAACGTGGGCTGGGCGGCGAGGGCGTCCACGCTCTGCGCGAACATCTCGACCCACCTCGAGTCCGGATCGGTGAAGTCCGCCGATTGCGATCCGTACCACGAGACGTCCACACGGCCGGACGCGCCTGCCGCGAGCGACGGCATGACGTTGGAGCGCAACGGCTCCGAGTCGACCCGAACGGGCGTGCTCCACTGCCGGCCGTGATCCGTGGAGTGGATGAGGAATACGTGCGTCTGCGTGCTGTTCCCGAGGCGCAGCGAGAAGGCCGCGTACAGCGTTCCCGACACGTCGGTCGCCGACGCCGGAAGGACATGACCGAGGCTTCCCCCCGTGGCCTCGGGGCCGAAGGCCTCCGTGATGTCGAGGACGAGCCGGTTGCTCCAGCTCATCCCGGCGTCGTCCGATTCCGCCAGCCAGAGCTGCGTGAGCGGGAAGTCACGAAGGGGCGCCTGGGAGGCGGGAGGAGCGACGTCGGCGGCGCTGGCCTCGTAGAGCATGAGGACCCGATCGTGATTCGCGGGATCGAACAGCGGGCGGCTCGTCAGCTCGATCGAGCCGGCGTGGTCGACGCCCGTCACGAGCGTGGGACCGGAGAACGTGTGTGCATGGTCCGCGGAGACCCACGCGACCACGTCGCCGGCTCCTTCGCTGTTCGTCACGAGGACCCGACCGGGCCGGTACGGGTCGGGGACGAGCCACGGCCTGTCGGGCTGGTCGGCTCCGTGGGGCGGGGGG
Organism: Actinomycetota bacterium; assembly: GCA_045805265.1. Lineage (GTDB taxonomy): Bacteria > Actinomycetota > UBA4738 > UBA4738 > JACQTL01 > JBJMLO01. Next base: position 572,949 of record JBJMLO010000013.1, read on the forward strand.
AACGTCGCGGGACCCGCCCAGTGGCGCCGGTCCGGCGACGAGTACACGAGGATCGTGGGGTTCGTCGGCTGTTGCGGGGGGTTCTGGAAGGCGAGGTTCAGCGCGTACAGGTACCCGTCGGGTCCGAACGCGGCGTCCGCATCCCCCGTCATCGCCCCCGTGGTGTCGAAGTCCTGGCCCGAGCCCCAGTGACTCCCGTCGTCGGAGGAGATCCACCAGGTGGGGTAGCCCGCGTTTGCCCGGGCGGCATCGACGACGAGGACCCGGTGCGGTCCGACGGTGATGCCGGGCTCTCCGAACGAGGCGGGATGTGCTCCGGCTGCAGGAGGAAGGGTGAGGATCTGCCACGCGAGGGGGCCATCGCCCTGCACGTGGGTCGCTCCCCGAGCCGGGGCAACCCGAACCCCGCCTCCATCCACGAGCATCGTGACTGCTGCTGCCGCGGCCAGCGTCACCAACAGGCCAGGGGTCCGACTCTTCATTCCGTGGTGCTCTCCCTCCGTGCTGGGAGGTCCGCGGCTCACGGAGCCCGCAGGCGGACCTCGACCTTGTCGCCGTTGACGCGGGCCTCGTAGGCGGGCTGGGGGGCCGTGGCGGGGCCCCGCACGACCTGGCCGTCGGCGAGGCGGAACGTGCTGCCGTGGCACGGGCAGATCACCACGGCGTCGGGGCCCGCGCCCTCGATCTGCCCGGCGGCCAGCGCGCAGCCCCGGTGGGAGCAGTGGTCGCTCAGCGCGAAGAGCTGGTCGCCCGACCGGTACAGCAGCACCCGGACCGAGCCGACCGTCCCGCGGACCTTCTTCCCCTCGCCCAGCCGGTCGGGCGCCACGTCCACGGCCTTCCAGCTCTTCGGGCCCTCCTCGAACGTCGTCTCGTCCACGCCCACACCCTGGGCGAACGACATGTGCCCCCCGAGGTACGCCGTCCCCACGGCCCCGCCGTTGGCCAGCATCGCCCACGCGACCCCGCGCCAGTGGTGGCCCCGGCGACGGGCCCGCCACGACAGCAGGTACAGCCCCAGCGCGCCCAGGTTCCCCGCCCCGTGGACGAAGCCGACGCGGCGGGCGGGGCCGTCCGTGTCGATCCAGTCGGCCAGGCCGGCGACGGCGGTGGGGAGCGCCGCGAGGACGCCGAGCCCGACCAGCCTTCGCGCCGCCGTCCGGCTCTCCCGGCCCCCGAACAGGTCCAGGAGCCCGGCGGAGAACCAGGCCCCGATCGGCACGTCGGTGAGCGCCGGGTGCAGTGGGTGACCAAGCCACGTGCCGGCCAGGAAGTCCTTGACCTGCCCCGGCGGGACCGCCTTGGCGACGAGGCCGGCCACCTGGTCGGAGGCCGGGTCGAGGCTCTCGGCCCGCTCGACGGCGTCGGCCAGGGAACGGAACATCGGTCGCACAGGAACCTCCTCCAGTCGGGCGCGGACCTACGACGACTTCTTCTTCGAACCTCCCGAGCGCTTCCCGCCCTTGCTGGACGCGTTCGGCGTGTTCGAGATCTTCGCGGCCCGCTGCTTGGACATGCCCTTCTTCCGCAGGCCCTCGTACTGCTTCTCGTTCTTCACGCCCGCGCGCTTGTTCGGCATGGCGACCTCCTCTCGTCCGGTCGAGCCGTGTCGATGACGACAGCTCTGTCCTGGTGTTTGCCCCGGCCCGTGCGCGGCGAACCGCCCGCGAGGTGTACCGGCCGCCGGTGGGGGTAGGCAGGAACCGAGGCGCTCGCACTGCGAGCGAGGGAGGTGTCGCATGAGCATCCTGGTTCGTCACGCCATGACCGAATCCCCCCAGACGGCGAAGCCCGACATGACCGCAGCCGACGCCGCCGGGTTGATGCGACAGCTGGACGTCGGGGTCGTGCCGGTCGCCGAGCAGGGCAAGCTGGTCGGCCTCGTCACCGACCGCGACATCGTGCTGCGGGTGGTGGCCGGCCGGCAGAACCCGGATCAGGTTCCCCTGAGCGAGATCCTGACGAGGTCTCCCGTCACGGTCACCCCCGACATGAAGCTGTCGGAGGCGCGGGAGCTGATGGCCCGGCACAGAGTCCGGCGGCTGCCGGTGATGAAGGGCGACGAGCTGGTCGGCATCCTGTCGCTGGGCGACGTGGCCCTGGCCGACGCGTCCGGCCGGGAGGTCGGCGAGGCCCTCGAGGGCATCTCGGCCTCGGATTCGACCACCGGCCAGGCCGGCGGCCCGGACCGGGGCACCCCGGACCGCGTCCAGAAGGCCGGCTGAACCGGGCTCCGGTCGGTCGACGACCAACCCCTCGACCGCGCCGCTCGCCGACCCGGGCGGCGCGGTTTCGTTTGCCCGAATCCGCCAGCCGGGTATGAACTGAACCGTCGCGACACCGCTGGGAGGAGGAACCGGTGGCGGAGGATGGTTCGGTAGGGTCGGCCCCGCGGTGGCCGGTGGCCCGGCAGCTGCGCACGGGGGACGTCCACGCCGATGCGAGGACCTCGTTCTCCAGGCGCAGCATCGAATTGCGGCCACGGACCGAGAGCGCCGACAAGGTCGTCAAGTCCATCTGCCCGTACTGCGCGGTCGGGTGCGGCCAGGACGTCTACGTCCGGGACGGGAAGATCATCGACATCGAGGGGGACCCCGACTCCCCCATCTCCCGGGGAAGGCTGTGCCCCAAGGGCGCGGCCACGTTCCAGCTGGTCACCGGCTCACACCGGGTGAAGACCGTGCTGTACCGCAGGCCCTACGGCAGCGAGTGGGAGGAGCTGCCGCTCCACCGGGCGATGGACATGGTGGCCGAGCGGGTCAAGGCGGCCCGCGACGAACACTGGGAGGAGACCGACTCCGACGGCAACCCCGCCCACCGCACGCTGTCGATGGCGCACCTCGGCGGCGCCACGCTCGACGACGAGGAGAACTACCTCATCAAGAAGCTGTTCACGGCCCTGGGGATCGTGCAGGTCGAGAACCAGGCGCGCATATGACACAGCTCCACGGTCCCCGGTCTGGGGACCTCGTTCGGAAGAGGCGGCGCCACGACCTTCCAGCAGGACCTCGCCAACTCCGACTGCATCGTGATCGAGGGCTCGAACATGGCCGAGTGCCATCCGGTCGGGTTCCAGTGGGTGATGGAGGCGAAGGAACGCGGCGCGACAGTCATCCACGTCGACCCCCGGTTCACCCGGACCAGCGCGATGGCCGACGTCCACGTCCCGATCCGGGCCGGAACCGACATCGCGTTCCTGGGCGGGATCGTCAACTACGTCATCGAGAACGACCGGTACTTCCGGGACTACGTCGTCCACTACACGAACGCTCCGATGATCGTCGACGACGAGTTCCAGGACACCGAGGACCTCGACGGGCTGTTCAGCGGGTGGCAGTCCGAGCAGGGCGGCTACCAGATCAAGTCGTGGCAGTACAAGGACGCCCCGGTGGAGGCCTCCGCCGGCGACATCGAGATGGTGCACGAGCAGGGGCAGGGCCAGGCCGGGGAGGGCCAGATCTCGGCGCCCGTCTTCTCCGAGCACCGTGACGAGACCCTGCAGGACTCCCGGTGCATCTTCCAGATCACGAAACGCCACTACGCCCGGTACACCCCGGAGATGGTCGAGGAGATCTGCGGCATCCCGAAAGAGCTGTTCCTGAAGGTGGCCCAGGCGCTGTGCGACAACTCCGGACGCGAGCGGACCTCGGCGTTCTGCTACGCGGTGGGGTGGACCCAGCACACCAAGGGCGTCCAGTACATCCGGACGGCCGCGATCATCCAGTTGCTGCTCGGCAACATCGGCCGGCCGGGCGGGGGAATCCTGGCGCTGCGGGGCCACGCCTCGATCCAGGGCTCGACGGACATCCCCACGCTGTACGACCTGCTCCCCGGCTACATGTCGATGCCGAAGGCCAAGTTCGACAAGACCTTCCAGGACTACTTGCAGAACAACCGCACGACCGCGGGATGGTGGACGGAGTTCCCCAAGTACATCGTGTCGCTGCTGAAGTCGTGGTTCGGGGGCGCGGCCGGGCCGGGGAACGACTTCTGCTTCGACTACCTGCCCCACATCGGCGGCGACCATTCTCACATGACGACCGTCGCCGACATGGCCGACGGCGACATCACCGGGTACTTCGTCATGGGGCAGAACCCGAGCGTCGGGTCGGTGCACGGAGCCTTGCAGCGCAAGGGGCTCCGCGCCCTGAAGTGGCTGGTCGTCCGGGACTTCGTTCCGAACGAGACGGCCGAGTTCTGGCGCGACGCCCCCGAGATCCGCCGGGGCGAGGTCCGGCCCCAGGACGTCGCCACCGAGGTGTTCTTCTTCCCCGCGGCCACCCATACGGAGAAGAACGGCTCGTTCACGAACACCCAGCGGCTGGTCCAGTGGCACAACAAGGCCGTCGAGCCGCCCGGCGACTGCCGGAGCGACCTGTGGTTCATGTACCACCTGGGGCTCCGGCTGAAAGCGCTCTACGCGGACTCGGCGGAGTCGAGGGACCTGCCCATCCAGAACCTCACCTGGAACTACCCCACCGAGGGCGAGCACGACGATCCCGACGCCGAAGCCGTCATCCACGAGATCAACGGGTTCACGGTCGAGGACGGCAAGCCGGTCGACGGCTACCTCGACCTGAAGGACGACGGGTCCACGGCCTGTGGGTGCTGGCTGTACTCGGGGATCTACAAGGACGGGGTCAATCAGGCCGCCCGGAAGAAGCCCGGCAGCGAGCAGACGTGGGTGGCGCCGGAGTGGGCGTGGGCGTGGCCTTCGAACCGCCGGATCATGTACAACCGCGCGTCGGCCGACCCGGACGGCAAGCCGTGGTCCGAGCGCAAGAAGTACGTGTGGTGGGACGAGGACGAGGGGAAGTGGACCGGCGAGGACGTCCCCGACTTCATCCCGGACCGCCCGCCGTCGTACCGGCCGAAGCGAGGAGCGAGCGGCCTCGACACGATCAGCGGCATCGACCCGTTCATCCGCCAGGCCGACGGCAAGGGATGGATCTACGTCCCCAGCGGCCTGCTCGACGGTCCCCTGCCGACCCACTACGAGCCCCAGGAATCCGTGCTGAAGAACCCGCTGTACGGCCAGCAGTGCAACCCGGTCCGGTTCGAGTACGACCGGGACGACAACCCGTACCACCGGGCCCACGACGACCCCCGGTTTCCCTACGTGATCACGACGTATCGCCTCACGGAGCACCACACCGCGGGCGGGATGACCAGGTGGCTGTCCTGGCTCGCCGAGCTGATGCCCGAGATGTTCTGCGAGGTCTCGCCGGAGCTGGCCGAGGAGCGCGGCCTGCGCAACGGCGAGTGGGCCACGATCACCACGGCCCGCGGCGAAGTCGAGGCCCGGGTCCTCGTGACGCGGCGCGTCCGTCCACTGCACATGGGCAAGGGCGGCCGCCGGTTGGTCCACCAGATCGGGCTGCCCTACCACTGGGGCTCGCGGGGACGGGTCACCGGCGACGCGGCCAACGAGCTGATCTCCTTCGTCGCGGATCCCAACGTCTCGATCCAGGAGACCAAGGCGCTCACCGGAACGATCGACCCGGGTCGCAGGAGCCGGATGCGCCGGGTGGTGACCAGCGGGAAGCTGCTCCCGGACGTCCCGGAGGACGGCGCGCCGCGGGACCTCCCGGTGGTCGGCAAGCGCCCCGAGGGCGAGCACGGCCTGGAGGCCCCCGAGCAGAAAGAGAGCGAGCAGGCGTGAGCGCCTCCACCTCGATTCGCAAAGGCTTCTTTACTGACACGACGGTCTGCATTGGCTGCAAGGCGTGCGAGGTGGCGTGCAAGCAGTGGAACCAGCTGCCGGACGACGGCTACGTGTTCACCGCGATGTCGTACGACAACACCACCACCCTCGGGGCCTCGACGTGGCGCCACGTGGCGTTCGTGGAGCGGCCGGTCGCGTTCGGCCAACAGACCACGGGCGACGGGCAGTTCTCGTGGCTGATGATGTCGGACGTCTGCAAGCACTGCCGGCGGGCCGGCTGCCTGGAGAACTGCCCGACCGGGGCCATCGTCCGCACCGAGTTCGACACGGTCTACGTCCAGCCCGACATCTGCAACGGCTGCGGGTACTGCGTGGCCGGGTGCCCGTTCGGCGTCATCGACCGCCGCGACGACGACGGCCGGGCCTGGAAGTGCACGCTGTGCTACGACCGGCTGAAGGGCGACATGGAACCGGCATGCGCCAAGGCCTGCCCGACCGACTCGATCCAGTTCGGCGACCTGGACGAGCTGCGCCGCCGGGCGGAGGAACGAGTCGCGATGCTGCACCGGCGGGGGCAGCGCGAGGCCTACCTGTACGGGGTCGACGCCGAGAACCAGCCGGGAACCGAGGGCCTCAACGCGTTCTTCCTCCTGGTCGACCGGCCGGAGGTGTACAACCTGCCGCCCGACCCGGTCGCGCCGGCCAAGAAGGCCCGGTCGGCCTGGCTCTCGATGGCCGCGGCCGGGCTCGGGATGCTGGTGGCGGCCGCGGGCGCGGTGCTGTCGGCGGGGGACGGATCGCGATGACGGAGCGCGACGGCCGGTTCATCGACCCCGAGCGCGGCGTCCTCGAGGGCGAGGGCGCCGGGCAGCGGGTGAAGCGGGCCGAGCTCGACGCCCCGCCGGAGCCGTGGACCGCGGACCCGACGGCCGACCTCGGGGATCCGACCTACTACGACCGCCCCGTCCTGAAGGAGCCGGTGTGGATCTCCGCGGTGCCCGCGTACTTCTGGGTGGGGGGGGCGGCGGGCGCTGCGGCCGCCCTGGGTGCCGTAGCCCATCTTGCCGACCGCGACGGGTTCGACGGGTTGATCGAACGGGCCCGGTGGATGACGGCCATCGGTGGGGGTGTCGGAACCGCGCTGCTCGTCGTGGACCTGGGGAGGCCCACTCGCGCCCTGAACATGCTGCGCGTCTTCCGCCCGTCTTCGCCGATGAGCGTGGGGTCCTGGACGCTGGCCGGTATGACACCGCTGGCCGCCGGGTCGGCCATCCTGCACCGCTTCGACGGGGCGCTCGGGGCTTTGGGCGAGGCGGCCGGCCTGGGGTCGGGGGCGCTCGGAGTGCCCCTGGCCGGCTACACCGCGGTGCTGCTGTCGAACACCGCAGTGCCGTTGTGGCAGGGAACCCGGCGTTCGCTGCCGGCCCTGTTCATGTCCTCGGCCGTCACCACGGCGGCGGGGCTGCTGGGGATGCTCGACCTCGACGAGCGGGAGGAGCGCGTGGTCCGGCGGTTCGGCGTGGCCGGGCGGATCGCGGACCTCGTGGCGTCGAAGGCGGTCGAACGCGAGGCCGACCGCATCGGCCAGGTCGGCAAGCCGCTGCACGAGGGGCTGGCGGGAACTCTGTGGAAGGCGTCGGAGGCGCTGACCGCAGCCAGCCTCGCGCTGTCGCTCCTCCCGGGCCGCCGGACCCGGCTCCGGCGCGTGGTCGAAGGGGGGCTCGGGGCGGCCGGCTCCCTGGCCATGCGCTTCGCGATCTTCCACGCCGGCAAGACGTCGGCCCGAGACCCCCGGGCGACGTTCCATCAGCAGCGGGCCGGACAGGGCGCCGCCGAGGTGACCGGCCGCCCGGCCGTGACCGGACCCGACGGCCAGCTCGCCGCCGATTCCCCGGCGGACGGATTCGGCGGCGACCGGGGCACGGAGCCGACCGTGCGGATCGCGAGCTCCTGATGCTGCGGACCGGTCCCGAGCGCCCCGGAGGACTGCCGGCAGCCCGGCGGCGGGTGCTGCGGCTCCGCGACGGCCGGGTCGACGAGCTGCCGGACTTCCTGGCCGCGGAGGAGCCGCTCGAGATCCGCCTCGGTGGCGAGCGGGTCGCGGTGACCATGCGGACTCCGGGCCACGACACCGAGCTGGCCGTCGGCTTCCTGGTCGGCGAGGGGATCGTGTCGCCGGCCGACGTCGCCGGCGGCGCCGAGTGCCGCTCCGAGGAGGGCGACGGCGGCGTGGCGGACGTCCGGCTGCGCCCGGGCGCGCGGGCGTCGGCCGGCTGGCAGCGGAACTTCTACGCCACGTCGTCGTGCGGTGTGTGCGGGAAGGCCTCGATCGACGCGATCCGGGTCGCGGCCGGTCCGGTGGCCGACGGCCCAGTCGTGACGACGGGGGTCCTGGCGTCGCTCCCCGACCGGCTCCGCGAGGCCCAGCGCGTGTTCGACCGCACGGGCGGCCTCCACGCGGCCGGCCTGTTCACCCCCGCCGGCGACCTGGTCACGCTGCGGGAGGACGTCGGCCGCCACAACGCCGTCGACAAGGTGGTCGGCCGCCACGCGCTGGCCGGCGACCTCCCGCTGGGCGGCCACGTGCTCCTGGTCTCGGGCCGGGCCTCCTTCGAGCTGGTCCAGAAGGCCGTGGTGGCCGGCATCCCGATGATCGCGGCGGTCTCCGCCCCCTCCACGCTGGCGGTGGAGCTGGCCGAGGCGTCGAACGCGACCCTGGTGGGCTTCCTCCGTCCCGGTGGCTTCAACGTCTACACGGGACGGGGTCGGATTCCCGGCTTGGGTTGAGCTTCGACCACCTCACGTCCGGCTTCACCTGGCGAGGGCGGGCGTGAGCGCGTGTGGAGCGGCGTGTTCCCTCGAAGCGTGAGGATCATCATCGAGCGGTGAAGGCGCAACTGTCGGGGATCCTGCTGGCGGGCGGATCCAGCAGCCGGATGGGAGCCGACAAATCCGACCTGCTGTTCGACGGTGAGCCATTGGCGCGGCGGGTCGCGGCCGTGCTCGCTCAGACTTGTGTGGAGGTGGTCGTGGCCTCAGGGGACGGGCGGCGGCTCGACTGGCTGGGCTTGCCGCAGGTGGCGGACGTGATCCCCGACGCGGGCCCGCTGGCTGGACTCGTCGCCGGGCTCGAGGTTGCTCGCACCGAGCTCGTCGCGGTGATCGCCGTGGATATGCCGTTCGCCAGCCCGGCGGTCTTGGAGCTGCTCGCGGAGCGGCGGGATGGCCAGGACGCGGTCGTCCCTCGGTCCCACGGGGGGATCGAGCCGCTGCACGCCGTCTACGCCCGCACCGCTGCGGGGCCGTTGCGCACGGCACTGGAGTCTGGGGAGCACTCGGTTCGGCGGGCCCTGGCCGGCATGGACGTCCTGGTGGTCGAGCCGGACGAGTGGCGTGCGGCCGATCCGACCGGCCGGTTCTCGTGGAACGTCAACCGGCCCGAGGACCTCGCCCGGCTCCCGCCCGGCGCGCCTGGCGGATGAGAACCGGATCCAGCACACTTCCTGCCGCACGGGCCTCGAGTGGGAAGGAGCCGACGGTGGCCGAACACGACATGAGCTCCCTGTGGGACCGGTGGATCGAACTGTGGAACGGCGACCTCGAGCTGGGCGAGGCGATCGTCCACCCGGAGTTCGAGCTGCACCGGATCCCACCTCCGCACATCCCGGATGCGCCCAATGGTCGGACGTACCTGCTGACGTGGGTGAGGGAGACGCGTTCGTTCTTCGACGACCTGCGGTTCACCGTCGTGGTGGGACCCGTCGTCGACGGCGAGATGGTGGCCGGGCGGTGGGTCGCCGAGGGCGGCTACCAGGGTGGCATTCCGGGGAGCACGGCGCCCGTCGGCACCAGGGTGCGCTTCCACGGCAACGACATCTGGCGGGCGGAGAACGGCCAGGTCCGCGAGTACTGGCTGAGCGACGACCTGTTCGATCTCGCGATGCAGATCGGGGTCATCCCGGCGGGCTGAGCCCGTTCACCCACGCGGCTCGGCCGGCTCGGGCGGCAGGACGGCCTCCAGCCGGTCGAGCGCCTGAGCGAGGGCCGCGCCCCGCTCCTCCCCGGATCCGCCGGCCGCCGCGCCGAGCAGGAACGCCACGAGCGGCGCGTCCTTGCGCTCCACGCGGTGGGCCACCTCCCGCGTGGCCCGCAGCAGTCGGCCGGACTCCTCGCGCCCGAGCGGCTCGACGCCCAGCGCGGCCGCCAGCTCATCCAGCCATGGGTCCATCCGCGCCCGCCTTTCGTCGCCGTTCCCGAGCCGACGGATCACAATAGCCGGGCGACCGGTTTGGACGACCGGGAGGACCGGGGATAGCCTTCCGCGAGGTCCCCGAGCGCCGCGCCCCGCCCGCACCCGACTGCGGAGGAACGAGCGTGCTGACTGGTCGTAGGCTGAATCCGTGACCACCGTGCCGACCGCGACGGCGGCGCGCGGGCCCACCGCCCGGACGGCGAGGCCCGTCCCCCTGCTGGTGGTGGGCATCGTCCTGTTCCTCGGCTCCGAGCTGATGTTCTTCTCGTCGCTGTTCGGGATGTACTTCACGCTGCGGGCGCACACCCAGCCGTGGACCCCCGTCGACGTGAAGGTCGACCTCACGCGGCTGTTCTTCACGAGCGTCCTGGTGGCGTCGAGCTTCACCATGCAGCGCGCGGTCCACCGCATCAAGGCCGGCGACCTGGCCGGCATGCGCCGGTGGATCTGGCTGTCGTTCGGGATGGGCGCGGTGTTCCTGGGCGGGCAGACCCACGAGTGGCTGACGCTGCCGTTCAAGGTCCACACCGACGCGTACGGGTCCGCCTTCTACACGATGACCGGGTTCCACGGCCTGCACGTGTTCGCCGGGCTCGTGCTGATGCTGGTGATCCAGGGCCGCGCCGGGCAGGGCGCCTACTCCGGCGAGGAACACGCCGGCGTGGAGGTCGCGACGTACTACTGGCACTTCGTCGACATCGTCTGGATCGCGTTGTTCTCGGTGCTGTTCGTCGTCCGATGAGGCGGCAGCGGGAACCCGGAGCCCCTCTCGGCCGCCGCGCCCTCCTGGCGATGGGCGCGGCCGTCCTCGCCGTCAGCGTGCCATTGGGGATCCTCCTCGCGCCGAAGGCGGCCGGTGGTCCGCGGCCGGCGGTCTCCCCGACGCCCGTCCCGGCATCCTCGGGAGCGACGCCCTCGTTCTCACCGACCGCGTCCGCGTCGCCGACCGACCTCACCGCCGGCAAGGAGGCGTACGAGGAGCGCTGCTCGACCTGCCACGGGTCGCGAGCCGAGGGGTCCGACCAGGCTCCGCCCATCGCCGGGCTCGGGCCCGCCTTCTACGACTTCATGATGTCGACCGGCCGCATGCCGCTCGACCAGACCGGTGTCCAGGCCCGCCGGCGGCCTCCGGTGCTCGGCCCTGACCAGATCCGCGCGATCAGCGACTACTTGGAATCGATCCCCCCGGGCGACGGGATCCAGATCCCCGAGGTGAACACGGACGCCGGCGACATCTCGCTGGGCCAGGAGACTTACCAGTCGAACTGCGCCCCCTGCCACGGGGTCACCGGGCACGGCGGGGCAGTCGGGCCGCTCGACGCGCCTCCCCTGAGTGACGCCACCGCGGTCCAGGTCGCGGAGGCCATCCGGATCGGACCGGGGACCATGCCGGTATTCGACGAGAGCACCATCGACCAGCGGACGCTCGATTCCGTGGTGGCCTACGTGGTGTACCTCCGCCACCCGGACGACCGCGGTGGCGGCAGCCTGGGCGGGGTGGGGCCGCTGATCGAGGGGTTCGTCGCGCTGTTCGGCGGGCTCGGGCTGGCGGTGTTGATCACGAGGAACGTCGGGACGAGGTCGTGAGCAGGAGGGGCCGACGTTGAGCGACCACCGGGACGAAGAGCGGGCCGATTCCCGCCGCGCCCGGCGGGCCGCGAAGGCCGCAGGCGCGGCGGGAGCGGCCGGCGCGGCGCTCGGCGTCCGTCGCCTGTTCCGACGCGGGGGAGGGGCCGACGCGCCAGGCGGGACACCGGAACCCGAGGGCCCGCGCGTTCCCATCTCGGAGCACCCGGGCGAGACGACGTTCGTGTCCAGGCACCGGGACCCGCTCGGGGAACGGCGGGCGTCCCGGCGCATCGCGGCGCTGTTGCTGTTGAGCGCGGCGTCCGGCATCGGGCTGCTCGTCCTGTACGCGCTGGGAGGGCAGACCCAGTTGGAGGGAACGCTGATCGCCCTCACTCTGGGCGGCATGGGCTTCGCCCTGATCCTGTGGGGCAAGCACCTGTTCCCCCACGAGGTCGTCACCGAGCCGCGCGAGCCCCACGAGTCCGAGGCCGGGACCCAGCGGATCGCCGAGGACCTGATCGAGCAGACGGAGACGGACGTCACGCGCCGCCGGTTCCTGACGCGCCTGCTGATCGGCGCCGCGGGCGCGTTCGGCCTGGCGCTGGTGTTCCCCATCCGGTCGCTCGGGCCGAGCCCGGGCAACGTCCTGTTCCACACCGCGTGGCGGCGGGGCATGCGGCTGCTCGACGAGACCGGCGCGCCGGTCCGTGTCGACACCCTGCCGGTGGACGGCGTGGTCACGGTGTTCCCGGAAGGCCACGTGGGCGACGCGAACGCGCAGGCCATCATGGTCCGGGTGGATCGGGACCAGCTGGCGCTGCCAGCGGGGCGGGAGGGGTGGGCCCCCGACGGGAACGTGTGCTACTCGAAGCTGTGCACCCACGCCGGGTGCCCGGTGGGGCTGTACCTCGCGACCTACCACCAGCTGCAGTGCCCGTGCCACCAGTCCGCGTTCAACGTCCTGAAGGGGGCGACCGTGGTGTTCGGCCCAGCGACGCGGCCGCTGCCCCAGCTTCCCGTCGACGTCGACGACCAGGGGTTCCTGGTGGCGCGGGGCGACTTCAGCGCGCCGGTGGGGCCGGGATTCTGGAACCGGGGGGACGGGCCGTGAGCAAGGGCCCGATGACCCGCCGGGTGTTCCGGTGGTTCGACGAGCGCCTCGGGGCCGCGTCGTTCGCCCGGCGCTCGCTGAACAAGGTCTTTCCGGACCACTGGTCGTTCATGCTGGGCGAGATCGCGCTGTACTGCTTCATCATCCTGGTGCTCACCGGGATCTTCCTGACCTTCTTCTACGTGCCCGACTCGAAGGAGGTCGTGTACCACGGCGCGTACGCCCCGCTCCGTGGCCAGGAGATGTCCCGCGCCTACGAGTCCGTGGTGAAGCTGTCGTTCGAGGTGCGGGCCGGGCTGGTGTTCCGGCAGATCCACCACTGGGCCGCGCTGATCATGGTCGGCGCCGTCGCGGCGCACGCCTCCCGGGTGTTCTTCACCGGCGCGTTCCGCAAGCCCAGGGACCTGAACTGGATGCTCGGCGTGACCCTGCTCCTGCTCACGATCGGCATCGGGTTCGCTGGGTACTCGCTCCCCGACGACCTGCTGTCGGGGACCGGGATCCGCATCGCCTACTCGATCGTGCTGTCGATCCCGTTCGTCGGGACGTGGCTGGCGTTCCTGCTGTTCGGCGGGCACTACCCGTCGCCCGACACCCTGAACCGGCTGTTCGTGCTGCACATCTTCATCCTGCCGGCGCTCATCGCCGGGGTCCTGGGGGCGCACCTGGCCATCGTGTGGCGGCAGAAGCACACCCACTTCCCCGGCGGGAAACCGGTGCGGACTGAGACGAACATCCAGGGCGAGCGGCTGTTCCCCCGGTACGCGTTCAAGTCGACCGGGCTGTTCCTCGTGCTTGGCGCGATCCTCGCCCTGCTGGGGGGGTTGGCTCAGATCAACCCGGTGTGGCTGTACGGCCCGTACGACCCCGCCACGGTCTCGGGGGGGTCGCAGCCGGACTGGTACGTGGGGTGGCTGGAGGGCGCGCTGCGGCTGTTCCCGGGATGGGAGACCCGGGGCTTCGGCCACGAGATCGCGGCTCCCTTCTTCCCGGCGGTGCTGCTGCCGGGAATCGTGTTCACGGTGATGTTCCTGTGGCCGGCCATCGAGCGCCGCATCACGGGGGACCGTGAGGAGCACAACCTGCTGAACTTCCCCCGGGACCTGCCGTGGCGCACGGCGTTCGGCGTGGCGGTGCTGGTGTTCATGACCGTGCTGACCGTCGCCGGGGGCAACGACCTGATCGCCTCGTTCTTCGGCGTCTCCGTCGAGGCCATGACCCGGGTGTTGCGGGTGGCGGTGTTCGCGCTGCCGGCCCTGGCGTTTGCCGTGACCTACTACCTGATGCGCGAGCTCCGCAGGACCGGGCTCCACCCGGTGCGCCAGGCGGCGGTGGTCACCGTCCGGCGGACGGCGGAGGGCGGCTTCGAGGCGGCCGAGGAGTTCGAGGCCGGCGGGATCCAAAACCCCGAGGGCGAGGAATCGACCGAGCCCGAGGTGGTCCGGGACTGATCGCGCCGTACGAGGACGGAGGCCGCCGGATCGCCCGGGCGGCCTCCGTCTCCGTCTCGGTCGGTTGGCCCTCGGGTCAGTCGCCCGCGCAGTTGCCCGACTCCTCCACGTTGACCACGTGGTCGCCGGAGTCGATGTCGAACCGGTCGTGGCCGATGCCGCCGTCGGCATGGTCGTTGCCGTGCACGCCGTCGACCGTGTACAGGCAGTCGGCGCCCGCATTGCCGAACAGGTGGTCCGGGCCATCGAAGCCCCGGATCTCGTCGTCGCCGTTGTTGCCCCGGAGGGTGTCCGCGCCGGCGTTGCCGTCGATGATGTCGTTGCCGAAGCCGCCGTCGACCACGTCGGCGCCGGGGCCGGCGATGATCGTGTCGTTGCCGGAGCCGCCGGCGATCGAGTCCGCGCCGCCCCGCCCCTTGATGAAGTCCCTGCCGCCGAAGCCGCAGATCACGTCGGGATCCGGCGTGCCGATGAGCGTGTCGTTCCCCGGCGTCCCCGGGATCGTGCACTCCCCCCTGCCGGCCTTCGCGGCCGACGCGCCGGTCGGGACCGCGAACAACGCGATCCCGAGCATGGCAACCACCACGAACCACCACTTCCGCATCCGAACCTCCCCAGTCGTCGGAACTCGCACCGTACCGCAGTCCGCGCCCCAGGGCCAGGACGGTCATTGACACGCCCCGATCGGCAGGAATACGGTTCGGCCGTCGAGCCACCAGCGGCTCCAGGGGGCCGCCGAACAGGATTGGGGGGGTCATGATCCCGAAGCAGCTCGATCCGTCGCTCTTCTTCGCACGCTCCCGTCACGCCGCCCGGCACGCCGCGGCAGCGCCGAGCGTGCTCACCCGCCGCGGGTTCATCGGCCGGGTGGCCGGCGGAGCCGGGGCCGTCGTGGGAGCGTCGCTCCTCCGTCCGGGCGTCGCCCTGGCCGGCACGCAGAACCCCGCGCCGAAGCCCACCACCCAGGTTGCGTCGATCAACGGCGTGGACTTCCACGTCACCTTCTTCGGCCCGGGGGTCGACCCGTCCGCGATCACGGACTTCAGGGGGTCGGTGGGGGTGGCGGAGGTCCAGGGGACCGGCAGGGCGACCAACCCGGACGGGTCGAAGGAGACCCTGCTGTACGACACCGACATGCGGTTCATGAAGGGCGACTACATCGCCCAGGACGGGAAGCTCCGCACCGGCACGTTCGGCTTCGTCTGACTGGATCTCTACCGAGGTCAGTTCGACTTCGTGAACTTCAGCACCCAGGTCCACGACTACAACCCCGGGATCACGCCGTATCCCAGCGGCCTGTTCTGGACGGAACGGTTCCCCGCGGACTCCGTGAACGTGAACCTCGGCGACGGCTACGCCCACATGTCCAGGCTGAACATGCCGATCACCGACTACTTCGACATCCCGAACGCGCTGTTCCGGTTCGAGGATCCGGTGTCGGAGCCGGCGACCTGCTCCTTCGACATCCACTGGAGCGGTCCCGTCACGGACGTCTCGCACGTGAACGACCCCCAACAGGGATTCGCCGGCAAGTTCGTCCTGAGCCAGGCCACGATGACGTGGTCGGCCCACAACGCGGGCGGGTTCCGGTTCGAGTCGCACCACAGGAACACCACGAGCGTGTTCGCCCAGCTGGGCCGGATGCGCAACGGCGTCTTCTTCGGAGACTAGGCGGGGGAGGGGCACCCCGCTATGGGGAGCGGGGAGCCCAATGCCTGCGGTCGACCGAATAGGCCGCCCATTCGACGTCCCATCGCGTCTCGACGCCGTCGAAGTGGAACCCGAGCCGCTCGAGCACGCCGCGCATCGGTGCGTTCGTCACGGCGGTGGCGGTCTCGATCCGCTCGGCGCCGGCCTCGCCGAAGAGCCAGCCGCAGAACAGCCGGGTGGCCTCGGTCCCGATGCCTCGCCCCCGGTCCGGGGGCGCGAACAGCCCGATGCCCAGGAAGTAGCGCCCCGGCTGGACCTCGCGATCGGGCTCCTGGTACGAGCCGATCTCCCCGGCCAGGCGGCCGTCGACCTCGATCGCCAGGTCGAGCCACTGGTCGTGCATGACGCCGGAGCGCTCCACGCGCTCGCGGAGCCGTT
The DNA here is from genome assembly GCA_045805265.1 of Actinomycetota bacterium. Taxonomy (GTDB): domain Bacteria; phylum Actinomycetota; class UBA4738; order UBA4738; family JACQTL01; genus JBJMLO01. The sequence goes on from JBJMLO010000013.1 coordinate 589,085, forward strand.
CCCGATCGGGCGGGCCCACCGGGCTCACGGTGGGGTCGTCGGCCGTCGACATCCGCGCGTCGAACCAGGCGTCCAGCTCCTCGGGCCGGAACGCCCGCAGCGTGACCCGCTCCCCCCGGATCACCACCGGTCCCGCCCCCGCGCCGGGCGACGCCGGCTCCGCGTTCAATCGCGGCTCTCGAGCATCAGCCCCACGGTCGCCCACACGAATAGTGTGAGGCCGAACACGAGGAGCCACAGCCCGAACACGAACCCCTGGACGCCGATCGCCAGCCCGATCCCCATGACGAGCGGCCAGATGCTGCCGCTCGAGAACCGCCCCACGGTCGCGCCGGACGCCGCCTCGTGCTCGGCGTCCGGGTCGTCCTCGGGGCGCGGGACGCGGCCCATCTTCCACAGCAGGTAGCCGCCGATCATGGCCGAGGCCGTCCCCATGAACAGCAGCATGGCGAACCCCGCGTCCTCGTAGGACAGGTACCAATACACGACGGCAACCGTCGCGCTGAACGCGCCGGCCCCGATCAGGAACCGCGGCTCGGTTGTCATGTCTTCATCCTCGCCGGGCCGCCTGCGGCGGCCCGGCTCGGCCAGGGGGGATGCAGCAGCCTGATCCGCTCCGCTTCGCTCCGCGGGGCTGCTGCCCCCCTGGACCCCCTGATCTGCACCTTCATGCCCGCTTCGATTCCTCGACGTCCGGGTGCCCGCGGTGCCGCCAGTCGAACACCGGGCGCTCGCTGCGGATGGGGGGCAGCCAGTGGAAGTTGTGCTCCGGCGGCGGCGAGCTCGTGATCCACTCCAGCGTGTAGCCGCCCCACGGGTCGTCGCCCGCGGGTTCCTTCTTCCGGAACGCCCGCACGACGTTCACGATGAACAGGATCACGCCGATCGCCATCACATACGAGCCGATCGTGGCCACCAGGTTCGGCGTCGTCAGCGACTGCCCCGGCCCCAGGCTCGGCAGGTAGTCGGCGACCCGCCGCTGCATCCCGCGCAGCCCCAGCACGTGCATGGGCCAGAACGTCATGTTGAACCCGACGAACTCCAGCGCGAACACCAGCTTCCCGATGCGCTCGCTCAGCAGGTACCCGGTGATCTTGGGGAACCAGTACGAGAGGCCGGCGAAGATCGCGAAGAGCGACCCCCCGCCGAGGACGTAGTGCATGTGCGCCACGATGAAGTACGTGTCTTGCGCCTGGTAGTCGAAGGGCGGCGACGCGATCATCACGCCCGTGATCCCGCCGATCAGGAAGTTCGCCATGAACCCGAGGCACCACAGCATGGGGGTGGCCAGGCGGATCGAGCCCCGCCACATCGTGCCGATCCAGTTGAAGAACTTGATGCCCGTCGGCACGGCGATGAGGAACGACATGAACGAGAAGAACGGGTTCAGCACCGCGCCCGTCGTGAACATGTGGTGCGCCCACACCGTCATCGACAGCCCGGCGATGGCCATCGACGCCAGCACGAACCCCGTGTAGCCGAAGATCGGCTTGCGCGAGAACACCGGCACGATGTCGGTCACGATCCCGAAGAACGGCAGGATCATGATGTAGACCTCGGGATGCCCGAAGAACCAGAACAGGTGCTGGTACAGGATCACTGAGCCCCCGCCCGACGGGTCGAAGAAGTGCCCCCCGAAGTGCCGGTCGATGAACAGCAGGGACAGCGCGCCGGTGAGCGGGGGGAACGCCACCAGGATCATCAGCGACGTGATGATCATGTTCCAGGTGAACAGCGACAGGCGCCACATGGTCATGCCCGGCGCGCGGAGCATGAAGATGGTCGCCATCAGGTTGACCGCCGTCATGATCGACGACGTGGAGACCAGGACGATCCCCATGATCCACATGTCGGCGCCGACGCCGGGGCTCCCGAGCCGGTCCGACAGCGGCGCGTAGAACGTCCAGCCGGTCTGCGCGGCGCCGCCCGGCGCGAGGAACGACGCGTAGATCGTGATCCCGCCGAACAACAGCATCCAGTACGACAGCATGTTGAGGCGGGGAAACGCCATGTCCGGCGCGCCGATCTGCAGCGGGACGAAGTAGTTGGCGAGCCCCAGCCCCATCGGCGCGATGAACAGGAAGATCATCGTCGTGCCGTGGATCGTGAACAGCTGGTTGTAGAAGGACTTCCCCATCAGCTGCAGGCCGGGGCGGGCCAGCTCGGTGCGCATGAGCAGCGCGATCAGGCCGCCCAGCAGGAAGAAGACGAACGTCGTGCCGATGTACAGCAGCCCGATCTGCTTGTGGTTGGTGGTGGTCAGCCAGTCGAGCAGGCTCGCGCGCGTCCGTTCCGGTTCCTGCTCGTGGCGGATGCCGAGGGTCTTCATGGAGGCATCACGTCGGCGTCACCGCCGGGGCCGAGGGGGTTGGCGACTGCAGCTGCTGCTCTCGCTGTACCCACCGGTCGAACTCGTCGCGGGGGACGGCCCGCACGTAGAAGACCATGTCCGCGTGGTTCAGGCCGCAGAACTCGGCACACTCCCCGAGGAACTTGCCGGGGCGCGGGATCGTGATGTCGAACTGGTTGAGCTGCCCCGGGATGGCATCGCGCTTGAACAGGAACCGCGGGACGAAGAACGCGTGGATCACGTCCTGGGCGTGGAGGTTCACGTGGACGGTCTCCCCGACCGGGACGAGGAACACCGGGTAGCTCGTCGGCGAGCCGACGATGTCGATCCCGTACTGGGGGTAGGTGAAACGCCACTGCCACTGGAACGCGGTGGCGTCGACCGTGACCGCCGGGTTCGCCGCGATGTGGTCCACGTTGCGCTCGACCCGCCACGTCGCCACGAAGATCCCCAGGACGATGAGGACGGGGATCACCGTGTAGGTGATCTCCAGCGGGACGTGGTACCGCGTCTGCTCCGGCAGGTCCTCGTTCCTGCGCCGGTACCGGATCACCGAGAACAGGATCAGGCCCAGCGTGATCGACCCCACGACGATGGCGATCCAGAACATGAGCTCGTACAGCCCGGCGATCCGGCCCCCCTGATCCGTCCCAGGGGCGGGCGCGCCGAACCGGCAGGAGGACAACGCCACGAGGGCGAGCGCCGGCAGCAGCAGGCGGCGCACGGTCGCGAGACGGAGCCGATGGTCGGTCACGTGATCCTCGGGAGACGGTCTACCCCGTGGGACGGCGGCTCATCGTCGTCGGGCGGACCGGTTTCGACAACTCGGCCGCGGCGACGCGTCGATTGGGTGCCCTGGCCGCGGGGACCTGCGATAGCCTGTCCGCACCGTGGCCTCCCAGGCGACCTCCGACGTCGTGGCCGGCGGGCCGGTGCGGGCCGGGCCGGCCGCCGCCCCGGCCGTCGAGCTCCGTTCGATGACCCGCGTGTTCGGCGTGACCCCCGCGGTCGTGCGGGTCGACCTCCGTGTGGAGCGAGGGGAGACCGTGTTGCTCCGGGGGCCCAACGGCGCCGGGAAGAGCACGCTGCTGCGCGTGGTCGCCACGGCGCTGTCGCCGACGTACGGCGGCGGCTCGGTGCTGGGGTGCGACCTCCTCCGGGACCGGGTGGAGATCCGCCGCCGGGTCGAGTTGCTGGGGCACCGGACCCGGCTGTACGAGGACCTCACTGCGGCCGAGAACCTCCGGTTCGCCTGCGCTATGACGGGATGCCCGGCGGCCGGCGTCGGCGAGGCCCTGGAGCGCGTCGGGCTCGCAGACGTCGCCGACGAGCGCGTGCGCGGGTTCTCCCAGGGCATGCGGCAGCGCGTGGCGGTGGCCCGGGCCGTGCTGCGCGCGCCGGAGCTGCTGCTGCTGGACGAGCCCTACGCCGGGCTCGACACGGAGGCCCGCGACGCCGTCGACCGGGCCGTGGTCGACGCCCGGGAGGCCGGCCGGACCGTGCTGCTGGCGACGCACGACGTCGGCCGCGGCTCGATCGCTACCCGGACCGTCGCGATGGACGGCGGGCGCCTCGTGGAGGAGCCCCGCGCCCTGACCGGGCCGGGGACGCCGGCATGAGATTCCTCCACCAGACGGCCGCCGTGGCCGGCAAGGACCTCCGGATCGAGGTGCGGGGCCGGTACGCGCTGGGCGCCGTGCTGCCGTTCGCGGCCACGCTGCTCGTGTCGTTCGGCCTGTCGCTGGGACCGGGGCGGACGTTCCTGCAGCAGACCGCGCCGGGCCTGCTGTGGATCGCGGTGACGTTCGCGGCGGTGCTGGCGTCGCGCCGCGCCTACGAGACCGAGGCCGAGGACGGCGCCCTGGAAGGCCTGCTGCTGGCGCCGGTGGACAAGGCGGCCGTGTACCTCGGAAAGCTCCTCGCAATCGCCGCGCAGCTGGTGGTGCTCGAGGTGCTGGTGGTGACCCTGACGGCAGGGCTGTTCGACCTGTCGGTGACCGGTGACGTGGGCCGGCTGGCGGCGGGATTCGCGCTGGGGACGCTCGGCCTGGCCGGCGTGGGCGCGCTGTTCGGGGCGCTGGACGTGTCGGCCCGGGCGCGCGAGGCCGTGTTCCCGCTGCTGGTGATGCCGCTCGCTGCCCCGGTCCTTGTTGCCGGGGTGAAGACGACCGCGCTGGCCACCTCGGCGCGCGGCGGGGAGGCCGGCGGTTGGCTGGGGCTCCTCCTGGCGTTCGACGTCGTGATCGTGGCTGCGGGAACGCTCGTCTACGGACAGCTGCTGGAGGACTGACGCGGGTGAAGCCGGCCGAACGGATGATGGGCAAGCTGACGGCGCGCCGCGGCGAGCGCGCGCTGGGCGCGCTGGCACTCCTCGGCCTCGCCGTCACCGCCGTCATGGGACTCGTGGTCGCGCCGCCCGACCGGCCTCCCCCGGTGGGCCAGGGCGATCTGTACCGGATCATGTACGTCCACGTGCCGGCCGCGTGGCTCGCCTACCTGTGCTTCGCGGTGGTGTTCGTCGCGTCGATCGCGTACCTCCGGACCGGGAGGTCGCGGTGGGACCGGCTGGCCGCGGCGTCGGCGGAGATCGGCGTGGTGTTCACCGCGCTCGCCATCGCCCTCGGATCGATCTGGGGGCGGCCCGCCTGGGGGACGTGGTGGACGTGGGACCCGCGGCTCACCACGACCGCGATCCTCCTGCTCATCTACGTCGGGTATCTCGCCGTGCGCAAGCTCTCCGACAATCCCCGGCGGCGCGGCCGGTGGGCGGCGGTGGTCGGCATCGTGGGATTCGCCGACGTGCCGATCGTGCACCTGTCGGTGACCTGGTGGCGCGGCCTGCACCAGGGCCCCACCGTGAAGCTTCCATCGGTGACGCTGGCCCCGATGATGACGACGACGCTCCTGGTGGCGGTGGCGGCGTTCACCGTCCTGTACGCATACCTGCTGACGCTCCGCCTGCGCGTGGGCCGGCTGGAGGAACGCGCGCTGGCCGAGGCGCTGTCGCCCCGGCTGGGCCAGCCCGTGTCGACCCTGGTGCCGGACGGCAACGACCACGCCCCGGAACGCGCGGCCCGGGACGAGGAGGTCAGCCCCCGTGCCTGACGCCGTCGTCGCCGCCATCAACGACCTCGGCTCCATCGCGGCCGCATGGATCCTCACCGCGGTGGCGCTCGGTGCCTACGTCGGGTACCTCCTGGCCCGGGCGCGGCGGGCGAGGCTCCGGGCCGAGGCCGTCGCCGCCCGCCGGGACCGGCCGCCGGGAACGGCCCCCGTGTCGTGACGAAGACGCGAGTGGTCATCACGCTCCTCGTCATCGTGGGGGCGCTGGGGTGGGTCGCCGCCAAGGGCCTGTCGAGCAGCCTCGTCTACTACGACACCCCGTCGGAGATCCTGGCCAAGGGGCACTCGGCGATCGGGGAACGCCTCCGGCTCGGCGGCGAGGTCGTCCCGGGCTCGGTGGAGACCGCGCGGGGCGTGACGACGTTCGTCGTCACCGACGAGACGAGCCGGGTCTCCGTGATCGATCGGGGAGACCTGCCGGAGCTGTTCCGGGGTGGAGGGGGCGTCGTCGTCGAGGGCTCCCTCGGCCGCGACCTCGTGTTCCATGCCGACACCGTGCTGGTCAAGCACAACGGCGTGTACGAGCCGCCCAAGCCCGGCGAGACGCCGCACACGGCCGACGTCGGATAGGACCGGCCGATGCAGGGGGGCGTGGACGATTCCATCCGGCGTCACCCCTCGAGTCTGGCCCCGCCCGAGCGCCATCGCCGGTTCGGGCCGTGGGGGATCCTGGCCGCCGGCGTCTCCGCCGGGGCGCTCGTGGCGGGCGGCCTGCTCGCGGTCTCCATCGCCACCTCGTCGGGGCGGGGGGAGGCCGGTCAGGTCATGGGACGGCCGGCGCCCGAGTTCCGTCTGCGGACCGTCGACGGTCGCACCACCATCAGCCTGTCGGGCCTGCGCGGCCGGGTGGTCGTGCTCAGCTTCGGGCGAAGCGGGTGCGGACAGTGCCGCTCCGCCGAGGCCGCGCTGGACCGGGCGTGGCGACACTTCCGGCAGGAAGGGGTGGTCGTGATGGGGGTCCGTACCATGGCCTCCGTCACGGCCTCCCTACCGCCGCCCGACACCCTCCACCGGTGGCCCGAGCTGGCGGACCCCGGAGGACGCACGGCGTCGGCGTTCGGCGTCCACACCGTTCCCGAGACATTCGTGATCTCCGCGGACGGGCGGGTTGTGGCGGGGCTAGCCGGGTCGTTGAGCTATCCGGCGCTGGTGGCCCAGATCTCGATGCTGCTGGGGGTCCCGGCGACCCGAATGCCCACCGTTCGCCCGACGCCGTCGTAGCCGGCCCGGGCGGCCCGGGCGGCCCGGGCGGCCCGGGAACCGGAATCATCCCTCGCAGTTCGTCGGCTTCCCCATGAGACAGATGTCGAACCCGTCGCCGCCGTCGATGGTGTTTTGGTTCCGCCCGCCGTCGAGCTCGTCGTCGCCGGAACCGCCGAGGAGGGTGTCGTTCTCGTTGCCGCCGTGCAGCGCGTCGTTTCCGGGCCCCCCGTCGAGCAGGTCGTCGCCATCGGCTCCGTAGGCGGAATCGTCGCCCGCTCCGCCGAGCATCCGGTCCGCTCCTCCGCCCGCCACGACCGCATCGTTCCCGTCTCCTCCGACGAAGAGGTCGGCGCCGTTGCCGCTCGACATCAGGTCGTTCCCGGAGCCTCCGAACATCTTCGTCGGCATCGCGTCCTGCGGAGGCCGATCCAGCATGACGTCGTCTCCGGGACCGCCCTGTAGGACGTCGGCCCCCATTTCGCCGGACAGCCCGTCCTCTCCGGGCCCGCCGGCCAACCGGTCGTCCCCGGCACCCCCGAGGAGGCTGTCGTCGCCTCCCTGACCGCAGATCAGGTCGTTCCCGCCTCCGCCGTCGATGACGTCGTGGCCGCCGAGCCCCACGATGACGTCCGGGCCTCCGGTTCCGACGATGACGTCCGCACGGCGGGTTCCGATGATCGTCGCCTCCGCTCCCAGGCAGGTGTGCAGGCCGCCCCCCTCGGCCCCCTCCGCCGAGCAACCGGTGAAGTTCTCGGTGGACAGGCACACGTCGATCTCCTCCCCGCCCGACGCCCCATCCACTCCGCGTCCGCCGTCGAGCACGTCGGGTCCGCCGTCGCCGACCAGGACGTCGTCGCCCTCGGCTCCGAACAGCCGGTCGGCGCCCGGTCCGCCCCGCAGCTCGTCGTCGGCCAGGCCCGCGTTCAGCGCGTCGTCGCCGTCCCGGCCGATGAGCAGGTCGCCGCCGACCCCGCCGTCGAGTGCGTCGTTCCCCGGGCCCCCGTCCAGGACGTCGTCCCCCGGCCCGCCCGAGATGAGGTCGTTCCCCGACCCTCCGGCGAGGTGGTCGTCGCCGAGCCCGGGGGGCTCCCCGCCGCCTCCGGTGATGACGTCCGGGCCGGGCCCGCCGAACACGGTGTCATTCCCCGCCAGGGCGAACAGCCCGTCCGCCCCTGGACCGCCGTAGATCCGGTCGTCGCCAGTCCAGCCCCACACCGCGTCGTCCCCCGCGCCCCCACAGACGAGGTCGTCTCCCTCCCGGCCGTCGATGACGTCGTTCCCCGCCAGTCCCACGATGAGGTCCGGGCCTTCCGTGCCCGTCAGCTGGTCGTTGCCGTCCGTCCCCACGATGGTGGCCGGCTGTCCCGCGCACGTCGGCGTGGTGGCCCCGGTCGGCGCGGCGAGGCGCGGCTGGCTGACCGGCCGCGCGGGCTTCTCGTCGGGGGAGACACGACACCCCCCGAGGAGCAGCGCCGCCGCGACGAGGAGGAGCAGCGCCGCCGGCCCCGCCGACGCGCGCGCTCCCCTGGAACCTCCCCTGGGCACCTCGGCTCCCTCCCCCCCGTCTCACGCCGACCGTCCGGGATTTCTACGCCCCCCACGGCGAAAATGACAGCCCATCTCGCCACTTCCCGGACATGAGGCCGATTCCGGTGCGCTCCCACCGGAGGTTCATGGGACTAAGTTGACCCACCCGGGATCCCCGAGTACCCTCTGCGCGGGCTGCGAGGTGGCAGCTCGCAGCTTTATGAGGCGACATCAAGAGCGAACGCGCGACCGCACCGCGCGCCTGGCGATGGCCGCGATACTGGTCATCATCCTGGCAGCCGTACTTTCGCCGACCGTTTCCTCGGCGTCCTCCAAGCGGCAGCAGCGGATCGACAGCTTCCGCCGGCAGGTGGCCGCAGCGAGGGACAAGCTCGACGGGCTGAACCAGCGCCAGGACGCCGCCGACGAGGAATACCTGCAGGCCCAGGCGGCGCTGTCGCAGACCACCAGGCGGCTGAGCGCAGCCCGCGCCGCGGACGCCAGGGCCGCCTCCGCAGCCCGGAGCGCCCGCGCGGACCTGTCCCGCCGCGCGAAGGCGGCCTATGAGGGGACCGGCTCGACGCTCGGCATGCTGCTGGGAGCGGATTCCTTCGGCGAGTTCTCCGACCGGCTCGAATTCATGGACCAGATCGCGGCGGACGACAGCCAGTCGGTGAACCGCGCGACGGTCGCGGGACAGCGGGCCGCGTGGGCCGCGGAGGAGCTCCGGACGGCGCTGGCGGACAACCGTGCGGCGGTGCAACGGGCCCAGCAGAAGAAGACCGAGCTCCTGAGCGCGGTGGCCGCGCAGAACGACCTGCTGAACGGCCTCCAGGAGCAGCTGCGGATCGCGCTGATTCCACCGCCGCCCCCGAAGCCGCCACCGCCGCCCGTCGTCACGACGACGGACTCCACGCCGACCTCGAGCGGCGACGTGGGCACCACGCCGACCCCGGACCCCTCCCCAACGGGGGGCGGCGGCCCGCCCGCGCCGCCCGCGCCGGCGGCCGGTGCGCAGGCCGCCATCAACGCGGCCTACTCGGTGATCGGCGTCCCCTACGTGTACGCGGGGGCCAGCCCGGAGACCGGGTTCGACTGCTCCGGCCTGACCATGTGGGCCTGGGCGCATGCCGGGGTGTCGCTGCCGCACTCCTCGGCGATGCAGTACGCGGTCCTGCCCCACGTGGACCGCTCGCAGCTCCAGCCGGGCGACCTGCTGTTCTTCTACTCACCGATCCACCACGTCGCGATGTACGTCGGCGGCGGGAACATGATCCACGCCCCCCACACCGGCGGCCACGTCGAGGTCATCCCGGTGTACTGGCAGTACTACGTGGGCGCGGCCCGCCCGGGCTAGCCCTCCCGCTCCGCACCCCAGGCGTCGATGCTTCGGGGGGGTGCTGGCACCCGCGCCCGACGGGTGGGTCGGGCCGGCGACGGCGGGCCAGCGCCCTGGCGGCTCCGACCGACGCATGACAGCCTTCTCCCGCATTGCGTGCAGCGTGGAAGAAGCGTTGGAGCGTGATCCGGCGGCGGGAGCGGCGGTGAGCGGCGGTTGATCCGAGCGATCCGGCTCCGGGGCCGGGCCGAGCTCCGATCGAGCTGGAGGGCCTGGCTCGCTCTGGCCCTGCTGTTCGGCACGGCCGGCGGTGCCGCCACGGCGGCGGCCGCCGGGGCCCGACGGACGGAGACCGCCTACCCTCGGTTCGTCGAGTGGGGGAACGCCCCGGACGTGCTCACCGGTGGGTTCGAGGGGAAGCTGAACCCAGAGAAGGTGTTCGCGACGATCGAGCACCTGCCGTCGGTCTTGGCGTGGGCGCGACAGGATCTCGTCGCCCAGGCGATCGTCCTTCCGGACGGCCGGACGGCCACGGCCCCCGAGATCTTCGGCATCTCCGACCTCGAGGGACGACTCGGCGTCAGCATCGACAGGACGAAGGTGCTGTCGGGGCGGATGTTCGATCGCGCCGCGACGGACGAGGCGGTGGTGGACTTCACCACCGCCGATCGCTACGGGATCCATGTCGGGAGCGTGCTGGGGATGATCGTCGGCGACCCGGCAGCCACGTCCCGGCAGGTCGCCCGGGTTCGGGTGGTCGGCGTGGTCGCGACTCCGGCGAGCTTCCCGGCCATCGGGAACTCGACGTTCGCCACGGTCGCGTTGAGCCCGGGCTACGCGCCCTCCCACGGGATCCACCCCCATCTCGCCGACTCGGGCCTCCTGCTCAGGTTGCGCGGGGGGGCGGCGGGGTTCCCCCGGTTCGAACGGGAGCTGCGAACGGCCAACCTCCTGGGACGCGTGGACATCCCCGAGACCCAGACCGTCCGGACCGCGGGCGTGCAGAAGACGATCGGACTCGAGGCCGCCTCGCTGTGGTCGCTCGCAGGCCTGATCGCGCTGGCCGCCTTCACGATCCTCGGCCAGGCGCTGGCCCGGCAGACGCACCTCGACGCCCGGGAGTTCCCCACGCTGCGCGCCCTCGGGATGTCGCGCCGGCAGCTCCTCGGACTCGGGATAGCCCGCGCCGTCGCCATCGGGCTCGCTGCGGCGGTCGTGGCCGTCCCGGTCGCGGTGCTGCTATCGCCCCTGACCCCGATCGGGCTCGCCCGGATCGCCGAGCCGGATCCCGGATTCCTCGTCGACCCGGCGGCCTTGGCGATCGGGGCCTTCAGTGTCCTCCTGCTCACGCCGCTCGTCGCGGCGATCCCTGCCTGGCGGGCCGCGCGCTCAGCCGCGTCGGCGACGGGCCGCACGGATCGCGAGCGTCCGAGCGCGCTGACCGGTGCAGCTGCCCGCAGGTCGAGCTCGCCGACCGTCGGGATCGGAGTCCGCATGGCCCTGGAGCCCGGGAGGGGCGCCACCGCGGTGCCGGTGCGGTCGGCGATCCTCGGGACGACGCTCGCCATCGCGGCGCTGGTCGCCTCGTTGATGTTCTGGACGAGCCTGCGTCACCTGCTGGAGACGCCGCGGCTGTCCGGCTACACGTGGGACGTGTTCGTCGCGAGCGACCACCTCCGGGACGAGGCGAGGATCGCCTCGACCCTGAAGCACGACGCGGGGGTCGCCGGATACACGCGGGGGGGCTTCGTGGGCGTGCGCATCGCCGGCTCCGACGTCTTCGGGGTGCTGACCGGAGGGGCGACGGATCCGGTCATCGTTGCCGGGCGGGCGCCGAGGGGACCCGGGGAGGTCGCGCTCGGGAGCGGGAGCCTTCGCGCCGCGCACGCACGGATCGGCGACACGGTCCAGGTCGGCCCCGAGGCGACCGGGAACCGGGTTCCCCCGGCACGTGCCTTCCGGGTGGTCGGGGAGATCATCGTGCCGCCGTCGCCGTTCGGGGTGACCGGGACGGGCGAGGGCGCGGCCCTCGCCTTCCAGGGCCTGGCCCGCCTCTACCCCGAGGAGGCCACGCCGCAGGCCCGGCACCGGTTCCCGTTCCTGGTGAAGTTCGTCCCGGGGGCCGATCCCGAGGCCACGCTGGCGAGGCTGCAGCCGGAGCTCCCTCCCGGGACGTTCGTCGTGCCGGCCGGAGGCCGGGGCGATCTGCCGACGCTCGGCCGGATCGCCCAGGTCCCGCTGGCCCTCGCCGCGCTGCTCGCGTTGCTCGCCGCCGGGACCCTGGCGCAGACGCTCGTCACCTCGGTCCGACGCCGGCGGCGGGACCTCGCCGTGTTGAAGACCCTCGGGTTCGTACAGCGACAGGTGCGGGGCACGGTCGCCTGGCAGGCCACCATCCTGGCGGCGGTGTCGCTCGTCCTGGGGCTTCCCGTCGGCCTGGCCCTCGGGCGGTGGGCGTGGCTCGCGTTCGCCGACAGCATCGGCGTGATCCCGGCGGTGGCGATCGGACTCCTGCCGCTCGCGCTGACGGCGATCGGCACGGTGGCGCTCGCGAACCTGGTCGCAGCGGTGCCGGCCCGGGTGGCGGCCAGCACCCATCCGGCGGCGATCCTCCGAACCGAGTGACGCGGCGCACCCCCAGGAAGCCGAACCCGGGTCGAACGGGGCGTTCGGACCCGCCGTCGTCACTCGTGGAGCTCGGCGAGTGGAACCAGTCGCTCCGCTTCGGCCCGGATCTCGAGGCGCCCCTGCAGCCGGTCCAGCCAGCCCCCGGGGAGGCGGCCGGCGCCGGCCGCGGCGCCCATCAGCGCCCCGGCGACGGCGGCGTTCGTGTCGGTGTCGCCGCCGAGCAAGACGATCCGCCGGAGCTCGCGTTCCACGCCCTCCGGCGCCACCTCCCGGTCGGCGACCCTCGCCAGCGCCTGGAGCCCGAGACCGGCCGTGAACAGCACGAACCCCTGGTCCGGGCCGTCGACCGGGCGCTTCTTGCCGGCCGCCTCGACCAGGAACTCCAGCTCCTCGCCTCCGGGCCGGTCGATCGTCGTGCCGACGGCGTCCTCGAGCGCCCGAGACGGACCCTCCCCCCGGACCAGCGCGGCGACGGCCAGCGTCACGGCCAGCACCGCGGTCCGGCACCGCTCGTCGTGGTGCGTGATCCCCGAGAGGCGAGGGGCCTCGTGGAGCAGGGCATCGCGGCGGTTCGCGTACGCGGCGCCGAGCGGCGCGCAGTACATCACCGAGCCGTTCCCGGCCGACACCTCCGGCCCCCGCTCCTCCCACACCTCGCGGGCCGCGTCCGCCGCGGGGGTTCCCCCGGCGGCCCGCGCGAGGACCCGGCGGGTGAGGGTCCCGACGTCCGGGGGATCCGAGGCGAACCATTCGAGGTGCCGCCGCACGACGTCGTCCACGTCCAGCGCGCCGCCTTCGGCCAGGCTCCCCACGAGGTTCATCGCCATGGCCGTGTCGTCCGTCGTCGAGCCAGGGGACCGGCCCATCCACGGCAGCTCGAGCGCCGGGATCGGCGAGGGCACGTCGTGGGCCCGCCGGAACTCGAAGGGTGCCCCCAGCGCGTCGCCCAGCGCCAGCCCCAGCACGCACCCGACGACCCGGTCGCGCAGGGTCGAGCTGGTGCCGGTCACGCCCGAGCGCCCGGGAGCCGCATCAGCCGAGCGCCTCGCGGAAGCCCTCGCGCCACGACCGGTACCGGGGCTCCCACCCCAGCTCCGTCCGGGCCTTGGCGTTCGACGCGCCGCGGAGGTTCTCCATGAGCAGGACCATGCGCCCGCCGCCGGCCATCCGGGCCAGCCACATCGGCACGTTCCCCGGGCGCTTCGCCCCGAGGACCTCCGCGTAGTACGGGAGCCACTCCGAGATCTCCGCCGGCTCGTCGTCCACGACGTTGTAGACGCCCGGCGCGCCGCGCTCGACGGCCGCCACCGTGGCCGAGGCTGCGTCGTCCACGTGCACGAAGGAGTAGACGCCCGAGCCCGCGCCCACCACCGAGAAGCGGTGGTGCCGGACCCGCGCGGCCGTCGATCCGTCCGCCGCATACGTCGTGGCCGGCCCGTAGAAGAACCCGTACCGGAGGACCAGTCCCTCGAGGTCGTCGGCGCCGAGCACTTGCCGCTCCAGATCCCCGACCGCCCGCATGGTCGGGCCCAGCGGGTCGGGGGCGTCCAGGTACAGCGGGTCGCCCTCGTCCTTGATCGGGCCCCCCACCGGCGCGTAGGCGAACGCGATGCTCTGCGCGACGATCCGCCGGGCCCCGGCCTCCCGGGCCGCCGCGAGCAGGTTCCGAGTCCCCTCCGTCCGGATCCGGTCGTTCCCGGCCATGACCTCCGCGTAGCGCTGCGGGTCGATGGCCTTCGGGATGGCGGTCAGCTCGTGCACCACGACCTCGGGGCGCGCCGCCACCATGGCCTCGTTCAGGGTCGTCACGTCGAAGACGTCGCAGACCGCCGGGGCTGCCCCCAGCTCGCGGATCCCCGCCGCCCCGTCCGCGTGCCGCGTCATCCCGGTGACGTCGTGCCCGGCTTCGACCAGCATGGGAACGAGGCGCCGCCCGATGACCCCGCGTGCCCCCGCCACGAACACCTTCACCGGCTGCTCCCTCTCCCGGGCTCGAGCGGTTCCCGTCTCGAAATCGGCGACCGCCGCGGCCGTCCTTGGTCACGCGACCGGCGCCATTGGTACATTGGATCACTCATGCAGAAGGTCGGACCTCGACACAAGATGTGCCGGCGCGTCGGCGCGCCCGTCTGCGGACGGCCCAATTGCCCCTCCGGCAAGCGGCCCTATCCGCCGGGACAGCACGGCCGCGGCCGCAAGCGGCTCACCGAGTACCAGATGCGGCTGCTCGAGAAGCAGAAGCTCCGGGCGATCTACGGCGTCGGGGAGCGGCAGTTTCGCCGGTACTTCCAGCGGGCCTCCCGGCGCCGGGGGGTCACCGGCGAGGAGCTCATCCGGGAGCTGGAGACCCGGCTCGACGCGGTGGTGCTCCGACTCGGCTTCGCGCTGACCATGCGCCAGGCCCGCCAGCTCGTCTCGCACGGCCACGTGAAGGTCGAGGGTCGGCGGGTCGACGTCCCGAGTGCCCAGGTGAAGCCCGGCCAGACCATCGAGCTCTCCGAGAAGGGCCGGAACTTCGTGTTCGTCCGCGAGGCGCTCGAGCTGGCCCCCGACACGCCGGCCTACCTCTACCGGAACGCGGGCGAGTTCGCCGGGTCCATGTCGCACCTCCCGGAGCGCTCCGAGATCCCGCTGCCCGTCGAGGTCGACGAGCGGCTCATCGTCGAGTTCTACTCTTAGTCGGGGGCTCCGCCCCCGACTGCCCCCGGAAACCCATTCTCGCCTTCCGCGCGTGCGTCTTGAGTTCTTGGCGTCGGGGATCTCGTTCCTCCGCTCCCTCGCGGTGAGTCCAAGTGGGGGGACTGGTTTGCGACAGTTCGCTGCGCGAACTGTCGCCTAGGATGACAACCCGGATGAGGTTCGCCGGAGCCGTCGATGTCGATCGGGTCGCCCGCGGACTGGCGGCCCGGCTGCCGGGACGCCTGTCCCCGCTGGCCCGGCTGGCATTCAACTACCGGTGGTCGTGGCACCCGGACGGGCCGCCGCTGTTCCGCGAGCTGGACCCCGCCCGGTTCGATCGGGACCGGGAGAACCCCTTGCGCCTCCTCCAGGAGGTGAGTGCCGAAGCCCTGCACCACGCGGCCGCCGACGAGGCCTACATCGCCCGGGCCGAGGCGGTGGAGCGCGACGTCCGGGCCGACGTCGAAGCGCCGTTCGCGGAGGGGCCCGTCACCGAGGACCATCCGGTCGCGTTCTTCTGCGCCGAGTTCGGGATCCACCGGTCGCTGCCGCTGTACTCCGGCGGGCTGGGCGTGCTGGCCGGGGACATCCTCAAGGCGTCGAGCGACCTCCGGATCCCGGTGGTCGGCGTCGGGCTCATGTACTCGCAGGGCCAGTTCCATCAGCGGCTCGACCCCGTCGGGTGGCAGCACGACTACTGGGTCGACTCGGATCCCGGCCGCCTCCCCGGCGCGCTGGTGCACAGCCAGGACGGGGTGCCGCTCACCGTGACGGTGCCAATCCACGGCCGCGACGTGGTGGCGCAGATCTGGCGCATCGACGTGGGCCGGATTCCGCTGTTCCTGCTCGACTCGTTCCTACCGGAGAACACGGTGGTCGACCGGTGGATCACCTCCCGACTGTACGTCGGCGACCGGGAGATCCGCCTGGCGCAGTACGCGCTGCTCGGGCGGGGCGGCGTCCGCGCGCTGCGGGCGCTCGGCATCGACCCCTGCGTGCTCCACCTGAACGAGGGACACGCGGCCATGGCGCCGCTCGAGCTGGCCCGGGAGGAGGTCGCGGCCGGCCGGTCCTTCGAGGAGGCCATCGAATCGGCCCGCTCGAGGACGGTGTTCACGACCCACACCCCGGTGGCGGCCGGCAACGAGACCTACTCGCCGGAGGAGGTGCTCCGCGTGCTGGGCCCGCTCCCCCGCGAGCTGGGCGTGGAGCCGGGCCCGGTGCTCTCGCTCGGCCGGGTCCGGGACGAGGACATCGCCGGGGACGTCGGGGTCACGGTGCTCGGGCTGCGCCTGTCCCGCGCGGCCAACGGGGTCAGCGCCCGCCACGGGCAGGTGGCCCGGACGATGTGGCAGCCGCTGTTCCCCGGTCGGGAGGAGGACGTCCCGATCGGTCACGTGACGAACGGCGTCCACGTGCCCTCGTGGCTGGCCCCGGCGATGCGGGAGCTGCTGGACCGGCACCTCCCGGCCGGGTGGATCGAGCGGTCCGAGGACCCCGCGATGTGGGCCGCGGTGAAGGACATCCCCGACGAGGAGCTGTGGGCGACCCGCTCGGCGCTTCGCGCGGAGTTCGTGGGGTGGGTCCGGGAGCGGGCCACGAACGACCGGATGGCCCGCGAGGAGCCGTCGCGGTACGTCCGGGCCGGGGCCACGGCGTTCGAGGACGACGCGCTCACCGTCGGGTTCGCCCGGCGGGTGGCGTCGTACAAGCGGTTGACGCTGCTGATCCACGACCCGGTGCGGGTGACGCATCTGCTGGACGGGCCGGCGCCGGTGCAGGTGGTGCTGGCGGGCAAGGCCCACCCCCAGGACGACGACGCCAAGCGCCGGCTGCAGGCGCTGTTCGAGCTGAAGTGGAGACCCGAGGCGGCCAGCCGGGTCGCGTACGTCGAGGACTACGACATCGGCGTGGCCTCCCAGATGGTGTGGGGGTGCGACGTGTGGGTGAACCTGCCGCGCCCGCCGCTCGAGGCCAGCGGCACCAGCGGAATGAAGAACGCGCTGAACGGCGGCCTGAACGTCAGCGTGCTGGATGGGTGGTGGGAGGAGGCCTTCGACGACACGAACGGCTGGGGCATCGCGAGCGATCCATCGGCCGACCCCGAGCTCCAGGACGCCCGCGACGCCACGGCGTTCTACGACACGATGGAGCGCGAGGTCATCCCGGCGTTCTACGATCGCGACGAGAGCGGCGTCCCCCGCGACTGGGTCCAGCGCATCAAGCGGTCCCTGATCACCAACGCCCCACGGTTCAGCGCGACGAGGATGATGCAGGACTACCTCCGCGGCACCTACGCCTGGTAGCACGCCAGTGCATCGGTGAGCCGCGCCGCGAACCGAGCGGGCTGCGAAGTCGAACCCTTCGCCTCGGTCCCGGAGCTGGTCCTTCATCCGGCGGGCTCCCGACGTCGCTGAGCCCGGACGAGGGCGGCCGACTGTCCGGCGCAGCTCCGCGGGCAGGCAGCGCGGGGCAGCTTCCGGCGGCTATTCAGGTTGCCAGTTGGGGACGCCGTCGGTGAAGGCGTCGTGCGTCACCCGGCGGAGGTCGGTGCCGTTGGCGCGCATCGTCCATACGTCGTAGAAGTCGAGGCCGTTCTGGCGGACGTCGCGCTGCAGCGTGATGCGTCCGCCGCTCGGCGACCACGACGGGTAGGAGTCGTCGACGTGGTTGGTCGTCAGGCGCGTCAGGTGCGTGCCGTCGGCCCGGACGCTCCACACCTCGCGCCCGGTCGTCGAGGCGGAATCCGTGAAGAACGCCAGCTTGGAGCCGCCCGGCGACCAGTCCGGGGAGAGGTCCGGCCTGGCCTGGGTGGTCACCCTGGTCAGGCCCGAGTGGTCCGGGTGGATCGTGTACACGTCGCCGTTCCCGGTGCGGAAGCTGGCGAAGGCGATCACGTCGGTGCTCGACCACGACGGTGCGATGTCGGCCGCGGGCGACGACGTCAGCCGGTGCTGATCCGATCCGTCGGCGTCCATGACCCACAGGTCCGCCGCGTGGCCGCCCTTGGCGCGCCAGAACACGATGCGCTCACCGTCCGGGGAGAAGGCCGGGTCCTCCTCGTCGGCGGGGCCGGCGGTCAACCGGGTCTGGTTCGAGCCGTCGGCGTCCATGACCCAGATGTTGCCGGGGCCGTCGGAGAACCCTCGCCACCACACGATCCTGGCCCCGTTCGGCGACCATCGGGGCCGGTGATCCTCCGGCAGGCCGCCGGTCAGGCGCTGGAGGTGCGTGCCGTCCGGCTTCGCCGTGTAGATGTCGAACTCGTCCGTGCGCCCGCTCTCGAACGCGATCCGGCCGTTGGTGCCCGGGAACGCCGCGTGCGCCGCCCCCGGCAGCACGGAAACCGCCAGCGCGGCGGCTGCCGCCACCACAACGGCGCGTGGACGAATCCTGCGGTTCATGGCGCGTCCCTCCCGAGGTGTCAGTGGGCGGCGCGTTCCGACTCGGCCGCCTCGGACCCAGATGGTGCCATGGCGCTGCGGACGAACGCCAGCACCTCCGACGAACGGCTGGGCCATCCCGAGCGATCCCCGGCGGACCGCGAGCTCCAGGACGCGCGACGCCACGGCGTTCTCCGACACCATGGAACGCGAGGTCATCGCGATGTTCTACGATCGCGACGAGCAGGGAGCCCCCCACGACTGGTGCCAGTGCATGAAGCGCTCGCCGATCACCAACACCGCGAGGTTCGGCGCCACGAGGATGATGCTGGACTCCCTGAGCGGGGCCCTCCACGACCCCCTCGGGGTCAGGGACCGGATGACGGCGACGGGGATCCGCGCGGACCCGCATTCGCTCGGGCGGCTGCCGTCCCGCACCGCGTAGATGGCGCCCACGGCCGCGCAGTGGCAGGCATTCGAGGCGACGCTCGACGGCACGCTGGTCCGGCCGGGCGATCCCGCCTACGCGACGGCGCACCGGCTGTTCGACCCGCGCTTCGACAGCGTCCATCCGCAGGGCGTGGTGCGGTGCGCGTCTGAGGCCGACGTCCAGCGGGCCATCGCCTTCGCCACGCACCACGGTCTCCACTTCACCGCCCGATCGGGCGGCCACAGCTACGGGGGGTACTCGACGGGCCACGGGCTCGTGTGCGACCTGGTGGGGCTCTCGTCGATCCACGTGCACCCGGACCTGGGAACGGCCGTGGTCGGTGCCGGGGCCCGGCTGATCGACCTCTATGCGGCGGCGGCCGCGCACGGGCGTGCCATCGCGGGCGGGTCGTGTCCCACGGTCGGCATCTCCGGCGTGACCCTCGGCGGGGGCCAAGGGGTGCTCGACCGGAGGTTCGGGCTGACCTGTGACAACCTGCGAGCTGTCCGGATCGTGACGGCGGACGGGGCGGTCCTGACGTGCACGGAGAACCAGCACGCCGACCTGTTCTGGGCGTGCCGGGGGGGAGGCGGCGGGAACTTCGGCGTCGCGACCTCGTTCACGTTCAGGGTCCACCCCCTGACGCACCTCGCGCGGTTCTTCCTGTCATGGCCATGGTCCAGGGCGGCGCACGTGGTCGCGGCGTGGCAGCACTGGGCGCCGGACGAGCCGGACGACCTCTGGTCGAACTGCCATCTCCGCTTTGCCGTGGGCAACCCCTCGATCTCAGTTTCGGGTGTGTACGCGGGCCCCCAGGCCTCGATGGCGACGGAGGTCTCGCACTTGGTGCACGCCGTGGGCTCGGCGCCGACGGTGAACCAGATGGCGACGGGGACATACCTGGACACCATGCTGATCGAGGCCGGCTGCGCGGGGCTGACCGTGGCCCAGTGCCACCTCCCCAGCCAGAACCCCCAGGGCGTGCTGGGGCGGGAACTCCAGGTGGCCCGGTCAGATTTCTTCGACCACTCGCTCCCCCCGGCCGGCATCCAGGCCCTGCTGCACTCCATCGAGCGGCGGGGGGCGAATCCGTTGCTGGCGGGGGGTGGCGGGGGCGTGGGCCTCGACGCGCTGGGCGGGGCCATCAACCGGGTGCCCCGGGACGCGACCGCGTTCGTCCACCGAAACTCGAGGTTCCTGGCGCAGTACAGCACCCGGTGGCCGCCGGGCGCGTCGGACCAGGTCGTCGACGCCAACGTGGCATGGCTCGACGCGTTCCACCATGCGATGCGTCCGTTCTCGAGCGGGTTGGCCTACGTCAACTACATCGACCCCACGCTCACCGACTGGCAGCACGCGTACTACGGCGCGAACTTGGCCCGCTTGGTCCACGTCAAGGCGAGGTATGACCCGGGGAACTTCTTCCAGTTCCCCCAGAGCATCCCGGTGGCCTGATCTCCCGGTTCCGTCGTCATCTGCGCGCCCCGTCGTGCTCGAATGGGGCCCGACACCTGCCGCCGGGCTCAGGGCGCGGCGCGTTCCGGTTGGGCCGCCTCGGCGCGCGATGGTGCCATGGCGCTGCGGACGAACGCCAGCACCTCCTGCTCGCGGCGGCGGAGGGCCGTGCGGCTGGAATCCTCGCCGACCACCGCCCGGAGCACGCCGGCCTCGGTGAGCGAGCCGACCACCGCGGTATACAGGGTGAAGAGCAGCAGCGCCGGGTCCTGGCGGCGGACCGATCCCTCGGCCATCCCCCGGTCGAGGAAGCCCAGGGCGCGCTGGCGGAGAGGTTCGAGGCCGGCCGCGAACCGGGTGATCACCTCCGGCGACATCCGGGCCGCCTCCCGGATGAACTGGGGGAACTCCGGCCACTCCTCCGCCAGGCGGAAGACCGCGCGGATGACAGTCTCGGCCTTCTGCGACTCGGATTCCTGGGCGGCAAGGGCCTCGGCCAGCGCCGAGCCGACCTTCGCGCTGACCTCCGCCATGCAGGCCTCCAGCAAGGCCTCCTTCGTGGGGAAGTAGTACAGCAGCGTCTGCTTGCGGACCCCGGCGGCGGAGGCCACCGCGTCGAGCGACGCCCCCTCGTAGCCGGCCCTGCCGAACTTCCGGACGGCCTCGTCCACCAGCCGCCGGCGGGTCGCCTGCCCGTCGCCCCGCGCCGGCGTCATCCGGCCGTCACGACGCGTTCGCCTTCGCCTTCGTCTTCGGCGCCCATGCGCGGCGCTTCCGGCGGTTCGGCAGGGGGCGGGACGCCTCCCAGATGCGCCGCCACCGCGCGGCCTCGGGGCCCGACGGCGACGGGGTCAACCCGTGGGCCTCCCGCCGGAGCGACCGGTACCAGTCGGTGCGGTCCTCGTCCCACAGCCGGGCCACTGCCTGCATGACCCGGCCGGCCAGGCTCCGGAAGTCCTCGTCGTCCTCGGGGACGAGGGGCGAGCCGTACCGGACGGTGATCGGGAACCGGCCCCGTCGGGGCCACGCGCGCCCCCGGGGCATCGCCGCGTACGCGCCGCGGATGGCCACCGGGACGATCGGCACGCCGGTCTCCTCGGCCAGGCGCGCCGTGCCGTGGCGGAACCGCTGCACCCACCCGTCCTTCGACCGCGTGCCCTCGGGGAACACCACCAGGTTCCAGCCTTCGCCGATCAGCTTCTTGGCCGTCTCGGTCCCCCGGCCGGAGCCCTGGCGCTCGATGGGGAACGCGTTGAACACCAGCGCCGTGGAGGCGGCGCGCCACCACACGTCGAAGAAGTAGTCGGCCGCGGCGCCGACCGCCGTGCGCTCCCGCCAGGCCGGGGGCAGCGAGCACAGGACCAGCGGCGCGTCGAGGTGCGACGAGTGGTTGCTGACGAACAGCACCGGCGGCCGCAGCGACTCCAGGACGTCGAGCCCCTCGACGGCCACGTCGGTCTCGTTCCACACGACGGGCTTGAGGAGGCCGCTCTGGATGACCCGGCGCGCCGCCTTTGCCGGCCGGGTGCGGGCCCACGCCGTCGGGTATTCCTTCGGCTCGAGCGGCGCCTGGAACGGGCGAGCCGTCTGCGGGGCCAGGGGACGCTTCCCCCATCGCCAGCCCCGGGCGAACAGCTCGAGGTCGTCCCTGAGCGAGGTGCCCATTCAGCGGACCTCCGCCAGCGTCAGCGGCGGGGCGTGGAGGTACGTGATCGACGGCGACGACCCGACCGTCTCGCCGGCCATCTCCAGCGCATCGGCGAACGTCGAGGCCGTGCGGAACCCCATGCGCCCCACGGCTCTCCGGTCGGCCCCGACGAAGATCACGTCGCCCAGGTGGTCCATGGCGTGCGCGCCCCAGTACCACATGTAGAACGGGTGCACGCCGTGGTACGCGTAGCTGTTCCGGTACAGGTGGACGTACCAGGGGTCGGTCGCGTACTGCTCCTCGAACTTCGCCTCGATCTGCTGGGGGTCGGTCGTCTCCGCCAGCACCTCCTCGAAGAAGTCGACGTAGCTCGGGTGGTGGACCTGGTGGAACTCCCAGGGCACCGGGTGGAACAGGATCATCACGCCGCCCTGGCGAACCACCGGCTGGCCGAGGTACATGTTGAAGAAGTAGCCGAGCCCCAGGCACTGCGCCAGGATCGGGTTCATGATCGAGTTCACGTTGTAGGGGCAGATGTACGGCAGCCCTACGACCATCACGTCGGACTGGCCCTGGACCTCCGTCAGCTGCTGTCGGTGCAGCGTGGCCAGCGTCTCCTTGTGGACGGCCTCGGTGTCGCCCGCGTGGACGCCGGTCACGCGGTACGGCGCCTCGATGCGCTTGTAGAACTCGTGGCGGAGGCGCGACGGCGCGCGCTCGTTGGCCCGCTTGGCGGCGAGCGCCATGGCCTGGTCCTTGGCCGACCACTCCCACTCGCGCTTGTTCAGGAACCCCAGCTGCTGGGGGAACGTGTCGTTGTTCAGCGTGCTCTCGATCGTGAAGATCTTCAGCTTCTCGGCCAGCATCCGGCCCATGCGCTCGGTGGAGGAGTGCAGCGCGCTGCGCGGCGGGTCCATGTAGCTGTTCGAGTGCAGCATCGTGCTGACGTTGTGGTGGTGCTTGAGCGAGCGATACCCGGCGAGGCCGACCGGGACCGACTTGTGGCCGCCGTCCATCGCGACCAGGTTGATGTTCACGTAGACGAGCAGGTCCGACTCGGCGGCGCGGCGGTTGATCTCGACGACCTCGCCGCGATCGGTGGTGCCGATCTCCGTCATGCCCTGCGGGTCCTCGGCGTCGTGGTTCGTCAGCGCCTCTGGCCAGAACGACCGGTACACGCGCTCCCCGACCACGTGCTTGATCTCGGCCGGCGTCATCCGGCGGTGCAGCGAGTTGGCCATGACGATCTGCACGTCGTCGACGCCGCGGCGCGCCGCCACCTCCAGCACGTTCTCCAGGACGCGCTGGCGGACGTCGGGGGCCTTCATCGGCGGCAGCGGCAGCGAGATGTCGTCGACGGCGATCGTGAGCTTC
This sequence comes from Actinomycetota bacterium, assembly GCA_045805265.1. GTDB lineage: Bacteria > Actinomycetota > UBA4738 > UBA4738 > JACQTL01 > JBJMLO01. The sequence continues at coordinate 612,224 of JBJMLO010000013.1, forward strand.
ATGCCGGGCCGCAGCAGCTCGGGGAGGGGCTCGGAGCCGATCGGGTCGAGCAGCGCGTTCCGCACCGCGGCGTTCGGGTCGGGCAGGCCGGGCAGCGAGTCCGGCGGGTAGATCACCCGGGATCCCAGTGGGAACTTCTGGACGCGGAACCCCTCGCCCTCGTGGACGAGCAGCGGCGGGGTCCGCTCGTCGACCTCCAGCACGAACCCGGGTCTCGGCATGGTCAGCTCATCCTCTCGGGGGGGTCGCGGCGGTCGGCACGGTCATCGGCGTCATCCTTCGGCTCGGGGGTCGAACGCCACCTTCAGTGTTCCCAGGCGCCCGGCGTCGAGCGCGTGGTCCAGCGCCTCGCGCCACCGGCGCAGCGGGTAGACCGCGCCGACGACGCCCTCCAGCGGCGCGTCGCCCGCCAGGTCCAGGGCGAGGTCGAATGTGTGCTGGGTGGTCCCGTTGCGGAGCCGCTCGGCGCCGCTGGTGTACGCGCCGACCAGCTCGAGCTCGCGGAACCACACCGGCGTGAGGTCGGCGCCGCGGGTCGGCAGGCCGGCCAGCACCACCCGCCCTCCCGCGCGTGTCGTCCGCAGGCTGAGGTCCAGCGAGCTGCGTGAGCCCACGCAGTCGATCGCGAGGTCCACGCCGCCCAGCAGGAAGGGCATCCCCCGCTCGGGCTTCAGCTTCAGCGCGCGGGACGACCGCCGGAGGGCGGCGACGGCCCCCTCCGGCGCGACCACGTCCGACGCGCCGAACCCGACGGCTAGCTCGCGCTGCCGGGCGTGCTTGGCGACCACCGTGACGTGTCCGGCGTCGGTGAACTCGCGGAGCGCCAGCAGGGTGAGCAGCCCGAGCGTGCCCGCCCCGACCAGCAGCACGGTCGCGCCCGGGTCCGGCCGGGCCCGCAGTGCCGCGTGGATCGCGCACGCCAGCGGTTCGACCAGGACGGCGCGGGTGTCCGTCATGCGGTCGGGTACCGGGTGCAGCTGGGTCCGGTGGGCGACGAGCATGCCGCTCCACCCGCCTCCGGTGTCCGCGCAGAACCCGGTCTGCAGCCCGGGCGAGAGGTGCCCCACGGTCACGCGGTCGCACCGCCCGGTGGCGCCGGCGGCGCACGAGTCGCACGGCGGCAGCCCCCGCGCCGCGCAGGACAGCACGGGGTCGATCACTACCCGCGTCCCCACCGGCAGGTCGCCGAGGTCGTCCATCAGCTCCCCGACGACCTCGTGGCCGGGGACGAACGGCATCGACACCAGCGGCGAGAAGTAGAACGACGAGTTCCCGCTGATCGTGGCCAGGTCCGAGCCGCAGATGCCCGCGAGCCGCGGCCGGACCCGCCCCCACGACTCCGCGGGCAGCGGGGGCTCGTCGCGGTTGACCAGCCGGATCGGCGCGAGCGGCCCGGCCAGCAGGCCGGGGAGCCGATCCCCCACGGCCCGCGCCGCGACGTACCGCGGCACGGACCGGAACAGCTCCAGCGCCAACGTCATCGGCGGCCTCCCGGGCCGGTTCCCGGCCCTCGCCCGGGCGCCGGCGTCATCGGACCGGCTCCGGGACGATCACCTTCGGGGTGCCCTTCATCGCGTGCCATTCCTCCACCGGCCACCGGCGCTTCTTCGCGACCCGGAACAGCGCCACGTCCGGGTTCACGGCGACCGGATTGCCCACCGCGCGGAGCAGCGGGAGGTCCGTGTGGCTGTCCGCGTACGCGTAGGACTGGGCCAGGTTCGCGTCGTGCGCGGCCGCGTACTGGCGGAGCCACGCGGCCCGGGCCTCCCCGACCAGCGGGGGGGCCTGGAGGAACCCGCTGTACCGGCCGTCCTCCACGTCGAGCCGCGCCGCAACGACCTCGTCGAACAGCGGCTCCAGCGGCCGGACGAACACGTCCAGCGCGCCGGTGATCAGCACCGTGCGGTGGCCGGCGCGGCGATGCTCCCGGATCCGGCGGATCGCCGCCGGCGAGACCCGCTGCAGCACGATCTCCGCCACCTGCTCGTCGACGAGGCGCCGGAGCTCCTCCACCGACGCGCCCTCGTACCGCCGGTAGAACCCCCGCAGGAACTCCCCCCGGTCACGCCGCTCGGCCGAGAGATGGGTCGGCAGCCCCCGCGCCACCGAGGCCACCTCGCCCGGCCACCGGTCGAGCTCCAGGTCGGCCATCCGCAGCCACAGGTAGGACTCGATGACGTTCGACGACAGGATCGTGCCCTCCATGTCGAACGCGGCGATCACCGGCTCGTCGCGTTCGCGGACGCGGACCTCCGGGTCGGGGCGCCGTGGGGACGGGAACCGCATGGCCACCGTGATCGCTGGGCAGTGGACGTCTTCCAGGTAGTACCGCCAGTCGATGGCGGCGGCGTCGAACGGGAAGTCGCGCCGGTCCCCCGACGGCAACGACCGGAACAGCTCGAGCGTGCGGTCGTCCGTGTAGATGACCTCGGCCTCGACGTACGCGCCGTACAGATCGGAGTACCGGCGGAGGAACTCCACCCGGCCGCGGGTGCGGTCCAGGCGTTCCACGAACCTGCGAACCTTCGGCGACCGGGGCACGCGCTGGACCACGCGGTCGGCGAGGTCGATGACCTTCTCGCCGGTCCGGAGGCGCCGCTCGACGCGGCGCTGACCCGGGAACGTCCAGTCCGGCGGCCGGACGAACCCCCGGCCCCGCTCGGGGAGCGGCTCGCGGCCGAAGTACGAGCGGACGTGCCCGAACACGGTCCGGAAGTGCAGCGGGTTCCGGTCGCCGCTGCACACGTGGTGGTACGCGCGGTCGCCGGGCCGGGCGTCGCGGGCGCCAACCGCCAGGAGCGCGTTCACCACGAAATCGACCGGGATCACGTCGAGGATCCCCTCCGGAATGCCGGGGAACTCGGGGAAGGCGCCGCGGCCGTAGGCCAGGATGATCGGCTCGGCCATCTTGAAGCCCTCGATCCACCCGGGGCTCGGATGGGCATAGGCGGACTCGATGATCGAGGGCCGGACGATCGACAGCGGGAGGTCGCCCGCCGTCTCCTCCACCGCCCGCTCGCCGAGGGCCTTGGTCAGCGTGTAGAGGTCCGGCCATCCCAGGGTCTGCGCGCGAGCCCGGCCGTACTGGACCAACCGCTTCGTGACCCAGTCGCGCCGGCGGGTCTCGGCGTGCTTGGCCACCTCCTGGGGACCGGCCCGGCCGTGCTCCGCGCGGGCCTTGCGCACGAACGAGTCGAGCGTCTCCGGCCGGCGCGAGGCCTCCTCGACCCGCTGCCGGGCGGCGAGCGCGTACTCGAGCTCCGCGCGCCAGTCGACGTCGTGAGCGAGCGGCGTCTCGGGCACGATGCCCTTGCGCGACCCGGCGACGTACGCGGTCGAGATGTGCACCAGGTGGGGACTCCCGCCGGAGGCCCGGACCGCCTCGTACAGCGAGGTGGCGCCCAGGACGTTCGACCGGAACCCGTCGTCAATCGGCGGATCGAACGCGACCGACGCGGCGCAGTGGTACACGACGTCGACGTCGGCTGGCAGGGCCGGGAGCTCGCCGACGACGTCGCCCTCCAGGACCTCGACCCGCTCCTCGAACCCGGCGGCCAGCGCCTCCCCCCCGAGCCGCGCGCGCGCCGCGTTGAACAACGGCCGTTGCAGGAGCTCCTCGGCGCGTTCCCGGGCGGTCGTGCCCGGCTGCGATCGCACCACCAGCACCAACCGCGTCTGCGGGAAGTCGGCCAGCAGCCGCTCGAACAACGCCTGTCCCAGGAACCCGGTGACGCCCGTCAGCAGGACGCGCTTGCCAGCCAATCCATCCCGGATCGCCGACCCGCTGTCGCCCTCACCCGGCGCTTCGGCGGAGGGCTCGACCCCCCCGTCGCTCTCTACCACACGGTAGATACTGCCCGTTCAACAGTCGGGCGCGCAAATCGGGCCGAACGGCCGAACGCTCGATTCCGCACCCATTGCGGCTCCGGGCGGTCGAGATGACGCCCGCGAGCGTCACGCGAGCCGGGAAGTGCGGAGCAAACGGACTGTCCGACGCTCAGCCCCCGGATCGTCTCCGGACGAGCGCCAGGGTGACGAGCGCGACGACCACGACGGCCCCAACGACAATACCGCCGATCAGCGCGCCGTTCGACCCCCCACCTCCGGCTCCGCTCGCCGCGGCGGTCGACCCCTGGGATGACGGACTCGAGCCCTGCGGCGATGGGAGTGACGAAGGCGTTGTCGTCTGCGGTGGTGGGGGCTTGCAGTCGCCGCCGAACCCCACGCAATGGCTCCCCCCGTAGGTCGCGTCCAGGGTCCCGACCCCGATGGAACACCCATCCGCGCCGCACCGGACGGACCCCGTCCGGCTCCCGACTCGGATGGCCGGGTGCACGACGAACCTGACCGGGCCGAACGCGCCGTCGGCTCGAGCCGTCACACCGAGGTCAAGGGTCGACAGGTCGCAGTCGTCCTGCCCTGTCGCGACGCGTAGGCACTCGGTCACCGCCAGCGAGGCGCCCCCGGGAAACCCGGTCCCCGAGACCATGACCGCTTGGGTACCCCTCAGCTCTTCGCTCGGCACGACGTCGACGAACTCCGTGCCATGCACCCCGGGCCCCTGCGCCTTGGCGAGGGCCCAGGGAAGGGCGACCAGCGACGCGAAGAGCATTGCGCCCCCGCTGAGGGCCGCCACGTGTGCCCTGCGCCGACGATCCATTCCGATGACGTCACCATCCCTCATCCGATTGGGGAAGGCTTGCCGGAACCCGCCCGGCCGGAAAGGTGAGTGGCATCACTGTAGGGAGCGCGCGAGAGTGAGGCAAGGGTGGGCCGGTACACTCGCCGGCTGATGCGGATCGCCGAGTTCCAGGACGTGCTGCGCCGGACCTACCTCGACCGTGATGCGGCTCGGGGGCCGGATGGTGTGTTCCGGTGGATGGTCGAGGAGGTCGGGGAGGTGGCGCGGGCCATGCGGAACCGGGACGCCGCCGGGCTGGAGCACGAGATGTCCGACGTGCTCGCCTGGCTGGGGTCCCTGGCCAACCTCCTCGACGTCGACCTAGAGCGCGCGGCGGCCCGGTACGCGAACGGCTGCCCCCGGTGCGGCGCCCTCCCGTGCGCATGCGAGGTTCGGCCGTGACCGTCGAGTTCCGGGTCCCGACGGAGGAGGACCGCGAGCGCGTCCTGGACGTGCAGCAGGCGGCCTTCGGCACCCCGCCCGCCTGGCGGAACCGGGTCGGCCCCCACATCGACCTGGACCGGTACCTCTGTGCCTACCACGGCGACCGCCTGGTGGCGACCTCGCTGTCCCATCCCCTGCAGCAGTACTTCGGCGGCCGGGAGGTGCCCTGCGCGGGCATCGCCGGCGTCGCCGCGATGCCGGACACCCGGGGCAGGGGCACCGGCGGCGCCCTGGTGATCGAGCTGCTCCGGCGGTGCCGCGAGGCCGGCGACCTCGTCAGCTCGCTGTACCCCGCCACCGTCGCCGTCTACCGCAAGCTCGGCTACGAGGTGGCCGGAATGTTCACGCGGTTCTCGTCCCCCCTGCGGGCCCTGCCGCGGACCGGCGGCGACGGCATCGAGCTCCAGACGCTGGGCGACGACTCCCGACTGGAGGACATGCGGGCCTGCTTCCGCACGTGGGCGCCGGGCCACAACGGGCCCGTCTGGTTCGCCGACGACATGTGGTGGCGGTTCCGGGTGCTCCGGCTGACCGAGCCGGACGTCGTCCCCCAGGTGGTGCTGGCGCACGGCGAGGACGACCTCGAGGGCTACGCGTGCTACCAGCGGGCCGACCGCCCAGGGTTCGGCATCGACCCCTCGTGCACGCACTTCGTCGCCCGCACTCGCCGGGCGGCGGCCGCGCTGTTCGGCTACTTCGGCGGCTTCCACAGCATCGGGGACAAGCTGAGCTGGGCCGGCCCGCCGAACGAACCACTGGCCCTCCTCGTCGCCGAGTCGCGGTCGGTGGAGCGGACGTTCGAGTTCCCGTGGATGACTCGGTTCCTCGACGTTCCCGGCGCGCTGGAGGCCCGCGGCTACGCCGAGATCGACGGTAAGTGCGTGATCGCCGTCGACGACCCCGTGTTCCCGGAGAACGCCGGCCCGTTCCGCATCGAGGCGAACGGCGGCAAGGTCGCCGTGTCCCGGGCCGACGGGGCCGCCGGCCGCCCGATCCCGGTCGGGCTCCTCAGCGCGCTGTTCACCGGCCACCTCTCTCCCGCCGACCTCGTGCGCCTGGGCGCCGCCGCCCCCGACGACCCGGCGCTCCCGGTCCTGGGCCGGCTGTTCGCCGGGTCTCCTCCCTGGAGTCCGGACTTCTTCTGATGCCCGAGGTCCGGCCCGCGACCGAGGACGACTGGCCCGCGGTCGCGGCGCTGCTCGCGGAGCTCGGCCGCCCGGACGTCCTCGGCGGGCCCGACGAGGAACCAGCCCGGCAGGTGTTCCTCCGGTACCTGGCCCGGGACGACACGGAGGCGCTCGTGGCGGAGGAGGGCGGCCGCGTCGTGGGGTTCGTCGACCTTGAGTACCGGACCCGGCTGAACTTCACCGGGCCCCAGGCCTGGATCCCGGACCTCGTCGTCACCGAGGGCGGACGCAGCCGCGGCGCCGGGGCCGCGCTCCTGGCCCGGTGCGAGGAGCTGGCGCGCCGACGCGGGTGCTGGTCCCTGTCACTGGAGTCGGCGAACTGGCGCGACCGGGCCCACGCGTTCTACCTGCGGGAGAGGCTGGAGGACGCCGCGAAGTCCTTCTCCAAGCCCCTGTCCGGCCAGGGGACGAACTGGCCGCCCAGGCCGAAGCCCTGACGCCGCTGAGAGAATCGGGCGACGTGTCCTCCACCCTCTCCCCCGGAACCCTGCTCCGCGACTATCGCGTCGAGGCCCCCCTCGGGCGGGGCGGGCAGGGCATCGTGTACGTAGCGGAGCACGTCACGCTCCGCCGCCGCGTCGCGCTGAAGGTCCTGCCGCCCGACCTGGCCACGGACCTCGAGTTCCGGGAGCGGTTCCTGCGGGAGGCCCGGTTGGCGGCCTCGCTCGATCACGCGAACATCCTGCCGGTGTACGACGCCGGCGAGGCCGACGGCGTGCTGTTCCTGGCCATGCGGCTGGTGAACGGCGAGGACCTGGCTCAGCTCCTGGCCCGCGAGGGGGCGCTCGAGCCGGGCCGCACCGTGAGCGTCCTGGGGAGGGTGGCGAGCGCGCTCGACGAGGCCCACGCTCGGGGGCTGGTCCACCGGGACGTGAAGCCCAGCAACATCCTCCTGGAGCTTCCGGACCGGGTGTTCCTGTCGGACTTCGGGCTGGGGAAGCTGACCGGCGACGCGGCCGATGTCGTGGGAGGTGATCCCACCCACCCCGGCAGCGAGCGGGTCCTGACGAGGGCTGGGTACTTCGTCGGGACCCCCCACTACGCCGCGCCCGAGCAGGTGCAGGGGGGCCCGGTGACCGGACGCACCGACGAGTACGCCCTCGCGGCCGTGCTGTTCGAGTGCCTGACCGGCCGGGTGCCGTTTCCGCACGACGTCGAGACCGCGACGCTCGTCGCCCACGTCACGGATCCGCCGCCTGCCCCGTCGACGGTCCGGCCCTCGCTCCCCGCAGGGCTGGACGACGTGGTCCGGCAGGGAATGTCCAAGCGGCCGGAGGACCGCTTCGCCACCTGCCGTGAGCTGGTCGACGCTGCCCGCCGGGTCGTGGGGGGCGTCGCGCCTTTCACCCCGCCGCCGCCGACGATGCCCGGCCGCCCCGCGCCACCGTCCCCGCCCCCGGCGGGGCCCAGCGTGCCGGCCGGCGCCGGGGCCGGGACGCCCGCCGCGTTCGCCCCGACTCCCCGACGCGGCCTGCGACCGTGGATGGTCGGCGGCATCATCGGCCTCGTGGTGGCCCTGGCCGGCGGGACGATCTTCGCGCTCAGTGGAGGCGGGGGTCACCCCCAGCCGACGTCCAACCCGACGACCGTCGCTCCCTCCACGGAGGCGCCCTCGACCTCGGCCTCGTCGGGACCGCCCGCGCTCACGGAGACGACCGTCACCAAGCTCCACCCGTTCGACGCGGGCGGAGAGCTCCAGCTGCCGTTCCAGGTGAATCGGACCGCCCCCGGATCCTGCTTCAGCGGCTCGGGCGAGGATGACCGGCCGGACGCGTGGAAATGCTTCGCCAAGGGCGACAACCTGATCCACGACCCCTGCTTCCAGAACCTCCCCGGCAAGATCCCGACCTCGGTGGCGTGCCTGGACTCGCCGTTCTCCCACGCGGTCCTGTTCATCAACCTCACGCAGCCCCTGCCGACGGGCGGGAACCAGCCACCGGGCACCCCCGGCAACTGGGCGGTCGTCCTCGCCGACGACGACGCCCTGTGCTTCTTCATCGGAGGGCAGAGCGGGCTGATCGCCGGCCAGCGGATCAGCATGACGTGCGACGACAACCGCCTGGTAGCCGGGACCATCGACCGGACGAAGGCGGTGTGGACGGCGCTCGTCGGGCGGAAGGGCTCGAACACGCTCTCGACCGTGCCGATCAAGCGGGCGTTCTGGTAGCCGCGCTCCAGGCCCGCCTCACCGGCGGAACCGGTCTCCCGCCCGGTCGGCGAGGTGCTCGGGGGTCAGGTCCACCGCCCCCTCCCAGTGCAGCCGCTCGAAGTAGGTGGCGTCGGAGCGGTACAGCGGGCGGAGGTTCGACCGGCAGGCCATCCGCAGGTTGAGCCAGTACCCGGCGGCGCCGCGGGGCGCACCGTACAGCGCCATGTTGAAGCTCTGCAGGCCGAGCTCCGCGTAGAGCCCGAGCGCGGTCGCGATGCCCGCCCCGAGCTCCTCGACCGCGTCGTCGTCGAGGTCGCCGGGCGCGCAGGCCCCCGGAACCAGCGCGCGGAGCTCGGCCGGGGCGATGGGTGCGAATGAAGCCAGCCACTCGACCCGGCCGGTGGAACCCAGGTATCGCGGACCGGCCCGCCGTTCCGCCTCGAGGTACTCCTCGAACCGCCCGTCGGCTCCGTGGGCCAGGTGCGCCTGCATGGTGGTGGGCACCGGGTCCACGCCGCCCTGCAGGTGGGGATGGAACAGCGAGCTCCCGGACGGCAGCATGTGATTGGCGTTCACCGACCCCCACGCGGGCTCCGGCAGGCGCTCGCTCGCCGATCGGACGAACGTCACCTGCGTCCACAGGTTGTCAGCGACCAGGCGGGGGGTCATCCGGTCGAGCGGCAGGAAGTGTTCCCGTGGCGAGTACACCGAGACCGCGGCGTGCTGCGCGTACGTGAGGATGTTCGGGAACAGCACCGCCTGGCCCCGGCGGATGCGCCCCTCGGGCCACCCGTCCGGCGGGAGGCGGGGCGTCAGCTCCTCGACCCGATCCCCGCAGAACGGGCACCCCTCGCGGGTCTCCTCGGCCACGGCCGCGAGGTCGAAGTCCTGCGGCGGGATCAGCGGGGCGGGCGCTGTCAGGATCCGCGACGAGTGACCGGTGAGCGGGTCCCACCGCACCTCGACCTCGGTGGGCACGGGGTCGACGGCTCCCGGTGGGATCGTCGATCCGACCAGGCGCCGGGAGCGCAGCTCCACGGGCGTCAGCTCCCGGGGAACAGGGCCTCCGCGATCTGCACGGAGTTGAGCGCCGCGCCCTTGCGGAGGTTGTCCCCGCACGCGAACAGCAGCAGGCCGTCGTCCCGGCCGGCCGCCCGGCGGACCCGGCCCACCAGCACGTCGTCGATGCCCGCGGCGTCGAGTGGCGTGGGGTACTCGCCGCGGTGCGGGTCGTCGACCAGCCGCACGCCGGGCGAGCGCCCCAGCACCTCGCGGGCCTCGTCCGGCGTCACGGACCGTCCGAACGTCGCGTAGATCGACACCGAGTGCCCGGTCACGACCGGGACGCGGACCACGGTCGCCTGGACCTCGAGGTCGGGCAGGTCGAGGATCTTCCGGGCCTCGTTCAGCAGCTTGCGCTCCTCGCCGGTCCAGTCCTCCTCGTCCATTCCCCCCTGCAGCGCAAGGACGTTGAACGCGATCGTGCGGCCGAAGACGTCGCCGGCCGGCAACGCATCATGGTCGGGTGACGCGAGCGACTCCACGTCGGCGCCCAACTTCCCGACCTGCTCGGCCAGTTCCCGGATGCCCTTCATCCCGCTCCCCGACACCGATTGGTACGACGACAGCACGAGGCCGGTCAGCCCGAACTCCCGGTGCAGGGGGCCGATCGCCATCAACGCCGCAATCACGGTGCAGTTGGGGTTGGCCACGATCCCGTGGTGCCCGGCCAGGGCGTGGGCGTTGACCTCGGGGACGACCAGCGGAACGTCCGGGGCCATGCGCCACGCGCTGGAGTTGTCCACGCACACCACGCCTGCGGCCGCGGCGTCTCGGCAGAGCGCCAGGGACACCGCCGCCCCGGCCGACAGCAGCGCCAGGTCGCACCCGCGCAGGGTGTCGACGGACGCCTCGCCGACCGTGACCTCGTCGTCCCGGAACCGCACGCGCGAGCCGGCGGAGCGCGACGACGCGAGCGGCACGAACTCGTCCACCGGGAACGCCCGCTGCTCGAGCGTTCGGGTCATCTCCCGGCCGACCGCGCCGGTCGCGCCGACCACCGCGACGCGCATCTAGTGCTCCTCCCGGGCGACCACTTCGTGGGCCAGGTCGAACTTCGCGTGGATGGCACGCACCGCCCGGTCGGCATCGGCGGCGCGGACCACGCACGACACCCGGATCGAGGACGTCGAGATCATCTCGATGTTGATGCCTTCCTCGGCGAGCGCCGCGAACATGTCCGCGGCCACGCCGGGGTGGCTCTTCATGCCGGCGCCGACCAGCGAGACCTTGGCGACGCCGTCGTCCATCTCGAAGCCGATCGAACCGACCTCCTGGGTCACGCGATCCATGACGGACTTCAGTCGGGGGAGGTCCACCTTCGGCGCCGTGAACGAGACGTCGGTGCGCCCCTGGTGGGAGACGTTCTGCACGATCATGTCGATGTTCACACCCTCGTCGGCCACCGCGCGGAAGATCGTCGCGGCCACGCCGGGACGGTCGGGGACGTCCACCAGCGTCACCTTCGCCTCGCCGTCGTCGCTCGCCACGCCGCTGATCAGGGCCTGTTCCATGCGCTCGTCTTCCTCCGTCACCCACGTGCCGTCCTCGCCCGAGAACGACGACCGCACGTGGAGCAGCACGTTGTTCCGCCGAGCGTACTCGACGGCCCTGCTCTGGAGAACCTTCGCGCCCGACGCGGCCAGCTCGAGCATCTCCTCGAACGAGACGGCGTGGAGCTTCCGGGCGGCCGGCTCGACGCGGGGGTCGGCCGTGAAGACGCCCTGCACGTCCGTGTAGATCTCGCAGAACTCGGCGCCCAGCGCCGCCGCCAGCGCGACCGCGGTCGTGTCCGAGCCGCCCCGCCCCAGTGTGGTGACGTCGGCGGTCGCCGACACGCCCTGGAACCCGGCGACGATCACGATGTTCCCCTGCTCGACCGCCTGGAGGATCCTGCCCGGCCGGACGTCGATGATCTTCGCGTTCCCGTGCCGGGTGTCGGTGATGATCCCCGCCTGCGAGCCTGTGTAGGAGGCCGCCCGGTGCCCGCGCTCGTTGATGGCGATGGCCAGGAGCGACATCGCGATGCGCTCTCCCGCCGTGAGGAGCATGTCGAGCTCGCGGGGATTGGGGACCGGAGCGATGTCGTGCGCCATGCGCATGAGGTCGTCGGTGGAATCCCCCATCGCCGAGACCACCACGACGACGTCGTAGCCGCCCTCCCGGGCCCGGGCCACCCGCTCGGCGACGGCCCGGATGCGCCCGGCGTCACCGACGGACGTCCCGCCGTACTTCTGCACGATGACCGGCACGCGACAGCGCCTCCCGGGGCCGGAGGCAAGAGCGTAACAGCCACGTCCGGCCTGTTTTCCGCGCCGGGACCGCATGCGCCGCCCACGCCGTGGTGCCACCGCCGGTAGATTCACCGTCCATGGACACCCTGGACGAGCACGGCCGTCCGCACCCTCCCCTTGCGGACGACGAGACCGCCACCCTCGTGGGCTACCTGGAGTACCACCGCGCGACCCTGGCCTGGAAGTGCGGAGGACTGGGCGAGGAAGGCCTGAGGGCGACCCTCGGCGCCTCGGCGATGACGCTGGGCGGGTTGCTCAAGCATCTGGCAATGGATGAGGACGACTGGTTCTCCTGGATGCTGCACGGGCGGGACCGGCAACCCCCGTGGAACACGGTGGACTGGGACGCCGAGCCCGACTGGGACTGGCGGTCGGCCGCCGAGGACTCACCCGAGCAGCTCTTGGCGCTCTGGCGTGACGCCGTGGCCCGCTCCCGCTCCCTGGTCGCGGAGGCGCTGGACGATGGCGGCCTGGACCGTCTGGCCCGGCGAACCTGGCCGGACGGTCGGGCCCCCAGCCTGCGATGGATCCTGGTTCACATGATCGAGGAGTACGCGCGCCACAACGGCCATGCCGATCTCCTCCGGGAGTCGGTGGACGGGCTCACCGGCGAGTAGCCGCGGTCTCACGCGACGTGGGTGGCCGAGGGGACGAGCTCGGTCGGGCGGTCGGCGTCGAACAGCAGTCGGCGGAGGAGCGCCTGTGGCCAGCCGTCGCGGGCAGCGACCGCACGGATGCCGACCATGCGGCGGGCCAGGATCAGCCCGAACACCGCCCCGCCCATGGCCACCAACGCACGGGGCTTGCCCTGGAGCGCCGCCACCACGGGGACAGCGGCGAAGCCGAGCGTGCTGGCCGGGCCGGTGTGTCCGAGAGCCTTGCCCGCCAGCAGGATCGAGCCCGCGACGACCATCGGCCAGGGGAGGAACACCAGCGTCACGCCGGACGCCGCGGTGATGCCCCGCGCCGCGAACGGCCGCGCGTAGAACGGGAACGCGTGCCCGGCCACGACGGCGACGCCGGTGGCCGCCTTCCATGCCGGCTCCAGACCGGACCGGTCGGCGGCTATCGCGACCAGCGCCGCCTTCGCCAGATCGCCGATGATCGCCGCGGCCGCCGCCCCTGAGCCCGCGTGGGCGGCCAGCAGGACGTGGGCGTCTCGCTCGGACGCATCACCCGACGCGGCAGCCATGACACGCTGGGCGTCCCGCACCCGCGCGACGACGTAGGCGAACTGGATCGTCCCGGCGAGATATCCGGCCCCGACCCATCCCCAGCGACGGCGCCCCATTTCACGGGAAGTCTAGGGAGCGCCGCGCTGAGGCATTTCCCCGATCAGCCAATCCCCGAGCTGAAAGAGATCGTGCTCAATCGGGGTGGAACGCCAGCCCGACGAGGCCGGGGCCCGCGTTGGCCCCGATCGCCGGGGTGGATTCCACGAGGTACTCCTCGACGATCTCGGCTCGGTTCCGCACGAGTTCCAGGAGCATCGCGGCGTCGTCGGCCGCGTCCGCGTGGAGCGCCGCGACATGCAGCCTCGACCCGCCGGCCGTCCGCACGGCTTCGTCGGCCACCATGGCCAGGGCCCTGGACCGGGTCCTGGGGCGGCCCACCGCATCGATCTCGCCGGCGACCAGGCGGAACACCGGCCGGATCGACAGCGCGGTCGCGGCGTAGGCCTGCAGCTTCCTCACCCGGCCGGAGCGCCGGAGGTGCTCGAACGACTCGATCGCGCCGAGGAGCCGGACCCGCCCGGCCATCTCCCGGGCCCGCTCGACCGCCCGGTCGAGGCCCTCCGCCGCGACCCGGGCCGACTCGATCGCCACGAACCCCTCGCCCATGCTCGCGCTGCCGGAGTCGACGACCTCGACACGGCCGTCGAACCGCTCGGCGGCCAGGCGGGCCTCGTGATGCGTCGCGGACAGCTGGGCGGCCAGCGTGACGCACACCACGTCGCCGGCGCCGGCTCGCTCGAACCCGTCCAGCCAGTCCCCCACCGACGGCGCCGCGGTCGTGGCGAGGTCGCCGGCGCGCAGCCGCTCGTAGAACCTCGCGCCGTCCATGTCCTCGCCGTCACGATAGGTCTCGTCGCCGAACCGGATCTGCAGCGGCACCACGGTGATCCCCAGCTCGCGCGCCAGGTCCGCCGGCACGTTCGCCGCGCTGTCCGTCACCACCGCCACCACGTCGATTCCTCCCTGGGCCTACGCCCGCCCCCGCCGGGGCTTCGCATGTGCGCCCGTAGGATTGTTCACCGATGGCGAACGACGGCCAAGGGGGCCTCCGCACCCTGTTCCGGGTTCGGGGCTTTCGGCGGCTGTTCGCCGGGCAGGCGGTGTCGGGTCTGGGCGACTGGGTGGCGACGCTCGCGTTCATCGCGCTGGCGTTCGACCTCACGAGGAACCAGACGGCGGTCGCGATCGTGCTCATCCTGCGGCTGGTCCCGCCGGTCTTCGCCGCGCCGGTGGGCGGCATCCTGGCCGACCGGCTGGACCGGCGGCTGGTGATGGTGACGTGCGACCTGACCCGGGCCGCGCTCATCGTGCTCGTGCCGTTCGTCCCGATCGTCGGCGTCTACGCGATCGCCTTCGCCCACGAGTGTGTTTCGCTGGTGTTCCTCCCGGCGCGCGACGCCAGTGTGCCGCTGCTCGTGGACAACGAGGATCAGCTCCCATTGGCCAACGGGTTGATCCTGGCGTCGTCGTTCGGCTCGATCCCGCTGGCGGCGGGGGCCTTCGGCGGACTGCGGCTGGCCGCTTCGCACATCCCGTCGTGGGTGCCGTTCGGCAACGCGCTGCGGTCGCACCCCACCGCGACCGCGTTCCTCTTCGACTCGGCGACGTTCCTGTTCTCCGCCGCGATGGTGGTGCGCATCAGCCGGATCCCGCGCGGGACCCGGCCGGCGGACCAGCCGGCGTTCAAGGGGCTGGCGGAGGCGTTCCACTACCTGTGGAACACGCCGATCCTGCGGTCGCTCGCCGCCGGGCTGGTCGTGTCGATGTTCGGCGGCGGCGTGCTGGTCGCCGTCGGCATCGCGTACATCCACACGACCCTGCACGGGACCGACATCGACTTCGGATGGCTCGCGGCCCTGTGGGGGCTGGGAATGGCGATGGGGCTCGGCGTCGTCCGGCTCCTGGTCCGGGAACGCGGCGAGCGGTGGGTGTTCCTGGTAGCCGTGACCGCGTGCGGCGGCATCCTCGTGGTGATGGCGCTGCTGCCGTACCTGTGGCTCGCGTTCGCGATCTCGGTGGCCTTCGGCATGGCGTTCTCTGTCGCGATCATGGTGGCGCTGTCCATGACCCAGCGGGTCACCGAGGACCGCATCCGGGGCCGCATCATGGGCGGCGTCCAGATGCTGTTCCGCGTCGGCTTGGGCGCCGGCGCGCTCGGCATCGGCGCCCTGGCCCACGCGATCGGCCGCGTCCACTTCCTGATCACACTCGACGGCAACCAGTTCGGCCTGCTGGTCGGCGGCTCGCTGATCCTCCTCGGCGCGGCCGCCTCGGCCGGCGTCCTCAAGCACGCGAAGGCGATGCAGGTGGAACTCGAGAAAGGGGCCGACTCACCGGCGCCGTCCCCGGCGACCTGAGGAGTCAGGAGACAGATCCGCGGAGTCGTGGGCGTGCTGCGATGACCAGGGCACCCCCCGCCGTCATCCCGAAGAGCAGCACGCCAGCAGGCAGGACCGGGAGCTGCTCCGGCGTGGGCGCGGGCGTCTCGACGATCGGACTCGTGAGAGAGTCGCAGGGGTAGGCGACCTGCCAATCGACGAACCCGAAGATCCCCGAAGGCGGTGGGGGCGGGTCCGGGCAGCCACCACTCGCCACGGGTACTCGCTTCGGCGCCGCAAGCACCAGGCAGAGCATCGTCGCCAGCACCAGCGCCACGAGCCCGAGTGGAATACGCCTGACCTGGGAACGCCGGGCGCGTCGGCGGAGCTTGCGCACGCGAGACGAGGTCATACGCTCGATGATGGTGGACCCGCGTTCCGGTCGCAATTCCTCGCCAGGATGGTGCTGATGAAGAGCTTCGGCGAGTCGATGCGAGTGAGGAGCGCGGACAACCACGCCGACTTCCTGCTGCCGCTCCTGCGCAAGGATTTCCTCGTCCTCGACGTGGGGTGCGGGGAGGGGACCATCACGGTCGTCATGGCCGAGCGGGCCCGTCACGTCGTCGGCGTCGATCCCTCCAGTGAGCGATTCGAAGACGCACGTGAGTACGCGTCGCGGCACCGCATCGAGAACGTCGAGTTCCGGCCCGGCAGCGTGTACGCGCTCGACTTCCCTTCTGACCAGTTCGACGCATGCCTGTGTCACTCGGTGCTCGAGACGCTCGACCGGCCGCTCGATGGCCTCGCCGAAATGCGTCGAACCCTCAAGGCGGGAGTGGTCCTCGGGGTCGCCTGCGTGGAGTACGGGGTCGTTCGGGTTGGAGCCGGCGGATGAATGCAACCACGGGTGGTACGCGCGCTCGGCGACCGCGAACGGACTGGCGACAACGAGTGACCTAGAGGCGATGCGCCGAGCCTGGATCGAGTGGTCGATGTCGCCGGAGGCTTACGCGGCGTTCGCCTGGTGTCGGGCCCTGGGCTTAAAGCCCAGCTCAGGGCCCGCCGACTCCGGGGGCCCGGCCGGGGCCGGGCAGGGCTTCACATCTCGCGGCGGCCTTCGAGAGCTTGGCCCAGGGTGATCTCGTCGGCGTACTCGAGATCGCCGCCGACCGGGAGGCCGCTGGCCAGCCGGGTCACCCGGATGCCGGCGGGCTTCAGCAGCGCGGCCACGTACATCGCCGTGGCATTGCCCTCGAGGTTGGGGTTCGTGGCCAGGATGACCTCGACGACGCTGTCGCGCTGGACCCGGTCGAGGAGCTCCTGCACCCGGAGGTCCTCGGGGCCGATGCCGTCGAGCGGGCTGATCGCGCCGCCCAGCACGTGGTACCGGCCCTTGATCACGCCGGCCTTCTCGATCGCGGCGACGTCCTTGGGTTCCTCGACGACGCAGATCGTGGTCACGTCGCGGCCGGCGTCGCGACAGATCCGGCACAACTCGCCCTCGGAGACGTTGCCGCACTCGTCGCAGAACCGCATCAGGTCCTTGGCCCGCTGGATGACCTCCGACAGCCGCCGGGCCTCGTCGGCCGGCGCCTTCACCAGGTGGAACGCCAGGCGTTGCGCCGACTTCGGCCCGATGCCGGGGAGCCGGGCCAGCTCGTCGATGAGGTCCTGGATCGGTCCCTCGTACACGGCTCAGGCACCCCCGCCGGGCACGCTCACGACCAGCCCTCGGGCTCGGGCGCCTCGGTGGCGTCGAACTCCGACTTCAGGCGGGCCAGCACGGCCTCCTCGGACAGCGGCGGCGACTCCTCGACGACCTCCAGCGCGGCGGGGCCTGCCACCGCCTCCCGCACGACGCACCTGATCCGCGGCGAGATGCCGAACACCTCCTGCAGCGCCGCGCGGAGCTCGCCCTCGCGTTCCTCCACCTTGGCCACGCCGAACGTACGGGTCGGCGGGAACGCGAGCTCGAGCGTCGTGCCGTCGTACGCGACCGGCGTGGCGGACTCGAGCACCGCCTTCAGCACGGCCTTCACCCGCTCGAGCACGTCCGACCACGACCGCCGCAGCATGTCGACGTCGACCGCCGGGCCGGTTCCGGTCGCGGCAGCCGGCATGCGGGCCTCTGGAACCGGCGCGACCCGGTCGGACGCGTCCGTCACGCCCGCGGCGGGCACAACCGGCTCCTCCTTCACCTCGGTCTTTGCCCGGACCTTCGGTGAATCCGGGGCTGGAACCGAGGCTCGCTCCTGATCCGCCGTCGCGGGGGCGGGTTCGGCGGCCTCGGGGATCTCGACGCGGCGCTCGGGGACTGCCGGAGGCGCGCCGTCGTGCACCCCGGCGAGCCGCTCCAGGCGCTCCAGCCGGGCGATCAGCGCCTCGGGGGTAGGGTCGGTGTCCGGCATGGTGGCCCGGACCAGCGCCAGCTCCAGCGTCAGCCGGGGCGAGGTCGTCCACCGCATGTCGGTCTGCGCCGCCAGCAGGAGCCCGATGGCCCGCGACAGCTCCGCCGGCGTGAACTTCGCCGCCTGAGCCCGGACCCGCTCGTACTCGTCGGGCGTCACGTCCACGAGGTCGGCCTGGCCGGGCGCGGTGTTCGCCAGGAGCAGGTTCCGGAAGTGCTGCAGGCACTCGCTGGTCACGTGGCGGACGTCGTGGCCCTCCTGGACCAGCGCGTGGACCTGCTCGAACACGCCGCTCGTGTCGCCCACGGCCACCGCGTCGGCGATGGCGTACTGGACGTCCTGGCGCGACGATCCCAGGAGCTGCTCCAGGACGTCCTCGCCGATCTCCTTGCCGCCCAGCACCGTCGCCTGGTCGAGCAGCGACAACGCGTCCCGCGCCGACCCCTCGGACAGCCGGGCGATGGCGTGGGCCGCGGCCTCGTCGAGCTGCACACCCTCGCTCGCCGCCACCGACATGAGGTGCGCGGCCAGGACGTCGCCCCCGATCCGGCGGAAGTCGAACCGCTGGCACCGGCCGACGATCGTGGCCGGCATCTTGTGCGGCTCGGTGGTGCACAGCACGAACCGGACCCCGTCCGGCGGCTCCTCGAACAGCTTCAGCAGCGCGTCGAACGCCTCGCGTGACAGCCGCTGGGCCTCGTCGAGGATGTAGATCTTCTCCCGGCCCATGGCCGGCGCGGTCGGCGCGCGCTCCCGCAGCTCCCGGGCGTCGTCCACGCCGCCGTGGGAGGCCGCGTCGATCTCGACCACGTCCAGGTGCGAGCCCGCCGCGATGCGCAGGCACTGCTCGCACTTCCCGCACGGCTCGGCGGTCGGGCCTCGCTCGCAGTTGACCATCTTGGCCAGGATCCTGGCGGTCGAGGTCTTCCCCGTCCCCCGCGGCCCGCAGAACAGGTAGGCGTGGGCCATGCGCCCCTCGCGCACCGCGCCCACCAGCGCGCGGACGACGTGCTCCTGGCCGCGGACCTCGTCGGGGGTCTGCGGGCGGTACTTCCGGTACAGCGACTGGTACTGCTTCTCGTCGGCCACGGCCTCGGCCTTCCCGGGGAAGGGATCTCGCACGTCGAATAGGGGTGACCGCGCAACCGTCGTCGACCGCACAGAGAACTCGGGCGCTCACCGGGCCGGCGGCTCCGGCCAGGCATCCCTGCGGCACCCGCCAGCGCCTGCTTACCGCTGCTTCCTTCCGGACCTGACGGATTTCGCAAGTTGGCGTCGCGCAGGACCCAGCCATCGACGCCCCGTACCCGGGGCGGCCACGGACCCTCCGGGCCTCGGACGGTATTCAGCCCCGCTAGAGCGGATTGCGGGTTCAGGGCACCGCTAGCTCCCCGCCTAGCGCGGTCACCGCAGTCGAGTATACGGGTCCCTCCGACGGCCCGGTACCCCCCGGCCTACCAGTAGCGTGCGGTCGCCATCGCCACGACGGCGATCACGAGCAGCACGAGCACCAGGATGGTGAGCCGCCGGGCACGGTGCTGCGCCGCCTGGACCTCCGCCATCTGCTCCGGGGTCGGCGGAGCCCCTGCGGACGCCAGCTGCCCCGCGAGCGCCATGGCCCGCATCGTCGCCGGCTTCACCGCCACCAGCCCGATCACCCACGCGATCACTGAGATCACGGCGCCCACCGTCAGGGCGGTGCCGAATGCCGTCCCCACGAAGTCGCCGAGGCTCCCGAAGGCATCCCAGTCGTGCCAGTACACGAATCCCCCGGCGACGATGGTCACGGCGCCCATACCCAGGAGGTAATTCGGCAGCCGGCGCTTCGTCACGAGCTCCTGCATGAACGGGCCGGCGGCAGGGCCGATGGCCTTCGCGCTGGGCTGCAGGTACAGGGCCAGGAGCGTCAGTCCTCCCACCCAGGCCACGCCGGCCAGGATGTGGAAGGCCCGGAACACGATCATGTAGACGCTCGCCGCCACCATGCGCCGAGCAGGGTACCCCGCGCTCGGCCATCCGAGAAGGATCCGAGGACCGCAACGGCCTCCAGGCGGTCCGCGTCAAAACCTGTCGAAGGGGCAGGAGTTGCTTCTCACCCCCCTGATCTCCAGGGAAACCCCTGGTTCCGCTTCGGCATTTCGCCTCGACGGTTCTCGCCGAAGGCGCGGAAACCCCGCGCCCGTGAGGAGAGGAGAGGCGAATGCGAGCCGCGCGGAGGGCGACGTTGTCAACCGGGGCACATACCGTTGTCGCCTCGTGGCTCGCGGTGCTTCTCATCGGCGTCGGACACCTCGCGACGGCCATGCCCGCGGCCGCCTCGACCACTCCGAGGTGCCTCGGCCGCCCGGCGACCATCGTCGGGACGCCGGGGAACGACCGCCTCGTCGGCACGAACGGGCCCGACGTCATCGCCGGCGTCGGAGGCAACGACGTGGTCAACGGCCTCGACGGCACCGACCGCATGTGCGGCGGGGCGGGCTACGACTTCCTGTCGGGCGACACGGGGAACGACGTCCTCTCGGGCGGGCCCGGCAACGACGGCGTCTTCGGCCGGTACGGCAACGACACCGAGTACGGAGATACCGGAAACGAC
Organism: Actinomycetota bacterium; assembly: GCA_045805265.1. Lineage (GTDB taxonomy): Bacteria > Actinomycetota > UBA4738 > UBA4738 > JACQTL01 > JBJMLO01. The sequence goes on from JBJMLO010000013.1 coordinate 632,592, forward strand.
CTCATCACCGGCGGCGGCGGCGACGCCGGGCAGGACCGGCAGTTCGGGGGCCCGGGGAACGACGTGCTGTCGGGCGGCCCCGGTGCGGATCTCCTGGTGGGTGGCCCGGGGGACGACGCACTCGACGGGTGGGAGGGGAACGACCGCTTGTCGGGGGGCCCAGGCGGCGACGTCTTGTACGGCGACGCCGACCAGGACGTCCTCTCCGGCGACGGAGGCGGAGACCGCATGTACGGAAGCGACGGTTCCGACGTGTTCGTGGGTGGCCTGGGGAACGACATCCTGGACGGGGGCCGTGGGGTGGATCGCGGGACCGGCGGCCCCGGGACCGACCTCTGTCTCGCCGTCGACCGGCGCGCGGGCTGCTCTGCCGACGTCGGGGGCCCCGGCCCACCCGTGCCCCCCACCTGTTTCGGGAAGCGGGCAACGGTCATCGGGACACCCGGACATGACGTCCTTCGGGGCACGCCGGGGGCGGACGTGATCGCCGGACTCGGGGGCAACGACCTGATCGACGGCGCCGGCGGCAACGACCTCGTCTGTGGCGGTCCCGGCGACGACAGCCTCCTGGGGGGCCCCGGGAACGATCACCTCTACGGCGGTTCCGGGGACGACGGCCTGTTCGGGGAGGCAGGGTCCGACGCGCTGCACGGCGGTCCGGGGAGCGACGAGCTCGCGATCGTGCGCCACGTGGACAACATGCCCGACACGCTGGACGGGGGCACGGGCAACGACGTCCTCAGCGCCGGCCACTCCACCGACGTCCTCTCCGGGAGCTCGGGCAACGACGTGATCCTGGCGGGTTACGGCAACGACCGGGTGGACGGCGGCCCTGGGAACGACGTCGTGTATGGCGACGACGGCGACGATCACGTGACGGGCGGAACCGGGGACGACATGCTCCACGGCGGAAACGAGGGCGACGCGCTCATGGGCGGCCCGGGGAACGACCTGCTGGACGGAGGAACCCAGTCCGACTCGGCAGATGGGGGTTCGGAGTTCAACGTGTGCATCGCGGCCGAACGAAGGGTGAACTGCGGGTAGCCGGATTGCATGCCGATGCGCGGGGCTCGAGTCGGAAGCGAGCTCGCTCGCTGGATGGGTATCGCGCCCGACGCCACCACGGGCCGTGTCGGTGCCGGGTGCTACATTCGGTTCGGGATGACAGCCGTAGCGTGGACCGCGATCGGGCTGCTCGCGGCGACCTGGGCGGATCGTTCTTCTACCTGGGATCCCGCATCGACAACCTCGGTGCGACCCTGAGCGCCCGCATCGACGCCCTCGACACAAGACGGCCGCGTCCGTCAACGTGGTGTAAGAGACCACCGCGTCATCTCTCATGCCTTTCGCTGAAAACGGCTGGCTGAGAGGCCCGTAGAGCCTCGATCGAACGGACCCCGGGGTGAGGGGCCCGGGAGATCCGAGCCTCGTGGTCCTCATCCGGCCGCTACCAGCTCCCCGATCACCTCCTCTCTCGGTTCGGTGGTCTCGAGCATCGTCATACGAGCCTTCGTCAACAGCTCGGTGCCCATGTACCGGTGGCAC
>JBJMLO010000014.1:0-4017 GCA_045805265.1 Actinomycetota bacterium
ACCTCAGCGACCCGCAGCCGCATCCCCGCGTTCGTGAACCTCGCACGCCAGATCCGTCGCAACTTCGAAGGCATCGTCGCCGCCGTCGAGCTCGGCCTGTCGAACAGCCGCCTCGAAGGCGTGAATGCCAGGATCCGCCTCATCCAACGGCGCGGCTACGGCTACCACTCCGTGGACGCCCTCGCCGCTGTCATTCACCTCTGCCTCGGCGGGATCACAGTCCAGCTACCCACACAACGGTGAGGAGTCGCACATGTGTTCGCATCCTAGGTTCTCTGCTTACGGCCCCGCCGCAAACCGTCATATCCGCCGGGAACCGATCGGATTCGCCTGGTCATCGGACGACGGATCTGCGGGGCGCGCCCGGCTGGCGATCCCCCCGGTTCCGCCGGCTCCCGCCCGGGCGCGGCGTCGAGGATCGGCTCTGCCGAACCGAGGCGGTCTGGGAAGGGGTCCCGGCGTAGGCTTCGCCCAGTGGACGTCGCCGCGTTCCTGGCCCGGGTGCCCCCGTTCGACACGCTCGAGCCGGCTGCCCTGGAGCGGGCCGCCCGGGGCGTTCGCATCGAGTTCTTCCCGGCCGGGACCGCCATCCTCCAGCAGGGCGGCGAGCCGGCCCGCGCCCTGTACCTCGTGCGGCGCGGCGAAGTGGAGGTGCTCGACGACGGCCGGCTCCTCGACCTCCTCGGCGAAGGCGAGGTGTTCGGGGACCTGTCGCTCCTCACCGGTCTCGCGCCCACCGCGACGATCCGGACTCATGACGACACGCTCTCTGTTACCTGATCGACCCCGAGACCACACGGGAGACCTTCATCACGCCTGCCGGGCTCGCGTTCTCGTACGCGAGCCTCCGTCGCAGGCTGGTCCGGCGCGAGAGCTCGGAGCCGGTGGACCGCCGGCTGGTCCGGGTCGGAACACTGATCCGCCGGGCCCCCCTCACTTGCGACGAGCACGTCCCCGTCCGGGAGGCCGCGGCCCTGATGGCCCGGGAGCGCGTCTCCTCGCTCCTCGTCGTCAGGCCCGAGGGCGTCGGCATCCTCACCGACCGCGATCTGCGGACGAGGATCCTGGCCGAGGGCCGGAGCGCCGAGACCCCCGTGGCGGAGGCCATGACGTACCCGGCCTCGGTGGTCCCCGACTCTGCGACGGCAGGCGAGGTCCTGCTGGCGATGCTGGACGGCGGCTTTCACCACTTCCCCGTGGTCGGCGAGGGCGGGAGGCTGGTCGGCGTCGTCACCGACACCGACCTGGTGGGCCTGGAGCGGCAGTCGCCGTTCGCGCTGAAGAGCCGGATCTCGAGGGCCGCGACCCCCGACGAGGTGGCCGCGGCCGGACGGCAGGTCCCCGACATGGTGGCTGCGCTCGTCGATGCGAGCGCCGACCCGGTGGACGTGGGGCACGGCGTGGCACTGATCACGGACGCCATGACCGTCCGGCTGATCGAGCTGGCGGTCGAGGTACTCGGCGATGCCCCGGCGCGGTGGGCGTGGCTGGCGATGGGGAGCCAGGCCCGACGGGAACAGGCCCTTCGCACCGACCAGGACCACGCCATCGCCTTCGAGGACGAGGGGTCGGACCCCGCCGAGACCGCGCGGTGGTTCGCCGAGGTCGGGGAGCGGGTGACGGACGGCCTCGAGCGCGCGGGCATCGCGCGGTGCGAGGGGGACGTCATGGCCGCGAACCCGGCCATGCGCCGGACCCTCGCCGGCTGGGTCGCCGCCTATCGCGGCTGGGTCGTGGACCCGGGGACCCAGGGCAGCATCCTGTCCTCGATCGCGTTCGACTACCGTCGCATCACCGGAACGCTGGACGTGGAGGGCCCACTCGACGGCGTCATCCGGGGCGCGAGGGATCACCCGGTCTTCCTCCGGCACCTTTCGCGTCGCGCGCTCGACCTGCGGCCGCCGACCGGCTTCTTTCGAGACCTCGTCGTGGTCGGCAAGGGCGAGCATGCCGGCCGGCTCGCGATCAAGCAGGGCGGCCTCGTCATCATCGGGGAGCTGGCCCGGGCCTGGGCGGTTGGGATCGGCAGCTCGGCCAGGACCACCCTGGCCCGGCTCTCCGCGGCGGCGGCCACCGGGCGGATCGACGAGGACACCCACACGGGACTGGCCGAAGGCTTCCGCCTACTGTGGGAGATCCGGCTCGATGAGCACGTCCGCGCGTATCGCGCCAGGGAGGCTCCGGACGATTTCGTGGACCCCGCGACCCTCGGGGAGCTCACGCGGCGGGAGCTGAAGGAGGCGTTCCGGATCATCGCGAGCGCTCAGCGGGCCCTCTCCGCCGAGCTCGGCGTCCGCCGCCAATGAGCGGATCGGCGCGGCGGCTCCCTCCGGCGCCCCCGAGGAACGCGTGGCGCCGCGGATGGACCGAGGTGGAGTTCGCCAGCCTCGATTTCGAGACTACCGGCCTCGACCTCGCCACGGACAGCGTCGTGTCGTGGGGGGTGGTCCCCGTGACGGCCGGCGGGGTCGACCTGCGGGGCGCCGACTACCGGCTGGTTGCCCCCGAGCGGCCGATCAGCGAGGAGTCCGTTCGGATCCACGAGCTCCGGCCAGTGGACCTCGGGGCCGCCCCGGCGCTGCGCGAGGTCAGCGGGGTGCTGGGCGACGCGCTCTCGGGGCGGTTCCTCCTTGCGTGGGCCGCGACCATTGAGATCGCATTCCTCCACCGGATCCTCGGCGGAGCCGAGCGGCGGTGGCGCCGGCGGACCATCGATGTCCGCGACCTGGCATTCGTGCGTCTCCGCCGGGAGGGCGAGCCCGTCTCCGGGCGCGGACTCGACCTCGAAGCCGCGTGCCGGCGGTTGGGCGTTCCGGTGGAGCGGACCCACCACGCGTTCGACGACGCGCTCATGACCGCCGAACTCTTCCTGGTCTTGGCCGGAGGGTGGGTTTCTCCACGAGGCCGAATGCCAACCGTGCGAGACCTCATGAACGACACCCGCTCGAGGCCGCGCCCGTCGGCTGACGAGTGACGCCACGTGGACCGGTCTGGAAGGCGGCACCACTCGAGGGTCCGTGGTGGCATCCTTTCCGCTTTCCCGAGGGGCACGGGACAACCCCGGGCATGGTCGAGAGCCGGCCGTGGCGAGGAATGGGCGGATTCGGGTCGTCGGAGGTTGAGGACAGGGCGCCATGGGGTGCGTATGGATGCGGGCTCGGGCCGAGGTCAGGTCGCACGTGGCCGCCGTCCTCACCCTGGCGATCATCGTCGAGATGATCGGGGGGGTGGTCATCGCGGCGGCAGGCTTGAACGAACCTCCGACGCAAGGGCCGGGTCGAGGCTGCGATTGCGCCCGAGCCCAAAGGCTCGCAGGTCAGAAGGGGTGGGCGAGGGGGAGTTGAACCCCACCCGGTTTCCCGGACAGGATCCTGAAGCGCGTGAGCGGGTGACAAGCAGCGGCCGATCGCGGTCATCTCAGGACTAGCCGTGGGCGCTTGTGGTGATAGCCCACCCTTCGTCGGGAGCCAGCCGTTCAGGAAGGCGAATAAGCTGCTGAAGTCATCGCGGCGCGGCGAGATCGACTGGAACCTCGCGTAGCAACGGGCTTCCGGATCATGATCTGTCGACGCCGCCTGAAGAATTGACACCTCTCGCCAGTCGAAACCTTGACACCTCCCACACCGGGAGGAGTTCTCGACCGACGCTCCCGTCGTTGACCGACGGGAGGAGGAAGGGGTGTACGACGTGCACGAGTGGGCGGAGGTCCATCGTCTTCATGACCGTGAGCACCTGAGCAAGTCGGCGATCGCCAAACGCCTGGGCATCAGCCGCCCCCACGGTCATCAGACTCCTGCAGCTGAAGGATCCACCGCGCTACGAGCGGCGCCCGGCAGGCTCCATGCTCGATCCGTTCAAAGACGACGTCGCCGAGATGCTCGACCTCGACCCCGAGGTCCCGGCCACGGTCATCCTCGACCGCCTCCGGCCCCGGGGCTACACCGGTGGCATCAGCATCCTGAAGGAGCACGTGGCCACGGTCCGTCCGGCGTTTCAGGCCGCCAGGGCGTACCAACG
>JBJMLO010000015.1:0-183365 GCA_045805265.1 Actinomycetota bacterium
ACACCTTCTCCTCCCGCGAGGACATCTCCAAGGTGTGCGTGATCTTCTACGACGTCCACGGCGGGGGGACCCGCAACTCGGGTCTGTTCCAGCACGTGCTGGCCGGCAACACCGGGCAGATCGCCGTGAACGGCAACCACGACAACTCGGTGTCCACGAACCGGTTCAACCCCCGCCAGGGGGCCAACTGCGTGGGCTTCCCGTTCCTCGACCACACCTCGGCCACCACCGACGGCGAGTTCACCCACGACACCGCGTTCATCCACGGGGCGGCCCTCGGCCAGGTCACCTTCGTCCAGTTCCACCTGTTCGGCCCCGGTGACAGCACGTGCTCGGGCGCTGACCTGTACTCCGGGCCCCGCAAGGAGGTCACCGGCAACGGCTCGATGGCCTCCAACAACTTCACCCTGAATTCGGCCGGAACCTTCCACTGGACGGCCGACCTGTTCGACCGGCTCACAGGGGGAATGCTGCTGTCCTCCACGCACTGCGGGGACACTGGCGAGACCATCTTCGTGGAGGGACCCAACCCGGACGTCACCACTGACGCCGGGGACGACGTGGTCTTCGCCGGCAACCCCCCGGGCAACGACCTCACCGACCACGCCACCCTGTCGGGAGCGCTCAACCCCATCGGCTCCATCACCTTCGAGCTGTTCGGCCCGAACGACGCGACGTGCGCCGGCCCCCGGGTGGGATCGGACAACAAGAACGTCAACGGCAACGGGCAGTACACCGGCACGGTGCAAGTCACCGCCCCGGGAGCTTACCGGTGGGTGGCCAACTATTCCGGTGACCCAAACAACGACCCCACCACCAACGGCTGCAACGAGCCGAATGAGGACGTGACGGTGTTCACCGCTTCGTAGCGAGGAGGAGTTGCCATGGCCACTGCACGACACAATGAGAGGAGAACGACCCGCAGGGCGGTCCTCATCGCCGGTGCCGGCGGAGTCGCCGCGCTCGCTGTCGACTCGGTTCGCCGATCCCCTTCGGCCGACGCGGACAACGGTGACTCGATGCTCCTCGGGATGGGGAACGAGGAGACCTCCCCGACCGAAGTAGTGAACTCAGGGATACCCGGCGTCGCGATGCGCCTCCGGGGGAATGGCGTTCCCGGCCTCGAGTCGCATTCCTTGGAGATCACCGGGCCGCTCGGGTCCTACGCCGACACGGGATTGCATGGCGTCGGGTCCGCCCGGGGAGTGATGGGGGAGGCGCGACATGCCGACGCCAGCTTCTCCGACGGGATCGGCGTACAGGGCCACTCAGGCACGGGAGAGGGAGTTCGGGGCGGCGCCGCGGACGGCGTTGGTGTGCGAGGGATCGCGAGTGCGCTGGACGGCTTCGGGGTCTCGGCCGAACACGAAGTCCCCGGAGGAGTCGGCCTCAATGTCACCGGCAGAGCGCTCTTCAGCCGGAGCGGGACGGTCACCGTCACTGCCGGCACCGCTTCAGTTGTGGCGAGCGGGGTTGAGATTCGCCCGGAGACCCTGATCCTCGCGGTCCTCCTTCAGAACCGGCCGGGCGTGTGGATCCGGGCGGTGGTCCCCCACCCGCCCGCCTCGACGTTCACCGTGTGGCTGAACAAGCCTGTTGCCTCGGACACAAGGCTGGCTTGGTTTGCAGTGAACTAGTCCCTCACCGGCGTGGAGGGCCCAGCTCCTGCCTCCAGCAATGCCATCGGAGGCAGGAGGGTCGCGAGATATCGGGGAATCGCGGGGGGTTGCCGATGGTTCCTCATCCGTTGTCAGTCGATTGGCTGATGGACGGAGGGGCGTCGGCTTCGGTAAAGAACCACCCGACGGCACTGGGGAAAGAGTCAGCCGCCCGGAGAGGAGTGCCAGCATGGCGGAACGGACGACCAGTCCTCGCGGCCCCGCGACGTGGCTGAACCACCTCGAACTGCGCCCTGGAGACCTCAGCGTGACGACCTCGCATAACGCGATCCAGTCCCACGGCCTGATCGTCAGCTCCTCGACGACGGGTGACATTGCGCAGGGCGGCGGGAACAAGGTCGTGACGATGGCCGTCCACACGCTTCCCGATTACCTGATCACGGGCGTCCGGATCTGCTACGAGCTTTCGAACACGAGGACGTTCATAAGCCAGATCCGTCTCTCCCAGACGCAGCACCCGCCGAACACCCAGCTCGTGATGCTGGATGACGGGACCGATCACACCGACCCAGGTCCTCGATGCGTCAACAGCGCCGGGACGTCCATCGACCCAGCCAAGGGAGCGGTCACCCTCTCACTTCGGGTCAACGTCGGAAACACGTCGGATCGGATCAACATCCTCGCCGTCGGTCTGCACCTTCAGAGCATGAGCTGAGCCATTCGAGGAACAGGGGAGGGAAGGGCGCCATGGAGCGACACGGGTCCGAGACCTACTTCGTCATCGGGGAGGGGCTGCTCGGGGAGAGCGTCGGGGGTCGCGTTTCGCTGGTGGCGGCCGATACCGCAGCCACGCCGCCCTTCCGGTTCTCGCGCATGGGGCCGAACGGCATGGGGCGCCAGCTCAGTGACTCCAATCGAACCAACCTCGCGAACGCGATGGCCGTGGGTGGCGGCGGCCTCTCACAGATTCCCGCCGGCTTCACCTACCTGGGCCAGTTCGTCGACCACGACCTGACCTTCGACAAGACGAACGTCATGCTGGGCCACAACGTTTCCCCGGCCGACCTGCTCCAGGCGCGCTCGCCGAGCCTTGATCTCGATTCCCTGTACGGGGCGGGACCTACCGATCCCGGGTCCGCCAAGTTCTACGAGGCCGACGGGCTCCACCTGAAGATGGGGAAGACGGATGCGGCCGACGGGATCCCCGCCAAGGACGGGTTCGATCTTCCTCGGGGTGCGGGAGCGACGAACGCGGCCAAGCGCACGGCGATTATCCCGGAGCCGAGGAACGACGAGAACCTGGCGGTCGCCCAGACGCATCTCGCCTTCATCCGATTCCACAATCGAGTCGTCGATACGCTCCCCGCCTCGGTGCGCGCCGGCCAACGGTTCGACCAGGCCCGGAAGCTCGTCACGAAGCACTACCAGTGGATGCTCCGGCACGACCTCCTTCCGCGCATCTGCACGGCCGGCGTGCTCAACGACGTGTTCGGCAAGGGTCGGAAGGCCTTCGAGGTCGGGGCGACCCCCACCGACGTCCCCACCATGCCGATCGAGTTCTCCGTCGCCGCGTACCGGCTGGGGCACTCCCTGGTGCGCCCCGCCTACAACTGGAACAGGATCTTCGACAACGGCGCCGGCACCCTCGACTTCTTGTTCACCTTCTCCGGGCTGAGCGGCGACCTCCTGGGCGGGCTGCGGCTCCCGAGCAACTGGATCGCGGACTTTCGGCGGCTCTACGACTTCTCGGAAGCGGGACGCGCGGACCTCGCCGTCCCGGAGGCGAAGTTCAACCGGGCGATGCGTATCGACACCCGACTGTCGACGCCACTGAGGAGCCTCCCGGGCTTCCCCGCGGCGGAGGACAACCTGGCGTTCCGCAATCTGACCCGCGCGAAGATGGTGAACCTGGCGACGGGACAGCAGATGGCCACCTTCCTGACGAGCAAGGGGGTGGCCCTGACCAAGCTGACGAACGCCCAGATCCGTGATGGCAACAACGGTGCCAATCTCGGCGGGCTCACGCAGACTCAGCGGACCGCGCTGGTCCAGAAGACACCGCTGTGGTTCTACATCCTGCGGGAGTCGGAGACAGGTCAGGGCAAGCTGCGGGGCGTCGGCGCCCGCATCGTGGCCGAGACGTTCCACCGGGCCATGCAAGGAGGCCAATTCTCCATCGTCCGCGACTCGGCCTGGCGGCCGACGCTCGGTCCGAACAACACGACGTTCCGCATGGTGGACCTGCTCCTCTTTGCGTTCGAGGGGAAGAAGACGTTGCTTGCCCCGCTCGGTTAGTGAGTACCTGCCATGCTGAGCTGATGCGACGGCACCCCCGGTCCGATAGCACAACATCGATACGGATGCGAGCTGGAAGAACTGCAACCTGACAGGTGGGCGCTGCTCGCCGCGGCGAATTCAGGCCGAGTTCGCGACTAAGTTGTCAGTCGCCGAGGGTTTTCGTGCTCCTACGCACTCGCCGCAAGTTCATCTTCGCGGCATTTTCCCGGCTTCATCGGCCAAGGTGCTCTCCAGGCGGCGACGACCCAGGTAGAACGAGCGATCGCCGTGACCGCCCACGACCCGTCGCCGCCTGAGGTCAATCCTTCGCTGGGACCGATACTGATGAACGCTTCACCGTGGCAACAGTGGGTCGAACCTCCGTTCGAAGATTGAGGCACGAGGAGGATCGTATGTCCCCCAATTGGGGGATTGCTTTTGAATGAGATTCATCCGAGTCTGAGGCTCTAGGGGAGGGGATGTCATATGCCGAGAGGGCGCAATACTGCGGCCGCTCCGCCGAAGGGACCCGGCACCGAACTCCTGGCGAGGTGGGCGGCGGGCTTGAACCTTCGGTGTATCGCCTACGACAAAGCAGCGACGGATTCCGCCCGGCTGTCCAACATTCTCGTGATCGCGACCGCGCTTGCGTCTGGCATCGCATCACTTTCGGTCTTCGCCAGCGCGGACAAGTCAGGGAGTGTCGCGCTGCGGATCGTTGCCGGCATATTGAGCGGAGCCGCGGCGGCCCTCGCCGTGATACAGAAGACCCTCGACTACGACAAGAAATCGGCCAAATGGCATGAGGCGTCGGCGAGACTCAACGGCCTCCAACGCCGAGCGGAGGCGTTGGCCGAGGATGAGGCCAACGGGCAGGATGTTAAGGGGTCTCAAGACAAGCTCCAACAGGATTGGGAAGAAGCCGAGAAGGACCTCCCGGCTGCACCCCAGCGGGCGTGGGAATACGCGTATGGCAGAATGAAGGCGAAGCGAATCTGATGCCGCTCCTCGCGCTCCATGTGTGCGGGTTCGTCGCGAGATGCCAGCTCGAACATTCTCGTGGGCTGCAGCTGTCCACGCCGAAGTGCGACCAAACCGAGCGCGGCTTCGATGATCTCAGGTCGTCGGCCACTGCACGCCGGACAGCGCCATCATCCGACGCTGGCTGACCGGGGTCGCAGGCGGCGGCTAAGCCCGGACCCCGCTACCAGTGGTAGATGCCGACGCCGAAGTTGACGACGTCGGTGGCTTCCAGCCGCTTTGCGAACCTCGTGAACGCCTCCGTGACGAACGCACCCGGAACCGGGTCGACGAGGATGACGGTCGTGCCGTCGATTGAGCCGTCTCCCTTCACGGCCGTCACGATCCGCGCGTGGACGATCTTGTTGCCTTCGAAGCTGTCGTCAGAGATCACCCAGAGCGGGCCGTACTGCTTGACCAGGCGCGCCAGCCCTTCGACGCTGTAGCTCGCGGGTCCCTCCTGCCGCAACCCGAGCGCCTCTGCAAAGGCATGCAACTCTGTCGTCGTCAGGCCTTGATCGGCGTCGTATTTCGCCCGCCACGAGCCGCCGAGGCCGTCGAGCACCGATTCCGGCGGCATCGAGGCGCTGGCCTTCCATGAAGCCATCATCGTCCCGGCGGCGGCCCAGCAGGTCATGGTCGACTTCTGCTTGACGGGCGCGATCGGTGGATCGACCGACACGTCGATCCCCTGCGCCGCAGCCTTGTTGCCGGTCTTGACCTCAACGGTGCCGCCTGGACGCGTGATCCGCATCTCGCCGGACTCGCTTGAGGTGACGCGCTCGACCGCGCGCTTGACGGCCGTGGTGTCTGTCACCGGCGTGCTCTCCGGGCGCTTCTCTCCAAGCGCGCCGCGAAACTCTTGGAGGCGACCCTGGGAAGGCAAGAGTGGGAGCGAGCCGCTAAATGCTGGCGCACGTGTCAGCCCCGGGTGGTGGACTGGTCCCGTCCGCGTCCCATCTCGGTCCCGTGAAGGGCTGCGCAGCGTTGCGAAACGACGAACGGCGACAAGCATGAAACCAGCAGCTCACAGCCAGTTTCCGGGGAATGGCCGCACGTAGCAGGTCCGGGCCAATCCTCTCTGACATGGAAGAGGTCGGGTCGGATTCACACCCGGTCGCCAGGTGACAGCCGGCGGTGGGCCGCCAGGGCGCGCTGCTCCGCAGTGCTTGCCGCGTAGCGCTGAACCATGGCCCGGGACTTCCAGCCGGTCAGACGCATCAGATCACCCTCGGAGCCGCCCTGCGCCAGCCAGTCATGCGCGAAGGTATGACGAAGCTGGTGAGGATGGATGCGAGGCAGGCCGGCGTCGGTTGAGCGACGCCACACCATCTGCCTGATCCCCGAATCGGTCATGCGGCCCTTTTTGCCGAGCCACAACCAGGGCAGGTCGCTGTAGGGGCTCTGCACGCGCTTCCGCAGGTACCGGTCGACCGCCTTGGTGGTCTTCGCTCCGATGGCCAAGGAGCCGTTGCCGGCGGCCCTTTCCCATGACTCGGAGGACCCCGCCGTCGAGATCCACGTCCCCTCCGTCCTCGGAGTCGAGACGCAGGCCCGTCACCTCCGCGAGTCGGGCGCCTGTGTCGATGAACACCCTCAGGATGGCCTCGTCGCGTCGTCCCTCCAGAGACCCGTCACAAGTTGCCAAGAGCGCCCGCAGGCCCTCCTCGTTGACGACCGGGACCGGGGCCTCGGGAATCATCGGCGGGCGCATGTGCGCCATCGGGTTGTCCCGGATCTCGCCCTCCTCCACGAGCCAGCGGAAGAACTGCTGGAGGCTCCGGTACCGCTGGTTCGCGGTGGCGGGGGAGCGGGTGTCGAGCAGGTCCTGGATGTACGCCTCGACGTGCTCCCGCCGGATCAGGTCGGCTCGGACCGGCATCCCACGATCGGCCAGGAACGCCGCCAGTCCATGGGCCGCGTAGCGGTAGGCAGTCACGGTCTGCTCCGACTTGTTCGCAGCCCGGAGGTGCCGGACGAACGACGTGACCAACGGTCCGAGGTCCCCTACACTCAGGGGCATGGCTGCAGCTCGGTGCTTGCCTGGCTTCGTCTCCATAGAGCGCTTCCTCGTGCGGTTGGCTGGCGAGGAATTCATGCGTCGTACAAGCGCTGTACGTCTAAGTCGCGGAGCGGGCACAGAGCGTTTCTGCAGCTAGAACCACATATTTCGAGGGCCTGTAGCTCAGTTGGTAGAGCGCTTGCTCGGCAGGCAAGAGGTCAGGGGTTCGAATCCCCTCAGGTCCACCCCATCGATTGATTGAACTGTTCGCGCCTTACGCAAGCTGTATCCGCGTATGAAATAGAAGCGCCGCCAGAAGCGTCTTTCGAACTCGGTCGTCCCAGGGATTAGCGAACGACGTCGTTCTGCATCGCCCACAGGGCGGCAGCGGCTCGGGTCGACACCCCGATCTTCGTGTACACGTGCTGGATGTGGTGGTCGACGGTCTTCGGCGAGATGAAGAGGCGTTCGCCGATCTCCTTCATCGTCAGCCCCATCGCCGCGAGGTTCAGGACCTCGACCTCACGACCGCTGAGTCCTCCGGGGTGCTGAGCCCGAGGGGACGCCGGCGTTGCCGACTCGCCCTGACCGGCAGCCTGCAACACGGCATCGACCGCGCGGCGCTCGAGCACTCCTTCCGAGGCGAGCCGGCGGAGGTCAGCTGCGGCATGCTCGTCGGAGAATGCGGGGCGATCGGCGCGCTCGGTAGTGAGTCCCACGTAGACGTCCACGGCGGCCAGGATGCCGGCACCCCGCTCGATGGCATCAGCTCGCAGTCCCTTGTGGTACCCGGACCCATCGGACTTCTCGTGGTGCGCAGCCGCAACCGAGTTCAGCGCGGCGAAGCCGGGTGAGCGGCGAAGCATCTGTTCGGCGAGCATCGGGTGAAGCTCGACGCGATCGAGCTCTGCACGGGTGAGCGCACCGGGCTTGTCCTGGATCGAGTTCGGGATCGCGGTCGTGCCCAGCTCGTGCACCAACGCAGCTCTCCGAAGTGTCGTGATCTGGTCGACGGAGGATCCGAGCAGTCCGGCGGCGTCGGCCGCGAGCTGTGCGCATCGACGGCTGTGGCCTGCCCGGAACGGCGATTTCAGGTCGATGAAGTCGGCCGCCACCATGAGAGCCTCCTCGAGCTCGGCGCCCTCCAGCATGCGGCGGGGTTCCGGCTCGAGGTCGAGTACGGCGTCCCAGGGCTCGACTTTGGCGAGCTCGTCGAACCAGTCGCTTCCGTTCGCCACGAACAGGTCGGCGAGCTCTGGGTCGTATGTCCGGTCGCGACGATCTCGTGCGGCATCGATCGCCTGGGCCGGTGAGGATCGGCGGCCGATGGCCTCCATGTCGTGACTGAGGTGGACGACGCGCATCGGGAGGGGGATTTCGTCGCCCTTCGCCCCCGTGGGGTAGCCGTGCCCGTTCCACCGCTCGTAGGTGAAGCGCAAGGCTCCCCGAACGTCGGGCCCGAAGCCGAGCCGACGGACCAGTATGTCGGCTGCCTCGCAGCCGGTCGTGAAGTTATGGATCGCCCACGCCTGGGCGCCTTCCTGGAGCGACCGTTTGATCTGCTCGTACTCCTTCGGGTCGCGGTCGGCAGTCGCGAACGCCACCATCGCGTGGAAGACCTCGGCCGGATCCGCCGTGTCGAGCACCAGCGTCTCGGCGAGCAGGGCGATGTCGTCGCCGAAGACCGCGGCGACTTCGTGCGCGTGGGCCGTGCACCCCATGTACCGGAGCAACGCGACCCAATAGGCGACATCGCGGACTTCGCCCTCAAAGCCGGCTTCGTAGCAGATCGACATGGCGAGGAGGCACGACCGCAGCTGGGACTCGAGCGGCTGGCCGAAGGCATTGTCCTGCGCGAGTGCGAAGGTCGCGGCCATTTCACCAAGGCGCAGAGACGGACCCGAAATAGGGAGACCTCCCGATGCGAGGGAAGGTGATCGAGTTCGATGCTACACCCCGCCACCGAGCTGGAAGGGAGAAGGAGTTCGAAAGAACCGGACTGACGAGACAACAAAGGAGCAGAGCGATGATCCTGGCAACGACGAAGGTCGAGGACGTGGACCGCTTCCTGGAGGTGTTCTCGACCAGGGGCGCCGAGAAACGGCAGCAGCACGGATCCAAGGGTTCGACCGTCTACCGCGATCCGAACGAGGAGAACAGGGTCTGGGTGCTCTTCGACTGGGATGGAGAGGGCTGGCAGAGCTTCGTCTCCGACCCGGAGGTCCCGGCGATCCTGCACGCGGCCGGGCACGTCGGCAAGCCCCAGGCGGGGGAGATCGCCGGTCAGTACGACGCCTAGCACGTCGTCGATGCGGGCGGCGCCCCAGACGACTTGCATTCGACGACAACGAGGGGGGGCGGGATGAAGTACATGCTCACCTGGGACGAACGCTCGCAGGGTTCGCCCATCGAGTACGAGAACGCACAGAAGCGGATCCTCGAGGTGTTCACCCAGTGGAAGGCGCCCGACAATTTCAGGGTCGGGGAGTTCGTCATCCGCGTCGGCGATTGGGGCGGGTACATGTTGGTGGACTGCGACGATCCGTTGACTGTCCACGAGTTCTGCTCGATGCTGCCCGCCTTCACCTTCGAGGCGCGACCCGTGGTTCCCGTTATGGACGCGGTCCGGGTCGAGCTCCAGGCGATCGATTTCCGCGATGGGCTCAAGGCGAGCTGAGGTTCGACGACTACCCGCGATCTCATCTACCCGACAACGGCCACCCCCCCAAGGGTGGCCGTTGTTCGCGTCCACCGGCCCTGAGGACGCAGGCGGCGGATGCGTTTCAGTCCTCCGTAGACGCCCGACCTGGGTGGAGAGTCGTCGGATATTGGCGCTATCAAGCCGATTCCGCTCAGGCGTGCCTCGACCGCCCCCAGCCGCTACGTTCGGGCCATGCCTTGACGGTTCGGCCCCGCGGAGCGGCGGCCGGCGATAATCACAAGGGCAGCGTCGAGGTCCGGGGCGGAGCGGAGGCGGGTCATCGTGCTCAAACGAACCATCCTGGCCACGGTCATCGGTTACGTCGTGCTGGGGATCGGTTCCCGGCTCATGGAGCGCCGGGGAGTCATGGTCTGCGAATGCGACTCGGACTGCTGGTGCAAGCGCCCTGGCCTCAGCCTGTTCCGCTGGGTCTTCCCACGTTGGCACAAGGGCCCGTGGACACGGGAGGAGAAGATCCAGCTCGGGTCGAAGATGTGACCGTCATGACTCATAACGCAGCGATCATCAACCTGATGGACGAAGTCGCGGTTCAAGCTGTTCAAGAGACCGGCGCGGCGCCGGCCCCAGGCCGGAACTCTCAGGCGGCGAAGAACTCGTGCAGCGCTGGCGCGAGCACCTCGGGCGACACGTCGTGCGTCTGGCCTTCGAGGGTGCGGCGCTGGGCGCTGGGAAGCGCGGCGGCAACCGCGTCGGCCGCCTCGCCCAGCCACGGCGGGCTCGCGCCACCGTCGAGAACCATCGCCGGCACCGTGACCGTCGCTGCGCGTCGGATCGGTACCGAGTAATCGCCCATGGCGGCTGCGTCGTAGGCGAGGGTCGGCGCCACCGACTCGAACATCGCCCACACGGGAGCCTGGCGCATGCCCTCGACGGCCTCGGGAGGCGCGCCGAACGTGGTCATCGCGAGCGCGGCCGCATCGCCCCGGCGACCCTCCGCGAGCAGCGTGGTGAGCTGCCGCGAATACGCCTGCATCTCCGTACGGCGGCTCTCCTCGACGTTCCATGGCGGCTCGTAGAGCGCCAGCTTGGTGACGGGAAGACCGCTCGCCGCGGCTTCGAGCACCAGGACCCCGCCCGACGACATCCCGAACGCGTGGGCGCTCCCACCGGCTTCGTCGATGAGGGCGGCGATGTCCTCCACCTCGCGCTCGATGGCGTAGGGGAGCGTGTCGCCGCTCTCGCCCCGGCCCCGGCGGTCGTAGTGGAACACGGTAAACGACGGTGCCAGCAGCTCGGCCAGCCGTTTGGTCTGTGGATCGATCGCCCGGTGCTGAAACGCGCCACCGACGAGGATGATCGCCGGCCCCGCTCCATACCTGTCGAACGCGATCGTCGTGCCGTCGTTCGAGGTGACCTCGTCCATCGATCTCTCCCTTCTCCCGGTCTGCTCGGCTTCGATGACGGACCTCTCACGCACGCTCGTAGGTCTGGATCTGAACTCCATCGCCGCCGACCGTCCTGGTCTCGACGAGCTTCAGCTTGCGTCTGTCGATCTGGTGCGGGAACAGGCGCTTGCCTCGTCCCAGGATCGTGGGGAAGACCATCAGCCGCAGCTCGTCGACGAGGTCGTTGGCGAGCAGCGTCTCGACGAGCCTCCCGCTGCCCGCGACGAGGATGACTCCGTCGGTCTCACGCTTCAGCTTCGCGATCTCCTCCGGAACGTTTCCGGAGATCACCGTCGTGTTCCCCCACGGCTGGTCTCGCAGAGTGGTCGAGACCACGTACTTGCGGTCGCTGTTGAGCTTGTCGGCCAACGCGCCCTCGCGGGACGGCCAGGCCGCGGCGAATCCCTCGTAGGTCACCCGGCCCAGCAGCTGCACCTCGGCCTCCATCACCTCGTCGAGCTTGAACCTGTCGCCGTCGTCGCCGCGGTCGTACTCGAACGTCCAGCCTCCGTGCTCGTAGTCCTCGGATCCACCCGGGTCCTCGAACACCCCGTCGACCGAGACGAACTCGGTCACCACGAGCTTGCCCATGTCCTCCTCCTCAGCCGGAATGCCCTGCACGTACGACCCCTCGCCGGGATCGAATTCATCGCGTCGACGTCGCAAACTCGAGAGACGGGAAGTGCCACGCAGCAACTCTGGCCCATGGGCCGGTGCGGACGTCCGATCCCCGTGCTTCAGCGGTCCGAGGGCGAACGGTGGCCGAGTACGGTCGCGTCCTCGGCGCCCAGGGCCTCTTCCTCTTCCTCGTCCACCGCCCTCGGCTGGAAGAACCGCTGCGCGATGAGCGTCGGGATGAACGCGGAGAGGAGGACCACCGTCACGAGCTCCGAGTACTGCCGCTGGCCGATCAGGCCGTGGGTGAGACCGAACAGCGCGGCGATGGAGCCGAACGTCAGTCCCGTCGACATGAGCAGCGTGAGGTAGGTCCGTGCCCGCCCCGGGACCTTGAAGAGCCTTGCGGTCGGCCAGACGCCGACGGCCTTCGTGAGCAGCTTTCACCCCCAGCAGCAGCGTGATGATCCCCGCGCCGGACACCAGCTCGGGGTGCCGAGATGAGGACGCCGGCCCGGAGGAAGAAGAAGGGGGTCAGCAACGCGAAGGAGGTCGACCGGATTCGATCGATCAGCACCCGGTCCGTGTGGAACAAGCCCGCCACGACGAGTCCACCAACGTACGCGGGCAGCACCGCCTCGCTCCCCGCCGCGGTGGCCAGGGCGCCCAGCCCGAGGAGGACCGCGAGCA
This sequence comes from Actinomycetota bacterium, assembly GCA_045805265.1. GTDB lineage: Bacteria > Actinomycetota > UBA4738 > UBA4738 > JACQTL01 > JBJMLO01. Next base: position 12,331 of record JBJMLO010000015.1, read on the forward strand.
GGAACTTGACCTCGGGCTCGCTCACGCGATGGCCGAAGGTCCTGATCACGAACCGCATGGTGACCGGCAGGAGCGCGACGACCGTGACGCTCACGGCCACGAAGACGATCAGCAGGGGGCCGAAGTTCGCGAAGAAGCCACCGAGGGGAAACCACCGGCGAGAGGTGTCAAATCTTCAGTCGGCGTCGACAGCCTCCAGTGGACATGCCAACCGCAACGGCTGATCCCTGAAGAACGGGACGATCTCGGCGGAGCGTCACCGTTGTGGGGCCGGGCGAGATAGCGGGAGAATCTCGGGGTGGCTGCCTGCGCACATTGTGGAACCGCGCTTCCGTCCGGAGCCAGGTTCTGCCCCTCGTGCGCGGCGCCCGTCGAGCCCGCGACCGAGCCAGCCGAGGAGCGGAAGGTCGCGACGGTCCTGTTCGCGGACCTCGTGGGGTCAACGGAACTCGGCGGCTCACAGGACCCGGAACGCACACGCGCCACGCTCAGTCGGTTCTACGACGCGATGGCGGCCGAGATCGAACGCGCGGGCGGCACCGTGGAGAAGTTCGTCGGCGACGCGGTGATGGCGGCCTTCGGCGCTCCGGCGGCGCTGGAGGACCATCCCGAGCGCGCGCTGCACGCGGCGCTCGGGATGCGCCATGCGCTGTCCGAAATGTTCGCGGATCGATTGTCGTTGCGCATCGGGGTCAACACGGGCGAGGTCGTGGTGGGCCGGCCCCGCGAGGGCAGCTCGTTCGTCACGGGCGACGCGGTCAACGTGGGGGCGCGGCTCGAGCAGGCGGCCGCCCCGGGCGAGATCCTCGTGGGCGAGCGGACGGTCGCGGCCGTTCGCGGCGCGTTCGAGTTCGCGGAGCCGACGCAGATCGAGGCGAAGGGCAAGCCCGCAGGGGTCGCCTGCCGGCGGCTCGTTCGTGCGCTGTCGCTGATGCGGCCCCGGGGCGTGGCAGGACTCCGTCGCGCCTTCGTGGGGCGCGAGGGGGAACTCGGGCAGCTCAGGACGATCTACCGACAGGTCGCGGACGCCGACGAGCCGAACCTCGTCGCGATCGTGGGCGATGCGGGGGTGGGCAAGACCCGGCTGATCCGCGAGCTGTGGGCTTGGCTCGCCGAGCAGGAGCCCCAGCCCTTGCAGCGCACCGGCCGTTGCCTCTCCTACGGTCATGGCACCACGTACTGGCCGCTCGCGGAGGTCCTGCGCGAGCACCTCGGCATCCTCGACAGCGACCCGCCGGAGGCCGTCGCCGGGAAGCTCAGCCAGCATCGAGTGCTCGGCCTGACGCTCGGGCTGGACCTGGCCGAGGACGTCCACCCGCTCGCCGCGCGCGAGCGGCTGCACGACTCCTGGGCGGAGTTCGTGGGCGAGCTGGTGCTCGACCGGCCGGCGGTCATCCTCATCGAGGACGTGCACTGGGCCGAGGAGGACCTCCTCGACCTGCTCGAGACGATGGTCGGGCAGGTGCGCGGGCCCCTGCTCCTGCTGGCGACCGCCCGCCCGGAGCTGCTCGATCGCCGCCCGGCGTGGAGTGGCTCGCGCAGGGACCGGTCGCTGCTCACGCTCGAGTCCCTCCCTCCGGAGGGCGCGGGCCGGATGGTCGAGCAGCTCCTCGGGGGGTTCGAGCTGCCGGGGGCGGTTCGGGGCGTCGTCGTGGAACGTGCCGAAGGCAACCCCTTCTTCGTCGAGGAACTGCTCGCGACGCTCATCGACCGTGGCGTGCTGGAGCGGCGGAACGGCAGTTGGTTCTGCGCCGAGCTGCCCGAGGGATTCATCGTGCCCGACACGGTCCAGGCGGTGCTCGCCGCGCGCATCGATCTGCTCCCCGCCGCCGAGAAGGCGGCGCTCCAGGCCGGGGCGGTGATCGGGAGGGTGTTCTGGAGCGGCCCTGTCTACGAGCTGGTCGGCGGAGGCGCCCCGGACCTCGCCCTGCTCGAGGAGCGCGACTTCGTCCGCCGCCGAGCGGGCTCCTCGATGGTGGGGCAGAGGGAGTACGCCATCAAGCACGCCCTCACGCGCGAGGTCGCCTACGACAGCCTCCCGAAAGCGAGGCGCGCACGCCTGCACGCTGCGTTCGCCGATTGGCTCGAACGGAGCGGAGAGGGAAATGACGAGCACGCTTCGCTGCTCGCCCATCACTTCGCAGAGGCAGTCCGCCCGGAGGACGTCGACCTTGCGTGGCCCGGCAGGGAGGACGAAGCCGCGCGCCTCCGCCGGAAGGCGGTCGACTGGTCGCGGCGGGCCGCGGCGCTCGCCGTCGGCCGCTACGAGATCGACGAGGGCGTGACCCTGCTGCGCCGGGCAGTGGAGCTCGAGCCCGACCCGGCTCGCCAGGCTGAGCTCTGGTATGAGACCGGCCACTGCAGCGCGCTCAAGTACGACGGCCAGGCCTTCACGGCGGCGATGGAGAAGGCGATCGAGCTCGGCGGACCCTCCGCGGTCGTCTACACCGAGCTCGGGTTCCAGACCGTGCACCGAGCCGGGATGTGGATCCGCCGTCCCTCCAAGGAACTCGTCAACAGCTGGATCGACCTCGCGGTCGAGCTCTCGCCGGATGCATCTCCCCTTCGGGCGAAGGCGCTCGTGTCTCGCGCCTTGTGGAACGACGACGAGGCCGTCGCCCGTGAGGCCTGCGAGCTCGCCGAGGAGATCGGGGACCTCGAGCTCCGGTCGTGGGCCCTGTCGGGGCTCATCAACGGGCGATGGGGGGCCGGCGACTACGAGCGCGCCTGCGCCCTGATGGAGGAGCGGATCGGTCTCCTCCCGGGGATCTCCGACCCGGATCACCGGGCCAACGTCTGGTGGATCGCCTTCCACGTGTACGTCGGCGCCGCCAGGCTCGCCGACGCCAGGCGGGCCGTTACCATGCACGAGGAGACGTGCGAGGGGTTGACACCGCACCACAGGGTCCACGGGATGGGCAACCGCGTGGACCTCGAGTCGAAGACGGGACGCTGGGAGGAGATCGGGCGCATCGCGCCCCACGTCGAGCAGTGCATCGAGGCGAATCTCGCGACTCCTTGTCCGATGAACGTCGCCGCGCTCCTCGATTGCGCGGTCGCGAGCGAGCGCGGGGGGCACGGTGCCGAGGCCCGCAGACTCGAGGAGAAGGCCGCGGCGATCGGCATGGAGGGATACGGCTTCGCATTCCATCCCTCTCAGCTGCGGCTCGCGCTCGCGCGCGACGATCTCGCCGAGCTCGCCCGGCTGGTGGACGTCCTCGACCCCGAGGAGCTCGAGCCGTGGGCGTTCGACTCCCGGTCTGCGCTCTTCGACGCCCGCATGGCGCTCGGCGACCGCGAACGGATCGAGGCGGAGGCCCCCGAGTGGCTGCAGCCAGGAACCTACGTCGAGCCGTTCGCGCTCCGGGCGCTCGGCGCCGCCCGCGAGGACGAGTCGTTGCTCGAGCGGGCGGCGACGTGCTTCGAGGCGATGGGTCTCGACTGGCACGCTCGCGAGACCCGTCGGCCGCGCCCGCGACGCTGAGCCGCGGCATCACTGCGCGACGTTCCTGGTAGAGGCCATCAGCCCGCGGATCGGGGCAATTCGAGGAGCGAGCCTCATCGCGGCGTGGCGAGACTATCGCAACGCGACCCTAGTTCCCCGGGTCGACCACGCGGGCGGCGAATCTCGTGATGCCGGTGGCCGTGGTGAGCCGGATCACGTAGAACCCGCTGTTCCCGTCGGTGTACCAGATGTCGTGCGACGCCTGGTCGTACGCTGGGGCCGCCATCGCGAACGCGCCCGCCTTGTTCGGGTACACGGGGTCGTGCCCGGGCAGGAGCGGCTTGTTGAAGTAGGCGACCTCCCGCGGATGCGCCACACGGCGGATGTCGAAGACGCGCAACCCGGACATGATGAAGCTGCACGCGACGATGTTGGGATTGACTCGGCTGGGCAGCGAGCAGTAATGCCCCTGGTAGCCCTGGAACGGTTGGTCGTCGCCCGGGTCGGCGGTCTGTTGCCCCTTGTTGACCGCCAGCCGCATGTTCGAGACGACGAACGGCTTCCGTTCGTTGTCGATGTCGATGATCCGCGCCGCGCCGACGTGGCTGCCTGAGCCGAACTCGTCCGTCTCCAGCAGGTACCTGTGGCCCAGCCGCGTGAACGGCGTGGCGTTTTGCGGCGTGCTGAGCTGCGGCCAGGTGAGTCGGCTGACGAGCGTCACCGTCGGATTCGGAACCCGCTGCTGCACCTGGCTCACGTCGAGGATCGTCAGGCCCGTGAAGCCGTTGCTGTTGTTGAACGCCGCCTCGGCCATGTACAGGCGGTTGCCGTCGTTGCTGATCGAGACGCCGTGCGGCTGGTAGTCGAGGGTCTCCCAGAGCAACGCTGGTGCTTTCGGGTTCGACAGGTCGACGGCGCCGAGGGTGTGGCCGTACAGGGAGGCGACGTAGAAGGTCCTGCCGTCCGGGGAGAACCCGCCCTCGTGTCCGAGCACGCCCATCGGCGTCGACGAGTCGAGCACCGGGTGCCGGCAGTCGTGCCTCACGTCGTAGACGTCGACGAACCCCGGGTTCCAGGTCGGGTAGCCCATGTCGGCGACGAGCAAGCCGCGCCTGACGTTGAGCCGCAGGGACTCGTGGGGCGACTGCATGGCCGGAGTCCTCAGCGTGTCCGTGTGGACGGGGTGCGCGGGGTTGTGCATGTCCATCACGTACACGCCGGGCCCCTCGGTCCCCTGGTCTGGAACGTTGTGCGGCCAGAGCAGCGTCGAGTCCCAGTAGGCGCACTCGTGGCCCGCCGCGTCGACGTAGCGCTCGACCCGGTAACCGCCCGTCCTGCCGAAGTGCGAGATCAGGCGGGCGTTGCAGAAGTAGCCCCTCGCCGCTCTGCCGGAGGCGTAGTCGGCCTTCGGCGCCTTGCCCTGGACGCTCTCCGGCCGCGACCCGCGGTCGCACGCGATCTCCCTCGTCGGTCCCGCGTAGGGCGTTGTCGGGCTCAGGTACTGCTCCGCCGCGTACGGGTGGTGGGCCGTCGGTCCGCCGACGACCGCACGATCACCGGATTGCGCGAGACCATCCTGGAACTCGGTTCCGACGCCCCGGCCGGCGAGGAGGGCTGCACCGATCACCATGGCGGTGGCCAGGGCTGCAGCGGAGGCGATCCACGAGAAGCGGGCAGGACTACGCATCGAACCTCCCTCGGGCGGGGGCGGTCAACTGATGACCCTGTATACCCCGTGGCAAGAGCCCCGATGCATGCCGGCAGTCCTCGGCGGATTCAGAGCGGCGAACCGACGGGTCGGACGGTCATCGTGTTGACGTCGACGCCGCTCGGCTGGTTGATGGCCCACACGATGCAACTGGCGAGCTGCTCGGCCGTCAGCATGGCCCGGTCGGGCGGGCCGCCGTCGGCGTCGAAGAAGTTCGTGAGCGTGGCGCCCGGATTGATCAGGGTCACACCGACGCCGTCGGCGGTGACCATGCGTCTGGTGTTCTCGGCGAGGCCGGTCACCGCCCACTTGGTCGCCCCGTAGACGTTGCCCGGCGAGTAGACGATGCCCGCGGTGCTGCCGACCAGGACGATCCGGCCGCGGGTCTCCTTCAGGTGAGGCAGGGCGGCCCGAATCAGCAGAGCCGGTCCGAGCACGTTGGTCAGCACCATGTGACGCCAGGCGGCAGGGTCGCCGTCGGCGACATTGTCGAAATTCGTGTACCCGGCGTTGGCCACCACGACGTTCAGCGACCCGAACGCCTCGACAGTGGCCTCGACGGCCGACCGGACGGAGTCCCAATCCGCTGCGTCCCCCGTCAGCGTCAGCAGGGCGGCAGGTTCGCCGAGGTTTCCGGCGAACGCGCGAAGGCGGTCCTCGCCTCGCCCGGTGATCGTCACCCGGTGGCCCTGGTCCAGCAGTTGCCGGGCCGTCGCCGCCCCGATGCCGCTGCCACCGCCGGTGATGAGCGTGACGGGCGCGCGATGCATGCTTCGGAGGCTAAAGCCTAGAGTGGACTCGAAGTCAAACGGGACCTCCGGAGGATTCGAATGCGTGAGATGGCATCCAACTTGAGCATCGGAGAGGTCGCCGAACGAACGGGTCTGAGCGTCCACGCGCTGCGCTTCTACGAGCGCGAAGGGATCCTCGCCCATCCGGTCTGCCGCGGGGTCAATGGGTACCGCGTCTACACTGAGGAGGACCTCGAGTGGTTGAGGATCTGTTCCAGCCTCCGCGACTCCGGCATGCCGCTCGCCGGAATCCGCCGTTATGCCGAGCTCATCAGGCAAGGACCCGGCAACGAGCAGGAACGGCTCGATCTCCTGCGTCAGCACCGGGAGCGCGTGATCGCGCAGATCGGCGATCTGCACCGGTGCCTCGATCTCATCAGCTGGAAGGTCAGCGTGTACGAGGAACGCCTCGCCCAGGGCACGGCCGGCGACCTGTGGACGGGATCCGCCTCGGAGAACGGAGATCAGCATTGACGCCGTCCAGGGGTGGGCAGGACATCGCGAGGGCGGCGCTTCTGGTGAGCGCTACCCCTGCCGAAGTCCGAGGGTGTTCTCGTCGGGGTCGCGTCGATCCAGTCGTCTGCCCCACCGGCTTCGGCCGCGCAACGATGGCGGCTTCCCCATGGTGGTCTGGGAGCGCGGCCTCCCGGTCTGATGGCCAGAATCGGCCGTAGCGCCACCGCACCGAGATCAAGGGCTCAGCTCAGACGGCGAACGAGAGCAAGCCGCTCCCGGGTGCGTACCCCGTGGCATTCACCGTGGCGAGCGCGCAATACGATCCTGCGGTCTTCGTCTTGAACGTGAAGCCGAACCTACCGTTCGAGTCGGTGCTGCCCGATGCCTTGGCCACGATCGGACCTGAGCAGCTCCCCGACGCGACCTCGAGCTTCGCGCCGGCGCCCGCGATCGGCGCGCCGCTGCCGGCGTTGGTCGCCGTCGACGTGAGCGGGACTCGATAGCGTCCCCCGCTCCTGAAGGTGCTCCCCTTCGTCACCACCACGTTCATGTGTTGTGATGCGACGACGCTGACCGACGCGCTCCCGGACACGCTCCCGACCGAGGCCGTCACCGATCCGCTTCCCACCGTCGATCCGGCCGTGAAGGTGGTCTGGCTCCCGGTGGTCGGAGAAACCGTTCCCGGTGCCGTGGTCGACCACGCCGCTCCGCTCGAATCGATCGGATTCCCGTACGCATCGGCCGCGATCGCCGAGAAGACCTGCCCTCCGCCGACCTGGACCGTCGCGGTCGAGGGGGAGACGGCGACCGCGGCCACGGGACCCGCGACGACGGTCTCGGTCTGCGAAGCCGAGGTGTATCCCGATGCGGTCGCGGCGAGCGACGGCGTCCCGGCCTTCGTGTCCACGTAAGAGAACGTGCCGGTCGAACTGGCTCCGGCCGGCACGGTCAACGTCAACGTGGCGCTCCACGGACCCTGGGCGGTCGTGGAGAAGAGGCCTGTCGTCGAGTTCGACGTCACGGTGACGGCGATCGATCCGCTCGGCGCCTGGGACAGCTGCACGGAGATAGGCACGGAGGCGGTCCCGGCGGTGAGCGTCTGCGGCGAGCCTGAGAACGAGAGTCCAGGCTGCGCGACGCATTGATAGTCACCGTCGAATCCGCCGGACAGGTACTGGGCGAGGGCGACGGGCCCCCCGGTCGCGCCGGTCCCTCCGCACTTCGACTGGGCGTCCGCAAGCGTCCCCGCGCCGGGAACCCAGCTCGGGTACGCGGAGAACGCCGTCGTTCCGCCGGTGATCGACTGCCAGTTGGAGGGGCTCGCATAGAACCCCACGCCGGCCACGCCGACGGACCCCAGGTAGTCGGCCTCCCCCCGCAGGGCCTCGACGTTGAGGCTCGCGGTCGTCGTCCAGCTGTTCGCGGACTCGACGTCGAGCCACCACCGGTTCGCGACCGGCGTCCTCGTGGCTCCCGGCTGGGCCCATCCCAGGGACACGTACGCGTTCACCGCGTCCTGGTAGCTGTCGGCGGCGGCGTTCCATCCGTAGTCGTAATGACACTGCGGCGTGTCCGATCCCGGGTTCGTCGCCGTGTTACACGCCTGCGGCGAGGTCTGCCCGTTGGGCCAGTGCGTCGACAGCGCCGGGCCGGGGTCACCGGTGTTCGAGTACAGGGCGGCGTTCATGCCCGCCCAGGACAGCTCGCTCGCTCCGTCGCCGGTCCCCAGGCACGGGTTCGGGCTGTAGAGCCGGCCGCCGTTCACTCCCGCGATCCCGAACGCGCCCCCGCTCGGGAAGGTGCCGTTGCACTGGGGGTAGGAGATGTCGAATCCGACGTTTGGGTCGGTTGCGGCCGCGGCGGTAGGCGCGTACGCGGCGAGCAACCCGGCGACGACGAGCGCGGACAGGACAGCAAGCGCGGGAATCCTTTCCACCGAAAACCCCCCAGATCGTAGGTCACCTAACATACCTCTCATCTCATCCAACGGAAGCCCGCCTTCTCGCCAGGCCGGGCCAATGAGAGGTTGGGGCCATGGGGGTGCCCCCAGGAGACGTACGTTCCGAGAGCCGATGTCCCGGGGAGGGCCAGGCGGGACCAGGCCTGGTGTCGGGTGGACTACCGAACCATCATGGGTCCGGTCCATGGGCTCCCCACACGCTCACAATCCTGTGAAGGGGGGCAGCCCGCGCAAAACTCGCGGACCCGGAGCCGCAGGGGGCGGGCGATGAATGGCCACCCCTGGCCACGGCTCTCGGGTCCCACGAGCGCGTCGCGTGTCGCGTTGCCCTACGAGGAGCCCGTGCAGGCCCCCTGCTCCGTGTCGTACTGGACCGACATGTCGCCCCGCAGCAGGTGCACGGCGTCGCCGCTCGGGCTCCGCCACTGGAGGCGAAGGGAGTTGACGTGCACCGCCGCCGATTGGTTGGGCTCGATCCACTGGTAGGCGAACGAGTCCGAGCTGCCGCCGGGAGGCACGAACCGCGTCGCGCCGGGCTTGCTCGCGTGGGTCTGGGAGCCGGCATTGGTCGAGAGGACGCGGAACTCCACCGGCGCGCCCGAGACCAGGGCGCTCACGTCGATCGCGATGGGGAACACGGAGCTCGGATCGTCGGTGAAGCCCGGGACCGTCTCGAACTGCGTCGAGGAGGTGGAAGCCTCGGTGGTCCCCCACACGGAGTCCATGCACGTCAGCGGGGTCCTGAGGCCCCGTTCCGTATCGGCCTTGACGGCCCACGCCGCCCCGGCCACCAGCGTCACCGCTCCGATCAGGACCAACAGTCTCCGCATGGTGACTCCTTCCAGCCGGTCCCCTTCGCCGGAAACGCCGATTCCATCGTCGGCAACACGAACGATTCCGTGGGCGTCGGGGTGCAGAGCAGGGCATAGACGCTTCTCTCCATGTTCCGGTTCCACACATCCCTTCCAGAGCCGGGCGGCACGACATGGTCGGGTAGCGTTCTCGCGTGGACCCCCCGGGGGAGAACCCCACCCCGTCGCGAGAGCGAGCGTCGCTCGGGCAATTCGTTCGGTACTTCCTGGGCCTCGGGACCTGGGGGTTCGGCGGCCCGATCGCCACGGTCGGGTACATGCAGAGGGACCTCGTCGAGCGCAGGCAATGGGTGCGGCGCGAGGAGTTCCTGAACGGGGTGGCGCTCGGCCAGACGATGCCGGGACCGCTCGCTGCACAGGTGGTCATGTGGATCGGATATCTGCAGGCCGGCTCGTTGGGGGCGCTGGCGACCGTCCTGCCCTTCGTCCTTCCCTCCTTCCTGCTGGTCCTGGGCGTGGCCGTCGCGTACGTGCAGTTCAAGGGGCTGGAGGCGATCCAGGCGCTGTTCTACGGGATCGCCCCGGCCGTGATGGCCGTACTCGCCGTCGCCGCGGTCAAGCTCGCACGCCTGACGAACGAGCGGGACGCGCGCCTGTGGGTCATCACCCTCGCGATCGGTGTCGTGACGGCGGCCACGGGAACCGAGGTCGCGTTCCTCTTCGTCGGGGCCGGTCTCGTCATGATGGTCTGGGAGGCACCGCCTCGGTTCCTCCAGCGAAGCGAACCCGCCCTCGTGTTCGCAGCGCCGGTGACCCACAGTCTCGTCACCGGGATCCTGACCGGTGGAGGACTGATCACCCTCGGCCTCTTCTTCCTGAAGGCCGGGGCCTTCATCTTCGGCAGCGGCCTGGCCATCGTGCCGTTCCTTCGCTCGGGGGTGGTGGAACAGCACCACTGGCTGACCGACCGGCAGTTCCTCGACGCAGTCGCGATCGGGCTGATCACTCCCGGGCCGGTGGTGATCACCGCGACCTTCATCGGTTACCTGGTGGGTGGGTTCGCCGGAGCGGCGATTGCAACGGTGGCCATCTTCGTCCCGATCTACCTGGGGGTGGTCGTGCCCGGGAGATGGTTCGTCCGGCACAAGGACAGTCCCCGGCTCCGCGGCTTCGTCAAGGGCGCCACGGCGGCCGCCGCCGGCGCGATCGCCGGGGCTACGGCCGTGCTCGCTCGAGGAGCCATCGTGGACTGGCCGACGGCGGGGATCGCCCTGGTGTCCCTCGCCTTCCTGCTCCGGTTCAAGAACCGCGAGCCGGTGCTGGTGCTCCTCGCCGCGGTCGCCGGGCTCGCACTTCACCCGTTGGCAGCTTGACGAATGTCAGGGAAGAGGGATCAGTCCCCCGCACCAGTCCACCGATCCTGTCGGTCCGAGTCCCCAGCGCGTCACGTGGGCGTGTAGAGGTTCGACCGGGCACGCAGGGCCGGGCCGCTCACGGTCCAGGGGCCGGCGTCCAGGTTCCCGGTGATCGCTCCCGACGACCAGGTGTAGCCAACCGTCCGCAACCGGCATCCCACGCCGTCTCGAACGGAGTGAAGACCCGAGCGCTGGAACGAGATGCTCCCCGAGAGGAATGGGCCGGCGCCCGAGGCATCGAAGGTGATCCCAGTCGCGGATCGCTCGATCGGGTCCGAGTCCAGCGGGAACCAGGAGATCCAGTCCAACTCGAAGTTCGAGCTGCCGCCCCGAAACCGGATCGCGTCGACGTCGACAGAGGCTTGCGGCCCGGGCGGGGCCTTCAGCTCGGAGACGAACGTCTCCCCGTCCCAGAAGCTGAAGTTCCACTGCCGGTAGCAACGACGCGGCGGTGGGTGGCATGACCTCCTCGTCGGAACGATCTTCTCGACGGCGGCCCGGACGCTCTCGGCGCCCGTCTGAAGGATGGCGGTGTTCGGCCTGAACGAGAAGGCGCCGTTCAGCCGGCCGATCGTCCACGTAACGGTGGAGGCCTCAGGGGCGAAGAACGTGTCGCAGCCGAACGTGTGCCGGCGCGTCCGCCTGGTCGGCGTGAACGCCAGGTCGGCGGTCGCGAGCCCCGAGTCCAGTTCGAGGTGGGCTCTCCTCGTCCGGGGGCCGACACGCACCGAGCTCGCGGGGGCCCGGTGCTCCCAGATGTACGTCTGGTTGCTGTTCGAGGCATCGTCGAACTGGAACGTGACCGCGCCGAACGCGCCTCCGCCGGGTCCGGACGACGCGAAGAACTGCAACACGCGATAGGGCGTGTGTGGCAGTGGCGCGAGGAGCTCGATCAGGTAGGTGGGCGTCCCGGCTGAATCGCTTCCCTGGGCGGCGGCGAGCGTCTCTCGCCTCGCCAGCTGACGGCCCTCGCTGCCCTCGTCGATGGCGCTCCGGAGCGCCCCCGGAAGCATCCCCGACGCGGGGACCCGTTCGAACCGTCCCGGGGGGTCTCGAGTGGACGCCGTCGCCGTGGGGCCCAGCGAGCCCAGGGCGAGGATCAGCAACACCACCGGGATCGCGACGGCGCGTCGGGCGCGCCTGGTGGAGCACGAGTCGAACGGAGTCGGCATCGGCGCATCCTCGCAGGTCGGCAGCGACATGCCTAGAGCCTGCAGTTCACGGGTTGAGGTTGCACTCGACCTCCCACGCAAGAGGGGGTCAGGTGGTGACCCTTCTTTGGGTCCAACCGTCGAAAGCAGGCAGCCGCCCGCGGTCGTTCCCGCGGAGCCAAGATCGCGAGCATTCTCACCCCTTGACGGATCCACGACGAAGAGCCCACCATGCGATGTATGGGGCGTCTGTCCGAATCAGACGTCAGGGAGGGAGACGGATGGACCCGGCGACGATCGCATCAGGGGTTGTCAGTGTGCTCGCTCCGTTCCTCAAGGGCTTCATGAGCGGGGTGCGGGACGCATCCGAGAAGGTCGGCGAGGCCGCCGGGGGCAAGCTCCGGGATCTCGCGGCCGGGATCTGGCGCAGGCTCCACCCGAAGCTCGAGCAGGCACCAGCCGCACTCCAAGCGGCCCAGCAGGTCGCCGACAAGCCGGATGATCAAGACTGGCAGGCCGCGCTGCGTGCCCAGCTCAAGTTGCTGCTCGAAGAGGACCACGCGCTCGCGGAGGAACTCGGCTCCTCACTCGAACAGGCGCAGCAGGCGGGCGTGATCGCCGATGTCGTCATCTACGGCGACGTCAAGGCCGACCACGGAGGTGTGGCTGCCGGGCGCGACATCGGCGGGGGCGTGCACACGGGCGGAGGCCGGCCGGAGTCATGAGCGGCAGGAAACGCAATTCGGGCTCGACAGAAGTGGGTGGTGGCGTCGAGGCCGACCACAGAGGCGTGGCGGCGGGGCGCGACATCCGGGGTGGCGTGCACACAGGGACCGAGTACAACATCTACGTCAGCGTGGGGGACTTGCAGGACACGGGTCAGGTCGTCGACGCGATCCAGTGGGTCAAGCAACGCCTCCGGGAGGGCGACTCCGGAACGGCCCAGCCGGAGTCCGCGGAGCCCGACGCCAACGTCATGCCGATGCAGACCTTCCAGGCGCAGGCGGCGGACCCGTACCAGGGCGGAGAGAACTGGCTCCCCGAACTCCAGCAGGTCGCCGCGCAGCACGGGTCGTCGTGGGTGCCACCGCAAACCCAGGGACTGGGGGGGATCGATCTCACGGGTGTCTGGATGCCGCCCGGGGGCACGGGGGAGGTGGACTACGTGCGGCAGGCCGGTCCGTACCTCAACATGATCACCGGTATCGGCGCCATGCAGACCGGCTACTCCGAGGGCTTGTTCGATCCCACCAGTGGGGTGGTCAGACTTGCCGGCCGATACGCCAACGGGGTGCCGCTGGAGGCGCAGCTCCAGTTGTTCCCGAACTGGACGGTCCAGGGGTGGGTAGCGGGGATGGGCCCGTTCGGTCCGGTCACGACCCCGGTCTTCCTGATGAAGGTGGCGTGACGCCGAGCATCCACTCGTGATGGTGGGCGCCACGTCGCCAGTTGTAGTCCGGTACTCAGGACCCAGAGGAAGATGGGAGGTGGACCAACTGGGAGAGCCTGCCTTCCCCTCAGGGACACCGGGTCTGGGCACGCCTACCCCGACACTACCCCGACACTTCTGAGCCGTCGGGGCAACGAGAGGGGACCTCTCGCGCTGGTAGAGAGGGATGGGCCATGGGCAGCGTCGTCCCGATCATCAACGGGTTCGGCATACTGCCCGGAGGTGAAGGACTCGATCGTCGATGGCGGCGCGCTCACCGGCCTGCTGCTCCCGGTGGGCCTCGGCCCGGTGGCGGGTCCGTTCATCAAGGGTGCCGCCATCATCGCCTCCGCCGCCCTGATCTTGGCGTCCGGCGATCGAGCCGCACGGCGGCGAGCCTGCCTCGCGGGGCCGCGGCAGGGGGCCCGATCCGAACGTTCCCTTCGACGACGTGTGCGAGGCTTGGATGCGGAGGCGGGCTCGAAGGAGGTGTCGTGGTGGGTATCGAGGACGTAATCGGCCAGGCTCGGGACGTGACGACCGTCAAGCGCGTGTTCGGAGAAGCATACGAACGGGACGGGACGACGGTGATCCCCGCCGCCTCGGTTCGCGGTGGTGCCGGAGGCGGGGGAGGCCAGGACCCGAACGGCCAGGCGGGCTCCGGGAGCGGGTTCGGCCTGTCCGCGCATCCGGTCGGGGCGTTCGTCCTCAGGGAGGGAGAGGTCACCTGGCGGCCCGCGTACGACGCGACCCGGGTGGCGCTCCTCGGGGAGGTCGTCGTTCTCGTCGCGGTCCTGGCCCTCCGCGGGATGGTCAAGGCACGAGCGAAGGCGCGTCGCAAGGCACAGACTTCCTGAGACTGCCGGCGAACGAGGATGGCGTCGACCACCGACCCCTGGACCACCGATTGGTGGCACGGCGGCGTCCTGTACCAGGTGTACGTGCGGTCCTTCGCCGACTCCGACGGCGACGGCATCGGGGATCTTCAGGGCCTGATCGACCGCCTCGAGCACCTGGAGTGGCTGGGGGTCCGGGGGTTATGGCTGAGCCCGATCACGGCCTCGCCGGACCGGGACTGGGGCTACGACGTGTCGGACTACCGGTCGGTGCATCCCGACCTGGGGGACCTCGAGACGTTCGACCGGCTCGTGCTCGAGTCGGCGCGGCGCGGGATCAGGGTGCTGGTCGACCTCGTCCCGAACCACACCAGCGACGTGCATCCTTGGTTCCTCGACTCGCGGTCCGCTCGCGACGCGGCGCACCGCGCCTTCTACGTCTGGGCCGACCCGCGCGAGGACGGCGCGCCTCCCAACAACTGGCTGTCGAGCTTCGGGGGGTCGGCCTGGGCATTCGACGATCGAACCGGCCAGTGGTACCTGCACAACTTCCTGCCGGAGCAGCCGGACCTGAACTGGTGGGACGAACGGGTCCGCGACGAGTTCGACAGGATCCTGCGGTTCTGGCTGGAACGGGGCGTCGCGGGGTTCCGGATCGACGTGGCCCACGCGATGGTCAAGGACCGGGCCCTCCGGGACAACCCGCCGACGACCGGGGACGACCACCCCATCGTGCGCCGGCTGAAGCTCCGGGAGGTCTACAACATGAACCGTCCGGAGGTGCACGACGTCCTCCGGCGGTGGCGGCGCGTGGTGGATTCCTACGGTCCCGGCAGGATGCTGGTGGGGGAGACGTGGGTCTTCGGGCTCGACCAGCTGGTCGCGTTCTACGGTTCGGGCTCGGACGAGCTCGACCTGGGATTCAACTTCCCGTTCGCGTTCGCGGCGCTAGATTCGGACGAGATGGGCGCGGTGGTCGACGCCACGGAGACGGCACTGCCCGGCGGCTCGTGGCCCGTGTGGTTCGGGTCCAACCACGACGTGGGGCGGTTCCCCACCAGGTGGTGCGCGGGCGACGAGGCGCGCATCCGGTGCGGGCTGGTCCTGCTCCTGTCGCTGCGGGGAACCGCGTTCCTGTACTACGGCGACGAGATCGGGATGCCCGAGGTGCCGGTGCCGCGCGAGCATCTTCGCGACCCCGTCGGCATCCGGCGGTGGCCGCAGGAGCGAGGGCGGGATCCGTCCCGCACTCCCATGCAGTGGACGGGGGGTCCCGGGGCCGGGTTCACCGACCCGGCGACGGAGTCCTGGCTGCCGATCGGCGACGCGGAGGCGTGCAACGTCGAGGCGCAGGAACGGGACCCGGATTCGGTGCTGCACCTCGTCCGGAACCTCGTTCGGCTCCGGTCCTCCACCCCTCTCGGCATCGGGCCCTACCGGACGGAGCTCCGCGAGCGGGGCCTGTGGGTGTGGCACCGCGGCGACGTGGCGATAGCCGCCAATCTCTCGGCGGAGCGCAGGGAGGTCGCGCTGCCCGGACGGCGGGTGCTGATCGGCAGCGCCCCCGGCCGAAGCGGAGAGCGTACGGGGCCGCGGACGGTCCTCGAGCCGTGGGAGGCGCTGGTCCTGGCCCCGTGAGCCGGTCCCTCGTGCGTACGTCCGGGGCAACGCCGGGTCTTGCGATGAGTCCCGGGTCGTTGGGGGGTCGAACCAGTTGATCGAACCAGCAGGCGCACACGCCTTTCCTCGAAGGAGCGCACATGGAATCCGCGATGTCCGACCGGACCGACACCTCGATCTCGCAGCTTCGCGCGGCCCTCCACGGACGGGTGATCGCGCCGGGCGACCCCGGATACGACGAGGCCCGCACCGTCTTCTACGGCGGGATCGACCGCCGGCCCGCGGTCATCGCTCGCGTCGCGGACGCGGCCGACGTCGCACACGTGGTCGGAGTGGCGCGGGACACCGGCCTCCAGCTCGCCGTGCGCAGCGGGGGCCACAGCGTGGCCGGTCACAGTGTCTGCGAGGGCGGGATCGTGCTCGACCTCTCGGACATGCGGGCGCTGGACATCGACGCCGAGGAGCACACCGCGTGGGCCGAGCCGGGCCTGACCGCGGGCGAATACTCCACCGCGGCGGCGGCACTGGGCCTGGCGACCGGATTCGGCGATTCCGGCTCGGTCGGGATCGGCGGCATCACGGTGGGGGGCGGCGTCGGGTTCCTGGTCCGCAAGCACGGGCTCACGATCGACGACCTGCTGGCAGCCGACGTCGTGATCGCGGACGGACGGCTCCTCCGCGCGGACGCCGAGACGCACCCGGATCTGTTCTGGGCGATCCGCGGCGGCGGGGGCAACTTCGGCGTCGTGACGCGGTTCCGGTTCCGGCTGCACGACCTCGACCCGTTCGTCGGCGGGATGCTGTTCCTGCCGGCGACGCCCGGGTCCATTCAGTCGTTCGTCGCGGCGGCCGAGGCCGCGCCGGAGGAGCTGTCGGCCATCGCCAACGTCATGACGGCGCCCCCGATGCCGTTCCTCCCCGTCGAGCACCACGGCCGCCCCCTCATCATGGCCGTGATGGCCTACGCCGGCCCGACCGACGCGGGCGAGCGGGCCCTCGCGCCCTTCCGGGCGATCGCCGAGCCGGTCGCCGACATGGTCCGGCCGATGCCCTATCCCGAGATCTACCTACCGGAGGAGGAGGGCTACCACCCGATCAGCACCGTCCGCACGATGTTCGTCGACGCCGTGGATGGATCCGACGCGGAGACGATCGTCGAGCACCTCCAGGCCGGCGCGGCGCCGATGCGAGTGGCACAGCTCCGGGTGCTCGGAGGGGCCATGGCCCGCGTGCCCGAGGACGCCACCGCGTTCGCGCACCGCCGCCGTCGAATCATGGTGACCGTCGCCGCGGTGTACGAGCGTCTCGACGAGGCGGAGGAGCACGGAGCCTGGGTGGACGGATTCGCCGCGGCGCTGCGCAGGGATGCCGGGGCGTACGTCAACTTCCTGGGCTACGAGGGCGACGCGCGGGTCCGCGAGGCCTACCCGGGGCCGACCTGGGACCGTCTGACGGCCATCAAGGCTCGCTACGACCCGACCAACATGTTCCGACTGAACCAGAACATCCCGCCGGCCGTCGACGGCCCGGGGCACCGGGAGACGCCGGTCTCGAAAGCGTGACGGGCCGACCACCCCGCCGGCGGACGATCGCCGGTCAGCGGGTCGCCTCGGCGGCGGCCTGGCCCGCGATCCGGCCCGAGAAGAGGCAGCCGCCCAGGAACGTCCCCTCCAGGGCCCGGTATCCGTGCACGCCGTCGCCGCCGAAGCCCGCCACCTCGCCGGCCGCGTACAGGCCGGGGAACGGCTCGCCGTCGGCGCGCAGCACCCGGGCGGACAGGTCGGTCTGCAGTCCGCCGAGTGTCTTGCGGGTGAGGATGTGCAGGCGGACGGCGATCAGGGGGCCGGCGGCCGGGTCGAGCAGCCGGTGCGGCTTCGCCACGCGGATCAGCCGGTCGCCCCGGTACCGCCGCGCGCCGTGGATGGCCACGACCTGCATGTCCTTGCTGAACGGATTGGCCATCTCCCGGTCGCGAGCGACGATCTCGCGCTCCAGGCGACCTGCGTCGACGAGGTCGTCGCCGGTCAGCGCGTTCATCCCCCGGACGAGGTCGGGGAGCCGGCGCTCCACCACGAAGTCGCGCCCGTGTTCCTTGAACGCCTCGACCGGCCCCGGCGCGCTCTTCGACATCGCCCGCTCGCCGAGCTGCCGGATGTCCTTGTTGGTCAGGTCGGGGTTCTGCTCCGAGCCGGACAGCGCGAACTCCCGCTTGATGATCCGCTGGTTCAGGACGAACCACGTGTGGTCGTGGCCGGTCCGCATGATATGGGCCAGCGTGCCGAGCGTGTCGAACCCGGGGTAGAGCGGCACCGGCAGCCGGTTCCCGGTTGCGTCGAACCACATCGAGGAGGGGCCGGGCAGGATCCGGATCCCGTGGCCCTTCCAGATTGGGTCCCAGTTCTCCACGCCCTCGGTGTAGTGCCACATCCGGTCCTTGTTGATGACGGCGCCGCCGGCCGCCTCGGTGATGCCCAGCATGCGTCCGTCGACGTGCTCCGGAACCCCGCTCAGCATGTGCTCCGGAGGCGTGCCCAGGCGCTCGGGCCAGCTCTCGCGGACCAGGTCGTGGTTCCCGCCGATTCCGCCGGAGGTGACGATCACCGCCTGGGCCTTCAGCTCGAACTCGCCGGCCTCGACCCTCGAGCTCGCAGTGCCCCGGGCGGCGCTGCTCGGCTCCAGGACCCGGCCGCGGACGCCGTCCACGGCGCCCCCGGTCACCGTCAGCTCGTCGACGCGGTGGCGGAACCTCAGCGTGACCAGGCCGCGGTCGACGGCGTCGCGAACCCGCCGCTCGAACGGCGCGACGACCCCCGGGCCCGTTCCCCAGGTGATGTGGAACCGCGGCACCGAGTTCCCGTGCCCGATCGCCCCGTAGCCGCCCCGCTCGGCCCACCCGACGACGGGGAACAGGCGGAGCCCCTGCGCCCGGAGCCACGCCCGCTTCTCGCCCGCCGCGAACGCCACGTAGGCCTCGGCCCACCGGCGAGGCCACAGGTCCTCGTCCCGGTCGAAGGCCGCGGTGCCCATCCAGTCCTGGAGCGCCAGGTCGTGGGAGTCGCGGATGCCGAACCGCCGCTGCTCCGGCGTGTCCACCAGGAACAGCCCGCCGAGCGACCAGAACGCCTGCCCGCCGAGGGACGCCTCCGGCTCCTGCTCGACCACGACGACGCGCCGCCCGACGTCCGCCAGCTCGGCGGTGGCAACCAGGCCGGCCAGCCCGGCCCCGACCACGACGACGTCGGCGTCGAGCGTCATGCCGAGGCGCCCGCGACGACGCGGCGCGGCCACCGGTCACGACGACGGCGCCGACCGGGGCGGGTACCCGTGACCTCTGCCCCTGATGGCGGAGACGCTATTCGGAGCCGCCCGCGACCACCTGCGGCTCCTCGGCGGTCGCGCCCGCATGCGGCTCTCCCCGCATGTGCGCCCGGCGTTCGGACATGAGGTAGATCGCGAGCATGAAGCCCAGCGCGATGATGGCGATCACGGCCAGCCAGAACCGCCACTGAGCCGTGGTGAACCCCTTGTGTCCCCCCGGGACGTTCGGATACCAGGGACTGGCGAACGTGGCCCAGATCGCGACGACCGACGCCAGGATCCCGACGGCCCCGCACAGCTTCAGGGCGCCCTCCGGAATCCGGCGCGCCGCCTCCCACCGGTCGGCGAACCACTTCTTCACGAAGAAGACGTCCGAGAACAGCACCACCATCGAGATCGCCCAGATCACGTTCGCCGAGGCGAGCATGGCGAAGTACGGGATGTTCACGTCGAAGCCCTTCCCCGATCCGAAGATGAACCAGATGAAGACGACCGGGATCGAAGCCAGGATGGTCTGCAGGAGCACCGCGTTGGCCGGCACCTTGTTCTTGTTGACCTTCCCGATCCGGGCCGGAAGGCGCTTCTCGAGACCGGACACGAAAAGCAGCCGGGCGAAGGTGTAGTTGTAGATCGCCGTATTCGACACGAAGAACCAGATCAGGATGATTCCCACGATGTCGCCGATCCATTTCGCCCCGAACCCCTGGGCGACCGTGGCGACCGCGTCGGTGGTCCCGTTCACCTTCGTGAGCGGGACGACGACCATCGTCGACCACGTCGTCGCCAGGTACGCCACCATGACGATGAGCGAGCCCCAGAGCAGGTAGTTCCTGATCGATTTCTCGTCCTTGACCTCCGCGCCCATGTTCAGCGGGACCTCGATGCCGAGGAGCGCCAGGAACGCGAACGCGAACACCGTGACGTTCGAGTAGTGGAGCGGGTTCCAGCCGGATGCGGCGAAGCTGTTCTGGGTCCCGTGGCCTCGGAACAGCCACACGAGCCCGGCGATGCTCATCACGAACAGCGCGCCGGCGTAGAAGAAGAACTGGAAGTTCACGTAGTTCTGCGAGATCCGCTGCCGGAGCACCGCCATCGCGGCGGAGAACCACAGGACCGCCAGGATCAGCAGTCCCTGCTGCCAGGTCTCGCTGAACGAGCCCGGCCAGACGGTCTGTGCCAGCGCGACGACCAGGATCGGCGCGAAGACGATCGCGGCGAGCCCCGGCCACCAGGCCACGAAGCCCGCGAAGAACCCCCAGAACGGGCCCAGCGCCTTCTGGGTCCAGACGTAGATCGACCCCTCCTCCGGGAACATCCGCCCCAACTGGGCGGTGACGAAGCAGCCCGGGATCAGGAACGTGAGGTACGCCAGGATCAGATAGATGAATGCCGCCGGCCCGGCGAACTGGAACCCGGCCGAGTTGACGATGAACAGGACGATCCCGATGAAGATGACGACCATGTCGAACGACGTGAGCGTCCTGGTGAGGAGAACTGGCGCGACCTCCTCGGACGCCATGGTTCGTTCGTCGCGTACCGCCATGCTCCAACCCCTTTCCGCTAGGGAGTGGAGCCCCTCGCCGCGGGACCAGGAGGGAAGCCACCCCATGCCCGATCGGAACCACGGGAAATCTAGCCACTTGTGACTCGCGTGTAAAACTGGTGGGAGGCCATATCGGGGCGCGGGCTATGATCGAGGCCCGCTTGCGCCGGAGTCCGGCCGGGCGTTCACACGGGTTTTCGAGGGAGGGAGCATGAGCGCCGAGCTGCTGGTCGTGGGGGGTGAGCGCCGCGCCGCCGCCGAGGGCAGGACCTTCTCCGTCGTCGAGCCGGGCACCGGTGCTCCGATGGCGGAGGTGGCCGAGGCCGGCCCTGAGGACGCCCGGCTGGCCGTGGACACGGCGTTCCGGGCCTTCGAGGAGGGGCCGTGGCCCAGGACCTCCGCCACGGCCCGGGGGCGAGTGCTGTTCCAGGCCTCGGTCCTGGTGCGGGAGCGCCTGGAGGAGCTGGCCGAGCTCGAGGCCCGCAACGCCGGCAAGCCCATCGGGGACGCCCGCGAGGAGATCGGGATCGTGGCCGACACCCTCGAGTACTGGGGCGGCGCGGCCAACAAGATCTTCGGCGAGACGGTGCCCATCCAGGACCCCGGGCTCGACGTCACGTTGCGGGAACCCGTTGGGGTATGCGCCCTGATCACGCCGTGGAACTTCCCGCTGGTCATCTCGACGTGGAAGATCGCCCCGGCCCTGGCCTGCGGCAACACCGTCGTCGTGAAGCCGGCCTCGTTCACCCCGCTCTCGGTGTTGCGGCTGGCCGGGATCCTCGTCGAGGCGGGCCTTCCCCCCGAGGCGATGTCGGTGCTCCCCGGCCCGGGCTCGACCGTGGGGAACGCGCTGGTCGGCGACCCGCGTGTGGCCAAGGTCGGGTTCACCGGGTCGAGCGAGGTCGGGTCCCAGGTCATGGCCCTGGCGGCCCGGAACATCACGCGGGTCTCGCTGGAGCTCGGCGGGAAGTCCGCCAACGTCGTGTTCGCCGACGCCGACATGGACAAGGCGGTCGAGCGCTCGGTGTGGGGCGTCTTCGGGAACTGCGGCCAGGACTGCTGCGCTCGGAGCCGGGTGTTCGTGGAGCGGTCCGCGTACGACGAGTTCGTGGGGGCGATGGTCAAGCGGACCGACGAGCTCCGGGTGGGACCGCCCCTCGAGGGAGACACCGAGATCGGGCCGCTGATCTCGGCCGGTCAGCGGCAGACGTCGCTCGACTACCTGGAGATCGGACAGAAGGAGGGCGCGCGCCTCGTCACCGGAGGCGGCGTCCCCGACGTGCCCGGCGGCGACGGCGGCTTCTATCTCCGGCCGGCCGTCCTGGCGGACGTCCGCAACGACATGCGGGTGGCGCAGGAGGAGATCTTCGGACCGGTGGCCGCCGTGATCCCCTTCGATACCGAGGAGGAAGCCGTCCGCCTGGCCAACCAGTCGGACTACGGGCTGTCCGGTTCCATCTGGACCCGCGACCTCGGCCGGGCGATCCGGGTCTCGAAGGGGATCCGCACCGGGGTCATCAGTGTGAACTCCTCGCACAGCGTCCACACCGAGGCCCCGTTCGGCGGCTACAAGCGCAGCGGCATCGGCCGGGAGATGGGGATGCACGCGGTGAACCTGTACACGGAAGTGAAGAACGTCTTCTTCTCGGAGGTGTAGCGGGCCTCAGTGCGAGCAGGTTGCCCCTGGTGGACCGGTGACCTCGAACGACTCGGGCAGGAAGACGCTGGTGTGCTGTGTGATCCCGAGGAACCGGTAGGTGACCTGGATCGACCCGAAGCCGAGCACGGTGTGCGCGTCGAGGCACCCGCGCATTCGCACGGTGACGAACACGTCGACTGCCTGCCGCGATCGCGGCGCCAGCGAGAAGGGGTGGAACGGTCTCAGCGTGCTCTTCGCGGTACCGCCGGACTCGGGGGGCTGGATCTGGACGCCGGCGATCGGCAGCTGGTCGAAACGGTTCGCCGGCGCGCCGATGGCCGTGATCGTGATGCCGAAGGACCCATCGTCGAGCAGCGAGAACCAGTAGCCGAACTCGCCGCCCGGCCGGAAGGCCACGCGAACAGCTGAGAACTCATCGCCCTCCGGCGAGGTGAACAGGCCGACGTCGGTCACCCCGTCGCCCCTGACCGCGGCGACGCCGCCGCACGGCCGGTGGCAGAGCGGGTCGTACGTGGAAGCCCACGCCAGCGTGGCGAGCACCGCCACGAGGAGCACGACCGGGGCGGCGACGAGCGCCCTCCGGCCCCACCGCCGCTTCTGGCGGACGGCACCGGCTCCGTCAGCGGGTGATCTGGGCGGGGACTCGGTCGTGGTCGACATCGAGGATGGCCTGCCCTCCCTCGGGCAGTTCGGAGTGTGACACGCCCGGTGCGGCGGTGCGGCCGGCTACACCGACCGTTCGTAGCGCTCGCGTTCCCAGTCGGTGACGGTCTCGCGCCAGGCCTTGAGCTCCCAGGCCCGGGACGTCGCGTAGTAGTCGCTGAAGCGCTCGCCGAGCGCCGTGCGGAGGACGTCGTCGGCCGCGAACGCATGGAGGGCCGCCTCGAGCGAACCGGGGAGCTCTGGGAGGTCCGGGCGGTCGTAGGCGTCGCCCTCGACGGGGGGCGGCGGCTTCAGCTCCCGCCGGATGCCGTCGGCGGCCGACGCGGCCACCGCCGCCAGAGCCAGGTAGGGGTTGGCATCGGCACCCGGCCTGCGGCACTCGAATCTCCACAGCTCGGGGCGGGCCGAGCGGATCGCCCGGACCGCGCAGGAGCGGTTCTCGTACCCCCATGTCGCGTTGATCGGCGCGAACCACCCCGGGACCAGGCGCTTGTAGGAGTTCACGGTCGGGTTGAGCACCAACGACGCCGCCGGCAGGTGGTCCACCACGCCGGCGATGGCCGAGGCGAACGCCTGCGGCAGGGGATCGGTGGAGTCCTGGGCGGCGAACGCGTTCGTGTCGCCGGTCCAGCACGACAGGTGGACGTGCCCGCTCGAGCCCTCCTCGCCGGGCGCGGTCTTCGCGAGGAAGCTGGCGCGCAGGCCCAGCGTCGACGCCAGCTCCTTGACCGCGAACTTCACCAGCGTGGCGTCGTCGGCGGCGCGCAACCCCCGGCCCGGCCGGAGATTCAGCTCGAGGAGCCCGGGCCCGGCCTCCGTGTGGACCGCCGTCAGCTCGACTCCCAGGCCCTCGAGCGCCGGCACGAGCGCCTCGACGAACCGGTCGTACCGGCCGATCTCCGTGAGGCTGTAGCTGATGCCGCTCGAGAGGGGGCTGCCGTCGGCGTCCCACAGCCGGATCTCGTACTCCAGCGCGGCCATGGCCTCGTAGCCGAGCTCCGCCACGCCGTCGAGAACGTGGCGGAACACTTCCCGGGAGGCGAATTCGCACGGGCTGCCGTCCGGCCAGCTGGGGGTGGCCAGGCAGACCCGCCAGCCCGGGCGCCAGCTGAGGTCGTGGAGGGTGTCGGGGTCCGGGTGGACCACCAGGTCGGCGGCGCCGGCGCGGATCCCGAACCGCTCGTAGTCGGTGATCGGGGCGTCCACCGGGTCGAGGCCCAGGATCAGGTCGGTCATCACGGTGCCCTGGCGAAGCGCCGCGTCGAAGGCCGACGGGCGAAGCGCCTTGCCCCGGATCGAGCCGTTGACGTCGGGGATTCCCAGGAGCACGAGCTCCGGGACGTCGCTCACGGCAGGGCCCCGGCGACCGCCCGCTCCACGTCCTCGATCGTGGCCGCCAAGCGCTCGACCATCTGGGCGAGCTCCTCGTCGGTGCTCGTGAAGGCGGGAGCGAGGAGCACCTGGTCCCCGGCGAAGCCGTCGGCCTGCGGGTGGGTCGAGGTGACGAGCAGCCCGTGCCCGAGGGCCGTGTCGTCGACCAGCGTCGCCGCGTCCAGGTCCACGGGAAGGAACGACGTCCCGTCGCGCGGGTCGACCAGCTCGATGCCGAGCAGGAAGCCTCGGCCCCGGACCTCGCCGACGATGGGCGAAGCACCGAGGGCCGCCGCCAGCTCGTCGCGGAGAGCCGGACCGCGCTCGCGCACCCGGTCGACCAGCCCCCGTTCGACGAGCAGGTCCAGCACGGCCAGCCCGACCGCGCACGGCAGCGGCGCTCCGTCCCACGTGTGCCCCAGGTCGAACTCCCGCGACCCCCGGTCGAGCGCCTCGTACACGGGCCGGCGGCACAGCACGGCCGCCAGCGGGGCGTGGCCAGCGCCGAGCCCCTTCCCCACGGCCACGATGTCGGGCTCGATCGGGAGCTGGTGCGCGGCGAGCCAGGTTCCGGTTCGCCCGATCGCGGTGACGACCTCGTCGAAGCAGACCAGGAACCCGTGCCGTTCCCGGCGCTCCGCCAGCCCCTCCCAGAACCGGTCCGGCGGCGAGTAGCCGGGGAGGGCGGCGGCGCTGACCGGCTCGCAGAAGAACGCGGCGATCGTCTCTGCACCCGCCTCCTCGATCAGCCGGTCGAGCTCCGTCAGCGCGGCCTCTCCGGTGGGGTCGAACCGCGCGGTGCTCGGCGGGATGTGCAGGTGCTCGGCCAGGTACGGGGTGTACGGCTCCTGCAGCCCCCGCCGCCCCGTAAGCGCCAGGGTCCCCATGGTCGAGCCGTGGTAGGCCTGCGCCGGCGAGATCACCCGCCACCGGTCGGTCTCGCCCCGGTCCACGTGGTAGATGCGCGCCAGCTGCAGCGCGGTCTCGTTCGCCTCGGATCCACCCGACACGAACCGCACCCGGGCCATCTCGGGGGCCACCACCTCGAGCATGCGGTCGGCCAGCCGCTCCTGCGGCTCGCTCGTGAAGTGGTGGTTGTAGAAGTACGCGATCCGCTCGGACTGATCGGCCGCCGCCGCGGCCAGCTCGGGGACCGAGTGGCCGAGGCAGGCCACCATCGCGCCGCCCGAGCACGCGTCGAGAATCCGCCGACCGTCGGTGGTGGTCAGCCACACGCCCTCGCCCCGCTCGACGTCGGGGTAGTCGAGGTCGAGGAACCGGGGGAAGACGCTGCTGTCGTCCGCCGCGACGGTGCCCCGCTTCGCCTGCACGGCTCAGCCCGCCGCTTCCTCGTCGGCAGCCGGCGCGGCCAGCCCGGCGACGCGCCCCAGGTACCCCTCCAGCAGCCGCCACGACGTCCGCTTGTGCTCGTCCGCGTCGCGGTTGGTCTCCTCGAGCAGGGTGTCCGGGTCCACCCCTTCGGCATCGAGCTCGTGCCGGTAGGCACGGACCCACTCGTCCATGATCTCGGGGGTCACCTCGGGGTGGAACTGGAGCCCGAGGTGCCGACCGGCGACGAACGCCTGCGCGCCCAGGTCGGTCTCCGCGATCACGTCGGCCCCGGGCGGCGCCGTGATCACGTCGAAGTGCCACTGGAACCACGGCCCCTCCGGGACGAGGTCGGGGTCGCGGGTCCGCACCGGCAGCCACCCGATCTCTGCCTCTTCGCCCCGGAACACCTCGCCGCCCAGCACGCGGGCGAGCATCTGCCCGCCGAAGCACAGGCCGAGGACCGGGACGTCCTCGTCCACGGCCCGGCGCATCAGCCGGGCCTCCCGGGGGACGAACGCGTGGGAGTCGTCGTACGCGGCGAACTCGGAGCCGAGGGACACGATCAGGTCGTAGTCGCGGGGATCGACCTCGCGGTCCTCGAGGTCGATGCGGAACACCTCGAACTCGGCGCCGTGACCCTCGAGCCACTCGATCACGTGACCGGGCGGCGTGGGTTCCTCGTGCTGGAGGATCAGTGCGCGCAACCCCCGACGACCCTCCGCGCTCACCGGCGGGCCCCCGTCGGCGCCGGGGCACCGGCCACTGCTCGTTCGACACCCTCGGCGACGTGGCGGACCGTGTCCGCGAACCGCGACACCATCTCGGCCAGCTCGTCGTCCGTCGTCGTGAACGGTGGCGCGAACAGCGTCTGGTCCCCCGCGTAGCCGTCCCGGGTGGGCTGGGTGGACAGGACGATCAGGCCCCGTTCGAAGGCGGCGTCGTCGATCTTCGCGCCGACCCGGAGCTCCCGTGGCAGGAGGGAGTCCCCGTCCCGGGGGTCCACGAATGACGCGCCGAGCAGATACCCGTGCCCCCGGACCTCGCGCACCATCGCGATGCCCGCGAGCGCCGCGCGCAGTTCCTCCAGCAGCGTCGCGCCCCGGACCCGGACGCGTTCCACGAGGCCCTCCGAGCGCATGGCCTCCAGGACGGCGAGGCCGACGGCACACGAGAGCGGGGCGCCGTCCCACGTGTGCCCGAGCGGGAACCGCCGGGAGCCCCGGGCGACCGCCTCGTACACGTGGTCGTGCACGAGCACCGCCCCGATCGCCGCGTAGCCGGCGCCCAGGCCCTTCGCGGTGGCGATGATGTCCGGCGCGCACGCGGTCGCGGCGCCAGCGAACCATTGGCCGGTCCGCCCCACGCCGGTCACCACCTCGTCGAACAGCACCAGGAACCCGTGCCGCTCGCGCCGCTCGGCCAGGCCCTCCCAGAACCGCCGGGGCGGCGTGTAGCCGGGGAGCGCGGCCGCGCTGATCGGCTCGCAGAAGTAGGCCGACACGTTCTGTGGGCCGGCCTCCTCGAGCGCCCGGTCCAGCGCCTCGAGCGCCTCCTCCCCGGTCGGGTCGAAGCGCCACGTGCTCGGCGGGATGTGCAGGTGGTGGGGGAGGTACGGGCCGAATGGGCCGTGGAGCCCCGGCCGGCCGGTCAGCGCGAGCGTCTCCATGGTCGGGCCGTGGTACGCCTGGGCCGGCGAGATCACCTGCCACCGGTCGGGCTCGCCGCGCTCGACGTGGAAGCTCCGGGCCAGCTGGATGGCCATCTCGTTGGCGTCTGACCCGCTGGTGACGAACCTTGCCCGGGTGAACCCCTCGGGCGCGACGGCGACGAGCTCGGAGGCCAGGCGTTCCTGGGCGGGGTTCGTGAGCCGCTCGTTGTGCACGTACGCCAGGCGCTCCGCCTGGGCCCGCGCAGCGGCGACGATGTCGCTGCGGCCGTGCCCGAGGGTCGCGGCCATCGACCCTCCGCTCATCGCGTCGAGGTACCGGCGTCCCCCGGAGTCCTCCACCCACACGCCCTCGCCCCGGACCACGACGGGGTAGCGGCGATCCAGCTCGAGGGGGAGCACGTGCGTTCGGCTGCTGTCCACCGGTCCCTGGGCCACTCACCGCTCCTTCCCCCGCCCGGCGGGCCGGCTCGGCAGGGCGGGCGCGTACGCTCGGCGAACGGCAGACTACATCGCAGCAGGCGGGGACATGAATCCGGACGTCCGGCCGGAGGGCTATCCTGCAACCCGCCGTGGTCCTGGCTTCGGATCGCACGGGAGGCGCCACCCGCGGGCGGAGCCTCCCGGCGAGCACACGGGGAGGTCGATCGCGTGGCGACCGTCGACGAGACGCTCGAGGGATGGCAGTCGGACGGAATCGAGTGGGTCCGGTTCGAGCTGCCCGACATGCACGGCACCTCACGGTCGAAGACGATTCCGCTGCGGCACGCCTTCGACTACGCGGAGCGGGGCCTGAACATGTACGGCGGCGCGAGCGTGCTGGACAGCCGCTCCGACGTGGTCGGGGGCACGCTGTACAACGAGGAGCGCCAGTACGGTGACCAGCTGCTGTTCCCCGACCCGGACACGGCCGCCGTCGTCCCGTGGGCCGACCGGACGGCCCGGCTCATCTGCGACGCGCGGTGGCACGACGGGACGCCGCTCGAGGCCACTCCGCGCCAGGTGTACCGGCGGGTGCTCGACCGGTGCCGGGCGATGGGCTTCGAGCCGGTCACCGGGTTCGAGTACGAGTTCTACCTGCTCGACCCAGAGACCCGGGAGCCGCTGTTCAGCGGGTACCACATCTTCAACACCGTGCGAAACGAGTACGTGCCGACGATCGGGCGAATCCTCGAGCTCATGCCGACCGTCGGCGTCGACATCATCACGTCGAACTGCGAGTACGCGGGCTCGCAGTGGGAGATCAACTTCGCGCCGGGGAGGGGGTTGGCGGGACCCGACCAGGCCTTCACGTTCAAGAACGGCGTGAAGGAGATCGCCCGCCAGGACGGCTACCTCGCGACGTTCATGACGAAGCCGTTCGCCGACTCCGCCGGCAGCGGCTGCCACACGCACATCTCGCTCGTGGACGCCGAGAGTGGACGGAACGCGTTCGCGGATCCCGACGACCCGCAGGGCATCAACGACACGTGCCGGTCGTTCATCGCCGGCCAGCTGCGGTACGCGCGGGCCGTCGACGCCCTGATCGCGCCGACCCTGAACTGCCACCGCCGCCGTAGGAAGCACACGTTCAGCCCGACCAACATCTCCTGGGGGCTCGAGGACCGCTCCGCGCTGGTGCGGGTGAAGGGGGGCGCCCCGGAGTCGACCCACACGGAGAACCGCGGACCCTCCGCGCTGTCGAATCCGTACCTGGTGGGGGCGGCGCTGCTCTCGGCCGGCCTGGCGGGGATCGAGCAGGGGCTGATGCCGCATCCGCCGTCGAAGGGGGGACCCGCCGAGGAGGATCCCTCGCTGGACCCGCTCCCCTCGTCGCTGGCCGAGGCGCTGTCCGAGCTGGAGGGGGAGGCCGCGACCAAGGAGTTCTTCGGCGACGAGTTCCTGGCGGCGTACACGGCCATGCGCCGCCACGAGCTCTCCCGGTTCGACGACTGGGTCACGGACTGGGAGCGCCAGGAGTACGTCGAGCTGTTCTAGCTTTTAGGGAGGATTCGGTGGACGCGACGCGACGGACGGAGTTGATCGAGCGATACCGGGAGGGCCCGGCGGTCGTGGAGTCCGTCGTGGCCGGGCTCACCGACGAGGATCTCGACCGGCCTCCGCCGGACGGCGGGTGGTCGGCCCGGGAGGTCGTGCACCACCTCGCCGACAGCGAGATGACCTCCGCCATCCGGGTCCGGAAGCTCCTGGCGGAGGACTCGCCCGTGATCCACGGGTACGACGAGGAGGAGTTCGCCCGCCGGCTCCACTACGCCGACCGGCCCATCGGCCCGTCGCTGGCGGCGCTGCGGGCCGCGCGGGAGAGCACGGTCCCGATCCTCGACCTCCTGGGCGAGGAGGACTGGGCCCGCGCGGGACGGCACACCGAGAGCGGCGCCTACTCGGTCGAGACGTGGCTCGAGATCTACGCGAGGCACGCCCACGACCACGCCGAGCAGATCGAGCACGCGGCTCGCCCTGGGGAGCCAGCAGGGGGCTGATCTCCCGCCGTCGCGGGGCGTGGGGCCTCGTGGACTTCCCGGCCAGGCTACGGGGCCGGGCAGCTCGTGGTGAACGTGCAGTCGTTGAACGACGCCGCGTCGGACCGCCGCGGCCGGCGGCGCGGTCGGCGCGCGGCCGCTCATGTCGACCCTGTGCGCCGGGTGTACCGCGTGAAGTCCAAGAGGCCGAGGCCCGCCGCAAGAAACGCACTCGCTCGTCCTGAGCATGCCGCCGAATTGTCCGTCCCACTTCCGCCGGGCGGACCGAGGAACCTCCCGCGGATTCAACGTGTACTGTTGCCTGGAGGTCTATGAAGGACCCTCGATCCTTCCCGGTGTTCGGGCTTTTGATCGCGCTCGTTGGGTGTGCATCTTCCGTCCCTGTATCCACGCAGCCAGAGGCCGACTCGTGGAACTCCTCAGTCGGGAGCGTCGAAGCAGGGCCTCCAGCAGAGACTGCGGGCATCGTGTGTGACCGCGATGCCGTGCTGTTATCTACACCTGCCGTGCGCGCACACGCGGACGGCGTCCGCGTCGCGATCAGAGACCGTGGAGGCGCGTGGGGGTTCGACCTTCATCCCGCCTCCTCCGAGTACGGGCAGGCAATGGGTGACGTGTTCCGAGATGCCCCAACCGAAGCGACCTGGCCGATCCCTCCCGGTGTCGTGACGGTAGCGTGCCTTCCCAACGCACACTCCTCGTACTTCGACCCGGAAGCGATGACCGCCACCTTCAGGGTCGTCGACCCAGACGGGCTATATGTGCCGGAGGAACTCGCCTGCGGCGTCGGGGAGCAGCACCGGATCAGGATCGATGCGGCTGAGGGCGAGGATCCTGCGGCGGTGTTCCGGCGGGTACCGGGTGTCTTGCCGTCCGACGACCTCAGGAAGCCCGGGTATCCGCGATACCCGCTGATCTGGCCGACCTTCAACGTGTTCCGCGAGGGAAAGGCGGTCGCAAGTATCGGTGGCCCGAAGAGGGGCGAGGATTGGGAGCTATTCGTAAACTCCTGTCCGGGGAGCGGGTTCCAGAACCCATAGCGGGGTCGAGTCTACGAACCCGCAAGGGTGAGCCAATTAAGTCATTATCCAAACGAGCGTCGGGGGAGAAGCCGGGGTCGTGTCCACCCGACGAGGCAACGCTCGAGGGCCGCCCCCGGGCGGGCGGCTCAGCGAGCGGGGTCGATCGAGGCTGCGACCACCGCGCACCACGCCTCGAGCACGATCGCGGCCCGGGCACTTCGGTTCGCGGCGTCTTCCAGGAGATCGTCCACCGCGACGCCGTTCGCCTCGAGGTCGGCGGCGCCCCCGGGCGAACGGAACCACTGCGTGAGGAGGTCGGCGTCGGCCTCCGGGTGGGCCTGGATGCCCCACACGGTCCCCAGCCGGAATCCCTGGTCCGGATAGCCATCCGAGGTCAGCACCCGCACCGAGCCGGGGGGCGGCGTGAAGACGTCGTGGTGCCACAGGAACAGCGGCGTGCCGTCGCCCACGACCGAGGCCACCGGGTCGCGAGCTCCCTCTTCCGTGGCGCGGACCGTCATCCACCCGATCTCCGGTCCGTCGGCGCCCCGGTCGACGCGTCCCCCCAGAGCCTCCGCAGCGAGCTGACCGCCGAGGCAGATCCCCAGCGTGGGACGTTCCCCCGCGGCCTGACGCAGGAGGTCCATCACCCGGTACAGGTGCGGCCGCCCGGGCGCGTCGCGGACGTCGTAGCTCGCGCCGAGGACCACGAGCCCGGCCGCGTCGCGAGATCATGCGGGATGGCCTCCCCCCCGGCCGACCGGACGTCCAGCTCGAGACCGGCCTCCTCGGCCGCGTCCCCGAGCCGGGCGGGCCGTCCGCCCTCCTCGTTCTCGATGACCAGGATCCGGCGCCCAGCCGAGGGCCGGCCGGGCCTCAGTACCGCCACCGGTGAGCCGCCACGATCTCCTCGGGTCCCATGTCGGCGAAGGCGGCGATCTCTGCCCGGCGGACGGCCGTGAACGGGCCGAACAGCATGGGGCCCATGGCGTCCCGCAGGACATCGGACTTCTCGAGGTTGGCAAGCGCCTCCTCCAGGGACTGGGGCAGCCGCTGGATCCCGCGCTCGGCGCGTTCGTCGTCGGTCATGCCGCCCGGGTCGACGGTGACCTCCTCCGGGAGCCGGAGGTTGCGCTCGAGGCCGGCCATCCCCGCCGCGAGGACCGCCCCGGCCAGCAGGTAGGGGTTCGCGCTGCTATCGAAGCACTTCACCTCGGTGTTCGCCGCGGACTCCCGCGTCCCGACCATCCCGGTGACGAACCGCACCGCGGCCTCCCGGTTCTCCCGCCCCCAGCAGGCGAACGCGCCCGCCCAGTGCTGCGGTACGAGCCGGAGGTAGCTGGGCACGCTCGGGGAACCGATGGCCACGAGGGCCGGCAGCTCGGCCAGGATCCCGGCGGCGAACGCCTCGCCCTCCTCGGTCATCCCGTGGGGGCCGGTGCCGCCGGCGAACAGGTTGCGCCCCTCGCGCCACAGGCTGAAGTGGACGTGCCCGCCGTTCCCGACGTGGCCGGCGATCACCACCGGTGAGAAGGACGCGCGCATCCCGTGCCGCGCCGCGACGCCCCGAATGGTCTGCCGGACGAGCACGGTCGTGTCCGCGGCGCCCACCGGGTCGGCGGGGGCGACCGAGATCTCCAGCTGTCCCATGGCGTACTCGGGATGGAACTGCTCGACGCCGACGCCCTCGTCCTCGAGGGCCGCGATGAGGTCCCGGGCGTAGTCGGAGATGGTCGCGAGGACCGGGAACCCGTACGCCGGGCCGGTGTGGACGGGCTCCTCGATCTCCGACCCGGCGCCCGCCTGGAACCACTCCAGCTCGAAGGCCATCCGGACCTCGATCCCCCGGTCGGCGGCGGCGCGGACCATGCGCTTCGCGAACGTCCGCTGGCAGCCGGCGTAGCGCTGGCCCTCCTGGGTGTGCTTGTCGACGGGCGCCCACGCCCACCCCGGCTGCGCGGCCAGCACCTTCAGCGCAGCGGTGTCGGGCATCAGGCGGAGGTCGCCGACCGGGCCGCTGACCTCGTCGCTCGACGTGATCGTGTCGTCGACCACGAACACCTCGAACACCGGGGACATGCCGATGCCGAAACGCGCCGCCCGCTCCAGGAGGGACAGCGGAACGGACTTCACCCGGGCGACCCCCGCGTTGTCGACCTGGGTGCAGGCGACGGCGCGGACCCCGAGTGCGGACAGCGAGTCGATCAGCTCCCTGGCCCGAACCGCTCGGAGCTCCAGCTCCCGGACGAGCTCCGGGGACGCCGTGGATTCCTCGTTCTGCATCGCCGCACCTCCCGTGCGCGCGGGCCGTCATGCTTCCTGCTTCGCGAGGCCAGATCATGCCACCCCGCGCGGCGACGGGTGCCAACGGTCAGGACGGCCGGAGCGCCTCGTCCGCCCGCGCCACCATCCCGGCCAGCAGCGCCACCCGCGGGGCCACGCTGGACAAGTCCACCCACTCGGCGGGGCCGTGGTCGTCGCCGCCCACCGGGCCCAGGCCGTCGAGCACCGGCGTTCCCGTCGCCGCGATCGCGTTGGCGTCCGAGGCGCCGCCGGTCGAGGCGTCCCGCAGCGGGAACCCGATCTCGCCGGCGATCTCCCGGGCCAGCGCCACCAGCCGCTCCGTCGATGGCAGGCGCTCCATCGGGGCGTGCTCGATGTCGACCTGGACGGTCGCCGCGACCCCGGCGACCCTCGGGGTGGTCACGATGGACATGACCCGCTCCCGGATCCCGGCCAGCACGGATTCCTCGAAGGCCCGGACGTCGATCTCCATGACGCATGCGTCGGGGACGACGTTGGGCCGGATGCCGCCGGACAGGACCCCCACGTTGACGGTCGCGCCCGGGACCTGCCCGTTCAGCGCCTGCAGCTCGGCCGTCTTCAGCGCCGCGTCGAGGACGGCGTGGCGGCCGCGTTCGGGTTCCACGCCGGCGTGGGCCGACCGTCCGGTGAGCTCGACGCGGATCGTGGTCACGCCCTTGCGCGCGGACACGATGTCGCCGTTCTCGCGGCCGGCCTCGAGGACGTAGGCCACGTCGCTCGCCTCCGCCAGCTCGCGGATCGCCGGGCCGGAGAAGGTCGAGCCGACCTCCTCGTCCGGATTGCACGCGAACGTCACCGAGGCGTACCGGTCGATTCCCAGCTCGCGCAGGAGGTCCACCGCCTCGATCCCCGCGAGGATCCCGGCCTTAGCGTCGGACACCCCCGGGCCCAGGCCCCGATTCCCCTCGACCCGGAACGGGCGAGCAGCGGCAGTTCCGTCCGGGAACACCGTGTCCATGTGGCACAGCAGCAGGACGCGATGCGACCCGGACCCCGTTACCCGGGCGATCACGAGATCGCCGAGGCGCTGCGCTCCGGCCTCGGGCCGGTGCCGGCGGCGGTCGACCTCCCATCCTCCCTCGCGGAACCGGGAGTCGAGCGCGTCGGCGACGCGGTTCACCCCGTCCGCCGAGTACGACCCGCTGTCGATCGACACGAGCTCGCGCAGCCGCTCCGCGAACGAGCCGGTCCGCTGCTCCGCGGCGGTGACCACTCTGTGCAGGTCCACGGCCGCGATGGTAGCCCCCGAGCACGTGGGGAGCGTATTTCCGGCGCGGGGCACTAAGCTCCGTCGCGTCCCGGCGAGGGAGGGTGATCGGTGACGGGCATCGAGGATCTCAGGCTCATCGACCACCACTGCCACGGCGTGGTGAAGGGCGACCTGGACCGGGAGGGATTCGAGCGGTTCATCAGCGAGAGCTTCGAGCCCCCGCCGGCCGGGACCAGCAACTTCGACTCCCCGCTGGGCCTCGCCGTCCGGCGGTGGTGCGCGCCGGTGCTCGGGCTCGAGCCCTTCGCCGCGCCCGACGACTACCTGGCCCGACGGGCCGAGCTCGGGGCGGACGAGGTGGCACGCCGGCTCCTCGCCGAGGCCGGGCTCGGCGCGTTGCTGGTCGACACGGGGTACCGGGCGGAGGAGCTGGACGCGGTCGAGGAGATGCACCGGCTGGCCGGCGTCCCGGCGCACGAGATCGTCCGGCTGGAGGCGGTCGCGGAGGCCGTGGCCGCCGGCGGCATCGACCCCGCTGCGTACCCCGACGCGTACCGGGACGCGCTGGCCGTGGCGTGCCGCGACGCCGTCGGCCTGAAGACGGTCGTGGCGTACCGGGGCGGGTTCGCGTTCGATCCTGCCCCGCCCGGCGACGACGAGGTGGTCCGGGCGGCCGGTCCGTTCCTCGAATCCGCGGCCGGCGGAAGGCCGCGCCTCACCGACCCCGTGCTGCTCCGGTTCGGCATCTGGACCGGTGCGCTGCTGGCGAGGGAGCGCGGCCTGCCGATCCAGTTCCACGTCGGGTGGGGCGACCCCGACCTCGAGCTCCACCTGACGAACCCCACGCTGCTCACGAGGCTGCTGCGCGAGTTCGTCCCGCTAGGGGTCAACGTGACGCTGCTGCACTGCTACCCGTTCCACCGCGACGCCGGGTACCTCGCGTCGATGTTCCCGAACGTGTACTTCGACGTCGGTTCGGCCCTGCACTACCACGGGCCGAGCGCCCGCACGCTGCTGGCCGAGGCCATGGAGGTGGCCCCGTTCGCCAAGCTGCTGTTCTCGTCGGACGCCTTCGGGCTGGCGGAGCAGTACCACCTGGGGGCCCTGCTGTTCCGGCGGGCGCTCCGCGCGATCCTGGACGGCTGGATCGCCGCGGACGAGTGCGACGCGGAAACGGCCGGGCGGATCGCCGAGGGCATCGGCCGCGAGAACGCCCTGCGGATCTACCGGCTGCCGGAGTCGCCGGCGGCGCGATGAGCCTGGCCGAACGCGACGAGCGGGTCGTCGCCGGGATCGAGAAGCTGCGGTTCTTTCCCCTGGGGGTGGTCGGGGGAGAGGGCTCGTGGCTGGTCGGCGAGGACGGGCGCCGCCTGCTCGACCTGTCGGCCTCGTGGGGCGCCGCGAGCCTCGGGTACGGCCACCCGGCCGTCGTGGAGGCGGTCACACGGGCCGTCTCCACCATGGCGTCGGCGAGCATCCTGTCCTCGATCAACGAGCCCGCGGTGGCGCTGGCCGAGGAGCTCCTTGCGATCGTCCCGGGCGGGGGCGACCGGAAGGTGTGGCTCGGCCACTCGGGATCCGACGCGAACGAGACGGCCGTCCGGGCCGTCGAGGCCGCCACCGGCCGGCACCGGTTCGTCTCGTTCGTCGGCGCGTACCACGGCGGGACGACCGGGTCGATGGCCGTTTCCGGCCACTCGGCGACGAGCTCGCCCGCGCACCCGGGCCTGGTTCTCCTTCCGTATCCCGATCCGTTCCGGGCCGAGTCGGAAGATCCAGCCGCCGCGGTCCTCGGCCGCCTCGACGAGCTGCTGGCCACCACGGTTCCACCCGACGAGGTCGCCGCGACGTTCCTCGAGCCGATCCAGTCCGACGGAGGAATGATCGTGCCGCCGGCGGGGTTCCTCCGCGGGCTGGAGGAGCGGTGTCGGCGCCACGGCATCCTGCTGGTGTGCGACGAGGTCAAGGTGGGCCTCGGCCGGACCGGCCTCCTCCACGCGTTCCAGGCCGACGGGGCGATTCCCGACGTGGTGACGTTCGGCAAGGGGCTCGGCGGGGGGCTCCCGCTGTCCGCGGTCGTGGGGCCGGCACCCGTCATGGACGTCGCGCCCGCCTTCGCCATACAGACGACCGCGGGCAACCCGGTGTCGGCGAGCGCCGGCCGGGCGGTGCTCCGGACCATCGTGGAGGAGGACCTTCCCGGTCGGGCGGGCGTGACGGGTGCCGCGCTCGCGTCAGGGCTGAAGGAGGTAGCGGAGCGCCATCCGCTCGTGGGTGAGGTTCGGGGAAGGGGGCTCGCGATCGGTGTGGACCTGGTGACGGACGGTCGAACCCGCACCCCGGCGGCGGCCGAGGCCGCCAAGGTCGTGTACCGGGCGTTCGAGATGGGGGCCGTGCTGTTCTACGTGGGGCTCCACTCGAACGTCCTCGAGCTCACCCCGCCGCTCACGCTGTCGGCATCGGAGGTCGACCGGGCGGTCGAGGTCATCGACCGGGCCCTGGCCGACGTGGAGGCCGGGCTGGTCCCCGACGAGGCCGTGGCTCCATTCGCGGGCTGGTAGCGCCGGCTGTGACGCAGGCGGCGCGCCATACACTCCGACCGCCGTGAGCGATCCGCCGAAGGTGGCCCGGCCACTCACCGCGCTGTTCGTCGCCGAGGTCGTCTCGACCACGGGGTCGGAGATGGCCGCCATCGCCCTGCCGTGGTTCGTGCTGATCACCACCGGCTCGCCGGCCCGCATGGGGCTGGTGATGGCCGCCGAGTTCGCCGGCATGGCCGTGTTCGGCGTGCCGAGCGGTCACGTCGCCACGTCGCTCGGGCCCCGGCGGACCATGCTCGCGTCGGACCTCCTCCGGGCCCCGCTGGTGGCGCTGATCCCGGCGCTGCACTGGGCCGGACTCCTGACGTTCCCGGTCCTCCTGGCCGTCGGGCTCGCCGTGGGCGCCTTCTTCCCCGCGTACTCCGCGTCGCAGCTCATGGTGGTGGCGGACCTGGTCGGCGACGACGAGACCCGGATGACCCGGGTGGGCGGGCTGCTCGGTTCCGTGAACGAGACGGCGAGCTTCGTGGGCCCCGCGTTCGGGGGGCTGCTGGTGGCGCTGATCGGCCCGGCGCAGGTCCTGCTCGTGGATGCGGCGTCGTTCGTGGTGGCGTTCGGGCTGGTCGCCGCGTTCGTGCCGGTCGTGCGGCGGCGGGAGGCCGAGGAGCGGGGGAGGGTGCTCGACGGGCTGCGCTACGTGGTGCGGAACGGGCCCCTCCGGCGACGCGTGGCCGGCGCCGCGATCGTCCAGGTCGGGTTCACGGCGATGGTCGCGACGCTCCCCGTCGCCGCGCTCCGGCGGTACGGGGCCGGGGCCGGCCTGGCCGGGTGGTTGCTCGCCGCCTTCGGGGGCGGACAGGTGGTCGCCGGGCTGCTGTCGTCGCGGGCCCGTTCGGCCGGCGACCGCACGGCCTCGTTCGCGCTCCTGGGGGTCGCGGCGGCGACGTGGCCACTGGTCTTCGTCCTGCCGGCGTGGGGAGTCGGGGTGGCGGTCGCGGCCGACGGCCTGTGCACGGGCCTGTTCTACGTCCGGTTCTTCGCGTCGCTCACCGTGCGCACTCCGCCGGCGATCCGGGCGAGGGCCATGACCGCGGTGACCACCACGATCTCAGCGGCCGGGCCGCTGGGGTTCGTGGGAGCCGGCCTCTTGCTGCACGGAGCGAACTCCGTGACCCCGGGGTTCGTCCTGGTCGCCGCCGCGGCGACCGTAGGGGCTACGATCGTGGCGACCGCCCGCGTCGCGACGCCCACGCCATCCATTGCCGGGAGTTCATCCGCCGACGGGGAGTGATCAGCGCAGGCGGACGGACGACGTTGCACGTGGCCAATCGGGTAGGACGACCTGATGGACGACGACGCTCTCGCGGTCCCGTCTAGGCGGACGCGTCTCGGTATTCGGGCGGGGGAGCCATGGCGTTCGCGGCCTTGCGAGCGGCCACGGCACCTGCGAGGATCATGAGCACGCCCGCCAACTCGACGAATACCCCGAACCCGAGTCCGAACGTGACCCCAAGCGCGGGGCCCAGCCGCGCTCGCGCTTGGCTGATGGAGTCCATCGTCGCCGAGAACTGCCACAGGAACACGACGACGGCGCTGAGGCCCCACCCGACGAGCAGACGCGGAGCGGCTTCACGATGGCCCCGGAGGTACACGACCCCGACCACGATGATCGCCACCGAGTACGCGAAGCTGAAGATCAGCGGGTGGAGGAGATGGAAGGCCGAGATCGTGACTCCCTCGCTGAGCCCGTCCGCTCGTGACACCACGACCCATGGCAGGAGATAGGCCAGGAACCTGCCCACCCCGCCAGCGACGGCAAGCCAGCCGGCGCGGTTGTGCAGTCGACGTGACTCGTCGGTCTCGACCGGGGTGGGGGGACCCCAAGGCGCCAGCCCACCCCTCCCCACAGGCTCCTCGGACCAAGCGACCCCATGCTCCAATCCCTCGACTGGCGTTGGCACGCGGTCGCCGCCGATCAAGAGGCGGGCCACCTGGCCCGCGGACTCCCGACTGGTCTTCGGTGCCTCGAGATTGATCAATCGGCCCTCGGACTGCACGTTGAGCGTCAACCGCAACGTGACATACCTGCCATCCGCGGCGGCCTGAATCGCGGACCGGGACCACACCGCGAGGCGAGGGCCGGCCTTCCAGCTGGTGAATCGAGCTCGTGCGTCGAACGCATACAGGCGCTCGTGTGTCACGACGAGCATGAGGTAGCGCTTGAATTCCAGCCCGCTGGCCCGGCGCATCTCCTGCTCCCGGCGCCGGGCCGACAGCTCGCCAAATCCCGCGAGGCGCGCGGTCGCCGAACCACCGGCCCGAAAGATACCGGCAGCCAGAACTTGCTCGCCCGGGACGGCGGAGCGGGCAACGTCGATCAGTTTCATGTGGCGCGGACGATAGAGACCGCCCGGGCGCGGGGCAAGCCGATCAGGCTGTGGGCTCGGTCCGCCGGCTGATGTACCGGCGCCCGACACACAGCCGGCAATAGGATCCATTCCATGGCTGTGCGCCGACGCGACGAGTGTCCCAGGGACGCGGGGCGGGCAAATCTCGTCCCTGTGGTCTCGCCCGACTCCGGGTCGACCCGGATGAGCGTCACGTGGGTTGCGGGGGAGCCCGGGAGCCAGCAGGCGCTGTACGCGCACGCCGAGAGCGACCGGGTCGACGGCGGCTGCCGGCACGCGGCGTGACGGAGTCTCCCGGCCACCTGTCGACGGGGCAGGTGCTCGGGCTGCGGGTGGCCGCGCAACTGCTCCACCGGCCTCGATGGCTGCACCCGGCCGAGGTCGTCCGGCGGCTGGTGGGCGTCCAGGCCCAGGACATGTTCGCGGCGCCGCTCGCCATCCGGGCCCGGACCCGGAGCGCGACCGCGGCCGGCGTGCAGGGCGCGATCGACGACGACCGCTCCGTCGTGCGGACGTGGGCCATGCGCGGCACCCTGCATCTCCTCGCGGCGGAGGACCTGCCATGGGTCGTTCCGCTGGTCGCGGCGCCCCAGGTCGCCGGATCCCTTCGCCGGCTGGCCCAGCTCGGCGTCCCGTCGGACACGGCCGACCGGGCCGTGGAGGCCGTACGGCGGACGCTGGACCGGCACGGTACGCGGACCCGGGCCGAGCTCGCCGAGACCCTCCGGCCGATGAAGGTTCCCGAGCGGGGGCAGGCGGTGATCCACCTGATACGGCTGGCGGCGCTGCGGGGCCTCCTGTGCTACGGCCCCGACCGGAGTGGGACTCCGACGTTCGTGTTGGTCCGCGACTGGCTCGGGCCGGCCAGCCGCGGCCCGAATGCGGATGCGGTGCCGGCCGAGCTCGGGATGCGGTACCTGGCGGCGCACGGGCCCGCCGAACCGCGAGACCTCGCGGCGTGGTCGGGGCTCGGCGCGTCCCAGGCGCGGAGTGCCTGGGCCGCGATCGAGGATCGGATCGTCGAGGTGACCACGCCCAACGGGGCCTTGTGGACTCTTCGCTCCGGGCCGCGGCCGCAGCGAGGACCCGTGGTGCGGCTGGTCCCCGCGTTCGATCCGTTCTTCCTCGGATGGCGAACACGGCAGCTGTCGTTGCCGAAGCGACACGAGCGGAAGGTGTTCCCGGGGGGAGGCATGCTCCGTCCGGCGGTCCTTGCCGACGGAGTGGCCGTCGCGACGTGGACCGTCACCAGGAGGGGAGACCCTCGGACGGTCGCGATCAGTCAGTTCGGGCGGCCAGAGCCGGCTGTCCGGTCGGCCGCGGCCGACGACGCCGCGGACGTGGTCCGGTTCCTGGATCCCGCGGCGCGAGTGAAGGTGGACTGGAAGCGATCCGGGGACACGTCTACGGGATTGCCCTGATCGGCTCCTCCACGCCCCCCACCCGGAGGGCGGCGATCTCGGCCTCGAGCTGGGGGACCAGTCGGGCGGCGCGCCATCGGACCACGCGGTCGGCCAGCGCGGAGTTCAGCACCGGGCGCAGCGCATGGACGAGCGCGATGGACCGCGGCACGTAGACGCGACGCGCCCGCCGGGCCACCGCGTCGGCCAGCGCCTCCCCGCACGCCTCCGCGGAGGTGGTCGAACGAACCGGCCAGGGGAGCTGATCGCGCAGGGCCCGCAGGGTGGGGAGGGCGCGCTCGGCGTCGCGCACCATGTCGGTGTCGATCCAGGACGGATGGGCGCTGCCGACGGCCACGCCGTGGTGCGCGAGCTCCCCCCGGAGGGCTCCGGCCAGCGCCTCCGCGCCGGCCTTGCTCGCGGAGTACCCCGCCGCGCCGGGGAGCGGCGCGAACGACGCCAGGGAGGCGACGATCAGGGCGTAGCCGCGGCGGCGCACCAGGTGGGGAACGGCCGCCGCGATCGTCCGGTATGCGCCGACCAGGTTCACGTCCACGGTTCGGGCGAAGGCATCCGGGTCGGCCGTGAGGACCGTCCCGTAGTTCGCGACGCCGGCGTTGGCCACGACCGCGTCGATGCCGCCGAGGCGCCGCGCCGTGGCCTCCGTGGCCGCGTTCAGCGCGCCCTGGTCGGTGACGTCGGCCTCGCGCCAGATGGTGCCCTCGCCGAGCCGCCCGCCGACTTCGGCCAGCAGCTCCGGCTCCAGCCCCACCAGGGAGAGCCGGGCCCCGCGGCGGGACAGCGCCCTCGCTGTCGCGGCGCCGATCCCCCTGGCCGCCCCCGTTACGAGGACCACCCTCCCGGCGACGGGATCCACGCTCGTCACGCGGCCACCGTCCGGCGGGGGCCGACCCTCGGGTGGATCTCGTAGAGCGACAGGTCGCACCGCTCGAGCTCCCGGCGGAACGTGAACGTGAACGTCGGCCACAGCGTCGTGTTCCGGCCCCGCTCGTCGAGGTACCAACTGCGGCAACCGCCGGTGTTCCACACGGTACCGGCCAGTTCCCGCTGCATGCGGCTCGAGTACGCCTCCTGGACGTCGCGGCGGGGCTCGATGGCCGCGATGCCTCGCTCGCGCATCTGGCGCAGCGCGTCCATCAGGTACCGCACCTGGGCCTCGATCATGATCACGATCGAGGTGTGGCCGAGCCCGGTGTTGGGCCCCACCAGCAGGAACAGGTTGGGGAACCCGGCTACGGTGATCCCGTGGAGCGCGGACATGCCGCCCTCGCTCCAGTGTTCCCCGAGCGAGCGCCCCTCGCCGTCGAACACCCTCCCGGCGATCGGCGGGTCCGTCACGTGGAATCCCGTTCCGAAGACGATGGTGTCGACGGGATGCTCGGTCCTCCGCCCGCCCGGCCCTTCGGTGACGACGGCTCGCGGCAGGATCTCGACGATGCGGTCGGTGACCACGTCCACGTTGGGCTCGACGAGGGCGGGGTAGTAGTCGCTCCCCAGCAGGACGCGCTTGCACCCGAGCCGGTACGGGGGCGTGAGCTTCCGGCGCAGCTCGGGATCGGGCACCTGCTTCCGCATCAGCCGGAGGGCCTGCCGCTCGGCGACCGCCATGATCCGCGGCCGCTTGGCGAACGCCACGACCCAGCTCTCCCGCCCCCAGTAGATCGCCGAGCGGAGCAGCCGCCGGGTGGCGGGCACCCGCCGGTACAGCCACCGCTCCGCGCGGCCGTAGTCGCGGTCCCGGCGCGGCATCACCCAGGGAGCGGTCCGCTGGAACACCAGCAGCCGCCGAGCCACGGGCTGGATCCGCGGGATGAACTGGATCGCCGACGCGCCGGTCCCCACCACGCCGACGCGCTCGCCGGCGAGGTCGTGGTCGTGCCGCCACCGCGCGGAGTGGAAGGTGGTGCCCTCGAACCGTTCCAGCCCGGGAAGGGCCGGCACGCTCGGTTCCGACAGCCCGCCGGTGCCCGCCACGACGACGTCGGCGGTCATGTCGCCGAGGGTGGTCCGCAGCCGCCACCGGCGGGGCTCCGGCTCCCACCGGGCCTCGAGCACCTCGGCGCCGAACCGGATCCTCGGCAGCACGCCGGAGTCCCGGCCCACGCGGCGGAGGTACTCCTGGATCTCCCACTGGGAGGAGAAGGACCGGCTCCAGTCGGGGTTGGGGGCGAAGGAGAACGAGTACAGGTGGCTCGGCACGTCGCAGGCGCACCCCGGGTAGGAGTTGTCCCGCCACGTCCCGCCGACGTCGTCCGCGCGCTCCAGGACGAGGAAGTCGCGCCGCCGCTGCAGGAGGGCGATCGCCGCCGCCAGCCCGCCGAACCCGCTGCCGATCACGGCGACCTCCACGTGCGCGGGCAGCCCGCGCCCCGACTCGGGAGGCATGCGGGACATTCTTCCTCGGCGCGGCCCGGCGTACACCCCGCTTCGCGGCGACGACAGGGCGGCGGCCGCGCCGGGCGCCCCTAGACTTCGCTCCGATGGTCACGTGCCCCGGCTGCGGCGAGGAGAACCCAGGGCGGGCCCGGTTCTGCCTTGCGTGCGGCACCCTGCTCGCGGCCGAGGCCGAACAGCCCCAGGAGGAACGACGGATCGTCTCGATCCTGTTCGCCGACCTGGTGGGGTTCACCGAGCGCTCTGACCGCGCCGATCCCGAGGACGTGCGCGGCACGCTGGTGCCGTTCCACCGGATCGCCAAGGCCGAGATCGAGCGGCACGGCGGCACGCTCGACAAGTTCATCGGCGACGCGGCCATGGGTGTGTTCGGCGTCCCCTCCGTCCACGAGGACGACCCCGAGCGCGCGGTCCGCGCGGCGCTGGCCATCCAGGACCGGGTGCGGGAGTTCGCCGGCGAGCATCCCGGGCGGGAGTTCCGCGTGCGGGTGGCGGTCGAGACCGGCGAGGCGGTGGTCACGCTGGCGACGGGGCCCCGGATCGGCGAGAACGTGGTCGGCGACGTGGTCAACACCGCGTCCCGGCTGCAGGGTGTGGCGCAGGCGGGCGGCGTCGTGGTCGGGACGGGGGCGTACCGGCTGACGAACACGGTGGTCGAGTACGCGCCGATGGAGCCGGTCGCCGTGAAAGGGAAGTCGGAACCGCTCCGCGTGTGGCGCGTCGAGGGCGTGCGGCGCGACGCGCTCCGGCCCCCCGCCGTCGGGCCCTTCGTCGGGCGGCGGGCCGAGGTGGCCGCGCTGGCCGCGCTGTGGGACGAGGTCCTGGCGACCGGCTCGGCGCGCGCCGCGCTGGTGGTGGGGGAGCCCGGGATCGGCAAGAGCCGCCTGGTGTCGGAGCTGCGCGCCCGGCTGACGGCGG
Source organism: Actinomycetota bacterium (assembly GCA_045805265.1). Classification (GTDB taxonomy): domain Bacteria; phylum Actinomycetota; class UBA4738; order UBA4738; family JACQTL01; genus JBJMLO01. The sequence goes on from JBJMLO010000015.1 coordinate 56,225, forward strand.
AGGGCCGTGCGCCGGCGTGGCGCCACGGCGTGTGCCCGCCCTACGGCGAGGCCGCCACGTTCCGGGGCTTCGCCGACGTGGTGCGCGAGCACCTCGAGATCCGGGAGGCCGACGACCTGGACGCCGTCCGGGTCCGCCTGTCGGCAGCGGTCCGCGAGCTCGAACCCGACCCGGCCGAGCACCTGTGGCTGACCTCGCGGCTCACGCCGCTGGTGCTGCCCGGCGCCGCGGGTGCGGCGGACCGGGAGGAGCTGTTCGGCGCCTGCGAGCGGTTCCTCCGGCTGGCCGCAGCGCGGGGGCCGGTGGCCGTCGTCATCGAGGACCTGCACGTCGGCGAGCCCCCGATGCGGGCCCTGGTCCTCCACCTGATCCGGACGTTGGTCGGGGCGCCGGTGTTCCTGCTGTGCACCGCCCGGGAGGAGCTGCTCGATCTCGACGAGGACTGGCGCGAGGCGGTCGCGAGGCCCGGCGGGCTCACGACGGTCCGGATGGGCAGGCTCTTGGACGACGAGGTCCGGGCGCTCGTCGGAGGGCTGTCACCAATCGGCCCGCTCGCTCCCGGGGCCGAGCGGGCCCTGGTGGACCGCGCCGGCGGGAACCCGCTGTTCGCGCGGGAGCTCGTCCGGATGCTGGCGGAGACCGGCGGGAACTCCCGGGAGGACGCCGTTCCCGGCACGGTGCAGGCGGTCGTCGCCGCGCGCCTCGACGTGCTGCCGCCCGCGCAGCGGTCGCTCGTCCAGACGGCCTCGGTGGTGGGCGCCGCGTTCTGGCCGGGTGCCCTGGCGTCGGTGGCCGGCTCGGATCCGGGGTCCGTCGAGGCGTCCCTGGCGTCCATGGTCGAACGGGGCCTGGTCCGGGAGCAGCCCTCGTCGCTCCCCGGGCACCGGGAGTTCTCGTTCACGCACGCCGTGATCCGCGACGTTGCCTATGGGCAGATCGCGCGCCGGGTCCGGGCTGCGCGCCATGTGGCGGCGGCCCGGTGGATGGAGGTCGCGGCGGGAGACCAGGCGCCGGACCGGGCCGAGGCGCTCGCCCACCACTACTCGGTGGCGGTCGAGCTGAGCCGGGCGGCGGGCTCCGAGCCGGGGCCGGAGGTGCTCGGTGCCGCGTGCCGGTTCCTGGTGCTGGCCGGCGACCACGCGACGTCGCTGGACGCCCTCCGGGCGACGGACTACTACCTCGAGGCCCTGGAGCTGGTGCCCGAGGGCGACCCGGCCCGGGCCCCGCTGCTGCTGAAGGCGGGGCGATTCGGCCGGCGGTCCGGGCGGATGCCCGGCGACGAGGTCGTGCGGATGTTCGAGGAGTCCGCGGAGGAGTTCCTGGAACGCGACGACCGGGCCGGGGCCGGTGAGGCGTGTATCCGGCTCAGCCTGCAGCTCGGCGCGCGGGGCCAGGCCGACCGGGCCCGGACGGCGCTCCGGGGCGCGATCGAGCTCCTGGAGGGCGAGCCCGGCGCCCGCGCCGAGCTGGCCCTTGCGTACGCCACCCTGGGGGAGGAAGCCTCGCTCCAGGGGCGGCCCGAGGAGGCCCTGGAATGGAGCGAGCGGGCGCTGGCCGAGCCGGCCGCCGACGAGACCACGATCATGGCCCTCCAGATCAAGGGCGATGCCCGGTGCTCACTCGGGGACCTGGGCGGCCTCGACGATCTGCGGCGGGCGATCGACATGGCCGAGGGAGCCGGGCTGGCGATCGACGGCGTCGTGGCGCACTCCTGGCTTGCCGAGTGGCGGTGGCTGCTCGAGGGGCCGGGGGCCGGCCTGGACCAGGAGCTCGAGGGGGAGGAGCTCGGCGCGCGGCGGGGGCTGTCCGGGGCGATGCTCTGGTCCAGCGCCGCCCGCCTCGGCATGCTGTTCGAACTGGGCCGGTGGGACGAGGTGCTCGACCTGGGCGACCGGCTGTTGCGGCAGGACGCCGAGGCGGGGGGGAGCCAGATCACCGGGCTCGTGCTGGCCGCCGTGGCGCCCGTGCTGGTGCAGCGGGGCCGGGCCGGCGAGGCGCTGGCTCGCCGGGACGAGATGCTCGGAGCCGCCAGAGAGGCCCAGGACCTGCAGTTCCTTCTTCCGGCCCTGTCGGCCGCGGCGATGACCTCCGCGGAGGCCGGACGGGCCGCCGAGGCGGTGGCCCTCGCCGGCGAGTTCCTCGAACGGACCCACGGCCGGGCCACCGTCTATCGCGAGCTGTACGGCCTCCCGGTCCTGCGGGCCTGCCTGGCCGGGGGCGATCCGGGGCCCGCCGGCCGGCTGGCCGACGACATGTCGGGGACCTCCCCCCGCCAGGAGGTAGCCGCCCGTACCGCTCGGGCGCTGGTCCTGGCCGCCGCAGGCCGGCATGAAGAGGCGTTCCAGGCCTTCGACGACGTCGAGCGCCGGTGGACGACGTACGGCCACAGGCTCGAGGAGGCCCTCGCCGGCCTCGGCGCAGCGGACTCCCTCTCGGCGCTCGGGCGGCACCACGAGTCCGCCGAGCGCGCCGCCACGGCGGCCGCGCGGTTCCGCGCGTTCGGCGCGGATCTCCCGGCCGCCCGGGCGGAGGCCCTGGCCGGCTCCCCGGTCGCCGAGTGACAGGCCGGACGGACCCGGCGTCTACGGGAGGAATTCCGGGCGGCCCCCCGTCGAGTGGGCGCCCTGCGCGAACTGGATCCAGGTGGACTGCACGCCGAGGAAGACGATCAGCGCCAGGAAGACCCCCTCGACCTGGAGCGTCTTCACGCTGAGCCCGAGCGTGCCAGCCAGCGAGGGGACGATGGCGAACAGCGCCACCAGGACGTACAGCCCGCAACCGGCGTAGTGCGCCCCCCGCCACAGCCGTGAGCCCTGGGCCCGCCGGGTCGTCGCCAGCAGGAAGACCGCCTCGACCGACCCCAGCACCGCCGCCGTCGTGAACGTGATCCGCCACAGCAACCCCGAGGTCGACAACAGCGAGATGAGGCTCATGATCCCCGGGAGCACGAAGTACAGGGAGGTGTCGTAGGCCTGCAGGCGCCGGCGCCGGTCGCGCATGAACTCGTCGTACTTGAACTGCACGACGACCCACCACAGGCCGAGCAGCGTGAAGCTGACCTGGGCCATGGACCCGTAGAAGTCCTGCAGGATCGACAGCACGTGGGGCGAGGCCGTGGGACTACCGGCCGGCCGCGCGCATCTCGTAGCCGACGATGGCGTTCCACGCCTCCTGCCAGCCCTGCTCCGAGCGCGCGTACCGGGCCACCGGCGAGCCGGGGCTCGCCTTGTCCCAGATGCCGAAGTACGTGTCCGTGTATCCCAGGATGTACCGCGGGCCCTCGTGCGAGAACTTCAACGCGGGGCTGGGAGACGGGGTCCTGGCCGGCTCGATCGTGGGGGCCTGGGCCTGCGCTTGCGGCGCCTGCTGACCGAAGCCCTGCTGCTGCCCGTACCCCTGCTGCTGCGCCGGCTGCTGCCAGCCCTGCTGCTGTTGCCCGTAGGCCTGCTGGGGCTGCTGACTGTATCCCCCCTGCTGGGGCTGCGGGGCCTGCTGCTGCCCGTAGCCCTGCTGGGGCTGTTGCCCGTACCCCTGCTGGGGCTGCTGGGCCTGCTGCCCCGCTCCGCCCTGCTGGCCACCGCCCTGCTGGGAGGGTTGCTGCCAGGCCTGCTGGCCCTGCGGTGGCGTTCCGCCCCCCGGGCCGCCCGCCCCTGCGCCGCCCGCACCCGTCCCGCCCGCTCCCGACCCCGCGGTGCCGCCCGCGCCCGCGCCGGCTCCCGGCGTCCCCCCGAGGTTGGACGGGATCGGCATCACGCGCGTCGCCTCGATGCGCGGTCGCTCCTGGGCCGGCGGTGGCTCCGTGGAGGGACTCGCCGTCGGCGTGGTCACCGGCGTCACCGCCGGGGAAGGGGTCGGCGTGGTCGTCGGCGTGCTCACGGCCGGTGGTTGCGAGACCGAGGGGGTCACCGGTGAGGGGGTGGGCGTCGACGCCGCCGGCTTCGCCTCCTGGGGCTTCTCGGTGGGCGTCGCGGCCGCGGCGGGCTCGGCCTCGACGTCCTTCTCGGCCTCGAGTCCGGTCTTGTGCTCGGCCAGCTCCTGGGGCGGGTGGGCGACGACCTCGTCGGGCGCCTTCGTCAGGTCGCTGCCGCACCACCGGCACTTGATGGCCTCGTCGCGGATCTCCTCTGCGCAATACGGACAACGCTTCATGCGCGGAATTGAAGCACACCCCGGCGCGCGGCGGGAAGGGCCGTCCGTCACCCGAGGTCCCGTCGGGGCTGCCGAATCCCAAGGGCCGGTCTCGGGCTGCACGTGCGGAAAACCGGCGGCCGGGGCCGGGCGGAGGCCGCGGACCCGGCTATCCTTGCTCGATCCGCGGACCGGGCTCCGGTTCGACGTATCCGGAGACGGGACGCGGTTCGAATTCGAGGGAGTGGGCATGTCGCGGCGCCAGTACGACCCGGGCGAGATCGAACCGAAGTGGGTGGCCCGCTGGGAGGCCGAGGGCCTGTACGTGGCCTCGGACGACCCGGCCGACCCTCGCGAGCGGTTCTTCGCGATGGACATGTTCCCGTACCCCTCGGGCGACCTGCACATGGGCCACGCGGAGGCGTTCTCCGGCGGCGACACCATCGCCCGGTTCCGGTGGATGCAGGGCTACAACGTCCTGCACCCGATCGGGTGGGATGCCTTCGGACTGCCGGCGGAGAACGCCGCGATCAAACGGGGCATCCACCCGAAGGAGTGGACGGCCGCGAACATCGCCCAGCAGCGGGCGTCGTTCAAGCGGATCGGGATGTCGTTCGATTGGAGCCGGCAGTTCAACACGTGCGACCCCCGGTACTACCGATGGACGCAGTGGCTGTTCCTGCAGCTGTTCGACAAGGGGCTGGCCTACCGCAAGCTGGCGCCGACCAACTGGTGCCCGAACGACCAGACGGTCCTGGCCAACGAGCAGGTGATCAACGGGCACTGCGAGCGGTGCGGCACGGCGGTGGTGCGCAAGGACCTGACCCAGTGGTTCTTCAGGATCACCGACTACGCCCAGCGGCTACTCGACGACCTGGAACCGCTGGAGGCGACGTGGCCCGACCGGGTGGTCACGATGCAGCGCAACTGGATCGGTCGGTCGGAGGGCGCAGAGATCGAGTTCGAGATCGCCGAGACCGGCGACCGGCTGACGGTGTTCACCACGCGGCCGGACACGCTGTGGGGCGTCACCTTCTTCGTCTTCGCGCCGGAGCACGGCTTGGTCACCAAGCTGGCCGAGGTGGGCGGGACCACCGGTCCGGTGACGGAGCTGCAGGACCGGCTGCAGGCCACGCCGCTGACCAACCGGGAGCAGGCCGAGTCGCGGGAGGGCCTGCCGCTCGGCGTGCACGCGGTGAACCCCGTGACGGGCGAGCAGGTGCCCTGCTTCGTGGCGCCCTACGTGCTGATGGAGTACGGGACGGGGGCGGTCATGGGGGTCCCCGCCCACGACCAGCGCGACTTCGAGTTCGCGCGCAAGCAGAAATTGCCGATCCGGGTGGTCATCCAGCCGGAGGAGGGCGCCACGCGCGACCCCGACCGGATGACCGAGGCCTACGACCACGAGGGAGTGATGGTGAACTCCGGCCCGTTCAACGGGGTCCGGTCGCCGGACAGCATCGGCCGGGTCGTCGAGTGGCTGGAGGAGCAGGGGAAGGGGAAGCCCGCGGTGTCCTACCGCCTGCGCGACTGGCTGATCTCCCGGCAGCGGTACTGGGGGGCGCCCATCCCGATCATCCACTGCCCGACCGACGGAGAGGTCGGGGTCCCGGTGGAGGAGCTGCCGGTGCTGCTGCCGGACGACGTGGACTTCCGCCCGGGCGGCGAGTCGCCGCTGGCACGGCACGAGGGATTCGTCAACGTCACCTGCCCGTCGTGCGGTGGGCCGGCCCGCCGGGACACCGACACGATGGACACGTTCGTCGACTCGTCCTGGTACTTCCTGCGGTACTGCTCGCCGCACCGCGACGACGTGGCGTTCGACGTCGACGACGTGCAGCGGTGGATGCCGGTCGACCAGTACACCGGCGGCGTCGAGCACGCGATCCTGCACCTGTTGTACTCGCGGTTCGTGACGAAGGCGCTGCACGACCTGGGGTACGTGTCGGTCGTGGAGCCCTTCTCCCGCATGCTGAACCAGGGCCAGGTGATCTACAGCGGCGCCTCGATGAGCAAGAGCAAGGGCAACCTGGTCGAGCCCATGCCGATCGTCGAGCGGTTTGGCGCGGACACCATGCGGCTGACGATGCTGTTCGCGGGACCGTTCGAGGACGACATCGACTGGATGCTGATCGCGCCGGACCCGTCGCGGCCGCCGGGCGTGTACTCGTGGCTGCGGCGGGCCTGGCGAGCCGTGATCGAGGCGTCCTCCGAAGCCTCCGGTTCGAGGGAGCAGCCCCTCGAGCTCACCCGGCTGATGCATCGAGCGATCCGTGACGTCCACGACGACTTCGAGCGCTACCGGTTCAACACCGCGATCTCGAAGCTGATGGTGTTGACCAACGAGATTCGCCACGCGCTGGACCGGGGCGGCGATGCGCGGGCCGCGGCCGAGGCGCTGGTGCAGATGATCGCGCCGCTGGCGCCGTTCGTCGCCGAGGAGCTGTGGCGCGAGGTCCTGGGCCACGCGGAGAGCGTGCACGCCACGAGGTGGCCGGCCTTCGACCCCGAACTGGCGCGGGAGGAGCGGGCCACGCTGGTGGTCCAGGTCGACGGCAAGGTCCGGGAGCGCATCGACGTCGACGCCGGCGCCGACGAGGTGGCGTGCCGCGAGGCCGCGCTGGCCTCCGAGCGCGTGCAGCGGGCGCTGGACGGCCGCGAGGTGAGCCGGATCTTCGTCCGGCCCCCGAAGCTGGTCAGCATCGTGACCGCCGCCAAGGAGCGCTGAGCCGGTTCCCCCCTGTGACGCGCTTCACTGACAGCGCGGCCGATCGGCGGTAGCTTCGCCGCGCGGTGTCGGACCGGGAGTTCCGGCGTCGCGATTCCTCCCTCTCGATTGGCTCCATTGACGCCGTTCGCCGTGTCGGGGAGGGGGAGGGATGCAGGAACGACTGTCGTTGCGGGATCGGCTCGACGCGCTGTCGCGGCGCGAGCTGGTGGCGCTGGCCGCGGTGGCCGCGGTCGTCGTCGCGGGTGCGGGGCTGTGGTACGCGCGCTCGTTGCCCAGGCCGGTGGAGGTCCGGGCGGCCCGCGGTGCCGGGCCGGTTGCGCCGCCAGCCCACTCGCCCACCGAGTCGCCCAGCCCGACGATGCTCTTCGTGCACGTCGCCGGGTTGGTTCGCCATCCTGGCGTGTACCGGTTCCACGAGGGCCAGCGAGTCATCGACGCGGTGCAGGCAGCCGGTGGTCCGCGGAGGAAGGCCGACCTCGACGCCCTGAACCTTGCCGCCCTGCTGACCGACGCCGAACAGATCCTGGTGCCGGCCCAGGGCGCGGTCCCGGCGGCGCCCGTCCCGGCCGCGGGGTCTTCGCCGGGGATTCCCGGCGCTCCGGCCGCGTTGGTGAACGTCAACACGGCCTCTGAGCAGGAGCTGGAGGCCCTGCCCGGCATCGGGCCGGTCCTCGCGAACAGCATCATCGCCTACCGCACCGAACACGGGCCGTTCCCCACCGTCGATGCGCTGGACGACGTGAGCGGGATCGGCCCGGCCACGCTGGCCGATCTCCGCCCGCTGGTGACCGTGTGACCGGGAGCCGTCCGCGCCTGAGCGCCGGGGGCCGGGGGCCGGGGCCATGACCGGCTGGCTCGCACCAGTGCTGGCCGGGGCGTTCTGGGCGGGGATCCTGGCCTGGCCAACCCTGCGCCCGGGGCTGGCCATCTGGCAGCTCCTGTCCGCCGGGGTGCTCGGCCTGGGCGCGGCCGCCTGGCTGGCGCCGGGGCGCGCGTCGGAGGTTCCGCTCGCTCGGGCCGGGCTGCTGGACCCCGGTCCCGCCCCCGCGCTCGAGGCCGTCGCGACGCCGAGGACCGCCGCGGCCCGAGGACCCCCGGGCGCGGTCGTCGTCTCGCTGGTCGCCGCGACCACGCTGTTCGGGGCCGGATGGGCCGGCCTCCACGACCTGCGCGTGCGCTCGGGGCTGCTGGCCCGGATCGCTCCCCGCGAGGTCCGGGTCGAGGGAACCCTGGCCACCGACCCCGAGCCGGGAGCTAGGGGGTGGTCCTCGATCATGCAGGTCGGCACCGTCGGGCTGTACGACGCGACCACCCGGTCGACGACCGAGCGCTCGACCTCCGAGACCGTGTGGCTCGAGGGGTTCGGTTCGGCGCCGCGCGCCCGGCGAGGCGATCGCGTCCGCGTCGAGGGCTCCGCCGAACCGCCGTACCGGGGGCCCTTCGCGGTCTCGCTGCAGCGACGGGGGATCGTCGTGGTCCTCTCGGCCCGGGAGTTCGCGAGGGTCGGGGCCTCGACGAACCCGCTGGTACGGGCGACGCAGGGGGTCCGGGCGATGCTGCTGGACCACCTCCTGCGGCTGTTCCCGCTGCGCCAGGCGGGGCTCCTGATGGGGCTCGCCCTGGGCGACACCTCGAGGCTCGACCCGGGCGACGCGGAGCACTTCCGGGCGACGGGGCTCGGACACCTCCTTGCGGTCTCCGGCGAGAACGTCGCGATGGTGCTGGCGCCCGTGCTCGGGCTCGCGATGCTGCTCCGGTTGTCGAACCGGGGGCGGTTCCTACTCGGGACGGCCACCGTGGTCTTCTTCGTCGTGCTGACCGGGGCCGAGCCGTCGGTCCTGCGGGCCGGGGTCATGGCGGGCCTCGCCCTGGTGGGGATGCTGCTCGGCCGGCCGAGGAGCACGGCCACGCTGCTCGGCGCAGCCGTCCTCGTGTTGCTGGTGTCGAACCCCACGCTCGTGTGGTCGGTCGGCTTCCAGCTGAGCGTCGCGGCGACGGGTGGGATGGTGGCGCTCGCCGGGCCGCTGTCCGAACGGCTGTCCTGGCTGCCGAGGCCGGTCGCGCTGGCCGCGGGGACCACCATGTCCGCGCAGGTCGGCGTGTCGCCGCTGCTGCTCGCGTACTTCCACCAGGTGCCGCTCGTCACCCTGCTCGCGAACCTGCTGGCGTTCCCGGCGGTCTCGCCCGCGCTCCTGCTGGGCCTGGCCGCGGCCGCGCTGGCCACGATCGCACCGCCGGTCGCCCGGGCGGTGGCCCGGCTGGCCGGGGTCTTCGTGGGCTACCTCCAGGCGCTCGCCGACCGGCTGGCCAGCGCTCCGCTGCCCTCGATCACGTCCGCCGGCGGCCTCGTTCCGGTCGTGGTGGGGTTCGCGGTGGTCGGGGCGTTCGTGTGGTGGTTCCGGGGGCGTCGGGCCGTGCCCCGACGCGCCGCGATCGCCCTCGCGGTGGTCGTGCCCCTGTTCGTGTGGTCCGCGGCCGTCCGGGCGGGAGCACCGGCCGGGCTCGAGGTCCGGTTCCTCGACGTGGGACAGGGCGATGCGGCGCTCGTGCGTGCGCCGGATGGGGAGACGGTTCTCATCGACGGCGGCCCCGATCCCGAGGAGGTGGCGACGGACCTCGCGGCGCTCGGGGTGAAGCGGCTCGACCTCGTGGTGGCCACCCACCCCCACCTGGATCACTTCACCGGCCTGCCCGCCGTGCTGGCACGGTTCCCCACCGACCTCGTCCTCGACTCCGGCTGCGACGCGCCGGAGAGCCGGTCGCTGCCCTACCGGGCCTTCCTCACGGCGGTCCGCCAGGAGGGGGTGCCCGAACGTCATCCCCGCCGGGGGGACGTGTTCTTCGTCGGGGCCCTCCGGTTCGACGTGCTCAGCCCGGACCGGTGCTGGGACGGGACGAACTCCGATGCGAACAACGACTCCCTGGTGCTCCTGCTGACCTACGGGAGGGACCGGGTCCTGTTCGCGAACGAGCCAGAGGCGTCGGCCCAGCAGGTCATGCTGAACGACCACGAGCCGATCACGGCGGAGGTGCTCAACGTGCCCCACCACGGGGCCGGAACCTCGATCCAGCCGTTCTTCCGGGCCGTCCACGAGACCGTCGCGGTGGTGAGCGTCGGGCCGAACGACTACGGGCATCCGGTCGCCCGGATCCTGGACGGGCTGCGCGCCACGGGCGCCCGCGTGTTCCGGACGGACCACTCCGGCGACGTCGTCATCACCTTCGCCGACGACGCGCTCGTCGTTCACACGGGGCGCGGCCGCACTCTCGAGTTCCGGTCGTCCTCGCGATGACGTGGGGACGCGGCCGGGGCCGGCCGCCACGGCGTGGGTGCCTCGTGGTCGGAGCCCGCCCGTAGAATCACCGGCGATGGCGCCTCCACCGAACGTCCTGCTGCTGTGGGGTGAAGACGAGTTCCTGCTCCGCGACGCCGCGGCGGATGCGCTGCAGGGCGTGCGGCCCGCCGAGGTCGATGCCCCCGAGTGGCGGGGCGGCGAGACCTCCGACCTCGCCACACCGTCGTTGTTCGGCGAGGAGCGCGCGCTGGTCGTCACGGGGTGCCGGCACCTCCCCGAGGCCGGTGTGAAGGAGCTGGCCGCCTACCTCGCGTCGCCCGCGCCCGACGCCCGGCTCGTGCTGCTGGTGGAGGTGGCCGAGCGGGGCAAGCCTCCGGCCGCGCTGGTGAAGCTCGTCCAACCGGTTGGCGAGGTCCGCCAGGTCGCGGTGGCGCGCAAGGACCTCCCGCAGTGGCTCCTGTCCCGGGCGGGCCGGCATTCGCTGTCCCTCGCCCCCGAGGCGGCGCGCGCGCTGGTCGACTCGGTGGGGGAGTCCCCCGCCTCGCTGGACACCGCCCTGGAACAGCTCGGCAACGCGTTCGGGGGGCAGCGGGTCACGCGGGAACAGGTGGAATCGCAGTTCCGGGGCCTCGGCGAGCAGCGGGTCTGGGATCTCTGTGACCGGTTGTTCGAGCGCGACGCGGCGAGGGCCGTCCGGTCGCTCCGCACGCTCCTCGAGGCGAGGGAGGAGCCGCTCGCGATCCTCGGAGGCGTGTCGTCGCGCGTCCGCGACCTCATCCGGGTGAAGGCGCTTCCCGAACGCATGCCGAAGGCCGAGGTCGCGCGCGCGGCGGGCCTGCGGTTCGACTGGCAGGCCCGCCGGTGCCGCGAGCAGGTCCGCCGGTTCACCATGGCCGAGCTGGTCGGGATCCACGCTCGCATCGCCCAGGCCGACCGCGAGCTCAAGAGCGGCGCGTCCGGCGACGTGGTGCTGCCGGTGGTGGTCGCGCAGATCACGACCCAGGCCTGAGCCGAATCGCCTCGAGCGAACGGTTCGGGATTCGACCCCAGGCTGAAGCCCCACGCGATCTCGAGCCGAGGCTCGGAATTGGGCGTTTCGCGGCTACTCGGAGGACGCGCGGGCGAGCGTCTTCGCCAGGCGGGACTTGCGCCGGGCCGCAGTGCGCTTGTGCAGGACGCCTCGGGACGCGGCCTTGTCGAGCGCACGCGACGCCTCGCGCGCCTGGTCGGCCGCCGTGTCGAGGTCCCCGCCCTGAGCGGCGAGCCGGACCTTCTTGGCCTCGGTCTTCAGCTCGGACCGCACGGCCTTGTTCCGCACGCGGGCGCGCTCGTTCTGGAGGTTGCGCTTCTTCTGCTGCTTGATGTTCGCCATGAGCCGAGCGAGTGTACCAAGCGACCCCAGACGCCCGGCTGGCCTCGGGCGCCGGAGTGGCGGCCTACGAGCCCTCCTGGACCCGGTAGATCTCGTCGGCGACCAGGCCATGGGCCTCCCGATGCACGGCGACGGCCGCGAGGGCATCGGGCGCCTCCACGAGGCAGAAGACGTGGCCGGCCTCCTCGTCGACCCAGTACCGCAGGTAGCGGACGCCGAACGGCCGCTGCGTCTCCAGATCGGCCACGCGGGCTCTGGCCACCTCCTCGAGGGCCACTCCGCCGTCGATGTGGTGCACGTCCATGAACAGTGGCATCGAGATCCTCCCTCGTACCGCTTCCGCACGAGTTTGCGGCCGGCGGCCCCCCGCCACATCGGCACCGGTCCCGATGTTGGGATCGGCCGATGCCTACGTTTCGGCCTTCGTTCGAGCGGCCCCGACCCTGCGGGCGACGCTGCCCGCCTCCGAGCGCGTCCGCACCCCGAGCTTGGCGAGGATCGCGGACACGTGGTGCGCGGCGGTCTTCTCCGAGATGAACAGACGTGCGGCGATGTCGGCGTTGGACAGGCCCTGCTCGAGCAGGTCCAGGACGCCGACCTCCCGGGACGTGAGGTGGGCCGGGTTCGCCATCGTCGTGGCGCGGGGACCCCTCGGGACTCGCAGGCCGAGACCGCGCATCCGGTCGGTCGCGCGCCGGGCGGCCGGACCCGCCCCCAGGGTGCTCAACTCGTCCACCGCCTGACGGAGCGAGGCCTCGTCGTCGACCTCGGCGAGCGCGGTGGCCCGCTCGTACGGGCAGCCGATCTTCGCCCATCGCTCTGCCGCCTCTACCCACCGCCCGGCCATCTGCAAGGCGAATGGTTCGGCTCCCCGCTCCGGGGGCCGGTCCAGCTCCCCGCACCGCCACATCCAGTACGCCAGCACCCCGACGTTCCACGAGCTCCCCAGCGCGAGGGCCTGATCCAACGCGCGAGCGACCAGCGGGGCCTCTCGTGCGATGTCGCCTTCGAGCCACGCGGCCTCCGCCCTGGCGGCGGCCACCGGCACCATGCGCTGCAACTCGCCGGTGGGCTCGGCCAGGGCCAGGGCCTCGTCGAGCGGCTCCCATGGGTCCGGCGTGCCCCGCCGGGCGCGGAGCAGCCCCAGCACGACCAGGGGGGTGATCCGCGTGACGGGCGAGACCAGGGGGTGCCGGAGCCCCGCGCGTGCCGAACGCATCGCGGCGTCCCACCGGCCCTGCTCCAGGTGCGACCTCGCCAGCCACCCGTCCAGGTACAGGCCCATGGAGTCGAGGTCTCGCTCGGCGCAGTACTCCATCGCCGGGCCGAAGTAGGCGTCCGCCTGGTCGTACCGGCGGAGCTGGACGAAGCCCGACGTGAGGTTGACGTACGCACGAGCGACGTGATCGTGGAGGTCGGCCCTCCGAGCCAGCTCGAGGCTCCGCTCCAGGAACGCGTGGCCCTCGTCCACGCGCTCCGCATTGAGGAGCGAGGTCCCGACGTTCCCCAGCGCGTGGCAGAGCACCTCCACCTCGTCGAGCTCCTCGGCCAGGGCGATCGCCCGTTCGCCCCAGGCGACGGCCTCCTCGACCTTCTGGGAGAGCATTCGGAGCTGGGAGATGTTGCTGTAGGCGTACGCGAGCTCCCGGCCCGGCAGCAGCGGCTCCAGCACTCGAACTGCCTCCGCCCCGTGTCGCTCCGCGTCGGCGTTCCGGCCATCGAACCACGACAGTCGGGACAGCCACCGGAGGCTCTCGCCCACCTTGGTCTGGTCGCCCAGTAGGCGCCAGGCCGCCAGGACCTGTCGCCTGGATTCAATGGCCTCGGGGACCTGGTCGGTCAGGTAGCACTCGATCGAGAGGCGCTCCAGGAGCTCTGCCCGCTCTTGCTCGGGGGCGGTGCCCGCGAAGCGCGTGCCCGTGAAGCGCAGGGCCCTCCGGTACTGTTCGGCGGCCTCCCGGTGCGCCCCCAGCTGAGCGGCGCGCTGGGCGGCGATCGGAGCAAACGCGAGCACCGCCCGCCCTTCGCCGGCGGCTTCGGCGTGATGGGCCAGCCGAGCCGCCTCGTCGTCGCCCGACTCGGCCTCGGCGAGTGCCTCGAAGACGGCGCGGTGCAGCGCGATGCGCCGGATGGCCGGAACGTTGTCCTCGACCGTCAGGCGGGCCAGCTCGTGTCGGAAGGCGATCATCCCGCCTTCGGAACGGAGCATGCCCCGTTCGACGCACTCGTCGACTGGTTCGGCCTCCCCGGGCAGGATCCGCTCCAGCAGCCAGGGCTCGACCCGCAGACCGATGATCGACGCGGCGTCCAGGGCGCGTCTCGCCGGCGGGGAGAGGCGGGCCGCCCGGGCCAGGACGGCGTCCCGAACGGTCGGCGGCACCTCCGCCTGCCCGGGCGCTGCCGAGGACGCGGCGGCGATGACCTCCGAGACGAAGAACGCGTTGCCGCCCGTCAGCTGGTGGAGCTCCCGGGCGTCGATTCCGGAGTCGCGGGCCAGCACGGCGACCCCCTCCCCCGAGAGCCGGGGGAGCGTCATCCGCCGGGTCGAAGCCAGGGTCGCGGCGTCGCCGAGCACGACCGTCAGGGGGTGATCGCGCCCGACCTCGTCGTCGCGGTACGAGGCGACACAGAAGCACGGCAGTTTGGACACGCGCCGCGCCAGGTAGCGCAGCAGGTCGAGCGTCGCCTCGTCGGCCCAGTGGACGTCCTCGAACAGCAGCACGCTGGGAGCGGGACCTCGTGCCAGCTCCTCCAGCAGCCCCTCGAACAGGCGCTGCCGCGACATGTCCTCGGCGCCCGGCCCGGCCCACCGATCCCGCAGCTCGGGCAGCATGTCGAACAGCGGACCGAGAGGCCGCGGGGTGGCCGTCCCGTCGCACGCGCCTGTGAGGACGCGCGCGGAGTCCCGGTGCGTCTCGGCGAAGCGTTCGAGCAGCGCCGTCTTCCCCACCCCGGCCTCGCCGCCCAGGAACACGAATCGTCCGTGGCCGTTCCGCGACTCCTCCAGGTAGTCCTCCAGCGTCTCGAGGAAGGCCTCGCGTTCGAGGAGCGTCTGGAGCTGCGCCCACCGGCCCTCGAGCACCGAGGAAGCCGGGGCGCGCCGCCCCGCCCGGGCCTCGGGGGTCACGATCACCAACGCGGGATCCTGGCGCAGGATCGCCGTCTGCAGGGCCTCGAGCTCGGGCCCGGGCTCGAGCCCCTCCTCGGCGAGCTCGCTCCGGGCCTCGCGATAGGCCCGGAGCGCGTCGGCCTGCCGGCCGCACCGGTACAGGGCCACCATGAGCTGGCCGCGAAGGCGCTCGCGCAGCGGGTGCTCGCCGATGAGCTGCTCCAGCTCCGCAACCAGCTCTCGGTCGCGCCCGAGGGCGAGGTCCGCCTCGATGCGGTCCTCCCGGGCGACGACGCGAAGCTCCTCGAGGCGGGCCGCCGCCCGCTCGGCGAGGGGCTCGTAGGCGAGCTCGCCGAGCGCCGGCCCCCGCCACATGGCGAGCGCCCCTCGCAGGGTTCGCGCGGCGGCCTCGGCGTCCCCGGCGGCGAGCGCCTCACGCCCCTCCCCGGCAAGCCGCTCGAATCGATTCGCGTCGACGGCCTCGGGAGACACGGCGAGCTCGTACCCTCCGGGCCGCGTCTGCAGGGCGCTGGCGTTCTCTCCCAGCGCCTTGCGCAGTTGGGAGACGTAGACCTGCAGCCGGGCGGCGGCGCCCGACTCGGATTCCCGCCACAGCTCCTCGATCAGGCGATCGGAGGACAGGAACTCCCCGGCGTGCAGCACGAGGAGCGCCACCAGCGAGCGCTGCTTGCGCCCACCGAGAAGGAGCGCCCGGCCGTCCCGGACGATCTCGAGCGGGCCCAGGATCCGGAATTCGATTCCCACCCCGGACGGACTTTAGCGCCCCTTTAGGTCGCCAATCCATCCTCCCGCCAGTTCACCGGTCGAGGAAGGAGTGGGTCATGAGGGTTCGCGTTTCCACGAAGCCATCGAGGGTTCGCTCGCTCGTCGGGGTTGTGCTGGTGATCGCCACGGTGATCGCCGTGGCCCCGAACGCCTCCGCGGCCGGAGGAACGGCCGCGGCCGACCACACCACGACGACGCCGCCGAAGCTGTGGTCGTTCTCGGCCGCGAACACCGTGGACTCCACAGCCGGCGAGCTGGCCCATCTCATTGCGGCGCGGGACACCTACTGTCCCCCGGGCAAGCCCATCGCGGTGTCCATGACCCTCGCCCAGGCCCTGGCCTCGGCCCGGCAGTTCGTGATCGCCCAGGCCGGTGCCGCGGCGGTGAGCCGCTTCGACCACAGCACGACGGCGCAGTCGGCGACGCAGTCGCGGGCGGCCGCCGTGGGGACGTTCGTCGGCCGCATGCCGGTGCCCTCGCTCCTGGCGCTGCTGCGAACCCACCAGCTCGTGCCGAGGGACCCCTCCATCCTGTCCAGCATCTCCGCGGTGCTGAACATCCTGGGCCTCGGGAGGCAGTCCTTCGTGGTGGCCAGGGCCGCCGACGCCATGGCCTCGGCACCCGCGCAGGCCATGGGGATCAGCGGGCAGGCCATGCTCCTGAACAACGAGGGCAACGCCATGCTGCTGCTCCGGCGGTGGGCCGCCGCGGAGCAGACGCTGCGCGCGGCCGTGACCCTGTCTCCCGAGCTGGCCGAGGCCAAGATCAACCTGGCCGTCGCCCTGCTGTGCCAGCACGAGGACCAGGAGGCCGCGAGGTTCTATCGCCTGGGCCAGTACCGCAAGGCGTACGACCTGGTCAAGCTCGGGACCGACCCGGGGTCGACCTCCGCCCCGCGAGCCGACGAGGTGTTCGACCTGTCCCACGGAGTGAACGGCACGTACCCGATCCTCAGAGTCCCGCTGACCTGGCAGGAGCTGAACGGCGACGTGGCGATCCAGCAGCTGAACTCCGTGTACCAGGACTTCCTGAATCAGCTCGCCGTCTGGCAGGCCATCCAGAGCCGGCTCCGCGGCCAGATCGACTGGGGACACATCGACCCGCTCGTGATGGCGCGCTACTCGGCGGTCATGGGGACGATCTACGGGTCGCATTTCCAGCCTCAGCTCGAGCCGCTGTACGACGCCCAACAGGCGGCGTCGACGGCGCTGTTCGACTTCCTCGCCGGCCACTCGCAGCGGCTCACCGACCTCCTGAATGCCCGGTCCACATGGCCCGAGTGCGGTCCGAACGGATCGGCCCAGGCGTGCGACGCGCGGTGGCAGACGGAGTGCACGGGCCTCAACGACTCCTCGCAGGCGCTGTGGCGGCCACTCATCAACGAGTACGACCGGGCCTCCCGGGCGTTCGACGTCCCCCGGTACCGGTTCGAGACGGGAGTGCTCGCCAACCTCGGGGACCCGCTCCTGCGCCAGTACGCCTCGGTGAACCAGAAGATCCAGTGGTGGTGGGACTACCACGGCCTGATCGCCCAGCGCTCGTCCTGGGCCGAATACATCCGGATCTCACGGTGCAACGGTTCGACGTCCGGTGACACCAAGCTCTCCGACGCGGCCGTCAACGATCCTCCCCCGGGGTGCGCCAAGTTCCTGGAGGGCGTGAAGTTCTCGGTGAAGTTCGGGGACTTCCTGAAGTTCTCCACGAACTGCGAGCAGATCGCCTTCGAGGTGGCCTCCAAGAGCGCCTTCGTGTGGCTCGGCGGCTTCGCCGAGGGGTCGTTCAACTTCGTGAAGGAGGAGGGGACGATCTTCGCCGGGGCCAAGGCCGGGATGAAGATCCCCGAGACCGGCATCTCGGTCTCTGCGAAGGAGGGGATCTACCTGACCGTCGGCGGCGGCGGCGTCAAGGACGTGGGCATGCGGGTGTCCGCGGGGGCGTCCTTCGGCCTCGTCGCCGGCCCCACCGTCGACATGAAGGCATTCGCGTACTCGCTCAGCTTCGTGTCCAGGGCCACGCCGTAGGACTCAACGCGGCCGGCGTCCCAGCGCGGAATCGTCCGGGCTCGCCCGTACGATAGGGGCGCCGGCCGTCGTCGAAGGCGGCCGCGAGGGCACCGCTCGTGACCGACGCGAACCTGATCCGGAACTTCTGCATCGTGGCGCACATCGACCACGGGAAGTCCACCCTGGCCGACCGCCTGCTGGAGCTGACCCACGCCGTCTCCGCGAGGGAGATGCGCGAACAGTTCCTCGACCGCATGGACCTCGAGCGCGAGCGGGGGATCACGATCAAGGCGGCGGCCGTTCGACTCGAGCACGAGCACGCGGGTCGCCGGTACGTCCTCAACCTCATCGACACGCCGGGGCACGTGGACTTCACGTACGAGGTGTCGCGCTCGCTCGCCGCCTGCGAGGGGGCGGTGCTCCTCGTCGACGCCGCGCAGGGCATCGAGGCCCAGACACTCGCCAACCACCACCTGATCCAGGAGGGCGGGCTCACCGTCATCCCGGTCGTGAACAAGGTGGACCTCCCCGCGGCCGACCCCGACGAGACGGCGAAGGAGCTGGCGGAGCTCGTCGGCCAGTCGCCCGGGGACGTCCTGCGGGTCTCCGCGAAGACGGGACTCGGGGTGGAGGACCTGCTGGCCGCGGTCGTCGAGCGGGTCCCGCCTCCGGCGGGCAGCCCCGACGACCCGCTCCGCGCGCTGATCTTCGACTCCGCCTACGACCCCTACCGCGGCGTCCTGTCCTACGTCCGGGTGTTCGACGGCACCCTGCGGTCGCGTTCGAAGGTCCGGTTCATGGCCACGCACACCGAGGTGGAGAGCGAGGAGGCGGGCGTGCTGGCGCCCGTTCCCACCGCGGTCGACGCGCTCGGCGCCGGCGAGGTGGGCTACCTGGTCACGGGGATGAAGGACGTCCGCCAGGCCAAGGTCGGCGACACGATCACGACCGCGGGAAAGGGCGGCGCGCGGGAGCCGCTGCACGGCTACCGCGAGCCGAAGCCGATGGTGTGGAGCGGGCTGTACCCGGCCGAGGGCGGCGACTACCCGGCGCTGCGCGAGTCCCTCGAGCGTCTCCGCCTGTCGGACGCGGCGCTGATCTTCGAGCCCGAGTCCTCCCAGGCCCTGGGGTTCGGGTTCCGGTGCGGGTTCCTCGGGCTGCTGCACATGGACATCGTCAAGGAGCGCCTCGAGCGCGAGTTCGACCTGGAGCTCATCGCCACCGCGCCGAACGTGGAGTTCCGCGTCGTGAAGGGCGACGACGTCGTCACCGTGCACAACCCCAGCGAGATGCCCCAGCCGGGTACGTACGACCGGGTCGAGGAACCGTTCGTCCTGGCCACGGTCGTGACGCCCAGCGAGTACCTCGGCCCCGTGATGGACCTGTGCCAGTCGCGCCGCGGCACCATGGTCGACATGAAGTACCTCTCACCGGAGCGCGCCGAGATCCACTACCAGCTGCCGCTCGCGGAGATCATCTTCGACTTCTTCGATCTGCTGAAGTCCCGGACGCGAGGGTACGCGTCGCTCGACTACGAGCACTGGGGGTACGAGCCGAGCGACCTCGTCCGCGTCGACATCCTGCTGCACGGCGAGCCGGTGGACGCGTTCAGCGCCGTCGTGCACCGGGAGAAGGCGTACCAGTACGGCAAGCAGCTGGTCGAGCGGCTGCGCGAGCTGATCCCGCGCCAGATGTACGACGTCGCGATCCAGGCCACGATGGGCAGCCGGATCATCTCCCGCGAGACCGTAAAGGCAAAGCGCAAGGACGTGCTCGCCAAGTGCTACGGCGGCGACATCACCCGGAAGCGCAAACTGCTCGAGCAGCAGAAGCGGGGCAAGGCCCGCATGCGCCGGGTGGGCCGGGTGGACGTCCCGCAGGAGGCCTTCATCGCGGCGCTCCGCGTCGACCAGGGCTCCGGGAGCTCGAAGTGAGCGCAGGCGCCCGGCAGTCCGCAGGGCTGTACGCGCACGTGCCGTTCTGCCTCACGCGGTGCGGGTACTGCGACTTCAACGCGTACGCCGGCCTCGGCCACCTCTCGGGGCGCTACGTCCGGGCGCTGGCTCGTGAGGCCGACCTGCACGCGGACGCGTGGACGGGGATCCCGTTCGCCTCCCTCTTCTTCGGCGGAGGAACGCCGACGATGCTGCCGGCGGAGGAATTGGTCAATGTGATTGACCACTTCCGCCGAGTGTTCGCCTTCGACGCCGAAACCGAGGTGTCCGTCGAGGCCAACCCCGACACCGTGGACCGGCGCTCGCTGGCCGCGCTCCGGGCCGGCGGGGTGAACCGGCTCTCGATGGGCGCCCAGTCGTTCGACCGATCCGTCCTGGAGGCGCTCGAGCGGGTCCACCAGCCCGAGTCGGTTCGCCGGGCGTTCGCAGACGCCCGGGCGGCGGGGTTCGACGACGTCAACCTCGACCTGATCTTCGGCGCCCATGGCGAGACCCTCGATTCGTGGTGCCGGACGGTGGAGCAGACGCTGGCCCTCGGGCCCGAGCACGTCTCCGCGTACGCCCTGACGGTCGAGCCCGCCACGCCCCTCGGCCGGGCGGTGGCTTCCGGGGCCACGCCGCCGCCCGATCCCGACCTCCAGGCCGAGATGTTCGACCTGGCCTGCGAGGCGCTCGGCGCCGCCGGCTACGGCCACTACGAGGTGTCCAACTGGGCGCTGCCCGGCCACGAGTCCCGCCACAACCTGGGGTACTGGGAGCGCCGGCCGTACCTGGGGCTGGGCGCCGGCGCGCACTCCTGGCGCGACGGCCGCCGGTGGTGGAACGTGCGCCCGCCGCAGCAATACCTCGACGCGGTGGAGTCGGGGACGATCCCGCTCGGCGGCGAGGAGCGACTCGACGACGACGCGTCCCGGCTGGAGGCGATGTTCCTCGGGCTTCGCACCTCGTTCGGCGTCGCCGCGGCGGAGGTCGACCGCGCTCTGGCCGCGCCGTTCGTGGAAGGCGGGCTGTTGGTCGAGCGGGACGGCCGCATGGTCCTGACCGAGCGCGGGCTGTTCCTCGCCAACGACGTGGTGCTCGCGCTGATCGCCTGAGGAACACCGCACGGCAACCGGGTCTTCGGGGGGAATTCGGGGGGCGGAGCCCCCCGAAGCAGGAGGGCGAAGCCCGACGTTTAGCAGTCTCCACGGGCGAGTGCTAGAACGTGCTACAACATTGGGTGGGATGGCAGACGAGCGCAGGGGCGACCTCGGGCCGAGGAAGCAGGCGGTCCTGCGCGCCGTGGTGGAGGAGTACGTCCGCACCGGCGAACCGGTCGGGAGCGAGACCGTCGCGGAGCGGCACAACCTCGGCGTCTCGTCGGCCACCGTACGCAACGAGATGTCCGCGCTCGAGGAGCTCGGGTACCTCAGCCATCCCCACACCTCCGCCGGCCGGGCCCCCACCGACCTCGGGTACCGGCGATACGTCGACCTGCTCCCGCCGGGGCGGCTGCGCGAGACGCCGCGGCGTGCGATCGCCGACTTCTTCCAGCGGACCGCCGTCGACATGGAGGAGGTCCTCCTCGGCGCGACCCGGCTGCTCTCGTCCCTGACCCAGTACGCGGGGCTGGCGACTCCCCCTGCGCCGGGCGAGGACCGCATCGCCCGCGCCGAGCTGATCGAGCTGGGCCCGACCCTCATGATCCTGCTGGTCGGCGACCACGGCCGGGTGTACAAGGCGTTCGCGGACCGCCCGGAGGACGCCACGCCCGACGCGGCCCGGGGGGTCTCGGCCAGGATCGGTTCGCTCGCCGGCCTCTCCGTCGCCGAGGCCTCCGAGCGCGCCCGCGCCCAGGTCGGCTCCGCGGAGCCCGAGCAACGCGACCTTCTCGACCTCGTCGCCCGGGCCATGGAGGACATCGAGTCCCGGTCCGAGGTGGAGCACATGCTGGTCGGCGGCGTCGGCAACCTCGCCGCCGAGGTGGTGACGTGGCGCCTGGACACAGTCCGGCGCCTCCTCGAGGCCATCGAGCGCGAGAGCGAGATGCTGACGCTCCTGCGCCAGGCGTCGATCGCCGAGGACCTGTCGGTGACGATCGGCGGCGAGCACCCCTCCACTGGAGAGTGGGACGCAGCGCTCGTCGCCGCACCGTACCGGGCCGGGGAGACCCCGGTCGGCTCGATCGGCATCGTCGGCCCGACGCGCATGGACTACGTGACCGCCATCACGACGGTGCGGGCCGTGGCCCGGCGACTGTCCGAGCTCGCGACCGCGCTCGGCGCCCAGCAGTGACCCGCCGCCCCGAGCGGCCGTTCCCGGCCCGGCGCCCCGGCCGTCGTCTCCGCCCACGGAAGGCTGGTCGGCGCCGTGGCTGAGGTCCAGGACCTGTACGAGGTCCTCGGGGTCGGCCACGACGCAACCGAGGAGGACATCCGCAAGGCCTACCGCCGCCTGGCCCGCGAGCTCCACCCGGACGTGAACGCCAACGCAGACGCCGAGGAACGGTTCAAGCAGGTCAGCGCGGCCTACGAGGTGCTGTCCGACCCCCAGAAGCGCCGCCAGTACGACACGTTCGGGAACCAGGCGATCCCCGACCTGTTCCCGTTCGGCGACATCTTCGACGTGTTCTTCGGCGGCGGCATGGGCCGCCGGAGGAGCCGCGGCCCCCGCACCAGGGCCCGCCGGGGCGAGGACCTCTTCGCGGAGGTCGCCCTGACGCTGGAGGAGGCCGCGTTCGGCGTCCAGCGCGAGGTCGACATCGACTCCCTGGAGCCGTGCGAGCGGTGCTCTGGGACGGGCGCCGAGCCGGGAACCTCGCCGACGAGGTGCTCACGGTGCGGCGGCTCCGGCGAGCTGCAGGAGGTCCAGCGAACGGTCTTCGGGACGGTGATGACCGCCCGCCCCTGCCCGACGTGCGAGGGCACCGGCGAGATGATTGCGTCGCCGTGCACCCAGTGCCGGGGCGAGGGGAGGCTGCGCCGCCGCCAGGTCGTCACGGTCGACGTCCCGCCGGGGGTGGCCGACGGCATGGAGCTGCGGATCGCCGGCGCCGGCAACGGCGGCCGGTATGGCGGCCCGCCCGGCGACCTCTACCTCCAGGTCGGCGTGCTGCCGCATCAGAGCTTCGAACGGCGGGGGAGCGACCTGGTGTCGGTCCTGGAGCTCCCGCTGACCCAGGCCGTGCTGGGCACGGAGCTCGACGTCTCCACCATCGACGGCGTGGAGCGGGTGAAGGTCGCGCCCGGGACCCAACCGGGGTCGGTCATCCGCCTCCGCGGCCGGGGCGTCCCCAATCTCGGGCGCCGGGGCCGCGGCGACCTGTTCCTCACGGTGCAGGTCGAGGTCCCGGAGCACCTCCGGAAGGAGGAGCGGGGGTTGATCGAGCGCCTGGCCGAGCTCCGGGGCGAGACCACCCGGCGGGGCGACGCCCACGGTGCCAGGACCCGGAGGCCCGGCCAATGAGGGCCGCGGAGGTCCGGCGACCGTGAGCGCGGAGCCCCGGTGCATCTTCTGCCGCATCGCCGAGGGCGCCGTCGACGCCGACGTCGTGCACGCCACCGACCGGGTCGTCGCGTTCCGCGACACCACGCCGCGCGCCCCGGTGCACGTGCTGTTGATCCCCCGGGAACACGTCGCGTCGGTCCGGGAGCTGGGGGCGGACCACGGGGACGTGCTCGCCGAGCTGTTCCGGGCGGCCGCCGAGATCGCCCGGGCCGAGGGCATCGACGAGGGGGGATGGCGCGTCGTGACGAACGTCGGGTCCGACGCGGGCCAGTCCGTGCAGCACCTGCACTTCCATCTCCTGGGTGGCCGGCCGATGGGGTGGCCGCCGGGGTGAGATCCAGGGGCGGCCCATCCGCCGCGGTATCATTCGGGGAGACCGGGGTCGCGTCGCGCGACCCCGTTTCGCACACTGAGCAGAAGGAGCGGGGCACCGTCCCCGGAACGCACGACTTGGCGAAAGCCACCACGCAGGTCAAGATCATCGTCCCCGGCAGCCAGCCGATGGTTGCCCTCCTCGGACGCACCGACGAGCTGCTGAAGCTCGTCGAGAACGCCTTCGACTCCCGGATCGTCGTTCGCGGCAACGAGATCACGATCACGGGCAGCGAGGGCGAGGCCGAGAAGGTCGGCATGCTGTTCGAGGAGCTGCTCGCGCTGCTCGAGCGGGGCCACATGCTCACCGAGGCCAGCGTCGGACAGACCATCGACCTGGTGAAGGGCGACGAGGCCAGGCCCACGGAGGTGCTCGGCGACCGGGTCCTGACCTCCCGGGGCCGGTCGATCGGCCCGAAGACGCTCGGCCAGAAGCAGTACGTCGACGCGCTCCGCCGCTCGACGGTGACGTTCTCCATCGGCCCCGCGGGGACCGGGAAGACGTACCTGGCCGTGGCCACCGCGGTGAAGGCCCTGCAGGACTCGGACGTGCGCCGGATCATCATGACCCGTCCGGCGGTCGAGGCAGGCGAGCGGCTCGGGTTCCTCCCCGGAACCCTCTACGAGAAGATCGATCCGTACATGAAGCCGCTGTACGACGCCCTCTACGAGATGATGGACGCCGACGCCCTGCAGCGCCTCATGGAACGCGGCACGATCGAGGTCGCGCCCCTGGCGTACATGCGTGGAAGGGCCCAAGTCACAACGACGCCGGTTTTGACTCCACGCGGGTTCCGGCCGATCGGATCCCTTCAGATTGGCGACTTGGTTGTGGGATCAGATGGTCTCCCCACACCGGTGCTGGGCGTCTATCCGCAGGGCCGCAAGGAGGTCTTCCGTATCACGGCGCAAGATGGGGCGTCGACACTCTGTTGCGGTGAGCACCTCTGGTCGGTCACTACGGCCGCTGACCGTCGACGCGGGAAGCCGCCTCGAGTGGTGAGGACCGAAGAGATGATCGGGAGCCTCCGCGCAGCGCACGCGCACCGATTCGAGTTGCCGCTGCTCTCCCGTCCCGCCGAGTTCTGGCCGCAGGAGATGCCGCTCGATCCATACGTGCTTGGACTCCTTTTAGGAGACGGATGCCTGACGCAGAGCCAGCCAAAGTTCACTACCGCGGACCCTGAGCTCGTTTTGGCAATGGAGTTGACGCTCGGAGGCATAGAGGCGCGGCATGTCGGTCGCTTCGACTATGTACTCAGGTCTCATTCTGCCGGACGCGGTGGCATCGCGACCGCGAACCCGTTGAGGCTTGCACTTCGGGTGCTCGGTTTGATCGGCGCTCGTTCAAGCACGAAGTTCGTGCCGGAGAGTTACCTGCTGAATTCCCCGAGTGTGCGGCTAGCAGTGCTGCAGGGATTGCTCGACACGGATGGCGGACCGGTGACGCAGGCGCGCCGCACATGCCGAGTCCAGTATGTGACGGTATCGCCACGGCTTCGGGACGACGTCGTGTTCCTCGTTCGCTCCCTCGGTGGCGTGGCCTACTGGAGGACACGGGTCGCGTCCGGCAGGCGGCCGGGTCGAGCTCACGGACGGTCCGTGTACCACCGTAAGGATGCCTATGTCCTCGATATTCGACTGCCTGAAGGAATCGAGCCTTTCCGGCTGACTCGCAAGCGCGAGACGTACCGCGTGTTCGGTGGCGGAGGCAGACCCATGCGGTTCATCGACCGCATCGAGCCGGCCGGCGAGGAAGAGACCGTGTGCATCCAGGTGGCCGCGGCCGATTCGCTCTACGTCACCGAGGACTTCCTGGTTACGCACAACACGCTGAACGACTCGTTCATCATCCTCGACGAGGCGCAGAACACCTCGCCGGAGCAGATGAAGATGTTCCTCACGCGGCTGGGGTTCGGGTCGAAGGCCTCGATCAACGGCGATGTGACGCAGACCGACCTGCCCGCCGGGCAGCGCAGCGGGCTGGCCGTCATCGAGGAGATCCTGGCCGGGATCGACGGCATCGAGTTCATCCACCTCGGCGCCCGCGACGTCGTCCGGCACAAGATCGTGCAGGACATCGTGGAGGCCTACCGGCGGTTCGCCGAGCGCCCGGCCTCCGTGGGCGAGTGACGCGCTCCGTGAACGGCGGCGACGGCGGCATGCGGTCCGAGTCGGGAGAGCCTCCGGATCCCACGGAACACCTGGATGTCCTGCTGTCGAACCGTCAGGATGTCGGGGTGGACGAGGCGGCGCTCGTCGCCCTCGCGGCGGCGACCCTGCGCGGGGAGGGCGTGGACCGGTTCGAGCTCTCGGTCTCGCTGGTCGGCCTCGACGAGATCGCCGAGCTCACCGGGCGATATCTCGGCGAGCCCGGACCCACCGACGTGCTGTCGTTCCCGCTCGATGACGAGGACGAGGACGGGGTACGTCTCCTGGGCGACGTGGTGATCTGCCCCGCGTACGCGGCCCTGCAGGGCGGCGACCTCCAGTCCGAGGTCCGCCTGCTGCTCGTGCACGGCATCCTGCACCTCCTCGGCCACGATCACGAGGACGACGAGGAACGCGCCGAGATGTGGTCGCTCCAGGAGCGGTACAGCGGCGTCGCGGTGGACGCCGAGGGCGTCGGCCGGGCCCCCTCCGAGGCCGGGCGATGACCGGCACCGAGATCGTCGAGGTCCTCGGCATCATCCTCGCCATCCTCGGCGTCGGGTTCATGGCCGCCAGCGAGGTCGGGATCACCCGGACCACGAAGGTGCGCGCCTACCACCTCGTCGAGGAGCAGCGGCGGGGAGCGGCCTCGCTGCTGAAGATCGTCGAGAACCCGCCGCCCTTCCTCAACGTCGTGCTCCTGCTGACGCTGGTGTTCACGATCGGCGGGACCACCGTCGCCACCGACCTCGCGACCCGGTGGTTCCACCACGCCGGCGAGGTGATCGCCACGGTGGGCATGACGCTGCTGCTGTTCATCTTCGCGGAGGTCACCCCCAAGACCTATGCGATCAAGCAGACAGACAAGGTCGCCGCCTGGACGGCGCCGATCGTGTTCGCGCTCGGCGGCCTCCTCGGGCCGCCGGCAAAGGCGCTCGTGAAGCTCGCGTACGCCATCACGCCGGGGAAGGGGCTTCCCCAGGGGCCGTACGCGACCGAGCAGGACATCCGGACGATGGCCGACGTCGCCTCGGAGGAGGAGCAGATCGAGGAGGAGGAGGCCGACCTCATCCACTCGATCTTCGAGTTCGGCGACACGATCGTGCGGGAGGTCATGGTCCCCCGTCCCGACGTGGTCGGGGTGGAGGTGGAGAAGACGCTCCGCGACGTCCAGGACATCGTCCTGCGGTGGGGGTTCTCCCGGCTCCCGGTGTTCCGGGAGAACCTCGACGACATCGTGGGCTTCGTCTACGCGAAGGACGTGCTGAAGGCCCTGTACCAGGGGAAGCACGACAGGCCGCTCGAGGAGATCACGCGCCCGGCGCACTTCGTCCCGGAGGCCAAGAAGGTCGCCGAGTTGCTGCGCGAGATGCAGCAGCAGAAGTTCCACATCGTGATGGTCTCGGACGAGCACGGCTCGGTGTCGGGGCTGGTCACGCTGGAGGATCTCCTCGAGGAGCTGGTGGGGGAGATCGCCGACGAGTACGACGTCGAGGAGCCGCAGGTCCAGCCGCTGGAGGGCGGGTCCTACCTGGTCGACGGCCGCACGGCGATCGACGAGATCAACGAGTTGCTCGACACGGATCTCCCTGACGACGAATGGGACACGGTCGGCGGCCTGATCATGGGCCTCCTGGGCAAAATCCCGCTGGAGGGCGAGGAGGTCCGCTACGACGACCTGGTGTTCAAGGCCGAGCGGGTCCAGGGCCGCCGGATCGCCAAGGTCCTGATCACCCAGGTGCCCCCCGACGTCCCGTCCCCGAACGGGCAGGCCACGGAGCCGGCCGGGCGCGAGGAACGGGCCGAGCGCTCGTAGTCCGAGAACACGAGGACGCATTGGGGGAACGCGTGACGGAGGTCTCCCAGGATGAGCTCGACGGGTTGGTGCGCGCAGCGCACGACGCCCGCTCCCGCGCCTACGCGCCCTACAGCGAGTTCACGGTGGGGGCGGCGGTGCTGGCGGGCGGCACGGTCTACTCGGGGTGCAACGTGGAGAACGCGTCGTACGGGCTGTCGATCTGCGCGGAGCGCGTCGCCGCGACGACCGCCGTCGCCGTGGGGGAGCGTCGGATCGACGCCGTCGCGGTGGTGGGCTCCGGCGACCGGCCGACGCCGCCGTGCGGCGCGTGCCGGCAGTTCCTGAACGAGTTCGGCCCCGCGATGCCGGTCGCGGCCGAGACGCCCGACGGCCGCCGCGAGGTGTGGCGCCTGGACAACCTGCTGCCGCACGCGTTCGGGCCGGACTTCCTGTCCGGGTGATGGCCGCCGGCGAACCGCGAGTGTTCCGGTCCGGCATCGTGGCCGTCGTCGGCCGTCCCAACGTGGGGAAGTCCTCGCTGGTGAACGCCATGGTCGGGCAGAAGGTGGCGATCGTGTCCGACAAGCCCCAGACGACCAGGCGGGGGATCCGAGGCGTGCTGACCACGGAGGACTTCCAGGTCGCGTTCACGGACACGCCGGGGTTCCACAAGCCCCGGACGGCGCTCGGCCGCCGGCTGAACGAGACGGTGGCGGCCTCGGTGGCGGGCGTCGACGCCGTGATCCACGTGGTGGACGCGGCGGCCGGGGTCGGGCGGGGCGACGCGTACGTGTTCGACCACGAGGTGGCGCCGGCGCGGTGCCCGAAGCTGTGCGCGGTGAACAAGGTCGATCGCGTCGGCCACCGGAAGCTGGTGCCCCAGCTGGCGGCCGCGGAGGCGCTGGGCGGGTTCGACGAGATCGTCCCGGTCTCCGCCGTGGCCGGCACGGGCGTCGCGGAGCTCGTCGGACTGCTCGTCGCCGTGCTGCCGGAGGGCCCTGCCCTGTACCCGGCCGGCCAGGTCACCGACCAGACCCTCGAGGCCAGGGTCGCCGAGATCGTGCGCGAGAAGGCGCTGGCGCTCACCCGCGAGGAGCTCCCGCACTCGATCGCGGTGGAGATCGACGAGCTCGAGATGCCCGACGAGGGAACCGTCCGCGTCGACGCGCTGGTGCTGGTCGAGCGGGAGTCCCAGAAGGGAATGGTGATCGGCCGGGGCGGGAGCATGCTCAAGGAGGTCGGCACGCGGGCCCGCGAGGAGATCGAGGAATTGCTCGAGCGAACCGTCTACCTCTCGCTCCGGGTGAAGGTGCTGAAGGACTGGCAGCGAGATCCCCGGGCCCTCGACCGCCTGGGATTCTGACCCGACGCGATCTGGCGCTCGGGGAACTCCGTCCGCACCGCTGCCGTCGAACCCCTTCGACAACCGGCAGGAAGGGGGTACTCCCGTGCGGAAACGGATTCTGCTCTTCACCGGCACCGTCGCGCTCGTGGTCGTGCTCGGTGCCGGACCGGCGCTCGCCTGCGGCGGGCTGGTCTCGACCAACGGGACCATCCAGCTGGTCCGGACGACGACGCTCGCGGCCTACCACAACGGCCTCGAGCACTACGTCACCGGGTTCAAGTTCGTGGGCGACGGCGCGGAGTTCGGATCGATCGTCCCGCTCCCGGCCAACCCGGAGCGGATCGTGCGGGGAGGCAACTGGACGCTCCAGCGCCTCGAGCGCGAGGTGCACCCGCCCGTGTTCGCGGAGTTCGACTCGGGGGCCGCGGCTGCGACCGCAGCGCCCTCTCCGGCCGTCGTCGTCCAGGAGAAGGACGTCGACTCGCTGCACCTCACGGTGGTGAAGGGCGGGGCGTTCGGCGTCGGGAAGTGGGCCACCGATCACGGGTTCCTCCTCCCGCCGGACGCGCCCACGGTGCTCGACTTCTACGCGAAGCGCAGCCCGTACTTCATGGCGGTCCAGTTCGATGCGAAGAAGGCGGCGGCACGCGGCGAGCGGATCGGCGACGCCATCCCCATCCACCTCGTGATGAGGACGAAGGAGCCGTGGGTCCCGCTCCGGATCCTGGGCCTCGGGGCCTCACCGAAGACGGTGATCCAGGCCGACGTCTTCCTGCTGACCGACCGGGCGCCGAACATGCTGCCGGTGCCGGCCGGGAACACCGATATCGGGCCGCAGGCCAACGGGCTGGTGCAGCGGCGGAGCGAGGGGGCGTCCTCGCTCCTGTTGAGCGACCTGGGCTCGGACCGGGGCATGAAGTGGCTGCCGAGGCGGGGCATGTGGTTCACGTTCCTGACCCTCGACGCGAAGGCCGGGGACCTGACCTACGACCTGGCCCTCAACGTGAACGGCGGGAGCCCCTCCCCGGTGGACGCCGGGTTCGCGTCGGCGCCGGCCGCCGCCCCGTCGGGTCCCCCGGCGATGCTGTGGGCGGTGGTCGTCGGCGTCGGGCTCTTGGTGGTGCTGTTGCTGGTCGCCGGGCGCGAGCGCCGCGGCGGAGCCAGGATCGCGATGTGATGACGAGGCTCGGTCCCGGGGCCGGCGGTGGGGACCGCCGGTCCCGACCGGCCGCCCGCAGGTTCGCGGCCGCCGTGCTCGCCCTCGTGGCCCTCGCCGCCGCCGGGTGCGCCCGCGCCAATGCCGGCGGCCGGGCCCACCTGACGGTGGACGTCCGGATCCACCATTCGGCGTTCGCCCCGTCCCGGTTCACGTTCGCCCGGGGGACGACGGTCACGTTCGTCATCCACAACACCGACCCGATCGAGCACGAGTTCATCGTCGGCGACGAGACCGTCCAGTACTACGTCGAGCACACCGCCCACCTGGGCCACGACGGCTCGGTGCCCGGCCAGATCTCCATCCCGGCGGGCGAGACGCGGACGACGACGTACACGTTCACGACGGTGGCCCGGCGGCCGGGGGACATGGAGTTCGCCTGTCACCTCCCCGGCCACTTCCGGTACGGCATGCACGGGCCCATCACGATCACGGGCTGAACCGGCGCGGCCGTCAGGCGGCGAGGACGTGCAGCTCGCCGCTCATGCCCCGCGACCGGTGGAACCGGCAGAAGAACCGGTAGGTGCCGGGCGGGACGTGCGACCGCACGAGGGCGGGCCGGGACAGCGTGTGCCCGGGTCCCACGTCCACCGAGAACCCGGTCCCCGGGATCGTCAGGTTGTGCTCCTGCGACCCCCGGTTCCGGAGGTGGAACGGGACCGCGCCGCTCACCACCAGGCACGACGGTACGAACCGGTCGTCACGCATGGTCACGACGAACGGGTGCTCGGCCCGGTCCGAGCACGGGCTCGGCGACGACACCGCGGGCTGCGGCGTCGGGGGGCCGTCGGATCCGCGGCCCCGGGAGCCGCCCTGGGCGGGACCGGAGCACGCGGGCAGCACGACGGCGATCGCGAGGGGGACGAGGAGGATCCGCAGGGGCCGGCGCACGGCCCGCCGTTTGTACCAGAGCGTGCTCGGCTTCGCCCCGCCGATCGTCGTCGGGGCCGACGTCCGTCGTCAGGGCGTCGGGTCTCGGCTCGGGTGAGGCCGGTTCGGCCGCAGGGCCTGTGCCGCCTCCATGGCCCGCTCGGCCCGGTCCCGGCGCTCCCGGATCATGTCGAGCACGACCCGGCGGTCGGCGTGCCCCAGCGCGACCAGGATGTCGTCGAGCAGCATCGCGCGGCCGCGGGTGGTCGAGAGGTCGTACAGCTCGAGATTCTCGATCTCGGCGACGGCGTCCCCGTCGTCGTTCATGAGGACGAATTTCACGTCGGACCTCTCGCGCGGACCGGGCAGGGTGCGGAGAGTATCCTCCGAATCAGCGCGGCCTGCTGACCGGGAACGCAACCCCGGATCGCGTCAGGCTCCGGAGGCCGTCGTGGTCGCGCGGGCCAGCAGCTCGGCCCGCTCCGGCGAGCCGGGCGGATACAGCTCGGCGGCCCGTTCGTACAGCTCCGCCGCGCGCGACGGGTCCAGGCCCGCGGCGCGGTCCCCGGCCAGGCGCAGGTACCGGCGCGCCGGCTCCAGGTTTCCGGCACGGTCGGTGCCGAGCGCGGCGACCACGTGGTTGGCCAGGATCTCCGCGTGGTCGGCCACCCGGTCGCCGGTCATGGACCTCGCCCAGTCGAGCGCCGCGCGGTGCGCGGCCGCCCGGCGCGCCGGGTCCATGTGCTCGACCGCGGCGTCGCGCAGGACCAGGTGCCAGAAGGCGTGCTCGGCCTGTCCGGCGACCGAGGACCGGCGGGAGGTGCGGACCACGCCGCGGCGGACGAGCGCAGCCAGCCCGGCCGTCATGTCCTCCTCGGTTCGGCCGCCGATCGCCGCCACGGCGGCGGGCCAGAACACCTTGCCGACGACTGCCGCGTCCTCGATCAGCTCGCGCAGCGGCGGCTCCAGCGCGTCGAGCCGGGCCACCATGAGCGCGTCGAGCGACGGGGGCGGCGGGGGCGGCTCCCGACCCGCCGTCGCCGGGTCCGCCAGCAGCCCCAGGTACGTCTCCAGGTACAGGGGGTTGCCCGCCGCCGCATCCAGGAGGTCGAGGGGCGGGGTCCCTCCGGCCTCGACCGGGCCGCCCATCGCCGCGATGAGCTCCCGGGCATCCCGGCCCGGGAGCGGCCCCAGCGTGATGGTCGTCGAGTGCGCTCCCCCAGCGACGGCGCCGCCCCACGTGCGGTCGTGTTCCATCAGCTCGAACCGGGCCGTGCAGATCATCAGCAGGGGGACGCCGGAGGCGTGCTCGGCGATGTGGTGGAGGAACGCCAGTGTGCCCGGGTCCGCCAGGTGGAGGTCCTCGAATACCAGCACCAGCGTGTGGGTCGCCGCCATCGCCTCGAGGAACCGCAGCCACGCGGGGAACGACCGGTGGTGGGAGACCGGCTCGGGGTCGTGGCCGACCAGGCCGACCAGGGGGTCGAGGTGGGGCGCGACCCGGCCCCGCTCGTCGGTGTCGGGCAGCAGGTTCCTGGTGGCAACGTCGAGCTTCTCCCGTGCGGTGCGGATGTCGTCGGACTCCAGGATCCCGGCCTGGCCCTTCACCACCTCGCCGAGGGCCCACAGCGTGACGCCTCCGCCCCGGGCCAGGGACCCGGCAAGCGACCGGCCCTGCCGCCAGAACACGAGCTCCGGCCGCGCGTCGAGGGCGCTCAGGAACTCCGACAGCAGCCGGGACTTCCCGGCGCCGGCCTCGCCCACCACCGTCACCAGGTGGGGTGACGACTCCATCAGGACCCGCGCATAGATGTCGGTGAGGAGGGCCAGCTCGTGCTCGCGTCCGGTGAACGGCGTGGGCAGCCCCAGCTCGAGGTCGATGCCGAAGCTGCCCCGCGCGGCCCGGGCCACCCACGCCGGGGACGGGCCGTCCACCGGCTCGTACTCGAACAGGTCCCTCGTCTCGTCGTGGGTGGGCGAGTCGACGACGATGCCGGGAGCGCCGTCCTCCCGGAATCGAGTCGCTGCCCGCGCGGCGTCGAGTGGCCCCAGGTCCGGGTCGCCGGCGAGCGCGTCGGCGGACGCCGGATCCGCGCCCGTCTGCACGGCCGCGTCGACCGAGACCGATGGGTCCCGGCCGGGAGCCGCGAGCGCCTCGGCGACGCGCAGCGCGGCGCGCACCGCTCGCTCCGCGCCGTCCGACCCTCCT
Source organism: Actinomycetota bacterium (assembly GCA_045805265.1). Lineage (GTDB taxonomy): Bacteria > Actinomycetota > UBA4738 > UBA4738 > JACQTL01 > JBJMLO01. The sequence goes on from JBJMLO010000015.1 coordinate 89,052, forward strand.
GCCTGAGCCCCGGCGAACACGCCGACCGCGCTATGGACGGTGGACGGCCGCAGGGTTCCACCCAGCAGCCGGATCTCCCGCCGGGTTCGCTCGACCGCGGACTCTACGTCGCCCGGGCTCTGGTCCGCGCCGCCCACGCGCGAGCCGTCGGGACGGACCAGGTCGACCACGAGCACCGAGACGCGGCGACCTGGTGGAGCGGGCGGGGAGAGCGCGGCGCCGCACGCCGGACACCTGGCTGCCTCGGGCGGGGCGTCCTCGCCGCATGTGGGGCACCGAGGCATTTCGGCAGTCTACGCACGCCGTCCCTCCGGGCGCGAGACGATGCAGCCCCACGTCCCGTGATCAGGACGACAGCGCGGTGGCTTTCTCCAGGAGCCCGTCCGCCTCACGGACAAGCCTGACCGCCGCCAGGCCCAGGACCATCTCCCGCGCCCGGCGGAGGGGGTCGACCGCTTCGCTGCGCGCTCCGAGCGCCATCCGGCACCGACCCACCCCGAGCAACGCATGCGCCAGCTCGAGGGTGTGCCCGAAGGACTGCCAGTGGGCCGCGGCCTCCTCGTGAAGGGCCAGCGCTTCGACGACCTCGCCGCGTGCCTCGGTCAGGGATGCTCGGGAGGAGATCTCGATGCCCCGGACGCGCTCACCGAAGGGTTGGATGCGGCCGGCAAGGGCCTCGGCCAGGTCCTGCCTGCCCGCCCGCACCAGCGTCCGGATGGCATCGAACATGAAGTTCGGCCACCACGGCGGGGTCGAGGCGGCGACGTCGGCAAACTCCTCGACGAGCTCGACGGCCGCTTGCGTGTTCCCCAGCTCGCCCTCGACGAACGAGACCGCCGCCAGGGACGGCAGGAGGATCTGCGGGTCCCGGATGTGCCGGGCCCGGTCGAGCTGGTCCGAGGCCTCGGCAGCCGCCTCCTCGAGCCGTCCCCGCCAGGCCAGCACACGAAGGCGGAACGGGACCGGCAGCGCGCTGGCCTGGCCCGTCCCGCCGTCCCGGCGGATCACCTCGGCGGTCGTGTCGAGGATCCGGTCCCACTCGCCGAGGTCGAACAGGGCCCACGGAGTCTGGCCGAGCGCCCACGTGGCGCTGTTGGACAACCCGCGGCGCTCGGCGAACTCGACGCCCTTGGTGTATTCCTCCAGCGCCCGAGCCGGTCCCTCGATCTCCCACAACCAGTCCGCGAGGTTCACGTACGCCGCTGCCGCCTCCGGGAGGCTCAGTTCCAGCGCCAGGCGGAGCGCCTCCTCCAGGTCCGCCGTCGCGCCGGCGGCGTCGCGGAGCTCCGACTTCGCGGCCCCCCGGAACTGCAGCGCCCGCGCCCGCTCGGCGACGAGGCCGAAGCGCTCGCACAGCTCGATCGCCTTCTCGGCGTACTCGAGCGTGCGGGGGGTCTCGCCCGCCAACATCGAGTGGCCGGACCGCATCACGTAGACCCGGGCCAGCTCGGGCCCGGGGGGTTGCTCCTCCAGCTCGGCGATCAGGCGCTGCACCGCCTCGGCGGCCTGCTCCGTTTCGCCCATCTGGCGCACGATCCCGGCGTGCACGGTCCTGGCCTGGATCGCGCCGGATCGGTCACCCCCGGCCGCGAACAGGCCGATCGCGTCCCCGGCCGCGTCGGCGGCATCCTGCAGGCTCCCTCGCCGGAGCAGGATCTGGGCCAGGAGGACCAGCGCCGGACCGCGTTCCTCATGCGGGGTCAGCTCGAGCGACCGCCGTACGAGGGACTCCGCCGTCGCGGCATCGAGCGTCTGCGTGCGCTCCGCCGCGAGCATGAGGAACCGTCGGAGCGAGGCCTCCAGGGCGGGCACGTCACCCGTGGCGCCCGTCGCGCGGGCCAGGTCGAGGGCCTGGCCGTAGTGATGCGCCAGCAGCTCTGAGAGGTCGGCGACTCGGTCGCCGGCCAGATCCTCGAGCCACGCGGCGGCCGCGCGATGCTTGCTGATCCGGACCGGACGGGGGAGCTGGCCGTAAGTGACGTCGCGCACCAGGGCGTGCCAGAACGCGTACTCGGCATGTCCCTCGACGGAGGACCGTCGGGCCGGGCGGATGAGCTCCTTGCGGCTGAGCTCGTGGAGCCCTTCCCGAACCTCGCGTTCGTCCCGGTCGCCCATCGCCGCGACGGCGCCGGACCAGAACACCTTGCCGACCACCGACGCGTCCTGGAGCATGGCCTTGCGGTCCGGGGAGAGGGTGTCCAGCCGGGCCGCGATGATGGCCTGGACGGTGTCCGGCACCGGGACCTCGGCATCCTCGACATTCCATGCCTGGCCCCGCTGACGCAGGACGCCCCGGTCGACCAGCATGCGGACGAACTCCTCGGTGTAGAGCGGATTGCCGCCGGCCCGATCCAGCAGCAGCTCCTGGGTCTCGGCCGGCAGCACGGCCTGCTCGAGGAGCGCCGAGATCAGGCGGGCGGTGTCCTCGTGGGAGAGCGGGACGAGCGACAGGGTCGCGGAGTTCCGCTTCCCGCCGCCCCAGCCGGGGTGGCGCTCGTAGAGCTCCGGGCGGCCCGTGCAGACCACGGTCAGCGGGACGCCGGTGGACCATTCGACGAGGTCGTCGACGAACTCCAACATGGGCTCGTCGGCCCAGTGAAGGTCTTCGAGGACGAGCACCAGGGGGCTGCGCGCGGCGACCGATTCCAGGAACGTCCGCCACGCGGCGAAGGACTCGGCGCGGTCGGCGCCGGCCGCCGCCGCCTCCTCCACCCCGATCAGCGGCGCCAGCCGGGTCCGCAGCCACTCCCTGTCCATCTCGTCGGCCACCGCGTCGACCGTGTCGGCGAGCTTCGACATGGCCTCGTCCGGGCCGTCGGACTCGAGGATCCCCGCCTGGGCCTTCACGACCTCGCCGAGGGCCCAGAACGTGATCCCGTCCCCGTAGGGCAGGGACCGCCCCTGCCGCCAGTAGATGAGCTCGGGCCGGTCGTCGATCCAGCCCTGGAACTCGGCCACCAGGCGCGTCTTCCCCACGCCGGGTTCGCCGGTCACGGTGACCAGCTGGACGCCCGGCTCCCGGATCGACCGGAGGAAGGTCTGCTGCAGGAGCGCCAGGTCCTCCTCGCGCCCGACGAACGGGGTGCGGGGCCGTTCGACGTCGACGCCGAACCGGCTCCTCGCCTCGATCGCCCGCCACAGCGGGACCGGCTCGGCCTTGCCCTTTACGGCGACGGGCTCGAGCTCCTCGTACCGGATGACGTCGCCGGTGGCTCGGCGAGTGACATCGCCAACGACCACGCCGCCCACCGGCGCGGCCGACTGGAGGCGGGACGCCGTGTTCACGACGTCGCCCGCCACGAATCCCTCGCCCCGTTCCGGCCGCGCACCGAGGGTGACCACCGCCTCGCCGGTGTTGACGGCCGCCCGCACCGCGAGCTCCAGCCCGGGGAGGTCCTCGTTCAGCTCCGGGATGACCTCGACGATCCGCAGGGCCGCGCGGACGGCCCGTTCCGCGTCGTCCTCGTGGGCGACCGGCGCGCCGAACACGGCCATCACCGCGTCGCCGATGAACTTCTCCACGGTGCCGCCGAACCGCTCGATCTCGCGCTTCAGCATGGCGTGGTAGGGACGGAGCCGGGCCCGGACGTCCTCCGGATCGGCGGCGTCGGACCGCGCGGTGAACCCGACGAGGTCGACGAACAGCACCGAGACGACCTTGCGCTCTTCGGCTGCCGGGGCGGGTGCCGCCGCCGCGAGCTCGGAGCCGCAATTCAGGCAGAACCGGGCCCGTTCGGGATTCTCCTCGCCGCAGTTGGGGCACCTCAGCATCGGCCGGAGTCTACGCGGCGGGTCTGGGCCGGCCCAGGTGCCGCGAACTCCACGAAAACGCACGACCGGTGGGCCGGGGACGTCGGGGGCGGAGGGTACGATTCGCCGCGATGCCGCTGTACCACGAACAGGGCGTCGTCCTCCGTCGTATCAAGCTGGCCGAGGCCGACCGAATCGTCACGATCCTGACCCAGGGCTCCGGGAAGGTCCGGGCGGTGGCCAAGGGGGCCCGCAAGACCCTCAGCCGCTTCGGCGCCCGGCTGGAGCCGTTCACGCACGTCCAGCTGCTGATGTACCGGGGCCGGGGGTCGCTCGACACGGTGACCCAGGCCGAGATCCTGTCGCCCCACCGCGCGATCCGCGAGGACTACGCGCTGATCACCGCGGGCGAGGCCATGCTCGAAGCCGTGGACAAGGTGGCGGAGGAGCACGAGCGCAACGTGCGGCTGTTCCTGCTGCTGCTGCAGGGGCTCAGGGCGCTCGACGCGTCGCCAGCCCCCGTCGACCCCGCGGCGGTCGCGGAGTCGTTCCTGCTGAAGCTGCTGTCGCAGTCGGGCTTCCACCCCGCGCTCACCTCGTGCGCGGTGTGCGGGGGGCGGCTCGACGCCGGGCTGTTCTCGAGTGCCCAGGGCGGGGCGGTGTGCTCGGGGTGCGCGGAATACGGCAGCGAGCCGGTGTCGGCTGCGTCGCTGGCGCTGCTGGCCCGGTACGCGGGGACCGGCCTGGAGACGGTCGGGCTGCACGCGGAGGACGGCGCCGTCCGCAAGGAGGCCCGCGCGATGCTCTACGGGTTCACCGAGTACCACCTGGACCGGCGGATCCGCTCGCTCCCCATGCTGGCCCGGGGAGCGCCGGCGTGAGCTCGTACCTCCACGACCTCGAACCCTCGAGCGTCCCGGCGCACGTCGGGATCGTGATGGACGGCAACGGGCGATGGGCCAAGCAGCGCGGCCTGCCCCGGACCGAGGGCCACAAGAAGGGCGAGGAGGCGCTGTTCGACGTGGTCGAGGGCGCCATCGAGGCCGGCGTGCGGTGGCTGACGGTGTACGCCTTCTCCACGGAGAACTGGCGCCGGCCGCCCGGCGAGGTCCGGTTCCTGCTGAACTACAACCGGGTGCTGCTGCGAAGGCGCCGCGACGACCTCCACTCGCGCAACGTCCGCATCCGGTTCCTGGGGCGGGTCGACTGGCGAATCCCGAAGAACGTCCTGCGCGACATGGAGGCCGCCGAGGAGCTCACGCGACACAACACCGGCATGACCTTCACGATCGCGTTCAACTACGGGGGCCGTACGGAGATCGCCGACGCCGTGAAGCGCATCCTCGACGACCACGACGCCGGGCGCCTCAGAGGCGAGCGCATCACGGCCGACTCGATCGCCTCGCGCCTGTATCGCCCCGACATGCCCGACGCCGACCTGATCATCCGCAGCGCCGGCGAGCAGCGTCTCTCCAACTTCCTGCTGTGGCAGGCCGCCTACAGCGAGTTCTGGTACACGCCCGTGCTGTGGCCCGACTTCAACCGGGAGCAGCTCTTCGAGGCCATTCGCGACTTCCAGAAGCGCACCAGGAAGTTCGGCTCAGTCGAGTAGGTGGGCCCATCCGGCCCTCGAATCGCCTCCCGTTCCGAGATTCGCTCCTCACACCCCGGTCGCAGACACTGACGACGCTGCTTGACGGGCCTCCGCAGGCGGTTCAGTATGTGCCCGATATGTACGGTCATCATGATGACCGAAGGAATGGTCGAACCGGAGGACCCCGATGACTGCCCCCGCGTTCTCGGGCGGTTCTGCGCTGCTGGATCGCGAGGCGCCGATGCCGCTGTACTTCCAGCTCCGGGAGGCCCTGTTGCAGGAGATCCGGGAGCGCGGGATGAGATCGGGCGACCGGCTCCCCACCGAGTCCGAGATCGAACGTTCGTACCGGGTCTCGCGGGCGACCATCCGCCAGGCGCTCGCCGAGCTCGAAGACGACGGCGTGATTCGCCGCGTGCAGGGGCTCGGCACGTTCGTGGCGTCCCCGAAGATCCGACACGTCCCGAGGCTGCTGTCCTTCAGCGACCTCGCTCGCAGCCAGGGGTTCGCCCCATCGCACCGAATGCTGAGCTCCGAGGTCGTCGCCGCGACGGACAACGTCGCGGGCGACCTCGCCGTCGAGCCGGGCGCGCCGGTCCGTCGCCTCCGGCGGCTGCTCCTCGCCGACGGAACCGTGGTCGGCCTCGCGGACACCTGGCTGCCAAACGATCTGATCGCCTCGCACGACGAGCTGTTCGAGGCGGATCGCCTGGGGAGCGGATCGCTGTACGAGCTGCTCCAGCGACCGGACGTGTCGCTGATCCTGCACCACGCCGAGGAGACGATCTCCGCGAGCGTGGCGGACGAGGCGCTGGCGGAGCTCCTCGGGTGTGACCGGGGAAGCCCCGTCCTGGTGGTGAAGCGCGTGACGTCGACGCCGGAGGACCGGGTGGTCGAGTCCACCAGGCTCCTGTTCGTGAGCGAGCGGTACGAATACCGGGTCGCGATGCAGCCCCCCGGGCCGGTCTTCCCGACGCCACGCGAGCCCGGGCGTGGCGCATGAGGGCGGTCGGGGACATCGGAGCCGTGCCGTCCGAGGACGAGGTCAGGGCGCTCGTAAGCGAGGTCGTCTCGGCGGTCACCGGCGAGCGTCAGGAGCGGGGTCCTTCCGCCTCGCACGCACCCGATCTCGCCGACGGCCGCGGCGCAGGGGGCGGTGGGGGCGGTCCCGGCGAGGACGTCGCCATCGGGGCCGATCACGGCGGGTTCCATCTCAAGGAGCGGATCGCGGCCGATCTCCTGGAGCACGGGTTCACCGTCCGCGACTGCGGGACGGGATCCACGGAGCCGGTCGATTACCCGGACTTCGCGTACGCGGTGGCGCGCCTCGTGGCAGGCGGCCGGTGCCGGTGGGGCATCGTGGTCGACGGTGCCGGGATCGGGTCCGCGATCACGGCGAACAAGGTCCCTGGCATCCGGGCGGCAACCTGCTGGGACATCTCGTCCGCGCGCAACAGCCGCGAGCACAACCACGCGAACGTGCTGACGCTCGGCGCGGGACTGCTCGGTGAGAGCCTCGCCCTGCAGGTCGTGCAGGCCTGGCTCTCCACCGGATGGGGCGGGGGCCGCCACGACCGGCGGGTCGAGAAGATCACCGAGATCGAGCGCGGGTACCGGCAGGACGCGCCCGTGAGGGCGTCGTCGTGAGGACTGGCGGGCCGTGCTGCGACCGGGAGGGGGGTCGTCGTGAGCACCCGGGATGACCTCGTCGAGGCGGTGACCCGCGAGGTGCTCGCGGCGCTCGGCGGCCGGGCCTCCAACGACGTGTGCGCCGACTGCCGGGGCTCGTGTGCGGCCCACTGCTCGGAGAAGGTGCGGGGCATGGTGGGCACCGGCGCAGGCCGCATCAGCTACTCGGGCAACGGCGCCGACGTCCCGACGGACCTCGCGCGCTACATCGACCACACGCTCCTGCGCCCCGACGCGACCGCCCCCGACATCGACGAGCTGTGCGACGAGGCCGCGTCGTACGGGTTCGCGGCGGTGTGCGTGAACCCGGTCTGGGTCCGGCGTTGCGTAGACCGGCTGCGGGGGACCCCCGTGAAGGTGGCGTCCGTGGTGGGGTTCCCGTTCGGAGCCACCACCCCCGACGTGAAGGCGTTCGAGACCCGCAGGGTCCTGCGGGACGGCGCCCGGGAGATCGACATGGTGATCAACGTCGGGGCGCTGAAGAGCGGCATGGCCGACGTGGTGCGGGACGACATCGCGAGGGTGTCCGACGCCTGCCACGAATCCGGGGCGCTCAACAAGGTGATCATCGAGGCCGCCCTCCTCACGGACGAGGAGAAGGTCCTCGCCTCACATCTCGCAAAGGAGGCGAAGGCCGACTTCGTGAAGACGTCCACGGGCTACGGGCCGCACGGCGCGACCGTGGAGGACGTGCTGCTGATGCGGGAGACGGTGGGTCCCAAGCTGGGCGTGAAGGCCGCGGGCGGGATCCGGACGCTCGAGAACGTCCGGGACATGATCGCCGCGGGGGCCACGCGCATCGGCGCCTCGGCCGGCGTGCAGATCGTCGGCGAGCAGCGCTCACGGCGGAAGGGGGTTGCGTGACGAACGGCATCGAGCTGCGCGCGTACTGCTTCCTGGACAGCCTCCAGCCGCAGTACGCCGCATTCCTGGGGACCGTGGCGCAGGGATTCCTGCCGCTCCCCGGAGACGCGTCGCTGTACGTGGAGATCTCGCCGGGCATCGAGATCAATCGCCTGACGGACATCGCGCTGAAGTCGACGAACGTGACGCCGGGCATGCAGATCATCGAGCGGTATTACGGCATGCTCGAGATCCACTCGTCGGACCAGGCGGACGCCCGGGCCGCGGGAGCGGAGATCCTCGAGCAGATCGGCGCGAAGGAGACCGACCGCATCAAGCCGCGGATCCTGTCGAGCCAGATCGTCCGGCGGATCACGGACCATCACGCCCAGCTGATCAACCGGACGCGGCACGGCCAGATGATCCTCGGCGGGCAGACGCTGTACGTCCTCGAGTGCGAGCCGGCGGCGTACGCGCCGCTCGCCGCGAACGAGGCCGAGAAGGCGGCGCAGATCAACGTCCTCGAGGTGCGCTCGTTCGGCTCCATGGGGCGGATCTACCTCGGGGGCGAGGAGCGGGACATCGACGTCGGCTGGCAGGCGGCGGTGTCCGCGATCGAGGGACTGGAGGGCAGGGAGGCACCGTCTGGCCGGGGCGGCTGACGGCGAGGAACTGGTTCGTGACGGCGAGGCCGGGCGCCGCGAGCGTCCGGCGAGGGACCGAGGAAGGGAGAGGGAGGCATGGCTGACGCCCTTGGCATGATCGAGGCGAGGAGCTTCGCCGCGATGGTGGAGGCCGCCGACGCGATGGTGAAGGCGGCCAAGGTCGAGCTGGTGAGCTACGAGGAGACCGGTGGCGGCTACGTCACGGCGATCGTGCGCGGTGACGTGGCCGCGGTGAAGGCCGCGGTGCAGGCCGGGATCCAGAACTCCGAGAAGGTCGGCGAGATCATCGCGACCCACGTGATCGCCCGGCCGCACGTGAACATCGACATGGTCCTGCCCCTCGGCCGGCGGGAGCAGGCCCAGGGCGAGCTCGGGCAGGCCTCGTAGCACCGATCCGTCGCGCGCACGGCCACCGGCGGCTCGCCGGGCGTTGCGGTCGGGGACCGATGCGCGGCCGGAACCGAGGGAGGAAGGAGACCGACGTGCTCCTGGGACGCGTGGCCGGAACCCTGATCGCGAGCCGCAAGGAGGCCTCGATGGAGGGCCTCAAGCTCCTCGTGGTCCGCTATCTCGACGTGGACAACGCGGATGCCGGCTCGTTCGTCGTGGCGGCGGACGCGGTCGGTGCGGGCGTGGGCGAGGTGGTGATGGTGGCCACCGGCAGCTCGGCGCGACAGACGGAGGCAACCAGGGACCGCCCCTGCGACGCCGTGATCATGGCCATCGTCGACACCTGGGAGGTCGGTGGCGAGGAGAAGTTCCACAAGTGAAGCGGTTCCCGACGGGAACGGGCCGGCGGTCCGACCGCGCGGCCACACGGAGCGGGCAACGGGGTGAGGCATGAACAGCACGCTGACGGAGCAGGAGGTCCAGGGCATCATCGAGCGGGTCCGGCGACGGCTGGGAGAGGCCGGCGAGCATCCGGGGGCCGGCCTCCGGGCTGCGGCGGGGCTCTCCTCCTCGGCCGAGGCGGAGCTCGGCGAGGGCATCTTCCCCACCATCGACGAGGCCGTCGGGGCGGCGGCCGCCGCGTTCGAGGAGTTCCGGCGGGTCGGGCTGGGGGGACGCAAGGCCATCATCTCGGCGGTCCGGGCCTCCATGCTGGAGCACAACGAGCGGCTCGCCGAGATGGCGCACGCCGAGACCGGTCTCGGGCGCGTTGCCGACAAGATCGTGAAGAACCGGATCGTGTCGACGAAGGCTCCGGGCCCCGAGGACCTCGAGGTCGAGGCCGTGACCGGCGAGCTGGGCATGATGGTCACCGAGTTCGCCCCGTTCGGCGTGGTCGCGGCGATCACGCCCACGACCAACCCGACGTCCACGATCATCAACAACACGATCTCGATCGTCTCGGCCGGCAACTCGCTCGTCTTCAACGTCCACCCCAACGCGAAGCGGGTCTCCGCCGAGAACGTCCGGCTGATCAACCGGGCCATCGTGGCGTCGGGCGGACCCGCGAACCTCGTGACGGCGATCCCCGAGCCGACCATCGACAGCGCCAAGGAGCTGATGGGACATCCCGCGGTCCGCCTGCTGCTCGTGACCGGCGGTCCCGCGGTCGTCCGCGAGGCGCTGAAGACCGACAAGCGGGCGGTGACGGCCGGGCCGGGGAACCCGCCGGCGGTCGTGGACCAGACCGCCGAGATCGACCGGGCCGGGCGCGACATCGCTCGCGGAGCCTCGTTCGACAACAACGTGATCTGCACCGACGAGAAGACGACGATCGTCGTGGACTCGGCGGCCGATCGGCTGGTCCGCGCGATGGCGGCGAACGGCGCGTACGTGCTGAAGGAGCACGAGCTCCGGCGCCTCGAGCGCGTGATCTTCACCGAGATGGGCCCTCCGGGAAAGCCCGGGCACATCAACCCCAAGTGGATCGGCAAGGACGCGAGCCTGATCCTCGGCGAGATCGGCGTCCGCGCCGGCGACGACGTTCGCCTGCTGGTGGCCGAGGTCCCCAACGAGCACACCCTCGTGTGGACCGAGCAGATGATGCCGGTCATGCCGGTGACTCGCGTGTCGACGGTGGACCAGGCCATCGACCTCGCCGTGCGCTCCGAACACGGCTTCCGGCACACGGCGTCCATCCACTCGACGAACGTCGAGACGATCACACGCATGGCGCTCGCGATGAACTGCTCGATCTTCGTGGCGAACGCGCCGAACTTCGCCGGGCTCGGCGAGGGGGGCGAGGGGTTCTGCTCCTTCTCGATCGCGAGCCCCACCGGCGACGGGCTGACGCGGCCCCGGACGTTCTCGCGCGAGCGTCGCATCACGGTCGTCGGCGCGCTCCGGATCGTCTAGCCGTGGCCATCCGGGCGGCCGCATCCGGGGGGGAGGGGTAGCGCGTGCGTCCGGCCGTGGCGGTGCTCGAGTTCGATTCGATCGTCCGGGGCATCGAGGTGGGGGACGCCATGGCCAAGCGGGCGCCGCTCGACGTGCTCCGAGCCGGGACGGTGCACCCCGGGAAGTACCTCGTGCTGGTCGGCGGGCTGACGGCCGACGTGGAGGAGGCGCTGCACGCCGGCCGCGAGGTCGGGGCCGGCGCGGTGGCCGACGAGGTGTTCCTCCCCGACGTCCATCCCGACGTCGTGGCGTCGATCGGCGGCGCTCGGCGGGAGGACGCGGGCGAGGCCCTCGGCATCATCGAGACGAGGACCGTCGCGGCGGTGATCGATGCCGCCGACGCCGGCGTCAAGGCCGCCCGCGTCGTGATTCGGGACCTCCGCCTGGCGGACGAGCTCGGCGGCAAGGGCTACGTGCTGTTCGGGGGGGACGTGGCGGAGGTCGAGGCCGCGATCGAAGCGGGAGCGGCTCGCATCGCCTCGACCGGACAGGCCGTGGCGCACGTGGTCATCGCACGGCTGCACGGCGAGATGCGCGAGAACCTCATCGCGGACCCCCGGTTCGGCGCGCGGGTCCGGGGGGCGGAGAAGACCGACGGTGGCCCCGAACCGGCATCGCCGGGCGGCCCCCCGCCGGGAGGGCGTCCCATGCCGGGCACGGGCGGCGCCGCGGGGGGCACGGGCGGCGCCGCGGGGGGCCCGGGCGGGGCGCGAGCCCCGACGGCAGGGCCGGCCGCCGAGGGTCCGTCCCGTCCGAAGCGCTCGACCGCGAAGGCTCCGGCACCCGCCGCGCGACGGTCGCCCGGCGGCCGGGCGCACCGGACCGGGGGGTCGTGATCCGTGCAGCTCGCTCGCGTGATCGGGACCGTGGTGGCGACCGTGAAGGCCGACGGCCTGGACGGGGTGAAGTTCCTCATCGTCCAGCAACTCGACCGCCGGCAGCATCCAACCGGTGAGCCGGTGGTGGCGGCCGACGCGGTGCACATGGCCGGCCCCGGGGAGCTCGTGTACGTCGTCGCCGCGCGGGAGGCGTCGCAGGCGCTGCCGAACACATTCGTGCCGGTGGACCACGCGATCGTCGGTATCGTCGACGCGGTGGAGGAGCTGTGAAGCTCGGCCGGGTCGTCGGCACCGTGGTCTCGACCGTCAACGCCCCGGTCTTCGACGGCCGCCGGCTCCTGGTGTGCGACCTGCTCGACGCCGCCGGCGAGCCCGACGGGAGCTACCTCATCTGCGTCGACGCCGCTGGCGCAGGCTCCGGCGAGACGGTCCTCATCGTCGACGAAGGGAACTCCGCGCGTCAGGTGATCGGCGTCCAGACCGCGCCGGTCCGCTCGGTGGTGGTCGGCGTCGTGGACAGGTTGACCGTGGACGGCGAGCCGGTCGTCGACGAGGGCTGATCAGCCCCGATCGCGACCGCAGGGCCCGGCGCGCCCGGGCCGGCCTTCCTGTCGGTCGTGGGACGGTCGCCGGTACCATGGAACTCACGCCAGCGGCCGGAGCCACCGGCCGGGAGGAAGGAGGTTTCCCCAAATGGCCGACCTGATGGAGGCCGTCACGTCCCTGGCCAAGCGCCGGGGGATCGTCTTCCAGTCCAGCGAGATCTACGGTGGCCTGCGCTCGTCCTGGGACTACGGGCCGCTCGGTGTCGAGCTGAAACGCAACGTCAAGGCCGCGTGGTGGAGTTCCATGGTCCAGCTGCGCGACGACGTCGTGGGGCTCGACGCCGCGATCATCATGTCGCCGCAGGTGTGGGAGGCGAGCGGCCACCTCGACGTGTTCACCGATCCGCTTGTGGAGTGTCTCAACTGCCACCAGCGGTTCCGCGCCGACCACCTGCCGGGGTTCCACGCGCCGCAGTCCGGCCACGAGGCCGGCGAGACGACCGTCGACCTGGCCGCCGGCCCGCCGAAGTGTCCGAACTGCGGACACGCCGAGTGGACCGATCCCCGCAACTTCAACCTGATGTTCAAGACGCACATGGGTCCGGTGGAGGACGAGGGCAGCGTGGCGTACCTCCGCCCCGAGACCGCCCAGGCGATGTTCGTCGACTTCGCGACGATCCAGGCGACCAGCCGCAAGAAGATCCCCTTCGGGATCGCCCAGATCGGCAAGTCGTTCCGCAACGAGATCACGCCGGGGAACTTCATCTACCGAACGCGGGAGTTCGAGCAGATGGAGATGGAGTTCTTCGTGGAGCCGGGGACCGACGAGGGGTGGCACGACTACTGGATCGAGCAGCGCATGCGGTGGTACACGGACCTCGGCATCAGGCCGGATCACCTCCGGCTTCGGGAGCACGACCCCGACGAGCTCAGCCACTACTCGAAGCGGACGGTCGACGTGGAGTACGCGTTCCCGTTCGGCGACGAGTGGGGGGAGCTGGAGGGCATCGCCAACCGGACCGACTTCGACCTGAACGCGCACACGAAGCACTCGGGCGAGGACCTGTCGTACTTCGACCAGGAGCGCAACGAGCGGTACGTGCCGTACGTCATCGAGCCCGCCGCCGGGGTCGACCGGGCCATGCTGGCGTTCCTGATCGACGCGTACTCGGAGGAGGAGGCCCCCACGGCCAAGGGCGGCACGGAGAAGCGCACGGTGCTCCGGCTGCACCGGGACCTGGCGCCGCTGAAGGTCGCGGTCCTGCCGCTGTCCCGCAACGAGCGCCTGGTCCCCGAGGCCCGGCGGGTGTTCGACCTGGTGAAGGCCCACTGGATGACCGACTTCGACGACGCCGGCTCGATCGGGCGGCGGTACCGGCGTCAGGACGAGGTGGGGACGCTGTTCTGCGTGACCGTGGACTTCGACTCGCTGGAAGACGGCCAGGTCACGGTGCGCGACCGCGACTCCATGGCGCAGGACCGGCTCCCCATCGAGGGCCTGGTGGAGCACCTCCGGGAACGCCTCCCGTGACCGACGCGGTCGAGGACCCGGCCGCGCCCGGAGTGGAGCGCGGCCCCCGGGGCCGGCCGTGGGTCTACGGGATCGCGTTCGTGCTCCTGCTGGTCTCGACGTACTTCCAGTTCTCGGGCGCGATCGGGACCGGCGGACTGACCGTGGTGTGGTCCTCGATCGCCCTGTCCGCGGCGGCCGCGGCCGCGGCGACGGCGGCGGTCCTGGCGCCGGGGAGGCGGCTGCGCACGGCGCCGGTCGACGCCTCCTCCGGCGGCGAGGCCGACGTGGACGGGTCACCGGCGATCGAGAAGGACCGCGCACCGCGCGGGGACACGGCGGCGAAACCCGGAGATGGCGCTCCCGCCGCGGACGGCGACGGCGAGGAAGCACCGGCGCGCTGATGCGACGAGCCGCGCCCGCCCTGGCGCTGACCCTGTTGGGCGCCGTGGCGTGCACGTCTCCGTCGCCGGCGCCCGACTTGTCGCCGTCCGCCGGTTCCAGCACTCCGTCGGCGTCGGCCCCCACGAGTGGGGAGCCCAGCCCCTCGTTCACGCTGCCCCCTCCCTCCACAGGGGCGCGGTCGGCGGATGCGGTGCGGACGCGGCTGTGCGTGCGCCCGTCCTCCCCGAGGCCGACGCCCGCCCAGGCCGGCGCGGTGCCTCCCGCGGTGGCCCGGACGGAGACCGAGGTGGAGCAGGTCCGAGGGCTCCGGTACGAGGACCCCGTGGCCGTCGACTCCGTGACCCACGGCGAGCTGGTGCGGGGGCTGGACCAGTCGTTCGACCACTCCTACCCGCAGGACCTGATGCGCCGCCGGTCGCTGGCGTGGTCGACGATCGGCGTGATCCCGGACGGCACCAGCCTGCGCGACGCCGTGCACGCGTTCCTGTCCGGACAGGTGATCGGGTACTTCGATCCATCCTCCGGGCAGCTGGTGTTCATCGGGACCGACCACCCGTCCCCGTCCGAGCGGTTCACCCTGGCCCACGAGCTGACCCACGCCGACGACGACCAGCACTTCCACCTGACCCGCCTCAACGACCTCGAGGACTCCTGTGACGACGAGGGGCTCATGGCGTCGCTCGGCGCGGTGGAGGGCAGTGCCGTGTACTTTTCGTTGCAGGTCGTGAACCGGTTCTTCACCGCACAGGAGCAGGACGAGCTGTCCATCGGCGGCGGAGGGTTCGGCCCGCCGCCGGGCGTGCCCACCTTCGTCCAGCAGCTGGAGACGTGGCCGTACGTCGACGGGCCCCGGTTCATCACGGCGCTGCGTTCCGAGGGCGGCCTGCGGAAGGTGGACGCCGCCCTCGAGCAGTTCCCGGCCTCGACCGAGCAGGTCATGCATCCCGAGAAGTTCCCGGCGGACCGTCCCGTCGAGGTGTCGGTCCCCGACCTGGGGCCCGCGCTGGGGCCCGGGTGGAAGGACCTCGACGTCATGGACGTGGGCGAGGAGTGGCTGCGGGAGGCGCTGGGACTTCGTATCGACCGGGGCGACGCCGGGACCGCCACCGACGGCTGGGGCGGCGCGCAGTACCGAGCGTGGACCGACGGCTCGCATGTCGCGGTGCTCATGGAGACCGCGTGGGACACGCCGGAGGACGCGAGGCAGTTCCTCGGCGCGATGCGTTCCTGGATCGGGAATCGGGCCGATGCGTCGGTGGGGGCGGTGGGAGGCGACCGCTCCCGCGTGGTGGCGCTCTTCGCATCCGACTCCGGAACGCTGGCGAGGCTGGCGTCGGCGCTGCGGTGATCGGAGGAGCCCCTGCCCGGCGGCGCCTCCTCGGCGCGGCCGTCGTCATCGGGCTGCTCGCCGCTGCCTGCTCCTCGGGCTCGTCGCCGGGGACGGATGGCGCTCCGGCGTCCCGGCCGGCGGTGGGTCCGCCGCCTGCGTCCTCCCCCGGCGCGGCCACCACCCCCACCGGTGCGCTTCCCGGCCTGAATACCGGTCCCGCACCGTGGCCGCCGGAGATCGCGCATCTCGGCGAGCGGTTGCGGGCGATCGGGCTGCCGCCACTCGGCCCGGAGGCCCTCCGGGTCCACTTCCACGTGAACCTCGTGGTGTTCGTACTCGGACGGCAGGTCCCGGTTCCGGTCGGCATCGGGATCCAGCTTCGGCCCCTGGCGCTCGCCGAGATCCACACGCATTCCGGCAGCGGCACGATCCACGTCGAGGCGGCCCGCCCCCGGCACTTCACGCTGGGCATGGTGTTCGACGTGTGGGGCGTGCTGTTCAGCGGCAGGTGCCTCGGGGGCTACTGCCGGCGCGGCCCGGACCGGATCCGGGTATTCGTCGACGGTCACGCCTTCGGCGGCGATCCCACCGAGCTGGACCTGGGGGACGGGCAGGTGATCGTGGTGGCCTTCGGCACGGCCGACGAGCTGCCCCATCCCATGCCGGCCCGATTCGTGTACGAGGGGCCGCCGCAGGCGTAGGGCCCTATCCCTGCGGCGCGGCCACCGTCTCCGAGGCGACGTGGTCGACGACCGCCTTCAGGTCCCCGGTCTCCCGGAACACCCGGAGCTGGCGGTCGGCGCTCGTTCCCTCGGCGACGATCGCGAGCACGTGCTCCACGTCCCGCCGGGAGCCGAGGTCGTCCACCACGTCGTCCACGAACTCCAGCAGCTCCAGGGCCAGGTCGCGCATGGGAACCTCGACCTGCTTCCCCAGGTCGATCAGCTTGCCGTCCACACCGTGTCGCATCGCCCGCCACTTGTTCTCGGCGATCAGCCCCGGGAGGTACTTGCGGAAGCCGAGGTTCCCCCGGCGCAGGCGCAGCAGCTTCGCGCAGATCGCCTGGACCAGCGCCGCGATGCACACGGTCTCGTCGACCCTGGTGGCGGCGTCGCACACGCGGAACTCGAGCGTCGGGTACAGGTGGTGTGGGCGAAGGTCCCACCAGATCTTCTTGCCGTCCTCGATCGAGTTCGTCTTCAGCAGCACCTGGAAGTAGTTCTCGAACTCGTCGAACGATGAGAACTCGGGCGGGATGCCGGTGCGGGGGAACCGGGACCACACCACGCTGCGGTAGGACTTCAGGCCCGTGTCCTGTCCCAGCCAGAACGGGCTCGACGTGGACAGCGCCAGCAGGTGGGGGAGGAAGTACCGGGCCTCGTTCATGATCTCGATGCGGAGCTCGTCGTCGGGGATGCCCACGTGCACGTGGAGCCCGAAGATCAGGAGCTCGCGGATCACGGCCTGCATCTCGTCCTCGAGCATCTTGTAGCGCTCGCCCGCGGTGATCCGCTGGTCCTGCCAGTGGGAGAACGGGTGCGTCCCCGCCGAGGCCAGCCGGAGATCGTGCTCGGCCAGCAGGGAGGCCAGCGTGCCCCGCATGCGGTACACCTCGTCGCGGGCCTCGGCGACGTCCGCGCAGATCTTCGTGCCGATCTCCACGGAGGACTGCACGAACTCCGCTTTCACGGCCTCGCCCATGAGTGGCCGGGCCGACTCGAGCAGCTCGTCGATGTGCGCCCGGAGCTCGCCGGCCGAGTCGACGATCTGGAACTCCTCCTCGACCCCGATCGTCAGCCAGCCGGGCGCTTCGCTCACCTGGGTCCCTCCACGACGTAGGTCGGGACGACGCTGCCGGCGCCCGCCGTGACGTTGAGCAGCGCGGACGACGACAGCCTCGTCAGGCAGCCCGACGGACGGCCGTCAAAGACGTAGGGGTCGACGTCGAGGGAGAGGTCGACCATCTCGACCCCGTCGACGGCCACCGGGAACGACTCGCGGGGGACCTCCACGGCCTCCTGCACGACGTAGGACTGGGTGAGCGCCACGGCCAGGGCCTGCTCCCACTCGTGGGGCTCGACGGTCCACCCCAGCACCACGCCCTTGCCTCCGTACTCGTCGTTGGGCTTCAGCACCATGCGTTCCCGATTCTCGACGACGAACACGGCGAGGTCGTCGACGCGGCGGCCGCGGTACGTGGCAGGCCCCTGCCGGACCTTCCGCGTCCAGGGGATGTGCCGCTCGATGGCCGCGCGGTCACCGGCGGTGTACAGATCCCAGTAGCGGTCGTCGGAGAGCAGGGCCAGGCTCATCTTCTTGTGCAGGAGCTTGGCCCGGAAGCTGTTGACCACGCACACGGCTCCGTCCAGGTACGCCCGCGTGAGCGGCGCCGCGACGTCCGGCTGCGCCAGCAGCTCGGTGGTCAGCACCCGGCGGTACACGAGGTTCACCGATCGGCCCGCCGCGTGGAGCCGGCCCCCCCGGTACTCCAGGTCGGCCGGGTCGCAGATCACCGTGCGGATGCCCTCACGCTCGAACCGCTCCCGGAACATCTCGAACTCCGACAGCGTCGGCACGTGCGTCCAGTCCACGATGGCCAGGACCGGCCGCTCCCCCCGGCCCCACTCCCGGAACGCGTGGACCATGGCCTGGATCTGCCGTCCGGCCACCGGGAGGGCCCGCAGGCGGAACCGCCGGCGGAACGCACGCATGGCCCCGAGCTCCTCGAACACCTCGGAGAGCGTGTCGGAGTACGCCATGCCGGCGGGCGACTCGGCGTTGTTCTCGACGAACCGCAGCTCGTCGGCGAAGAACCCGTCGATGCGGATCGACGGCGACGACCTCCGGGACCCCGGGTCGGCCAGGGCCAGGCGTTCCTCTTCGGGCTCGAGCTCCAGTTCGGCGCGGAGCTCGGGGTCCCGGAGCAGGGCGCGCTCCAGCCGCCCCAGCGCCCGCTCGATCCCGCGTGCGGCGGTACGGGCGGCGTCGTACCGCGCCCGGGACAACAGCTGGGGCCGCAGCGCGATGCACAGGGGCCGCCGCCCGAACACGAGCGACCTGGCCTCCTGCCCGGCCCGCAGCGCCTCCGCGTCGCCGCCGGCGCCCGCGGCGAACAGCAGGTCGTGGTACTCGGCGACGGGGTCGGCTACCCCTGCCCGGTCCCGACGAACCGCCACCATCGTTGCTCCCCGCGCCACGGCGGCTCGGCCTCGCCGAGCGCGTACGAGATGACCAGGTCGCTCATCCGCTCGAGCACCCAGCCGAAGTTCGCCTCCTTGATCGAGAAGTTGTCGAAGTCCGGCGCCGGGTTCAGGAAGTCGATGGCGTACAGCGTCCCGTCCCGGACCGCGAACTCGACGGTGTCCATGTCGTATCCCAGCGCGTCGACCAGCGTCCGGGCGTCGGCGATCGAACGTTCCCGGAGGTCGTCGTCGAGCGGCTCGTCGATCCGGTATCGCTCCGCGAACGGCCGGAGCGGGTCGTACCGGATCGGCAGTATGTGCTCGCGGCCGATGCAGATGCACCGCACGTAGTCCTGCCATTTGATGAACTCCTGCAGGATCATCGTCTTCTCGCCGCTCGTGTCGTAGGCACGCCACAGCTCCTCGAGCGAGTGGATGACGTGGACGTCCTTCCACCCACCGCCGGTGTTCGGCTTCAGCACCGCGGGAAGGCCCGTGTAGCCGACGATGCCCTCCCAGTCCAGGGGGAACTGCAGGTTGCGCAGCGACACCTGCGGGTCGATGTCGGCGATGTAGGACTTGTTGGGCAGCACCACCGTCCTCGGGACGGCCACGCCGACCTTCCGGGCCAGGGTGCACTCGAAGAACTTCTCGTCGGCCTCCCACCAGAACGGGTCGTTCACGACGACGGTTCCCAGGAGCGCCGCGCTCTTCAGGTGGGCCCGGAAGTACGGGACCTCGTGCGAGATGCGGTCCACGATCACGGCGTACCGCGGCTCCTCCAGCTCCCGGGCGCCCCCCAGGGCGGCCATCTCGGCCCGCACGCCCTTCGCGGCCCCGCGCTCGTTGACGACGTCGATGAACGGCTGGGGGAACGTGTTCTCCCGGCCGACCAGGAGCCCCACGACGCGCTCAGACATAGTTCCGGATCATGTCCCTCCAGAAGGGCCAGTCGTGCACCCAGCCGTCCCACACGTCCAGCCACACGTCGACGCCCTTCGCCCGCAACAGCTCCCCGGCCCGGATCGATTCCTGCGCGTTGGCGTCGTCGCGACCGGTGGCGATCACCTTCTTGTCGAATGCCTGGATCGGTCCCAGGTATCGCTCGTCGCTCAGGCCCGGGAGGAACGCCAGCGGGTTGGTCAGGTAGGTCACATCGTCGTGGTACCCGTCGAGCCACCGGTCGGTGTCGTACGCGCCGGAGAGCGCCACGAACCCGGCGACGTGCCAGGGCTGTCGCAGCGCGAGCAGCAGCGCGTGGAACGCGCCCAGCGACGTCCCCGTCGTGACCGGCCGCGAGGGCATCCGGGGGATCAGCTCGTCCACGAGGTACCGCTCGTAGTCGAGGTGGCGCAGGACCCGCTCGCGGGGGTGGCGGTCCTGCGCGTACCAGGACTCGGAGTCGACGCTGTCAACGCACCACAGCTGGACGTGGCCGTCGCCGATCTTGTCGGCCAGGGCCTCGACCATCCCGAAGTCCTCCCACTGGTGGAACCGCCCCTGCGACGTCGGGAACACGAGGACCGGCAGACCGGCGTCGCCGAACCGCAGCGTCTCCATCTCCCGTCCCAACGCGCCGCTCCAGTCGCGGAAGTACTCCCGGGGAATCCCCATCGGCAGAAGCGTAGACAACACCCGCCGACCCCGCAGCGGCGACCGCGCGTCCTCGGGCCTTGCGCCCTTCCAACCAACTCGGCGTCTGCCGGAAGAGGGCCGCGGGTCTGGACGAATGTCTGTCGAATCGGGCAGGATGACGGCCACTGAGGGGGATTCCTGGGGAGGGGGTCACGATGGTCCTGCGGCGCTCCATCGCGCTCGTCGTACCGGCTGCCGTGGTCGCCGCGTTGCTTCTTCCCGCAACGCCGGGGTTCGCTGCGACCATCGCGGTGAACTGCGCCACGCAGGACCTACAACCGAAGATCGACGGAGCAGCGGAGGCATCGACGCTATTGATCTCGGGCGTCTGCAACGGGAACTTCACCGTGAACAAGGGCCTGACGCTGAGGGGAAACCCGACGGCCACGCTCGACGGTGACTTCGCCGGGAGGGTCCTCAACGTCGCGACACTGGCGACGGTGACACTCAAGGACCTCACGATCACCGACGGCGTGGCTCCGCCTGAGACGAACGCGAATGGCAGCATCGCTCGCGGGGGCGGCATCAAAAACGGTGGCGGCAAGCTGGACCTCGTACGCGTCTCGGTGACCGGGAACGTCGCGGCCGCTGACGACACTCCCCAGGTGATTTCCTGGGGCGGCGGCATCTTCTCGAATACCGGCTCGCTGACGCTGATCGACTCGTCGGTGACGAACAACCTGGCCTACTCCTTCGGCTCGAACAGTACCGGAGCGGCGGCGCTCGGCGGAGGCGTCCTGGTCAGCAACGCGCCGCTGACCCTGACCCGTACCGTGGTGAGCTCGAACCGAACGGTGGTGAGGTTCACCCAGGGGATCGGGGTCGCATCTGGCGGTGGCCTCTACCAGGGCCAGGATTCGACGGTGACCATCAACGAATCGCGCATCGAGGGCAACCGATCAGCTGCGTCGGGTCCGTCGGCGTTCGCCGATGCCGGCGGCCTTCGGATGAACTCGAACACCGTCACATTGAGAGGGCTGGTGGTGGTCGGGTCTCGATTCACGGGGAACGCCGCGGTAGCCACCGGGTCGGGGAGCACAAGAGCCGTCGGCGGAGGGATCTCTTCGACCCTCCGGCCGATCGCCGTCACCGATTCGACGCTGTCCCGCAATCGGGCGGCGGCCCGCTCCAGTGACGATCGCGCCAGGGCGACGGGAGGCGGCATAGAGGTCGACAGCGCCTCAGTACAGCTCACTCGCTCCGGCATCACGGCGTCGGTCGTCCGGGCGGTCGCACCCGAGGCGCACGCGGAGGGGGCCGCCATCGGGTCGTTCACCGTATTCGCCAGCCCGCCGCAGTCCTCCATCCGGGTCACCCTGTCGACCCTGTCGTCCAACTCCGCGATCGCGAACGGCGCCGCGGGGGTCACGGACGCTCGGGGCGGGGGGATCAGCAATGGACTGCAGTCCACCTCGCTGGTCCTCGACAGGTCCACCGTGGAGGCGAACCACGTGGTCTCCACCGGGATCGGCCCGTCGGCGACCGGCGGCGGCGTCGATACCGACGGTCCGCTCTCGGTCCTGCGATCGACGCTGAGCACGAACACACTCGATTCGTCGGGGTTGCTGGGGGCGGCCGCGTTCGGAGGGGCCCTGGAGGTCCGGTCCTCGGGCATGAACGACCTCGTACGGAATTCGACCATTGCCTCCAACACTGTGGCCGCGGACTCGTTCAACGGTACGGCGGAAGCGGGAGGCGGGGGCATCGAGGTGGCCCTGACCTCCGAGACCCTCGCCCTTTCCTTCTCCACGCTGGTCCGCAACTCCGTGGGCGCCGACGGCGACGACAACGTCACTCACGGTGGGGGGATCCATGCCACCAGCGGCGTGACCACCCTTCGGGCCACCGTCCTGGCGCTGAACGTCTCGCCCGGCAACCCGAACTGCTCTGGGGGATCGATCGCCTCGGGCGGCGCCAACCTTGTCGGGGCGCTGGCTGGCTGTCCTTTCGACAAGAAGGGATCCGACAAGGTCGGGGTGGCGAACCCGAAGCTCGGGACGCTCCCGGCAAATGGAGGACCGACGAAGACGGTGTCGCTGCTGACCGGCAGCCCCGCGCTGAATGTCATCGCGTCGGTGTCGTGCGAGGTCGCGACCGACCAGCGCGGCGTCCATCGGCCCCAGGGCCCCCGGTGCGACACGGGGGCCTACGAGCGGAAGCCCTGAACAAGCCATGTTTGACGCGGGAGAGGGGGGAGCGTGCTGCGATCAATGAACGGCCCGGCGAGAGGATCGCGTGGATTGCGCGCCGGGTCCTGGCGAGGGCGCCTGCTCGCGACGGCAGTTGCCGCCATCGGTGCGATCCTGGCGCCTACGGCACCCGCGTCAGCCGACATCGTCACGGTGAACTGCCCGACCCAGGATCTCCAACAGAGGATCAATGCAGCTGCGCCGGGTTCGACGCTTCTGATCTCGGGCCTCTGCGACGAGAACTTCACGATCGACAAGAACCTGACGCTCAAGGGGAACCCCACCGCCACGCTGGACGGGAACTTCGCGGGTTCCGTGCTCACGATCACCCAGGGGGCTGTTCACCTCGTCGACCTGACCATCACGGACGGCTTCACGATCCCCTCTGGGGGCAGCCTCAGCGAAGGGCATGGCGGGGGCATCTACAACACGAGTGGCGGTGCGCTGACCCTCACGCGCGTGTCCGTGACCGGCAACATGGCCGTCGGAGGTCACGCCCAGGGCAGCGTGGGCGGGGGAGGTGGCATCTACTCGCGGCCAGGTTCCGTCACGCTGACCGATTCCTCCGTCACGGACAACCTCGCGTATGCGTCCGAGGCGGACAGCACACTGACCAGCGCCGCTGGTGGCGGGATCGCGGTGGGAGGCGGGGCCCTCAAGCTCGTGCGCTCCGTGATCCTGTCCAACCGGGCGGTGGTCAGGTTCACGCAGGGCACCGGCGGCGCGAACGGCGGCGGCATCGCCCACGCCGGCGACTCCACCTTGACCCTCATCGACTCGCGCGTCGAGGGAAACCGCGCGGCCGCTTCAGGACCCGACGCGATCGTCTCCGGAGGCGGGATCAGCTCGAGCAGCGCCGAGTTCATCGCCCCTGGACTGTCGATGACGGCATCGCGCGTCATCGGCAACGCCGCCGTGGCCAATGGAACCGGGACGGTCTCGGCGACCGGCGGCGGGATCGACGGCAGCAACACCTCGATCGAGATCGCGGATTCTCCGATCTCCGCCAACCGGGTCCGAGCGGAGTCGAGCGACGCCAAGGCGGTCGCGATCGGGGGCGGGATCGCGCTGGGGGTAACGCCGATGAAGCTGGTCCGGTCTCGCGTGACCGGATCGGTCGTCACCGCCCTGGGCACCGAGGCCCACGCCGAGGGCGGGGCGATCGGCGTGACCGAGACCTCGTCCACCCTCAGGCCGTCGTCGATCGAGGCCACTTCGTCCTCGCTCTCCGCCAACTCGGTCCGTGCTCAGGCGGGTTTCGGCGGGAGCTTCGCTCAGGGGGGCGGCATCAGTCAGCGCAACCCGGAGGCGTCCACCGAGGTCGATCGGAGCACCTTCGACGCCAACGACGTGGTCGCGAGCGGTATCGCGACCACCGCGACGGGCGGGGGGATCGACACGGCCGGGCCGCTCACGGTGCTGCGGTCGACGCTCAGCCGGAACGCAGTTCAATCGTTCGGGTTCCTCGGGGCCGGCGGGTCGGGTGGCGGGCTCGAGGTCCGGGGGAGCAACGACGTCGTCAGGAACTCGACGCTGTCCTCGAACGGGGTAACCGCCGCGTCCGACAACGGGACCGCGACGGCGACGGGCGGAGGCGTCGAAGTCGCGTCGCCCACCGGGTCGTTGACGCTCTCGTTCGGCACGGTGGTACGCAACTCGTCGGGCGCGACGGGGAAGAACCCCGGCGCGCAGGGCGGAGGCGTCCACGCCGCGCATGTCGGGACGACACTTCGAGCCACGATCCTGGCGCTGAACGTCGCACCGGCGGGCAAGAACTGCTCCGGGAGCGCCATCGGGTCGGGCGGGGCGAACGTCCTGGGCGCAGTTGCCGGATGCACCTTCCAGAACACGAACTCGGACAAGGTCGGCGTGGCCAATCCCAAGCTCGGGTTGCTGTCCGCGAACGGGGGGCCGACGAAGACGGTTCCCCTCCTGACCGGAAGCCCGGCGCTGGATCTCATCGCGGCGGCGTCGTGCGAGGTCTCGACCGACCAGCGGGGGGTCGGCCGGCCACAGAACCACCGGTGTGACTCGGGGGCCTACGAACGCAAGCCGTGAGCGTCCGCACGGCGAATCACGTGCGTGGGGATGCCGAGCCTCCCCGGGCGAAGTCGAACGCCTCGGCGACCAGCGCCTTCCACCGTCGGTGCCCCTCGGGAGGGATCGCCGCCCACTCTCGCATCGGTCGCCCCTTGCCGGCGTCGAATCGCTCGGCGACGCCGGCCGCAACGAGCTCGTCGACCCGCTCTTTGGGGAGCTTGGTCACGAGTCGCCCTCGGGACACCATGGCGAAGATCTTGCCGTTCACGCGAAGACCGGGGTTCGAGCCGAATCCCGTGCCCACCGTCACTCCGGGCTCCTGCCGGAAACGCTCGGCGATCCGGTTGAACTGCCCTTCCGCGTCTTCACCCGTCGGCATCCTGCACCTCCTCGTCCGCAGCTATCCAATCACCCGTCGCTGACGCGCTCGCCTCCACCGCCGTCCGTCTTCTCTGATGACTCCGCCTGTCCGTGGCCAATAGACTGGGCGGGATCACACAGCGGAGGCCTGACATGACCAAGTACGTCTACGACTTCTCCGAGGGCAACAGGGACATGAAGGACCTGCTCGGCGGGAAGGGGGCCAACCTCGCCGAGATGACGAACATGGGGCTGCACGTGCCGCCCGGGTTCACCATCACCACGGAGGCGTGCCTGAGCTACCTGGCGTCGGGCGGATGGCCCCAGGGGCTCGAGCCGGAGACCGAGGAGCACCTCCAGAAGCTGGAGTCGGCGATGGGGAAGCGACTCGGCGACTCCGACGATCCGCTCCTGGTCAGCGTCCGCAGCGGCGCCAAGTTCTCCATGCCGGGGATGATGGACACGGTCCTCAACCTCGGGCTGAACGATGTCTCGGTCCAGGGGCTGGCCAAGCAGACCGACGGGGACTGGCGGTTCGCGTGGGACTCCTACCGGCGGTTCGTGCAGATGTTCGGGAAGATCGTGATGAACATCCCCGGCGACGCGTTCGAGGATGCTCTGGACGAGGCCAAGCATCGGAAGGGCCCGAACGCCCAGGACACCGACCTCGACGCGGACGACCTCCAGGCGCTGCTCGGCGAGTTCCAGGAGATCTACCGCAAGCACACCGGCGCCGACTTCCCGCAGGAGCCCCGGGAGCAGCACCGCTTGGCCATCGAGGCCGTGTTCAAGTCGTGGAACGGCAGGCGGGCGAAGGACTACCGGCGGCAGAACAAGATCTCCGACGATCTCGGGACCGCGGTGAACATCGTGGCGATGGTGTTCGGCAACCGGGGCATGGACTCCGGCACCGGCGTGGCGTTCACGCGCGACCCCGCGACCGGCGAGCAGGTCCCGTACGGCGACTACCTGCAGAACGCGCAGGGCGAGGACGTCGTGGCCGGCATCCGCAACACGCTGCGCCTCGAGGAGCTCGAGCAGCTCGACAAGAAGTCCTACGACGAGCTGCGCGAGACGATGGACACGCTCGAGCGTCACTACCGCGACATGTGCGACATCGAGTTCACGATCGAGCAGGGAACCCTGTGGATCCTGCAGACCCGCGTGGGGAAGCGCACCGCGTTCGCGGAGTGGGTCATGGCCTACGACATGCTGGCCGACGGCCTGATCGACCAGGACGAGGCGCTGCTCCGGGTCGACGCGAACCGGCTGGAGGAGCTGTTCAAGCTCGTGATCGCGGAGACGGCCAAGAGGTCGAGCACGCCGATCGCGCAGGGGCTGAACGCGTCGCCCGGCGCCGCCTCCGGCAAGGTGGTGTTCACGGCTGACCACGCGCAGGAATGGGCCGAAGGGGGAGAGCGGGTCATCCTGGTCCGCCGGGAGACCACGCCCGACGACTACCACGGGATGATCCGCTCGCAGGGCATCCTGACCAGCGCCGGCGGGACGAACTCCCACGCAGCCGTGGTCGCGCGGGGCGAGGGGATCCCCGCGGTGTGCGGCGCCGACGCGATCCGCATCGATACCGCCGGGCGGGCCTTCACCGCGAACGGGACCAAGGTCGCCGAGGGCGACGTCATCACGATCGACGGCTTCGACGGCTCGGTCTACACGGGCGAGCTTGAACTCGAGGAGTCCAAGCTGGAACGGGCCCGCAGCGGCGATCCCGAGGCTCGTGAGGAGAAGATCTGGAAGGCGTTCGACCGCCTGATGGGACGGGCGGACCAAACGCGGCGCATGCGGGTGCGGGCCAATGCCGACACGCCCGATCAATCGCGGAACGCCCGCGAGCGCGGCGCTGAGGGCATCGGGCTGTGCCGCACCGAGCACATGTTCCTGGGCCAGGAACGGGTCGCTGCGGTGCGCAAGATGATCTTCGCCAAGGGTGCCGACGAGGAGCAGCAGGCGTACGACGCGCTCCTCCCGTTGCAGCGCAACGACTTCGTCGGGATCTTCGATGCCATGGACGGCCTACCGGTGACGGTTCGGCTGCTCGACCCGCCGCTGCACGAGTTCCTGCCGAACCACGTCGACGTGGCCACCGCGGTGGCGGTGGCCGATGCGACGGGGAAGCGCGAGGTGAAGCTCCGCGACGAGACGCTGTCGCTGGCGGACGCGAAGGCGCTGCTCGAGAAGGTCGAGGACCTCCACGAGGCCAACCCGATGCTCGGGCTCCGCGGGGTCCGCCTCGGCATCGTGAAGCCCGGCCTCTACGCGATGCAGGTGCGAGCCATCGTCGAGGCCGCCTGCGAGGTGAGGAAGGCAGGCGGGGACCCCCGGGTCGAGATCATGATCCCGCTGGTCGCGACGCGCCCGGAGCTCGAACAGATGCGCCAGGAGCTCGAACCCGTGGCCAGGGAGATCGTGGACCGCGAGGGCGTCGAGCTCGGCCACCTCGAGTGGGGGACGATGATCGAGCTCCCCCGCGCCGCCGTGACCGCCGGCGAGATCGCCGAGATCGCCGACTTCTTCTCGTTCGGGACGAACGACCTCACGCAGACGGCGTTCGGCTTCAGCCGGGACGACATCGGCAAGTACCTCGCGACCTACGAGGAGCGCAAGCTGGTCCCGGCCAACCCGTTCGTCACGCTCGACCGCCCCGGCACCGGCCGGCTCATGCGCATCGCGGCCGAGGAGGGCCGGGCGTCGAACCCGGCCCTGCACGTCGGCATCTGCGGCGAGCACGGCGGCGACCCCGCCAGCGTTGCGTTCTGCCACGAGATCGGCCTGGACTACGTCAGCTGCTCACCGTTCCGCGTGGAGACGGCCCGCCTGGCCGCCGGCCAGGCGGCGGTCGGAGCGCAGGACTCAGCCTCGAAGTAGCCGGTCCTGCGTCAGGGCTTCTCGACCCGGTCGATCAGCAGGGCGTCGCCGGAGGGCAGCCACTGCGGCGCGGTGTCGTCCGTGACGATTTCGGCGCCAGGGACCCGCGACACCTCGCCCGACCGGAGGTCCAGGACGTAGACGGCCACCACCGGCAGGCTCGAGTCTCCGAATCTCTGGGTGGCGTCGTACCGGCCGAAGGCGATCTTCGTGCCGTCGGGCGACCATTGCGGAGTGAAGCCCGTGCAGCAGTTCCCCGGCAGCGACAGCTCTCGCGGGCTACGGCCGTTCGAGTCCATGAGCCAGGCATGTCCCTCCCGATGGAACGCGATCTGTGTGCCATCGGGCGAGTACGCGGCCTGTGAGTCGTCCGTCGAATTGCGCGTCAGGCGAACCGGGGATCCTCCTCCCACCGAGACTGTGAAGATCTCCTGCGTCGCGGAATGGCCGTTGACCAACGGCTGCGTGCCGCTGTCGTCGTACACGATCAGGCTTCCGTCGGGCGACCACGACGGGTCCCCGTCATCGCCCGGACTCCTCGTCAATCGACGCACGTTCGATCCGTCGGCGCCCATCACGTAGATGTCGGCGTTGCCGTTCCGAATGCCGGCGAACGCGATCTGCGAGCCGTCCGGCGACCACGCGGGATCCTGCGCCTGGAACGGAAGGGAGAGGTCTCGCAGCCCGATCCCGTCGATCCGGACCGTGGAGATTCCACCCACCTCGTTGGCGAAGGCGACCTTCGTGCCGTCACGGGACAGGCTCAGGTTGCCGCCGTCCACCGGCAGCCCGTTCAGGGGCGGGGTGCGTTGCACGACACCGTGGAGCGAGACGACGACCGGCTGAGGTGCGACCGCGCCGATGGCCCCGGTCGAGCCGGTCGCCGATGTCGTCGGGGGTGGGTGCGTCGCGGGGGTATAGGTGGCCCGGTGGTTCGAGAGCGTGGTGAGTGCGACAACGATCCCCGCGACCACGATGGCCGCCGCGAGTCCGTACCCGCCGACCTTGCGCCGGATCGAGCTGCGTCGCTGGTTCCGGTGCTGTCGTTCCATGGCCCCGGGGTCGGGGCGGACCTTCTGCGTCGCCATGTCGAAGACCTCCTGGACGTCAGGCATCCCGCGCTCCTTCCGTCGCTCGGAGGACCCGTCTTCCCTTGGTCGCCAGGGCCCTCACTGTGGATGGGCGCACGCGCAGGATGCGCGCAGCCTGCTCGGACGGATACCCGAGCAGGTCCACGAGCAGGAGGGCCGCCCGCTGCCGCGGCGTGATCCCCATGAGGAGCTGGCGCACGTCGGCGCGCATCTCCGCATCGAGGAACGCGTCGCGGGTCTCCGGGACCGGGACGACCTTCCGGATGGCCATCGCCGTGCGGCGCCGGCGCATCCGGAACCCGTTCAGGGCGACGCGGAACAGGTACGCCGTGGGATCGTCGATCAGGTGGATCCGATCCCACCGCTCCCACAGCTTGAGGAACGCGTCCTGCATCAGCTCCTCTGCGTCCTGACGGTTCCCGGTCACGAAGTAGAGGGCCTTGTACAGGCGCTCGTGTTCGTCCTCGAAGAACGTGTCGAAGCGGGCCCATGCCTCGACGCGCCCCGAGGGGAACGGCACGACCTCTCCCTCTGCTCGCATGGACCATGGATGCACGAGCGCCTCCGTCCGCTGACGCATGCTGGCAGGCCCGCCGTCCCGAGGCCGGGCCGCGGATCTCGTCAATTGCCACGCCCGGTCACCGGGGGGTGCACTCCCCAGTCGGGGCCGAAGTCCTGGAATCCCGTCCGGGTGACCTGGAACAGGCCGCTGCCGTCGGCGTTCACGGTGTAGATGTTCTTCTGTCTGGTCTTCGCGCTGATGCGAACGAACGCGATCTTCGAGCCGTCCGGCGACCAGACGGGGTCTCCGCAGCCGATCGACCTGGGATCCGAGAACGCGCCGCCGCACCCCGGGACCGGCAGCCGGCGGAGATCGCTGCCGTCGGCGTTCACCGTCCACAGCGCGTAGCGGTGATCCGGCGCGGGGCGTGCCTGGAACAGGACGCTGTCTGCCGTCGGCGACCAGCTGCCTCCCTCCTCGTCGTTGAGGCTCATCCCCGCCGGCGTGACCGGCGTCAACCCGCTCCCGTTCAGCCCCACGACGAAGATGCGCAGTTGGTCGTCCTCGTCGACGCCGACGAAGGAGAGACGGGTGCCGTCAGGCGAGTAGTCGCCCGGGATACCGACGAAACCGGTGATCCTCGTCAGGTCGCCGCCGTCGGAGGCGCGGACCGTGTAGACGCCCTCTCGGCTCGGGTCCGCATCGTCGAAGCCCGCACAGGCGAGCCTCGACCCATCGGGCGACCACACCAGGCAGCCGAGGTCGAGGGTGGGATCGGGTCGCTGCAGGACGCGGTAGCTGCCGGTATCCGAATTGACGATGACGGCGGACCCGCCCAGGGAATCGACCTCGATCGCGATGTCGATGCCGTTCGGAGCCCAGTGGGGATGCTCGTTGTCCGTCCCGCCGAAGAGCGGCAGCTCATGGCTCCCGTCGGGGTTCACCGTGTACGTCAGGGTGGCGCGGTTGTCGCCGGCGTTGTTGCGAAAGAACGCGATCCGGCCGTTCGGCCCGGGAACCTTCGCTTGGGCGGGTTCCGCGATGCCCAGGGCTCCAAACAGCACCGTCGCCACGACGGTCAGGAAAGCCAATGATCGCCTCACTGCCAGCACCTCCCTTGGTGGGTCTTCCCGGTCACGAAGTCGCGCGGGCCTCGGAGAGCCGGTCGTGTTCCCCGAAGAATGCTCGTCGAGGCGGGCCCATGCCTCGACAGGCTCCGATGGGGACGGCCTAACCTCTCCCTCTGCTCGCACGGACCATGGATGCGCGAGCGCGGCCGTCCGCTGACGGATGCTGGGTGTTCGGCGCCCCGGCCTGGAGATCAGCGAAAGACGCGGTTCGGGCCGGTGTCGATGCAGGTGCGCACGAGTCGTTCCAGGGTGGCCTGGTCCCACGTGTTCCAGAAGTCCGCGTGGATCGTCGACCCCGCCGGCGCCCCCGCCATCAGGTCCGACGAGAGCCGCGCATGCGTTCCGTCGTGCAGGCCGTACTCCACGTGCACGACGAGCCGCGGCACCGGCACGGGGTGATCGGCCGGGCACGACCCCGCGACCGGATAGGCGAGGTGGCTGTGGTGATCGGCCGAGTTGGTGGCAACGCCGTTCCAGCACGAGGGGAACGTGACGACCATCCTGACGAAGTCCGCGCCGCAGTCCGGCGGGGCCGCGAAGAGCGCGCCGTCGCGGACGCACATCCATCCGGTCTTCCTCGACTGGGCCTTGGTGCCGGAAGGGATCCCCGCCGACGCGCCGGCGATCACCTCGAGGTCGGGCGGGAAGGCCTGGGTCCGGCCGCGGAACCCCCAGTAGTAGACGTTGACCACCCGGATCGCCACGGGCGTGCCGTCCACCATCAGGGTGGGAACCCAGTACCCGGCGGTGTCGTCGGCGAGGGCGCAGGTTGTCGCCTGCCCCACCATCCCTTCATACGTCGAGCTCGCGTCCGTCGTCGCGTTCCCGATGAAGTCGTGCGAATGCGTCGCGCCGGGCTGGCCGGGCCATGCGATCGGGTCGTCCGACGAGCGGTGGGAGAACCGGCAGGTCAGCCAGAAGCGCCCGTTGTGCGGCGTGTCCGACGCGGTCGCATTCGGCGCCCAGGCCGTCGACACGACGAACGTCATCGCGAGCAGCGTGGCGGCCGTCCTTCGCATGGAGCCCCCTCCGTGTCGGGCCAACCCTATGACGATCCGGCGGGAGATCGAGGGGCCGGTGCTAGATTGAGCCGTCGTGGGCTTCGTGCGGCGCCACCCGGTGGTCACCGGGTTGCTGGCTCTGCTCCTCGTCGCCGCCGGCCTGGTCACCGCGTCCGCGATCGCCGTGTGGAACGCTGCGCACACCGACGACGCGCGGCGCGTGGATCGCGTCGACGCGATCGTGGTGCTGGGCGCCGCGCAGTACAACGGACGGCCGTCGCCGGTGTTCGCGGAGCGGCTCAACCAGGCCCAGCTGTTGTTCGAGCAGGGCCGGGCGCCCCTGGTCGTCACGCTGGGGGCGAACGAACCCGGCGACCGGACCACGGAGGCCGAGGCCGGGCGCGCCTACCTCATCCAGCGGGGCCTGCCGCCGGACGCGGTCGTCGCCGAGGCCCATGGGTCCGACACGTACGAGAGCCTGCAGGCCGCGGCAAGCTACCTCCGCGACCACGACCTGCGGTCGGTGTTCCTCGTCTCGGACCCCTGGCACAACCTGCGGATCAAGCGCATGGCGGGCGACCTGGGGCTCACCCCGTACGCGTCGGCCACCTCGCACTCCGCCGCCAGTTCGAGCGGGACGCGGTTGTCCGGCTACGTCCGCGAGACCTTCGCGTACCTCGCCTACCGCCTGTTCGGCGGGCACTGACCCCGCCTACGTGACGGTCAGCTTGCCGGACATGCCGGTGCCGGATGGCGAGCCGTGGAACCGGCAGTACCAGATGTAGTTCCCGGGCGGGAGGGCCAGCTCGGCGGAGCTCTTCGAGCCGCCGGGTAGCGTCACGTTGATCGGCGAGTTGTCGATGGTGAACGTGTGGGTCGTCGCGTCCTTGTTGTCGAGGGCCACGGTCGTGCACGACTTCGCCGAGAGCGTCGTCGGTTGGAACTTGAAGCCGGACTCTGTGACCGTGGTCGAGCCGGCGCTCTGATCGCAGGTGACCGCCCCTCCGCCCGAGGCCGACGCCGCCGGCTGGCTCGATGCCCCGCCGGTCGTTGCGCTTCCTCCGTTGTCGCCGCCGTAGTTGCTGCACGCGGCGCCGAACAGTCCGATGGCGACGACGCCCGCCGCCAGCATCCGCTTCCGACCGAGACCCATGCGAGCTCCTTCCGTGAGGTCCGACCCCGCATTCAATCACCCGGGATCCGGACGATCACGGAAATGAGCCCCGCCTCGGGCCCGAGGACGTGTCCCACCCTGGTGCTACGGTTGGCCGGGGATGGGCGTTCCGAGAGAGCGGATGGAACGAATCGAGCGTGACGTGCTGTCCGAGCACGCCGTGCTCAGCGTGGCCACCAAGGGGCGCGAGCGCGTCGAGGACCCGCACCCGCTGCGCACGGCCTTCCAGACCGACCGCGACCGGATCGTCAACTCGAAGGCGTTCCGGCGCCTGAAGCACAAGACCCAGGTGTTCCTGGCCCCGGAGGGCGACCACTACCGGGTCCGCCTGACGCACACGCTGGAGGTCGCGCAGATCGCCCGAACGGCGGCCCGCGCGCTGGCGCTCAACGAGGACCTCACCGAGGCCATCGCGCTCGGGCACGACCTGGGGCACACGCCGTTCGGGCACCTCGGGGAGGAGGCCCTGACGCCGTTCCTCGGCCGTCCGTTCCGGCACAACGAGCAGAGCCTGCGCGTGGTCGACCATCTCGAGGACGACGGGCGAGGGCTGAACCTGACCTGGGAGGTCCGCGACGGCATCGTGAACCACACCTGGAAGATGCCGACGCCGGCCACGTTGGAGGCCCAGATCGTGCGGTTCGCCGACCGCATCGCGTACGTGAACCACGACATCGACGACGCGCTGCGCGCCGGGGTGATCGAGCCCTCGGAGCTCCCGGCGTGGCCCATCCAGGTCCTCGGCGCCGACCAGGGCGAACGGGTAGACCGGCTGGTCACCGGCCTGGTCGAGGCCGGCGAGCGGTCCCTGGACGAGATCCGGCTGTCCGACGACGGCTTCCGTGCCCTCGACGAACTTCGCGAGTTCCTGTTCCAGCGCGTCTACCTCCGCGACACCGCGGCCGAGGAGCAGCAGAAGGCCGTCTCGCTGCTGCGGGCGCTGTTCTCCTACTACTTGGACCATCCGGAGGAGATCCCCGAGGAGTACCATCTGGCCCCGGGGGACATGCCCACCCGCATCGCCGACTACATCGCCGGGATGACGGACCGATTTGCCCTCCGCACGTACGAGCAGCTCTTCCTTCCCCGGGGCTGGCTCCTGTAGCAGGCGAGGAGCCCCGTTGGCACGGTTCCGGGACGAGGACATCCAGGCGGTCCGCGAGGCCACCGACATCGTCAAGCTGATCGGCCAGTACCTCACGCTGAAGAAGGCCGGCCACGACTCGCTGACGGGCATCTGCCCGTTCCACACGGAGAAGTCCCCGTCGCTCAGCGTCTCGCCGGCCAAGCAGGTCTTCTACTGCTTCGGGTGCGGCGAGCACGGCGATGCCATCGGGTTCGCGATGAAGGTCGAGTCGTTGACGTTCCCCGAGGCGGTCGAGCGGCTGGCGCGCGACGCGGGGATCCAGTTGCGGTACGAGGCCGAGTCGGCGGCGGACCGCCGGACCGCGTCGCGGCGGCACTCGCTCCACCGGGCGAACGCCGAGGCCGCGGAGCTGTTCCACAAGATGCTCGTCGAGGGCAAGGAGGGGCGCGACGCCCGCGAGTACCTGGCCTCCCGGGGCATCGACCGGGCCGCCGCCGAGGAGTTCGAGATCGGCTACGCGCCGATGTACAGCGACTTCCTGCTCCGCCGCCTCGCGCCGAGCTTCTCGCCGGAGCTCCTGGTCGAGGCCGGCCTGGCGGTACGGGGCGACACCATCCGGGACCGGTTCCGGGGGCGGATCACGTTCCCCGTCCAGGACCTGTCGGGGCAGCACGTGGCGTTCGGCGGCCGGCTGCTGGTCGCGGCCGAGGGCCAGCCGAAGTACCTGAACACGAACGAGACCCTCGTCTACCGGAAGGGCAAGGTGCTGTACAACCTCCACCGGGCCCGCACGGACATCACCCGGTCGGGCAGGGGGTTCGTGGTCGAGGGGTACACCGACGTGATCGCGCTGGCCCGGGCGGGCGTACCGACCGCGGTGGCCACGTGCGGCACCGCGCTGGGGGAGGACCACTACCAGCTGCTGTCGCGGTTCGCGTCCGAGATCGTGCTGACCTTCGACGCCGACGAGGCCGGCGCGCGCGCGGCCGAGCGCGCGTTTGCGTTCCACGAGCGATTCCCGGTGCGCACGAGAGTGCTGGTGCTGCCCGAGGGCCTCGACCCCGCCGACTTCGTCCGGCAGCGCGGCGGCGAGGCGTTCCAGGAGCTGGCCGGCCGGGCCGTGCCCCTGGTCGAGTTCATGGTCGAGCGGGCACTGCACGGAGCCGACCTGGCCTCGGTGGAGGGACGCGCGGCCGCCGTGCGGGCCGGCCTGCCCATCGTCGCGCGGCTGGATGACGAGGTCCGCCGCCAGGAGTACGCGGGACTGCTGGCCGACCGGGCCGGCGTCTCGCCGACGGCGGTGTTCGCGGAGCTCGAACGGCTGCCGAGCGGCGTGGCCGAGCCGCCGCGGGCCCGAGGGTCCAGGGCGGGTCCATCGGCGCCGGCGCCCCCCCGGTCCAACGGCGACGGCCTGTCGGTCGGGCCGCTGCGCTCGCCCCAGCAGCGCGTGGAGTGGGACATGCTGAAGCTCCTGGCCCAGAGCCAGGCCGTGTTCGAGGCCGTGGCCGGCGAGCTGACCGACGAGCACTTCGAGCGGGCCGGGCACCGGCGGCTCCTGCACCTGCTGCGCGATGCGGGCGGCGACGTGCGGGGGCTGATCGCGGCCGAGGAGGCCGAGGAGGAGGACCCCAAGGTGGCGGGGCTCCTGGCGGCGCTCGCCACCGAGCCCCTCGACGTCACGCCCACCGTCGACAACGCCCGGCAGGTGCTGGCGCGGCTGGAGGAGTTCCGCATCAAGCGGCTGATCGACGCGCTCCGCCTTGAGCTCCAGAAGGTCAACCCCATCGTCGAGGCCGAGCGGTACGACCGGATGTTCGGCGAGCTGGCCCGGCTGACCGGTGCGTGGCGGCGGGCCCGGGAGCTGAACTGACGGCCCCCATCGGTCCGCGAGCCCGTGGACAGAACCGTCCGACTTGTCAGTGCGAAATGTCCGTCGATGGTCAAGTGGGACCGGGCGTCCTGCCGATCCTTTCGTACACTCTGGACATCCCACCTCCCGCGAAAAGCCGAGGAAGCGCCCGAATGCATGAGTGACACCGCCACGGACATCGGTGGCCTCGAGGAAGCCAAGGAAGCGATCGTCGCCCGCGGACGCGAGCGGGGGTTCGTGACCTCGGAGGACCTCCTGGAAGGCCTGCCGGTCGACGACCTCACCCCCGAGCAGGTCGAGGAATTCCTCACCGCGATCGAGGAGCACCTCCGGGGGGAGGGCATCGAGGTCATCGAGGTCCCGGGCGACGACCTCGAGGGCGAGCTGAAAGCGGCCGTTCGCGACGACGACGTCCTGAAGGCGCCGACCAACGACCCGGTCCGGATGTACCTCAAGGAGATCGGGAAGGTCCCGCTGCTGAACGCGGCGCAGGAGGTCGACCTCGCCCGGCGCATCGAGGCGGGGGAGTTCTCCACCGAGCTGTTCGAGCTCACCGACGACGGCCAGAAGGTCGACCAGAAGAAGCTCCGCCGCGTGGTGGAGGCGGTCGTCGAGATCCGTGAGCACCAGGAGGACAAGTTCGGCAAAATCGAGGGGATCGGCCGCGAGCGCATCAGCCGCGTGTACAAGCCCCGGACCCGGGAGGACTTCTTCTCGTTCCTCCACCGGGTCGAGCGCGACGGCCAGCTGGCCAAGAAGAAGCTCATCGAGGCGAACCTCCGGTTGGTGGTGTCGATCGCGAAGCGCTACGTGGGCCGGGGGATGCTGTTCCTCGACCTGATCCAGGAGGGCAACCTCGGCCTGATCCGGGCCGTCGAGAAGTTCGACTACTCGAAGGGCTACAAGTTCTCGACGTACGCCACGTGGTGGATCCGCCAGGCAATCACGCGGGCCATCGCCGACCAGGCGCGCACCATCCGCATCCCGGTGCACATGGTCGAGACCATCAACAAGCTGGTGCGGGTCCAGCGCCAGCTGCTCCAGGACCTCGGCCGCGAGCCGCTCCCCGACGAGATCGGCCGGGTGATGGGCATCGGCGCGGACAAGGTCCGCGAGATCCTCAAGGTCTCCCAGGAACCGGTGTCGCTGGAGACCCCCATCGGGGAGGAGGAGGACTCGCACCTCGGAGACTTCATCGAGGACAGCGACGCGGTCGTGCCCATCGACGCCGCGAGCTTCATCCTCCTGCAGGAGCAGCTCGAGTCGGTCCTCCACACGCTCTCCGAGCGCGAGAAGAAGGTCATCCAACTGCGCTTCGGCCTCATGGACGGCCACCCTCGCACCCTCGAGGAGGTCGGCCGGGAGTTCGGCGTCACGAGGGAGCGCATCCGCCAGATCGAGTCCAAGACTCTGTCGAAGCTCCGCCACCCGTCGAGGTCCCAGAAGCTCCGCGACTACCTCGAGTAGCCGGCCGCGCGGGGGCCGTGCGACGGTGGGCCGGTCAGTCCGTGAGGGGCCCCGGAGGCGTGGATGTGGGCGGGGGGCCGCAGCGAACCGTCACCGCGATGTTCCGGTCGTCGAAGTCTTGCTTCCAGCCGAGCGTCCCGTCGCCGATCGTCGGAGGGTGGGCGAAGTGGTACAGGTCGTTGCCGACCAGCAGGTAGGCGTCCCGGGAGCCATAGCGGAAGTTCATCCCGATGTCCTCGGTGTAATCGGCGCTGAAGTACCGGCCGGCGCACCCGAGCGGCCCTGAGTAGTCGAGCGGTGTCCCGCTGCCACTGAAGCTGATGGTGCCGGACTGGGTGACCGAGATCGTCCCGCCGTCGATGGAGAACGTCGCGGTGTCGCCGGATCCCGACGGGACGTGCACGCAGCCAGCGAGCGCTAGGGCTACGGCCGCGATGGCGAGAACGGCGCGCGTGCGAACGAGCGGACGGACGGCCACGATTCATCCCCCAGGTGAGCGGACCGGGCAAGCTCGGTACAGAGTGTCATGGTTCCCGATCGGCCACCGGAACGGCGGCTTGACGCGAAGTACATCCCGGGCTTCCACCAGGGCGTGATCGAGGACCTGGCACTGGCGGACCCCTGGGAGAACCCGCAGTCCTGAGTCCGGCCGGCGCGTCGAGGTGCCGGTGCCTTACCCGGTTGCCGAGGCGGATTCCTCGCCCAGGCGATTCTTCACGGCGGACGACACCTTCGTGACCCCGCCCTGGACGGCCTCCATCCCCTTGCGCCCCGCGTCGCCGGCCAGCTGCTTGGCGTTCCCGGCGGCCTTTTGCACGGTGGGGTTGCCGGAGAACTTGTTCCACCAGTCCACGATCTGGTCGTAACGCTCGCGTCCGGCCTTCGCGCCGAGGACGTACCCGACGCCGAACCCGACGGCGACTCCCTTGATGCCCATGCCGGTCTCCTCCGTGGTGGTTGCTCCAATGGTTCCCGCGGGTGGCCGGAGCGTAAACGACCGGGACCGAACGGGCCATTCCCGGGCGCGGAAGACCCGCTGGTATGCTGCCCGACCGATCCGGGGTAGCTCAATTGGCAGAGCGGCGGACTGTTAATCCGTAGGTTGAGAGTTCGAGTCTCTCCCCCGGAGCGACACGCGCCCTCAGCCTGGATCCTGACCACGAGGAGGTCCTCCCATGCCCACCGCCGCATTCGTCACCTCGCTCGGTGAGTTCAAGGTCCGGCTGATGCCGGACCACGCGCCGAAGACCGTTGCCAACTTCACCGAGCTGGCCACCGGGGCCCGCGAGTGGACCGATCCCCGCACCGGTCGGCGTTCCAGCGACCGGCTCTACGACGGCACCGTGTTCCACCGCGTGATCGGCGACTTCATGATCCAGGGCGGCGACCCGCTGGGGCGGGGAACCGGTGGCCCCGGCTATCAGTTCGAGGACGAGGTGCCGGACACCGGTCCGTCGTTCGACCGGCCCGGCCTGCTGGCCATGGCGAACTCCGGCCCCGGGACGAACGGCTCGCAATTCTTCGTGACCGTGGTGCCCACGCCGTGGCTCACCGGCAAGCACACCATCTTCGGCGAGGTCACCGAGGGAATGGACGTGGTCCGGGCCATCGCCACGACGCCGACCGACTCGCAGGACCGGCCCCAGGAGGACGTCGTGCTCGAGCGGGTCGAGATCTCCGAGGCGTAGCTCCCCGCTGAGGCCGTACGCCGGGCTCCCCCAATCCGTCGCGAACCACGGGTAGGCTTGCCCCGCCTGCCTTTCCGTGCGGCCCCGACGGTGGAGGAGCGGTGTCCGACCACGACCTCGAGCGCGGCGCAGGCGAGCACGGAGAGCGTGCCGGCGCACCGGCGCCGCTCGCGAGGGCCGACGCGCCGCCCACCGCGCCGGACCACGAGGGCGCCGTCGTGATCCAGCGGCGTCCGAGCGCGCCCATGCCGGCGTGGGTCCCCCGGGTGATCCTGCTCGCCATCGTCTCGGTCCTGGCGGCCATCGCCTTCGTGAACATCCTGGGGCGGGTCCGGCAGCTGCTGATCTGGCTCCTCATCAGCCTGTTCCTGTCGTTTGCGCTCGAACCGGCCGTGAACTGGCTCCACCGCCGCGGCTGGAAGCGGGGGCTCGCGACGGCGCTGGTGCTGCTCGTGCTGCTGCTGCTCGGCGTCGCCCTCATCGCGTCGATGGTTCCACTGGTGATCTCCCAGACGCAGGGCTTGATCGGGAAGGTCCCGGGGTGGCTGCACGACCTCAGCTCCAGGTCGCACAAGATCTTCGGAATCACGATCTCGACCCAGAACCTCTCGAAGAGCCTGGAGAAGGTCAAGGCCAACCTGGCGAACTACGCCAAGGACATCGCCGCCAACCTGCTGCACATCGCGGCGACGGTGGTCGGGCTGCTCTTCCAGCTGCTGACGATCGCGCTGTTCACCTTCTACATGGTCGCGGACGGGCCGCGGTTCCGCCGGACCGTCTGCTCGGTGCTCTCGCCCGAACGGCAGCGACGTGTCCTCGACACGTGGGAGGTCGCGATCGACAAGACCGGAGGCTACCTGTACTCGCGGCTGCTGCTCGCGCTGCTGTCCGGCGTCAGCACGTTCATCGTGCTCACGCTGCTGGGCGTTCCGTTCGCGGTGGCGCTGGCGCTGTGGATGGGGCTCGTGTCGCAGTTCATCCCGGTGGTGGGGACCTACATCGCGATGCTGCTGCCGGTCCTCGTGGCGCTCGCGAAGTCCCCCGGCGTGGGGCTCGCCGTGCTGATCTACTTCGCGATCTACCAGCAGATCGAGAACTACCTGCTCAGCCCCAAGATCACGGCGAGGACCATGCAGCTCCACCCGGCCGTGGCCTTCGCTTCCGCCATCGTCGGCGGGAGCCTTCTCGGCCCGATCGGCGCGTTCCTTGCGCTTCCGGCCGCCGCGATCATCCAGGCGGTGCTGTCGAGCTACCTGGAGCGGTACCAGGTGGTCGAGACCGACCTCACCGAGGAGGCACCGGTGGAACCTCCCCGCCACAAGCGGGACAAGGGCCTGGCCGTGCGTATCGCCCGCCGGCTCCGGGCCCGGAGGCGTTCCCGCGAGCCTGCCGGGGCGGGTGCCTCGGGGTCCGAGTCCCCCTGACCGAGCTCAGGGGGGCACTAGGGCCCGGAACTCGAGCTCGCCGCTGCGGATCCGCCGATCGGCTTGCGGCGCAAGGGATTTGAGCAGACGCAGTGCTGGCCGGTTGTCGGCCAGCATGGAGCCCGTGAACGAGGTCACGCCGCGCCAAGCGGCGGCGCGAGCCAGGTGGCCGGACAGCGCCCGGCCGATCCCGCGTCCCTGCCAGGCGTCGGCGACGACGATGGCAACCTCGGCCGCGTCGGTTCCACGAACGCGGTGGTATCGGGCCTCGGCGACGATCCGGCCGCCGAACGTCGCCACGACGACCTCGCGATGGAGGTGGCCCGTCTCGGACAGGTATGCGAGCGTCGGTTCCGGGAGCCGGGGCAACGGCGTCATGAACCGGCGGTGCAGCGTCGCCGGCGACAGCGCCGCGTAGAAGCGCCGGAGCCCGGGCTCGTCGGCCCCCGTTAGTCGACGGAGCTCGAGCAGCGAGCCGTCCACGAGAAGGACGTGCTCTCGGCCCCGGACGTTGCCACCGGTCCTTGCCGGGTCCCCGGTCCGGTCCCTTGTCGCGTCCCCGGCCGCGTCCCCGGTTCGCCAGCGCTCCGCGATCTGCATGGCCGCCCCTTTCGCGTGGGTTGCGTTTCGCAACCGACACTATCGCAAGAGGGTTTCGTTTCGCAACTCACCGTGCTAGTATGGCGGCCATGCCCGACGACCGTGGATGGTTCACCAACGAGGAATGCTCCGTCGCTCGGACGCTCGAGATCATCGGGGAGCGGTGGACGATGCTCGTGCTCCGGGAGGCCTTCTTCCGGGTCCGCCGGTTCGACGACTTCCAGCGGAACATCGGCGTCGCCCGCAACATCCTGGCTGACCGGCTGCGAAAGCTGGTGGCGCACCGCATCCTGGAACGGCAGCAGTACCAGGACCGGCCCCCGCGGTTCGAGTACCGGCTGACCGAGCGGGGGATCGACCTGTACCCGATCCTGATCTCGCTGATGGAGTGGGGCGACCGTCACGCGCGGTCGGAGGTCGGTCCGGCAGTCGTGCTGGAGCACAAGGGGTGCGGCCGGCCGTCGTCCCCCCGCCTAGTGTGCTCCGAGTGCGGAGAACCGATCACCGCCCGCGACATGCGTGCCCTCCCGGGCCCGGGCGTCGCACCGGTTCGCACCGCCTGAACGATCCGCCGACCCTCTTGCCGGGCCCACAGAGGACCGCTCGTCGCCGGTCAGTCGGGGCAGGACCAGCGGTGATCTGCGGTCACCAATTCGGTGGTGTCCGGCGGCGGGAACGGCTCGCGAAAGGTGAACGCGTGCGGTGTCGGCCCCTGTTCCCGGAGACAGGCCAGACGGCTCTGGGCCTCGGGGATCGTGGGGATGGTCCCCGCGGGGATCCACCACAGCGCGAGGAACGACTCCGCCGCCTTCTCGAACCAGGCCCTGCGGCGGCGCATGACCTCGAGATGTCGCGACGCGTAGACGAACGCTCCCAGCGCGTCGACCGACTCCCACACCGACATGTTCACGAGGATCCATTGGTCGTCGAAGGCTCGGATCGCGGTGGCGTCCCCGTCCTCGGTCTGGAGCCTCCACACGAATCCTGGGCTGCCGTCAGCGAGTTCGTTGATGGGGTCGAGCATCGCCACGAACCCGGCCAGCTGCGGGGAGTCGATGGGCGCGAGCAGGCGGGCCACGTTCACCTGCGCCAGGTGCCATCCGTCCGCGGTCATGCGCAGACGATACCGGCTGGTTCCCGGTGCCGGGTGGATTACCCTGACCCCAAGGGGCGGTAGCTCAGTTGGTCAGAGCAGCGGACTCATAATCCGCCGGTCGCTGGTTCGAGTCCAGCCCGCCCCACTCCTGAGAGCCCTTGTCAGAGGGCCTTTCCGGTCCTTGAGCGGGAACGGAATCAGCTCTGGTCGCTCTCTGGTCGCTCTCAGAAGAGAGGAACGTCTGGTCGAGACGCTCGGCCATGGCATCGACGTCGGAGCGGAAGAGGGCAGATGCACTACGAGTCGTATCAGCGCCGCCAATGCAGGAACCGGAAGCGGACGTGAGAGACATGGACTGGAACGACTTCACGGGTCGCCTGGTACGTCGGCTGGGGTTGATGGCCCCGCGACCTCGTCCTTCAGAAGCATCCCGTGCGCTGGATCTTTGGCAGGAGACGGGACCACGTGCGGGTGGGCGGCATGTCCCGCATGCCGCCCACCGATCGAGTCTTCTCGATATCACGAAGGCGGTGCCGACCCCCAACTCAGATCCCCCTCCTCGAGAGGTTCGGGGGTGTTCGAGAGCTGGAAGAGGCCCGTGCCGTCGTCATTCACGATCCAAACGTCGTTCTGGCCTCCGTTGATCTCGGGATGGAAACTCTGGAACACGAGTCGCGCGCTGTCGGGCGACCACACCGGATTGAATGAGTTGTCGCCGTGGGTGGGCTGCGTGAGTTCTCTGAGCCCGGTTCCGTCGGGGTGCACGACCCAGATCTGGGGGTTCTCGCCCCTGATGAGCGGGGTGTCGAATGCGATCAACTCGCCATCCGGTGACCAGGCGGCTCCATTACGCGCGCCCTGGCCGAATGGCGTGACCCGGCGGATGCCGGTGCCGTCGGCGTTCACCACGAAGAGCGCGGTCCTCCTCGCGTGCCCGATGTTCGGCTTCCAGAACGCGGCGAACGCGACCTGAGCTCCATCCGGGGACCAGCTCGCGGCGGGATTGCAGCAATCGGCCGCTCCTAGCTGCAGTCCCGGAGGATTGAGCTGCACCAAGCCGGTACCGTCCGGGTTCACGGCGAACAGGTTCTCGAGCTCGCTGCTCAGGTCGTTCCGGCTGTACAGGATTCGGGAGCCGTCCGGCGAGTAGCCGAGCGCGTCGTCCTCGAAGCCGTCGGGGGTCACGGTGACCCGTGTGAGGTCTCCTCCGTCAGAGGACCGCAGCGTGTAGAGGCCGTCGTCTGACGGGTTTCCGTCCTCGGCGCTCTTGCACAGGAATCGTCTGGCATCGGGGGACCAGAACCCGCACGATAGGGTCTGGTCCAGGTTCGGGTACGCGTCGAGTATCGTGAAGTCTGATCCGTCGGGGTTCGCGGTGGCGGGCCGAGCGTTCCCTTCGGGATTGACGGACGCAAGGATCTTGCTGCTGTCCGGCGACCAGTTGCGGCAGCCCACATCCCCGGTCCCGATCTGGTGCTGGCCGGTCCCGTCGGGGTTGATCGTGAGGCAAATATTTGCATCTGCCTCCGCGTCGTGAGAGGTGAAGGCGATCTTGCCGTTGGCGGCGGCCGTTCTTGCCCCCGCCGGCGAACCCGCGACACTCACCCCCACGCACATCGCCAACGTAATGATGATCGTCCACGCACGTCTCATCTCATCCCTCCCCTTCTGTTGACGCTCCGGCACATCGACGCGTGCGAGAGCTCGGCTCCGGACCGCTCGATCACCGTCTCGCGCTCGCCACCACCTCTCGTCTTCGCCGTCATCACCACACAGGAACCGGGAGGGGCCGATGTTTACCGGGCCGGCTGAAGTCCTTTGCCCCGGAGCGTGAGGCGCGCCGCGGGCTATCCAGCCCTG
Organism: Actinomycetota bacterium; assembly: GCA_045805265.1. Classification (GTDB taxonomy): domain Bacteria; phylum Actinomycetota; class UBA4738; order UBA4738; family JACQTL01; genus JBJMLO01. The sequence goes on from JBJMLO010000015.1 coordinate 132,847, forward strand.
CAACGCAGGGATCAGCCGGATGCCGGATGCGAAGACCGGCTGGACAAGTAAGCGAAGAGACTCGTTGGTCTCTGTGTCTTGATTGGACATGGGAACCCTTGCGCCCGAGTGGGTACGTCGCCACACTGAGCTCGGTCTCCCTCGGGGGGATCCGAGGGAGCGCTGGTTCGTCGTGGACTCCGACGCGGAGTACGAATGGCTATTCCGGGAGGAGTTCCCCGCGGTCATGCGGTCGGTGTTCCTGATATGCCATGACGCCGGCCGCTCCCAGGACATCACTCAAGACGCGTTCGTGCAGCTCCTGCGGCATTGGAAGAAGGTCTCGCGCTACGAGCGCCCCGGGGCCTGGGTACGCCGGGTGGCCATCCGGCTGGCCATGCAGTCGGTGCGAAGGGAGCGGCTCCGGTCCTTGCTGGAACGGGAGGTCGATCCGCCGGCACCGGCGGGATCCGTCGACGTCGACGTGATGAAGGCCATCCGTACCCTCCCGCGGATGCAGCGGGCGGCCGTGGTCCTGTTCTACTTCGAGGACCTGCCCGTGGGGGAGGTCGCCGACATCATGGGATGCTCGGCCGCCACAGCGCGGGTGCACTTGCACCGGGCGAGGTCCCGGCTGGGGGAGCTGCTGGAGGAGGGGGTGGTCGAAGATGTCCCTTGACGACCGCCTCCGGGAGTCGCTCCGACGCTCGTCATCGGCGGTCGAGCCGGACCTCGGTGAGAATCTCCGCGCGGTTCGCCGAAAGAGTCGGCACCTCGTCATCAGGCGGCGGGTTGGTCAGGTCGCCTTCGCGATGGTCGCTGTAGCCGCCTTGGTCTTTGTGGCGCCTCGAGTACTGGACTTCGCCAGGAGCTTCCATCACGTCCAACCGGCTAGCCCGGTCCCGTCGGCCCTGCCCTCCCCATCCTCGGCGCCGACTGATCCGCTGGCCGGCGACTGGCGCCAGGTGGCCACCTGTCAGGACATCGTCCGCATCATGACGCGGATCGGGGCCGCCGACCGGATCCCCGCACTGCTTCAGGGGGAGGAGGGTGCGGCGAAGCGCCCTCCGAAGAACGATCCGTGCAAGGGTGCTCCGGCCGAGTTTGTGCGCATCATCCGGTTCAAGGACGGCCACCTGCTGATCTTCGACCCCCCTCACCAAGAGCTCGGGGGGAACACCCTCTACACCATTGTGGATGACCACACTTTCACGCTCGTCAGCGCGCCCGGCGACCACAACCTCCCCGGTGTTTACAGGTTCACGTACCGGATCGTGGGCGATCAGCTCACGATCGTTGATCTCAACCATGACGTGGACACTGGGGCGGCATTCGAGGTCGCGCCGTTCGTGCGGGCGGGCTGACATGCGATGCCGCGCGGTGGCCGTGGCAGCGCTGCTTCTCGCCGTTTCCTGCACGAGCGGTGGGCCGTCCCGGCCGGCGTTCCACCCGACGTATCGGTCGGCCCCCTGCCCCGAAGCCGTCGAGATCCGCTTCGTGTCTGCGCACTCGTGCGGGTATCTGAGTGTCCTCGAGGACCGCAGCCGTCCCGATGGGCCGACAGTCCGCCTTTTCACCGTCAGAGTGCCGCCGCCGTCCGGCGTGCCAATCAGCCCTGACCCGGTGTTCGCGCTCGGCATGCTCTCGTTCGATGGGGAATACGACGCGGGGCTGGCGGGGCAGTTCCACCGGGTCGTCTATGGGATGGACCTCAGGGGCCAGGGCTACTCTGAACCCAGCCTGGCCTGCCCGGAAGCCGACCAGCTCGCCGCCCGGGGGGCGGCGGTCCCAACCGGTGACCCCGGCTTCCAGCGGCAGCTGATCGAGGCCGTGAGGGCCTGCCGTCGCCGCCTCGCGGCCCAAGGGATCGATCCATCCGACTTCGCCCTGGAACAGATGGCGGCCGACGTCGAGAACCTCCGCCAAGCGCTGGGGATCCCCCGCTGGACGCTCGGGGCCCTCGGCGGCACTTCACGTGTGGCGTTCGAGATCATGCGCCGGTTCCCAGAGCACATTAGGGCCGTGTACCTGGATTCGCCCCAGTTCCCGCAGCTGGACGATCCAACCGAGGCCGAAGTGGGGACGCAGGCTGTGCTCGAGACGCTGTTCGGCGCCTGCGAAGCGGCCGAGTCGTGTCGTGCCACCTTTCCGGATCTTCGGGGTCTGTGGTCGTCTGCCGTCGCCCGGCTGGACGCCCATCCCGTGCATGTGCAATCCGCGGACGCGGCAGGAAACGCCGTCAGCTTGGTGGTGGGTGGTGGGGCGTTCGTTCGGGCCGTCCGCGGGATGCTGGGCGGCCAGGAGGATGGGTTCGATCTGACCCACGTCCCCGCCGCCATCGCCGCCGCTGCCCGTGGCCGAGTCACCGACCAGCTGGCGCGGACGCTTGCCCGCGGGGGAGCGCTATGCGCCGGATACGTACAGCTCTGCCACGGACGCTTCAGCCTGGGGCAGTTCCTCTCGGTGCTCTGCCAGGACCAGGCGCCTTTCGTCGATCCAGCTTCCTTAAGCCGAACCGTAGGTACGCTGCCCGGCCTCCAGGAGACCTACGGATCGAACCCGTTCATAGCGACGTGCTCGGACTGGAACGTGAAGCCATCAGGTTCGGCCGTGCACGCCGCAGTGACTTCGGACATCCCGACGCTGGTGCTCACCGGACGGTTCGATCCCTGGAGTCCGCCCGCGATCGCCAGGAAGCTCGGGGCGTCTCTCCGAACGGCCTTCTTCGTCGAGGTCCCGAACTGGGGGTTCAGGGCCCTCGGGGACATCGAATGCGTGATCGATATCCGGGATGCCTGGGTCGACGACCCCACATCTGCTCCCACAACTCCGAGCTGTCTTCACGGCCTCGAGGCCAGGTTTGCAAGGAGATGAGGGCGTGACGACCTCGCTGCGACACGACGGTGATCCCCCCTGCCCTCAGAACCCTGCACGCGGTCTGCAGGAAGCCAGGGTTGTCGTCCACGATCAGGCACCGCACGCTCATGCATCGAGGATTCCACCTCGACCGAGTTGCCCACACCCCGGGTACCTGCAATCTCGTACAGATCCACGGGGTCGGGGGTCAGCTAACAGAGGCTCGATGCCGTCGCGAGGCTCCGCACTCAGTGCTCGACTGAATGCCGCTCCTTGTCGCGTGCTTCAGGTCGGCGGGGTGGCGGTCGCATACTGCGGGCGCCCGGTGGGCCGGTAGACCTGGATCGTCACCCCGCTGGGCGTGGCTCGCGAGTCGATCAGGTCGAGCGCGGTGTCCGGGCCGGTGTCGGGGAATAGCCGCGTGCCCTGGCCGATGACCACGGGATAGGTGAGCAGGGTGACCTCGTCGACCAGGTGGTTGTCGAACAGCCAGCGGACCAGGCTGCCGCTGCCGTGCACCTGCAGCTCACCCGCCGGCTCGGCTTTCAGCCCGCCGACGGCCGCCGCGAGGTCTCCGGAGAGGACGGTCGTGTCCGCCCATTGCGGGTCGGTGAGCGTGGTCGATGCCACGTACTTGGGCTTCGTGTTCAACGCCGTCCAGATCGGGCTGTCGCCCGGATCGTCCCACATTCCCCAGGAGCCGGCGAAGATCTCGTAGGTCCGCCGGCCGAGCAGGAACGCGTCGGCGCGCTGGAAGACCTCGCCGACGAACGCCGTGCCCTCCTCGTCCCGCCCGAACAGCGGCAGGGCCCATCCGCCGCGCTCGAATCCGCCCCTCCGGTCCTCATTGGGCCCGCCGAGTCCCTGCATCACTCCGTCGACGGAGACGTGCGTGACGGTCGTCAGTTTCATGGGTTCCTCCTTGGCTCTCATTTGACCGCACCGAGGCGCAGATCTCATCGGTCGAGCGTGGCTCCGTGCTGCAAGCTCACTCTGCTAGGGGCGACCGCGTCAATCCGGATGACACGCCCGTTCTCCAGATCAGGTCAGATCGCCAGCGATGCGCGAGCGCGAACGGCGCGCGGATCAATCCTGCCGCGTCAGCGTGCGCCAGCCACCGGCGCGGTTATTGGCGATGATGGCTTTGAACATGTCGGTCAGCGCCCTCGCGTCGATCCGCTCGCCCTGACGAATTGCGACCGTGCGTGCCGTCTTGTTGTCCTCGCCAGAGGTGATGATGCCATCGGGATCAGGGACGATCGGGTCGTACAGAAACACGTTGACGTGGTCCTTGGCCGCGAGCAGGGCGCAGATGTTTCCCTCCAGGACGAAGTACGGGCGGTTGGTGCGCTTGATCGTCTCCACGACGTCCCGATCGGCTGCGTGCACCAGAGTGCGCACCTCGCGGCAGATTGACTGCTGCCAGTCGGGGAGGGCATCGATATAGGTGTCAACGCGAGGGTCCGCAGCGAAGGGCACGTTCCCCACGATAGCCCGACGCTCGTCGCTCGGCTCGGTCCGCCGTGCGCGCGATTCGGTGGGCGGCACAGAGGCGGGCGCTGCGTCAGGCGCTCTCGAGTTCCTCTTCCTCGTCGAGCAGGCGGATGACCTCGGCCTCGGTCGGGGCCTCGGCGACCGGGGTCGACGGCTCGCGGTCACGCGGCCGCATCACGGGGATCGTCAGCGTGACCACGAGTGCCGCCGCGATCAGGATGATCGCCCCGACGACCAGTGCTCGTGCATACCCGTCGGTGAGGGCCGCGGCCACCCGTCCCGGCGAGGAGGCGGCACCAACCAGAACCCCGGTGGTTCGCGTGGCCGCCACCGTCGACAGCACCGCCAGCCCGATCGAGGCGCCGATGAAGCGCGAGGTGTTCAGCAGGCCGGAGGCGAGCCCGGCGTCCTCACGGGGGACGCCGGCCGTCGCCGCCACCGTGGCCGGCGTCACCGACAGCCCCATCCCCAGGCCGATCAGCACGAACGGGCCCAGCAGGTCCCCGAGGAACGTGCTGCCCGGCGTGATCTGCGAGAGCCACACCACGCCGGTGGCCGTCGCGGCCGTCCCGGCGAGGAGCATGGGCCGCGAGCCGATCCTCGCGATGAGGCGGGACGCGACCTGCGACCCGCCCGCGATGAGGACCGTCTGGGGGAGGAACGCGAGCCCGGCCTGCAGCGGGGTGTAGCCCAGGACCCGCTGCATGAAGAGTGTCTCGAAGTACCACGTCCCGAACATCGCGGCGAACAGCAGCATCAGGAACGCGTTGCCTCCGGAGAGCGCGCGCGAGCGGAAGATCCGCAGGGGCATGAGCGGCGACCGGTTGGGCAGCGTCTGGATGACCAGGAACGCCCCGATCAGCGCGATCCCCAGGCCGAGCGGGATCAGCGTCTGCGGGCTGGTCCACGAGTTGGTCTGCGTCCGCACGATCGCGTAGACCAGGGCCACCAGCCCGCCGGTCACGGTGAGGGCCCCCGCCACGTCGAGCTTGCGGTGCAGGCTCTCCGACCTGGACTCGGGCAGGAAGGCCCGCGCGGCGATCACGGCCACCACGCCGACGGGGACGTTCACGAACAGGATCCACCGCCACGAGATGAGGTCGGTGAGGATCCCGCCGATGAGCGCGCCGGCCGAAGCCCCGGCCGCGGCGACCGCGCTCCACACGCCCAGCGCCCGCGTGCGGGCCGGTCCCTCGGCGAACGTCGTCGTCAGGATGGTCAGCGTGGCCGGCGCCAGGACCGCGGCCCCCAGCCCCTGCAGCGCCCGGGCCGTGACCAGCATGGACTGGCTCTGGGCCAGACCACCGAGGAAGCTGGCCGCCGTGAACATGCCGAGCCCTATGAGGAACATCCGCCTGCGTCCGAACAGGTCGGCCGCCCGGCCCCCCAGCAGCAGGAAGCCGGCGAAGGTCAGCGTGTAGGCGTTCAGCACCCACTGCAGGCCCGACGCGGTGAAGTGCAGCTCGGACTGGATCGAGGGGAGGGCCACGTTCACGATCGAGATGTCGAGGACCACCATGAACTGCCCCAGGCACACCAGCGCAAGCACGACCCAAGCGGGCACTGCGCGGCGCGACCCCGGCCGTCCGATTCCCGTCTCGGCCAGTCGTTCGTCCATCGTCCCGGTCCTCTGCTTCATCGAGTCCTCCACATCCGTCCGTGGGCCGCGGACGGTCCATGTGTGTGCCAACTCGCGATCCGCCCGCGGAATTCCGACATCGAGCAGAGTCTGCGTCCCGCCGCAGCCGGGTACCAGGGCTCCTTCATCCTGGTACCGACAGCACCTGGCACCGGGACCGCAGGAGGGCCATACTGGGGCCATGGTCGAGACGGCACCGGTGTTCGAGGCTGGCGACGCCTCCCAGGCGCGTTCCCGAGACCGCGAGCGGCGAAGGGAGCTGGCCGCGTTCCTGCGAACGCGTAGGGAGCGGGTCGGTCCGGAGGATGTGGGGCTTCCGCCCGGCTACCGCCGGCGCACGCCGGGACTCCGCCGAGAGGAGGTCGCCCAGCTCTCGGCTGTGGGGGTCACCTGGTACACCTGGCTGGAGCAGGGCCGCCCGATCAACGCGTCGGCCCAGGTCCTCGAGGCCGTCGCCCGGACCCTCCTGCTCGACGAATCCGAACGCTCGCATCTGTTCACGCTGGCCGGCGTGCCGGACACGACGTCGAGGGCCGCCGAGGTGTGCGAGCCCGCGATGCGGGAGCTGGTCCTGGCGCTCGACCCGTACCCGGCGTTCGTGGTGACCCCCCGCTACGACATCCTCGCCTGGAACCGGGCCGAGGCTTCGCTCAAGGGGGACTACTCGACACTTCCGGAGCGCTTTCGCAACGTCATGTGGCTACTGTTCACGCAGCCGGCCTGGCGCGAGCTGCTCGTCGACCAGCAGGACGTGGCCTACGTGGTGGCCCGGTTCCGGGGCGCCATGGCCGAGCACGTCGGCGAGCCGGCGTGGACCGAGCTGGTGCAAGAGCTGTGCTCGGAGTCGCCGGAGTTCGCCGCGCTCTGGGAGCGGCACGACGTGGCGGCGGCGACCAACCGGATCAAGCGCTTCCTCCATCCGGAGGTCGGGCTCTTCCGACTCTTCACCACGGGCCTGCTGGTCTCCGAGCGCCCCGGGGTCCGGCTGATCGCATGCACGCCGGTCGACGACCAGGCTCGAGCGGCGCTCACGCGGCTGGAGGAGATCGGTCCGTGGCCGATCGACTGGGTGCTCCCCGAGCCCGTCGAGGACCTGGACATCCGGCCCGCGCTGCAGCGTTAGCTCCCGAGCCGCTCCTCGAGGATCTTCCGCACACCGGCCGCGTCGTGCGCGTCCGAGATCGCGGCCTCGACGGCCTTGCGGCACTCGTCCAGGGTCACGCGCCGGAGCGCGTCCTTCACCTCGGGGATCGCGACCTTGGTCATCGACAGCTCGTCGACGCCGAGCCCGACGAGGGCGGCGGCGACGGTGGGGTCCCCCGCGGCCTCCCCGCAGACCCCGACCCAGGCTCCGTTCCCATGCCCCGCACCGACCACCCGGCTGATCAGGGAGAGCGCGGACGGCTCGAGCACGTCGGCGAGGTCGGCCACGGCTCCGTTCAGGCGGTCCGCCGCGAACAGGTACTGGAGCAGGTCGTTCGTGCCGATCGAGAGGAAGTCGGCGTGCGCGGCGATTCTGTGCACATCCAGGGCCGCCGAGGGAACCTCGATCATCACCCCGACCTCGGTGCCCGACAGGTCGGCTCGCTCCTCCTCGGCGACCTCGCGGAGGATCGCGCGGGCCTGGAGCAGCTCACGGATCGTCGACACGAGCGGGAACATGATGGCCAGCCGGCCCGCGTCCTCGCCCGAGACCTCGGCGCCGGCCCGGAGCAGCGCGCGAAGCTGCGTACGGAACAGGTCGGGCCGTTGCAGGCTGAGCCTGATGCCCCGGAGCCCCATGGCCGGGTTCTCCTCGGGATCGCGCTCCACGAACGGCAAGGGTTTGTCGGCTCCCACGTCCAGGGTCCGCAGGACCACCCGGTGCCCCGGGAAAGCCCGCAGGACCTCGGCGTAGAACTTCACCTGATCGTCGACCGACGGCGCGGACATCCGGTCCAGGAACAGGAACTCCGTGCGAACCAGGCCGCTTCCCTCCCCTCCGGCCTCCACGGCCGCGGGGAGGTGCTGGATCGCGCCGATGTTCGCCGCCAGCTCGACCCGGTGCCCGTCGGCCGTCTGGCCGGGGCTGTCGCGCAGGGCCAGGAGCTCGTCGCGGCGCCGGTCCTCCTCGCCGATGCGTCGGCGGATCGCGTCGCGCTCCGACGAGCCGGGGTCCACGATCACGGCCCCGGTCCGTCCATCCACGCTCAGCTGATGTCCGCCGTCGTGGACGGCGTCGATGAGGCCGGGGCACGAGACCACGGCGGGGATCCCCAGGGCTCGAGCGAGGATGGCGGCGTGGCTGGTGGGGGAGCCCGTCTCGGTCACGATGCCGGCGATCACATCCGGGTGGATGCTCGCCGTCTGTGAGGGCGTGAGCTCGTGGGCCACGATCACCGAGCGAACCTTCGGGGCCTCGCCGGCAGTGCTGCGCCCGAGAAGAATCCTCACCGCGCGATCCCGCACGTCGTCGAGGTCGGCCACCCGTCCGGCGAGGTACTCGTCCGTCGAGCCGGCCAGCAGCTCCCGGAAGCTGCGGAACGCCTCGACCACCGCTCGCTCCGCGGAAGCGCCGGCCCCGATGGCCTCCTCCGCCATCAGCTCGAGCTCGGGATCGGCCGCGAACTCCGCCTGCGCCTCGAAGATCCCGGCCTCGTCCGCTCCAGCGGCGGCCTCGACCGCGCGGGCCAGCTCGAGGAGCTCCTCCTGGGCTCGCTGCAGAGCGGCTCGCAACCGAACCCGCTCCTCCTCGGCCGTCCCCGCCCACGTCGTCGGGAGATCCGTCTGGAACGGGGGCTGGACGGCCACGACGAAGGCCGGCGCGAGCGCGGCGCCGGGCGCCGCCGCCCTTCCCGTGAGCCTGACGCTCATCATTCGCCCATCCCGCCCTCGACCAGCCGGACGAGCTCCTTCAGGGCCGCATCGGCGCCCTCGCCCTCGGTCCGGATCACGATGTCGTCGCCCTGATGGCAGTCGAGCGTGAGGACCGAGAGCACGGACTTTCCGTTCACCTCCCGCCCGTCCTTCCTCACGGTCACGGACGCCGCGGTCGTTGCCGCGGTCTGGGCGAAGATCTTGGCCGGCCGGGCGTGCAGCCCTGTCGGATTCCGAAGCGTGATGGTGGCCTCAGGCACGCTGCAGTCCCCCCTCGACCGGCGACTCATCCAGGAGGTCCCCGGTGCTCGTCATCCGATCCCGCTCCTCGCGTCGAGCACCCGCCCGGCGTCGAGCTCCTCGACCGTCACGCCGGCGACGTCGATGTCGGCCGGCCCAGGCATCCCCGTCCCGGGCAGCTTGACCGCGGCGGCCCCCCACGCCACCGCGGTGCGCAGCGCCAGAGACCGGTGGTCCCAGGCGGAAAGGAACCCCGCTAGGGTGGCGTCGCCCGCGCCGACCGTGGAACGGGGAACGACGGGGGCGGTCCACGCCCGCAGGGCGGAGGAGTCGGCGACTGACACGGCACCTTCCCTCCCCAGCGACACCAGGACGTGGCCAACGCCACGATCCAGCAGCGACGTGGCGCCGGTCGCGACGTCGCCCAGGTTGTGGATCGGAGCGGCCACGGCCTCGGCCAGCTCCTCGGCGTTGGGCTTGACAAGGTCTGGACCGGCCTCGATCGCCTTGACGAGCGCTGTTCCCGACGTGTCGACCGCCACGCGGACGCCGATCCGGTGCAGCTCCGTCACCAACGTCGCGTACAGGTCCTCCGGGGCGCCGGGCGGCAGGGTGCCGCACAGCGCGACCCAGTGGGCACCCCGCGACGCCTCGACCGTGACCTGGATGAGGCGCGCGATCTCGCCCGGCGAGAGCTGCGGGCCGGGGGCGTTCAGCTTCGTGACCGTTCCATCCGGTTCGACGACGGTCACGTTCTGGCGAACCGGTTCGGCGATGGGGACCGGAACGACGTCCACGCCGTGGCTCGACAGCAGGTCGAGCAGCTGCTCCCCTCCGCGGCCACCGGCCGGGAGGACGGCTCGGGCTGGGATGCCGTTGGCGACCAGCGCCCGGGCCACATTCACGCCCTTCCCGCCGGGGTGCACCCGAGCCGCCGTGGCCCGGATCACCTCGCCCCGATCGAGGGAGGGAACCTCCATGGTCCGGTCGACGGAGGGGTTCGCGGTGAGGGTGACGATCACCGCGTCGGCTGCCCGGGACACGACCGTCCTGCTCCGTAGCTCGACATCTGTGTCATGGCTCGATGACCACCTTCAATCCCTCGCCCGACGTCACGATGTCGATGGCCCGATGGATCCCGTCCAGGGGCAACCGGTGGGTGATCAGATCCGCGACCGGAACCGCCCCGCTCGAGATCAGCGCCAGCGCCTCCCGGTTGTGCTGGGGGGCGGACCCGTATGCCCCCACGACGAAGAGCTCCTGGTAGTGGACGAGGTTGGAGTCGAACCGGATGACCGGGTTGTCCCGGGGCAGCCCCCCGAACAGGGAGATGCGACCCCGGCGCGCGGCCATCTCCAGGGCCTGCTCCTGGGCCTGGCCGGCGGCGGTGGCGGTCACCACGACGTCCGCACCGCGACCGTCCGTCAGCTTGCGGACCGCGTCGACGGGATCCTCCTTCGAGCCGTCGACGAGCGCGTCGGGCCGGGCGCGATCCGCGAGGTCCAGTCGCGCCCGATTGACGTCCGCCATGATGACGGTCGCGGCGCCGCGGGCCCGGGCCAGGCGAACGTGGAGGCAGCCGATCGGTCCCGCGCCGAGGATGACGACGACGTCTCCCTCACCGACCCCAGCGATCTCCTGACCGTTCAGGACGCAGGCGAGGGGCTCCGTGAGGCTCGCCTGCTCGAACGGAACGTGGTCGGGGATCCGGTTGACCCCGTCGCGATCGAGCACTCTCCGAGGCACGCGCATGAACTCGGCGAAGCCACCGTCGTACTGGTAGCCCATGGACTCCAGGTCCTCGCACACGGTCTCCTGCCCCTTGCGGCAGTAGAAGCAGACCCCGCACGGGATGGCCGCGATGACCTGGACCCGGTCCCCCGGGGACCAGCCGCCGGCTCCCGAGCCCACCTCGGCGACCTCCCCGGCGATCTCGTGGCCGAGGACGCGCGGGAGGGAGATGTGGTGGTGTCCGTGATGGAAGATCTTCGCGTCCGTCCCGCAAGTCGCGCACGATCGCACCCGGATGGTCAGCTCACCGGGTCCCGCATCGGGAACCGGAAGGTCCTCCACCCGGAGGTCGCCGGGCGCATGGAGTCTCGCCACCCTCATTGCTTCGCCTCCTCCAGGGCCAGAATCGCGCGCACGTCCTCGATCCGCTCCGCGCCGCGCAGGCGCGCGGCCTGCTCCGGCACGACCAACACCTGAGCGAGACGAGCGAGGAGCCCGACGTGCTCGTCCCCGACGGCGGCGATGCCGACACACACGCTCACGGTGTCGTCGCCCCACTCGACGCCGTCCGGGAACTGCAGGAACGCCAGCCTGGTCTCACGGATCCACCGCCTGCTCTCGTCGGTCCCGTGGGGAATCGCGAACCCTTCGCCCAACGAGGTGGAGATCTGCCGCTCCCGCACGAGCATCGCGTCGACGTACGGGACCTCGACCGCTCCGATCTCCACCAGGACGTTCCCGGACTGGCGGACGGCGTCGAACCGATCCGAGGCTCGCAACCCGAGACGGACCGCGTCGGAGGGAAGGAGCTCACCCATCGTCTACCCCTCGAGGGGGCCTCCCTCCTTGATCGCCTCGACGACCCGGTCGAACGCCGGGTCGCCGAGGAACATGTCGAAGGGTACGACCACCTTGTCGGGAGCCACGTTCCGGGCGGTGGCCTCGAGCCCGCGATGGGTGACGATGACGTCCGCATCGGCAGGAATCCGAGCGACCGGCGCATGCTCCACCTCCACCTCGGTGCCCTTCAGGCGCTGTCGGAGTTGGCTCACCAGCAGCACGCTGCTGCCCATCCCGGCCTCGCAGGCCACGACCACCTTCCGGACGTCGCTCCCCTGGATCGCAGACATCATGCCGTGATCGGAGCGGCCTCGACGGTGGCTTCCGTCTTCTTCCGCTCCTCCTCCCTCTCCTGACGGGCCTCCCGGCGGAGGCTCATCTTCAGGAGCGTGGCGGCCACGACAAACGAGACGACCGCCGCGACCGCCACGCCGGCGAGCACACCGAAGTAGCCGCCCTTGGGCGTGACGGCGAGGTAGGCGAAGATGCTCCCGGGGGAAGGCGTTGCGACCAGCCCGGCATGCGTCACCAGAAACGTGAGGACGCCTGCCATCCCACCGGCGATCGTGGCCAGGATCAGGATCGGGCGCATGAGCACGTAGGGGAAGTAGATCTCGTGGATGCCCCCGAAGAAATGGATGATGATCGCGCCCGGCGCCGTGGGACGGAGCTCACGAGGACCGAAGAACCAGTACGCCAGGAGGAGCCCCAGCCCCGGACCGGGATTCGTCTCGATCATGAATTGAATGGCTTTCCCGGTCTTCGCGGCCTGCGTCACCCCGAGCGGCGCGAGGACGCCGTGGTTGATGGCGTTGTTGAGAAACAGCACCTTCGCCGGCTCCACGATGATCGAGACCAGTGGCAGCAGCGTGTGGTCGATCAGGAACTGGACGACGTCGCCCATGGCGTTCGAGATGTGCTCGACCACCGGACCGATCGCCAGGAACGCCAGAACGGCGAGGATGCCGCCGAGGATTCCGGCGGAGAAGTTCCTGACGAGCATCTCGAACCCGGTCGGGATTCGCTTCTCGACCGCGCGATCGAACTGCTTGATGAGGTAACCCCCCAGGGGCCCCATGACCATGGGCTCCCAGGAACATCGGGATGTCGGCTCCGATCGCGACGCCGGCCGTGGCGATCGCCCCCACCACCGCGCCGCGCTGCCCGTGGACCAGGTATCCGCCCGTATACCCGATCAGGAGCGGCAGGAGGAACTGGATCATCGGGCCGACGAGCTCGGCCAGCTTCGCGTTGGGAGTCCATCCCGTGGGGATCACGAAGGCAGTGATGAGACCCCACGCGATGAACGCGCCGATGTTGGGAATCACCATTCCGGCCAGGAATCCACCGAACCTCTGGATCCTGGCCCGGACACCGTTCCCCGCCGCCATCGGAACCGGAACGGGCATCGACATCGCCATCGCCACACCTCCTTCTCTGCTTGCCGCACCCTGGGTGCGAGCACCTCGCCGGGCACCGGGCCACAATGCGTTCGCCGAGCCGGTCTCCTACGACCACCCCCTCGGGTATGAGCACCCCTCGCGGGTGCCGGTGCGCGAATCGATCACGCCACGACCACCTCGACCCCAGCCTCCTCGAGCGCCTGCCGGTCCGGGTGGGGCAGGCCCGCGTCCGTGACCAGGGCGTCGACCTGTTCGATGGACGCGAAGCGGACCGCGTCCTCCTCTCCCACCTTCGTATGGTCGGCCAGCACCACGACCTGCTGCGCGGCGCGACACATATCGCGCTTGACGGCCGCCTCGGCTGGATCAGGAGTGGAGAGCCCTCGGGCCACGCTCAGCCCGTTCGTTCCGATGAACGCGACGTCGACCCTGAGGTCCGCGAGCTGCCGCAGCGCCCAGTCGTCCACGTCGGCGAGCGTCCTGCCGCGGACCCGTCCCCCGATGAGATACAGCTGCACGTTCCGCCTGAGGGTCAGCTCCAGGCCAACGGGCATGGCGTTCGTGAATACGGTGAGGTCCCGCTCGGGGAACACACGGGCGAGCGCCAGCGTGGTGGTCCCCGCGTCCAGGAGAACCGTCCCCCGATCGGGAACGAACTCCAGGGCGGCGGAGGCGATCCGGGTCTTCTCCTTCGCCATCGCCTGCGCCTTCTCGGCGATGGCGGGCTCGGCCCGGAATCGCTCGATGGGGATTGCCCCGCCGTGGACTCGCCGGAGCACCCCCTGGCGCTCCAGATCGGTGAGGTCCCGGCGGATGGTCTCCGGTGTCACCTCGAAGCGATCGGCCAGCTGCGAGACTTCGCCGCGCCCGTCCTGCCGGACCACCAGAACGATCTCCTGACGCCGCTCCTCCGCGTACACGGTGCCTCCCGGGCTGGTGTCCGAACGAGTCCGAATGCGTGGGAGTATGCCCGGAACCTTGAAGTCCTGTCAATTCCAGGGAGCAATCGGAAGTATTCGGGCGGGAACGAGCCGCGAAGGATCTCCTCGACTTGACGGGAGAGGACGTACCGGCACCTAGGTGGAGGGGAGCCGAATGCCGTGACACGCAGAGTTCGCCGGCCGGGGAGCGAGGAGCCGGCCCCGGGGGAGCCACTACCATGCGCGTCGTGGGCGGTTTCTCGCGCGTGCGTCCCGGAATGCCGAGGCATTCCTCGTAGGCGGCTCAGCGCGACGAAGAATTCACCGAGTCGAAGCGGCGACGCAGGCTCTCCGTCGAGGGCACGAAGTAGTACGCGCCGGTGAGCGGCCGCGTGAAGTGCGTGAGGGCATCGCGGGTGCCACCCGACAGGCCGGCCATGCTCCGGAGCATCGCGGAGAGCCGCTCCTGGTCGGCGCTGAAGCCGACGAACATCGTGCCGTGGTCCGTGACGGTCCCGAAGGGCATGTTGCGCCGGAAGACCTTGCCGAAGCGATCCTGGTCCGTGCTGGCGACGTGGGAGTCCGCCGGCGGCTCCTCGAGCTCGATGCTGTCGGGCTTGGTCCTCCCCATCACCTCCTCCTGTCGGGCGACCGGCAGCGACTCCCACGCGCCGGCGTCGTGGACCCACTTCTGCAGGAGGAGGACCGTCCCTCCTGCGCCGGGGCTGCCGTCGGGGACGAGCGCCGCGTCCGGGGCGTCGATCAGGGTGGGGTTCTCGGTGCCGTCGATGAAACCGGTCAGGTCGCGATCGTGGCGGTAGGGCCAGCTCGACGTCTCTTCGGCGACCGAGACCAACCCTTCGAGGTCGGCGATCGCCTCGCGCGCCGCATCGAAGATCACGTCGTAGGCGCTTCCGGAGAGCCACAGCACCGCATCGTGCTGCGAGGCCGGCATCACGAAGCCGTCGACGCCCACCAGGTCCTCGTCGAACCCCCGGACCTCTGGGGGTGCCTCCGCTGGAGCGACCGCTCGCCAGAGCTCGGGACGAAACCCCGCCACGAGATTGACGCCACCCATCGTGGTGCGTGGCTCTCGAAGCGCGGAGATCGCGCCGACGACTTCGGTCCCGTCCCGCCCGTTCCGAACGTCGAACTCGAGGTAGGCGTGGGATGCCGTCCCGAGCGCGAAGATCCCGCCCTGTGGGGTGTTCATGTGCCCGATCCTGATCAATCGAGCCCCGGTCGTCCAGCGGCCGCCGACCCGGGGGGGTGTGACGTCGAGCGAGATGGCCGGTCCGCTCGCCTCGCGGGAGCCGTGACCGCTACTTGACCACGCGATACTTGATGTGGGTGACACCGGGCGCCTCGATGGCGCGCACCTGCTCGAGCTCGAGGTCGCCGACATTCTCGAGCAACCGCTCGCCCTCACCGAGCAGGATCGGGACGACATGGAGGTCGAACTGGTCGACCAGCCCGGCGGCGAGGTACTGCTGGATGACGTCGGCCCCGCCTCCGAGCAGCACGTCCCGTCCCTCCGCGGCTTGCCTGGCCCGGTCCAGCGCGGACTGGATTCCATCGGTGACGAAGATGAAGGTGGTGCCGCCCTCCATCTCCTGGGGCTCACGGTGATGATGGGTGAGCACGAAGACCGGCGTGTGGTAGGGCGGATCGTCGCCCCACCAGCCGTTCCAGAGAGGGTCCTCGCTCCAGGGGCCGGGCCCGCCCCCGAACATGTTCCGACCCATCACGACCGCGCCGACGTTCGATTGCGCCTCCTCGATCACGGGCGTGCTGGCGTTGACCTCACCACCCTCCAGCCCTTGCTGCCGGCGCCATGCCTCCAGATCGAAGACCCACCGGTGCAGATCCATGCCGCCCACGCCGAGCGGGTTCTCCTCGCTCTGGTCCGGGCCGGCGACGTAGCCGTCCAGCGAGACGGCGACTTGGAACCTGAACGCACACATCGAGTCCTCCTCGGTCCGGTGGCTCGGGATGGCCACTCCTGATGTCGTCATCTCCTCAGACCCTGAATCCTTTCGGAGCTCATCGATCGACTCCGTGTTCTGCAGGAGACTCATATCCTGGGAGGACACGGGAGCGGCACGGACGAGTGAATGCTCCCACGAGAGAAGGGCCGCACGATGAGCGCTTCGGACGATTCACGACCGCCGGCCTGGGACGTCGAAGGCGGCGAGGACCTCGATGAGGACCCGGGAGAGGAACTGGAGGCGATGATCGAGCAGGCCGACCGCCCTTTCGCGAGCGATTCGTTCGGCACCACGGCGGAGGAGCAGGAGGCGGGCGAGTCCCTCGACCAGCGGCTGGCCGAGGACCGGCCGGACCGACGTGCTGCGGATCTCCAGCTCGTGCTCGAGGACTTCGACGTCCCGGACGACGAGAAGCAGCTCGTGGGCCGGGCTTCGCAGCAGCACGACCGCTTCGTCGCGCCCGAGGAGGCCGCCATGAAAGTCCGCGACGAGGCCCCGGGGGCGGTCGACCACCCTGACGACGACGATGTGGAGCCCGACCCCGAATCCTCCCAGGGGAGCTGAGCCGATGACCGGCCCGGGCGTTGTCCACCCGTACGCCGGTCGCCGCCTCGAGCGAGCCCCCGCCTCGTAGCTCGGGCGTGGAGCTTGCGCCCCGCTCGCCGGACGGGGCTCCAATCCATGGGCAATGACGGCGGGCGAGCGGAGGAGGGGGCAACAAGGACCGTAGGGTTCAGACACAATTGGGTGCCTGTTTCTGGGTAGTCGGCCGCGGTGCCGGCGTACCCACCATCACTGCCAGCTGGCATGCTGCCCGCGCTCATCCGGCGGATTTGCCCGATCCCCCTGGGCTAGCCGTCGATGACGCAGCGAGGTCTGCCGCTCCCATTGACTGCGACCATCGAGAGGAGTTAGGTGGACCGGGGCGAGAGGAACGGCGCGGGCAACGAGGCCAGGCCAGCCGCCCGAAGCGGAGAGACTGCGGTGGCCTGCGAAACGATCGATCGAGGAGGCCGTCAATGAGCGCATTTGATCCCGGACCACCGCCCGATTTCGAGGCCATCTTCGATGTCGCTCCGGACTATGCGCCCTTCCGCGAGCATTTCTGGTTCGACTGGGGGCCCGTGTTCTACCGGGGTCGCCTCGACGGGACCGCCCGGGTGCTGTGCGTCGCCTCGGACCCCGGGCCGACCGAGCGGATCGCGGGGCGGACCCTCGTGGGCGACGCCGGCCAACGGGTCCAGGGATTCCTCACCAAGCTCGGGCTCACCCGGTCGTATCTGTGCCTCAACGCGTTCGCCTTCGCGCTGTTCCCGAGCCACGGCTCCTCCGCACCGACCGTCCTGAAGGATCCCGATCAGCTCGCCTGGCGAAACGCCCTGTACGACCACGCAGTGCACGCGGGTCTCCAGGCCATCGTGGCGTTCGGGCGGAACGCCCAGCAGGCGGTTGCCCTGTGGCCCGGGGCCTCGGCGGCGCCGGTGTTCGAGGTCCCCCACCCCAGCAGCCACGACACGGCGGCGCTGGTCGGTGCATGGCAGGCGGCCGTCCCTCAGCTTCGGGCCCTCGTGACCCCGGATCCCGACGGTGTGTCGACGGGGCCCAACTACGGCACCACGTTCGCCGAGTCCGACTACGCTCCCATTCCCAAGGCGGACCTCCCGTTCGGGCTCCCCACGTGGTTCGGAGACGACCACTGGGGTCGCACGGCGAGCCCCCGGCACAGCAACTGCGTGAGCCGGCCGAGCCCCGATGACCACCACACGCTGGCCTGGATCGCGCCGGACACGGGGGGTGCGCCCTGAACGGCGGGGCCCAGCGGGGCCCGCCGTCCGCGTTCGTCCTGCACGGGCGCGTGGTGACGATGGACGACGCCCGCCGGGTCGTCGACGACGGAGCCGTGTACGTCCGAGGAGGCCTCATCGCGGACGTGGCCTCGGCGGCCGCCCCGCCGCCCGACGGTTTCGAGGGGGCGCCCGTCGTCGCCGTCGGGGGGACCATCTACCCGGGGCTCATTGAGCTCCACAACCACCTCAGCTACGACGCCCTGCCGTTGTGGGCCGTGCCGGAGCGGTACGGGAACCGCGACCAGTGGGGGAGCGGAGGCCGGAACGCGCGGACCTACCGCCGGCTGATCTCGGGTCCGATGTCCGTCCTCGGGGGCGACGCCGAGCTCACCGCGGCGGTCACGCGCTACGTGGAGACCAAGGCCCTGATCGGCGGGACCACCACCTCGCAGGGCGTCGCGCTGTACAGCAACCAGGGGATCACCAAGTACTACTCGGGCGTGGTCCGAAACGTCGAGCAGCCCCTCGACGCCGGCCTGCCCGCCGCGTTCGACCGGATCGCCGACGTGGTCGCCACCGACGCGTCGCGGTTCCTGACCGAGCAGGATGCGCACACCTGCCTGTTGCTCCACCTCGCCGAGGGAACCGATCCCGCCGCGAGGGGGCACTTCGAGTCCCTCCACCTCCCCGATGGGAGCTGGGCCATCCGGCCGAGCCTCGCCGGGATCCACAGCGTCGCGCTCGGGGCCGTCGGGTTGCAGGTGATGGCTGACCACCAGGCATCGGTCGTGTGGTCACCGCTCAGCAACCTGTTGCTGTACGGCGACACCATGGACGTCGCGGGAGCCAAGGCGGCAGACGTCCGCATGGGCATCGGATCCGACTGGTCGCCGTCGGGGAGCAAGAATCTGTTCGGCGAGCTCAAGGTGGCTCGGCTGGTGAGCCGGTCGAAGGGTGGCGTGTTCTCGGACGTCGAGCTGCTCGACATGGCCACCCGCAACGCCGCAGGGATCCTGGGATGGGACGGGCTCCTGGGGTCCGTCGAGCGGAACAAGTTCGCGGATCTCGTGGTCCTGGCCGGGATCCAGGGGGATCCGTACGACCGGTTCCTCAGCGCCCGGGAGAGCGCGATCGAGCTCGTCGTGATCGCCGGGGTCCCCCGGTGCGGGCGGGTTCAGCTGATGGCCGAGCTCGGTGTCGGCGAAGGAGAAGAGCCGCTCGACGTCGGAGCGGCCCTCCGGACCCTGTATCTCACCGACCCCGCGGCGCTCCCCACGGTGGCCGCCCTGTCCTTCGCCCAGGCCCGGACCCGGCTGGCCGCCGCCCTGGCCGACCTGCCGGGACTCGCCGCCAGGATGGAGCGCCCGACCGCGGAGATGCTCACCGCGGCGAGGTCCCCGGAGCCCCGGTGGTTCCTCCAGCTCGACCAGGACGAGCCTCCCGGAATCGCCATCCGGCCTCATCTCCCCGGCCCGGACGGGCGCCCCACGGCCGAGACGCCGATCGACCTCACGGCCGCGGCCGAGCCGCTGTCCACCGTCCTGCAACCGATCGAGCTCGACCCGGTGACCGTCGCCGACGACCCCGAGTTCCTCCACCGCATCGAACAGGAGCCCAACGTGTGGGCGGACGTCAAGGCGGGCCTCGCCGGGCTCTACGGATAGAGGAGGCACCATGCGAGTGCTGATCCAGCTTCGACACAGCCCGTCGGTCCACGCGGCGTCCCTCGCCATGACGGTGGCGCCGACCGCAGCGTTGGAGGTCCCGGGCGTCATCGTCGATTCGGCCTACGCCCCCGTGCAGGTCCCCACGCCGATCTCGCCGGCGCTCGGCGTGCCGACCTTCGGGGTCCGCCGGGTGGAGGAGTTCACGTTCGAGCCTCCTGCCTCGACGTATCTGGTGCGGGGGCAGATCCCCGACGAGGAGGTCGCCCAGCGCGCGGCGCTCGGCCAGGCGGGTGAGCATCCCGACGTCGTCGGGATCTTCTCCGACCCCGTCATCGCGCACACCGCCGTGTACTGCGGGAACGCCGCCGTGGGGAGCGCGGCCGACGTCGCCGCCAGCCTCGGGGTGAGCGAGCTGGCGGCCGCCGGGATGGACGGGAAGAACGTCTCGCTGGCGGTGGTCGACACGGGGATCAACCTCGCCTACCTCCGGGCCCTGGGACGCCATCCCCATTTCAGCCCGACCTACAGCTGGGCGCCCTCGAGCGCGGCGACCGCTCCCGGGAGCCACCCCGTCGACCACGGAACGATGTGCGCCTTCGACGCCGGCATCGCCGCGCCGAACGCCCGGCTGCTCGACTACGCGGTCCTGCTCGCCCCGAACACGATCTCGGGGCTGCTGAGCGACGCCGTCGTCGCCTACGGGAAGCTCCTCCAGCTCATGACGGGCTCGAGGAAGCCCAGGGCGCTCGTGGTCTCGAACAGCTGGGGGCTGTTCGATCCGGCCACCGACTTTCCGGTGGGGCACCCCGGGAACTACAGCGACAACCCGTCGCACCCGTTCAACATCATCGTGGGGTCCCTCGACGCGGCCGGGGCCGACGTCCTGTTCGCCGCCGGGAACTGCGGCCGGGACTGCCCCGACGACCGCTGCCGGTTCACCTCGCGACCGATCTGCGGGGCGAACTCCCATCCCCAGGTCCTGAGCGTGGCCGGCATCGACGTCCAGCGGCGCCGCGTGGGCTACTCGTCGCAGGGCCCCGGACGGCTGAGCTCCCAGAAGCCCGACCTCTCCTCCTACACCCACTTCGCCGGGTCGGGGGTGTTCGGCGCAGAGCCGGACTCCGGGACCTCGGCGGCCTGTCCGGTGGCGGCGGGGGTCGTGGCCGCGATCCGGACGAAGCACTCCACGTCCTCCGTCTCGCCGGGGGAGCTCAGGAATCTCATCTTCAAGTCGGCCGACGACCTCGGAGGCATGGCGTGGGACGCCGACTTCGGGTGGGGGGCGATCGACCCGGTGGCCCTGGTGGGGCTGTTGGCGTAGGCGGCCTCGGGTCGACCGATGACGGTCGGGCGCAGCTCACGGGATATGGTGGGGGCGATGAGCAAGGTCATGCTCACGCTGAAGCTCGACCCCACGGAGGCGGATCTCGACTCGGTCCGCAGGAAGCTCCGTCTCGACGCCTCCGAGATCGATGACGAGTTCGGGGTCGTCTCCATCAGGCCGGCGGAGCACCTCTACGCCGTGCTGGTCGACGACGGCGCGGCGCAGCGGGTCGCCGGCGAGGACTGGGTGAGCGGGCCGTACTCCAACCCCGAGATCGAGCCGTTCCGCCGCCAGGCGTGAGGCCGCGGCCCGCATGGGGGGCTGATCCTGGCCTGACCTATGGTCGGCGGTCGAGTTCGACGACCGTTCCGGACCGGGCGACGGTGATCTCGCCCGGGTAGGCGCGCCGGGCCGCGGCTTCGGCCGCGAGCTCGTCGGTTCCGGGCAGGAGGTGGGTGAGCAGGAGGTGGCCCGCCCCGGCCCGTGCGGCGGTCTCGCCCGCCTCGCGGGCACTCGACAGGGACCCGACCGAGCCGGCGGGAACGTGCTCGGCGAACGAGGCCTCCGCCAGGAAGAGGTCGACGTCGCGGGCCAGAGGCAGGAGGTTGGGGCTCGGCCCGGTGTCCCCCGTGTAGGCCACGTGGCGCCCGCCGGCGCTCAGGCGCATCCCGGCATTGGGTGCGGAGTGCGGCAGGGGCCACGTCCGTACGTCGAACGGTCCGATCGAGAACCCGGCACCTGCCGAGAACTCGATCAGCCGGTAGGCGTCGTCGAGCATCCCCGGTCGATCAAGCGCGAGGACGGCGTCGAGGGCGCCGGGGAGCGAGTGGACGGGGAGGACCGTCGGCGGCGGATCCTCTCGCAGCGTCCGAGCTCGCAACAGGGGGTTGATGTCGGCGCAATGGTCGGGGTGACCGTGGCTGATCAGCACGGCATCGACGAGGTCCGCGCCGATGACCTGCAGCAGGCGGGGCAGCGTCGCGTAGCCCGGGTCGACGAGGAGCCGGAATCCGGCGTCGTCCACGAGGTACCCGCTGCACGCTCGTCCGGCTGCCGGCCAGGCTCCGCACCCACCCAGCACGGTGACCCTCACGACGCGAGTCTATGCGGGCCGCCGCCCGGACCGGTGACGCTGCTTCTGCAGCTGGGGCGTGCGGGACATCGACTACCCTAACCCGACTTAAGTTGTAGACGGTTAGTCAAGAGAGCTAGCATGGACGAATGCGCCGTTCACTCTTGGTGCTCGCCGTCGTCGGGACGCTCGGCCTGTCGTCCGCGTGCGGGTCGCAGCCTGGTCAGCAGACATCCGCCGGGAGCGGAGGCGACGTGGTGATCAAGCAGGACTCCAACGGCACGACGGTCCACGTGCAGCCGAAGGACACCCTCCACTTCGCCCTGGCCGACGGCCCGAGATGGCGCGTGGTCTCGTATCCGCGGGCCATCATGCGGCTGACCGAGCCGCCCACCCACGGGAGGTTCGTGCTGCAGCTTCACGGTCCCGGGGCGGGGGAGGTGCGCGTCATGGGGACACGGGCCTGCCGCGGCGGAACCACGTGCCGGGGGAAGACCGCGTTCTCAGTGACGATCTTCTCGGAGTGGATCCCATAGGGGTCGACAGGGTCCGGCGCTCAGCTCGGACCGCTTCGATGCCGCGCATAGTGCCGGCGGGCCTTCGCCCTGTTGCCGCATATCGCCATCGTGCACCATCTGCGCCGCCCGGTCCGGTCGAGGAACAGCCATCCGCAGTCCGAACCGGGACATGCGCGCACGGCGCCGTGTGTCGTGGTGGACAGGAGGTCCGCCGCCGCCCTGGCCGTGGCGAGCACCGGAAGCCGCAGCCCGGTTCGGGGCGGAATGACCCACTCGGCGTGTCCCCCGCGGAGCTCCAGCTCGGCCGCCGCGGCCGCCAGGCCGGCCTCCTCCGCAAGGGCATCCCAGTCGGCTCCGGGCGAACGGTCAAGCCAGACCGAGTACAGGGAGTCACGGAACGAGATCGCGTGCCGAAGCGTCCACCGGGCGGCGCGCGGGTGATCGTCCGCCCGTTCCCGGAGCCCGGCAGCCACCCGAGGCTCGATCAGCCCGTTGGCGGCCGCCCACACGGCGAGGTGGTCGTATGTCTCGAGGTACTCCCCGGGACGGGGATCGTCCCATCCGGCTCTCGTGTTGCAGAAGTCGAGGGCCGGATGGCCGCCGAAGGGAAGCGGCAGAACCAAGCCGTCCACCCGTTCCGCGAACGCGTTCAGCTGGATCCGCCGCATCACGATCGGCCGGGGCCGACTTCGCGTATAACCGGATAAGGTTGCATCACTGGTTAGCTTACTCGGGAACCACGGGTTCGCAAGGCGGCGGAGCGATGAGGGCTGGAGGAACGGTTACGAGGCCGGTGGGGCGGTAGCCATGGGTCGTTACGTCGTGCGGAGGGTGCTGTGGGCAGTGTTCGTGCTGATCCTCATCACGATGCTCACGTACGTGGTCTTCTGGGTGATGCCGCACACCGACCCGACCGAGGTGTTCACCCACGGCGCCTCGACCCAGCAGGCCAGCCAGCTCATGCGGACCTCGCTCGGGCTCGACCGGCCCTGGTACGTCCAGTACGGGATCTTCCTGAAGCACCTCGTCGCGGGAGACCAGTACGGGTGGCCCGGTCTGGGCTTCTCCGTGAAGACGCGCCAGCCGCTGAAGCCGATCCTGGAGAGTCGCCTGCTCGTGACCGCCCAGCTCGCCGCCGGCGCCGCGCTGGTCTGGCTCGCGCTGGGGATCCCGATCGGCGTGATGTCCGCGGTCCGTCAGCGCTCGCTCCGCGACCGGTTCGCCCTGGGGTTCGCCCTCATCGGCGTCTCAGCGCCGGTCTTCTGGCTCGGGCAGATGTTCCTGTACGCGTTCTGGTTCAAGCTGAAGTGGGCCGCCGGATCGGGGTTCTACTCCGTGGGCCGCTACGGGTTCCTCACCTGGGCCAACCACATGATCATGCCGTGGGTGGTCCTGGCGTTGCTCTTCGCCGCCTTCTACGCCCGGATGGCGCGGGGGAACCTCATCGAGGTCATGTCCGAGGACTACATCCGAACCGCGCGGGCCAAGGGCATGTCCGAAGCGCAGGTCGTCCTGAAGCACGGCATGCGGGCCGGCCTCGTCCCCCTCGTCACGATGTTCGGGATGGACTTCGGCACCCTGCTGGGCGGCGCGATCATCACGGAGACCGTGTTCAACCTGCCCGGCGTGGGCCAGTTCGCCGTGACGTCGGTCTTCGGGGGCGACATCTACGCGGTCGTGGACGTCACGGTGCTCGTGGGCTTCTTCATCACGGTCGCGAACCTGCTCGTGGACATCGCGTACGCGTATCTCGACCCTCGCGTCCGCTATGCGTGAAGCGGCGCCCGCCGCACCGCGAGATCCGGCGCTCCCTCAGAGCCCCTCGGTGGAGAGGGAGCCGGCCTTGATCGCGGTGATCTTCACGAACTGGATCTCGACCTGACCGGTCGACGCGGTGTCCCCAGAGAGGAGCGTCACCGCGCCCGGGGAGGAGAACGTGTGCACGGTGGCGAGCTCGAACCCGTCGACCGCGCCGGTGGAGAGGGTGTCGCGGGCCCACAGGTCCGCCATCACGAACCAGGGCCCCTCCGGAAGCTGGACGCTGGCCACGGTCCCGAGCGTGCCTCCCGAGAGGTCCACCGGCGCAGTCGCGTGCGCCGTCACGACCAGCGGGATGCCCGAGCCCGACGTGTGCGTCGACCCGCCGATGGTCTTGTCGGTGAGCGTGCCGGCCTGGATCGCAGTCATCCGGAGGAGGTTCGCCTTCACGTCGCCGGTCCCCGCCGTGGACTCGCAGCGCAGGTTCGCCGAACCGGCGCTCGCGAACGCGTGCCCGACGGTCAGCAGGAAGCTCGCCCTCGAGCCGCTGCTTCCGCCCGAGACGGGGGAAGACTTGAACCGGTTGGAGTCAGTTCCTGCAACGAGCACGCAGGCCGCCACGGCCGCCGAGGAGCTGTCGTTCGAGAGGAAGCCCTTCGCCACGACGACCCAGGCCCCCTTCGTCAGCTTCAGGCTGGCCACCGTGCCGAACGTGCTCGAGCCCGGAACGCTCACCGGCCCCGCCTTGGTCCCCCTGACCACCACGGGCTTGGCGGGGACGGTCCGGCCGCCGACCGGCGTCGCTGCCGCCGCGCCAGCGACCAGCGCGAGCCCAACCGCAAGTGCGAGCGCGACAACGCCCGCCCCGGCGCTGAGATTCCATTCGACGCCCCCCCTTGATCGACCAGGGGCCGAAGTGTGGGGGGCAACCCCCCCGGCGTAAACCTTCGGTGAGTTCCGCAAGGGCCGGACGAGCGGGGCCGGCAGCGCGTGGGTGACACCGGGGATCGCCAGGATCCCCGGGACGGCGGTCTCGTACAGCTCGCGAATCTCCTCTGTGGGCCGCTACACCGCGCGGCGATACCGGCGGACCGCCAGCGGCGCGAACACCACCAGGATTCCGGCCATCCACGCCAGCGCCTGCAGGACGTCGGACGTCGCCGGCGTGCCCAGGACGAGGTCCCGCACCGCCGACACGGTCACCGACACGGGTTGGTGCTTCGCGAACCCCTGCAGCCAGCCGGGCATCGACTGGACCGGCACGAACGCGGACGACGCGAACACGAGCGGCGCCAGCACCGGGAACGAGGCGGCCTGTGCCGTCTCCGGGTCGCCGACGGCGAGCCCCACGGTGGCGAACACCCAGGCCATCACGTACCCGAACAGCAGCACGAGGACCATGCCGGCCACGAACGGGAGCACCCCGTTGTGGATCCGGAAGCCGACCGCGAACCCCACCACCGCCATGAGGACGGCCACGAACACGTTACGGACGAGGTCGGCGAAGGTCCGCCCGGCGAGCACCGCCGACCGGGCCATCGGCAGCGACCGGAACCGCTCGAGGAGCCCGCTCTTGAGATCGGTGGCCAGGCCGATGGCGGCGGCCAGCGCGCCGAACACCACGGTCTGCACGAAGATGCCAGGCATCAGGAAGTCGACGTAGGAGACGTTCCCGGGCAGCCGGATCGCGCCGCCGAACACGTACCGGAACATCAGTACGAAGATCACCGGCTGGATCGTCGAGAACACGAGCAGCTGGGGAACCCGGCGGTAGGCGATCAGGTTCCGCGCGGCGACCGCGAACGAGTCGCGTGCGGCTCCCGCCACCCGGGCGAGGCCGGTGCGGGGCTGGATCGCGGGGATGGAAACGGTGGTCGCGCTCATGGTGTAC
This sequence comes from Actinomycetota bacterium, assembly GCA_045805265.1. Classification (GTDB taxonomy): domain Bacteria; phylum Actinomycetota; class UBA4738; order UBA4738; family JACQTL01; genus JBJMLO01. The sequence continues at coordinate 158,810 of JBJMLO010000015.1, forward strand.
CTGCTTTCACGAGAGCTCGGTCGTCCGGCGGGGGAGTGGCCTCGACGTGCCGCCCGGTCAGGGTGAGGAACACGTCGTCCAGGCTCGGCTCCCGCACGGTCATGGTGGCGGGGGTGATCCCGTTCGCGTCGAGCGTCCGGAGCACCTCGATGAGCACCCGCGCGCCGTCGTCCGACGTGATGCGGAGCGTGGCCCCCTCGCGCTCGGCGCGCCCGCCGCCGAGCGTGGCCAGCACCTGCTCGGCGTGTGCGGCCTCCCGGACGTCGCGCATGCCGAGCTCGGTCACCGTGCTCCCCATGCGGGACTTCAGGGCCACCGGCGTGTCGTCGGCGATGACGCGGCCGTCGTCGACGACCACGATGCGGTCGGCCAACCGGTCCGCCTCCTCGAGGTACTGCGTGGTGAGCAGGACCGTGGTCCCGTCGGCCACGAGCTCGCGGATCACGTCCCACAGCTCGTTGCGGCCCTCGGGGTCGAGGCCGGTGGTCGGCTCGTCGAGGAACAGCACGGGCGGCCGGTGCACGAGCGCCGCGCCGACGTCGAGGCGCCGGCGCATCCCGCCCGAGTACGTCCGGACGGGGCGGTCCGCCGCGTCTTCCAGCCCGAACCGCGCGAGGATCTCCCCGCCGCGCGCGTCGATGTCCCGGCCCCGCAGCTGGGTCAGCCGGCCGATGAGGCGGAGGTTCTCCCGCCCGGTGAGGTTCGGGTCCACCGCGGCGTTCTGGCCGGCGAGCCCGATGCGGTAGCGCACGGCCTCCGCCTCCCGCACGACGTCGTGACCAAGCACCTCGGCCCGGCCGCCGTCCGGCGTGATGACGGTGGCCAGCACGCGCACCGCGGTCGTCTTGCCGGCTCCGTTCGGCCCGAGCAGGCCGAACACGGTGCCGGCCGGCACCGCGAAGTCGATGCCGTCCAGGGCCACGACCTCGCCGAACCGCTTGGCCAGGCCCTCCACCAGGATCGCTGTGTCATTCATGTGGGTGATGCTCTCACCGATACTTGGAGGATGTCAAATATCCAACCAGGAAGATCATCGGAGAATTGAAAACGTCGGAGCGTCCGGCGTATCATGGTGGTGATGGGAAGCGATCGGCCCCGGGGCAAGAAGGCGGTCGCCGCCGAGGTGTGGCGGCTGATGCTGGAGTGCGCGATGTCGCAGTTCGGGCGGGCCTCCGGGATCCTCCAGGACCTGGGCCTCACTCCCGGCCACATGAAGCTCCTGATGCAGCTCGAGGAGGGGGACGGCCGGGCGATGGGATCGCTGGCCCAGAGCTTCCACTGCGACGCGTCCACCATGACGTGGCTGGTGGACCGGCTGGAGGAGCGGGGTCTCGTCGAGCGCCGCATGCTCCCGGCAGACCGCCGGGTGAAGGCCGTCGCGCTCACGCCGCTCGGCGCCGAGACGAAGGCGGAGATCACCGGCCGTGTCTACGCGCCGCCCGAGGCCCTGGACGCCGTGGATCGACCCGCGCTGGAGGAGCTCCGGGAGGCACTCGAACGGATCCGCGAATCCCTGGCAGCCGTTCCGGAGACAGGAACCGGGACCGAGCCGGTGCCGGCCACGGTGCGCTAGCGGCGAGGGCGCCCATCGCTCGTGTTCACCGGGCACCCGCGCGGGGCGTTCACGATGGTCGGAATGGGTAGGTCCATGGGGTGGAGGTGATGCCACATGGCAGCAACCGATCCGCGCAGGGAGCCGCAAGGTGATGAGGGTCGCCCCTCGCCGCCGAGGCTCGCTTCGACGCCGGCACCGTCCACGCAGGGACGTCGCTGGCTTCCGATCGTCATCGCGGTCGTGGTTCTCGCCGTGATCGCCGTCGTCGCCTACTTCGTGCTGTACAGCGGCGGCGGTGGTGGTGGCGGCGGCGCCGGTGGGGGAGGCGGCGGAGGCGGCTACTTCGTGATCGCGTTCTCGGTCGAGGGAGCCCGCCGGGCGATCACCCGACTCCGCCGGCGTTCCTGAACGCCACCGGAGGCGAGCCCGGAAGGAGGTTGCGGTTGGGCCGGCCGCACCCGGCCCACCGCGGGCGTGCTGTTCAGCCCCCCCAGGGCCCCCAGCCGTGCCGGTGGGCCATCCTGATCGACACGATGACGTTCGTTCGGGCGTTCAGGATCTTGTTCCTCAGGTACCAGAACCCGTACGTGCGGTAACGGTCGGGCCACCAGGTCGTTCCCTGCTGGTACACGCCCATGAAGCTGCCGTTCCTCGCGTAGGGGTCGAACCGGCTCTCCCGCCAGGCGATGTACAGGGCCTTGCGGGCCCCACCCTGGACGGGGTAGTGGGCGACGGCGCACTTGATGATCCGCTTGACCGCGTACGGGCGGTATCCCGTGTCGCGATCCCACCACTGGTAGGCGCAGATCCCCCTCGCCGCCATTGCCGGTGTTGCCTGAAACGTGACACCGCCGGAGACGAGCACGGCGGTGCCGAGAACGATCATGAGAAATCGTCGGAGCACGAGACCTCCTTCGAGGTGTTGGTCGGGCCGACTTGGCCCGACACGCCTTTCAGGACGGTGAATCTTGGCTACCACCTCCTTTCGGTCGAGGACGCCCCGGCTCGCGGGGAGATCGGCTCCCTTCCCGGTACCCGGTCACGCCGAACACGACTCACCATGGGGAAGGCGTGGGATCGCGAGAGGGATATACCTGGGCTCCGAGACAACCGGGGGCGCCCGACGGCCACCGATGCTACCAGCAGGACCACAAAGTGACCGACACAAGCGTCCCAGGCGGGACGCCTCCGAGAGGGCCGTTCGGTGACCGCGGGACGGCCGGGGCACGGAGCCCGCGACAATGGCTCGGATGATCGGGCAGGGGGTCGACGCGAAGACGGCGCGATGGCCGTGGGGGCCGTTCGCCGCCTTCGGCGTGTTCGGGCTGTTCTGGGGATGCTGGGGAGCGCTGCTGCCGTCGCTCCAGGTCCAGGCCCGGGTCACCGACACCCAGCTCGGCGTGGCCCTCTTCGCCCTGGCCGGTGCCGCCCTGCCCGCCATGCTGTCGAGCGGGTGGATCATCGACCGGCTGGGGGCCCGGGCCCTGGCGCCGGCCACGGCGATGTTCGCGGTGGCCGCCGTCCTCCCGGGGCTGGCCCACTCGCCGATCTCGCTCGCCGCCGCGGGCGCGGCCGTCGGCGCCGGGTCGGGAACCATGGACGTGACCATGAACGCGGTGGTTGCGGGGGAGGAAGAGCGGACCGGGCGGCGGCTGATGCACGGCGCCCACGCGATGTTCTCGCTCGGCGTGGTCGTTGCGGGCGCGTCGGTCGGCGTGGCGCGGTCTGCGGGCGCCGATCCCCTCCCGGTGCTGGCGGCGGTCGCGGCGGTGATGGCCACCATCGCCCTGGCGACCGCCCGGCGGGCTCCGGGAGCGCAGGACGGCGCGGTGCCCAGGGCCGTGCCGCACGGGGGACGGCTCCTGCTCTCGCGCCCGCTGCTCGTCCTGGGCGGGTTGTGCGCGCTCGCCTACCTGGTCGAGGGCGTGATGCAGTCGTGGAGCGCCATCCACCTCGAGGACACGTTCGGGGCGGCGCCGGCCATCGGCGGGCTGGGGCCGGCGCTGTTCGCAGCGGCCGCAGCCTCGGGGCGGTTCGGCACCCAGCGGTTCGCCGCGCGCGCGGCCGACCGGGTGCTCCTGGTGTCCGCGGCCCTCGTCGGAGCGATCGGAACCACGGTGGCCGCCGTGGCGCCGTCGGCCCCCGTGGCGCTGGTGGGCGTGGTCCTCGCCGGCGCGGGCATCTCGGTCGCGGCACCGACCATCTTCAGCATGACCGGATGGCTCGTCGGGCACCGCGAGCGGGGCCGGGCCCTCGCGTCGGTGACCACCGTGGCGTACCTGGGATTCCTGCTGGGGCCGCCCATGGTGGGCGCCATCGCCGGCGCGGCCAGCCTGCGGTGGGGCCTGGCGACCACCGCCGCGGTGGCGGTGGTGCTCGCCGTCCTGACCCGGTTCGCGCCGCGCGTCCCGCGCGGGTGAGACTCAGCTGCCGACGTCGACGATGACGTCGGCGGGGTTCGCTGGATCCATCCGCACCGGAATCCTGGCACCCACGTACATGCGCGCCATCCCTCCCGGGGGCAGCGTCAGCTGCTTCGTGATGCGGCGCGGGGGCTGGTTCGCGGGCGACGACACGTCCATGTCGACGTCGAGGACCATCCCACCGCCGGGGAGGCTGGTGACCGTCCGCGTCGCCACGATCGAGGCCTGGGGGCCGCCCGACGGCGCCGCCCGCGGCCCGCCGGCGACCGGTGCGGCCTGGGGCAGCGCGAACTCGGTGGTCGCCACCGTCGGGCTCCATTGCGGCCCGCCGGCCGTGGCCGGCTGGTTCCATCCGTCCGCCCCGGCGCCGGCGCCCATGCGCGCGACCTCGTCCCAGGAGCTCGGCCCGGACGGTCCGGTGCTGCGCATCTTGAACGCCAGGATCGCGCCCGTCAGCAGCATCGACGCGGCGAAGGCCGACCCCACCACCCACGGCACGTAGTCCGCCGCGGTCTTGGCGGTGGCGGTGCACCCGTCCGAGATGCAGCCGGTGAGCGACGTGGCCGTCGTGATCGTCTTGACCAGGAAGTACGCGAAGACAGCCCAGGCGGCCACGTCGAGCACGAGCAAGACGATTCCGAGGACGTTCCGCCGCCTGGCCACGGGCGGAGTATCCCCGGCCGGGGCCCCCGGGGCAAGCCCCCGGAGGGCCGTCAGTCGGGGAGTGCCTGCATCGTCCCGGCGGCGAACTCCTCGACCCGGGCCTCGCCCCCGTCCGGCCAGGGGACAACCAGGTACTCGAACCCCAGCGCGCCCAGCGCCTCCACCCGGCGGAGCACCTCGTCCCGGGGTTCGTCGATCGACAGGTTCGTCGCCTTCAGGATGCCGCTCGGGTCCCGCCCGGCCCGCCGCGACGCGTCGTCGAAGACCCGGAGCTTGTGCTGAAGCTCCTCGAAGGGGGAGAAGCAGTGCCAGGCGTCCGCCCGCCGCGCCGCAATCGGGATCGTGGCCCGGTCCCCGCCGGCGCCGATCCAGATCGGCGGATGGGGCCGCTGCACCGGCCGGGGCCGGTACGTGGCCCCCTCCAGGTGGTAGTGCCGCCCCGCAAAGGTCGCGTCGTCCTCGGTCATCAGCATCCGCACCACCTGGACGGCCTCCTCGAGGCGCTCGGTGCGCTCCCGGTCCCCCGGGAACGCGATCCCCAGCTCCCGGTGCTCCTGCTCGAACGACGCTGCGCCCATCGCGACGTCCAGGCGGCCGTTCGAGACGTGGTCGACCGTCACGGCTTCGGCTGCCAGAACCGAGGGATGCCGGAACGTGACGCCGGTGACCATGGCGCCCAGGCGGATGCGCTCGGTCGATTCGGCGAGTGCGGCCAGCAGCGTCCACGCCTCCATGCACGGCCCCCCGCCGGGTCCGTCCATCGACTTGAAGTGGTCGAAGATCCACGCCCCGGTGAACCCGTGGTCCTCCGCGATCCGGACCCGGGAGCGCAGCGTCGGCCAGTCGAGGTGGTGCTGGTTGACCTTCAGTCCGAAGCGCACGCGAGCTCCCCTCCTTCCGTCGGCATCGGGGTTCCGCGGCGGTCCTCGAGCACCGGCCCTCGGGAGAACGCCGGGATCGTGACGTGGGCGATGGGTCCGATGGCGACCGCGAACAGGGCCGTGCCGATCCCGACCGTGCCCCCCAGCAGGAACCCGACGGCCAGGACGGTCAGCTCGATCGCCGTGCGGACCACCCGCACGGAGTGGCCCCGGTTCGCCAGGCCGACCATCAGGCCGTCGCGGGGGCCGGGGCCCATGGCCGCGCCGATGTACAGGCCGGTCGCGACGCCGCACAGGACGATCCCCCCGACCAGGAGCAGCCAGCGGAGGGCGAGCCCGTGCGCCGGCGGGATCAGCGCGAGGGCGGCGTCCAGGAACAGGCCGAGCAGCAGCGCGTTGCAGACCGTCCCGATCCCCGGCCGCTGGCGAAGCGGGATCCACAGCAGCAGCACGACGACCCCGACGACGATCACCCAGGTCCCGATGGTGAGCCCGGTGCGCTCGGCCAGTCCCTGGTGGAACACGTCCCACGGATCGAGGCCGAGACCGCTGCGGACCAGCATCGCCTGGCTCACGCCGTACACCACGAGCCCCACCATCAGCTGGAGGACCCGCGCCCATCGGGGCCAGGCCATCGCCGGCGCGGACGCGGCCCTCGGCTCCGCCCCGGCACCCGGCCGGGTCAGCCCGTTCGTTCCCGCGGTCTCGCGGGTCGATCCACCGGTGGCCGCCATCTCTCGAACATGATCTCGCCAAGTGGACTTGACAGTCCATAGCCATTCGAGCCTAAATGGCCTCATGGAGACCCGGTTGGCTATGACCGGTGGCGAGCTGCAGCACCTGCTCGGTGCCTGGCAGGGCGGGGGGCCGGGCTACGAGGCGCTCGCCGGGGCGCTGCGCTCGCTGGTGCTCGACGGGAGGCTCCCGGTCCGGGTCCGGCTCCCCTCCGAGCGGGAGATGGCCGCGGCGCTGGGGGTCAGCCGTACCACGACCGCCGCGGCCTACGACCTGCTGCGGGGCGAGGGCTTCGTGGAGAGCCGGCGCGGCTCCGGCAGCCGCGTGGCCCTCCCCACCGGTGGCGCGGTCGACCGCGAGCTGGGGCCCTCGCGGGCCTCGGCATCGGCTCCCGCGGGCGATGCCATCGACCTGACGATCGCCGCGCTGCCGGCCCCGGGGGCGACGATGGAGGCCGTCGCGAGGGCCACGCGGGACCTCGCCGGTTGCCTCGGCGGGACCGGGTACGAGCCGCGGGGGCTGGCCTCGTTCCGCCGGGCCGTGGCCCGGCATTTCGACGAGCGGGGTCTCCCCACGGATCCGGACCAGATCGTGGTCACCGCCGGCGCGCAGCACGCGCTGGCGCTGCTGCTCGACGTGCTGGTGGCCCCCGGCGATCCGGTGCTCGTCGAGGAACCCACCTACCCGAACGCGTTGGAGGCCATGCGCCGGGCCGGCGTGCGGTTCCTGCCGGCCCCGGTGGCCGAACGCGGCTGGGACGTCGAGACGATCGCCGCCCGGTTCCGGGAGGGCGTGCCCCGCCTGGCGTACCTGATCCCCGACTTCCAGAACCCCACGGGGTTCCTGATGGGCGACGCCGAGCGCGCCGTGGTCGTCGCCGCGGCCGGCCGTGCGGGCACGCACCTCGTGGTCGACGAGACCTTCGCGCTGCTGGACCTCGAGCCGTGGCGGCGCATGCCGTCGCCGATGGCCGCGCAGGACGAGGGCGTGATCACTGTCGGCTCGATGAGCAAGGCGTTCTGGGGCGGGCTCCGCGTGGGGTGGATCCGCTGCGTCGAGCCGCTGGCCCGGCGTCTGTCGCGGGCCCGGGCGGCGGTCGACCTGGCGTCGCCGGCCCTCGAACAGCTGGTGGCGCAGCACCTCCTGGGAGCGAGTGGCGCCGTGCTGACCGAGCGGCGGGCCCTGCTCACCACGCGGCGCGACGCGCTGGTGGCAGCCCTGGGCCGGGACCTCCCGGGGTGGCAGTTCACCGTTCCCCGGGGAGGGCTGTGCCTGTGGGCCGAGCTGGAGCGGCCGGAGGCCGAAGCGCTGGCCGAGGCGGCCCAGGCGGAGGGCGTGCGGATCGTGCCCGGCCCGACGTTCGGTGTCGGCGGGACCCTCGACCGGCGCGTCCGGCTGCCGTTCACCCAGCCTCGGGACCTTCTGGAGGAGGCCGTCGGCCGGCTCGCCGCGGCCGGGCGCCGGCTCCGGGCCGGGGCTCCGCCGCCGGCGTCGCGGTGGATCGCATGACCCCGCGGGGAAGGAGCCGGGATCCGCGGCGCGGCCGGCGGGCCCGTCGGCGAGGCGGAGCGCCCGGCGGCGGGCGGCGCTAGGCGGTCACCCGGGGGAGGATCTCGGATCGGTATCCCGGGAAGTACCGCTCGATCTCGTCCAGCGAGAACTCGCGAAGGATCTGCGTCGGCTTCTCCCGCTCCAGCAGGAACTGGAACGACTCCCACACCAGGCGCTCGGCGTCGCCCTCGGTGAGCTGCAGGTCGTCGAGGAGCTCCTGCGGGACGGTCACGGTGTGGGAGCTCCTGGCGCTCTCGCCCTCGGAGACCTCCACGCCGTAGCGGAGATCTCCGAGCTCGGTCACGGTGATGTCGCTCATGTCGAGTTCCTCCCCGTCGTTTTCGGGCCGGTCCGTTCGAGCCTTCCCGCGGCGGGGGGTGGCCACACCAGTTCCGCTCGGCCGCAATCGCGTCCCCACGTGCATATTCGGGCGCCCGGAAGGGGATACCACCGTCGAATTCCACCGGGAGGGGGACGTGCCGATGTCCGGAACCGCCGCTTCACACCACCGTTCGCGCTCGCGGATTCGAGCGGGGCTGCACCTGACGGGACCGCGTCGGCGGACCCGAGCCGCGGTATCCGCGGGGGCGGTGCTCGCCCTGGTCTCGGCCACGGGGGTTGCCACCCCCGGGAACGCCACCGCCGCGGCCCTCGCGAAGCCGCCGCCGCTGACGCCGGTCACCACCGACCGGTACACGGCGCTGCCGGCCGAGGACTCCATGATCCCGACCCGCGGCGGGCAGGTGTTCGTCGAGGTCGTCCGGCCCGACGTCCCGGCGGGAACGCGGGTCCCCGTCATCCTGACGTACACGCCGTATGCGGCGCTGGGAGGCGGCGCCGACGACGATCTGGCCGCGTCCTACGTCCCGAAGGGGTACGCGCGGGCCGTCGCGCACGTGGTGGGAACGGGGAACTCGGGCGGGTGCTGGGACTACGGCGGCCTGCAGGAGCGCGCCTCCGCCTACGACCTTGTGGAGTGGTTGGGCACCCGGCCCTGGTCCAACGGCAAGGTGGGGATGATCGGCGGGTCCTACGACGGGACCACCGCGAACGAGGCGGCCGCGGCGAACCCGCCCCACCTGGCGACGATCGTCCCCGAGGTGGCCATCGCCCACTGGTACGGCTACGCGTACTTCGGCGGGATCCGGTACTTCATCATGGACCCCGCGCAGCGTCAGGGCGTGATCATCGACGAGGAGGGGCTGGACACCCCGGTCGGGTTCGACTTCGGCTTCGGGGCGATCCCGCCGGCCAACCCGGACGACCCCATGGACTACGTGAACCGCCTGGCCGAGCGGGCGTGCCCGGAGGACAAGGCCGCGCACACCGAGGCCGGATACTCGGCCAACCCGGACTACGACCAGTTCTGGAAGGACCGCGACTACACGCTCGGCGCGTCCAACCTGGCGGTGCCCGACGGACAGGAGATCTCCGTCCTGGTCCAGGGCGGGTGGCGTGACTACAACGTGAAGCACTCGGAGTCGACGATGTGGTTCGACTCGGTGCCCGCTGACAACCCCAGGACCAAGGCCGACGAGGGCGTCCCGTTCAAGATGCTGGTCATGGGCCAGGGCGCGCACGGCGGCGTCGACCCGGAGATGAACTTCCCGCTGCTGCTCCATGCCTGGTTCGACCACTTCCTGTACGGCTACGCGACGAACGTCGAGAAGCAGCCCGTCCTCATCTCGAAGACGAACGACGCCGTGATCCACCGGGACGCCTCGTGGCCCCCGCCCGGCACCGCGGACGTGCCGCTGTACCTGCATCCGGACCAGCGGCTGTCGGGGGTCCTGCCCGGAACCGCCGAGGGGTCCGAGACGTACGCGGACAGCGGGACCATGAAGGAATCCGATGCCCTGAACCTCCTCGACCATCCGGGGAACGGGCAGGTGCTGTGGTACGTCACGCCGCCGCTGAAGCGCGACATCCGGATGGCGGGGAAGCCGTCGCTCGACCTGTTCGCCTCGACGCTCGCCACGTCGACCCACTTCACGCCGGTGCTGTTCGACCTGGGACCTCCGGTCACGACCACCGCGTCGCTGTGCACGTTCGCCTCGTCCGTGCAGGCGTGCACGATGTCCCGGGGGTTCCTGAACGCGCGGTACCGCAACGGGCTCGAGCAGGGCCATGACCTCACACCCGGGCAGACGTATCAGGCCACGGTGGACTTCATCGACAACGACTGGGTCGTGAAGGCCGGGCACCGGATCGGCGTCGCGGTGATGTCGTCGAACACCTGGTGGGCGGTGAGCGACGCGCAACGAGCGGTGAACACGGTCCTCCACGACGCGAGCCACCCGTCGGCGCTGGTACTCCCGATCGTGGGCGGGCCGACGGCGGCCGCCGCGGCCGGGCTGTAGCTCAGCCGGCGTCGGTCGCTAGCCGCACTGCACCGGGCAGATGACGTTCGCCACGTTCTTGTCGATGTAGCCGACGAGCGTCTCCTGGCCGGCCACCTTGATCAGGTAGAACCCGTGCGTGTCGTGGGAGATGAGGTAGACCCTCGTGTCCTTCTTCAACTGCTGGACCACGGTGGATCCGGCATCCGCGTCCTTCAGCAGGGGCGTGGCCTTCGTCAGGGTGGCCGTCCCGATGACCGTGGCGGTGCTGGGGTCGATGCTCGCCACGGCGGTCGCCGTGGGTGTGGGTGTGGCTGTGGCGAAATTGATCCCGATCGTGGGGCTGGTGCTGGTGAATGCGATGATCCCGACGACCACGCCGACCAGCAGCACGACAACCGCCACGCCGCCGAGGATGCCCCGGCGCCGCCGGGATGCTGCGTCCTTGCGCTCGGCACGGCGGGACGCGTCGTAGATGCCGGCCGCGTCTTCCAGGTCGGAGCAGGCGAGCAGCGTTCCGATCCCGGCCCGGTCGATGGGAGCGGCGTCGCTGGTCCAGTCGACCACCGTCGGCTTCTTCGCCGCCTCGCGCGCCTTCGCCCGGAGCGGCTCCTCGTCCTTCGTGTCGAGTAGCCCCCGCAGGATCTTGGCTCGCGTCCGCCATGCGGACGCCGCGAACACGTCCGGGCCTCCGGCGTCCTGGCTCCGGCCCACGAGCCTGCCCCACGTGTCGAACTCCTCGTGCCACCGGTCGTCGAGCTCGTGGAGCCGCCTGGTCTTCGTGGCGTCGGCGTAGATCGACAGGACGCGGTCCGTGTACATGATCCGCAGGGCGCCGGTGGCCGACCACGTCGGGAAGGGACCATCCACCTCGGCGGCGAGCTCCGAGAGGCCGCCCTCGTTGGGCTCGTATCCCATGAACTCGCGGTCCTCGCGGGGATCCAGTCGAAGGATCACGCGGAACAGCCGGGTGTCCTCCGAGACCGACTTGTCCTTGACGGTCTCGGCGATGTCGTCCGCGAGCTTCGGGTCGTTGAGCCGCTCGCGGACGTGCCCCTCGACGTCGCCCTCGATGAGCGCCGCCACCGCTTCGGTCCAGTTGGCGGTGAGGCCCTCGGCGAGCGCCTTCGGCGAGTCGTAGCTGCGGAGCTCGAAGCTTCCCCCGTCCCCGCCCCCGCCGTTCCCCCCGGCCTGGGCTGCCGTCTCGTCGGCCACTGCTCGTCTCCCTTCCGCGCCGCTCTCCGGGCCGGCTTCCGCTCGCGGCTCCGCAGCGAGGCACGACGCCCGGTGGTGCAGGTTCGTAGCCCGACAGCGTAGCCCCTCCGGGCCCCTCCTGGAGGGCTCGCAGGGGCCCCCGTCACGCCCGGCGGCCCCACCGGTGTCGCGACTACGATGACCGGAAATGCGGGACTCGCGCTCGCCGGGTGCGGCGCAGGGTGTCGCGCCGCTCGAGGCGGGCGCGGCAGCCGGAGCGGCCGCCGCCCGCCGGGGCTGGGCCCGGGCCCTGCGCGGGTCCCTCGGGGTCGCTGGGGTCGGGCTGGTCCTCGGCGAGGCCATCTCGTTCCTGGTGCTCGCGGGCGGCGGGGTGCCGGGCCTCGACGCGGGCGGCGCGGCGCGCGGCGGGATCCTCCTGTTCCTGCTGTTCCACCACGTGGGCTTCGGGGCGCAGATGAGCCCACTCCAGCTCCCGCATCACGCCGAGATCCCGCTGGCCATGCCCGGCGGCTACGCGGTGGACGCGGTCGTGGGCCTGGCCCTCGTCGGCGGGACCGCGCTCCTGCTGTGGCTCCTCGCGAAGGCCGGGGGCGACGTCGCGGAGGTGGCCGGAGGTCGGCCCCGGGATCGCGGTCTGCGGGGAATGCAGGTCGCCGTTCCCTACGCCCTGGTCACGTGGGGGCTGGCCTGGCTCGCCCACGTGCGGGTGCATTTCGCCGGGATGCCGCCGGTCACGGTGCACGCCTCCCACGTGGCGTCCCTGGGGTGGCCGCTGCTGCTGGGGGCCGTGGCCGGCTTCGTGGGCGGCGTCCGTTCGGGGCCCGACGGCGCCTGGCATTCGGAGTGGTGGGAATCCGACCGGTGGGGCCGGCGGTGGGAGGGGGCCTTCGCGGGGGCCACGCGCACGCTCGCGGTGGGCGTGGTCCTCGCGCTGGCCGGCGTCGTCGTGGTCGCGGTGGTCCGGATGGGCGACACCGCCCAGTACGCCTCGGACGCGTTCGCGGCCGGTCCCGTCGCCGGCCTGGGCGTGGCAGCGCTGGCCGTCCTCGCGCTGCCCAACGCCGCCTTGTGGGCGCTGGCCCCCGCATTCGGTGCGTGCGTCCAGATGTCGGGCTCCTTCGGCGCCGCCCCGTACTGCGTCCTCAGCTACACGCGCGCTCCCAGCCATCAGCTGGCGGCGCGCGATATCTACTGGGGGCTCCCGAAGCTGGGTCCGCCGTCCGCCGCCTTCTGGCTGTTCCTCCTCGTCCCCGTGATCGCCGTCGCCGCGGGCACCGTCCGCGGCGTGCGCACGGCGGGCGTCGGGGACCGGCGGGAGGGGGCGCTGGTCGCCGGCATGACGGGGCTGGTGTTCACGGGGATGCTGATGGCGGCGCTGGTGCTGTCGATCGTCACCGTCCGGTTCAAGGGGCCCGTCAGCTACGCCGGCTCCGGGTATCTGCGGTACGGGCCCCAGCCGTTCGACGCCATCGAGCTCGGCGTGGGATGGGGGCTCGGCGGCGTGCTGGTCGGCTGGGTGGCCGGGTGGCTCCGGGAACGGCGCCGCCGGAGTGCGGCCTCGGCCCGCGCTCCTTCCACGAGTCCTACCAGGCCAGCTCGGGCGAGTCCTCGTCGACGACGGCAGTGACCAGCCGCTCCGGACGGAACACCCGCGCGAGCGAGCCGCGGAGGTCGTCGTGGACCCTGGTCGCGAGCTCCGGTTCCAGCTCCCCGAGGACCTCGGAGAACACGATGACGTCCCCGGTCTCCGGCCGGACCAGCCCCTCGCGGGCCTGGCGCCACACCAGATGGCGGGTCAGCACGACCGGTCCGTCGGCGTACGCGACCTCGCCGGGCGGCACGACCTCCGGTTCGTCGGCGTCCAGCGCGGTGAACCGGTCACCCTCGCGCGTCGGCCGCAGCTCCACGTCGCCGCGGACGGCGCCGAGGTCGAAGGCGCCGGCCGGCGTGAGGTTCCGCAGGGAGACGGCGTGATACAGGTCGACCAGAGGAAGGATCCGGAATTGCTCGCCGCCCTTCATCGCCCGCCGCAGCAGCGCCTCGATCGAGCTCGGGAACCCGCGCGGGTGGACGCCCATGGACCGGAAGGCCGTCCGCCACGGCGCCACCCGCGGGTGGGACTGGGCATTCCCGTACGGCGCGGCCGCCGCCGCGGCCCCGCGCCACGCGTCGCCCAGCTCCGCGTCGACGTCGGTGAGGGGCTCGCCGATGCCGAGCGCGACCGCGGTGGCGACGCGGATCCCGGGAAGCCGCCGGAAGACCGCGGGATCGACGACGAACCGGCCGGCGCGCATCCCGGCAAGCGTAGCGAGCATCCCCGTTTCACGGCCCCGGGGCCGGGTAGGGCTGGTCCATGGACACGAGGACGCTCACGCCGAGCTGCATCGCGGCCTTCGTGGACGAAGGCGGCGCCTACGACCACGTGATCCGGGCCGGGATCGACCTCGCCCGGGAGAAGCGTGCGCGGCTGCTGCTGTACGACTCGACCAGCGCGTCGGCGTTCCGCGAGCCCGTCGCCAGCGAGCTCTCCGCGGAGGGGGTCGGCGAAGAGGTCCCGGCGCTGCTGTCGCCGGAAGAGCTGGAGACGCAGGGCCACCACCCGCTGGCGGAGCGGGTCGCCCAGGCCCGGTCGGCCGGCGTCGACGCCTGGGGACGCCTCGCGTCCGAGCACGGTGCCGGGCCATTCCTGGAATTCGCCGCGACCCAGCGCGCCGACCTGCTGCTCGTCCCCGCGGAGCTCGACGATCCGGGGATCGTGGAGCGCCTCCGGGGCGAGACGGTGGAGGAGACCCGCTCGGGCACCTCGGCCCGCGTGGTGGCGGTCGATCGGTCGGGCCGGCTGGGCTAGCATCGCCGGGACCGAACGCCGGACACCGCCGTCCGCGGCGGGCGTCGTCGCGCTCGCCGTGCCGGCCTGTTGCAGAAGAGGGGCCGTCATGTGGATCCGCACCCAGGACGACGAGCTGGTGAACCTCGAGCACATCGAGTACGTGCTGGTCGAGGAGGACGACGACGTGGGCGGGTTCGAGCTCCGCGCGTACTCCACGGGATGGGAGCCGGAGGGTGACGGCGAGTTCTACACGCTGTCGGCCGTCGCCACCGACGTCGAGGGGGCCGGCGCGATGGATCGGCTGGTGCACGCGCTGCAACGGGGGGACACGGTCGTGGACTTCCGGGACCCGGCGGGCGCCCAGTGGGCCACCGGCACCGGCACGCCGCCGTAGCCCGTCACCGCACGTTCGAGCAGTCCCGCTCCGGGAGGATCAGGCGCGGCCTCGGCTTCCGTGTGAAGTCGAACGCCTCGAGCATGTCCCCGGCCACGTGATCCCGCGGCGCGAGCGTGCGCAGCCCGTGGATCCGCTCGACCAGGCGCAGCATCGACGAGAACTCCAGCGTGGACGAGTCGACGAAGCCCCGCCTCGCCCACGGCGAGATCACGATCGCGGGTACGCGCGGCCCCAGCCCGTAGACGTCGGTGTGCGGCGGCGGCACGTGGTCGTAGAAGCCGCCGAAGTCGTCCCACGCGAGCACGATGGCGGTGCTCTTCCATTCCGGGCTCCGCATCACGGCGTCGATGGCTCGCACCGTCCAGTTCTCGCCCTCGCAGACGCTCCCCGGCGGATGGTCGGACAGCCGGAGCGGCGGGGTCAGCCAGGACACTGCAGGCAGCCGGCCGGCCAGCGCGTCGGGCACGAACTCCGGCTCCTTCGCGAGGAACCGGTGGAGGGGTCCGAACCAGATGTGGCGGATCTCCCGGAGCGGGTTGACGTAGTCGTTGTCGCCCCGGTAGTAGCGCCAGGGGACGTGCCCTGCGGCAAGCTCGTCGGGGAGCGTCTTGACGTCGAAGCACGGCCATCGGTGGACCAGGTACTCGCCCACCGGTCCGAGCCGGGCCCGTTGCTCCAGGACGAACACCCGCCGGCTCTCGGACGGCGTGAGCTTGCGGAAGGACTTGGAGCGCTCCTGCCGGTCGTCGCAGTACTCCCGCGCGATCCCGTTGGATCCGTACTCCGTGGGCTCCTCCAGGCCGACGAACCGGTCGGACTGCGCGGCCACGGTCCACAGGTGCTCCGGGCCCGTCGGACCGTAGATCGAGCTGAAGAATCGATCGGCCAGCGTGTACCGCTCGGCCCACGCCCAGTAGGCGGGGATCTGGCTCTGGCGCTCCTGGACGTATGACTGCAGCTCGGTGCCGTTCGCCAGGTGATCGAAGCAGTCCATCTTCCCGCCGTTCACCGCCCGGATGCCGGCCACGAAGCTGTGGTTGACGTCCGGCGTGTGGTCGGGCGCGCGGCGGAGCGGAACCCGGGAGCCGTCGCACCGCAGGCCCGTCGTCGCGCCGTCGGCCCCGGGGAACCGGCCGAAGTACGTGTCGAAGGTCCGGTTCTCCTTCACGAGGAACACGATGTGCTTCAGGTGGCGCCGGGCCGCCGCCACGGTCGCCGCGGACGCCAGTCGGGTGCCCGGCAGCCTGGTTGGGATGTTGCGGTCGGGCGGGGGTGGCGGCGTCGTCGGGACGGCCGAGGTCGCGCTCGGCGGAGGCGTTGGCGGACCCGTGGCCGGGCGCGAGGAGTGCCGCGTGCCGGCTCCGCCCACGCAGGACGTCAGGAACACGGCGGCGATGACCCAGGACGCCGCACGACTGCCGCGCCGGGGCGGCCTTGGGGCTACCGACCCTGGAATCTCGGCTCCCGCTGCTCGAGATGGGCGGCCACGGCCTCGCGGTGGTCGTCGCTCGACAGACATTCGATCTGCGCGTCCATCTCCGCCGCCATGAGCGCGTCGAGCGGCTCGCGCGACGCCCGGTCGACGAGCGCCTTCACGTGGCGAACCGGCACCGGCGCGCGGGCGATGAGGGCAGCGGCGAGAGCGCTGGCCTCGCCGTCCAGGTCGCCCGGCGTGACCACGCGGGTCACGACACCGAAGCGGTCGGCTTCTCGGGCGTCGAACCGCCGACCGGTCCAGATGAGCTCCTTGGCCCGGGCGGGGCCGACCAGGGCCGTGAGCCGGGAGTTCCCGCCGAGGTCGGGGATGATGCCGAAGTTCAGCTCGAGGATGCCGAACTGGGCGTCGTCGGCGGCGATCCGGAGGTCGCAGGCGATCGCCAGCTGGCAGCCAGCGCCCAGGGCGTGCCCGCGCACCGCCGCGATCGTGGGCTTGGGCATCGAGGCCAGCACGGCGAACGGCCGCTGGGCGAGCGCGACGAATTCACGGAGCTCGCGGGCCGGCTTGCCGAACAGGTCGGGGAACGAGCTGAGATCGATGCCGGCGCAGAAGCTCGGCCCCTCGCCGCGGACCAGGACCGCACGGACGCCTTGATCCCCGGCGGCGGTGGTTGCCGCATCGCCGAGCTCCCGGAACATGGCGGCGTTCATCGCGTTGCGCTTGTCCGGGCGGTTCAGCGTGATCGTGGCCAGACTGTCGGCCACGTCGTACGTGATCGTCTCGTGGGGCATTCGCGCCTCCCGTGCGGTCCTATGCTGTGGCCGTGAGCCGAGACGAGGAGTCCGGGCCGCAGCGCACCGGATGCTACCTGTGCGGACGCCCCACGTACGACCCGGACAAGCGGTCCCGCCCGTGGGCCCGGGCGGCGACGGGGGGACGCCAGGTGCTGGTGTGCCCGGCGTGCCAGCAGGACCGCGCCGACTGGGACGCAGGCCTGGACCGATGCGTGCGGTGCGGCTCGACCCGGCTCTCAGTCATGCTCGGCGAGGTCGTGTGCCGCGCTTGCGGCGAGGTACAGGCCGCCGACGCCGACGCGGAGGAACCCAACCTCACGGGCGCTTAGCTCAGCGGAAGAGCGCTCGCCTTACAAGCGAGAGGTCGCTGGTTCGAACCCAGCAGCGCCCACCAGCGTGAACGAGAGAACTGCCTGGTCAGAGGCAGAATCCCGACCTCCCGCCGTTTCCCTATTCTTCCTCCGATCACCCGGGGCTTTCTGGCATCTCGCGCACCGGCTGCGCACTCACCGCGTTCCAGGACCCACCTGCTGGTGAATCCGGCTCTGCCTCAGATGAAGAGGTCTGAAGCATCTCCCTCACGAAGTTCCGGGTCACCTCGCGGGTTTGGGCGAGAGCCTGACGGAGACTTCTCGTTGGACGCCTGGGTCGTAGAGAAGCTTCCTCACACCTTGGGCGGGTACCGCAACGTGGAGCAGCGTGACGGCGAGGATGTCATTGCTGCCGATGTCGTTCGTACCGTGCGCGTATGGGTCGAGCCGCTCGAACCACGCTCCCGCGAAGCCGCCCTGGGGATCGAAGTACCGCTTGATCCTTCCAGGCGTCTCGGGGTCGCGCAGGATGCCCTGCACGGCAGTGGTGATGATCGCCAGATCCCCAGGGTCAGATGGCTTCGCGGACCACGGCTCCTTCAAGGGTTGCACGCGCAGTTTGCTGAGAGCGTGCCGCCCAAGCTCACAGCCCAGCGGTCGAGCGGTGGCCTGCTCTTATCGCAGGTCTTCCTGTAGCCGTCTGTCCAGTATCGGCCCCCAGCCGGAAGAACCGAGATCGACTTGCAGGTGGCCCGGTGCAAGACGACGTAGACGGGTCTGGGCGTTCGATGGCTGTTGACCACGTAGCCGTCCGGGTTTTCGCTGAGCCACTTGAGGTAGCCGGGGTCGTCATCGATAAAATGCTCAGTGCTCACAATGCTCAGCCTCACGCATCGTCCAGAAGCATGCAAGCTGTACCCAGAGCGGGAGAGTCAGCGCAACGGCCTCTCGGTAATCACACGTCTGTAGTTCATGTCCCATGCCCTGCTACCCTGGGTGTGCTCAGGCGTGGCCTCCTTCCCCAGCCCGAGACCGTCTGGGCAGGAGGGCACTACGATGGGCAAGAAGAGTAGGGATCGCCACAGAAAGTCCAGAAGAACTAAGCGTGCCGATCCTCTCGTCCACGTGAAGGTCGTCCACGCCGAAGGAGATCTCGCTGGCGCAGCGTCCCTGATCAAGCCAGCCCTCCTATACGCCGATCAGGTGACGATCTACTCGCCAGCCGCCTCGTTGGTGAACCAGGTGTTGAAGCTCGGCGAGGTAACTGATCCGCGAACACGCTTCATCATGTCTCTCGACCTGATCGATGCCGTCCCCCATTTGAGGGGGCAACTCAATGTTGATGCCGACACGTTTGCGCAGCTTCGAAGCATCCTCGCGCTAGACCCTCGGCTGCTGCGCCAAGTCCTGTCTATGACCGGGGACAAAGCAGCCATGGACGGGTACTCCCAGGCGGTAGACGAGATGTCCAAGATCTGGAATGGCCCGATGCAGGAGGCCATGGAACAGATCATCGAGACAACGGCGGCCACCGAACTCCTCGTCGCCGTGAAGTCGGGGGCTGTGGATGTGGCCGACATGGCTGGTGGAGGCACGAGAGGGGTAATCGCCGATTCCGTGAGAGCCGCTGTTGGGGACCGCCGCTCCGACTTGACCGACGACATGCTCAGCGAATTCCTCGCCCGGGTGATCGAGATGCTGACCGAGGGCAGCACCTTCCCCCTCCTCGACGCGTCGTCCGCCGGGCTGGTCCGCATTTTGGAGCGAGAGTCCAGGCTCAACCCTTCGGCGGTGGCGTCCAGGAGAAGCTCGGAGATCCACACGGCTGCCGACTTCATGAGCTTCCTGCCGTACTTCACCGAGTTGCCGATGGATGAGGTACTAGACCTCCGCGACAGGCTTGCGAACCCTCTTGCGCGTTTCCGCTCTGAGATGGTCTCTATGGCCCGCGAGTTCCAGACGCGGTCCTTCGATCAGGGGTTCGCGGTGGAGGTGCAGGACGCTTGGAGGCAGCGCGTGGAGCCTGCGTTGGCCGACATTCGCGAAGGCCTTGCTGAGCACGGATTCCTTCAAGAGGTGAAATCGGTTGCCCTGGGTGATCTCAAGGCCCTGCTAGTGGAGGCTGGCGGTGTCATCGGCATCGCGCACGGCAATGTGATCTCGCTGTCTGGTCTAATGACCGCCACCATGGCGTCCGGTGTGCCCGCCGCTCACATGGCCGGAAGCGCGATCAAGGAGATGCAGACGGCAAGGCGCGAGATTAGGAAGAGTGCGTTTTACTTCCTGCATCGCGTGGGTGCGGCAGCCGAGCGGCTGGCACTCAGCAGCTAACCGAGAAGCCGGGCGATGATCTGCAACGGCTGCGGCGAAGAGAAGCCGACCTCGTGGGAGCATCTAATCCATCTCGTGATCGGACGGGTGCTTCTCAAGGATCATGGGGTAGCCCCGACTGAACTGAGGCCCCGGCTGCGCACCCATCCTTGGTACAAGGAACTCGATCTATGGGAGCACGACCCCGTCGAGGGGGAGCCGGTCCGCAAGGTGAACTTGGCCGATGCGAAGATCCGGAACCTTCTGTGCCGCGACTGCAATGGATCATGGGCGCGAAGACTTGAGGAGCAGGGTGGGGAGCGCCTGTACCAGTTCATCCATCTGCATCGTCCCGCCGATGCGCCGGTCATGCGTCGGTGGGTGATGTTCTTCGCGATGAAGCTCTGGTGGACAGAGAGGCGGACGGAGGCCCTCCGTCACGGCGACCTGCACCAGGTCTTCGACGTGCTACGACGGTCCGGTTCATCCATCGAGACTTCAATTCGGGTTGCGCGGCTGCGTGCCTCGCGAGACCGGTGGCGGTTCGCGTTCGTCAGGCGAGGCAGGGTGCCAGGGGGCACTGACTCCATCGTCTTTATCTTCTGGGGAGTTGTCTTCGTTGTCCCCTGAGCGCGACCGGGGCGGACCTATCTGATGTTCCCATGGCCGAACTAGTGGACGACATCGTTGTGGGGGATCTGCCGAAGCTGACAGTCACTCAAGTGGCCAAGCTTCTCCGGCCCCGGGAGCGTTAGCGAGCAGATTCGTTTTTCCAGATCACCCGTCCGAGTTCCATGCATCGGTCTCCGCCCATCTCAGGAGTTCCTCAGTCTGCTCGTCAGTGAGCCCCTCGTCGTCCCGAGTGTGGACCAGGAGAGTCCGACCCCTATGCTTCACCCACTCTTCGGCGTCAAATTCAAGATCATCGTCCACCCATGCAACCGGACGGCCGGCCGCCTGCTGATCGCACCACTGCACGGGCGAAAGCTTCCATGTCGGAGTATCGCCTCCAGACCCATCGGGATAGCAGGCCACTCGCGCCCGAATCCCAGGTGCTCTCCGATGACCCCGGGAGCGGCGTCCTCCCACGTCGTGGCCCAGACGCATTCGAAGGCTGCCTCCAGCCGCTCGAACCGCTCCTGCATCCCCCGGGGCACTCGGATCCAGAAGCCCTCGGCCTCGAAGACCTGGTCATCGGCATCCGATGGAGCATCCTGGCGGAAGACGTTGATGACGCCGTCCACGTCGATGAGGAGATAGGGCTTCACACGTCGAGTGTGCCACGCAGCGAGCGGGTCTCAGCAAGGCCGAGGGGCTAGGGACCGATGATGACTCGCAGCACTTGGCCAGGTAATCTCTGACTCGGAATAGGGGGAGCCCTGAGTAGCAAGAGGTGACCCAGTTGGGCGCGGCCCGCGACCGGCCGGTGGCGGCTCCGACTGGCGTACTACATCGGTCAGTCGCCGCAGGAGGAGACCCCCTCGTTGACGCCCTCGGTGCGGGGTGGAGGAGTCACGTCCGGGAGCGGTGCTGCCTCGCGTCGGGTATCGGCATCGGTGCTTTCGACTCGATGCCCGGCTCGAACCCAACCCCCTTAGAGCCGAGGAGTACTCGTTGGTCGAACTGATGTGGGACGGTAAGTACGATTCCGGCGGTCACCGCAAGGCACCGCTGAAGGTTGCATTACCGTTCCAGAGCGTCGAGACGGTGAACGAGTCTGCCCAGCAGCGACAGCATGCCCTCGACCTGTTCGCGGCGAGCCGCGACCCAGAGTGGCAGAACCGCTGATCTGGGGAGATCATCACGTACTTCAGCATCTTCTGGCGGCGTGAAGAGCGGCATGCCAAGAGGCGGGAGCGACGCGAGCGGCGTCAGTCAAACGGCGATTCCACCGGCGGCTCGCGCCCCAAGCGGTCAGACTGATCCGATGGCTGGCGATTGGCGACAACCGCCCTTGTTCTGGTTCTGGCTGGCTGCTGCTACCGCCGCGCTGGGGGTGATCCTCGCCCTGATCCTCGGGTCGCAGAGGCTCTGGTTCAGGCTGTTTGGAGTCGGAGTTGCGGTCGCCGCCGCCCTGATTGTCAAGTGGAAGCTCCACCAGGTCCGAGACTGATCAAACTCAGACGCTACCTAGTGAGGAGCGCGTTAGCATCCAGGGCCATGGTGGGCCGGCTGAGATTCGTCATCGTCAAGGGGGTGCGCCCCGGAGACAAAGAAGCCATTCGGCACATCAGCGAGCCTTATTCCTGGCTGCTGGTCCAAGGCCTCATGCAAGGCCCCGGCTATGTCGTCTACTCGGCTGGCGGCTTTGAATCTGAGCAGGAGGCCCGGCGAGAAGTAGCCACGTTCAAGCAGTGGATCATGGAGGCTCGAATAAAACCCGGCGTCCGAGACATCGAACAGTTCCCTCCGTAGCACTGCGACCATCGAAGTGCAATCGGCTCATGGGCCACTCTCTGGCCGGTCGTCATGGCACTCACACATGGCAGCAGGTGTCCCAGTTTGAACCCCCGCCCCTCGGAAATCTAGACTGACTGCCGATGGCCCGTCCCGCGGCGGTCTGGCTGCGCTCTTGGTGGGCTCAGGCGGTGTTTTGGCTCTGCATCATCGTCCTGCTAGCCCTTACGTTCCTCCGACCCCTTCGGTGGTGGCAGATCGCCGTTCGCCTCGCCGCCTTGGCCGCGATGACTGCGGTGATCCTTTGGAAGAGGCGAAAGCCAAACTGAGACATGGCCCCATCACTATTTCACGAAGGTGGCTCGCCCACACTAGGCTGTTCTGCACGAGAACCTGGGGCTGCACGAGAGATCAGTTGTTTCCCTAGGTCTTTCCAGAGTGGTACCCGCGAGTGACGAGCCTGATCGTCGTGAACTTATGTCGCCTCACTGTGCCCCAAGCCTTGACGGGCCGCGCAAACATCAGGTCGGCGTCGTGCTCGGTGCCAACCACCACGTAACGTCCTGGAGAACTGAGACTACGAACTGATCATCGACACCGACGCCAGTCTTCGCACGGAAGCATGGGTCCGCGCATCGGCACCGGTGGTCGTGAAGCTCGGGAGATATGCCATGTTACCGGCGGGTGATTTGATGGCACCCGGGTCCGCAATGATGCACGGCCCAACTACTCGCCTGGGGTGCCGTGCTGGCGAGCCCGGTGGACGACCACGCGGGCGCGAATCCAGTGCAGAGAGAGGAGGCTCCCCCAGAACAACGCCAGGATCGTGCCGCGCAGCCACTCGTGCTGCCATACGGCGACCACTCCGAAGAACGCACCGAACCCGAGCAGGGCTGAGACGATGACACCAGGCCAGAAGTGGTCGGCCATCCAATAGGTGCCCGGAGTGAGCGGCGGATTGGTGAGGCGACCACGCAGCCACTTCCATCTGCGTTCCTCGTGCGACGCCATGGTGAGGGTTCTACCCTGTTCACGAGACTCCCAGCACGAGAGGTCAGTTGTCTCCGTGGACGGTGTCAGAGTGGAGGAACTTCCGCCCGAGTCGGAAGCTATTGATCCCCACGATGGTCCAAATGCTCAAGCCAACCATGGCGGGCCAGAATGACCAGAGGCCAACGGCGGCGATCAGGACGACCATGGCAGCGGTCCCCACCGCGACAATCAGACCACCGACGAGGAAAGTCCAGCCCATGCCCATCTCGATCCCACGTTGCCACGGCTCATCGTCGGGAACCCCTGTGGCCGTGTGTCGCACCAGTCTCGGAACCACGATGGCCCACACGAGGAAGGTGGCCACGGCGAGAACCCCGCCACCAATCAAGACCGCGATCCTTCCGCTGGGCAACGCTGGCACGAAAGCCAGCAGGGCCATCGTGACCGCCACCCCAAGGGCGGTGAGCGTGGCCGACCACCAACGATGGGCCTCGACCCATGCCCTCATGCGTTCTCGGTTCATGAGGCCTGTATCGTAGCCGTGGACACGGGTCGCCGCGAGGGCCTTGTACCCAGTGATGAAGGGGTCGCCCGGATCGCCAACCCATGCCCCGTGGTGTGGGCACAATCGAGCCTTTGCCGATCCGGCGAGTACGGTGCGAGCATGAGGTACGTCAAGCTGGCGCCGACCGTCCAGGATCTCGCGACCCTTGACGACATCGGGCTCCGTGAACCCAGCTTCCCGCCTTCGGCTTAGTGCGACAAATCGGACCGGGCGGGCACTACGACCTCGGGCGGTCCGATCCCGATGAGATGGGCTGAGGTGGCCGAAACCGAGCGAGAGGACGCAGTTGAGCCACTGAGCCTGAAGGTAGTAGCGTCACGAGGACGCCGTGACGTTTCTCCCACAGGCACCCAGAGGCAGGAAGCTCGTCCTCCAAGTGGCGATGCTTGTCGTCATAGCAGTCGGCTGGACGCTCCCAGCGATTGTCCATATGTCCAAACGGGCTGCCCTCCTCGTGGTGGTACTCACCTTGATTGTGGCTCTTGTCCTGCTGATGCTCGCTTTCCTGGCTGGCGAAGCGAATTCCGAAGACTCATAGGGCTGGGAGCTTCACGTCACTCCCGCGTGCGACGATGCGTCGGGGCAAGGATCTCGCTCGACAGCTTCCGGTGCGAGCGGTGTGGACACCCGCAGGAAAGGGCGAGGAGCCCCCGAGTCTGTCCCCAAGTGCAAGAGCATACTGGGATCGTCCGAGGAGAATCAGGAAGGAAAGTTGAAGTGGAATTTCATTGGAACCCGAACGCCGAGGATGAGATCAAGAAGATGGCTCTCGACGGCATCGAACGAGAAGCTCGGCCCAAGGTCGAGGCCACCGTCTGTCCCGACCACGGCAAGAGCCCCAAGCTCGTTCGGAACGGTGACGACCTTTGAGCAAGCGCGAGACGCAAAGGGATCCTTCACCATCTTGAACCGCCCCGGGTTCCTTGGAGGCTCCAACTCGTGAGTGGAGGATGGAGCCATGACCAGACCTGGGAGGTACCCGCAGGAGCTGCGTGAGCGGGCTGTCCGCCTGGTGTTCGAGCACCGGGAGGCGCACCACTCGCAATGGGGCGCGATCACCTCGATTGCAGAGAAGTTCGGGATGTCGGCGGAGACGCTTCGCAAGTGGGTGCGCACGGCGGAGATCGACGAGGGTATCCGGCCCGGCCTGACCACTGAT
>JBJMLO010000016.1:0-190323 GCA_045805265.1 Actinomycetota bacterium
CTACAGCGCACCGACCGCGGAGGCCGCTACAGACACCCCGGTCCCCCCGGCCTCTGATGCCAACCCGATCCCGAACGGGGCTCTACGGCCTCCCTACGGTCCCGTTTCCGGCGCCGATGGCGGATCGGACGACCGATCGGGCTCTCGCGACCTCTCAGGAGCGCTCTATGCAAGCAGCGGAGGGGAGGTGAGAACCTCCGGCCGGAACCCCGCGACTCAAGCCACCGAGTCTCCGTGAAACCCGGGGCGGTTCATTAATCGTGTTGACCGTGGGTGGTTGCTGGTCCTCCCCCCGCGCGGTCGCCGATCTGCGCATCGCCGACGATGTGGGCCGATTCCGCGACCCTGGCGTCGGGATGCACACGCGGTGACGCTCCGTCCCTAGTGATGAGCACCGCGCAGCTCCTCTGCGCCTCGGGCCGCCCTCGGAAGCGGACGACGGGATTCGAACCCGCGACCCCCACCTTGGCAATTTTGAGGCGAATGTCTCATGCGTTTCAATGAGTCTCACTGGTGTCCCTGAGCTGCACGTTTTCGTCTCACCCGTCTCATTCGTCTCTCTAGGTCGCTGGAGTGGACGCGATTTCGTTGGAGATTCGTTGGTGTAGAAGCGGACCTCGCGGGCTGGCTGACCCTCGTTCCTCACATGCTCCAGAGGGCTTGGGTGGGGGACATGCGAGCGGCGCGGATGGCGGGCAGGAGTCCGGCGATGCCGCCGATCGCGAGGGCGGAGGCGAGCCCGCCGGTCCAGGCGAGGGGAGGGATGACGACTGCCCAGTGCTTGAGGTGGGCGTAGACGGCGGTCGCTGCCGCGCCGAGCCCGACGCCGACGGCGCCGCCCAATAGCGCGAGGAGCATGGCTTCGGTGAGGAACTGGATGCGGATGTGTCCTTTGGTGGCGCCGAGGGCCCGGCGCAGCCCGATCTCGGAGCGCCGTTCGAGTACGCCGATGAGCATCACGTTGCCGACGCCGATGGCGCCGACGAGCAGGGAGACCGCGCCGAGGCCCAGGAACAGGCTGTTCAGCGCGCCTTTGGCGTCGGCTTGAGCGACCAGCGCGTCGGAGGGCTGGCCCACGGTGACCTGGCCGGGGTATTCGGGGTTGGCGGTGGCGGCGAGCAAATCGTGGACGGCGTTGACCTGGTCGGTGTCCGCGCGCAGGTAGATCTGCGAGGGGTGCCCGTCGAAGCCGAGGTATCTCTGCGCGGCAGGGAATCCGATGAGTACGGCGGAGTCGATCTCGGGGGCGAGCACAGCCGGCTTGAGGATGCCGACGAGGTACAACCATTGCCCGCCGACCCAGATCCGTTCGCCGGTGTAGATCCGGTCGATGCCCATCCGCCCGGCGGCGGCGGCGCCGAGCACTGCGATGGGTTCCCGCGCGGTGGCCGAGTTGAGGAACCGTCCCTGAGCCACCGAGGTGCCGACGGTATGGGGCAGACGCAGACTGGTGGCCTGCACGGAAAGGGCGTTGGTGTTGATCGAGGGGATCATCGGGCTGCGGTAGGCGGGGACGTCGCCGACGTTGCCGGTGTACTGCACTTGGGTGACCGGCCCGATACGGGCGATCATGCCTGGCGCGGCGCTCGGGAGTTCGGCGGTCTCGCCGCCGAGGGTCTGCCCGTTGGCGACGGTCAGCAGGTTGGTGCCCAGCTGGCTGATCTCGTTAAGCAGCCCGGCCTGGGAGGAAGACGAGAGTCCGAGCACGGCGACGATCGCGGCCACGCCGATCGCGATGCCTAGCGCGGATAGGCCGGCGCGCAGCTTGCGGGTGCGCATGCCCACCACGGACAGGCGGGCCAGATCCGCCGGGCGCATCCGGTGCGTGCCGGGCTGGGTGGTCGCGGTCATGCTCGCGCTCCTGCGCCGATCGAGGGGTGGGCGGTGTCGGTGACGATGCGCCCGTCGAGCATCTCGACCCGGCGCGGCATGCGCGCGGCGAGACGCTCGTCGTGGGTGATCACCACGATGGTCGTGCCGGCCGCATTGAGGTCTTCGAGCAGCGCGAGGAGTGCCTGCCCGGTGGACTGGTCGAGGTTGCCGGTGGGTTCGTCGGCCAGGACGATGGCCGGGTGGCCGACCAGGGCGCGGGCGACCCCGACCCGCTGCCGCTGCCCGCCCGAGATCTGGGTCGGCCGCGCGTGCAGCCGGTCGGGCAGCCCGACCGCGGCCAGCGCCTCGGCCGCGCGCTCGCGTCGCTGCCTGAGCGGCACGCCGGCGTAGAGGAGCCCGTCGGCGACGTTGTCGAGAAGGCTCGCGTGTTCGGCGAGGAAGAACTGTTGGAACACGAACCCGACCCGGCCCGCGCGCAGGGCAGACAACTGGCGGTCGGCGAGCCCGGCCAGGTCCAGCCCGGTGATCCACACGATGCCTGTTGTGGGCCGGTCCAGGCTGCCCATCACGTGCAGCAACGTGGTCTTGCCCGACCCGGACGGGCCCACCACCGCCAGCAGTTCCCCAGCGGTCACGGTCAGACTCACCTCCTGCAGCGCGGTCACCGGCGGTTGGGCCGGATACACCTTGGACACCTGCTCGACCTCCAGCACCACCGGAGGTCCATCGGCGGGGACTGGGCCGGGACCGGCGAATCTGACGGGTTCCTGGATTGTCTTCTGGCTACGCATTGCCGGGCACCACCACTCGCTGCCCGGCCGACAGGCCCGGCCCGGACACCTGCACCATGCCCGCCACGTCATCGAACAGTCCCGGGGTCACCCGGACCAGGTGGTGCGTGCCGTCGCCGGCAACGACCTCCACCGCGTACCCACCGCCCGAGCGCGCCAGCAGCGCGGTCACCGGCACCGCCAGCACGTTGTGCACGGTTTGGTCGGTGATCGCCACCTCCACAAGGGCCTGATCCAGGCTGCCGGTGGACCTCGGATGTGTGGGCCGGATGTGCACCGGCACCGTTGGCCCGCTGTCAGGGCCGCCGGGGTTGTTCGAAGCGACGGTGGCGACCTTGCCCACCGAGATGACCCTGCCCGGCGTGGTGCTGCCATCCGGCAGGGTGATCGTGACCCGGTCACCCTTCTTCACCTCGGATTGCAGGTCCGGCGCCAGTGCGACGCTCACCGTCCGCGCCGTCGAACTCGCGGACAGCACCGGCCCGGTCGCGGGTGCGCCGAGGCCGGCCTGCAGCGAGGTCACCCGCGCGGCAGTCGGCAGGAACACCACATCCCCCAGGGACAGTTCACCGGTCTGGTTCACCCTCATGTGGGCCTGCAGCTTCTCCACCCCCACCCTGGTGGCCCAGGTGAACTCATCCCAGGTCGAGTCCACACGGGACCTGTCCACATAGCCCAGCGCGACCAGGTCGTGGTTCAGCTGCGCCACGTCCGCTCCGGTCAGGTCCGCGGCCGTCGCGCCCTCGGGCAGGGTGCGGTAGGCGGGGACGGATCCGTGCAGCAGTACCACCGGCGCCTGGTCCACCCGATACAACACATGACCGTCGAGGATCACCTGCCCGACCTTCGGCAGCCACGTCACCGTGCCCTGCGCTCGAGCCAAGACCGTGTAGGAGCCCGCATACCCCAACGTGCCGTTGAACTGCGTCCGCGTCGACAGCGACCGTCGCTCGACCGTCGCCAAGGACGTTGCCGACCCGTCATCGGTGGCCGACCCGCTGCTACCCGCGCCACCGGCGAACACACCACTGATCACCACGACACCCGCGGCAGCCACGATCATCACGAGCACGAGGGCGACGATCACCGACCGGCGCCGGCCCCGCCGAGCACCCGGCCCGACGAACTCGACCCGCTCGCCGGTGGCCGATGTCGTCCCGCCGCTCATGGCATCTCCTTCCCGGCGTCGTTTCGCTTCGGTTGGACGGGCGTGCGACGGTCCCATCTCTTCTCAGCGGCCCTGGCTTGAGGGGGTCAATGCCCTTCATGGCGAAACCGCCGCCGGCAGCCCGGGCAGCCCGGGCATCAGGTGCGAGCATTCGTTGCCCTTGGCCCAGACCTGTGACGAATAGGGATCAAAGCCGTCTTTGCTGATGCTGATGGCGAAAACAGGGCGCCCCTGGGAATCGATGATGGGGTCGGGCCAGTTCGGCACCCCGTGCGATCGCATGCACCGGGCGAAATTCAGCTCCTCGTTCCGCACCCGCTGCACCAGGGCTCGAGGACAGTCGTCGGCCAACATGCATTGCTGGATCGAGTCGGTGTTGATCGCCCCGCCGCTGTTCGGGAGCACGTGTTGGCAGGCTTGCTGGGCTGCCCGCAACTGGGAGCTGCTGACCCCGAGGTGGCGCGCGTCGGGCTTGGGGAGCTGTCCGCTGCTGTCGGGGTCGGGGTAGTTCGGCACCCCGTGGGAGCGCATGCAGGCGGAGAAGGCGACCGCCGACCTGGAGGTCGTCGAGCCTTCCGCATGCGATAAGCCGCCGGTGGATGCTGGGCTTGCGGTGCATGCGGTCGCCAGCAGGATTAGGGCGGCCACGGCGTTGATCGCGGCCACGGATCGCGTTGTGGCCCATGCGCGCGGAGGCCGGCGCAAGGCGCGGCTGGGGCTCGTCACGCCCTCCTCAGAGAGGTTGGGTCGTTGCTGCGACCGATCATCGATGTGCAGTCTGGCGGGGACCCGATGACACGAGCCGAACACTGGTTGTTAGACCGATGTCATCTGGGCAGGCGCACAATGTGCGGGTGCGGGTGTTGGTCGTGGAGGATCACGTTGCCCTGGCCAACCGGATCGGCGAGGGCCTGCGCGACGCGGGTTTCGCGGTCGATGTCGTCTACGACGGCGCGGCAGCCCTGGAGAGCACGACCAGCACCGACTACGACGTGGTCGTGCTCGACCGCGACCTGCCGACCGTCCACGGCGACCGCGTCTGCCGCCAGCTGGTGCGCGACGGCTCGCCCAGCCGCATCCTGATGCTCACCGCGGCCACGGACGTCGAGGATCGGGTCGACGGGCTGGAGTTGGGCGCGGACGACTACCTCGGCAAGCCGTTTGCCTTCCAGGAGCTGATCGCGCGCATCCGCGCCCTCGGGCGACGCGGACCCGGCTCGCCCGCGGTCGTGCAGCGGGGCGACCTGGTGGTCGATCGGGCCCGGCACCGCGCCAGCCGCGCCGGCATCCCGCTGACCCTGACCCGCAAGGAGTTCGGTGTGCTGGAGCTCCTGGCGGCCGCCGACGGCGCACCGGTTGGCGCCGAGGAGTTGCTCGAACACGCGTGGGACGCACACGCCGACCCATTCAGCAACACGGTCGCGGTCACCGTCCGACGGTTGCGGCGCAAACTCGGAGACCCGCCGCTCATCGAGACCGTCGTCGGCGTGGGCTATCGGCTATGAGAATCCACCTCAGCGCCCGGTCGCGGCTGACGCTGCTCTACACGTCGCTGTTCGCGGTGGGCGGGGCCGCGCTGGTCCTGATCACCTACCTGCTGGTCGCGCACAGCTTGCAAACCACGATGCCCACCAGGATCCCTCCGGCCGTGCAGCAATCGCTCGACCGCTGTGTCAAGGCGGCCCAGAGACCGGGTGCCCCGGCCGCCGGGATCATGACCAAGTGCGCCGCGGTGTATGCCAACGGCGTCCAGGCCGGCGCCGCTGCACAGCGCAGCTCGACGCTCACCCACCTGCTGACCTACTCGCTGCTCAGCCTGGCCGGCGTCACGCTGCTCGCCGCGGTCGCGGGCTTGATCGTCGCCGGACGCATCCTGCGGCCCGTGCACCGGCTCACCGCAGCTGCGCGCGCGGCGAGTGAGCAGAACCTGTCCCAGCGCATCGCGCTGCAGGGCCCGCGCGACGAGCTGCATGAGCTCGCCGACACCTTCGACACAATGCTCGAGCGGCTCGACCGCGCGTTCACCACCCAGCGCCAGTTCATCGCCAACGCAAGCCACGAGCTGCGCACCCCGCTGACCCTCATGCGCACCGCGATCGACGTCGTCCTGGCCAAACCGGAGCCGACGTACGACGAACTGGTGTCGATGGCCGCCGACGTTCGCCAGGCCGTCGATCACGCCGAGCGGCTCATCGAGGCACTGCTGGTACTCGCGCGCAACGAGCAGGCGCGCATCCTCACCGACGCCCTCGATCTGGCCGCCGTCGCCGAAGACGCACTCGAGGGACGGACCGCCAACGGCATCACGACGACCACCACGCTCGACGAAGCCCCGGTGACCGGCGACGGAGTGCTGCTCGAACGGCTCATCAACAACCTGCTCGACAACGCCGAGCGCTACAACGTCGCGGGCGGCACCGTCGAAATCTCCACGACCTCCCACGACACGACATCCGTCCTGCGCGTGGTCAACACGGGAGCGCTGGTGCCTGCCGACATGGTCGAACGCCTGTTCCTGCCGTTCACGCGCCTCGACGACCGCATCCGCCACGACGGTTTCGGACTCGGTCTCACCCTCGTTTCATCGATCGCCGCGGTGCACCGCGGCACGGTGGACGCAACCGCCGTGCCCACCGGGGGTCTCGACATCACCGTCCGCCTCCCGCGACGCGAGAACACCGTTCCTCCAGTGTCGCCCGCCACCTGATCGTGCTGGACCTCTCGAGGTCGAGGAGTGGGTCCGCGCGTGCCCGAAGCCAACCGGCCCGATCGAGCCCCTCCACGAGAGCCTCGCACCCCGGACGGGCGCCCGCTCTCGGTCCTGGAGCCTGCAATCACAGATGGGAGGATCGTCGAGATCGACATCCTGGCCGATCTCAGCGACTCCGACGGCTCGACCTCGCAGACTGGCCTAAAGGGGGGACCGCTGGAAGCTCTTCGTCCTCGTCCCCCCGGGACGTGGCACGATTTCGCATGTGACCGGCAGATCCGCGGCGACGCAACACCTGCAGGACCTCGCGCTGCTCCGCCGGGTCCGCGACCGGATCGACCGGGAGTACGCACGGCCGCTGGACGTCGAGGCGCTCGCCCGCGGCGTCCACATGTCGGCCGGGCACCTCAGCCGCCAGTTCCGGGTCGCCTACGGGGAGTCGCCGTACAGCTACCTCATGACACGGCGCATCGAGCGCGCGATGGCCCTGCTCCGCCGGGGCGATCTCAGCGTCACCGAGGTGTGCTTCGAGGTGGGCTGCTCGTCGCTCGGCACCTTCAGCACCCGGTTCACCGAGCTCGTTGGCATGCCGCCGAGCGTATACCGGCGCCAGGCGTGGGAATCGATGGCGGGGATCCCCCCGTGCGTTGCCAAGCAGGTGACCAGACCGGTCAGAAATCGAGAAGCGCCGGTCGCCGACCCCCAACTAGCATGACCGGCATGGACATCACCATTCACTCTTCGATGCTCCCGCACGACGACCCAGCGGCATCGGTGGCCTTCTATCGCGACACCCTCGGCTTCGAGGTTCGGCACGACGTCGAGTACGGCGGGATGCACTGGGTCACGGTCGGTCCTCCTGGCCAGCCGGAGACGTCCATCGTCCTGTACCCGCCCGCGGCCACCCCCGGCCTCACCGACGACGAGCGCCGCACCGTGGCCGAGATGATGGCCAAGGGCACCTTCGCCAGCATCAACCTGGCCACCAAAGACCTCGACGGCACGTTCGAGCAGGTTCAGGCCGGCGATGCCGAGGTCGTTCAGGAGCCGACCGATCAGCCGTACGGGATCCGCGACTGCGCCGTCCGTGATCCGGCCGGCAACCTGATCCGCATCCAAGAGCTGTCCTGACAAGGAGGGATCGATGAGCGCACAGAAGGCGACGACGAAGTCGCGCAAGAGCACCACCACGGCCCGCGGGAAGGCCGCGCGATTGACGGCCGAGGAGCGCGCCGCGATGAAGGCCTACCTCAAGGAGCAGAAGGCGGCCGCGCAGGGGGCGGACATGCTGCGCGAGCTCCTCGACCGGATCGCCGAGATGCCGGTGGAGGACCGTTCCATGGCCAAGCGGATCCACGAGATCGTCACCACCGCCGCTCCCTCCCTCGAGCCGAGGACGTGGTACGGCATGCCCGCCTACGCGAAGGACGGCAAGGTCATCTGCTTCTTCCAGAGCGCGGAGAAGTTCAAGGCGCGGTACGCGACGTTCGGGTTCAGCGACGCGGCGAAGCTCGATAGCGGCGCCATGTGGCCGACGTCCTTCGCGCTGAAGGAGCTGACTGCCCAGGCCGAGACCAAGATCCGCGCGCTCGTGAAGAAGGCGGTCGGCTGAGCCTCAGAGGCCTGAGATTGGAGTGGACGACGGGATTCGAAGCCGCGACCCCCACCTTGGCAATTGGATGGTGGATGTCTCATGCGTCTCCGCCGGTCTCAGCAGTGCCCCTGAGCTGCACGTTCTTGGCGCTCTTGTCTCATCCGTCTCACCAGATCACTGGAGTCGACTCCATTTCGTTGGTGCACATGAGGGCTCCTCGGCCCAGAAGAGGTCCAGGACGATCGCCTCAGCCGACTGACCATCCCGAATCCTCATCCACCCTCGGGTCCGCGCCGCCGCAAGCCGCGGCCGGCCTCGTCGGGGGTGGGTGCGGAGCCAGCCGCTCCTCGAGGTGGAACGGCAGCCGCTCGTCCTTCGGCGACAAGACGAACTGCTCGGACGCCGCCCCGTCCCCACCGTCGAAAAGGTCCTCGGCCAAGGCAATCACGTGGGGGTGGAGCGGCCGGTGGCCATCTCCGTCGAGGACGCCCGCCACCACCTGCACGTGCTCGGCGAGACCGGGACGGGCAAGTCGGCGCTCCTCGCAAACCTGGTGTTGCAAGACGTCGCCCGTCGTCGACCACATCGCGGCGGTCTTCAAGCGGATCTACGAACCGTGGTGGGGGCCGCGGACCGACGAGTCGACCCACACCAGGACACCACACCCCCGGATAGTCCGCGGAGGCCCCCCCGCTCCGATCCGGGCGCTTAGGGCGAGCGCGCCACGCGGTAGCGGAGGTAGACGACGCTCGAGCTGAAGGTGCGGGTCTCGACGAGCTCGAGATCCACCCGTCGCTCGCGCCGGGGAAAGAACGGATTGCCACCGCCAACCAGCACCGGGTAGACCATGGCCCGGTATTCGTCGATCAGGCCCAAGGCGGCCGCCTCGGCGGCGAGAGTCGCGCCGCCGATCGCGATGTCGCCCTCCCCCGGCTCGGCTCGCATCCGCTCGATCTCCTCCGCCAGGCCGCCGGAGACGAGGCGGGCATTGCCCTGCACAGCCGACAGCGTGGTGGAGAACACCACCTTTGGGAGCGGATTCCAGAGCGCGGCCCACTCGAGCTCTGCGTCGTCGAGCGACGGATCCTGATCGGCGGTCTCCCAGTACAGCATCGTCTCGTACAGCCGTCGTCCCAACAGGTGGACGCCGACCCCTCGTATCTCGTCGATCCAGAAGCGAAAGACCTCCTCGTCGGGGGCCGTCCAGTCGAAGGTGCCGTCCGGCCCGACGATGTAGCCGTCGAGTGAGACGTTCATCGAATAGGTCACGCTTCGCATCAGAAGTCCTCCTCGGTAACGGGTTCGAAACTACGACCGCCGGACGCCGCAGGACACATCGCGGCTCGCGGGATCCCCTGGGCCAGTTGTAGTTCACCTTAGCCGCCGCCAGGTCCTCGAGCGACGGGCAGTGGCCCTCCGAGTGAGTGCGCGGCTCGATGACAAGGTCGTGTACGAGACGGGACCCCGACGGGCACCCCTGGCAGTTTGGACGGCCCCGCACAGGCAGGAGGGCCGGCTCACACCGGCCCTGACCTGCGGTTTCTCTGGAGCGGACGACGGGATTCGAACCCGCGACCCCCACCTTGGCAAGGTGGTGCTCTACCAGCTGAGCCACGTCCGCGCACGCCCTGGCGAACCGGGCCCATCGAGTCTAGGGGCTGGCGTCGGGGGCTTCAACCGACGGCGCGGAAGGCCCGTCGCGGGGCTGGCTGCGGCCCGGGCGAAGCCCTCCGGCGAGCCTGCGGAGCCGCCCGCGGCGCTTCTTCCTTCGCAGGTACGCGTCCCACTCGACCATCACTTTTCGGGCCCGCTCGTGCGCCGCGGCGCCCGGCTGCTCGACTGCCCGCTGGTAGCCCATCTGGGCCAGCAGGTCGCCGGCGACGGCCTCGACAACCTCCAGGTCCTCGGGCGACATCTGCCGCCGCCAGTCGCGGGTCGTCGTCGGGGCCCGCGCGACGTTCCCGTGGATGCCCCGCGAGCCCTGCGGTACCCGGGACAGGCCGCGTTCGGCGTACCGCAGGACCGCCTCGTCCCACGGCAGCACCAGGAACTCCAGCACCCGGCGCAGCTCGCGCTCGGAGTCGGTCACCAGGTCCTCGTACCGGACCTCCAGGTACCGCTCGGGACCCAGCGCGAGGCCCTCGGCGTGGCCCCGGCCCACCCGGTGGCGCCACCGGGCCGCGCCCTCCGGGACCGTGCGCGTCCCCCATTCCTCAGGCATCTCGACCAGCGACAGCGCCACCGACCGGACGTCGCGGACGATGTGCACGAATCGGGCCTCGGGAAACAGCCCCGCCAGCAGGCCCATCCGCGTGACGTAACCGGGGGTCTTGTCGCCGTACCGTGGCTTGTCGTGGACTTCCGCGTACGTGCGGTACAGCAGCCGGATCGCGTCGACGTACGCGCCACCCGGCATCGGTTCGCCGAAGGCGGCCGCCAGCGCGCCCGCCGGCAGGTCCCAGTCGCGGAACTTGTGGAGCCCCCCGAGGTCGGCGGCGAACCGCGGGAGGTCGAACGCCCCACCCCGCTCGTAGCGCGACCGGAACCGGAACAGCCCGCTCACGAAATAGGACTCGGGCGGGATGGCCAGCTCGGGGTGCGCGTCCAGCATGACCCGGAGCAGCGTGGTCCCCGAACGGGCCTCGCCGACGACGAACGGGAATGCCGGGAGCGCGTCGGGCGGGGTGGGCGGCACGGGCCGGTATCATAGCCACCCCTCCCCCACCAACCGGAGCTCCGCCGTGCCCCAGGAACATCCCGACGCGCATCCGACCGCCCCGGCCCCGGCGGAGGACCTGCCGCCGGCCGGGCCCGAGCCCATCGTCGCGGTGACCGTGACCTACCGGCGGCCGGAGCTCCTGCCACGGCTGCTGGACGCCGTCGGCGCACAGACCCGCCGCCCGGACGCCTATCTCGTCGTCGACAACGGTGGCGACGTCTCCCCGCCGCCGGGGACCGAGGGCTGGCTGGAGATCGTCCGCCCCGGATCGAACGTCGGCCCGGCCGGGGGGTACGCGATCGGGTTCCGGGAGGCCCT
This sequence comes from Actinomycetota bacterium, assembly GCA_045805265.1. Classification (GTDB taxonomy): domain Bacteria; phylum Actinomycetota; class UBA4738; order UBA4738; family JACQTL01; genus JBJMLO01. The sequence continues at coordinate 11,134 of JBJMLO010000016.1, forward strand.
GCGGCGGGGGGCCGCCCGCGTGTGGGTCCTGGACGACGACGCGATCCCCGACCCGGGCTGCCTGGAGGGGCTGCTGCGGGCCGAAGCAGACGTCGCCATTCCCCGTCAGCGGCGCGAGGCCGGCACCCAGGAGTGGCTGCCGTGGGTCGGCGGGCTGTTCGACGCGCGGTGGGTGGCGGGCGTCGGGACCCCACGCGAGGACTACTTCATCTGGTCGGAGGACTACGAGTTCGTCCTGCGTCTCCGCCGGGCCGGCGCGCGCATCGTCCGCCTGCAGGGCGAACCCACCATCACGCACGCGAACCCCATGCGGCACGCCCGGGGCGAACCGCGCACATGGCGCCTGTACTACGACACCAGGAACTCGCTGCACTACCGCCTGCGGGTGAAGCGGCCGACGTGGGGCCGGCGAGCCCGCTCGGCACTCGGGGTGGCCAAGACGGCCGCCGCCATTGTGGCGTTCGAGCCCCACAAGCGGCGCTCGCTCCGCCTGTTGCGGATGGCCGTGAGCGACTACCGACACGACCGGATGGGGAAGCGGGTCGACCCCGACGCGTGGAACAGGGAGGCCGCCCGGTAAGGCTCGGTCAGATGCGACGGTGGCCCTGCAGGTAGAACTTCATTCTTCGAACGAGGTGCCTGCGGGCACGCCTCGACGCCGCCATCTGGGCCCGCCGCCTCGCCGCCCGGGGAGGGTCGGAGACCGCTCGCTCGTAGCCCAGCTCGGCCAGCAGGTCGCCCGCCGCGGCCTCCACGGCCTCGAGGTCCTCCAGCGCCATGTCCCGGCGCCAGTCCCGCACGCCGGTCACGGGGGCGGTGGCGGCGCGCCGGTGCAGCCCGTCCGGGCGTCCGGGGATCCGCTCCAGGGCGGTCTCCGAGTGCCGCACCATGGCCTCGACGAACGGCAGCTCCAGGAACCCGCTGACCTCGCGCAGGAGCGGCTCGGGCTCGGCGACCAGCTGCTCGTACCGGATCTCCAGGTACCGGTGCGTCCCCAGCTCCATCCCGGCCTGGCGGCCCCGGGCCACCCGTTCCCGCCATTGCAAGGCTGCTTCGAGCAGATCGCCGGGGCCCCAGTGGACCTCTGCCAGCGACGCGGCGACGTCGCGCCCGTCCCGGATGATGTGGACGAACCGCGCCTCCGGGAAGATCCCGGCCAGCGCGCGGACGTGCTGGGCGTAGGCGGGCGTCTTGTCGCCGTATCGCGACTTCCCGTGCATCCTGGCGTAGGCCCGGTACACCTTCCGGATGGCCTCGGCGAAGTCGACGCCCTCCTCCCGGCGCATGGCGGTCGCCAGCTCCTTGGGGGGCAGGCCCCACGCCCGGAACCACCGCGAGCCGGCCAGGTCGTGCGCCAGCGCGATGGAGTCGAACGGGCGGTCACGGCGCTCGTACCGGTGGCGTCGCCGGTACAGGTCGACGATGAAGTAGGACTCGGGGGGCACGGCCATGTCCGGGTGCGCGTCGAGCATCAGCCGCAGCAGCGTGGTCCCGGAGCGCTCGCAGCCGACGACGAACGGGAACGGGTAGCGGGACGCCGACATGGCGCCCACCTTACCGCCCGGGGAGAGCGAACCCGCCTATTGCCCGGACGAGCCGAACCCGCCCTCGCCACGCTCCGACGCCGGCAGCTCCTCCACCCAAGCCGGCTCGACCGGCGGGACAGCCACGATCACGAGCTGGGCGATGCGGTCGCCGCGGCGGATCCGCACGGTCTCCTGGCGGTCGAGGTTGACCACCGCACACGTGACCTCGCCCCGGTAGCCCGCGTCGATCAGGCCAGGCGAGTTCGCCAGCGTGAGGCCCTGCCGGGACGCCAGGCCGCTCCTCGGGAGGACCAGGCCGGCGTGGCCCTCGGGGATCGCCACGGCCAGGCCGGTGCGAATCATCGCCCGCTCGCCCGGAGCGACCTCCGCGTCGACCGCCGCCGAGAGGTCCAGCCCGGCGTCGCCCAGCCGCGCGTACCCGGGCAGCTTCGAGTCGGGGTCGAGCCGCTTGATCTCCAGCCGCATGGCGGCGGAAGCCTACCGGGCGCCACGCGGCGTGACGTCTGCGAAACGACGACGGCCCCGCGGCTGGGTGCCGACGGGGCCGTCGTGTTCCGTGTGACGCCTGCTACGGGCTGGTCGCGTGCGTGATGGCGTTCAGGGCGTCGACCTGCCCTGCTCCGTACCACGAGGTGTGGCCGGCACCGCCGTCGCAGGTCTGGACCTTCAGGTCATTCACGCCGAGGACCGCGGCATATCCGGCCGGGAGCGTGTCCGGACAGGCCTGCGCGTCGGACGTCCCCTGGAGGATCGACTCGACGCGACCCGGGGCCATGGGCCCGTACCGGCTGATGATCAGCGCCGCGACGCCGACTGCGTGCGGCGATGCCATCGACGTCCCCTGCTGGTAGCACCACAGGGCTCCCGGCGCCGCGGGATCGGTGACCCGTCTCGCGGGCAGGCAGTTGGCGGCGAGGGCCGCCGGCCAGGTGGACAGCACGCGTCCCGCCGTCCCAGTGAACGGCGCCGTTCCGTACCGCGAGTCGCCGCCGGGCGCCGCCACGTCGACGCCGCTGATCCCGAAGCTCGAGTAGAACGACTTCAGGTTGTCCGGGTACTGCCCGGCGTTCGTTCCCTGCTCGTAGCTTCCGGTGGCGCTCACGCCGATGACCCCGGGGACCTCGACGGGGACGATCGCGCATGCGTTGGTCACCCTGCGGTCCACCGGAACGGTGTCGTCCGGGCTCGTCTGGTCCCTGGTCGGGTGCGAGATGTCCTCGGACTCGTTCCCCGCGGCCGCGACGACCGTCACGCCCTGCTGCTCGGCGTACATGATCGCGCGCTGCTCCGCCTGCCAGATGGCCCGCTGGGTCGGGTCGTTCTTGCAGTTGTAGAGGTACGGGTCGGCGAAGTAGCTGTTGTTGGTCACGTCCACCCCATGGGTGGCCGCCCACATGAACGAGCAGACCACTGCCTCCGGGAAGAAGAACCCGGCGGCGTTGCCGGCCTTGATCCCGGCGATCTTCACGTTCGGCGCGACGCCGACGATGCCGATCCCGTTCGACGCCGCCGCGATGGACCCGGCGGTATGCGTGCCGTGGCCGTTGTCGTCGTTCGCGGCCGCCGCGCCGGGCACGGCCACGCCGCTGACGCAGTTGGCGCTGTCCGCGCTGTCGACGTTCGCCGCGAGGTCCGGGTGCGTGTAGTCGAGGCCGGTGTCGATGTCACCGACCAGGACATCGGGGCTCCCGCCCGTGATCGCGTGGGCATCCGGAGTGTGGATCTGCCGCATGTCCCACTGCAGCGGCGACAGGTTGTCGGCGTCCGTCGCCGGTGAGTTCGACAGGTCGCCCGCCGGCGGGCCCTGCGTGTCGCTGGACTCGCCGTTCACGGCGCCGTCGTCCAGCTTGGTGGCGAAGTTCGCGGTCGCCGCAGCTCCGTCGACCCGGCCGTCCCTCATCACCTTCGTCCGGAACGACGAGTCCGAGGACTGCGCGATGACGACCCCGATCTGCGAGTAGTCGGCGACGACCGTCCCGCCGGCCGCCTGCAGCGAGGTGGAGGCGTTCGCCGGCGAGGTCGCCGACTTGTAGACCACGAGGTAGGTCTGTGCCGTGCCGCTCGAGGTGCCTGCCGTGGCCCCCGATGCGGTGCCTGCCAGCGCGGCGATCACGGCGAGGGACGCCACGATCGCCGAACGTACGATGGATCGTCTGAGCACGTGCTCTCCCCCTTTCGAGAAGCTCTCGTTGCGAATGCGCCCGCGAAGGTACGGGTTTCCGAGGAAGGTCGTCAAACCCGGAGACGGTGCCAGGTCTTTCCTGCGGGTCGATTCGCCGTCAACACGAATCTCTGCTCGGTGCTAGGCTCCCCGCCCGTCAGAAACGTCCTGTCGGAACCGGCGCGCTCGATCCGCGACGGGCTGTCGCCGGCTCCTCGACTCGAGGAGGATCGCGCCGATGGTTGGGAGAAGAAGGGCTCTGTTGGCCGCGGGTGCGCTCGTGGTCGCCGGGATGGTCCCGCTGGCCTCGGGAAGCGCGCTGGCGACGCGAGCAACCCCATCGTCGAACCGCCACATGAGCATCAACTGCGAGTACAGCCCGCTGTGTCCGGACGTCGCCAATTCCCAGGAGGTGTTCGGGAACGACGAGTACGTCGGGCACGACGAGCCGTCGATGCTCTTCTATTCCAACACCCCCGGCTCCGGGAACCGGATGCGCTACCAGCTGACGCTCCCGCACGATCCGACGCCGGCGAATCCGACGGCACCCGGCAAGGCGTACAACTTCGAGCTGCACGGTTCCTTCTGGTTCGGCATGGCGCTCTGTGACACGCAGTCGTACCCGGAGCAGATCTCCACGTGCCCGCCCGACAGCGACAGCAACATCCTCGACCCGGCGGTCTCCCCGAACCACGCCGGAACCGCGTTCATGGAGCTGCAGTTCTACCCGCCGGGGTGGATCCCCTGGCCCACGTGGGCGGTGGCGGTCGGGGCGAGCACCTGCAGCCCCACCAGGTGGTGCGCCGCGATGAACGTGTTCAGCCTGCTGGAGGACCCGGTCAACGGCACGTTCCAGAACGACACGTGCGCGGCCAAGGTGGGGCTCGAGACCTTCCAGTTCGCGTTCGTCACCCGCAACGGTGTGGCCCAGGCGCCCGCCAACCCCCTCGACTCCACGCTCGCCACCTATACCCCCAATCCCGGTCGCGACCTGTTCATGGAGTCCGGCGATCACCTCCAGGTGAGCCTCCACGACACGGCGAACGGCCTGGAGGCGGAGATCGCCGACCAGACGACCGGACAGTCGGGGTCGATGACGGCGAGCCCCGCCAACGGGTTCGACCAGATCCAGTACGACCCCACGGGCACGAGCTGCAACGGCACTCCCTACGCGTTCCATCCGATGTACAGCACCTCGTCCGAGCAGACTCGAGTGATCTGGGCGGCCCACAGCTACAACACCGCCTTCTCCGACGAGATCGGCCACTTCCAGTTCTGCAACGGCGCGGCGGTTCCCGCCACCCCGTTCGGCGTGGATGGCGACGGGAACCCGATCGCCTGTCCGGACGGAAATACCGAGGGCAGCGGTGCCGACCAGGAACCGACGGAGGGGGCCGGCGAGGACGACTTCTGCTTCCCCGCGAAGGAAACGCTTCTCGTCCGCGTGCAGGGCTGTAGCGAGACGAACACGGGCTTCGACGGCGTCTCGTACGAGCCTGTATGGCCGGACGGCAACAGCGCCCTGCACCCGACGCCGATCCAGTTCACCAGTCCGGTGACCGGCGCCAACTACGACCAGCCGTACGACCGCGCCGCCTTCGAGGCGGATCTGCCGCGCATCGAATTCTCGACGTGCAACCGCGTCACCGGGACCGGGTGCACGCTGATCCCCACGACGGATGACAATCAACCGGCCGACTTCTATCCCTTCTTCACGAACACCGACGTGGGAGGAACGTGCAACTGGCAGTTCGGGAACAGCATCCCCGGAGACACGCGCGAGTTCGGCAAGAACGCTCAGTACGGATCGCTCCTGCCGCTGGACTACCTCGTCTTCGGTGGTCATGGAGCCACCAACATTCGCTACAACGACTTCCGCAACATCGTCAGCAACCCCTGCTAGCTGCTACCGCAGCGGGGTCGCGTTCGCGAGAAGGGCCGCCGTCCGGCGGCCCTTCTCCTCGACGCGGACGAGTCGTGCTACCGAGGACCCGGCTGGATGAACTCCAGGCGGTTGCCGAACGGATCGAACCCGTAGAACCTGCGGTGGCCCTCGAGCAGTGCATCGTCGACGACCTCTGCGCCGGCGTCCACCAGCCGCCCGCGAAGCCCGTCGAGGTCCTCGACCAGGAACGCCGGGTGGGCCTTCCGCGCGGGCCGGAAGTCGTCCTCGACGCTGAGGTGCACCTCCACCCCTTCGTCCGGCGAGCGGAACCAACACCCGCCCCGCCGCCGGAGCGGCTCCGGCTTCTCCACCTCGGCCAGACCCAGGACGCCGCCGTAGAACGCCCGGGCGTCGACCTCGCGGCCCCGGGGCATGGCGACCTGCACGTGGTGGACTCCCCGGAGCATCACCGGCTCACCATACCCGCCGCCCTGGGCCCGGCGGACGATGCCGGGCCCCGGCGGGCCCGTGGTTCACTTCGCCCAATGGAACGCCGATCGCTCGGAGCCTCCGGGCCGACGACGACGAGGATGGGGCTGGGGCTCGCCGCCCTGGGCAGACCCGCCTACATCAACCTCGGCCACGACGAGGACCTGGGGGCCGATCTGGGCGTCGAGGCGGTCGAGCGCCACGCCCACGAGGTGCTCGACGCCGCGTTCGGCTCGGGGGTCCGCTATTTCGACGCCGCGCGGTCGTACGGGCGCGCCGAGGAGTTCCTCGCGTCGTGGCTCCGGTCGCGGGGGATCCGCCCCGGCGAGCTCACGGTCGGATCCAAGTGGGGCTACCGGTACGTCGGGGAGTGGCGGCGGGACGCGGAGGTCCACGAGGTGAAGGACCACTCCGCGCAGGCGCTCCGGCGACAGTCCGAGGAGAGCCTCGCCCTACTCGGCGGGCACCTCGGCCTGTATCAGATCCACTCGGCGACGCTCGAGACCGGCGTGCTCGACGACCGGGCCGTCCTGTCGGAGCTGGTACGCCTCGGGGAGCGTGGCCTGACGATCGGGATCACGACCAGCGGGCCGAACCAGGGACACGCGGTCGGGAAGGCGCTCGAGGCCGAGGTCGACGGCGTCAACCCGTTCGCCTGCGTGCAGGCCACGTGGAACCCGCTCGAGCCGTCGGTCGCGTCGGCCCTGGCGGACGCTCACGGGGCCGGATGGGGCGTCATCGTGAAGGAGGCCCTGGCCAACGGTCGCCTGACCCACCGAGAGGCCGACTCCTCGCTCCGCCGGCGCCGGCGTCCGCTCGACCGGCTCGCCGAGGCGAACGGCGTCGGTGCCGATGCGGCAGCGCTGGCGGCGGCGCTCTCCCAGCCGTGGGCCGACGTGGTCCTGTCCGGCGCGGCCACCCGGGACCAGCTCGCGCGGAACCTGCTGGCCCTGGACGTGCACCCCTCCCCGGACGACCTGTCCGCCTTGGCGGAGATGGCCCTCGACCCGGCCGACTACTGGACGCGCCGCGCGGCACTCCCCTGGACCTGAGCTACGAGCAGCCGCTGGTGCTGCCGCAGCTGTTGCAGACGTAGCAGCTGCCGGCGGGCTGCATCTTCGAGCCGCAGGTGTAGCAGAGCGGCGCGTCGATCGCCCTGGACTCCGGCTTCGACGTCAGGTCGACGAGCTTCGGCGCCGGGGGCCGGAGGGCCGGGGCCTCGATCGGCTCGGCCGGCGCGAAGGCCGCCTCGGCGCCGCCGCCCTCGATCGCCGCCTTCCGCTCGTCGATCGACTTGATCCCGAGGGCCTCGCGCTGCTCGACCGGAAGGTACTCGAGCGCCAGCCGCCGGAAGATGTAGTCCATGAGCGAAGACGCGAACCGGATGTCCGTGTCGTTCGTGATGCCGCTCGGCTCGAACCGCATGTTCACGAACTTCTGCACGTAGTCCGCGAGCGGCACGCCGTACTGGAGACCGACCGACACCGCGATCGAGAAGGCGTCCATCAGCCCGGCCATCGTCGAGCCCTGTTTCGAGACCTTCAGGAAGATCTCCCCGATGCCGTCGTCCGGGTACTCGCCCGCGGTGATGTAGCCCTCGGACTCGCCCACCTGGAACGAGAACGTCTTGGCCGGGCGGACCGACGGGAGGCGCTTCTTCTGCGACCACGGGATGACCGCCGGGGCCGCCTCGGGCGCCTTGGCCTTCTTCTCGGCCGACAGGGGCTGCGCCACCTTGCAGTTGTTCCGGTAGATCGCGACGGCCTTCAGGCCGAGCTTCCACCCCTCGAGGAACATCTGCTCGACCTCCTCGACCGTGGCCTCTTCCGGCATGTTCACGGTCTTCGAGATCGCCCCGCTGATGAACGGCTGCACAGCGCCCATCATCCGGACGTGCCCCATGTAGTGGATCGCCGCGTCGCCCATCGAGGTGTCGAACACCGGCAGGTGCTCCGCCTTGAGGTGCGGCGCCTCGGCCACCGAGTTGTGCTCGGCGATGTAGTCGACGACGTCGGTCGCCTGATCCGCGTCGTAGCCGAGCCGCATGAGCGCCCTCGGGATCGTCTGATTCACGATCCGCATGGTCCCGCCGCCCACGAGCTTCTTCTGCTTCACGAGCGCCAGGTCCGGCTCGATCCCGGTAGTGTCGCAGTCCATCATCAGCCCGATAGTGCCGGTCGGCGCCAGCACGCTGGCCTGCGCGTTCCGGTAGCCGTGCTGCTCGCCGAGCCCCACGGCCTCGTCCCACGACGACTTCGCGGCGGTCAGGAGGGACTCCGGGACCAGCTCGGCATCGATCTCGTCGGCCGCGGCGCGATGCTTGCGCATCACCCGGAGCATCGCGTCTCGGTTCGGCGCGAAGCCGGCGAACGGGCCTGTGTGCCCGGCGATCCTGGCACTGGTGGCGTACGCGTGGCCGGTCATGATCGCGGTCAGTGCCCCCGCCCAGGCCCGGCCCCCGTCGGAGTCGTACGGCAGGCCCCGGGCCATCAGCAGCGCGCCGAGGTTCGCATAGCCGATGCCCAGCTGGCGGAAGGCGATCGCATTGCGCCCGATCTTCTCGGTCGGGTAGTCGGAGTTGCCGACGATGATCTCCTGCGCCGTGAACACGACCTCGACGGCGCGCTTGTACGAGGCGATGTCGAAGTTCCCGTCGGTGTCCATGAACTTCAACAGGTTCAGCGACGCCAGGTTGCACGCGCTGTTGTCGAGGTGCATGTACTCGGAGCAAGGATTCGACGCGTTGATCCGCCCTGAGGCCGGGCAGGTGTGCCACTCGTTGATCGTCGTGTCGTACTGCATGCCGGGGTCGGCGCACTCCCATGCGGCCTGGGCGATCTCGCGCATGAGATCGCGGGCCCGGACGGTCTCCACCGTCTCGCCGGTCAGGACCGCCTTCAACTTCCAGTCCTGGTCGTTCTCGTAGGCGTGCATGAACTCGTCGGTCACGCGCACCGAGTTGTTGGCGTTCTGGTACTGCGTGGAGTGGGAGTCCTTGCCGTCGAGGTCCATGTCGAACCCCGCGTCGCGCAGGACCCGGGCCTTGCGCTCCTCGACCGCCTTGCACCAGATGAAGTCGCCGACGTCCGGGTGGTCGACGTCGAGGATGACCATCTTCGCGGCGCGCCGCGTCTTGCCGCCGGACTTGATCGTCCCGGCGGAGGCGTCGGCGCCGCGCATGAACGACACCGGCCCGCTGGCGGTGCCGCCGCCGGCCAGGTGCTCCTTCGAGGACCGCAGCCGGGAGAGGTTGATTCCCGACCCTGAGCCGCCCTTGAAGATCGTCCCTTCCTCGACGTACCAGTTGAGGATCGAGGACATCGTGTCGTCGACGGCCAGGATGAAACACGCCGAGCATTGTTGCGGCGTGTCGGGGACGCCCACGTTGAACCACACCGGGGAGTTGAACGCGGCCTTCTGGTGGACCAGCAGATGGGTGAGCTCGTCGGCGAACACGCCGGCGTCCTCGGCGCTCGCGAAGTAGCCGTCCTTGTGGCCCCACCCCCGGATCGTGTCGACGACGCGCCCGATCAGCTGGCGCACACTGGACTCCCGCTGCGGAGAGCCGAGCGGGCCGCGGAAGTACTTCTGGGACACGATGTTCGTCGCGTTCTGCGACCAGGTCTTGGGGAACTCCACCCCGCGCTGCTCGAAGGCGTTGCCGCCTTCCTTGAAGTTGGGGATGACCGCGTCGCGGACCTCCCACTCCACCTCGTCGTACGGATGCACGCCGTCGGAGGTGAAGTGACGGGTGAACGTGAGGCCGCGCCGTTCGGACTGGACGTCCCGCTCCCGAGTGGCCACAGGTGGCCCCCTTTCTGAGTGCCGCGGGGAAGGGTTACAGCGGTGTGATTACGACGGTAGGATTCTGCTGCGACGGCTCCACCGTGTCAAGCGCGTCGACCCACATTATCCCACATCTTGCGTTCAGGTTGCCTCACGACCACAACATCTTGTGGTTCGGATCAGTAATGTCCCGTCAGGTCCGGGCGGGGCGCTTGGCCGGCTCCCGCTTCTGGAGCAGGATGCCGAGCTCCTTCTCGAAGTCGGTGATCTCCTGGAAGTCCTTGTACACGCTGGCGAAGCGCATGTAGGCGACCTGGTCGAGCTTCGCGAGCATGGAGAGCACCTCGAGCCCGACCTCCTGGGTGGTCACCACCGGCCCCTTGCGCCGCAGCCGCTCCTCGATGCGGGAGGCCACGTTCTGCACCTGGGCCTGCGTGACCGGCCGGTTCGTGAGCGCCTTGGCCAGCCCGGAGACGACCTTGTCGCGGTCGTAGGGCTCCTTCGAGCCGTCCCGCTTCACCACCGTGAGCCCCAGCTCCTCGATCCGCTCGAACGTCGTGTAGCGCCGCCTGCACGACCGGCACTCGCGGCGACGGCGGATCGCGGCGCCAGCGTCGGAAAGCCGGGAATCGACGACCCGGTCGTTCTCCCGACCACACCATGGGCACCGCACGGCGACTCCTCCCGGTTGTGGTCGATCTTGGTCCGACCACAATATGTTGTGGTCGACCACCGTAGCGGCCGTCACGCGTCGCCGTCAAGGATGGCGGGGGGGACCACGAGCGGACGCGGCCGCTCGTGGCGCGTAGCTACCCGGGCAGGACGAGGCGGGTTCCGACGCGGAGCTCACCCCGGACGCCGTTGGCCCGGACCAGCTCGTCCACCACCGGCCGGGGGTCCGCTCCCGGACCGGCCAGCCGGCCGGCGATGGCCCACAGCGTGTCGCCGGGCCGGACCACGTAGGTGCGCACGGCGGCCGGAGCCCGGTGCGCGCGGGTCGTCGACCCGTCGCCGGGGCTCCCCGCATGCGCCGAGGAGGCGGCCAGCGTGATCGCGACCCCCGTCCCGGCGAGCAGTGCGCCCACCCGGCCCCATCGAACGCGTGTTCGCGCCATGGGGGCAGTGTACCGAACGAGCGTTCGGAGTCAAGCAAGGATCGAACAGATGTTTGCTACCTCCTCCGATCGGTGCTACCGTCCGTCTCCAGGAGGAGGACGGACATGGACGATCTCTCGGCACGGCAGCGTCGCATCCTGGAATTCATCCGCTCGGCCACGCGGGAGCACGGCTATCCGCCGACCGTCCGCGAGATCGGCGAGGCGGTCGGGCTGACCTCCTCGTCGAGCGTGCACAGCCAGCTCGAGAACCTGGAGCGGAAGGGCTACCTCCGCAAGGACCCCACGAAGCCCCGGGCCATCGGGGTCGGTCCGGCCGGGAACTCCGAGGCCGAGCCGGGCGTCCGCGTCCCGCTCGTCGGCCGAATCGCCGCCGGCGCGCCCAGCCTGGCCCAACAGGAGATCGAGACCATGCTCGCCGTGCCGGGAGAGTTCGCCGGCGGCGGGGAGCACTTCGCGCTGCGGGTGTCGGGCGACTCGATGACCGGTGCCGGGATCGAGGATGGCGACGTGGTCCTGGTGCGCCGGCAGGACGACTGCGACGACGGCGACATCGTGGCGGCGATCCAGCCCGGGCCGGCCGAGGACGAGGCGACGGTCAAGCGGTTGCGCCGGACCGACGGCCGGGTCGTGCTGGTCCCCGAGAACCCCCGGCTCCACCCGTTCGACCTCGGCGAGGGCGGGCGCGTGCTGGGCAAGGTGGTCGCCGTCCTGCACCGGCTGTAACCGGGCCCCCCAAGCCCTCGGCTACACGACCCCGCCGGAGTCGAGGATGTGCCCGAGGTGCTTCATGACCATGACGCCGACCTCCTCGGACACGGTTCCGGTGTGCGCGTCGATCGCGAGGATCCGCTCCCCCGTCCTGTTGCGCATCAGCGCCAGGTAGAACGGAAGATAGATCTCGTCCTCGGCGGTGAGCTCGAAGAACGACACGGGCGTCGGGATCCCCTGCGCGTTGAGGACCGCGTCCTGGCGCTCGTACTGCTGGGGGGTCCGGGCCTCCGACAGCCGCTTCGCCGTCTCCTCGATCTCTGCCACGATCGAGAAGGCCGTCACCTTGGGCCGCACCCGGCCCTCGGTGATCTGCACGGTCTCCGGGTCCTGGTCCCGCTGGTCGTACAGCTGGCCGCCCAGCGCCTCGTAGATGTTCAGGTACACCCTCGTCCGCGGCGAGGCCCGGGTGAACCGGCCCTTCTCTTCCCGTGTGTGACGGACCCGCACCGGCAGGAACGGCAACCAGAAGGGCCGGAGCCATGCGGTCTCCTCCCGGTTCACCCCCAGCTTCCCCCGCCGGTGCCGGTTGACCAGCTCGTTCGCGACTCCCTGGCTGATCGCCACCCGCAGTCCCCGGATGGGAGCCAGCGCCGAGCCCGTCTCCGGGTCCGGCATCCGTCCCAGGCGGCCCTCGATCTCGACCGGCCCCCACAGCTCGACGCCGAGCCGGCGCGCCGCGGTCTCGGCCCCGGCCGGCCAGTGCCGGCCGCCGAGGACGATCGACTTGCTCATCCCGAGGTCGGAGGCCATGAGGTGGACGCCGGCCACCACGTCTCGGTCGACCGGCTGGTCCCATCCCCGCGTGTGCACGAGGATCCGGAACGTCGTGACCTCGTCGGTCTTCTCGGCCAGCACGTCGAGCGTGTGGTTCGCCCCCGAGCGGCCCTTCATCGACACGTCGCGGGCCACGCGATAGCCGTGCCTGGCGAGGTATTCGGCCACCGACTGGGCCAGCCTGGCACTCCTTCCGGGGTCCTCGCTGCTCCGCTCGTTCAGGGCCATCGCTTCGTCCTGGTTTCCTCGTCCCGGACCCAATCGACCGCCGATTGGCCCGGTTGGGTTCCACAGGGTCTCATACCGCGCGCGCCAATGCCGCGAACCACCGGAATTTCCTCCTCCTCGCGAGGGGCGGGCGCCGCGTGTCGAGGATCCGGAAGCCCGCCACGCGGAGCATGGCGCCGACCGCGCCCGGGGACAGCTCCCACACCCCCTCCCCGCCGCGGTGGCTGGAGAGGCCGGCCTGGCGGCGGTCCTCCTCCCGTACCGCGAACCGCGCCCACTGGCCCGGGACCCACACCAGCCGGGAGGTCTGGAGCACCAGGTGGCCGCCCGTCTCGGTGGCCTCGCGGAGGCGCCGGAGCACCAGCGCCGGGTCGGCCACGTGGTACAGGCCTCCGAGGCACACGACCGCGTCGAACCGCTCACCACGAGTGGTCTCGTCGAGCCGGTAGACGTCCCCGCACCGGAACTCCGGGACGACCGGCCATCCGTGGGCCGCCACCATCTCCGCCACCATCTGGGCGCACTCGATCCGGGGCCCGTCGAAGTCGACCCCCAGCACGCTCGACGCCCCGAGCCGGGCCGCGTCGAACGAGAACGCGCCGTTCGCGCAGAACGTGTCCAGCACCCGGGACCCGGGCGCGACCCGCTCGACCCAGTCGAGCACGAGCCTCCGCTTGAACTCGTTGTTGGCCTCGAGGGCGGGAAACTTGGGGTGCCGGGGGCTCTCGCCGTTCGCGAAGCGGAACTGGGTGAACCACCACCGAGGGTCGGTCGAGGCGACGCGGTCGAGCTCCCGGGGCGTGAGCTCGACGTCGAGCCGGACCGTCACCGCCGGCGGCTCCCGTCGCCCCCAGCGACCACGCGTCGCCGCACCGGGCGGGTGACGTGGTCGCGCACCGCCGCCAGCTGGCGCTCCCCCACCCGGGCGTGGACCGCCGTTCCGGCCTCCGCGTCCTCCACACCGAGGACCTCGGCCTCGCGGTACAGCATCGCGGTCAGGTCCTCCCGCCCGAACGGGACGAGCAGCCACACCTCCACCGGCGGCTTCGGCATCGCCTCCGCCACGGCGACCAGGAGCTCTTCCAGTCCCTCGCCGGCGAGCCCGGACACCAGGACGGCGCCCGGGTGGCGGCGGGCCGCCCGGGCGCGCGCCGGCGGGCTCAGCAGGTCGGCCTTGTTCAGCGCAAGCACCTCGGGGATGTCGCCGGCGCCGATCTCGCCCAGCACGTCGCGCACGGCGGCCACCTGCTGGTCGAGCTCGGGCGCCGCTGCGTCGGCCACGTGCAGGACGAGGGAGGCCAGCGTCACCTCTTCGAGCGTGGACCGGAACGCCTCGACCAGGTCGTGGGGCAGCTTGCCCACGAACCCAACGGTGTCGGACAGCGTCACGTCGCGGCCCCCCGGCAGGCTCAGGCGCCGCGTGGTGGGGTCGAGCGTGGCGAACAGCTGGTCGGCAACCAACACGTCGGCGCTGGTCAGCGCGTTCATCAGGGTCGACTTGCCGGCGTTGGTGTACCCGGCGATAGCCACCTGGGGGATGCCGGAGGACTCCCGCCGCGACCGCTTCAGCTCCCGGGTCCTCGACAGGTGCTGGATGTCCTTGCGCAGCCGGGTGATGCGCCGGCGGATGTGCTGGCGGTCGACCTCGAGCTTGGTCTCGCCGGGCCCCCGGGTGCCGATGCCGCCGCCGAGCCGGGACATGGCCTCGCCCCAACCCCTGAGGCGGGGCAGCAGGTAGTTGAGCTGGGCCAGCTCCACCTGGGCCTTGCCCTCCCTGGACCGGGCGTGGAGCGCGAAGATGTCGAGGATCAGCGCGGTGCGGTCGATGACCTTCGCCCCCAGCCGCTCCTCCAGGTTCCGGAGCTGCCCAGGCGACAGCTCGTCGTCGAAGATCACCGCGTCCGCGCCGTGGCGGTGCACGGCGTCGTGGATCTGACCCAGCTTGCCCTTCCCCACGAAGGTCGCCGGGTCGGGGTCCCTGCGGCTCTGGACCACACGCGCCACTGGGGCCGCCCCCGCGGAGTCGGCCAACGCGGCGAGCTCGTCCAGGTCCCCGGGCTCGCGGCCGGGCCCCACCCCCACCAGCACGGCCCGCTCGCGGACCCGGGGCCGCCACGTGGCGGACAGCGGGGACTCGGACACCGCCCGGGCACGCCGGGCCGCGCCCTCCGGAGCGGCTCGCCGCCGTGCGTCGTCGTCGCGCCCGGTCATCGCGGGAATCGAGCGAGCGTCACGGGGCTCGGTTCGCTCCCATGAAGCCGGAGGAGTCCGGACGCAAAGAGACGCCGGAGAATTCCCGGGAAGCGCCCCTTTCCCCGGAGTTGGGTCCGGCGTCTCTTCGGCGAGGTTCTTCCCCCGGTCCCGCGGGCCGAAACGGCCGATCCCCACAATCTGGCCGACATTCGTCCATCGAACCGTGAACGCCTGCGATGCGGTGGATGGTCACCGGCCCACCGCCTCGGCGATCCGGTCCATGGCCTCGGCCAGCCGATCGTCGGCCACGGTCAGCGAGATGCGGACGTACCCCTCGCCGCCCTGCCCGTAGCCGAGCCCCGGCGCGACGACCACGCCCCCCCGGTCGAGCAGCAGGTCGGCGAACTCGGCCGAGGTCTCGCCGTTCGGCGTGGGGAGCCACACGTAGATCGAGCCGAGCGGCGGCTCCAGGTCCCATCCCAGCCGGTTCAGCGTGGCCACGACGAGGTCCCGGCGCTTCCGGTAGAGGTCGCGCATGGCGGCCACGTGGTCCTGGGGGCCGGTGAGCGCGGCGATGCCGGCCATCTGGACGGCGCCCCAGATCCCCGAGTCCAGGTTCGTCTTCAGCGTCCCCAGGGCCCTGATGGCCTCGGACGCGCCGACCGCGAACCCGATACGCCATCCCGTCATGTTGTAGCCCTTCGACAGCGAGTGGAACTCGACCGCCACGTCGCGGCCGCCCGGCACCTGAAGGACCGACGGCGCGACGTACCCGTCGAACGTGATCTCGCTGTACGCCGCGTCGTGCGCCAGCAGCAGGTCGTTCGCGGCGGCGAACTCCACCGCCCGGGCCAGGTCGGCCTCCGTGGCCACCGCCGCGGTGGGGTTCGTGGGGAAGTTCAGCCACAGCAGCTTCGTCCGCTCGTCGACGGGCGGGGCCGCGTCCCAGTCCGGGAGGAACCCCCGCTCCGCCGGCAGCGGCAGCGACACGGCCTCGGCGCCGGCCAGGCCGGTGGCCGTGGCGTACACCGGATAGCCGGGGTCGGGGACCAGGGCCCGGTCGCCGGGGTCCAGGTAGGCGAACCCCAGGTGGGCCAGGCCCTCCTTCGATCCGATCAGCGGCAGCACCTCGGTGTCGGGATCGAGCTCGACGCCGAACCGCCCCCGGAACCACGTGGCGATGGCCTGCCGGAGCTCCGGCATGCCGTAGTAGGACGGGTACCGGTGTGTCGAGGGGTCGGCCGCCGCGGCCCGGGCGGCCGCCACGACGTGATCGGGCGTCGGCCGGTCCGGGTCGCCGATGCCGAGCGAGATGATGTCCACGCCCCGGGCCCGGCGCTCCGCGACCTTCCGGTCGAGCTCGGCGAACAGGTACGGCGGCAGGGTCTCGACGCGACGGGCGACCCTCATCGAACCGAGCCCCACACGGCGAGCAGGGCGTCCGGGTCCACGGTTCCCTCGAACGACCGCTCGGCCGGCCCGCTCAGGAACACCGTCTCGTCCGTCCACTCGCCGGCGAGCGTCCCGCCCGGGAAATGGATGCCGGCGGTCCGGGGCGCCAGCCCCGCCAGGCTGGCCGCCACGAGCGCCGCGCAGGCTCCGGTGCCGCAGGCCATGGTCTCCCCGACCCCGCGTTCCCAGACCCGGAGCCGGATGCCGTCCTCGGCCGGGGCCACGAACTCCACGTTGGTCCGGTTCGGGAACCGGGGGTGGTGCTCGAGGGCCGCGCCGATGCGGGCGACGTCCACGTTGGCGGGGTCCTGCTCGACGAACAGGACCAGGTGGGGGTTGCCCATGGACACCGCTGTGGCCTTGTAGGACACGCCCCCGTGTTCGAAGGGCTCGGCCAGGAAGGTCTCGTCGGCCGGGCCGTCCATCGGGATGTCCCCGAGCCGGAAGGCCGGCGGGCCCATGTCGACCTTCACCGAGCGGACGCGGCCCTCCGCCAGGTCGAGCCACACTCGCTTGGGACCCCCCCGCGTGGCCACCGTGAGCTCGGGGCCGGAGACCAGCCTCCGCTCGAAGGCCAGCTTTGCCAGGCACCTGACGCCATTGCCGCACATCTCGGCCACGGAGCCGTCGGCGTTGCGGTAGTCCATGAACACGTGCGCGCCGGCCGCGTCCAGGCCCTCCCGTGCGGCCACCCGGGGTGAGGCCACGCGGATCAGCCCGTCGGCGCCTACCCCGAAGTGGCGGTCGCACAGCGCGGCGACGAGGTCGCCGGGGAGGTCCAACACGCCGTCCCAGTCCTCGACCATGACGAAGTCGTTCCCGGTCCCGTGCCACTTCGCGAAGCGCAACTCACCCATCTCGCAGGTACTCCGTCAGCTCGTCGACGATGCCGGCCGCACCCTCGGCGCCCACCCGGAACCACCGGATCCTGGGGTCCCGCCGGAACCAGGCCATCTGCCGCCGGGCCAGGGCCCGGGTCCGCTTGACGGTCCGGGCCACGGCCGCGTCCAGGGTCATGTGGCCGGTCAGGTGCTCGATGACCTCAGCGTACCCGATGGCCTGGCCCGAAGTGAGCGAGGGGCCCGCACCGCGCTCGAGCAGCGTGCGGACCTCCTCCACCAGGCCCCCGGCCACCATCGACCGTGCCCGGTCCTCGATCCGGGCCCGCAGCGCCGCGGGGTCCACATCGACGCCCGCGGCCCGCACGGCACCGGGCGGGTACCGCCCCCAATCGGCTGCGAACGCGCTGAACGGCCGCCCCGTCACGGCGGCGACCTCCAGCGCCCGCACCGTTCGGCGGACGTTCCCCGGCTCGATCTTCGCCGCGGCGGCCGGGTCCAGCGCCGCGAGCCGCGCGTACAGGCGTTCCGGGCCGAGGGCCTCGGCCTCCCGCTCCAGGTCGAAGCGCGTGCCGGGATCCGTGCCGGGAAACGAGAGCCCGTCCACAACCGAGCGGAAGTACAGCCCGGAGCCGCCGACCAGCAGCACGCCGCAGCCCCGGCCGCCGATGTCCTCCAGCGCCCGGTCCGCCAGGGCCTGGAACCGCGACACCGAGAACGACTCCCCGGGCGCCCCGACGTCCAGCATGTGGTGAGGGACCCGGGCCCGTTCCTCGGCGGTGGGTTTGGCCGTTCCGACGTCCATGCCCCGGTACACGAGCATCGAGTCCACGGACAGGATCTCGGCCCCGAGGCGCCCGGCCACGACGAGCCCTGCCTCGGTCTTCCCCGACGCCGTCGGCCCCACCAGGGCGGGCCACGGGCGGGGCGGGCGCACCGGGCTTGCGGTCAGGGCGCGGCGGCCCCGACGGCGTGCCGGGCGGGGACCGCCGGCCGGGCGCTGAGGTGGTGCGGATGCGCCCGCTCCACCACCACGTCGAGGAAGTCGCCGGGCACGGCGGCGGCGTCGAAGTGCGCGATCTTGTTCGTCCGGGTCCGGCCCTGGATCCTGCCCTTGCGGCCGGTCCCCTCCACCAGGACCTCGACCGTGCGGCCCTCGTACTCGCGGTTCCGCTCCAGGGCGATGCGTTCCTGGAGCTCGACCAGCCGGTCGAACCGTTCCTGGACGACCTCCTTGGGCACCTGGCCCTCCCACGACCCGGCGGCCGTGCCGGGGCGCGGGGAGTACTGGAACGTGTACGCGCTGTCGAACCGGGCCTCCTCCACCACGCGCATCGTCCCGGCGAAGTCCTCCTCGGTCTCCCCCGGGAACCCCACGATGATGTCCGTCGAGAACGCGATGCCGGGAATGGCCGCCCGGATCCGGGGCACCCACGACAAGTACCTCTCGGACCGATAGGACCGGCGCATGGCCCGCAGGATCCGGTCGGAGCCCGACTGCATCGGGAAGTGGATGTGCTCGCACACCCGCGCGCACTCCGCCATGGCCTCGACGACGTCCGGCGTGAAGTCGTGGGGGTGGGGGCTGGTGAACCGGATCCGCCGGAGCCCGTCGACCTGGTCGACCGCCCGCAGCAGCTCGGCGAAGCGCGACTGGCGGCCGGATCCGGGCACCGTGAGGTCGCGGCCGTACGTGTTCACGTTCTGGCCGAGCAGCGTCACCTCCACGACGCCGGTCTCGGCCAAGCCCCGGACCTCAGCCAGGACCTCCCCGATCGGGCGGGACCGCTGGGGGCCCCGGACGAGGGGCACGATGCAGAACGTGCAGTGGTTGTCGCAGCCCACGCTGACGCTGACCCACGCGCGGTGGCGATCGCCGCGGACGGCCGGGAGCGCGCTGGGGAACGTCTCGGTGTACTCCCGGACGTCCATCTGCGGCCCCTCGCGCTCCGACTGCCGGATGAGCTCCAGCAGCGACGGCAGCGCGTGGGTTCCGACCACGACGTCGACCCATGGGGCCTTGCGCTGGATGAGGCCCCGGTCCTTCTGGGCCAGGCACCCGGCGACCACGATGCGCATGCGGGGGTTCCGCATCTTGAAGGGACGGAGGTGCCCGAGCTGGCCGTACAGCCTGTTGTCGGCGTTCTCCCGGACCGCGCACGTGTTCAGCACGACGACCTCGGCGTCGGCGGCCTCCTCAGTCGGCACGTAGCCGTCCGCCGTGAGCAGGCCGGCGATGCGCTCGGAGTCGTGCTCGTTCATCTGGCACCCGAAGGTGCGCAACAGGAAGCGGCCACCCACGACCCGAGTGTATCGAGCCGTGGGTGGCCGCCTCCGGGGAAGTCCCGGCGTAGCGCCGGGGTCCCTGGGAAACCTCCGGTTACGGGATGACGGTCGGCGTCGCGGTGCTGGTCTCGACGACCTCGCGGCGAGCGCCGAAGAAGCCGCCGATCAGGCAGAGGAGCGCGCCGATGCCCCAGAACCACATGCCGGCGTCGACGCCGTTCAGGGTGCCGTCGACGCGGTTGACCGTTACCAGGAACAGGATCACGCCGACGATCCCGACGGCGCCGGCCAGGCTGGTGAGGACTCCGGTCCGCAGGGCCATGCCGACGATGGCCACCAGGCCGACGACGATCATGGCGAATCCGAGCGACGAGATGAACGTCGACCCGGACATGTCCGTGGTCCACAGGGCCCGGAACGGGACGTCGGTCCCCTTGATCGCATCGGCCGCGTTCAGGAACGAGCCGATGATCAGGCCGGCCGCGCCGAGCAGCGTCAGGACGATGCGCGCGGCCAGCCCGCCGTACGAGGGCCGGGCTCGCGTCGCGGTCGTCGCGGCGGGTGCCGCCATCGGACGGGTGGTGGGCGCCGGCTGCGGTTGAGGCTCGTAGGCAGGTTGCTGCTGCGCCACGGTAGACCTCCTTCGGTCGTGTGCGTACCTGGGCAATATTCCCGGGGAGGAACCCGCCTAAGCAGGACAACGCCGCCAGGCAGCACCCGACTGACCGCGGGTCAGTCCGCCCCGGGGGACGCTCCGTGCCTGGCTGGAAGCTATTTCGCGTACTCGACCGCCCGCAGCTCCCGGACCACCGTGATGCGGATCTGCCCCGGATACTGCAGCTCCTCCTCCACCTGCTTGGCGATGTCGCGCGCGAGCACCTGCGAGGCCAGGTCGTCGACCTCCTCCGGCTTCACCATCACCCGGACCTCCCGGCCGGCCTGCATGGCGAAGGTCTTCTCCACGCCGGGGTGGGAGGTGCAGATCTCCTCGAGGCGCTCCAGCCGCTTCACGTAGGTCTCGAGCGACTCCCGCCGTGCGCCGGGGCGCCCCCCCGAGATCTGGTCGGCGACCTGGGCCAGGACGGCCTCGACCGTGCGCTGCTCGACTTCCCCGTGGTGCGACTCGATGGCGTGCACGACCTCCGGCGGCTCCTTCAGCCGCCGGGCCAGCTCCGCGCCGATCAGGGCGTGGGACCCCTCGACCTCGTGGGTCACGGCCTTCCCGATGTCGTGCATCATCGCG
Organism: Actinomycetota bacterium; assembly: GCA_045805265.1. Lineage (GTDB taxonomy): Bacteria > Actinomycetota > UBA4738 > UBA4738 > JACQTL01 > JBJMLO01. The sequence continues at coordinate 31,906 of JBJMLO010000016.1, forward strand.
CACCGCTTGACGAGGTGGGGATCCACGCCGAGCTCGGCGGCGAGCCCGGCCCCGATGTGCGCGGACTCGACGAGGTGCTTGAGCACGTTCTGGCCGTACGACGTGCGGTACCGCAGCCGGCCGAGGACCTTGACCATCTCGGGATGGACGTCGGTGATCCCCACGTCGTGCACCGCGTCCTCGCCGGCCCGCTTGATCTCCTCGTCGACCTCCCGCAAGGATCGCTCGTGCATCTCCTCGATCCGGGCGGGGTGGATGCGGCCGTCCGACACGAGCTTCTCGAGCGTCAGCCGGGCGACCTCGCGGCGCACGGGGTCGAAGCAGCTCAGCACCACGGCCTCGGGCGTGTCGTCGATGATGAGGTTCACGCCGGTGAGGGCCTCGAACGCGCGGATGTTGCGGCCCTCGCGGCCGATGATCCGGCCCTTCATGTCCTCGCTGGGCAGTGGGAACACGCTGACCGTCGACTCCGCGGTCTGCTCGCTCGCCACCCGTTGGATGGCGATCGTGACGATCTTCCGGGCGCGCTCCTCGCCCTCCTCGCGGGCCCGCTGCTCGAGCTCGCGCACCCGGCCCATGGCCTGGCGCTTGGCGTCGTCGACGATGGTCTTCACGAGCGCTTCGCGGGCCTCGCCGGTGGTCATGCGGGCCACCGCTTCGAGCTGGGCCCGCTGCTGCTCCGCGGCCTTCTCCAGCTGGCCGCGGATCCGCTCCAGCTCGGCCGCCCGGGTCTTCAGCTCGCCGTCCCGCCGGTCGAACTCGGCGAGCTTGCGGTCGGCGGAGTCCTCCTTGGCGCTCAGGCGCTGCTCGGAGCGCTGGACCTCCTCACGCCGGGATCGGATATCCTCCTCTGCCTCGCGGCGCATCGCCGCGATCTCCTGCTTGACCTCGACCAGGGCTTCCTGGACCTTGCTCTGTGCCTCGCGTTCGGCCTCCAGGACGACCCGCTGGGCCCTCGTCTCGGCGGTCTGCACCTTCGAGGAGACGAGGAGCCGGCGGGCGACGAACCCGGCGCCGCCGCCGGCCACGAGGGCCAGCGCCACGTAGAGCCACGTCATCGCTGCCTCCACTCATTCGCTGTGAACGGAGGCGGGTCGCGGCCCGCTTGCTCGGCCCGGTGCTGGATGGGCGATCAGGACGACGAAGGATGGGTCGGGGCATCGGCCCCGGCTCGGTTCCTCCTTCGTCGTGGAACGTTCATCGTTCGTTCGAATTCGGTCCGGTGGATCGGCACAGGTCGAACAGTTGTCGGGTCGAAATCCAGCCTCTCGAATTCACAATGTACGGCCTGTGACCCTGTGCTGCAAGACGGCGCGCCGGCTCAGCCGGTCACGGACCGAGGGTGCGGTTGCTCCGCTTGAGCCCCCCGGAGATTGCGGTCACAATGCCGCGACCGTCCGAAGGGAACTCCCAGCACCATGCGTCACCACCCACGACTTCGCGCGTCCAAGGCGGCACTGGGCCTTGTGGCCCTCCTGCTCGGCCTTTTGATCCCGATGGTGCCGGCTCGGGGCACGCCGCCGTTCGTCAACTGGGACCGGTACCTCCTCGGCAAGGGGCACTCGTCGTACAACCAGGCGGCCGTCGCCATCACGACCGGCAATGCCGAGGACCTGACCCCCGCCTGGACGTGGTTCCCGGACGCCACGGACGGGGACGCTCCGAGGAGCCCGATCAGGAACGGGCCGCTCGACGCGAGTCCCACGGTGCACGACGGCACGATCTACATCGGGACGACCACGGGCTACCTCTACGCGCTCGACGAGTCCCATGGCACCGTCGAGTGGAAGCGCGACATGGGCTACTCGGTCCCCTGTCCGATCCGGCCGGTGGCGATGGGGCTGTCCGACACGGCCACCGTGGCCACCGACCCGACCTCGAGCCAGACCGCGATCTACCTGCAGAGCGGTCCGGGCGGGGAGTTCGCGCTCGCCGGCGACCCGGACGACGTCGCGGGCTCCGATGGGGGCGTCTACCTCAACGCGCTGACTCCCTCCGGAGCGCTCCTGTGGCGCGTCAACGTGACGCACGAGGCGGGCTCGTATGCGTGGTCGTCCCCGGTCGTCACGGGAGGCCACGTCTACGTGGGCATCGGCTCCTTCGCGGACTGTCCGCTCGTCCGCGGCGGGATCCGCGAGTTCGATCAACACACCGGAACGCTGGTGCACACCTACTGGGCGACGCCGGTGGGGACCGTGGGAGCGAGCGTCTGGACCACGCCGGTCACCGACGGGACGAACCTGTGGGTCACGCTCGGGAACGGGAGACACGGCGATTCCTACGCGATCGTCCGGCTGAGCTCCGATCTGAAGAAGATGGAGTCGTGGACGCCTCCGGACGTCCACCGCACCGACGACGACTTCGGAGGGTCGCCGATCCTGTTCTCCACGACCGGGAGCGGCCTCGGTCCGGTTCCACTGGTCGGGGCGTGCGACAAGAACGGCTACTTCTACGCATTCCGGCGCCTCGACCTCCGCGCCGGCCCGTACTGGACCCGCCGCGTCTCCGAGAACAGCAACGACGGGAGATGCCTCGTCGGTGCGGTGTGGAACGCCCCGAGGCGCCAGCTCCTCGTCGGGGGCCCCCGCACCAGGGTCGGGGACACGACGTATCCGGGCTCGATCCGGCGCCTCGATCCCGCCACCGGGAAGATCGTGTGGCAGCGGGGCCTCCCCGGCCGGGTCATCGGCACGCCCACGATGGACGGCTCGAACGTGCTGGCCGTGGCGACCTACGAGTTCGCGTCGGCGACCAACGTCTTCTCCCTGCGCAACGCCACGACGGGCGGCGAGCTCGAGACCTACGACGACCTCCCGGGCACGAAAGAGTTCGCCCAGCCGGTCTTCGCCGACACGTACCTCTTCCGCACCCTGGAGGACCGGATCATCGCCTACGCGCCCTGACAGCCAACGCCTTCCCGGGTGGTGCCGCGTCAGGCCGAGTCCTCATCTCCTCCGATGGCGAGCGCGCTCCGGGCGGCGTCGCGGCACACGCCCGGGGGGTAGCCCCGGCGGGCGAGCAGGCCGGTCAGCCGGCGGTACGCCACGTCCGGCGCCAGCCCCCGCAGGCGCGACGCGCGGGAACGAGCGAGCTCCTCGGCGCGGGCCCGCTCGGCGTCGGCGTCGTCCAGCTCCGCGAGCGCCGCCCGGCCGGCCTCCCGGCCGACTCCCTTCGCCGCCAGCGCGGACGCCACCGCCCGCCGGCCCGACATGCGCCTCCCGGCCTCCTGTTCCACGACGGCCCGGGCGAACCGCTCGTCGTCGACCAGGCCGACCCGCTCCAGGGCCTCGAGCGCCTCCTCCACGTCAGCGGCCTCGAAACCGGCCTGCAGGAGGCGCCGCTCCAGCTCCCGACGGCTGCGGTCACGGAACGAGAGCAGGTTGAGCGCCCGGTCGTGCGCGGTGCCCCGGGGGCGCCGGTCAGGGGTCCCCTTCCGGCCGGGGTGATCCCGCCTGGATGCCATGGGGCCCCTTCCCCTGGTCAACCCGCCGGCACCCAGGCGGTCTCACGGACACGGTCCATTCCCGAGCTCAGCCTGCCGGCGCGGACGCCGGCTCCTTGGCGGGGCCGTTCCCTCCAGCCGCCTCCGGAGCCTCCGCCCCGCCCACGTCGACGACCTCGTCGCCGCCGTCCGCGAACGCCGACAGTCCCACCGCCTCGCGGACCCGGCGTTCGATCTCCTGCGCGGTGTCGGCGTGCTCGGCGAGGAACTGCCGGGCGTTCTCCCGGCCCTGGCCCAGCTGCTCCCCCTCGTACGTGAACCAGGCGCCGGCCTTCTTCACGAGCTCGAGGTCGACGCCGACGTCGAGGAGCGAGCCCTCCTTCGAGATCCCCTTGCCGTACATGATGTCGAACTCGCACTGGCGGAACGGAGGCGCCACCTTGTTCTTCACAACCTTCACCCGGGTGCGCGAGCCCACGACCTCGGTGCCGTCCTTGAGGTTCTCGATCTTGCGGACGTCGAGGCGGATCGACGAGTAGAACTTCAGCGCCCGGCCCCCCGTGGTGGTCTCGGGGTTGCCGAACATCACGCCGATCTTCTCCCGGAGCTGGTTGATGAAGATCGCCGTGGTGTCGAACCTGCTGAGGGTCCCGGCCAGCTTTCGCATGGCCTGGGACATCAGGCGGGCCTGGAGGCCGACGTGGGAGTCGCCCATCTCGCCCTCGATCTCGGCGCGGGGCACCAGCGCGGCCACCGAGTCGATCACCACGACGTCGAGGGCGCCGGAGCGGATCAGCATGTCGGCGATCTCGAGGGCCTGCTCACCGGAGTCGGGCTGGGACACGAGCAGCTCGTCGATGTTCACGCCGAGGGCCCGGGCGTACGTGGGGTCGAGCGCGTGCTCGGCGTCGATGAACGCCGCGATGCCGCCGTGGCTCTGGGCCTCGGCGATGATGTGGAGGCAGACCGTGGTCTTGCCCGAGCCCTCCGGCCCGAACACCTCGACGATCCGCCCCCGCGGTATGCCCCCCACCCCCAGTGCGATGTCGAGGGCCATGGATCCCGACGGGATGACCGAGATCCCCTGCCCGGCCGGGTGCTCCCCGAGCTTCATGACCGCGCCCTTTCCGTACTGCTTCTCGATCTGCGTGAGGGCGACGTCGAGCATCTTGTCCCGGTCCATCCTGTCTGCCTCCTTCCGCCCGAAGGCGCGGACCCCCTCGGTCACCGCACCACTCGGAACCCTGACCGAGCGCACGGTAGCAATCGGGTCCGACATGAATTACATCCCTGAAGTTCGACGCATGCAACTCGTACGATAGTCGAACACGCGTTCGGAATCAAGCTAGGCCAGGGGGCAAGGACGGCTTCGCCGGGCTGAACACGAGGTCAGGCTCGTGGCGAGCCCCGGCGGGGCCGCTCCCCCAGCGTCCCGAGGGGAAACGACGCGAGGGGCTCGTACCAGGCGGCGGGGCGTTGCAGGTGGCTCCGGTACAGGACCAGGCGGTCGACCGGAAACGCCTCGCTCGCCACGTGGACCGCGAGCGATCCCTCCGGGATGGGGGCCTGTTCCTTGAACCGGGCCAGCGTGAGGTGCGGGGTGAACGGCCGCTTCTCGGGCGCGAACTCGGGCTGGAGCAGGCCGTCGAGCGCCCGGGCCAGCTCCGCGAAGCGCCCGTCGGGATCCTCGAGCCCGGCCCACAGCACCCGGGCCCGCCGGGGGGACGGGAACGCCCCGAGCTCCGTGAGGCGCGTCGCGAACGGCTCGGCCGCCGACGCCGCCTCGGCGGCCGCGCCCTCCACCCGCTGACGCAGCCGCGGGTACACGCCTCCCAGGAACTTCATGGTGACGTGCCAGGCGTCGGGGCGGGTCCACCGGGCGCCCGGAACGTCGTCGCGGAGCGGCTCCACCGCGCCGGCCAGACCGTTCCGGATGTCGTCCGGCATGTCGACGGCGACGAAGAGCCGCAGCGGCCTGGCCTCGGGGCGGGCGGCGCGGTCGCGGGCCATCAGGCGGCGCTGCGCCCGCGCACCGCGCGCGGCCCGCGGCGGCGTCCGGTCATCCCTCGAGCCGGCCCTCGGCCCACCGCCGCACCAGGTCCAGCGCCGCCTGCTCGGCCCACCGGACGACCTGGGCGCGGTCGCCCGGAGCGCGGAGGTGCCGGGCGGTCGACAGGCCCTCGGCGTCCAGTCCGGCCCACGCCTCCCCGGGCGGCTTGCCGTCGTGGGAGTCCGGGCCGGCCACGCCGGTCAGCGATACGGCGACGTCCGCGTGGAACACACGCCGCGCCCCGGCGGCCAGCTCCTTCGCGCACTCCTCGCTGACCACGCCCGGGCCGTCGATGGTCTCCTGCCGGACGCCCAGCACCTCGCGCTTGGTCTCCGCCGTGTACACGACCGCCGAGCCCTTGAAGTAGTCCGACGCGCCCTCCGCCGACGTCAGGCGCTGGGCCAGGCCGCCGCCGGTCAGCGACTCGGCGCACGCGACGGTCTTCCCCCGTTCCCGCAGCAGGCGGCCCACGACCACCTCCAGGTCCTCGTCCTCGGACGTGAACACGTTCGCGCCGAGCCGCGCCCCGATCTCGCGGGCCAGGGGCTCGATGAGCGCCTCCGCCTCCTCGGGCGTTGCCGCCTTGGCGGTCAGGCGGACCTTCACCTCGCCGGACGACGCCAGGTACGCGACCGTCGGGTTCTTCGATGACGCGAACAGGTCCGCGAGCAGCTCGGCGATCTTCGACTCCGGGAGGCCGGTCGACCGGATCACGCGCGACACGATGGCAGCCGCGCCGGCCCGCTCGCGGAGCTCCGGCAGGATGGTCCCCAGCATCATCTCGCGCATCTCCGCCGGGACGCCGGGCACCGCGTACAGCGTCGCGTCGCCGGCCGGGCAGACGAGCCCCGGCGCCGTTCCCCGCTCGGGCAGGACGTACCGGCTGCCCTCCGGCACGTCGGCCTGCAGGAGGTTGATCTCCGGCATCTCGCGGCCGAACCGGCGGAACTTCTCCCGGAGGAGCTCTTCGATCTCCGGATGGCGGACCAAAGGCACGCCGAGCACCTTCGCGATCGCGTCCCGGGTGATGTCGTCCTGCGTCGGACCCAGCCCGCCGGTGGCGATCACGACGTCGGCTCGCGACAGCGCCTCGCGCAGGGCCTCCGTGATGCGGTCGAGGTTGTCCCCGACCGCCTGGTGATGCAGGACGTCCACGCCGATCTCGGCGAGGCGCTCGGACATCCACTGCGCGTTCGTGTTGGCGATCTGCCCGAGGAGGATCTCGGTGCCGACGCCGACGATCTCGGCCCTCACGGGCGCCGCCCCTGCGGGGCCGGCCTCCGGACCCGCAGGAAGTAGTCGAGCCCGGAGGCGACCGTGAACGCCACCGCGATCACCAGGACCGCCAGCCGCCACCCGTCCGCCCAGGACCCGAGGGGCAGGAGGTACAGCGTCACGGCCAGCAGCTGGGACGCCGTCTTGGCCTTCCCCAGGCCCGACGCCGGCATGGACGTCCCCTGCGTGCCCCGGATCGCCCGGAGCCCGGTCACGGCGACCTCTCGGGCCAGGATCACGATGGCGGCCCACAGCGGGAACCGGTCGACCGCGGCCAGGGCGACGACCGCGGCGGCGACGAGCAGCTTGTCCGAGAGCGGGTCGAGCCACGCGCCGGTCCTGGTGGTCATGGCGTTGCGACGGGCCAGGTAGCCGTCGAGCAGGTCGGACAGCCCGCCAGCCACGAACACCGCGGTGGCCGCGTAGGACGCCACACGCGTCTGGACCAGGATCAGGGCGACCAGGACCGGGACGAGCGCGATGCGCAGGGCGGAGATGAGGTTGGGCCACCCCAGCCCGAGCGGTGCTACGCGGCCGGCGATGGCGTCTCCCGGAAGTCCTGGGGCGTGAACGAGGCCTCGTACCGCTGGTGGCGGATGCCCGGGGTCCCGAGGTCGTGCCCGTTCACGGTCGTCTCCACCACCCCGCCGCGGGAGAACCACACCCGCACGACCGTCGAGGCCGTGAACTGTTGGGGCTTCTTCGGCTTCAGGACGCCCTCGAACATGCGCGTGCCGTCGGCGATCACCACGGCGTCCACCGGTTTCGTGGACTTCAGGTAGACGTACGCCAGGTTCGCCGCCCCGGTCGCCGCCGACGGAACCGACTGCCCCACCCGGGGCACCGCGTCCACGTCGGGCGAGGCCTGGTTGCGTGACAGCACCCCCGACACGCCGAACACGACGAGCAGCACCGCAGCCACCGCGAACGCCAGCTTCCAGTTGGCGCGGCGGCGGAGCTTGCGGATGGGCTTGGGCTCGGTGGGAGGCGGTGCCTCGTCGGCGTCCTCGGCGGCGTCGAACGGCCCCGGGGTCCGGCGGACCTCCGCGTAGGCCGACATGACCTTCTCCGGGTCGAGCCCGAGGTACGCCGAATACGACCGGAGGAACCCGCGGACGTAGACGTCCTCCTTGAGCGAGTCGAACGACTCGCGCTCCAGGGCCTGCAGGTAGTCCGGCTTGATCTTGGTGTCCCTGCTGGCCTCCTCCAGGCTCTTGCCGAGCGACTGGCGGGCCTCGCGCAGGGCCGGGCCGATCCCGGTCGTGGCGCCAGGCACGAAGTGGGTTGCTCCTCCCGGTTGCTTTCCGGGATTCTAGATGGTCGGGGGGCTCCGCCCCCCGACTGCCCCCGATACCTAGCGCCTTCGGCCGTTCCTCTATTGATTCGACTCACCGCAGGCCTGCGGCCCGCGGTCGGGACTCCTGCCACTCGTCCCAGGTCATCAGCACGTCGCGGGCCTTGGAGCCGATCGACGGCCCGACGACGCCGCGCTCCTCCAGGAGGTCCATGATCCGGCCGGCCCGGGCGAACCCCACCTTGAGCTTGCGCTGGAGCATCGACGTGGAGCCCAGCTGCGAGCGGATCACCAGCTCCGCGGCCTGCTCCAACAGGTCGTCGTCGTCGCCGCCGAGGCCCGAGCCGTCGCCCTCGGCCGGCGGCAGGCCCATGCCCTCGACGCCGGCCTCGTACTCGGGCTCGCGCTGGCCCCGGCACCACTTAGCGACGGCCTCCACCTCGCTCTCGGTGACCCACGCGCCCTGGATGCGCACGGGCTTCGAGAAGCTCGACGCCAGGAACAGCATGTCGCCGTGCCCCACCAGCTTCTCCGCGCCGTTGACGTCGAGGATGACCCGGGAATCGGCCTGGGACGACGTCATGAACGCGATCCGCGACGGGATGTTGGCCTTGATCAGCCCGGTGACGACGTCGACCGACGGCCGCTGGGTGGCCACGATGAGGTGGATGCCGACCGCGCGGGCCATCTGCGCGATGCGGCAGATCGCGTCCTCCACGTCACGCGGCGCGACCATCATGAGGTCGGCCAGCTCGTCGATCACCACCAGCAGGAACGGGATGTGCCCGAAGTGCTCCTCCTGACCCGGGGGCACGCGCAGGGTCCCCTCGGCCCGGGCCCGCTGGTAGGACCCGATGTCGCGCATCCCGACCTGGGCGAGCATCTCGTAGCGCGTCTCCATCTCGCGCACGACCCACGACAGGGCCTCGGCCGCCCGCTTGGGGTGGACGATGACCGGCGACAGCAGGTGGGGCAGGTCGCGGAAGTGGCTGAGCTCGACGCGCTTGGGGTCGATCAACACCAGCTTCACGTCGTCCGGTGTGGTCCGCATGAGGATCGAGGCGAGGAACGTGTTGATGAGCGAGGACTTCCCGGCGCCCGTGGCGCCGGCGATCAGGAGGTGGGGCATCTCCGACAGGTTCACCATCACGGCGCGGCCGTGGACGTCCTTGCCGAGCCCCACCGTGAGCGGGTGCCGGGCCTCCCGCGCCGCCTTCGCGCGCAGGACGTCGCCGAGCATCACGAAGTCGCGGATCCGGTTCGGCACCTCGACGCCGATCGCCGACTTCCCGGGGATGGGCGCGATGATCCGGACGTCCGGGGTAGCCAGCGCGTAGGCGATGTCGTCCGCCAGCGACAGGACCCGGTTCACCTTCGTGCCGGCCTCGACCTCCACCTCGTACAGCGTGACGGTCGGGCCGCGGTGCGCGGCCGGGACGCGCGCCGGCACGCCGAAGGTCCGGAACGTGCGCTCGAGCGCCTCGACGGTGTGGTCCTCGTCCCTCGTGTCGGCCGTGGACTCCGGGGCGCGGCGCAGGAGGTCGAGCGGTGGGAGGCGGTACCCACCCCTGCCCGGCGTGGGGAAGCGGATCTTGCCGGAGGGGATCAGCGCGTCGGTCTCGGGCAGCGTGACGACGGACGGGGCGACGCGGGCCCCGGCCGGGTCGCCGTCGTCCTCCCCGCCGCGGCTGACCCGGGACCGGGCCGGGAGCGCGGCCGGATCCTCCGGCGGTTCCTCCTCGGCGTCCCCGGCCTCGCCGCCGGACACCCATCGCCGAACGCCGCGGGCGACCGCCACCAGCGGCGTGCCGGTGAACACCAGGAGCCCGAGGACCGTCAGGCCGACGCACACCAGGACCCCCCCGACCTCGGACGCGACCCTGGCCAGGGGCCACCCGACCAACGCGCCGATCAGGCCGCCGGCCGCGTGGACGCCCGTGTAGCCCAACGAGGGGCTCGGGTCGCCCCGGCCCACGGACAGGATGCCGAGCGAACCGGCCGCGAGGATCAGGAACCCCAGCACCATGCGGATCCGGTCCTCCTCGGCCGTGCCCCGGAGCAAGAGGATCCCCCAGTACAGCGCGACGACCGGCATGGCCACCGCGGCCGCGCCGGTGAACGCGTGGGCGGCGTAGTCGACGACCCGGCCGAACGGCCCGCCTGAGTGGAGCCACAACCCCAGCACGGCGAGGGCCGCCAGCACGATCAGACCGATGCCGAGCGCGTCGCGGGCCCACGGCACCAGGTGGCGCGCCGCGCGCCGGGGAATGCTCGGACGGTCTCGGGGGGGCTTTCGCGGCGCCGGGCTCCGCCTCGCCGCGGGCTTCCTACGCTCCCTGCGCTTCTTACGCTTCGTCGCCATGTCGAACTCCGCCATCTCGGGGCCGCGCTGCCCTTTCGCGGCGATGATCGACTTCCGCGAAACCTACACCTCGAGGATCACCGGCACCACGGCCGGCTTCCGCTTCGTCTGCTGCCAGAAGAACTTCCGCAGGGTGCTGCGTACGTTCTGCTGCAGCACGAGCGGGTCGGTGACCTCCTGCGCCGCCGACTCCTTCAGCGACAGCATGACGAGTTCCCGCGCGCGTTCAAGCACGTCGGGGGACGCCTCCTCGTCGACCACACCGCGGTTGACGAGGTCGGGGCCGCCGACCAGGTCACCGTGGTGCTGGTCGATGGCCACCACCACGAACAGGATGCCGTCCGCCGCCATGCGCCGCCGGTCCCGCAGCACGACCGGGCCGACGTCGCCGATGCCGATCCCGTCCACCAGCGTGACGCCGGCCGGGATGCGCGCGCCGAACCGGCACTCCTCCGCGATCTCGATCGTGTCGCCGTCCTGGGCGATCAGCACGTGGTCCGCGTCCACGCCCACCTCGCGGGCAAGCCGCGAGTGGTGCGACAGGTGGCGGTACTCGCCGTGGACCGGGACGAACCATCGCGGCCGGACCAGCGCGAGGACGAACTTCAGCTCGTCCGCCCCGGCGTGGCCGGAGACGTGCACCGGAGCGGTCGCCACCGAGTGCACCTCGGCGCCCATCCGGTACAGGCCGTCGATCACGCGGTGGATCGCGGGCTCGTTGCCCGGGATCAGCGACGACGACAGGATCACGGTGTCGTCGCGCTGGAGCTTCACGAACTTGTGCTCACCGGCCGCCATCAGCGACAGCGCCGACAGCGGCTCGCCCTGGGAGCCGGTCGAGATCACCACCACGTGGCGGGGGTCGTGCCGCCCGAGGTCCTCGATGGGGATGACGTTCTCCTCCGGCACGTCGAGGTACCCGATGCGCCGGGCCGCCGCCACGCTCTGGTGCATGGACCGCCCGAGGAACGCGATCATCCGGTGGTCGGCGCGCGCCGCGTCCGCCGCCTGCTGGATGCGGTGGATGTGACTGGCGAAGCACGACAGGATCACCAGCCGGGGGGCCCGGGCCACGAGCTCCCGGAGCACCGGGCCGACCGTCCGCTCGCTCCGCACGTAGCCCGTGTCCTCGGCGTTCGTCGAGTCGGAGAGCAGGAGGTGCACGCCGCGGCGGCCCTCCTCGCCCAGGGCGCGGAGGTCGGTGGCGCGCGAGTCCAGGGGCGTCTGGTCGAGCTTGAAGTCGCCGGTGTGCAGGACCGTGCCGTACGGCGTGTCCACGGCCACCGCGACGCCGTCGGGAATCGAGTGCGTGACCCGGAGGAACCGCATGCGGAACGGCCCGGCGGCGGCCTCCTCCCCCGGGACGATCTCGCGGAGCTCCACCCGGTCCCGGACGCCGTGCTCGTCGAGCTTTCCCTCGAGCAGGGCCAGGGTCAGCGCCGTGCCGTAGACCACCGCCGGCATCTCACGCAGCAGGTACGGCAGCGCGCCGATGTGGTCCTCGTGGCCGTGGGTGAGGACGACGGCGTCCACCCGGTCGGACCGCCGCCGCAGGAACTCGAAGTCCGGCAGCACCAGGTCGATTCCCGGCATCCCCTCGTGGGGGAACGACAGCCCGCAGTCGATGACCAGCAGCCGGCCGTCCATCTCGAGGCAGGCCATGTTCCGGCCGATCTCGCCGAGGCCGCCGAGGAACGCGATGCGACACCCGTCGAAGGGCGGCTCCGCCTCGGGGGCGGGCGCCTCGCGGGTGAAGGCCTCGGGTGGCTCGAATTCAGAGGAGACCGGTGTCCTCCAGGACTCGGCGGATCCGCTCCCGCTCGTCGGGTGTGGCGGGCAGCAGCGGCAGGCGGGGGTCGCCGCCCGGCAGCCCCACGATGCCCAGCGCCGCCTTCAGCGGGATCGGGTTCGAGGCGATGAACAGGACGGAGAACAGCGGCGACAGCTCCTCGTGGATCTTCCGGGCCGAGGGCACGTCACCGTCGAACACCAGGTGGAGCATCTGCGCGATGCGGTCCCCCACCAGGTGCGAGGCCACCGACACGATGCCGACGGCGCCCAGACAGGCCGTCCCGAACGTTGCCCAGTCGTCGCCGGAGTACACGTCGAACCCGGCGGGCGCCTCGCGGATCAGCCTCGACACGGCGTCGAAGTCGCCGGTCGAGTCCTTCACCGCGACGATGTTCGGGACGGCTGCCAGCGTGAGCAGCGTGTCGTGCTCGATCCGCGTCGCCGTCCGCCCGGGGATGTTGTAGGCGACGACGGGAAGGCTCGTCGATTCCGCGATCTTCGAGAAGTGCGCGACGAGGCCTCGCTGGGGAGGCTTGTTGTAGTACGGCGTCACGACCACGACGCCGTCCACCCCGGCCTTCTCGGCCTCGCGCGTGAGCTCGATCGACTCGGCCGTGGAGTAGGTCCCGGTGCCGGCCAGCACCTGGCCCTTCCCCTTCGCCGCCTCCACCGCGGCCCGGAACACGTCGCGCTTCTCCGCGTCCGTGAGCGTGGGCGACTCGCCCGTCGACCCGGTGACGAAGACCGTGTCGGAGCCGTGCTCGAAGAGGTGGGCCGTGAGCGCCTGGACGCCGTCGAGGTCGAGGGACCCGTCCTCCGCGAACGGGGTTGCCATGGCGGTGATGACCGCCCCGAACCTACCGGCCATGCACTCCACCCTTTCCTCGCCCGCGAAGCCGCTGCGGTCCGCGTCGTCGGCCCAGGCACTCCGCACCCGCGATCCATGACCCCGCGGTGCCTGCCTGCCAAGTCACAGGAGCCCCGGGAGCCACATGTTGCACTCGAGCCTCCCGTGGCCATGGAGCGGCTCGTTGCTCCCAAGGCGCCGGGGTCACCTCTGTCACGCCTGGCACCCCAGGCACCCGAGGCACGGACGCCACCGGTGATCCATCGGCCGGGCATCTGGCCCACGGCTATCCTAGTCGCCGTGCCGCGCATCTACACGAAGACCGGCGACGACGGGAGCACCGGCCTGCTGTACGGCGGGCGCATCTCCAAGGCAGACCCCGCCACGGAGGCCTACGGCGCGGTCGACGAGGCCGTGGCCGCCATGGGCGTCGCGAGGGCCCTGACCGAGAACATGGCCTTTCACGCCGACCTCCTGCGGCTGCAGCGCGAGTTGTTCGTCGTCGGTGCCGAGCTGGCCGCGAACCCGGACGCCCGGGAACGTCTCGTGCCGGGCGTGTCGCTGGTGACGGAGGACATGGTCCTGCGCCTGGAGCAGCTGATCGACTCCACGGTGGCCGAGCATCCCCTGCCCAACGAGTTCGTCGTGCCCGGCGCCACGCCGCTGTCGGCGGCCCTCGACGTGGCTCGGTCCGTCGTCCGGAGGGCGGAGCGCCGGACCGTGGCCTTCCGCGACGCGGGCGGCGCCGTCAGCGACGAGCTGCTCAGGTATCTCAACCGGCTGTCGGACCTGCTGTTCTGCGTCGCCCGGTGGCAGGCTGGCCACGGCGAGCCGCCCAGCCGCGAGCCACCGCATCACCCGCCCCCGAGCACCGGGCCGGCCGGCCACGAGCCGTCGGCCCCGACGCCACCGGGCACCGAGCCCTGATTCGTCCCGAAGTACGATCGCCCGGCCTGCACCGACGGGAGGTTCTGCCATGTACCGGGTCCACATCTGGCTGCGGAAGAAGGACGACGCGTCGGCCGAGGAGTTCGCCCGGCACTGGCTGGACGCGCACGCCCCCATCGCCCGCGACGGCTACCCGCACCTGACGGGCTACGTCGTGAACGTCGTGACGGGGGCGGGGCGGGACCAGGAGGTCCCGTACGACGGGGTGGCCGAGCTCACCTGGGACAGCCGGGAGGACTTCGTTGCCGACATGAAGAGCGAGGCGGCCGCCGCCGGGGCCGAGGACCTGAAGACCTTCACCAGTTCCATGGGGCTGCTGTTCGTCGACCAGCACGTCGTGAAGTAGCGCGGGCGGATGGCCGAACGGGCCGGGGGCGGGAGGTAGCCGTGGCCTCGCTCCGCAACGCGGCCACCGGGTTCGGCCTGGGCATCGCGCTCGGCGTCTCCCCCGGGCCCGTCCAGATCCTCCTGCTCACGGAGGCGGCCCGCGGAGGGCTCCGGCGGGGCTTCCGGGCCATGGCCGGCGCGAACGGCGCATTCCTCGCCATGCTGGTGCTGCTGGCGGCCGGCGTGTCGGTGGTCTCGCCGTCCGGAATCTCCGTCCGGATCCTGGAGGTGGCCGGGGGGACCCTGCTGCTCGTCGTGGCGGCCGACGCGGCCCGCGACGTCGTACGCGGCGAGGACGTCCGGCAGGCCCGGGCGGCCGCGGAGCGGGCCCGGAGCGGAGCGGCATCCGCCGGCCGCCGGTCCCGGGCGGCCGTCGTCGCCCACCCGGCCACCCGGGGGGTGCTGGCCGTGCTCCTGAACCCGGGCGCGTGGCTGTTCCTGGCCACGACCGCGTCGGCCCTCGTGGCGAACGCGCGGGCCCAGGACGGCGGGGTCGCTCCCTTCGTCACCGTCATCGCGCTGACGGCGGGGGTCTCGGTCATGGACGGGATCACCGTGATCGTCGGCGGGGGTGGCTCGCTGCTCGCCGGGCGGGCCGCGCGATGGATCCGGCTTGCCCTCACCGTGGTCCTCGCCGCCATCGGGGTGCTGTTCGTCATCCGGGGTATCCGGGGATGACGACCCGCCCTGGCGCCAAGAGGGGCCTCGGAGGCTGGCTGGGGCCGCGGCGGGCCGGTAGCATGCGGCGTGTGGGGCCCATCGTCCGATGGAGGAGGGGGGTCGTCGCGGCCGTGGTCGCTGCCTTCCTCGCAAGCGTGCTCGCGGCCTGCTCGTCGGGCGGGCCCGCGCATCCATCCACCGCGAGCCTCCCGCCGGCAGCCGGGCTGCTGAAGGACTCGGCGGCCGCGATGAAGAAGGTGGGGAGCGCCAGGTTCGACCTGGCCGGCTCGGGCCGGATCGCCGGCGTCGAGGTCAGGAGCGCGCAGGGGCTCGTGACCGCCGACGGCCGCGCGCAGGGCAGCGTGAAGATCGTCCAGGCCGGCGCGGTCGTCGAACTGCAGCTGGTCGTGGTCGGCGGCGACATCTACATCAAGGGGCCCACCGGGCAGTTCGCCAAGCTGCCCGCCGCTGCCGCGGGCGCGTCGTTCGACCCCTCCCAGATCCTGAACCCCGACCGGGGGCTCAGCGCATTGTTGCAGTTTGCGACCGACGGGAAGACCCTCGGCGAGGAGCAAGTCGACGGCGTCGATGCCTACCGCGTCATGGCGGACCTGGACGGCTCGCTCGTCTCGCACCTCATGCCGCTGCCGGCCGCGAACAAGGTGCCCGGGACGCTGTGGGTAGCGAAGGACACGTCCGACCTGATCCAGGTCGCCGTCACCGCCCCCCAGGCCGGCGGCCAGTCGGCGCACCTCACGCTGCACCTGTCGGACTTCGGGGTGCAGACCCACATCACGCCGCCGACGTGAGCCCGGCCTCGGACCGCGCCGCGGCCACGGATCGCTCGTCCGCCGCCGGGCGCGGAGGCCGCGGGGGGGACGGGCCGCGGGCCTCTCGGGACCACCGGGTCGCGGTGGGCATCGCCGGCCTCGGCGTCCTGGTCGCGGCGCTCGACGCCTACGTCGTCACCACGATCCTGCTCACCATCTTCAACGGCATCGGGATCGAGGTGAACCACCCCGAGCGCGCGTTCCCCATCGTCACCGGGTACCTGCTGGGCTACGTGGCGGCCATGCCGATGCTGGGGCAGCTGTCGGACCGCCTCGGGCGGCGCCCCGTGATCCACGGCTGCCTGGCGGGCTTCGCCGTGGGCTCGGTGGTGTCCGCGCTGGCGACGAGCCTCCCGATGCTGGTGATCGGCCGGGTGCTCCAGGGCGCCGCCGGCGGAGCGCTGCTGCCGGTGACGTTCGCCCTGGTCGGCGACCTGTGGGACCCGCGGACCCGGCCGATCGCGCTCGGCGCCGTCGGCGGCACCCAGGAGCTGGGCAGCGTCCTGGGCCCCCTGTACGGGGCCGGGCTGGCCGCGCTGGCTGGGTGGCGAGCCGTGTTCTGGGTGAACGTCCCCCTGGCCGTGGCGGCGGCCGCGATCATCCAACGGAAGGTTCCGGGCGGAAAGCTCTCGGCGCACGGCCGCCGGCCCCGGGTCGACGTCGTCGGGGGGACCCTTCTGGCCGTCGGGCTGGCCGCGCTGATCGCGGGGCTGTACAACCCGGACCCCTCGCGCGGGGTACTGCCGCCGTGGGGGGCGCCGACCATCGTCGGCGGCCTCGTGGTCCTGGCGGCGTTCGTCGTGTGGGAGGCGGTGTCGCCGACCCGGCTGCTCGACCCGGCCGGGATCGAGCCGAGGCCGTTCCTGGCGGCGATGGGGACCAACGTGCTGGCCGGCGCGGCGCTGATGATCACGCTCGTCGACGTGCCGCTCGTGGCGCAGACGATCCTGGACCGTACCCCGCTCGGCGGGGCGCTGTTCCTGTCGTGGTTCCTCGTCGGCCTGCCCGTGGGCGCGGTGCTGGGCGGGCTGCTCACCGTGCGAACCTCCGAGCGGCTCACGGCGAGTCTGGGCATGGCCCTGTCGGCCGTGGGGTTCTGGCTGATCGCGGGGTGGCCGGTGGCGATCCTGCAGGCCCGCCACCACCTGGGGCCGATGTCGTTGCCCAGGGCCGACGTCGACCTGGTGCTGGCGGGGCTCGGGCTGGGGCTGGTCATCGCGCCGGTGACCGCGGCAACGCTTCGGGCCTCGGACCCCGCACAGCACGGCGTCGCGTCGTCGGCGATCGTCGTGGGGCGGATGCTGGGGATGCTGATCGGGATCTCCGGGGCGGCCGCGTGGGGCCTGCACCGGTTCAAGCAGCTCACCGCGAACCTCAACGTGCCGCTCACCCGGCGGCAGACGATCGTCTACAACCGGAAGCTGAAGGTGGCGCTGCGCACCGAATACCACGAGGTGTTCGTGATCACCGCCGTCATCTGCCTGCTGGGGGTGACGACCGCGCTCCTGCTGGGCCGGCGACACGCCGGCCTGCTCGCCGCCGCGAGCGAAGGCGGCCCGGCCGCATCGGGCTGAGGTTCTCGCCTCACCCGCCGGGCGGCTCGAGGCCCTCGAACACGTCGGACAGGACGCGGGCGCCGGGCCGGCGCTCCGGCCAGGCCACGACGTAGTGCTCCCGGCCGAAGATCTCGGGCAGGTCGGCCTGCGGCATCTGATCGACTTCCGTGGCCTGGGTCCGGTGGGCCCGGATCGCCGCGATCGTCCGGTCCACGACACTGCCGGCGTCGACCACGACCCCGATCGTGTCGTCGTCGACCCCCCGCGGGGAGAACGGCGCGTCGGGGTCCATGGGCTCCTGCCCGGCCTCGACCTGCATGCGCTGCCACTCGCGGATACGGCTCCAGGGGATGCCGACGTACAGCAGACGGCGGAACGCCGCAGCATCGCTCGACCGCTCGCGGGCCCGGTGGAAGGCATCCGTGCCGACGCCGTGCATCGTGACGTGGTCGTCGTGCTTGGTGACGCCCTCCGGGCCGAACGTCACGACGACCTCGGGGGCGAACTCCACCAGCAGGTCCGTGACCCGGGCGACCAGCGGCTCCCGGTCGACCCCCGTCAGCCCGCCGTCCGGTTCCCGGAGGAACTCGATCCGGGCGTCCGGCTTGCCGATGGCGGCGTACGCGGCCCGGGCCTCGGCCTCGCGGACCGGGCCGAGGGTCTCGCGAGTGGCGTCCGACCCCGGGGCGATCTCGCCCGCCTCCCCGCTCGTGGCCAGGATCGACATGACCTCGAGGTCGTCGCCGTGCAGCGCGACCGTGCCCGCCACCCCGAACGTGTCGTCGTCGGGATGGGCGAACACCATGGCCAGGCGCCGCCCGGGCGGGCTCACGCGTCGAGGCCGAGCAGCCGCTCCAGCCCGACGGTCAGGCCGGGACGGTTCCCGACCTCCTTGACGGCGAGCAGCACACCCGGCATGAACGAGGTCCGGTCCATCGAGTCGTGCCGGATCGACAGCGTCTGTCCCGGCCCGCCCAGGACGACCTCCTGGTGCGCCACCAGCCCGGGGAGGCGGACGGAGTGGATGCGGACCCCCTCGTGGTCGCCCCCCCGCGAGCCCGGGAGGGTCTCCGCGTCGGGTCCCCGGTACGGCCGCCCGCGCGCCGCGGCGATCTTCCGGGCGGTGGCCAGCGCCGTTCCGGAGGGCGCATCGGCCTTCCCGTCGTGGTGGAGCTCGATGACCTCGGCCGCGGGAAGGAACCGGGCGGCCTGCTCCGCGAAGTGCATCATCAGCACCGCGCCGATGGCGAAGTTCGGCGCCACGAACACATTCGAGCCTCCGCCCCGCTCGGCGATCCGGCGCTCGATCGCGCCGAGGTCCTCCTGCGTCATCCCGGTGGTTCCGACCACGACATGGACGCCGTGGTCGACGCACCACAGGACGTCGGTCAGCACGGCGTCGGGGTGGGTGAAGTCGACGGCGACCTGTGCGTCGGAGTCCGCCAGGGCCTGCGGGTCGTCGGCGATCGTGACGCCCTCCACCCGTTCCCCCACCGCCACGCGGTCCACGGCGGCCACCAGCTCGAGGTCGGGGTCGGCGGCGATCGCGGCGCACACCGTGCGGCCCATCCGGCCGTTCGCCCCGAGGACCCCGACCGGAATCGTCACGTCAGGCGTCCGGGTGGTGGGCGGCGACCTCGGCCTCCACCGCGGCGTCGCTGCCCCCGAACGCGTCGGGCGCGAACGGCCCGAGAACGGTGAGCGCCATGGGCCGCGACAGGACCGCCGCGGCTACCCGGTTCGCGTCGGGGGGGGTCACCCGGTCCACGCGGTCCAGCATCTCGTCCACGGACAGGATCTCGCCGTGGCCCGTCTCGGACCGCCCGAGCCGCGACATGCGACCGCTGGTCTCCTCGAGCGACAGCACCATCGAGCCCTTCACGTGGCCCTTGGCCCGTTCGAACTCCTCCTCGGTCAGGCCGTCCTCCGCGACGGCCCGGGCCCCGGACCGCAGCAGCGACAGCGCCTCGTCGGCCCGCCCCGGCGTCGTGCCCGTGTACATCGCGAACAGCCCGGCCTCCGCGTACATCTGGTGGTAGGAGTACACCGAGTAGGCCAGCCCGCGCTTCTCGCGGATCTCCTGGAACAGCCGCGAGGACATGCCGCCGCCCAGCGCCGCGTTGACGATGCCGAACGCGAAGCGGTCGGGGTGGTTGCGGGACAGCCCGTTCGTCCCGAGCACCATGTGGGCCTGCTCGGTCGTCCGCTCCCGGATCAGCCGGGCTCCCGAGGGCCGCGGCTCCCGTCCGACCGTCCGCAGGTTCCACGCCGGGCGGCCCCGGGACTTCACACGGCCCGTCTCCAGGCCCTGCCGCAGCCGGTCGAGCAGCCCCTCGTGGTCGACGTTCCCCGCCGCCGCCACCACGAGGTTCCCCGGCGTGTAGTGGCTGCGGTAGAACCGGTACACCTGGTCGCGGCCCATCCCCCTGATGCTGCCCACGGTCCCCAGCACCGGCCGCCCGAGCGGGTGGCCCGCCCACAGCGTCTCGGCGAACAGGTCGTGCACGAGGTCGTCGGGCGTGTCCTCGTGCATGTTGATCTCCTCCAGGATGACCTGGCGCTCGGCCTCGAAGTCCTTCCGGTCGAGCACCGAGTTCTGCAGCATGTCGCACAGGAGCTCCACGGCCATGTCCAGGTCGCGGTCGAGCACCCGCGCGTAGAAGACCGTGGTCTCCTTCGACGTGAACGCGTTGAAGTCCCCGCCGACCGCGTCGAACGACTCGGCGATGTCGCGGGCCGACCTCGACTTCGTCCCCTTGAACAGCAGGTGCTCGAGGAAGTGCGAGGCCCCCGCGATCGTCGGCCGCTCGTCGCGCGACCCGGCCGTCACCCAGAACCCGAGCGTGACGCTCCGCACGGACGGCATCCGCTCGGAGACGACCCGCAGGCCCGAGGCGAACTCCGTCCGCTCGATGGGGGACGCGTTCCGGCGGGGCAGGCTTCGGGACGCGCCCGCGCGGGCGGAAGGCCGGGCGGCGGTCCGCCCGGCCTCCGTTCCCGTGCGCTTGTTGGCGCGGGGGGCGCTCACCGGTTGCGAGCCCGGCCCGCCGCTAGCCCCGCGGCTCGCGGCGCTCGCCGGAGCCGCTTCGCTCGCCCCGGTCGGGCCGGTCGCGGAACCGGCGGGGCCCGCCGCGGTCGCGGTCGCGTCCCCGGTCGCCGTCGCGACGCTCCCGGCGCTCGCGGTATTCGCCGCCGCCTCCGGCCTCGGCTCCCTCCGGCCGCGGCCAGCCGCCCTCCGGCGGGTCCCAGCCCTCGCCGACCGGCTTCAGGGCGATGCGCCCCCGGTCCGGCTCGACGTTCTCGACCTCGACCGTCAGGTGGTCGCCCTGCTTCACGGCGTCCTCGACGTTCGACAGCCGCTTGCCCCGCCCGAGCTTCGAGATGTGCACCAGGCCGTCGGTGCCGGGCATGATGTTGACGAACGCGCCGAAGTCCGTGGTCTTGACCACGATGCCGTCGTACCGCTCGCCGATCTCCGGCATCTTGGGGTTGACGATCTGGTCGATCATCTTCTTGGCCTCTTCGGCCCCGGTCTGGTCCTTCGACCCGACGAACACCCGGCCGTCGTCCTGGATGTCGATGTCGGCGCCCGTCAGCGCGATGATCTCGTTGATCCGCTTGCCCTTGGGCCCGATGACCTCGCCGATCTTGTCGACCGGGATCTGGATCATCTCCACGCGGGGGGCCTGGGGGTTGAGCGCCGACCGCGGCTCGGGGAGCACCCCCAGGATCACGTCGAGGATCTGCAGGCGGGCCTCCTTGGCCTGCTTCAGCGCCGCGTTCAGCGCCTCGGCGGGCAGCCCGGTGACCTTCATGTCGAGCTGGATCGCGGTGACCCACTCGGCGGTGCCGGCGACCTTGAAGTCCATGTCGCCCAGCGCGTCCTCGGCGCCCAGGATGTCGGTGAGCGTCACGTACTCGCCGTCCTCGGCGATCATCCCCATCGCGATCCCGGCCACCGGCGCCTTGATCGGCACGCCGGCGTCCATGAGCGACATCGTCGATGCGCACACCGAGGCCATCGACGTCGAGCCGTTCGACATCAGCACGTCGCTGACCAACCGCAGCGCGTAGGGGAACTCATCCTCGTCCGGGATCACCGGAACGAGCGCGCGCTCGGCGAGGGCGCCGTGGCCGATCTCCCGGCGCTTGGGCCCGCGCATGAAGCCGGTCTCGCCCGTGGAGAACGGCGGGAAGTTGTAGTGGTGGATGTACCGCTTCGACTCCTCGGGATCGAGCGTGTCGATCATCTGGGTCATGCGGAGCATCCCCAGCGTGGTCACGTTCAGCACCTGGGTCTCGCCCCGCTGGAACAGCCCGGAGCCGTGCGCCCGCGGGATAATGCCCACCTCGCCGGACAGCGGCCGGATCTGGTCGGGGCGGCGGCCGTCCAGCCGCACGCCGTCCTCGATCACCCTGCGGCGCATGTACCGCTTCTGGACCTCCTTGAACGCCGGCGAGACCTGCGAGGCGACCTCGTCGAACCGCTCCTGGCCCCACTCCGCGAGCAGGTGGTCCTTCAGCTCGGTCTTGAGGGCGTCGAGGTTCGCGTCGCGCTCCGGCTTGGCCGGCACCATGGCCGGTGCCATCCGGTCCCACGCGAACGCGGCGACGGCGTCGTAGACCTCCTGCTCGAACACGGGCCGCGGCTCCCACGGCTTGCGCTCGATGCCGAGTCCGTCCACGAACTCCTTCTGGAAGTCGACGAGCTCGCCGATCGCGACCTTGGCCGCTTCCAGCCCGTCGGCCACGACGTCCTCGGTCGGCGCGGCCGCGCCGTCCTCGTGGACGAGTTTCCACGCCTCGTCCGGCGCCTCGCCCTCGATCATCAGGATGTCGATCACACCCGAGTCGTTGCGGCGTCCCGCCACGACCACGTCGAACGTGGCCAGGTCGAGCTCCTGGTACGTCGGGTTGACCTTCCACTGCCCGCCGATGTTGGCGACGCGAACGGCACCGATCGGCCCCTCGAACGGCAGCCCCGCGATCATGGTGGCCAGCGACGCGCCGTTGATCGACGGGATGTCGTAGGGCTGGGCCAGGTCGACGGACATCACCGTGACGACGATGTGGACCTCGTCGCGGAATCCCGCGGAGAACGAGGGCCGCATCGGCCGGTCGGTGAGCCGCGCGGTGAGGATCGCGGTCTCGCTGGGCCGGCCCTCGCGGCGGAAGAACCCGCCGGGGATCTTGCCGGCCGCGTACATCCGCTCCTCGACGTCGACGGTGAGCGGGAAGAAGTCGATCCCCTCGCGGGGGTTCGACGACGTGCAGGCGGCGAGGATCTGGGTCTCGCCGATCGTGACGACCGCCGAGCCGCCGGCCAGCTTCGCGAGCTTGCCGGACTCGAAGGTTACGTCGGTGCCCCCGATGCTTCGGGTGGCTTTCGTGTACTCCACTGGATTCCTCCTGGTGTGATGGCGCGCCGCTTCACCGGAATCGGTCGTCGGCGCGGGGTGATACGGGCGGGAGGTCGGCCAGTTGTCAGTGGTGGGCCACCGGGCGTCCTGGGGCGCTCGCCCAGGGGGTCCGGGAGCTCGCTACTGATAACTGACCCGCACGCGCTCCTCGCTTCGCTTCGGGTCGGGGTTCCGTCCTGGTGCGTACCTCCTGCTACAAGGAAGGGGCGGCCGATGCCGCCCCGAGTGGTCGCTACCGCCTGAGACCCAGGCGGGCGATGAGATTCCGGTACCGCTCGATGTCCTCTCGCCGCAGGTAGTCGAGAAGCCGGCGCCGCCGTCCCACCAGCTTCAGCAGCCCCCGTCGCGAAGCGTGGTCCTGCTTGTGCGTGCGAAGGTGCTCGGTGAGGTCGGAGATGCGCCGAGACAGCACCGCGACCTGGACCTCGGGCGAGCCGGTATCGTCCTCCGCGCGCCGGTGGTCGGTGATGATCTGCTGCTTGACGTCCTGGGCAAGTGGCATACGAGTCCAAGCGAGGATACCAGAGGGCCCGTCCGTGCCCGCCGGTCGAGGAGGCCACCGCCGAGCCCGGTGTCGAACTCGGCGTGGTCGATCCAGCACCGGGCACGACACCCGGTCGGCGCTGCGAGACGGCTCACGCGCGGACAAGAGACTCGATCCGTTCGACGACCTCCGACGCCAGACGGAGCGCATCCCGGATCTCGCCGGGATCGGGTTGGAGCTCCTCCGCTGGATACCGGAATCTCCAGGCGTACTCGGTCATTGGAGCCGCCTGGCGGAGCATGTCGTGCAACGAGGCGTCGTGCTCGAGACAGGCCATGGCCAGCTCCCCGATGTCATGGGTCTTGCGGAACGGGTGGTCGTGGTGCGCGAGGAAGCCCTTGAGCGCCTTCTCGACCGCCTGCTGACAGTGGAAGGCGGCGTCGCCGGTCAACGGCGGATCGGCCCCGAGATCCACCCCCGCCGCGCGGAGGTCCAGCCGGGCGCGGTCGAGCCACGCGCCGACCTCCTTCGCGCGCTCGTCACGCTGCATGCAGCAGGACGCCCTCCCGCAGGACGACGGCCGGAAGCGACGTCCGGACCGCTGCGCGGGCGTCGAACGCGCTGCGTCGCCACACGAGAACGTCCACGGCCACCCCGAGGCCCCACAGCACCTCGTAGGCCCGGCGGGCCCGCAGGAGCTCGGCCGGCGCGTCGTCCGGCACGACGAGCACGATGTCGTAATCGCTGTCCGGGCCCGAATCGCCTCGCGAACGGGACCCGAACAGATACACGCGCTCGGGGTGGTACGCGGCCGTCAGCCGCCGGACGACCTCCGCGAGCGTGTCGTCGGTCCCGGGGTCCGGGCGAAGGACCCGCTTCGCGATGATGTAGTTGCGGCCGACCTTGGTCGCCGGCAACCGGCCGCTGCGGATGCGCTTGAGAACAGCCTGGCGCGTGATCCCGAACGACCGGGCCGCCTCGACGACGCTCACGAACTCCCGGCCCATCGACGCGAGGTTACCATGTGACAACCACACCTGGGTGACCACTTGGTGTTGTTTTGGTCCGCCAAGTCGGGCACGGCCACGGAGGGAAGTGAGCGATCTGGAGGAATTTGGCGTTGAGCTCTCCGCCCCACCTCGCGGCCGTGAGTCCAGACTACGTTTCCGTCCCGGAGGCCGACCTCGCAGGAAGCCGCGCTCGTCTGGACTTCATCAGCAGAACGATTCCGATTGTGAAGAGACCAACGCTGACGACCGCCATCGGGACGAGGAGCTTGTTCCCCCAGCTCGGCCAATGGACCAAACTCCGCCAGCTGTACCACCCATAGCTGCGGCACCCTCCCCCGAAGTCGGCACACCCGGCCACTCCGCGAATGGGGGCAACCAGCAACACGAGCATCCCGAGCATCAGGAGCGTCGCCCCCATCAGGCGCCCACGCATGCCGTCACCTCCCGCACCTCTCCGATCTGAACTGAGTATGAGTTTTCGCTGGGAACGCGACAAGCAACGAGACACGACCCTGGATGCATGGGCCCTGGGACCCAGGCCTCACCGCAATACCGGGTGGCCCCCGCTTTCGATTACCGCGGGGAGGAGGCGGGCGACAAATTTGTCCTTGGGCGACACATGGACCGCGGCGACAGCCGTCGTCGCGCTCGCCGCGGACAGGCGGGGCCACACGAAGTTCCCCAGCGAGTAGAAGATCGGGCGGCCCTTGAACATCTGCATCGGCTGCAGCCGGTGGGAGTGGCCGCCGAAGATGATGTCCGCACCGGCGTCGATCAGACGGTGGGCGATGGCCACGTCGTCGGGCCTCGGCTCGGTGTCGAGCTCCACGCCCCAGTGGATGTCCACGATCACCAGGTCGCTCATGGCCGCGGCTCGCTTCGTCGCGTCGACCATGCAGTCGACGTCGTGGCCGCAGGCCGTGCCCGGGTGGCCCGGCCCGGCGACCGCCTCGGGGAACGGGTCCACGACCTTGTCGAAGCCGACCACGGCGATCGTCCACCCCTTCACGTGGATGATGGCGGCCTGCTCGGCCTGGGCCGGGTCCTTCCCGGCACCCACCGCCGCGATCCCCGCCGACTCGATGTTCCTCCTCGTGTCGACCAGCGCGTCGGGTCCGTAGTCGTAGGAGTGGTTGTTGGCCATGTTGGCCACGTCCACGCCGCCGCGCTTCAGGTAGGGCAGCGCGGCCGGGTCGCCGTGAAAGTTGAACTCCTTGGGAACCGGGGTCCCGATGCGCGTGACCGAACACTCCAGGTTCACCACCGTGACGTCGTCGCGATCGAACACCCCGTTCATGCCGGAGAGCAGCGTGTCGTAGTTGGATGGCGACACCCCGATGTACCCGGAGTCCACGTTCGTG
Source organism: Actinomycetota bacterium (assembly GCA_045805265.1). Classification (GTDB taxonomy): domain Bacteria; phylum Actinomycetota; class UBA4738; order UBA4738; family JACQTL01; genus JBJMLO01. The sequence goes on from JBJMLO010000016.1 coordinate 57,623, forward strand.
TCGCCGGCGCCGTGGATGACCAGCGCTCCCTTGGGCGGCACGTTGCTTGGTGGCGATTCCGCCGCTGAGGGCGTCGCGGCAGGCGATCCGGCGCCCCCGGTAGCCTCCGGCGATCCTGGGGTCCGCGAGGAGGATGCCGCGACCGGTCCGTTGTGGTCCCCGCCGCCGGTCGCCGCGCGCAGCGCGACGATCCCGCCGGCGATCACGAGGAGCGCGATCAGCACCGGGGCGAACGGAAACCGCGGCTGCGCGCGGTGCCGCCCGGACGGGCTATCGGCCACGCCGTCCCCTCATGGCGACGCGCTCCCGGCGGGCGAGGGGCTGCGCGCGGAGTCGAGCCGCCACAGGTACTCCCGGGGCGTCAGGCCACTCGCGTGGATCCTGCCCGCCATCGCCCGGCCGAAGTACCGGTAGTGCCACGGCTCGTACTGGTAGCAGGTGACGTCCGCCCGGCCGCTCGGGTAGGACATCAGGAAGCCGTACCGCCACCCGTTGTCGGCCATCCAGGCGCCGGTCGGCGTGGACTCCCAGTCCTCGGTCACGTCGAGCTGGCCCTTGGTCCGGAAGTCGATCGTGGTGCCGAGCTGGTGCTCGGAGTGGCCGGGCCGGGCGGTCTTCGCGATGGCCTCGGCGTGGCCGACCTGCCGGATCCGCTCCTGGAACAGCGCCGCCTGGCGCGCGTAGCTCCGGTAGGCGACCAGCACGTCGACCGGCGTCCCGTTTGCCTCAGCGGCGCGGCGGAGCGCGGCCAGATCCGGGATCACCAGCGAGCGGACCTCCTCCGGGCTTGCGAACCCGGCCTCCGTCACCGAGACGAGGTCGGGCGGCTGGTAGGTCTGGGGCAGCGCGAACGCCGTGTCGAGGAGCGTCCGCTGCCACCGGCCGTAGCCGACGTCCGGGGCGGGCAGCGTGCCGTAGTCACACGCGGGAAGCCCGGGCACCTTCCTGGTGGCGTCGGTCGTCGAGGAGGTCGTGCTCGACACCGGGCTCTGCCCACGCGGCGTGTGACTGGGCTCCCCGTCGGCCCCTCTCGTCAGCAGGGCCCGTCCGCCGAGGGCCACGGCGGCGACCGCGACCACCGCCACGAGGAATCGCGCGAACCAGGTGAACCGGAACCCGCCGGGCCGCCTGGGTGGCATCCCGGTCCGCTCGGACGGGGGCCGGGCAGGCGGGCGGGACCCGGTCGTCACACGGCACCGTCCGGCAGCGACACCAGCTGGCGGGTCCGCTCGACGTCGTTGGCGATCTGGCTGGAGAGGGCCTCCACCGAGTCGAACCGGACCTCGTCGCGGAGCCGGGCCCAGAACTCGATCGACAGCGGTTCCCCGACCAGGTCGCCCTGGAAGTCCAGGAGGAAGGCCTCCAGGTGCACCGGCTCCTGCCCGAACGTCGGGTTGGTGCCGACGTTGACCGCCGCGCGGTAGCCGGAGTCGCGGTGCAGCGCGCGGGCCGCGTACACCCCCTCACCGGGGAGCAGCAGCCGCGGCAGCGTCTGGAGGTTTGCGGTGGGCCACCCGAGTCCGGTCCCCCGGCCGGCACCCCGGACCACGCGGCCGTCCAGCACGAACCTCCGACCCAGCGCCCGCTCGGGCCAGTTGAGGTCCCCCTCGGTCAGCGCCTGGCGGATGGACGTGGAGGACACGGCGCGGCCGTCCAGCTCGAAGATGCCGACGCCGTCGACCCCGAAGCCCCGTTCCCCACCAAGCTCGCGGAGCACCGGCACGGTCCCGGCCGCGCGGAACCCGAACGTGAAGTTCTCCCCCACCACTACGTGGCGCGCGGCGAGGCCGTCCACCAGCACGCGGTCGACGAACTCCTCGGGCGGCCATCGAGAGAACTCGTCCGTGAACTCCAGGATCACCAGCGCATCGACCCCCGTGGCGGCGACGAGCTCGATCTTCCGCTCGAGCGTGGTCAGCAGCCGGGGCTCCCGACCGGGCGAGAACACCTCGCGCGGATGCCGGTCGAACGTCACCGCGACCGGGGTGAGACCGGACTCACCGGCTACCTCCACCGTGCGTCCGATGACCCGGCGGTGCCCGAGGTGCACCCCGTCGAAGAACCCGATGGTCACGGCCGACGGCCGCCCGTCGAGCGGCAGGCCCCCGATCCCCCGTACGACCTCCACGGAGCCTGAGCGTACCCGACGCACCTCGGTCGGGATGGCGCTCGGGAAATCGTCCCGTCGACTGCAAGGAATCTGCCCGGTAGCGCATCGTGAGGGCGTGAGGGAACGACCCATCGCGCCGATCGCGAAGGAGGAGTCCCGACCGCCGCCCCCAGGCTCGTCTCGGGATGCGTCCGGGGCGCCGGATCGACCAGCCGGCGCTCCGGCCACGGGCGGTCCCCGGGAGCCGCTCGAGGTCCTGTACGCGCGCCACGCGCCCGACGCCGTCCGACTGGCGGCCCTCCTGACGGGAGATCCCATCCTGGCCCAGGACCTGGTGCAGGAGGCATTCGTCCGGCTGGGCGGGCGGCTGGTGCACCTCCGCCGGCCGGAGGCGTTCGAGGCGTACCTCCGGAGAACCGTCGTCAACCTGGCGCGGATGCACTACCGCCGGCGCCGTGTCGAGCGCGAGTGGCTCCGGCGGCAGCCCTCCGCCGCCGAGATGTCCGGTCCGTCACCCAGCCTCGAGGACCGGGACCAGCTCCGGCGGGCGCTGCACCGCCTGCCGGCGAGGCAGCGGGCCGCGCTGGTCCTGCGGTTCTACGAGGACCTGCCCGAGACGGCCATCGCCGAGGCCCTCAGGTGCCGACCGGGAACGGTCGGGTCGCTCATCTCCCGGGGGCTGGCACGCCTCCGCGCGGACTGGAAGGAGCGTGGGAACGAATGACCGGGACGAACGAAACGGATGAGCGGCTGCGAGCGCTGCTGCGAGAGGACGCGGACCGGGTTCGCCCGTCGGCGGTGCCTCCCCCGGGGCTTCGCTCCCGGGCCATGCGGCGGGCGGCGTTCACGGCGGTCGTCGGGGCCGTGGTCGTGGCGCTCGTGGCCGGCGCGACCGTCGTCGGCGTGCGAGCGATCGGCCGCGGGCCCGCGCCACAGCCCGCGGCAGTGCCGGGGTGCTCGAGCTGGTCGGTCGTCACGGCCCCAAGCCATGTGGACTCCGGTCGCGACACGTACCTGAACTCCGTCGCGGCGACCTCCCCGGCCGACGCGCTGGCGATCGGGACCTCCCGGGAGCCCGGCGAGGGCGGCTTGGAGGTCCTGGAGCTCCAGCGCTGGGACGGCGTCGATTGGTCGGAGCTCACCGCACCGGACGTCGGAGCGACCGGCGACGAGCTCTCATTGTTCTCCGTCTCCGCGGCGGGACCCGGCGACGCGTGGGCCGTCGGCTTCACCAACACGGAGCATGGTGGAATCCCGCTCGCGCTGCATTGGGACGGCCAACAGTGGCTGCCGGTCGCGGTGCCTCCCTCCGAGGAGCCCGAGAACCACCTGTTCGGCGTCGCGGCGCTTGCCCCCGACGACGTGTGGGCGGTCGGCGGCTGGGCCCGGCCCGGCCAGCTCCAGGGCGGCAGCCTCGTCGCCCACTGGGACGGCATCCGATGGTCGACGACGGCCCTCCCCACGACCCTGCGGCAGGGCCACGAGAGCGGCGGGCCGTACGACACCCTGAACGCCGTGGCCGGGGCATCGGGCGCCGACCTCTGGGCCGTGGGGGGTCAGTACAACGTGCCCCAGACCTTTCAGCGGACCCTGATCGAGCACTGGGACGGCCACGCGTGGACCCGGACGGAGAGCCCGAACGTCGAGCCGCAACCAGCGGCCGGCGAGGTGGACGACGGCCTCCAGGCTGTTGCGGCGATCTCGCCGGACGACGCGTGGGCCGTGGGCTCGTACGAAGAGCTCGGCCTCAGGCGGGACGCGCCCATCACCGCCCGCCCGCTGGCCCTGCACTGGGACGGGTCGGCGTGGCAAGTCGTGCCGGTGCCTGTCGTAGATCACGGCGGGCTGACCGGGGTCGCCGCACTCGCGCCGGACGACGTCTGGGCGGTCGGGTCCTCCTACGACGAGCCGGGCGCGCCGGGGCGGCCGTTGCTGGTCCACTGGGACGGGACGGAGTGGAGCGAGACCACGCCGCCGATCTCGACCACCGGCGGGCTCCAGGCCGTCACGGCAATCCCCGGCGGAGGGCTGTGGGCCGTGGGGTACCTGGGCCCAGGCTCGCCCGCCCGCTCGCTGGTCCTGCGGTGCTCCTGAGCCGGCATCACGCCCCCGGCGCCAGGACCATCTCGGGGACCGCCTTGGCGCGGTCGTCGTGGTACACGGCCACCAGGAGGCCGTCCGGGCCGTACACCGCGTAGGGGCCATCGATGCCGGCCGGCCCGAGCGGGCGGCCGTTCGCCGCAGCCGCGGCCTCGTCCGGGTGGTCGAGCCGCAGGGACGGCAGGTGGCGAACCGCCCGTTCGAGCGGCAGGGGCGTCCCCAGCGCGTCGAGGGGGACGGCCTCGTCCAGCGAGAACGGCCCGACGCGCGTGCGGCGCAGGGCGACCAGGTGCGCGCCGCACCCGAGCGTGGCGCCGACGTCGGCCACCAGGACCCGGACGTACGTTCCGCTGGAGCACCGGACCCGGAAGCCGAAGTCGCGCCCGTCGAAGGAGGTCAGTTCGAACGCGTCCACGCGGATCCCGCGGGGCGCCGCCTCCACCGGCTCGCCGCGGCGGGCGGCTCTGTGCATGGTCACACCGCCCACCTTCACGGCGGAGTACGCCGGCGGGCGCTGCTCCAGGTCGCCGGTGAGCGCCGTCATCGCGCGCTCGACGTCGCCCCGCGTGGCGGTCACCGGAGCCGTCTGAACGACGGTGCCCTCGGCATCGAGCGTGTCTGTCTCCTCGCCGAGGCGCCCGGTTCCCTCGTAGGTCTTGTCGAGCCCCGACAGGTAGCGTAGAAGGCGCGTTGCCCGCCCGACGCCCACGACGAGCAGCCCGGTGGCCATTGGGTCGAGCGTGCCGGCGTGCCCGACCTTGCGTGTGCCGAGCGCCCGCCGGACCCGATCCACCACGTCGTGCGAGGTCATCCCGCCGGGCTTGTCGACCAGCAGCAGGCCCTCCGGCGCCGCCACGGACGTTCCTCAGGAAACGGGCTGCTCGCGGAGCAGCCTGGCCACGGCGTCGACGGCGTCCTCCAGGCCGCCCTTCGCCGTGAACCCCGCCGCCAGGCGGTGGCCGCCGCCGCCGAACGCCGCCGCCACGGCCGCGACGTCGTGGCCGCCCCGGGACCGCATGGATCCCTTGAACCGGCCGTCGCGCTGCTGCTTGAACACCGCGGCCACGTCGGCCTCGCGGGCCGTGCGGATGATGTCGATGAGGTCGTCGGTGTCCCCCACCCCCACGCCCGCTTCCTGGAGGTCGGCCTGGGTGAGGTACGTCCACACCAGGGAGGCCTCCTCGTCGTGCTCCAGCCGGTGCAGCGCGGTGCCCAGCACCCGCAGGTACGGCAGCACGTTGTCCTCGAACAGGACCTGCGCCAGCCTCGCGTGGTCGAAGGGGAGCTCCCGGAGCTCGGCGGCCAGCCGAAGCGTGGCCGGCGTCACCGCCTGGTACTGGAACCGCCCAGTGTCGGTGACGAGCCCCGCATACAGGCAGATCGCGGTCTCCACCGGCACCTCGCCGCCCATCCTGCCGATCAGCCGCCACACCAGCTCGGCCGTCGAGGACGCGTTCGGGTCGATGACCGTCACCGTTCCCAGGCCAGGGTTGGTGGCGTGATGGTCGATCCACACGAGCTCGCGGGCCCGCGACGCGAACGGCTGGAGGCCCCCCAGCCGGTCGGCGGACGCGCAGTCCAGCGTGACCATGACGTCCGGGTGCTTCGGGAACCGCTTCGGCGGCACCAGCGCGTCCGACCCCGGGAGGTCGGCCACCCACCGGGGATGCTCGAACGGCTCGTTCCCGTAGGAACACACCGTCCGGACGCCGCGCGCTCGAAGGAACGCCGACAGCCCGAGCATGGACCCCAGCGCGTCGGGGTCGGGGTTCACGTGACAGGCCATCGCGACCTCGCCCGCGTCGTGCAGCATCTCAGCGGCCCGGTCGAGCGCCGCGTCCAGCGACACCGGCGCGGCCGTGTCGGGCTTCGCGGCGGTCACGAGGCTTCCTCTCCCTCCGGCCGGGCGCGTTCCTCGTCGTGGATCCGGGCGAGGATCTCCTCCACGCGCTGCCCCCCGGCCTCAGCCGTGTCCTCCTCGAACTCGAGCTCCGGCGTGAACTTCATCCGGACCTGCTGTCCGAGCGTCGCGCGGAGGTGCGACCGGGCGCTGCGCAGCGCCGCGGACGTTCCCCGGCGCTCCTTCTCTTCGCCGAGGACGGTGTAGAACACGCGGGCCTTCCGGAGGTCGGGCGTGACCTTCACCCCGGTCACCGTGACGAACCCCAGCCTCGGGTCCTTCAGCCGCTGGACCTCAGCCGCCAGGACCTCCCGGAGGCCCTCCGCCACCCGTTCCAGCCGCTCGCTCACGTGTCCTCCGGGTCGTGCAGCGTCAGTTCCGCGTCGATGACCTCGACGGGGGGGAAGCGCTCGACGAACCGCTCGATCTCGTGCATGACGCGACGGGCGTGGTACTGCTCGGCCGCGACGGCGGACACGCCGAGCTCCGCGCGCTGCCACAGGTCATGGTGGCCGGTCTCGGCGACCGAGACGTTGAACTTCTGGCGCAGGTTCGCCGTGAGCGTCTTCACCACGTGGCGCTTCTCCTTCAGCGATCCGCATCCGGGGATGCGGAGGTCGAACCTCGTCACCGCGACCAGCACGGCCCCCTCGACCTCCTGCCTACAGCGAGCGCGCGACCTCCCGGACCTCGAAGGCCTCGATGACGTCGCCCTCGTGGATGTCCTGGAAGTTCTCGAGGCCGATGCCGCACTCGAACCCCTCGGCCACCTCGCGCACGTCGTCCTTGAACCGCCGGAGCGAGTCGATCCGGCCCTCCCACACGACGCGGCCGTCGCGCACGAGCCGGGCCCGGGCCCCGCGGGTGATCGTCCCGTTCAGCACGTAGGAGCCGGCGGCCACGCCGAGGCGCGAGCCCCGGAACACCCTGCGGACCTCCGCCCGCCCCAGCTCGACGACCCGCTCCTCGGGCGCCAGCATCCCCGTCAGGGCCGCCTTGATGCTGTCGATGGCCTCGTAGATGATCCGGAACAGGCGGAGCTCCACGCCCTCGTTCTCGGCGAGCGCCGCGGCCTCGGGGTTCGGACGGACGTTGTAGCCCATCACGATGGCCTGGGACGCCAGGGCCAGCCGCACGTCGTTCTCGGTGATCGCTCCGACCCCCCGGTGGACGATGTTCACGCGCACCTCGTCGGTCCCGAGCTCCTCGAGCGACTGCGCCAGCGCCTCCACGTTGCCCTGGGCGTCGGCCTTGATCACGAGGTTCAGCTCATTGACCTCGCCCTCGCGGACCATCTGCATGAGTTCCATGAGGCTCGGCGGGCGCGATGCCACGAGCTCGGCTGCCCGGCTCCGGGCCTCGCGCTCCTGCGAGGTGTGGCGAGCCGAGCGCTCGTCGGCGACGACCTTGAACTCGTCGCCGGCCTCCGGGGTGTGGCTCCACCCCAGCACCTGCACGGGTTTCGCCGGGCCGGCCTCGGGTACCTGCTCGCCGTTCTCGTCGAGCATGGCCCGGACCCGCCCGTACGCGGTTCCGGAGACCACCGCGTCGCCGGGGCGCAGCGTTCCCCGCATGACCAGCACCGTGGCAACGGGGCCGCGGCCCCTGTCCAGGTGCGCCTCGATCACGGAGCCCCTCGCGGGTGCCTCGGGGTCGGCCTTGAGGTCCTCCAGGTCGGCGACGAGGAGGATCGTGGTCAGCATGTCCTGGAGCCCCTGGCCGGTCTTCGCGGAGACGTCGATGAACTCGTAGGTCCCCCCGAACTCCACCGGGACGATCTGCTCGCGCATCAGCTGCTGGCGGACGCGCGCGGGGTCGGCGTCCTCCTTGTCGACCTTGTTGACCGCCACCACGATCGGGACGCCCGCCGCCTTCGCGTGATTCAGCGCCTCGATCGTCTGCGGCATCACGCCGTCGTCGGCCGCCACGACCAGCACCACGATGTCGGTGACCTCGGCGCCGCGGGCCCGCATGGCGGTGAACGCCTCGTGGCCGGGCGTGTCGATGAACGTGATCTCGCGGTCCTGGACGTGAACCTGGTACGCGCCGATGTGCTGGGTGATGCCGCCGTGCTCCTGGCCGACCACGTCGGCCTTGCGGATCGCGTCGAGCAGAAGCGTCTTGCCGTGGTCGACGTGGCCCATGACCGTGACAACGGGCGGGCGGGGCCGCAGCCGCGATTCGTCGACGACCTCCTCCTCCTCGCCGGCCTCCTCCTCGTCGATGACGCCCACGATCCGCGCCTCGTAGCCCAGCTTGTGTGCGAGCTCTGTGAGGACGTCGTCCGGCAACGAATGGGTGGCCGTGACCATCTGCCGCATGTCGATCAGGGTCTTGACGACATCGGCGGGTGTCCGGCCGGTCTTCTCGGCGACATCCTGGGGGGACGCCCCGCTGTTCAGCCGGAGCGTCGGGAGGCCGGGCTCGGCGACGACCTCACTGGGCTCGGCCACGGAAGGAGGCTCGGTGGGGGCCGCGGGTGCAGGCGCGGCGGCCTGGCCGTTCCCGGCCGCGGCCTCGGCGGCAGGCTCGGGGGCCGGCTGGGGCTTGCGCTCGGGCAGTGGTTCGACCGCCTGGACCTTGGGCTTGGCCCCGGGTACGGGCTTGCCTCCCGAGGCGCGCAGCCGCGGGATGGCCTCGTCCGGCACGGAGGAAGAGGCCGTGCGTCCGCCCAGCCCCATCTCCTCCAGCGCAGCAAGGATGTCCTTGCTCTGGACCTTCAGCTCCCGTGCCAGCTCGTGAACCCTCACGTCGTGCGTGCTCCTTCGATCTCCGCTCGTAATGTACTTGCTTCCCCGGGGCGCAGGCCGTGGTCACCTCGGTCACCCGTGCGCAGCGCCCTGGCCAGGCCGCCGCGTTTGAGCGCCCCGTCCCAGCAGGCCGGCCGCGGGTGCAGGTACGCGCCCCGCCCGGGCGCCTTCCCGGTCCGATCGAACCGCACCGCGCCGTCCGCCGCCCGGACCAGCCGGACGAGGTCGGCCTTGGTACCCGTCTCCCGGCACCCCACGCAGGTCCTGATGGGCTCCCGCTTCGGCTTCGACGGCTCCGGCTTCGGCGCTGCCAACCCGCTCAGCCCGTCCGGGAGCCTCCGTCGCCGGCCTCGGCGGCGGCCTCCGCGTCCGCTCGCTGCTCCTCGGCCTCCTGCTCCTGGGCCGTCGCGGACTCTCCGCTCGCGGATTCGGCTTCCTCGACCGGCTGGCCGACTTCCTCGGGGGTGGCCTCCTCTCCGGCGTCGGCGGGTTCCAGCTCCGGCGAAGCCGCCTCGGCGGCGCCTTCGGAACCGGTCTCCGCTGCTGCGTCGGCCTCCTCCACGTACTCGTCGGCGCCGGGGGGGAGCTCCTCGTCGGTCCCCCGCTCGGCGGCCGCGGCGGCGTCGGTGGCGTCCAGCCCGGCCTCCTCGCCGAGCGGCGCGGGCTGGGGAGCCTCGGTCGGGGCTCCAGCCTCGGCGGCGGCCTCCGGCGCTGCCTCGGGCGTCGCCGCCTCCGTGGCCTCGGGCGTGACCGGCGTCGACGCCGGCCTCCTGCCCTCCTCCGCGAACTGCGTCTCGCTCTTGATGTCGATCCGCCAACCCGTCAGGCGCGCGGCCAGGCGAGCGTTCTGGCCCTCCTTCCCGATGGCCAGCGACAGCTGGTAGTCGGGGACGATGACCATCGCGGTCTGGGTGTCCGGGTCGATCCGGACCTCCTTGACCTTGGCCGGCTGCAGCGCGTTCGCCACGAACTGCGACGCGTCGGGCGACCATGGGACCACGTCGATCTTCTCGCCCTTCAGCTGGTTCACGACCATACGCACGCGCGACCCCTTCGCGCCGACGCACGCGCCGACGGGGTCGACGGCCGGCTCGTTGGAGGACACGGCGATCTTGGAGCGGTGCCCCGGCTCGCGGGCCACCGCCTTGATCTCGACGATGCCCTCCTCGATCTCCGGAACCTCGAGTTCGAACATCTTCCGCAGCAGGCCGGGGTGCGTGCGCGAGACGACGATCTGGGGGCCCTTGGTCCCGCGGCGGACCTCGGTGATGTACGCCGTCAGCCGGTCGCCGTGGCGGTACATCTCGGAGGGAACCTGCTCGGCCTGGGGCAGCAGCGCCTCGACTTTGCCCAGGTCGAGCAGCGTGTACCGGTGGGAGTCCTGCTGGATGATCCCGGTCACGACGTCGCCCTCGCGGCCGGCGAACTCCTCGTAGGTCATCTCGCGCTCCGCGTCGCGGAGCTTCTGGTAGATGACCTGCTTCGCGGTCTGCGCGCCGATGCGGCCCTTGAACTCGTCGGTGACCTCGACCTCCTTCTCGGAGAGCGCGTTGCCCTCCTCGTCGAGCTCCTGCTCCCAGATGCGGAGGTCCCCCGTCTCCGGGTCCATGATGGCCCGCGTGCCGAACAGCTCCTCGTCGAGGTCTGGGTCCTGCTGGCGGCGCCACGACTTGTAGGCCGAGGCCATGGCCTCCTCGAGGCCGGACAGGATCATCTCGAACGGGATGCCCTTCTCCCGCGCGAGCTCCCGCAACGCCCCAACCAGTTCCTGGTTCACCGCTTCACGCTCCGTTCCGCCGGCCCCCACTCGAACACCGTTCGAGCCGAGGCCACGTCCTCGTACCGCAGCCGGCGGTCGCCGGCCTCGGTGCGGACCACGATCCCTTCCTCGTCCGCACTCTCGAGCAGCCCGGTGTGGGTCCGCGACCCATCCACCGGCTCCGCCGAGCGGACCTTCACCTTCTCTCCTGCGTGGCGCTGGAAGTCCCGCGGCCGCCTCAGCGGCCGCTCCACGCCGGGGGAGCTCACCTCGAGGGCGTAGGACCCCGAGACGACGTCCTCCAGGTCGAGCCTTCGGGAGATCCGCCCGCTGACCTCGGCGATGGTGTCGAGGTCGATTCCGCCGGCCGAATCCCGGTCCACGGTGACCCGCAGGATGCGCCGACCGCGCTCCCGGACGAACGCGGCGTCCACCAGCTCCAACCCCGCAGCCTCGACCACCGGCCGGAGCAGCGCCTCCACGTCCATGTCACCTCCCGAAAAAAAAGTGGGCCGCCGCCCACTTCGGGACTTGCACTCGATTCCTCGCCCAGTATAGCGACTGCGGTCCGAATTCGACGGGTTGGACAATGCTCGAACTGGAAACGGGCGCTCAGATGGCCCGCCGTTGGCCGCCGGGGACGTTCCAGTGGTCCCGGCGGTTCATGCGCTTCGCGAGCTCGTCCGTGTCCCAACCGTCGTGGGGGTCGGCGCCGAGCTCCCTGGCGGCGGCCTCGGCGGACTCCTTCGTGGTGGTCACCAGGCGGGTCCAGTTGCCGTCGGCGTCGATCAGCAGAAGGTCCCACGTTTCGAGGCCGATCCGCTGGATCACGCCCGCCAGGTCCGTTCGCTCGTCCGCGAACCGGCGGACGTCCGGGGGGATCTTCTCGGTCACGCGCCGAGCGTAGGGGCGGTCGGCTCGGCCGGCAACCCGAAGCCGGACGGCGTGGCGCCGTCGACGAGCGTGTCCCCGCGACCGGGCTCGTCCGGATGGGGAACGCCGGCGACCCGCTCGCCCGTCTCCACCGCAAGGCCACGATGGCGCCGGCGTGCCCGGGGCCCGACCGACGGCGTGGGCTCACAGGCCGGGTACCCCTCGGTGCGCTTCCACTCGGCGAACGACCGCATGGCGTGTGGCTCGGTCCAACGCCCGGGCGGCCCGTTACGGCGCGGCCTCGAGCAGGTCGAGTGCGGCCCGGGCCGCGCCGTCCAGCGGCGCCTGCGACCGTTCGCCGGTGGCCCGGAGCTTCAGGTCCGCCTGGCCCGACTCGATGCCCCGCTTGCCGATCACGACCTGAACCGGATAGCCGATGAGGTCGGCGTCGTTCAGCTTCACGCCGGCCCGCTCGTCCCGGTCGTCGAGCACGGCCTCGTGGCCCGAGTCCAGCAGCTCGCGGTAGATCCGCTCGGCCGCCTCCACGACCGGGGGCTGGTCCATGTTGGTCGGCACCACGACAACCTCGAACGGCGCGAGCGCCTTCGGCCACGTGAGTCCGGCGTCGTCGTGGCGCTGCTCGGCCACCGCGGCGACGATCCTCGAGATCCCGATGCCGTAGCACCCCATCTCGTAGTGCCTCGGCGAGCCGTCCTCGTCGACGAACGTGGCATCGAGCGGCGTCGAATACTTCGTCCCCAGCTGGTAGATGTGGCCGACGACGATCGAGCGCTCGATCTCGAGCCGCCCGCCGTCGTTCGGGCACCGGTCTCCGTCGCGGATCTGAACGAGGTCCTCGAACCGGTCGACCCGGAAGTCCCGATCCGGGTTCGCCCCGGTGACGTGGTGGTCGGGCCGGTTCGCGCCCGTGACCCAGTTGCCCCGGCCCCGGACCGCGTGGTCGGCGAGCACTTCGACGTCCTCGCCGAGGTCCTGGGGCCCCGCGTACCCCTTCACGTATCCGCGCTTCTCGAAGTCCTCGTCCTCGAACAGACGCACCGGCGTGGGGAAGTAGAGGCGGGCGACCTTCTTCTCGTTCACGTCCCGGTCGCCCGGCAGGAGCACGGCGACCGTCCGGCCGCCCACGTCGAACAGCATGGTCTTCAGCATCTCGGACGGCGATCGGGCCAGCAGCGTCGACACCGCCTCGATGGACGCGGCCCCCGGCGTCGGGACCTCGGTGAGCGGCTCGAGGTTCCCCATGGGCTCGGGTTCGGCCACGGCCGGGGTGGCCGCCTCGACGTCGGCGAGGTAGTCGCCGTGCTCGCACGCGACGTACAGATCCTCGCCGACCTCGGCCTGCGCCATGAACTCGTGGTTGAGGTCGCCGCCGATCGTGCCGGGGTCGGCCTCCACGATCACGTAGGAGATCCCGCACCGGTCGAAGATGCGCTCGTACGCCTCGTACATGACGCGGTAGGACTCCCGCAGGCCGTCCTCGTCGCGGTCGAAGGAATACGCATCCTTCATCAGGAACTCCCGGCCCCGGAGCAGCCCGAACCGGGGCCGGCGCTCGTCCCGGTACTTCCACTCGACCTGGTACAGGTTCACCGGCAGGTCGCGGTAGGAGGTCAGCTCGCCGGCGACGAGCGGTGTCACGACCTCCTCCTCGGTCGGCCCCAGCCCCAGCTCGCGGCCGTGGCGGTCGGTGAGCTTGAACATCTCCTCGCCGTACGCCTCCCACCGCCCGGTGGCCTTCCACGGCTCGGCGGGCAGGACGATCGGCATCCGCATCTCCTGCGCGCCGGCCGCGTCCATCTCCTCGCGGACGATGTTCTCCACCTTCCGCATCGTCCGGAACCCGAGCGGCAGCGTCGTGTACACGCCGGCCATGAGCCGCCGGATGAACGCGGCACGGACCAGCAGCTGGTGGGAGGCGACGTCGGCGTCGGCCGGAGCCTCCCGCAGGGTGCGCGCGAACAGCTTCGAGAACCGCATTGGCCCGCAAGGATAGCGGCACGTCCGGAGCGCCCCATGGCGGCGCGCGAGGTTGGCAGCTGAGGCCCGAGCGTGCGGCCCTCAGGTCGCCAGGAACCTGGCGACCGCGAACCTGTCCGCAGCACCGGAGTTGGAGTCCCCCGCGACCACGGGCTTGCCGTCCTGCTGCACCGCCAGGGCCTCGCCTGAGGCGTCGGGGAGCCCGGCCGAGGCCAGCCCCAGGTTCCCGAATCCCGTGTCCGGCGCCCCGCCGGCCAGCAGGCGCACGATGGCCATCTGTGGAGGCTGGGCGTTCCGGTCCCGCTCGATCGAGATGACCAGCTTGCTCCCGCTGCGCTGCATGTCCGTCACGAACTCGCTCGACGCAAAGTCTCGCGCGACCAGCCCGTTGGTTCCGAACGAGGTATCCAGGTGCCCGTTCGCACCGAACCGGAACAGCCCGACGTCGAACTGGTCGGACCCGACCTGCACCGACGCCCCCACCATGTACTTGCCCGACGGCAGCCGCACGATCGCGTTCGCGTAAGCGTTGTTCGGGGCGTCGGCGATCCATGCTCCGGCGTCGCCGAAGCCCGAGTCGGGCGAGCCGTTCGGATGGAACGCGGCGATGGCAACCGAGTCGAAGGCACCGCCGTTCTGGTTTCCCGTCGCAACGATGGAGCCGTCCGCCCGCACCACTACGTCCCACACGTACGACGGGCCGCCGAAGACGGATTCCGTGACCTTCCCGTCGCCGCCGAAGGTGTGATCGAGGGTCCCGTTGCCGTTCAGCCGAACCAGGGCGAATCGGCTGTGGGCAGTCGCTCCCGACTGGCCGGCGAGCAGGATGCGGCCGCCCTCCGACACGGCCACATCCCAGGCCGAGTCCGGACTCGCCGTGAAGTCGATCGTGACCTTGCCGTGGTCACCGAACGACTGGTCGAGCACGCCGGCGGGCGTGTACCGAGCTGCGGCGAACTTCCCCCCTGCGTACCCGCCGGCGACGATCTTGCCGGTCCCCAGGACCACGACGCCCCAGGCCTCGTCGTCTCCGGGCGTCCAGTCGGTGACGGCGCGACCGTTGTTTCCGAAGGACGTGTCGAGGCGCCCGTTGGACCGGTACCGGACGAGCGCCCAGGCCTCGTTGGTGGCGGTGCGATCCACCCAACCTGCCGTGACGACCTTGCCGTCGGCCTGCATCGCCACGGCCTCCGCGCTCGCCGACCCGGACGTGAAGCGCATGACGGCCTTGCCGTCGCCGCTGAAACCCGAATCGAGCGATCCCGGCGCGGCGCAGGCCGGCCCAGCGACCACCACGAACAGCACCGCCGTCACCGCTGCGACCCCAACCTTACGTTTCATCGTGGCTCCTTCGATCGACCTCAGGACGCCAGGAACCTGGCGACCAGGAACTTCCTCGTCTCCTGGGTCGCCCCTCGGTCCCCCGCCTCGACGATCCTTCCGTCCCCCTGAAGCACGAGAGCCGTCCCGTTGGCCTCGCCGAGGGTCGACAACGCGAGGCCCTGGTCCCCGAACCCGGTGTCGACGGCCCCGTTCCCGAACAGCCGAACCACCCCCATCTGAAACTCGGCGTCGACCTGGTGCCCGAGGCCGAGCAGGAGCTTCGCGCCGGATCGGAGGATCCTGTTGGGGTAGTCGCTGGTCCCTCCCAGGTCCCGGGTCACCAGCCCGCTCGGGCCGAACGACTCGTCCGGGTGGCCGTCGGCGCGGAACCTGATGAGCCCGACCTTGAACGTGTTCGGGCTGGTCCGGTACGGCCCGGCCACGACGATCTTGCCGGAGCCCACCTGCACCATCGAGTGCGGGCTGAGGTCCTCCCCCACGTCGTCGACGAAGGTCCCGCCGTCGCCGAAGCTCGGGTCCAGGGTGCCGTTGGGGCGGTACCACGCCATTCCCACCGAGGTGTTGGCGGTCGTGTTGGCGTCACCCGTCGCGACGATCGAGCCGTCGGAGCGCACGAGCATGTCGTAGGCGTAGGACTGCGTCCCCATGTTGGTGCTGACCTTCCCGTCTCCGCCCCCGAACGTCGCGTCGGGCGCGCCGGCCGAGGTGAACCGTGCGATCGCGAAGTGGTAGTCGCCTGCCGCGTTGTCGACCTCGCCCCCGACTACGAGCTTGCCTCCCGGCGCCTTGGCCAGGGCGTAGCCATACGAGGGGCCCGAGGGGTACTGGAGGATCACCTTGCCGTCGCCGGAGAAGGAATGGTCGAGGTGGCCGTCCGGGAGGTACCGGGCCACCGCCATGGCGGTTCCGGTGTATCCGCACACGACGATCTTTCCGCCGCCAGTCAGCACCACGTCGTACGCGACGTCGTCGTTCCCGGTGAGGTTGGTGACCACGCGGCCGTTGGTGCCGAACGTCGGGTCGAGCCCGCCCCCCGGCTTGTACCGGGCGAGTGCCCAGGCCCCGTCGTCGGCCGTCACGTGGACAGACCCCGCGACGACGATCTTGCCGTCCCTCTGGACCACCACCGCCTGGCCGACGGCCCCCCCGACGAACGTCGTCGTGACCTGGCCGTCGCCGCCGCCGAAGGACGAGTCCAGGTCTCCGGCAGCGGCAGCTGCCGGCCATGCGCCAACCGTCGCCATGATGCCGCCAGCACACAGCGCAAGGACGATCGACCCCAGCCTTGTGGGACGCATGCGGTTTCCTCCCCTTCCCTGTGGGCGCATCAGACCACGCGGCCGTCCGCCGGGCAATGACCAAACCGACCCACCCACCCTCCGATGAGAGGAAGCATCGGCCCGGACTCGTCGGGTCAGGGCAGGAACCGGGCCGTTGCGAACGTATCCGGGTCCGGTTGGACGTACGCGTAGCCGGTCGCCACGACGGCGGTGGACTGCGTCAGGCCGATCCCCCAGAACTGGGCGCTCCCCGGGAAGCCCGCGTGTGCCACGCCGTCGCCGGAGAACGTGTGGTCGAGCGTCCCGTTCGGCTTCAGCTTCGCGACCACGGCGTCGGACGGCCCGCCCTTCGGCCCCTCGGACCCGGCCAGCAGGAGCTTCCCGTCCGGCAGCGCCGCCATGGCCAGGACGTTGTCCGCGTCGCCGCCGAGATCCGCGAAGACGATCCCGTCGCCGCCCCCGAATGAGGCGTCCGGCTGGCCCGTCTTGGTGAAACGGAGCAGGACCGCGTCGAGCGGCGAGTCCGTCTGGTTCCCGTTCCTGCCGTAGCCGGCCACGAGGAACGAGCCGCCGGCAAGGGGCTCGATCCCCCAGCCCTCGGCATCCCCGCCCTCCAGCGCGACCACGAGGCCCGTGTTGTCGCCGCCGAACGTGGTGTCGTGGTGGCCGTCCGCAGTGAACCGGGCGATCGCGACCGCGAAGTTCCCCCCGGAGATGAACCCGGTCTCCAGGATCTTCCCGCTTGCCTGAACCGCGATCTCGCGCCCGAAGAGGTCGCCGTTGTGCGAGTGGAGCTTCGCGATGCCGCCGTTGCCGAACGATGTGCGGAGGCCGCCCTTGGGCCCGTACTCCACGACCGCGAAGTCACCGCCGGCCTCGCCGCCCACGAGGAACTGCCCGCCCGGCAAGAGCTCGATGTCCCAGCCGGCGTCCTCCCCGGCGGAGATGTCGGTGACCACCTTGCCGTCGCCGCCGCCGAACGTGGTATCGAGGTGGCCAGTCGGCGTGTACCGCGCGATCGCGAGGTTGAGGCCGGCCTGCCCCGCAACCAGGATCTTGTGGCTCGGCAGGATCTTCACGGCGTAGGCCTCGTCGTCGCCCGACGTCCACGCGGTGGTGATCTTGCCGTCGCCGCCACCGAACGCGGTGTCGAGGGTTCCGTTCGTCCGGTACCGCACCATGCCCCAGTTCCAGTTCGTGATGGTGGCCGTCTGCGCGGTGCCGACCACGACGACCTTGCCGTCGCCCTGCAGCGCGAGATCCCAGCTATCGCTGGAGTTGGCGGCGAGGGTCGCCCTCGCCCGACCGTCGCCGCTCCAGTTGTGATCGAGGCCGCCGGAGGCGGCCCACGCCGCCGCCGCCACGGCGATCAGCGAACAGACGGTCAGCACCACGATCACCACGGTCCTGCGCATCCGGGA
The DNA here is from genome assembly GCA_045805265.1 of Actinomycetota bacterium. Lineage (GTDB taxonomy): Bacteria > Actinomycetota > UBA4738 > UBA4738 > JACQTL01 > JBJMLO01. The sequence goes on from JBJMLO010000016.1 coordinate 75,158, forward strand.
TCCTCCCCTTCGTTCTCGTCTGCCAGGACCCGCGATCCCCCAAATTCACGTCGCTTGGCCGTGGAGGTCCGGCGAGCAAAGGGAACCACGACCGCTCGACCGGAACAAGGACCTCAGAGGACCGGACACATCGGTCCGGACGACCGGAACAGCGTCGACTATTCGGCGGCGGCCGCGACCGGCTCTGGACCGATCGCCGTTCCAGGCCCGACGGCGTCAGCCTCGGCGGCGCGCTCGTCGGCCATCTTCCGGGCCTCGGCCACGAGCACGTCCACGATCTCGGACTCGGGGATGCGGTTGGCCTGGACCTGGCCGTTCACGATGAGCTGACCGTACCCCTTGCCGGCCGCGATGCCCAGGTCGGCCTCGCGGGCCTCGCCGGGGCCGTTCACCACGCACCCCATGACGGCGACGCGGATGGGGGCCTTGAGGCCGCTTCGGTCGAGGGCCTCGTTCACCCGCTTCGTCAGCCCCAGCACGTCGACCTCCGCGCGCCCGCACGAGGGGCACGCCACGAGGTCGAGCCCGCGCTTCTTGAGCCCGAGGGACTGCAGGATCCAGTTCCCGACCTTGACCTCCTCGACGGGGTCGTCGGTGAGCGACACGCGGATGGTGTCGCCGATGCCCTCGGCCAGCAGCGTGCCAATCCCCACCGCGGACTTCACGCCGCCGCTCGGCATGGGGCCGGCCTCGGTAACCCCCAGGTGCAGCGGGTAGTCGCACGCCTCCGCGAGCATCCGGTAGGCCTCGATCATCTCCCGCACGTTCGAGTGCTTCACGGAGATCTTGATGTCGGTGAAATCCTCGTCCTCCAGCAGCCGGATCTCGGTGAGCGCGGACTCCACCAGCGCCTCGGGCGTAGGACGGCCGTGCTTCGCCAGCAGTGACGGCTCCAGGGAGCCCGCGTTGACCCCGATCCGGATCGGGACCTCGCGGGCCTTGGCCTCCCGCGCGATCAACCGGACCTTGTCGGGAAACTTGATGTTCCCGGGATTGATGCGCAGGCCGTGGATACCGGCCTCCAGCGCGGCCATCGCGTACTTCCACTGGAAGTGGATGTCGGCGATCACCGGGACCGTGGACTTCGCCGCGATGGCCTTCAGCGCCTCGGCGTCCTCCCGGTGGGGGACGGCGACGCGGACGATGTCGACGCCGGTCGCCACCAGCGAGGCGATCTGCTGGAGCGTCGCGTCGACGTCGTGGGTCTTGGTGGTGGTCATCGACTGGACGCGCACGGGCGCGTCGCCACCGACCTCGACCCAGCCAACCTTCACCTGGCGGGACTTCCGTCGCTCGTGGGACATCGTCACGTCCAGTCTACGGCCGGGCCCGGCGTCCCCGGCCGGTCACTCGCCGAAGACGTGGAACACGACCTGCCGGTCGTGCGGGTCGTCCAGCTCGACGAGCAGCAGGCGCTGCCACCGTCCGAGCACGGGCTCGCCGGCCACCACGGGGACGGCGTGGGAGGTCGCACCGATGAGCATCTGCTTCACGTGGGCGTGGCCGTTCTGCCGCTCGTGGGGCTCGGCCAGGTTCTGGGTCCTGAGCTCCAGGTCGTCGTGCGCGTAGTACGTGTCGTCCGGAACGAGCGCCTCCAGCCGGCCCCGGAAGTCCGCCATCGCGCCGTCCTCCCACTCGTTGATGAGCAGCGCACAGGTCGTGTGGGGACAGAACGCCACGGCCATGCCGTCGGTCACGCCGGCGTCCTTGATCGCGCTGCGGAGCTCGTCCGTGAGGTCGGTATAGGCGAATCGGCGCTGGGGGGTGATCTCGATCGTCCGTGTGGCTGATCTCACTCGGTTCCTCCTGTGCTCGCGCTGGCTCCCACCGCTGGGCGTCCCCCGGCGCCGGCGGGCGAAACATCCCCCGCCGCTGCCGGACCGGGTCCCTCCGGTGGCATGGCCCCGCCCGCCTCGGTCTCGGCGAGCGGAAGATCGAACGTGAATGCGCTGCCCCTGCCCGGCTCGCTCTCGGCGCGGACCCGGCCGCCGTGCGCCTCCACCACCGAGCGCACGATGGCGAGACCAATGCCGGTCCCACCGCGCCCGCGCGTCCGGGCGGCGTCGGCCCGGTAGAACCGCTCGAACACGAACGGGAGGTGCTCGGCCGGGATCCCGGGGCCCGTGTCGGAGACTCTGACTTCGCACCGACCGTCCACGACCGCAGCCGACACCGACACGGACCCGGTCGGCGGCGTGAAGCGCACCGCGTTGTCGAGCAGGTTGTACAGGACCTGGTGGACACGCTCGCGGTCCGCCATGACCGCAGGCGCGTCGGCCGGAACGAGGTTCTCCGGCTCGGGCACGCTGGCCCCCCGGCCGTGGGCCGCAACCTGGACCTCGCCCACGACCTGGTCGATCAGGGGCCCGAGCCGCACGGGAGCGAGCTCCATCGGCACGTCACCCGACTCCAGGCGGGACAGATCCAGCAGCTGCTCCACCAGCCGGGACAGCCGCTCGGACTGCTGCAGCATGATCTGCAGCGTCTCGGGATCGGGCTGCTCCACGCCGTCGAGCAGGTTCTCGAGGTGCGCGCGGAGCGCCGAGATCGGCGTCTTCAGCTCGTGCGACACGTTGGCCACCAGGTCCCGGCGGAGCCGCTCCACCTGTTCCAGCTCGCTGGCCATGCGGTTGAACGCGGCGGCAAGCTGCCCCACCTCGTCGCGGGAGTCGGCCGACACCCGCGCCCCGTAGTCCCCCCGGGCCATCTCGCCCGCGGCCCGGGCCATCTCCCGCAGCGGCCGGGTCAGGCCGAGCGACAGCAGCCGGGCCATGGCCAGCGCGCCGCCAGCGGCGATCGCGCCGCCCAGCAGCAGCTGCCACCAGTAGTGCTTCAGGAATCCGAACGTGTCGCGCAGCCGGGCCAGCCATCCCGAGGTCGGCAGCTTCCGGACCGCGTAGACGGTGCCGAGCCACCGGCCCTGGTCGTCGTACGCGGGCAGCGCGACCAGGTTGTATCCCTCCGTCGAGCCGATGTGGAACCCGCGGTCCCGGATCACCGGAAGGCCCTCGGGTGGCGTCCCCCGCCACTTCCCGTCGGGCGTGAGGCGGAGGATCGTGACGCCCCCGGGTGGCTCGTACGAGGGCCGGGTCGAGGCCAGGCGAGCGGCGTCGATCAGCCGGAGTTGCTCGGCGTCTCGCTCGGATCCTCGAAGCGCGTAGCCCAGCAGCAGGTAGGTCAGCAGCACCGTCATCCCGACGGCGAACACGATGACGAACGCGAGCTTCGCCCGGATGCTCGGGAACCGCTCGAGGAACCGCCGGCGCCCCTGCCGGCGGCTCGAAGACGACGGCCGGTCGCTCATCGAGGCTCTCCGTCCCGGAAGGCGTACCCGACCCCGTGGACCGTGCGGATGAACCGGGGCTCGTTGCCGTCCTCGCCCAGCTTCCGCCGGATCCGGGCCACGTGGGAGTCGACCACCCGGCCGCCGGCGAAGTCCCGGTACCCCCACACGCGTTCCATCAGCTGTTCGCGCGCGTACACGACGCCGGGATCGCGGGCCAGCGCGAACAGGATCTCGAACTCGAGCGGCGTGAGCCCGACCTCCTCCCCGTCCACCTCCACCTCCCGGCGGGCCGGGTCGATGGTCAGCCCGCCCCGGTGCAGTGGCTCGTGGACGGCCGACTGCTGCATGCGTTCCTTGCGCCGCAGGATGGCCTTCACCCGGACCACCAGCTCGCGAAGGGAGAACGGCTTCGTCAGGTAGTCGTCGGCGCCGACCGCGAAGCCGGCCACCTTGTCGGCCTCCTCGGTCCGCGCCGTGAGCATCAGCACCGGAACCCACTCGTCCCGCTGGATCTGCTGGCACACCTCCAGCCCGTCCATCCCGGGCAGCATGAGGTCGAGCACGACGAGGTCGGGGTGCTCGGCGCGGTGCTTCTCGATGGCCTGCGGGCCGTCGGTAGCGACGACGACGCGGAACCCCTCGCTCGCCAGCCGGGCCCGAACGGCCTCGGCGATGGCCTCCTCGTCGTCGACGACGAGGACGGTTCGTTCGCTCATCACGCCCATCGTAGCCCGGGGGTGTGGAGGCGCCCCCGGCGGCGGTGTGGAGTTGTTGTGTCGCCGCCGCCGGTCGCGAGCAGCGCAAACCCCGTCTCAGGGACTGATCTGGATGGGTTTGAAGATGTCGAGGAACGTGATGCTCACGAACCAGATCATGAGGAACGTCACCACCACGGCGGTCAGCGGGATCAGCTTGCGCGCGTCGACCTTCCGGCCGCGGAGCTTCTCCCACCCCACCACCGCCAGGTGCCCGCCGTCGAACGGCGGGAGCGGGATGAGGTTCAGGATCCCGACGAAGACGTTCACGCCCGCCAGCAGGAACAGCAGCGCCCCGGCCCCGAACGCGGACGTGATGTCGCCCGCCGCGCGGGCGACGCCCACGGTCCCGACCGGGTCGTTCGCCGTCCGCTGGGCGCCGCCGAAGAGGAGGTCGAACATGCGGCCGATCCCCTGCGGCCCGAACACCCGTCCGAGCGACAGGACCGTCTGCTTGACCACCTCCCCGATCTGCTTCGCGCCCGCGACCAGCGAGCCGACCGGCCCCTCCTTGCGCGAGACGAGCACGGTGCCCGCCTCGACGCTCACCCCGATCCGGGCCCGCTTCTCCTTCGGGTCGTACACGGGCGTCAGGTTGAACGACAGCCGCCGCCCGTCGCGATCCACCACGAGGTGGATGGGCCGGTTCACATGGGCCTTGGTGAACGCGATGAACTGGTGCCGGCTGGGGTTTCGCAGGCCGTCGACCTCGACGACCTCGTCCCCCCCGTGGAGCCCGGCAACGCGGGCCGGAGAGGGATGACCGGCGATCTGGGGCTGGACGGCTCCGATCAGGGGCGCCACGACCTTCGGCTGGCCGAAGAACCCGAAGAACGCGGCGAACAGGAAGAACGCGATGACGAAGTGGGTGGCCGGGCCGGCGAAGATGACCAGGGCCCGCTGCCAGGCGGGCTTCGCGCCGTAGGTGTGCGGATACTCCTCGGGGCTGATCTCCTCGTAGGGGTTCATCCCCGCGATGCGCACGTAGCCGCCGAGTGGGAAGGCCTTCACGCCGTATTCGGTCTCGCCGCGCTGGAACGACCACAGGCGCGGGCCGAAGCCGACGAAGAACTCCTCCACCTTGATCTTGAACGCCTTCGCCAGGGCGAAGTGTGCCGCCTCGTGGACGAGGATCACCAGGATGATGGCGACCACGAACACCACGATTCCGACGGTGCCGGACATCAGGACTTCCGCGGAGGACGCATCATGCTCGTGAAACTACCGCTCGGCGAGCAGCTCGGCGGCGCGGCGGCGGGCCCAGGTGTCGGCCCGCTCCAGGCTCACCACCGACACGACCGGCGCTGCCTCGTGCTCGTCGACGATCGCCGCGACCACCTCGCCGACGCGGGTGAGCGGGATCTTGCCGTCGAGGAACGCCATGACCGCGACCTCGTTCGCCGCGTTCATGGCGGCCGGGTAGGTGGAGCCCAGGCGGCCCACCCGGTAGGCCAGGTCCAGAGCCGGGAACGCCTCGCGGTCGACCGGTTCGAAGGTCAGCTGCATCGGCTGCTGGGCGTCGGCCAGGCGCAGCGGCTGGATGCCCCCCGGGAGCCGCTCGGGCCAGGCCAGCGCCAGCTGGATGGGAAGCCGCATGTCGGGATGGGCCATCTGCGCCATGACGGAGCCGTCGCGGAACTCGGCCAGCCCATGGACGATCGACTGCGGGTGGATCACCACGTCGATGGCCTGGTACGGGAGGTCGAACAGATAGTGCGCCTCGATGACCTCGAGCCCCTTGTTCATGAGCGTCGCCGAGTCGATCGTGATCTTGGGGCCCATCGACCACGTCGGATGGGCAAGGGCCTCCTTCACGCTGGCCTTGGACAGCTCCTCCCTGCTCCAGCCGCGGAACGGTCCGCCGGATCCCGTGATGACGACCCGGCGGAGGTCGTCGCGCCGCTCGCCCCGCAGGCACTGGGCCAGCGCGGCGTGCTCGGAGTCGACCGGGATCAGCCGCTCGGGCTCGCCCTTCACCAGGTCCATGACCAGCTCGCCGCCGACGACCAGCGACTCCTTGTTGGCGAGCGCCAGGAACTTCCCGGACTGCAGGGCGGCGAGCGTGGGACCGAGGCCGGCCGCACCCACCATGGCGTTCAGCACCATGTCGGCCTCGGAATCGCGTGCGAGGGAGACGACTGCGTCGGGGCCCGCCAGGATCTCGACGGCCCGCAGCCCGGCGAGCTTCTCCCGGAGCTCGCCGGCAGACTCCTGGTCGGCCACCGCGACGACGGGCGGCAGGAACTCCCGGATCTGACCCACGAGCAGCTCGTGTCCGGTCGACGCGGCCAACCCCAGCACCCGGAACCGGTCCGGGTTCCGCCGGACGACGTCGAGCGCCTGCGTGCCGATGGACCCGGTCGAACCGAGGATCGCAAGGGATCGCATGTGGTCCAGAGTACCCCCGCCGTGCCCAATGCAGGGGAGGACCGGGCCACGAGCCCCGGAATTCACGCGATCGTTTCATGGCGTCGGGGGCTTGGCCCCCGACTCCCCCCACTGCCGGGCGACCGCCCTCGAGAAGTGGTGCGCCTTCGGCGCATTCATTTTCAGGACGCGCTCGCCACGGGTGTCGGCGGACTCGTCGAGGTTGCACTTTTCTTGGATCGGGCGGCGGCGAGCGCGTCAGAACAGGAAGATCCGCACGAAGTAGTACACGACCGGTGCGACGAACAGGATCGAGTCGATCCGGTCCAGCGCGCCCCCGTGGCCGGGGAAGACCGTCCCCATGTCCTTCACCCCGAGGTCGCGCTTGACCAGCGACTCGGCCAGGTCGCCGAACACCGCGGCGAGGCTGGCGACGACGGTCAGCCCGATCGCCTCGGCGACCGTCGGCCCGAGGCCGGACACCAGGTCGATCGACGGCAGCAGGAGCAGTCCGAACGCGACGAACAGCACGAGGAACCCGCCGATCGCGCCCTCGCGGGTCTTGTTCGGGCTGATCGACGGCGCGAGCGGCTTGTTCCCGGAGAACGTGCCGATGGCGTACGCGGCGATGTCGAACCCGAAGGCCAGGCCGAGCATGGCGATCGTGAAGGCGCGCGAGAACGCGTGGATGATCAGCAGCGCGTACCCCGCCAGGAACGGCACCGCGACGATGCCGAACATGGTCATCCCCATGTTGGCCACCACGGCCTTGCGGTGGCGGGCCGGCGTGGCCATGTACCACACCGGGATGAACAGGGCGCCGACCGCGGTCATGGCCAGGATGCCGGCCTCGCCCTTCAGGTAGCCGCCCGCGCAGATCAGCCCGCCCACGGCCAGGCCGAGCGGCACGGCGGGCTGGTATCCGGCCCTGCGGATCGCCGTGTACAGCTCGAGCTGCGCGAGCAGCACGATCGCGCTCGCGACGAAGCCGAAGTAGGGCTTGCCCAGCAGCAGCGCCACGGCCGCCACCACGGCGAGCAGCAGGCCGGTGACGATCGCCGCCGGGATGTTGCGTCCCGGACGGGGCGGTTCCTGCTCGGCCTCCGTCGGAACCTCGACCGAGGTCGGCTCCTGCCAGCTGGGGCCTTCGCCCTCCGCCGCGCCCACCTTCACGGTCCGGGGGCCCTCGGGCTCGCCGAACGACAGCATGTCGCCGGGCTCCTCGCCCTCCTCGGGGAACACCAGCGGCTCGGGCCGGTCGGAGTACGGCTCGCGGACGTCGGGCTCGCCGAACAGGTCGTCGGTGAGCGGCTCCACTCCCGCCTCGGGGGCGGCCTCGCCGAATGCCTCGGGCCCGAACCCCTCGACGCCGCCGGCCGGGGCCAGCCCCAGGTCGGGCTCCTCCTCGCGGATGGATTCGGCGAAGTGCTCGGCTGCGGCCTCGACGTCGGCCGGCTCGGGCTCCTCGTCGAAGCCGGGCAGCGGGCCGGCGTCCTCGGCTCCGGCCGTCGGCGCGCCGACTGCCCCCTCTTCGCCGCCCTCCGGCCCGGGGAGGTCCCGGTACGCCTCCGGGGGCCGGCGGAGGTCGTCGATCGTGATCGGCCCGGAATCCTCGGGGTGGCCCTGGTCCGCCCCGGTCCCGGCTCCAGCGTCGGCTTCGGCCTCGGCTCCGGCGTCGGACGGCTGGTCCCAGTCGATGCCGGTCGTCCCGCCCACCGGCGGCGCGCCGGCTCCCGGCTCCGAGCCGTAGCCGAACTCGGGCACCTCCAACTGCTCCTCGTCCGGCAGGAACTGCTCCATGTACGAGTAGGGCTCCCGCCGCTCCTCGCTGGGCCCGGCCCCCGGGACGTCGTCGCCGGGTGAGCCGATGCCGAGCTCCGCCCAGTCCTCGGCGGACATCTGCTGCGTGGGCTCGCCGGCGGACTCCGACGGCGCTGGCTCCTCGGGCGGGACCGCCGGCGGGACCTCGAGGTCGAGGTCGATGCCCTCCTCGATCCCGGCGGCCCAGTCGTCCGGGAGGAGGTCACCCTCGCCGGCACCCTGAGCCATCTCACCGGCCGCCGGCTCGGCGGGGGCTTCCCCGTCCGCCTGCTCCGCGACCGGTTCCGCGGACGCCGGGGCCGCGGGAGCCTCCGGGGTGCGGTGCTCGGCCGCCTCCGCCGAGCCCCCCGGCTCCTCGCCCTCCTCCGGCCAGTCGACGTCCTGGATCGGGGCGAAGAACTTGTCCAGGTCCTCGAACAGGTCCTCGCCCCGCCGCTCGCGTCCCTCTTCGTCAGCCACTCGGCTCAGACCTCCAGGAGTTCCTTCTCCTTGTGGCCGAGGACCTCGTCCACCTCGGCCACGAACTGGTCGGTGAGCTTCTGCAGTTCCTTCTCGGATCGGCGCAGGTCATCTTCGGAGATGGCGTGGTCATGCTCAAGTCGCTCCAGCTCCTCTTTCGCGTGGCGCCGGACGTTCCGCACCGCCACGCGGGCTTCCTCCGACCGCTCCTTGACGACCTTGATGAGGTCCCTGCGGCGTTCCTCGGTGAGCGGCGGGAACGACAGTCGGATGACGTTGCCGTCGTTGGTGGGGGTGAGCCCCAGGTCCGAGGTCTGGATCGCCCGCTCCATCGCCGAGATCGCGCCCTTGTCGAAGGGCTGGATCACCAGCAGGCGCGGCTCGGGCACCGAGACCGAGGCCATGTCCTTGAGCGGCTGCTGGGTGCCGTAGTACTCGAACGTGATCCTCGACAGCAGCGCGGGGGTGGCCCGGCCGGTGCGGATGCCGGAGAACTGGTCCTGGAGCACCGCGATCGCCCCGCGCATCTTCTTGCGGGCGTCCTCCAGGGCCGACTCCACCGTCATGGCGCGGCCCCTCGCCCGGTCACGCCACGGCCCCGTGGACCAGCGTGCCGATGGGCTCCCCGAGGAGCGCGCGCTTGATGTTCCCGTGCTTGCGGAAGTCGAACACGAGGATGGGCAGGCCGTTCTCCCGGCACAGCGAGATGGCCGTCGCGTCCATCACCTCGAGGCCCCTGGTGAGGACCTCCGTGTACTGGATGGTCTCGAACCTGCGGGCCGCGGGATTGCCGACGGGATCGGCGTCGTACACGCCGTCCACCTTGGTCCCCTTCAGGATGGCCTCGGCCTTGATCTCGAGGGCCCGCTGTGCCGCCGTCGTGTCCGTCGAGAAGAACGGCACGCCGAGTCCTGCTGCGAAGATCACCACGCGACCCTTCTCGAGATGCCGGATGGCTCGCAGGGGGATGTAGGGCTCGGCGATCTGCGCCATCTGGATCGCGGTCTGGACCCGCGTGGGCTGGCCCGCCTGCTCCAGGGCGTCCTGCAGGGCGAGGGCGTTCATCACGGTGGCCAGCATCCCGATGTAGTCGGCCCGCTGGCGGTCCATGTTCGGCGCCTGGCGCCCTCGCCAGATGTTGCCGCCGCCGACCACGACCGCCATCTGCACGCCCATCGATGCCACCTCGACCAGCTGGTCGGCCAGGTGCGCGGTGGACGCCGAGGAGATGCCGAACGGCGGGTCGGCGGGAGTGAAGGCGTCGCCGGAGAGCTTCAGGAGGACCCGGCGGTACGCGAGGGTCCCCAGCGCGCCGGGCGCGGCCTCAGGAGCTTCCGTCATGGACGCACCGCGACCCGCGGACGGGTCGGTGTGGAACGGTTCCTCACTCGGCCTCCTTGCCCAGCTCGAACCGGGCGAACCTGCGGACCGCCAACTTCTCGCCGACTCTAGCGGACGTCTCGTCGATCAATTGCGCGATCGTGCGCTTGTCGTCCTTCACGAAGGGCTGGTCGAGCAGGACGTTGTCCTTGAAGAAGGCATCCAGCTTCCCCTGCACGATGCGGTCGAGGACGTTCTCGGGACGCCCCTGTTCGCGGGCCTGCCCCTCTGCCACCCGGCGCTCGGCGGCGATGGCATCCTCCGGGACGTCGTTCCGGCTGAGCCACCGAGGGTTCGCGCTGGCGATGTGCAGCGCGACGTCCCTGGCCAGCTGCTTGAACTCGTCGGTGTTCGCGACGAAGTCGGTCTCGCTGTTGACCTCCACCAGCACGCCCACCCGGGCGTTGAAGTGGATGTAGGACTCGACGCGGCCCTCCTTGGCCTCCCGTCCGGCTCGCCCCGCCGCCCTGGCCAGCCCCTTCTGCCGGAGCCACTCCGTGGCCTGCTCGATGTCGCCGCCTGTCTCCTGCAGGGCGCGCTTGCAGTCCATCATCCCCGCGCCGGTGGCGTCGCGCAGGGCCTTCACCTGCGCGGCGCTGATGCTGCCGTCATTCGTGTCTTGTGCCATGTCTCGTTCACGCTCGCTTCTCGGGTCATCGGTCTTCGTCCAGGGGAATCGGTCGCGGCCGTCGCCGCACCCGGGCCGGTTGTCGTCAGGGCCCGGGCGAAGGGTCCTCGGCGCCGGGCGTCGTCGCCGGCTCGGGGGGTCCGGCGTCCTCCTCGGCACTCGGGGCGGAGGGGGCCGCCGATCGCTCGGCGACCTCCGTCTCGGCCGTCTCGGCCGTCTCGGCCGCCTCGGCGGCGGTCTCCTCGGGAGGAACGGGCGGCTCCGGGGATTCCGCGGGGACGATCTCGTCGGCCGCTGGCGTGGAGACGGGAGTTCCCGCCGCGGAGGCGGAGCCGGCCGGCTCCGGCTCGAACACCTGGGTCGAACTCGCGCCCACAGGAGTCTCGGGCGGCCCCGGCTCGAACGTCTGCGTCACATAGCCACCGTTGCCGCCGGCCTCGCTCCCGGCAGAGCGCATCGCGAACTCCTCCCAGCTCTGGCCCCGGCCCTCCTCGAGGGCGTCGGCGATCACCCGCGCCACCAGCGACACGGCCCGGATCGCGTCGTCGTTGCCGGGGATGATGTAGTCGACCTCGTCGGGGTCGCAGTTCGTGTCGACGATCGCGATGATCGGCAGCCCGAGCTTGCGGGCCTCGGTCACCGCGATGTGCTCCTTCTTCGTGTCGATGACGAAGATGGCGTCGGGGAGCCGCTCGAGGTCCTGGATGCCGCCCAGGTTCCGCTCGAGCTTCTCCTTCTCGTTCCGCAGCCGGATGACCTCCTTCTTCGGGAGGTACTCGAACGCGCCGGAGCGCTCCATCTCGCGGAGCTCCCGCAGGCGCGCCAGCCGGCCGGAGATGGTCTGGAAGTTCGTCAGCATGCCGCCCAGCCACCTGGTGTTCACGTACGGCATGCCGACGCGGCCGGCCTGGTCGGCCACCACGTCCTGGGCCTGCTTCTTCGTGCCGACGAACAGGACGACGCCCTCGCGCCGGCCGAGCTCGCGGACGAAGTCGTAGGCCTCTTGGAGGCCGGAGAGGGTCTTCTCGAGGTCGATGATGTAGATGCCGGAGCGCTCCCCGTACAGGAAACGGGACATCTTGGGGTTCCATCGCCGGGTCTGGTGCCCGAAGTGGACCCCGGCCTCGAGCAGCTCCCGCCGCGTCGCGACAGGCATTGGTGGTGCCTCCTTTCGGTTCGTCTCCTCCGCCGGTTCAACCCGATCCGGCCCGGCCGGCGTGGCGTCGGCGTCGGTGGGACGCCGGAGCCGCACCGCCCCGGGACCCCGGATTCGGTCCCCGGACGTGCGTATTCGGCTCGAAGAGCCGTGGTCGGAGTGTACCGAACGGGGCGACCCTAGCGGCGCCCGAGCAGCGACGGACGCGTGCGAGCCCGGCGCGGCGGGGCCTCGGGGACGTCGTCTTCGATCACGCCGTAGCGGTAGGCGAAGCCGCCGAGCGACACGAGGTGGAAGAGGGTCACCGCGAGCACCAGCGTCCAGGTCGCGAGCGTCGGGTTGACGGTGAACGCCGAGCTCATCGGCACGAGCAGCGGGAGCAAGAACGCGCCCGTGAAGTACAGCAGCACCATCCCGACGTGCCGGGAGCCGGGGAGCCGGGCGGCCCGGCTCGACCGGCCCATCGCGGCCCGGGCCGAGGCCCCGTCACGGATCACGATGATCGGGGCGAAGGCCAGCAGGTAGACGCCCCCGACGAGGGCACCGAAGAAGGCCAGCCCGCCGAACGACGCCCCCAGCAACAGGCGCAGGAACTGCGAGAAGTAGATCAGGGCGAGCTGGGCGAAGAAGATACCCAGGAAGGCCGGCGCCGAACGGAACCCCCGGCGCAGCCCGGCCACGGAGACGCGATCCGTGTCGAGACGTTCCACCACGAGACTCGTGACGATTGCCCAGATGCCGGCCCGGATCGCCGTGAGGGCCAGGGTGATGAGGGCGGCTGCCACGGTGAGGCCCAGCGAGCTGAACACGGAGTTGAGGTCGAACAACGTGCTGAGCGGTGGGATGGCCATCACGTTCTGGAAGAACTGCGGGACGTGGCCCAGTCCAACAGCGAGCATCCCGAACCACAGGATCAGGACCACGAGCATCGATCCGCCGACCAGCACCGGCGATCCCAGAACCGCCCGTCCCCCGGCGGCGAGGGTCTCGCCGAGCTTCGGGTAGACGCTGGGCGCCCGGAACGCGCTGAACAGGCCGGCGCCGCGGGGGGCCTGCCGCTGGTCTGGGCCCGCCGCCCTCGGGGGGGCCGGCCTGGGAGCGGTGCGCCCGGAACGGGTGCCCGCGGATCGGAGGCTGCCCGACAGCGCCCGGTCGCCCCCGGCCGCGCGGGGGGCAGCCCCGTCGCCGGCGGCACCGACCGCGTCGGGCGCCGCACCGCGGGGCCCGGGGGGCAGCGTCCGGCGCCCGATCCTGGGCGCTCGCTTCCCGGTGGACGAGGCCCCCGCCCCACCCGCCGGCGCTCCGGTGCCGGCCGAGGAACCGGGCCGCGGCTTCCCGGACGCCGCGGAGGAAGGGCGGCCGGCCCCCGAGGACGAGCGATCTCCCCGGCGCTTCTTGCTCATGCGGGCTCCCCCTCCGGGTGCTCCCCGGCGTCCGCAACGGGGAGGCCGCCGGGGCGCCGCCGGGTCCTGAGCACCACGGCCAGCAGCGCGGCGGCGGCCCCCACGAGCGCGAAGGCCAGCGCATAGTCGAGGAGCATCCGGCCCCAGTTCGGCTTCGAGGAGGACACCTCCGACAGCAACGAACCCGAAGGATCGTTCACCAGGCCGATGAGGCCTCCCTTCCTCGAGCCGATCGACACGACGATGGTGCCGTCGGCCGCCGCGATCCCGTGGACGGGGCCGTCGCCGGTATCGGTCCGCCACACCAGCACGCCCGAGGAGACGTCGATCGCAGCGAGCCGTCCGTCGTCGAGGCCCACGACCACCGTTTCGCCGACCACGACCGGCGAGGCGTAGAGCGCGGAGACGTCGAACTCGAAGCTCCACAGCCCGCCGGTTCCGTAGTTCCACGGCGTCGCGACCGTGCCCGTGGAGGCCCGGATCCGATACAGGCCCGACTCCGAGGGCGCCTGCGCGGGCATCGGGAACGCGTACCCGCCGGCCACCGCGATGTCGTCGTACGGGGAGAACTGGCTGGGCAGGCGCGTGGACCAGACCTTGGAACCGTCGTCCACGGACAGCGCGACCAGCATGTTGTCGCCGTACGACCCCACCAGTGCCAGATCGCCCGCGATCGTCACGGCCGAGGCGAAGCTGACCGGCGTCGAGGGCGCGTAGTGCCAGGAGATCTTCCCTGTCTCCTCGTCGAGGGACGCGACCTCCACCTGCCCCGAGGTTCGGCTGCGTGCCGCGACGACGACCCGCCCCCCGGCGGCGGCGGGCGGCGTGTCGACGACACCCGGCACGGTGGTCTGCCATCGGATCAGGCCGGGGTCCGCGTGCCGCACCTCGTTCACCAGGCCGATCGCGACGACGTTCCCCGATGCGTCACCGACGAAGGCCGTGTCGCCGTCCGCGGACACGCCGCTCGCCGTGCGATCCTGGAGGGGAACCTGCCACAGGGGCTTCGGCGCGCCCGGATCCGCGAGGGAGAACGCCAGGACCTGCGACTTGGCGGCCGTCGCCCCCTGCGTGAACACCAGGATCGGCGTTCCCCCGACGTCGGCCACCGCCGGAGTCGCCGCCACCGAGCCGCCGTCCCGAGGAACCCGCCACCGCTGCTCGCCGGTGGCGACGTCCACGCCGTAGACGCCGTGCGTGCCGGCCGCGATCGCCGTGGTCCCGGAGACGACCGGATACGTGAGCGCGCGCTCGCCTCGAGGCATCCGGAACTTCCACGAGCGGTGGAACGGGGGCGCGGGCGAGTCGAACGGGCTCGCTGCGGCGTGCGTCGCGTCGCGGCCGAACTGGGGCCAGGGCCCCGCACCGCCGTCCGCGGCCAGGACCGGCGCCGCCGGGACCGCGAACACGAGGGACCAGACCGCGATGACCCCGAGCGCAACACCGGCCAGGTACCGAGCGGACGGGCCCGATCGCCGCCGCGTGCACGTGGCCGCTGTGCCGGTGTCGGGGCAGGCGGCATCCCGGATCGGGGGCGAAGCTGGACTGGTCGGAGTGCGCACGCGGAGCTTCCTGTTCGAGCGGAGCGCCCATTGTAGGCAGCGCCGCTCGCCCCGCAGCGTGCGCAGGCGCTCCCGAGTGCGCTCAGCCGACGGGCGCCAGGTGGATGACGTCGTCCAGGTTCCCGCCGCCCAGTAGGAGCATCGGGTCGATGTAGACGCCGTTCAGCCGGGCGCCGAAGTGCAGGCAGGGCTGCGCCGACCCCGGGTCGCCGAACCCCGTCTGCCCGATGACGTCGCCTCGGCGCACGGCCTGGCCCTTCTTCACGCCGATGGCCGAGATCCAGGAATAGGACGTCCGGACGCCGTCGGGGTGGTCGATCGAGATGAACAGCGACCCCGCGATCATGCCAGCGAACGCGACCGTTCCGTCGGCGGGGGCCCGGATCCGCGTCCCGTACGCGGCCGCGATGTCGATCCCACGATGGCCGGCGCTATACGGATTGGCGGGCGGCTCGAACGGCCGGATGACCGGTCCGCGGACCGGCCAGGAGTACGAGCCGAGCTGAGGCCCGCCGCTGGTGGCGGCCGGGCCAGATGAGAACCCGGACGCGAGCGACAAACGACCGGCGGCGCGGTGACCGAGCGTTGGACCACGGCGGGCGAGGACGGGCGAGTCCGTGAGGGCCCCCGGACCGCGGAGCACTCCTGGACCCGTGAGCTCGCCCGGACCGGCGAGCACTCCCGGACCCGTGAGGACGTGCGCTCCCGCGGGTGTCGGCTCGAAGGAGACCGCCCCGAGCGCGACGAACACCAGCCACATCACCGAAGCCCGGAGGCGGTGGCCGTCCGATCGTGCAGTGGCCCGCTGAAGTTTGGATTCGGTTGTCATCGGATGCCGCGCCTTTCCGGCACCCGGAGGTCAGGGGGCCGAAGCTAGCGCTTCGCTCCCGATCCGTCAGTGAAGTGCGTCACAGGGTCTCGATCGGAGCTGGCTGTCGGTCAAGCACCGGGGCTCTCGACGAGCTGACCGCGCAGGAGGCCGACGGCCTTCGTGTGGATCTGGCACACGCGGGACTCGGTGACGCCCAGGATCTCGCCGATCTCGGCCAGCGTCATGCCCTCGAAGTAGTACAGCGTCACCACGATCTTCTCCCGCTCCGACAGGCCGTTGATGGCCGCAGCCAGCATCCCCCGCGTCTCCTGTCCCTCGAGGCCCGTGGTGGGGTCGCCGCCGTCGGCGAGGGTCTCGAGCAGGGTAACTCCCTCGCTCCGATCATCCCCCACCGCGACGACCTCGTCGAGCGCCATCACCGACACGAAGGAGATCTGGGTCACGGTCTCGTGGAGCTCGCTCCTGGTCACCCCGAGGTGCTCGGCCATCTCGATCTCGGTCGGGGCACGCTTCAGCGTGGCCTCGAGGCTCGCCATCGCCTTCTCGATCTCGCGGGCCTTGAACCGGACCGAGCGCGGGACCCAATCCATGGCCCGGAGCTCGTCGATGATCGCCCCCTTGATCCGGGGGATGGCGTAGGTCTCGAACTTGATCGCGCGTTCGAGGTCGAACTTGTCCAACGCGTCGATCAGCCCGAACATCCCGTAGGACGCCAGGTCGGCCTGCTCCACGGTGGCCGGGAGGCCCGTCGCCACGCGGCCGGCCACGTACTTGACGAGCGGCGCGTAGTGCAGGATCAGCCGCTCCCGCGCCTCCGCCGACCCGGTGGCCTTGAAGTCGCGCCACAAGTTCATCAGCTCCTCGCTGACGGGCGCGGCGACTCGGGCGACGCGTGCCATCACGCTCTCGGGTGGCTCTGCCGGTACGCGGCTGCCAGCCGCCCCCGGGACACGTGGGTGTACCGCTGGGTCGTTCCCAGGCTGGCGTGTCCGAGCAGCTCCTGGACGGATCGAATGTCGGCCCCTCCTTCGAGGAGGTGGGTCGCGAACGAGTGGCGAAGAGTATGCGGGCTGAGGTTCCTCCCTGGTAGGACCCTGCGCCGATATCTCTCCACGATCGTCCGAATGTCGCGAGGCGTGATCGGCTTGCCCCGCAGGTTGAAGAAGAGCGCGTCCCACTCCTGCGGTTGAAACCAACCCCGGGCCTTCTCGAGGTATTCCTCGACCGCGTCCACGGCGAATTCCGACAGGGGCAGCGCACGTTCCTTCGAGCCCTTGCCCAGCACGAGGACCCGCCGGCGGGCGAGGTCGACGCGGTCGGTCGTCAGCCCGCATGCCTCGGCGACCCGCAGGCCCGAGCCGTACAGCACCTCGAGGATCGCCCGGTCCCGGCGGGCGATCGCGAGCTCCCTTGGGACCCGCGAGCGCTCCCGGCGATCCGGGACGCCCTCCCCGGGCGAGTGCGCCTCCTCGGGGGCGTCCGGGAGTGCGGGCGCCTCCACGAGGGCGGCCGCCTCCACCGGACGCAGGACGGTGGGCAAGCGTGAACTGGCTCGGGGACTGGCGAGCGCCGATGCCGGATCGCCGTCCACCGCGCCCGTCGACCCGGCCCATCGGTAGAACGTGCGGATCGCCGCCACCCGCCGGGCGACCGACGTGCGAGCGTAGCCCAGGGTGGCCTGGTGGGCCAGGAAGCGCCGGAGCTGCGGGTGGGTGGCCGCCGACAGCGAGCCGCCGGAACGGTCCAGGAACCGAATCAGCTGCTCGAGGTCGCGCCGATACGCCTCGACCGTGTGGGGCGACAGGCGGCGCTCGAGCGCGAGGTGATCTCGAAACGCGGCGAGGAGCGCCGCCTCGGAATGGGGAACGCCGTCCGCAGCAGCCACGACTGGTTTCCGGTCTGGGTTGGAACCCCCTTGTACCACACCCTTCGCGTACGTCAATCACGCAATCGAGGGAGATCACCGGCCACCTCCCAGGCGGCGCTCGACCCGGCCGCCCACCGTCCGGACCAGTCCGCGGACCTCAAGCCCCACGACGGCGGTCAGGACCTCTGGCAGGCCGCGGTCGACGCTGGCGGCCACCACCTCCGGCAGTGTCGGGCCGGACAGCGTGTCGAGGACCCTTCGTTCCAGCTCCGACAGCCCCGGTGGCGACGCCGTGCGGATCGCCGGGGCCGCCTCCCGGTCCGCCGGGTCAGCGGCCGAATCGGCGCCCGAGCGGGGGTCGAGGCGCCCGAGGTCCTCCAGCAGGTCTTCGACACCCCGGACCATCCCGGCGCCGTCGCGGATCAGGGCCAGTGGAGTCTCGGACAGCGGGCTGGTGACCGGTCCGGGAACCGCGAACACGGGTCGCCCGAGGTCGAGGGCGTGGTCGGCGGTGATCAGCGAGCCGCTCCCCGCCGCTCCCTCCACGACGAGGACCGCCTCGGCCATCCCCGCGACGATCCGGTTCCTCGCGGGGAACCGATATGGCTGCGCCGGCACCCCCGGCGGGTACTCGCTGACCACCGCGCCGACCCGCACGATCCGGTCCAGCAGGCCCCGGTTCCGCGACGGATACGCGACGTCGATCCCACTCCCGAGTACGGCCAGGGTGGGCCCTCCCGCCGCCAGCGCGCCCCGGTGCGCCGCGCTGTCGATCCCCCGCGCCCCGCCACTGAGCACGCACACCCCGGCCGCGGCGAGTCCGCGCCCGAACCCTTCCGCCACCTCCGCCCCGAGGGCGCTGCAGTTCCGAGCGCCGACCACGGCCACGCCCGGCCCGAGCGACGCGAGCGCCGAGCCGCGGAGGAAGAGCGCCACCGGCGGATCGGGGAGGTCGAGCAGCGAGGCGGGGTAGTCCTCCTCTCCCACCACGGCCATGCGGGCGTCGACCTCGCCGAGGCGGCGGAGCATGTCGGCGGGCTTCACGAGGGCGGCGAGCTCGCGGTCGGCCTTGGCCACGAGGGGGTGACCCCGCCGCACCGCCGCCAGGCAGGCCTCCGCCCCGCCCACCTCCATCGACAGCGACCGGAGCCGCCGCGGAGTGAGGCCCGGGAGCGACACCAGCACGAGCAGCGCGTCCCGGTCGGCGCCGCCCCCCACGAACCCGGCGGGCCACGTCCCGTCGTCACCCGGCACGGGCCGCCGCCTCCTCGTTCAGGTCGAGGCGGTAGGACAGGGACTCGGCGAGGTGGGCGCCGGTCACGCCGTCGCTGCCCTCGAGGTCGGCCACCGTCCGGGCCACCTTCAGGGCACGATCGAACCCCCGTCCGGTCAGGGCGAGCCCCTCGACGGCGCTCGCCAGGAGCCCCTCGGCATCCGGGGCCAGCCGGGCCTCCCGGCGGGCGAGCGGCCCCGGCAGCTGGGCGTTGCACCGGATGGACGTTCCCGAATAGCGCAGCCGCTGGCGTCCCCGAGCCTCCTGCACCCGGGCCCGCACCTCCTCCGAGCTCTCCCCCCGGGATTGTCCGAGCAGCTCGGCCCGGGCCAGGCGGGGCACCGCCAGACGGAGGTCGATCCGGTCCAGCAGTGGGCCGGACAGCTTGCTCCGATACAGCTCCGCGCGATTCGGGAGGCACCGGCACTGCCGCCTGGGATCCCCCGCATACCCACAGGGGCACGGGTTCGCGGCACCGACCAGCGTGAACCGCGCCGGGAACTCCACGGACCCCATGGCTCGGGTCACGACGACCCGTCCGTCCTCGAGCGGCTGGCGCAGACCCTCGACGGCGTCGCGCCGGAACTCGGTCAGCTCGTCGAGGAACAGGATCCCGTTGTGCGCCAGCGAGACCTCGCCGGGGCGGATGAAGCCGGTCCCGCCGCCGAGCAGCCCGGCGAGCGACACGGAGTGGTGGGGAGCCCGGAACGGGCGGCTGGCCACCAGCCCCTGCCCGCTCAGCAGGCCGGCCACGGAGTGCAGCCGGGTGACCTCCAGGGCCTCGTCCCGGGTCATCTCCGGCAGGATCGTCGCCAGGCGCCTGGCGAGCATCGTCTTGCCGGACCCCGGGGGTCCGATCATCAGCAGGTTGTGCCCTCCGGCGGCCGCCACCTCCAGCGCGCGCCGGGCCTGCGCCTGCCCCCGGACCTCCGCGAGGTCGACCCCGGGTCCGGACTCGGCGGGCACGTCCTCGTGCGGCTCCGGGTGCGGAGCCTTCCACTCCCCCCGGAGGAACTCGACGGCCCGAACCAACGAGGGAGCCCCGACCACACGGAGGCCCTCGACCAGCGCGGCCTCGCCCGCATTGGCCTCGGGGACGACGACCCCCTCGAGACCCGCCCGCGCAGCCGCGATGGCCACGGCCAGGATGCCCGGCGTGGGCATGAGCGCGCCGCGGAGGGACAGCTCACCCGAGAACGCGTATCGCTCCAGCAGCCGGTCGGGGACCTGGGCCGAGGCGGCCAGGACCCCCATGGCGATCGGCAGGTCCAGCCCGGGCCCGTCCTTGCGCAGGTTCACCGGCGACAGGTTCACGACGACCCGGCGGAGCGGCCATTCGAATCCTGACGACTCGACCGCGGGGCGCACCCGCTCCCGCGAGTCCTGGACCGACGCTCCCGGCAACCCGGTCATGGCGAGCGAGGGCAGACCCCGCCCGATGTGCGCCTCGACGGCGACCGGGTAACCCTGCACGCCGATCACCGCGACGCCGACGACCTTGCCGTACACCCTCGCCCCTCCCGAGCGAGCCCCCTCAGGCACCGCGCCGGAACGCTACCGCGAGGCACCGACATCGAGGCCGGGCTGCGTTAGAACGCGTCCTCGTAGACCTCGATGCGGGGTACGGATCCCGGCCGCGCCAGCACGCTCGCCACGTCGAACCGCACCGCGGCCGGCACCAGCCTGTGCGCCAGCAGGAACGCCTCCCCCAGCTGGCGGAGCTTCGATCGCTTCCGCCACGTCACGGCCTCGTGGCCGCCACCGAACCCGTCACCCCCGCGCGTCTTCACCTCGCAGAACACGACCAGCCCGCCGCGCACGAGGACCAGGTCGAGCTCACCCAGTGGGCACCGCCAGTTCCTGGCGATCGGCTCGTAGCCGTCGTCCACGTAGCGGCGCAGCGCCGCGTCCTCCCCCCGCCGCCCGAGCGTCGCCGTCCGCACCGCCCGGGGAGATGGTTCCTTCCCCACGCGCGCACCGTAGCGCGCACCACCGACATCGCCCCTGGCGTAAGCAAGCGGGACCGGCGAGGATCAGGTGGGCGGACGGAGCTCGCGGCCCAGCGGGTCGACGTCCTCCTTGCGGGCGAGCTCCTCGACGTTCACGTCACGGGTGGTCAGGACCCGGACCTTCGACACGAACCGGGCCGGGCGGTACATGTCCCACACCCAGGCGTCCGCGAGCTCCACCTCGAACCACGGCCCCTCGCGGGGCGTCACCTCGACCCGGTTGCACAGGTAGAAGCGCCGTTCGGTCTCGACGACGTAGGTGAACATGGGCAGCACGTCCCGGTACTCCCGGAACAGCGTGAGCTCCATGTCGGCCTCGAATTGCTCGAGCTCCTCCTCGCCCATAGCCCCCCATTATGCGAGCGGGCCGCTCGGGGTGACCCGCCGGATCAGCCCTCGCCGTCGTCGAGGGCCTCGAGCGCCCTGGCCTCCAGCTCCTCGGGATCGAGTCCCGCGGGCGTCCCGGCCCCCAGCTCCTCGGAGCCGAGCACGGGGACCTCCCGGCCGGGCAGAGGCTTGGGATCGGCCACGCCCTTGAACGACCGCCGGTGGATCGGGGTCGGTCCGAACCGCACCAGCGCATCCCAGTGCCGGCGCGTCCCGTACCCCCGGTTCGAGTCGAATCCGTACTCCGGATACCGTCGGTGGTACCGACCCATGATCGCGTCCCGCTCCACCTTGGCCACGATCGAGGCCGCGGCCACCGACGCCGTGACCGCGTCGCCCTTGCGGATCGAAAGGTGCGGGAACGACACGCCCCGCACCGGCCATCCGTCGGTCAGCACGAAGTCCGGCGGGGGGTCCAGCCGGCGAAGCGCCAGCCGGAGCAGGGACATGTTCGACCGGTGGAGCCCCCGGTGGTCGATGCGGGTCGGCATCGCCCGGCACACCGCCACCGCGATCGCGCCCGCGCGGATGCGCACGTACGCCCGCTCCCGCTGCAGCGCCGTGAGCATCTTCGAATCCGCGACGCCGTCGAGGTCGAATCCCTCGGGGAGGATCACCGCCGCCGCCAGCAACGGTCCGGCCAGGGCTCCCCGGCCGGCCTCGTCGGCCCCCGCGATGAACCGGAAACCCTCCGCCCGCAGGCGGCGCTCGTAGCGGTCGAGGTCGGGATCGATGTCGGACTTGCGCAGGGCGGGCCTTCCCACTGGGTCAGCCTGACGTCACGGGAACCCCAGCGCGAACTGGGTCCCGGCGTTCAGCCCGCCGAAGTCCCCCGGCGGCCAGATGATGATGAAGGCCCGGCCGATCACCTTGTCCATCGGGATCTGCCCGAGCTCGCTGAACCGCGAGTCGTTCGAGTTCGCCCGGTTGTCCCCGAGGACGAAGAGATGGTCGGGCTGGACATGGAACGGGCCTATGCTCCGGTTGTCCGGGGTGGGGCTGAGGTACGGCTCTTTGAGCCGCCGGTTGTTCACGTAGATGACGCCGCTCTTCTCCTCGACGGTGTCGCCGGGGAGCCCGATGACCCGCTTGATGAAGTCCTCGTCCTGCGGCGCCGAGAACCCCAGCCCCTCGGTGACCCAGTGGAAGAACGCGGAGACGGGGTTGCGGTGCGGCTCCGACAGGGGATGGGGGTTCGAGAACACGATCACGTCCCCGCGGCTCGGCCCGTGGAACTTGTACGCCAGCTTGTTGACCAGCACCCGGTCGCCGACCTTGAGGGTCGGCTCCATGGACACCGACGGGATGAAGAAGGCCTGCACCAGGAACGACTTGATCAGCAGGGCCAGCAGGAACGCGATGATGATCAGCGCGGGGAGCTCGCGCAGGAACCCGAGCGGCCCCTTCCGCTCGCCGCGATGCTTGCCGCCTCGATCGGGGGGGCCTCCGTCGGGCGGCCGGGTGGCGGTCGCGGTGCCCGCGCCCCCTCCCCTGCCCGCCGGGCGTCCGACGAATCCGCCGTCGTTCCCCGAGAACCCATCGCCGGACGGCCGCGGCGAACCGCCGGTCTGGGTCGGCGAGGAACCGCCGGCCTGGGACGGCGACGGTGCGGGCGGCGGCGGAGGCGGCGGGGGCGGCGGGGGCGGCGCGGAGGTCGTTGGCGGGTCCGGACGCGGAGCGCCGGTCCCGTCGCGTGTCTCGGCCGGTTCCGGTGAGCTTGGCGGGCGCAGGCTCACTCCTAGGGCTCCGTCCGCGTGCCCGCAGCGGACGTGGGTGCCGCCACTATCCCTGCCCCTCCGCCACCTCGGGTGACTCCTCGGCCACCTCGGTGACCGGAGTGACCGGCGCGACGGCCTGGACCGGATCGCGGCGTTCGCGGATGCGTGCGCGCTTGCCGCGGAGCTCGCGGAGGTAGTACAGCTTGGCCCGGCGGACCCGGCCCTTGGTGACGACCTCGAGCTTGCCGATGGACGGCGAGTGCACGGGGAACGTGCGCTCGACCCCCACCCCGAACGACATCTTTCGCACCGTGAACGTCTCGCGCAGGCCCCCGCCCTGGCGACGGATCACGACGCCCTGGAAGACCTGGATGCGCTCACGGCTGCCCTCGACGACCCGGACGTGCACCTTGACGGTGTCGCCCGGACGGAACTCCGGCAGGTCGTCGCGCAGGCGCGCGCTTTCGACGAGATCGAGCTTGTTCATGGGTATCAGGTCCCGGCCAGGGAGGGTTTCGAACGGTCCGGTGATGATAGCACCGACCCTTCGGGTTCCCCCGGGTCAGTCAGTCTCCTGCATCCACCATTCGACGAACTCGGTGGCCCGGCCTTCCTCGTCGAGCCGGACCTGCCAGAGGTTCGTGAACCGGCCCGTGAACTCGCCCGGCGGGGGGTAGTCGGTCCAGCCGCGGACGAACCCGACGTCGCCGTCGAGGCCGACGATCTCGTACCGGAACGTCCAGGTCCCCGGCTGGTCCTTCCGGTCCAGCCAGCCCTCCACGATGCCCGGGCGTCCCCGCCACGGCTCGCGGTGGGGCGCCGTGTAGTAGACGGCGTCCTCGGTGAACAGGTCCCCGATGTCCTGCGGATCGTTCGACTCCCACGCCCGGAGGTAGCGCAGCACCCAGTCGTCGATCGCCGCCCGGTCGGTCATCGCTCGGCCTCCTTCCAACAGGTCGGGCCGGTTCCGCCGCGTCTTCGCCAGGGCGGCCTCCCGGCGCCACCGTTCCACCTCGGCGTGGTGCCCGGAGACGAGCACCTCGGGCACGCCGAGACCCCGGAACTCCCTCGGCCTCGTGTAGTGCGGGTGGTCGAGCAGCCCGGGTTCGGTGAACGAGTCGTCGGTCACCGACTCCTCCCTGCCGACGACCCCCGGGACCAGCCGGGTGACGGCCTCCAGCACGACGAGAGCCGGAATCTCCCCGCCCGACAGCACGTAGTCGCCGATGGACACCTCCTCGGCCGGGAGACCCAGGGCGACGCGCTCGTCGACACCCTCGTACCGGCCGGCGATCAGGACCAGCCACGGCTCGGCCGCGAGCTGCCGCACCAGCGCCTGGTCCAGCCGCTGTCCCGCCGGCGACAGCAGCAGCACGCGCTTCGGCCCCCCGCCGAGCGCCTCGACGGCGGCGAACACGGGTTCCGGCTTCATCACCATGCCCGGGCCGCCACCGTACGAGGTGTCGTCCGCCGTGCGGTGCCGGTCCGTGGCGTGGTCGCGGATGTCGTGGACGCGGACGTCGACCACGCCGTCGGCGATCGCCCGGCCGAGCAGGCTCTCCCGGAGCGGGCCCTCGAGGATTCCCGGGAACAGGGTCAGGACGTCGACCCGCACGCGGTCACCCCGGCGCGAGCTCGTAGACGCTGACGTGGCGGGGACCGGCCGCCGTGAACGGCTCACGGTCCCATCCTCCCCACCGGCCCCGCAGCCGTAGCCCGCCCAGCCGGGCCATCAGGTCGAGCTCGGCGGGGTACGCGTAGCGAAGTCGCACGGGGTAGGTCCGCGGCGTCTTGCCCTCCTCGAGGACCACCTGGAGGACCTCGATCGTCTGGGCCACGGCGTCGTGCTTCGACCCCAGGAGCACCATCCGGTCCACCCCGACGTCGAGCGTCTCCATCCGCTGGCCCCGGTCGAACCGCGTGACGTCCGGGAGGAACGCCTCCAGGACGAACACGCCGTCGTCGGTGAGGTGGCGCGCGACGTTGGCGAAGCACCGCACCTGGTCCTCCTGGGTCAGGAGGGCGAAGATCGTGTTGAAGACGACGTAGACGAGGCGGAACCGACCCTCGACGTCGACGGCGGCGAAGTCCCCCATCGTCACCGGGATGTCCCCGCCACCGGGCTTCTCCCGGAGCCTCGCCACCATCGCCTCGGAGATGTCGATGCCGTGCACCTCGACCCCCATCTCGGTGAGTGGGATGGCGACGCGCCCGGTCCCGATCGCGAGCTCCAGCGCGGGGCCTCCCTCCGCGAGGTCGGCCAGCCTGGCGGCCACGCTGTCCACGTCCACCAGGAGGCCGAGCCCCGCGACCCACTCGTCGTAGATCGGCGCCCATCGCTCGCCGTACGTCTCGGCGGTGTACTCCTCCGGCATGGCTCCCGAAGCCTAGCCCTGCTGGCCGGTTGGGTCCTCGGGGGAGGTCAGCCCCGGGACGTCGCGGACGACCACCCGCCCGGCCGCGACGTCGACGGACACGACCACGTCCTTCAGCGCCGGGATCAGGACCTCATCCGTCACCGGGCCGGTGACCCAGATGTCGTTGGCCACGCCGAGCACGACTTCGCGGATCTGGCCCAGGGACCGACCGGCCTCGGTGACGACCTCGGACCCCACCAGCTGGTGAGGCCAGAACGAGCCCTCGGGGAGCTCCGGTGCTTCCCGTTCGGGGACGAACAGATACCTCCCCCGCAGTGCCTCGGCGGCCGTGCGGTCGGCGACCTCCGCGAACGTGACCAGCAGCCGGCCGCGGTCCGGGCGGGTGTCCGCGACGGTCAGCTCGCGCCCGTCGTCGAGGTGCAGCGCGGCGCCCGGATCGAACCGGGACTCCACCTCGGACAGCACCAGGACGGTGACCTCGCCGCGGAGCCCGTGGGCCTTGGTGATCTTTCCGGCCACGAGGCCGGGCGAGGGCTCCGGGCCCGCCACGGGGCTACTCGACGATCTCGACGATCGTCCCGACGCCCTCGCGCGCGGCGGCGACGCGGACGATCGTTCGGAGCGCGCGGGCCGTGCGGCCCCCACGGCCGATGACCTTGCCCATGTCGTCGGGAGCCACGAACAGCCGGAGGATCACCCCGCGATCGTCCGGCTCGGCCTCGACCCGGACGGCGTCCGGCTCGTCGACGAGCGCCCTGGCGAGGAAGGCCAGGACGTCGCTCAGGAGGCCGGCTTCGTCGAGGTCGTCGCCGTTCCGGCCTTCGAGGCCTTCGCCGCCTTGGCCGTCTTCTGGGCCTTCTGTGCCGACCGCTTGTTCGCCGCCTGGGGGCGGTCCGCCTCGAACTTCTCCCAGATCCCCACCTTCGTCATCAGGGTCTGGACCGCCTCGCTGGGCTGGGCCCCCTTCTTCAGCCATTCGAGCGCCCTCTCCTCGTCGATCTCGATGAGCGACGGGTCCTCCAGGGGGTGGTACTTCCCGATGGCCTCGATGAACCGGCCGTCGCGGGGCGAGCGCTGGTCCGCCACCACCACCCGGTAGAAGGGGCGCTTCTTGGCGCCCAGCCGTCGCAACCTGATCCGAACCGCCACTGCTCGTGCTCCTTCCGAAGCGTCAGCGCCCCACACCGGGCATGCCCGGGAACCCGCCCGGGAGCTTCGGCATGCGGCGGCCGCCGCCCATCATCGACTTCATCATCTTCCGCGCCTGCTCGAACTCCTTGAGCAGGGCGTTCACGTCGGCGGTCGTGGTGCCCGAACCGCGGGCGATCCGCAGGCGCCGACTTCCGTGGATGATAGCGGGGTTCCGCCGCTCCTCCACGGTCATGGAGCTGATGATGGCCTCGGCCTGGCCGATCTGCTTCTCGTCGACCTCCAGGTCCTTGAGCTGCCCGAGTGCGCCCCGGCCGGGCATCCCGGGGAGCATCGCCAGGATGTCCTGCAGCGGCCCGAGCTTCTTCATCTCGCGCATCTGGGTCAGGAAGTCCTCCAGCGTGAACTGGTTCTGGAGCATCCGCTGGGCGGCCTCCTGGGCCTTCTCCTGGTCGATGGTCTTCTCGGCCTTCTCGATCAGGGTCAGCACGTCGCCCATGCCGAGGATGCGCTGGGCCATGCGGTCGGGGTAGAAAGCCTCGAGGTCCGCGGGCTTCTCCCCGACGCCGGCGAAGTAGATCGGGCGGTGGGTCACGCCGGTGATCGAGAGCGCGGCGCCGCCCCGCGCGTCGCCGTCGAGCTTGGTCAGCACGAAGCCGGTGGTGTCGACCTCCTGCATGAACGCGCGGGCCTGCACGACGGCGTCCTGCCCAGTCATCGCGTCGCACGCCATGAGCACGTGGTGGGGCCGGACGGCGTCGCGGACCCGGCGGGCCTGCTTCATCATCTCGGTGTCGACGTGCAGCCGCCCGGCCGTATCGACGATCACGATGTCGAGGCCGCGCCGCTGGGCCTCCTTCACGGCGTTCTTCGCGACCTTCTCCGGTTCCTTGCCCTCGGAGACGACCGGCACGGCGATCTCCTGGCCCAGCGTGAACAGCTGCTCGATGGCGGCCGGCCGCTGGAGGTCGGCCGCGACCAGCAGCGGGTGCTTGCCCTTCTCCTTGAAGTGCAGCGCGAGCTTCGCCGCGTGCGTCGTCTTCCCCGAGCCCTGCACCCCGGCCATCATGATCACCGCCGGGTTGGCGCCGGGAAGCGTGAACGGCCGGTGCTCGCCGCCGAGCGTCTCCTGCAGCTCGTCGCGAACGATCTTCACGACCTGCTGGGCGGGCGTCAGTGACCGCATGACCTCGTCGCCCAGCGACCGCGCCCGCACCCGGTCGAGGAAGGCGTCCACGACCTCGACAGCGGCGTCGGCCTCCAGCAACGCGGTCCGGATGTCGCCCAGCGCCGAGTCCACCTGCCTCGGATGCAGCTTCCCCCGCGACCGCAGCTTGGTGAAGACGACGTCGAACCGTTTGGTGAGCGTGTCGAACATGCGAAGGCCAGTCTATCGAGCGAGGGGATGCAGCCCCCTGAGCGACACTCTGGCTGGTCTTCTCGAACGTCGACGCACCTCCGTATGGGAGAGCGCGCCGATGATCATGTTGCGACACGCGCCCGGGCGGCCCATCAGCAACGAGATCGCGAATCGGGCTCCTTCCAATGCCGGGGATTCTCCTCTAGGGTTCGCTGGGCTGGAGATCGGTTCGGCGACGTCCGGGCGACCAGGGATGGGGGGGTACCAAGCGATGATGCTGGCACGCACGGTTCGCCTGTCCGCGGTGACTGCACTCCTCGCCGGCGCGGTGCTCGGGTTCGCGCATCCCGCCTCGGCGGCGGTAGGTCCCGGCACGTGGACCAAGGTCACCACGCCGAGCGGGACCGCGCGGTTTCACTATGACAGCACGGCCACGCACAACTCTCTGACGGTGTCCGGCCAGGCCTCGGCCGACGTGACGACGGTCGACGTCGACTGTGTCTCTTACCGCCCTGGTTCCGTGAACGCCGAAGTAGTCGCCGCCGGCGTGCCGGTCACTGGCGGGACGTTCGCCGTCACGGCCGACATCACGTCGTTGTTAATCAACTGCCGGCTGCGGGCGATTCCGGCCGGCGTCGACCCCACCACGGACTACCTGGGCTCGTACGCCGGGCCGATCGTCTACTCCACCGCCAAGATCCTCAACGAGACCGGTGGCATCACATATGGCTACACCGCGGCGAGCGAACAGGGCGACGGGCTCGCCGTGATGAGGGACGCGGGGCAGTGCGGGCCAGCACTGGTCGCAACGATCGCGGTCCCGGAGATGGAGATGCTCGGCACCGGCCGAGAGCGATGCGCCTTCGGGCTGCCCAAGGGCAACCTCGCTGGCACCGCGAGCGCGATCCGGGTCGACGGGCACAACGCGTACCTGCCCTACGCCGTGCACTCCTACCTCAACGGGTCTCTGGGACTCGGCCTGACCCAGCCCGCGCTGACGTCAACGTTCACCTTTGCCGGCAACGGGGACGTCCACGTCGTCGAGTCCGCGACACTCATGAAGTGCAGTGTCGACGACACCTACCCACCGACCGGAACGTCGTGCCCCGACCTGGCCGGCACCGGCGTCAAGTTCACCCGCGTCGGTGACCTCTTCCGGGGCGCGCACCAGATCCGCATACGGGACACGTTGACCGCGATCGACGGGCACAGCCACACCGTCGGGTTGGTGTACGCGGCACAAGTGGGGGGCTCGCCCAGCGGAACGACCGGCTTCATCTTCCCGGGCCACGGCAGCACCTTCCAGCCCACCGCGCCGAATCAGGTCGTCACCGGGCTGGGGACCAAGGCCGGCACCGTCTTCATCCGCTCGGATATCGAGGCGCCCAGCAACGAAGTCTCCGCGGACACGCTCGGCCTCACGTGGTCTCGCGCGCCGTCGAAGGTGCAGTTCTCTCCCTCGGATGCGACCTACTTCGCGATGCCGTACTCGGTCAGCCTGCCGGCCGGCGGCGCTGGATATGTCGGCTTTGCCTATTCCAATCACGTGGCGACGACCGATACCAGGAAGCTCGCCGGCGTCGCGGTCGCCGAGGTGGTCAGCACGCCGACGATCAACTCGCCGGCAGATGGCGCGACGATCACAGGGCATACCACGACGGTCAAGGGAAGCGTGACGCTCGGCGCGAACGGACTGCCCACATCGGTGAGCGTGAGCGGCCACGCTGCCCACCTGACCAAGGTGAACGCATCCCGGGAAACGTATTCGGTCACCTTCACCGAGACCTTCGGCCAGCACACGATCACGGTCACCGCGAAGGACCCGGCCGGGAACGCACGATCCAAATCGATAACCATCAAGAACGTCTCGCCCTGATCGGCCGTCGGTCGCGGTCCGGGGCACGTCGCCTGACCGATCAGTACGGGGTGCGGAGGTCCGGGAACATCGGGAAGTGTCGGACGTTGAGCGTCCACAACGGGACGCCCAAGTCGTCCTTGGTGGCCGCCACCACGAAGTCGACCACATCGATCCCCGGGTGGCTCCTCAGGTGGGTCCGCGCGAGCGATCCGGCCGCCTCTGCGATCGAGTTCGATACCTCCACCCAGATGATCGCGTCGAGCAGCGTCCGTGAAACGCGCTCATCCAGGGGATGCATCCCGGCGATGACCTCGGTTTTCGACAGCACCGACCCGAAGACGGGCTCACCGGCCTGCAGCTCGTCGTTGAGCAGCTGCTGCGCCTCTCGGCGGCCTCGCAGATGGTCGATGAGTACGGAGGTGTCAACCAGCGCGGTCGTCGATCTCCTCCAATTTGACGCCCAGCCCGCGCCGAAGTCGCTCGACGTATTCGGCCCCGTCGAAGTCCCGGTCCTTCCACGCGCCGAAGCTCGCCTCCAGCGCGGCCAAGGCCCCGCTGACATAGGTCCGGTCGATGGCCCGACGGATCAGCTCTGACATGGAGAGCCCGGTCTTGATCGACATTGCCTGGAGGAGCTTGTACTGGGGCTCCTCCAGCGTGATCTGCGTTCTTCGGGCCATGATGTAACATTACATCACCCCCCTGGTCGGTCAATTCTCAGCTCGCCAGGAGGTTGTCGGCGAACGACTTCGGGTCGAAGGATTCGAGGTCGGCGAGGCGCTCGCCGGTGCCGACGAGCTTGACGGGGACGCCCAGCTCGTCGCGGACCGCGAGGACGATGCCGCCCTTGGCGGTGCCGTCGAGCTTCGTGAGGGCGATGCCGGTCAGGGGGACGGCCTTCGTGAACTCGCGGGCCTGCGCGATGCCGTTCTGGCCGGTCGTGCCGTCGATGACGAGCAGCACCTCCTCGACGTCTCCGGCCGCCTTCTCGAGGACGCGCTTGACCTTCTCCAGCTCGGCCATGAGCGGCTGGCGCGTGTGCAGGCGGCCCGCCGTGTCGACGATCAGCACGTCGTCGCCGCGGGCCTTCGCGGACTGCACGGCGTCGAACGCCACCGCCCCGGGATCCGCACCTCGGGTCTGCGTCACGATGTGCGCCCCGGCGCGCTCCGCCCACACGCCCAGCTGCTCCCCGGCCGCCGCGCGGAACGTGTCGCTGTTCGCCAGTCCGACCTTCAGCCCCTGGTCTCGCAGGTACGCGGCCAGCTTCCCGATCGTGGTGGTCTTCCCGGCGCCGTTGACGCCGACCACCATGATCACCGTCAGCTCCCCCGGCTTCATGTGCAGCTCGGTGTCGCCGCCGAGCGCCGTCGCCACCGCGTCCGTCACGAGCGCTACGGGGTCGGACGAGCCCTCCCGGTACTCTTCGCGGACCCGCTCGACGAGCCGCGCGGCCGCTCCCGGGCCGACGTCGGCCCGGATCAGCAGCTCCTCCAGCCGTGACCACTCTTCCGCAGTGGCGTTCCTGTCCGCGAACAGCGCCCGGATCCGAGATCCCAGCCCATTGCCTCGAACGCCGGGCGGCCGCGTCGGCGTGGGCGTGGCTTGCGCACGGCCCGCAGCGGCCTCGGTCTCGGGTTTCGTGGGAATGGGCCGGGCCCGGAGCCCGCGCTCTGGCCTCGGCTTTCCGGCCTCGCGCTGGCGCGCCCGCGAACGCATGACGAGGGCCAGCACCAGCCCGAACAGCGCCCCGACGGCGACGGCGACGATGAATGCGGTCACGCTCCGAGGCTAGTGGAGAGCGAGGCCAGCGGCATCCCGCTCTGCCCGACGCCTGATCCTTGACCTTGACCCGCGCTTCGGCCGGGGCCAGACTCGGGCCATGGGCATGCATCTGGAACCGGACCCGTCGGGCAAGCGGGAGTTCAACGACAACGAGCTCGAGGAGCAGGACGTCGAGCGCCAGGTCCACGAGGTGCACGACGAGCGCCTCGCGGAGGAGCACCCCGAGGCTAGCCCGTCGTTCTGGCGTCGTCTGTTCGGTCGCCGGAAGTAGCGGAGGCGCCGACCGGTCCCGGATTCAGCCCGCGCGGTGCGGCGCCGGCTCGGGGGCCGGGACCCGTTCCGTCGCCCTGGGCGTGACCACGTCGACGCCCTCGAAGCGCTGGCAGATCACGCGGGTGGCCCCGTCCTTCATCGACACGCCGTACAGGGCGTCGGCGGCCTCCATCGTTCGCTTCTGGTGGGTCACGACCAGCACCTGGGAGGTCGCGGCGAAGTCGCGGATCAGCCCGATGAACCGCTGGAGGTTGACGTCGTCGAGCGCGGCCTCCACCTCGTCGAGGAGGTAGAACGGCGAGGGCCGGGCCCGGAAGATCGCGAACAGGAACGCGAGCGCCGTCAGCGCGCGCTCGCCGCCCGAGAGCAGCGAGAGGCGCTTCACGCGCTTGCGGCCCGGCTGGGCCTCGAGCTCGATCCCCGACTCCAGCGGCTGGTCGGGGTTCGTCAGGACCACCCGTCCCTGGCCGCCGGGGAACAGCTCGCCGAACAGCCGCTCGAACTCCGTCGCCACGTCCCGGTAGGCCGTCCCGAACAGCTCGGCGATCCTCTCGTCGATCTGGCCGATCACCTCGTTCAGGTCCCGCCGGGCCGCGCGCACGTCGTCGATCTCGCGGGCCAGGAAGTCGTGGCGCTCCTGCAGCGCCTGGAACTCGCCCTGGGCCAGCAGGTTCACGCGGCCCAGCAGCCCCAGGCGCCGGGCCACGAGGTCGGCCCGCCGCTCCAGGGCTTCCGGTGTGTCGTCCTCCCCGAGCGTCGCGACCGCGTCGACCGGCTGGCGCTCGTGACCCTCCTTCAGGAGGCGCTCGGCCTCGGTGATACGGCGCTCGAGGTCGGCCCGGGTCCGGTCCTGGACCTCGTACTCCTCGCGGAGGCGGTCCAGCTTCCCGGCCGCCTCCCGCCACGCCCGGTTCGCCCCGCCCTCGGCGTCGGCCGCGGCGCGGTCGGCGGCGACGGCCTCCGATCGGCGCGCCTCGGCCTCCTCGAGCGAGGCCTCGGCGTTCCGGAGGGCGTCTTCGGCGCCGACACGGTCCCCATCGGCGTCCTCCAGCTCCTGCTGCAGGAGGTGCGGGTCCCCGGCGGCCAGGGCCTCCCGCTCGCCGGCCAGCCGGGCCAGCGTCTCCTCCAGGCGGTGGCGGTCCCGCCGGAGCGTCTCGACGTCCACCCGGAGCCCGATCGGCGCCTCCGGCGCGGGCGGCAGCGGCGGCGGTTCTCCGACTCCCGCCGGCGCGGCCGACGCCAGCGTCTCCCGCCACGAGGCGGCCGCGTCGTCGAGTCCCCCCAGCCGCTCCTCGAGCAGCTCGCGTTCCTTCTCCAGCGAGGACAGCTGGGGCGCCAGCGCGCCGAGCCCGTCGGCGGCCGCCGTGATGCGCTGATCGGCCTGCTCCAGCTGCCCGGCCACGTCTCGGAGCTCGGCCTGCAGCCCCTCGAGCCGGGCGGCCTTCGGCCCCAGCGCGGCGTGCGCGGTCGCCAGCTCGTGATCGACCGCCTGCAGCTCGGACCGCAGCGCCCGGGCTCGCGCGTCGGCCTGGGCGGCCGTGCGGATCACCGACGGCCCGACCAGGACGCCCTGGGTCGTGACGAACGAGCACCGCGGACTGGCCCGGTGTCCTGCCTCGGCCGCGGCCAGGTCGTCGACCAGGTAGACGTCGCGCAGCAGCCGGGCCAGCAGCGGGTATGCCTTGGGGTCGGCCCGGACGGCGTCCAGCAGCGGCCGCTCCCCGGGCAGCGCCGGCGGCAGGACGTAGGTCTCCGCCCCCGGAACCGCGAGCACGGCGCCGTCGCCACCGGGCGCGTCCGCCAGCGCGTCGTCGCGGCGTTCGTACACGACGGCATCGCGGAGGGACCCCAGGGCCGAGGCGAGCGCGGCCTCCATGCCCGGTTCCGCGGTCACCATGTCGCGCAGGAGGCCGGCGGCCGCTCCTGCCCGGCTCGCCAGGAACCGGGATCCGGGCGTCTCCTCCAGGTCGCGTCGGCGGGCCTCGATCACTGCTCGCCGTTGTACGAGGGCGCGAACCTCCTCGTCGCCCTCGGCGACCTCGGCCGCCAACGCGTGACGTTCGCGCTCCAGGGCCGAGTGCCGCCTGGCCAGTGGGGTCTCCTCGGCGTCGAGATCCTCGATTCGGGACTCCAGCTCGGCGCGCCCCGCCTCCACGGCGGCCACCCGCTCGGTGACCTGGGCCAGCGTGGCCAGCAGCCGCTCGCGCTCGTGCTCCGAGGATCGCAGCGACCGGTGCATTGCCTCGCTCTCGGCCCGATGCGCCGCGGCGCGCTCGGCCACCCGTCGCCGTTCGTCCTCGGCGTCCCGCCGGGCCAGGTCGGCCGCCCGGAACGCCTCCTCGGCCCGGGCCAGCGCCCCTTCGCGCTCCTCCAGGGCCTCCACCGTGGCACGGAGCCCGGCCTCGGCCCGGGACCGGTCCTGGTCGAGCGCGGCCAGCCGCGCGGCGTGGGCCGCCGACTGGGCCAGACGGGACCGCGCGTCGGCCACCCGGTCGACGGCCCGGCGGAGCGCTCGCTCGGCCTGCGAACGGAACTCGGCGGCGGCCCGATGCCGGTCTTCGGCCTCGGCCAGCGCGGTCTCGGTGCCGCCCCGGGCCTGGGCCAGCCGTGCCAGCTCCGCGTCGAGCGCGGCCAGGCGGTCCCGGGCCTCCGTCCGCAGGCGGAGACCCTCCTCCCAGCCGGACATCTTCGCGTCGCGGCCGGCGTACAGGTCCCGCAGCCGCGACGCCGCCAGGCGCCACGCCAGCTCTTCCGCCTCGGAGGACAGCCGCTCGTGCCGCGCGGCCATCTCGGCCTGCTGCTTCAGCGGCCGGAGCTGCCGCCGGAGCTCGGCCATCACGTCCTGGAGCCGAAGCAGGTCCTGCTCGAGTCCCGCCAGCTTCCGCTGCGCCCGCTCCTTGCGGCGGCGGTGCTTCGCGATGCCGGCGGCCTCCTCGATGTACTGGCGGCGCTCCTCCGGCCGGGCCGTCAGGACGTCCTCCAGCTGCCCCTGCCCGACGACCGTGTGCAGCGCGCGGCCGATCCCGGTCTCCGCCAGGAGCTCCTGGATGTCGAGCAGCCGGACCGCTTGTCCGCCGATGCGGTACTCGCTGTCGCCCGACCGAAACACCGCGCGGCTGACCTCGATCTCGGTGAGCGGAACCGGCACGATGCCGGCGGAGTTGTCGATGACGAGCTTCACCTCAGCGAGGCCGAGCCCGGCGCGGGACGCCGAGCCCGCGAAGATGACGTCGGCCATCTGGCCGCCCCGCAGCGCCCTCGGCCCCTGCTCCCCGAGGACCCACGAGATCGCGTCGACCAGGTTCGACTTCCCGCTGCCGTTGGGCCCGACGATCACGCTGATGCCGGGAGTGAACTCCAGGGTCGTGCGGTCGGCGAACGACTTGAACCCGCGAACGGTGAGCGAGCGGAGGAACATGTGCTCCGAAGACTAACAAGGATGTGATTTGGGGTCGAGCCTCCGGGCTCGGTCGTCAGCGGTCGACGTCGAACGTGGTCTCGCCGGTCGGCGGTTCCTCGGCCACTTCGACCTCGCGGACGTCGGCCGAGTCGGTCCCGTGCCGGCACCACTCGACCATGGCGTCCACGTCGGGGTCGTCACCCTCGAACGCCGCCTCCACGCGACCGTCGGACCGGTTCAGCACGTAGCCACCGACGCCCCTCCTCCCGGCCTCCTCCGCGCACCCGGCCCGGAAGAACACCCCCTGGACCCGCCCCGACACGAGGACTCGCACCCGCTTCACCGAGCCATCCTACCGACGGGTAGTAATGGACACCTCTGTCACGTTCCTCGGGTACCTCCCGGAGCGACGGGTAGCCATGAGAGTGCAACCGCCGCACGCCTGCCCGCATCGTCGAGCCCGCCCGAAACAAAAGGGAGGTAGCGATGCCGCTACGCAGGTCAATCGTCGGGATCCTGGTCGCAGCCCTGTTCCTGGTGCCGATCGGCATGGCGCAGGCGACGCCGACGACGCAGGCCACCCCCGACCTCACCGCCCCGGTGACCGGGACGTTGCCCGGCGGAGGAACCTTCACCGGCACCCTGGACATCACGAGGTTCGTCGTCCAGAACGGCCAGCTGACCGCCGTCGGGACGCTCAGCGGGACCCTGACGAACGCGCTCGGGCGCCGTGATCGGAACGGTGACGAACCTGCCCATCAGCCTGCCCGTCTCCGCGACGGGTACCTGTCAGATCCTGCACCTCGAGCTCGGGCCACTCGACCTGAACCTGCTCGGGTTGATGGTCCATCTGGACAAGGTGGTGCTCGACATCACCGCACAGTCGGGGCCGGGGAACCTCCTCGGGAACCTGCTGTGCGCGATCGCCCACCTGCTCGACAACACCGGGAACCTGACCGGCCTGGCCGCCCTGCTGAATCACATCCTGTCGATCCTGGGCTGACCGGGACAGTCTCGACCTGAGCCCGGGCGGGCGAGTGCGGCACCCGCCCGGGCTCATTCCATTCAGGGCGCCGCGTCGATCTCCAGCGCCAGGTCCAGGGCGGGCGCCGAGTGGGTCAGGCCGCCCACCGAGATCAGCAGCCGGCCGAGCCCGGCGATCTCCCGAACCCGGTCGAGGGTCATCCCGCCGGAGACCTCCAGCGGGACCCGATCGGCCACGAGGTCCACGGCGCGCTTCACCGTCTCCACGTCCGCGTTGTCCAGCAGCACGGCGTCCGCCCGCGCGTCCAGCGCCTCGGTCAGGTCCCCGAGGCTCTCCACCTCGACCTCGACGCGCAGCGTGTGCGGGGCGTTGGCCCTGGCCCGCCGGACCGCTGCGCCGACCCCGCCGGCCAGCGCCACATGGTTGTCCTTGAGCAGGACGCCGTCGAAGAGCCCGGCCCGGTGGAGCCGTCCCCCACCGCACGCCACCGCGTACCGCTCGAGCGAGCGCAGCCCGGGCAGGGTCTTGCGCGTGCACAGGATCGTCGACTCGGTCCCCTCGCAGGCCTCGACAAACCGCCGGGTCAGCGACGCGATCCCCGAGAGGTGGGTGAGAAAGTTCAGCGCGGTCCGCTCGGCGGCGAGGATGGAACGGGCCGGCCCCTCCAGTGCGGCGACGACCTCGCCGGGGACGATCAGGTCGCCGTCGGAGCACTGGGCCCATAACCGCACCGCGGGATCGACAGCGTGGACGACCCGCTCCGCCACCGGCAGCCCGGCGAGCACGCCTTCGGCGCGTGCCTCCACGCGGGCGCGCGCATCGAGCCCGGGGGGGAGCGAGGCTCGAGACGTGACGTCGCCCTCGGCGCCGAGATCCTCCGCCAGCGCCCGGCGGACGAGGTCGTCGGTGTCGCGCGGGAGATCCGCCATGGTGGCCTGAAGTGTAGGGACCGGGGGACGCCGGGACAGGCGGGAATACCGGGACCCGACGGTACACTCTGGTTGAGGGGGATGGAGATCCGAACATGGTCCTGACCAGCGCCGCGCCCGTCGATCTGGCGCCCGAGTTCACCCGGTTCGAGCCGTGGGCCGAGGAGGTCCGCCGGCTCGCGCGCGACCGGGATGCCGTGATCCTCGCGCACAACTACCAGGTGCCCTGGATCCAGGACGTCGCGGACTTCGTCGGCGACTCGCTCGAGCTCTCCCGGAGGGCAGCCGAGACCGACGCCCGCGAGATCGTCTTCTGCGGCGTCCACTTCATGGCCGAGACCGCGGCCATCCTCTCCCCGGGCAAGCGCGTGCTGATCCCGGACGTCGAGGCTGGCTGCTCGCTGTCGGCGACGATCACCGCCGACCAGCTCCGGGAATGGAAGGCCGAGCATCCTGGCGCCGTGGTGGTCGCCTACGTGAACACCACCGCCGAGGTGAAGGCGGAATCCGACATCTGCTGCACATCGCAGAACGCGGCCGCCGTCGTCGCATCGATCGCGGAGGACCGCGAGATCCTGTTCCTCCCGGACATGTTCCTGGGGGCCCACGTCGAGCGCGTGACCGGCAGGAAGATGCAGATCTGGATGGGCGAGTGCCACGTCCACGCCGGCATCGGCTCGCAGGAGCTGCAGGACCTGGTCCACCAGAACCCGGACGCGCAGCTGCTGATCCACCCGGAGTGCGGGTGCGCGAGCGCCGCGCTGTATCTGGCCGGCGAGGGCGTCCTGCCCGCGGACCGCACGCACATCATGTCGACCGGGGGCATGGTCCGCGACGCGGAGGCGGCGGACGGCGGCAGGTTCATCGTGGCCACCGAGACCGGCATCCTGCACAAGCTCCGGAAGCTGAACCCCGCCGGCGACTACATGGCGGCGAACGAGGCCGCCGTGTGCAGGTTCATGAAGACCATCACGCCGGCCAAGCTGCTCCGCACGGTCCGCGAGGGCGTGTTCGAGGTGCGGGTCGACCCCGGCGTCGCCGCTCGGGCCCGCCGGGCCATCGAGCGGATGATCGCGATCGGCTGACCGACCGGCGGCCCTGCTCCAGCTCTCCGCCTACCCGCCGACGCCCACCGCCCCGGCCACCGTGGCCGACGTGACCCTCACCGTCGCGCAGGTCTGGCCGAACTTCGGCCCGAAGCCCAGCGTCCCGGCGAACCTGCTGGTCCCGAGCCTGCCGTTCACCTCGACGGCGGGACCCACGCGGACGAACGTGAACGTCCCGAGCACGCGCATCGTGCCCCCGGCGGCCTTCGGGAGCGTGGCGGTCAGCGATCCGCTGCCGGACCCCTGTCCGCACGTGTCGCCGTGCTGGAGCGCCCTGGTGGCGCCGGTGCCGTAGGTGCCGGAGACGGCCAGCTTGCCGGGGCCGGCCACGACCACCCCTCGCACGAGGCCGGTGCACGCGATGGTCCCACCGGAGCCGGACACCGTGCCCTTGGTCGGTCTCATCGAGATGCCGGGGGTGATGGTCACCGTGGCCTTGACGGTGCACGTTCCTGCAGAAGCCGCCTGCGCCGGCATCGCCGACAGTGCGGGCATCGCCGTGACGGCGGCGAGCACGAGGACCATGAGGGTCCTTCTCATCTCACGCCTCCTTACTTGTTTCGCGGGCCAGAGGACGCCCCATCGGGGTACCCGCGCGGCACGCAGCCGAAACGGCGCGTCCTTGCTCGGCGAGACCTATCGTGTACGCGTCATGACCTCGTACGACGACCGGACGGCGCTGCTCGTCGTCGACGTGCAGAACGACTTCGCGGACCCGAAGGGGTCGCTGTACGTCGTCGGCGGCGAGGCCGTTGCCGCCGTCGTGAACGCGGAGATCGCCGGTGCGCGCGAGGCCGGGGCCCTCGTCGTCTACTCGCAGGACTGGCATCCGGAGTCGACGCCGCACTTCCAGACCGACGGCGGGGTATGGCCCGTGCATTGCGTCGGCGGGACGTGGGGCGCGGAGTTCCATCCCCGGCTCGACGTGCCGACGGACGCCATCTTCCTGCAAAAGGGGACGGGTGGCGAGGACGGGTACAGCGTCTTCACGGTTCGCGATCCCGAGACCGGCGAGCGGGCGCCGACGGCACTCGAGCGGATCCTGCGGGAGCACGGCGTCGAGCGGGTCGTCGTGGTCGGCCTGGCCACCGACTACTGCGTGAAGGACACCGCGCTCGACGCCCTCCGGCTGGGCTTCCCGGCGCGGGTCGTCGTGGCCGCCATCCGCGCGGTGAACCTGGAGGAGGGCGACGGCGATCGCGCGGTCGACGCGATGCGCGACGCGGGCGCGGAGCTCGTGTGATCCCGCACTACGACTGGCACTGCGGACAGTAGTACGACCGGCGGCCCCCCAAGGACACGCTCTCGATGGGCGTGCGGCACCGGCGGCAGGGCAGGCCCTTGCGCCAGTACACCTTCAGCTCGTTCTGGTACTCGCCGGGGCGGCCGAACAGGTCCACGTACGCCTCGTCGGGGAGGGTCGTCCCCCGGTACCGGATTGCCTCCTGCACGACCTCCTGGATCGCCCGGTACAGGCGCCGGACCTCGCCGGACGAGAGCGTGTTCGACATCCGGTCGTGCCGGAGTCCCGCCCCGAACAGCACCTCGTCGGAGTAGATGTTGCCGAGGCCGGCGATGACCTTCTGGTCCATCAGCAGCTGCTTCATCTTGCCCGCGCGCTGGAACAGGAACTCGCCGAACGCGCCCCACGTGAACGTGTCCTCCAGAGGGTCGATCGCGATGTGCGCGAGCTCCCGGACCTTCCCCAGGTCGTCGGCCGCCGTCACGAACATCTCGCCGAACGTGCGCGGGTCCACGTAGCGGAGGTCGCCGCCCTGCTGGAACGTCATGACGACGTGGGTGTGCGGGGGCGGGGGCTGGCGTCTGGTGCCCCGCACGAACTGGCCGCTCATGCCGAAGTGCACGACCAGCACGTCGTCGCCGTCGAGGTGCACCAGCAGGTACTTCCCCTTGCGCTCGATCCTGGTGATCTTTCGGCCGGCCAGGCGCGAGGTGAACTCCTTGCGGACGCTCTTCGTCCCCGGCTTGTTGTGGCGGCGGATGATGCGGAGCGCGTTCGGGCCCTGCTTGACCTCGACGTCCTTGATCCGCTTGCCCACGACGTCCTTCTCGAGGTCCCGCCGCATGACCTCGACCTCGGGGAGCTCCACCTACCCTCCCCTCCTGGCGGGGTCGCGCGGCCTGCCGGACGTCTGGCCCTCGGGCCGGTCCCCGGCCTGGAGTCGCGCGTAGGCTTCATGGGCGGCCTGCTGCTCGGCCTCCTTCTTCGACCGGCCGGTGCCCCGGCCCCACGGCTCCCCCCGCAGGTACACGGTGGCGGTGAACTCCTTCTGATGGTCGGGCCCGCGGGAGGCCACCCGGTAGTCGGGGACGCTCCCGACCTCCTGGGCCGACACCTCCTGCAGCACGGTCTTGTAGTCGCGCTCGCCCTCGCCCCGGGCGTAGGCCTGCATGCGCGGCTGGAACAGTCGAACGATCAGCTCGGCCGCCGCCTCGAGACCCCGGTCCATGTACACGGCGCCCAGGACCGCCTCCATGGCGTCGGCCAGGATGCTGGCCTTGGACCGTCCGCCCGACAGCTCCTCGCCCTTGCCCAGCAGGACGATCTCGCCGAGCCCCAGCTCTGCGGCGACCTCTGCCAGCGAGGTCATGTTCACCGTGGCGGCCCGGAGCTTCGCCAGGTCGCCCTCGGCCAGGTCGGGGAACTCCCGGAAGGCCAGGTCGGTGACCACGAGACCCAGGACGGCATCGCCCAGGAACTCGAGGCGCTCGTTGGTCATCTCCAGGCCCCGTTCGAACGCGTGCGAGCGATGGCTCATCGAGGCGTCGGCCAGTGAGCGGTCGACGAACTCCACACCGATGGCCGAGCCGAGACGGTCGGCCAGCTCCTCATCGGTGAGCGAATCCAGCGCCGAGCCGGTAGCAGTTCCCCCGGCCGTGTCGGATTCGGGCTCGCTCCCGGAGGAGGGCTCCGGGGAGTCGGACGGGCCCTTCGCAGGGGACATGCCCGCTCCTACTCGACCTCGATGGCCTGCCGGCCGGCGTAGTAGCCGCAGTTCCCGCACACGCGGTGGGGCAGCTTCGCCTGGTGGCACTGCGGGCACTCGGAGTACGTGGTGGGGTGCGTCTTCCAATTCGCCGCCCGCTGCCTGGTCTTGTTCTTCGGGGTCTTCTTCTTGGGGGTGGCCACGATGCTTCGGTTTCCTTTCCGTCGGTTCCGTCGATCGAATGGGCTAGGCCCGGTCCCCGCCTTCCGGGGCGTCGGCGAACAGGGACTCCAGCGCGGCCCATCGGGCGTCCACGGGCTCCTCGGCACAGGAGCATTCCTCGAGGTTGCGGTCGCCGCCGCACCGCTCGCAGAGCCCCAGACAGTCGGCCCGGCACAGGGGCGAGAAGGGCAGCGCCAGCATGAGGCTGTCGCGCACCATCGGCTCCAGGTCGAGCGAGCCCTCGGGGGTCATCACGTATTCCTCGACGGGCCGCTCGGGGTTCGGGGAGAACAGCTCCTGGACGTCCACGTCGACCCGGCCCGCGAATTCCTTCAGGCACCGCGCGCAGGACAGCATGAGCGGACCGGTGAGCGGGCCCGAGACCAGGATGCCCTCGACCACGCTCTCCAGCAGGAGGTCGCCCTCGACCGGGGCGTCGTGGGGCACCGCGGCCAGCTCGACCCGCAGGCCGGCGACCGGCTGGCGCAGGCGGTGGTGCCTGGACGAGCCCGGGTGGGCAATCAGCTCGCGGACGTCCACGTCGATCACGGGGCCGCCTCTTCCTCCAGGGGCTCGGCCTCGATGAACGTCTCCTCCTCGGGGGCGAGCTCCTGGGCCGGATGCGTTCCGGCCAGCTGGGTGCGACCCTTCGTCACCTGCTCGGACACGCGCATCAGGGCGCCCTGGGTCTGTTGCAGCTGGTCGGCGAGCGCGGCCTCGACCTTCGTCACGTTCCCGATGAGGGTTTCGTGGGACTGGGTCAGGAGCTCCTGCAGTCGCTGCACCGCGATCTCGAACTGGGCGAGCTTCGCGTCGACGTAGTCGTCGCCCTCCATGCGGACCTGGTGGGCCTGGTCGCGGGCCTCGGAGACGATCCGCTCGACTTCCTCCTGCGCCGCCTGGACCACGGCCTCCTGCGCCACGAGGCGATGCTGCTCGGCGCGGGCCTTCTCGACGAGGGACTCGGCCTCCCTTCGGGCCTTGGCCAACAGCTCCTCGCGGTCGCGGACCACCCACCGGGCCTGCTTGATCTCGTCGGGGAGCTGCTCGCGCATCGAGGCGACCAGCTCGAGCAGCTCCTCGCGGTTGAGCAGCGCCGAGGACGACAGCGGCATCGACTTCGCCTCGCGGACGATGTCCTCGAGTTGCTGGATTCGGGATGCGAGATCCATTCCCTACCTTCCCTCTCGCTCGGGCCCGTCTTCCCCGAGCCGGTCCACGAGGCGCTGCTTCACCACGGGCGGAACCAGGCCTTCCACGTCGCCGCCCAGCCGGGCGATGTCCCTGACCAGCGACGACGACAGGTACGACCACACCGGGTTCGTCGTCATGAAGAACGTCTCCACGTCCCCCAGCCGGTGGTTCATCTGGGCCATCTGCAGCTCGTAGTCGAAGTCGGTGACGGCCCGCAGGCCCTTCACGATGACCGTGGCTTCCTGCTGCCTGGCGTAGTCGACCAGCAGGCCGGAGAACGAGCCGACCTCCACGCCCTCGAGGTTCGCGGTGACCTCCTTGAGCAGGCTGACGCGCTCCTCGACGCTGAACAGCGGCGCCTTGGAGGGGTTCTGCAGGACGCCCACCACCAATCGGTCGAAGTGGCGGCTGGCCCGCTTGATGATGTCCAGGTGACCGTTCGTCACGGGGTCGAACGTCCCCGGACACAGGGCGGTCAGGCCCATCAGACCTCCCGATACACGAGTACGAGGCTGTCGCCGTATGCAAGCCGCCTCGCGACCGCCCAGTGTACCGGAATGACAATCGTGGAAGACCTCTTGGGACGGGTCAGCGCGACCGTCCACCCAGGTGAGAGGGCCTTTTCGTCCAGCAGGGCGAGCACGTGCTCGACCTGCTGGAGGGGCGCGTCGTACGGCGGGTCGAGGATGGCCACCGACGCCTTCGGGACGGTCTGTCGGGACAGGAACGCGGCCACGTCCGCCCTCCGGACCTCGGCCCGCTCGGCGAGGTGTGCCTTGGCCAGGTTTGTCCGGATTATGGCGATCGCCGGCGGCTGGCGTTCCACGAACGTGGCGTGTGCCGCCCCCCGGGACAGGGCCTCGATCCCCACGGCGCCGGTGCCGGCGAAGAGGTCGAGCATCTCCGAGCCGACGACCGACGGCCCGAGGCTGCTGAAGAGCCCCTCGCGCGCCCGGTCGGCCAGCGGCCGGGTTCCCTCCGGGACGGGCGCCAGGCGGACCCCCTTCGCGGAGCCCGCGATCACCCTCACGAGTGGAACAGCCAGTCGATGGAGTCGGCGAACCGGGTCTCGAGCTCAGACCGGAGCTCCGGGTGTCGTTGCAGGTCGGGATCGTCCTCGATGACCGCGAAGGCCCGGGCGCGGGCCCGCTTCACCAGCTCGATGTCCTGGTCGAGCCGGGCCAGCTGGAGGTCGGGCATGCCGGATTGGCGGATGTCGAACAGCGTGCCCTCCCCGCGGAGGCGGAGGTCCTCGTCGGCCAGGGCGAAGCCGTCGGTGGTCGCGGCCATGGCGTCGAGCCGGGCCCGGGCCTCGTCGTTCCCCGGCTCGCTCTCGTCGAACAGGAAGCAGTGGGAACGGTGCTCGCCCCGGCCGATTCGGCCACGGAGCTGGTGCAGCTGGGCGAGGCCGAACCGCTCGGCGTTCTCGACGAGCATGACGGTCGCGTTCGGGACGTCGACCCCGACCTCGATGACGGTCGTGGAGATCAGGAGGTGGGTGCGGCCGGCGCGGAACTCCTCCATGCGGCGGTCCTTCTCCGCCGGCCGCATCCGCCCGTGGAGCACCTCGAGCTCGAGATCGGGGAACACCTCGGTCTTCAGGCGCTCGGCCTCCTGCTCCGCCGCCTTCACCTGGAGGCGGTTCCCCTCGTCGATTGCGGCGCACACGACGAACGCCTGGCGCCCCGCCCGGACCTCGCGGCGGACGACGTCGTAGGCGGCGGCGCGCTCGGCCGCGGTCCGGACCACCGTGGTCTGGATCGGCTGGCGCCCGGCGGGGAGCTCGTCCAGGACCGCGACGTCGAGGTCGCCGTAGTAGGTGAGGGCGAGCGTCCGGGGGA
Organism: Actinomycetota bacterium; assembly: GCA_045805265.1. GTDB lineage: Bacteria > Actinomycetota > UBA4738 > UBA4738 > JACQTL01 > JBJMLO01. Next base: position 119,489 of record JBJMLO010000016.1, read on the forward strand.
TGGGCGTAGCGGTCATGATCAGCACGTCGGGGGACGTTCCCTTCCTCTTCAGCGCCATCCGCTGGTGCACGCCGAACCGGTGCTGCTCGTCGACGACGGCGAGCGAGAGATCGCGGAACGCCACGCCCTCCTGGACCAGCGCGTGGGTCCCGACGACGAGGTCGACCTCGCCGGATGCGATGCCTTCCAGGACGCGCTGGCGTTCCCTCCCCATCACGGCCGCCGTGAGGAGCGCGTAGGTGACGTGCTCGGCCGTGCCGCCGGCGCCGTCGGCCTTGCCGCCGTCGGCCGTGCCGCCGCCGGCCGTTTCGACCACGGGTTCGGGGACCGGCTCGGGGCCGGCGAGCGGATCGAGCAGGGAGCCCTGCCCGGCGACCTGCGCGGAAACCCGAGCCCGGGCGGGCTCGGGTGCCGCGAGTGGCCGTCCGATGCCGTCGAGCAGCTCGGCGACGTTCCGATGGTGTTGCGCCGCAAGGACTTCGGTCGGCGCCATGATCGCGGCCTGGTGACCGGAGTCCACCGCGGTCATCGCGGCGGCCAGCGCGACGACCGTCTTCCCGGACCCCACGTCTCCCTGCAGGAGCAGGTTCATCGGGTGCGGCCGCGCCATCGCCTCGGCGATCGCGTCGGACGCCCTCCGCTGCCCCTCGGTGAGCTCGAAGGGCAGCGCTGCGACGAACCGGCGCACCAGCGGCCCGTCCGTCCGGTGCGCGACGCCGGCCTCCTGTCGGCTCACGCGGTGCTTGCGGAACGCGACGCCGAGCTCGAGGGTGAACAGCTCGTCGAACTTCAACCGCTCCTCCGAGCGGACGCGTTCGCCCTGCGACTCGGGGAAGTGGATCTTCCGCAGCGCCCAGTCGTACGTGACGAGGTGCTCCGCCTCGACGACCTCCCGAGGGAGCGGGTCCTGGATGCGCGGGAGCTGGTCGAACGCGCTGTGGACCAGGTCGCGGATGGTTCGGGTCGAGACGCCCTCCGTCGCCCGGTGGACGGGGGTGATGCGGGCGGTGTGGACCTGCTCGGTCTCCTCCCGGAGAACCTCCACCTGCTGCCTCGCCATCTGGAGCTTGCCCTTGTACAGCTGGGCGATCCCCGAGACCGCGACCTCGGATCCCTCCCGGTAGACCGTTGCCATCCACGGCTGGTTGAAGAACGTCAGCTCGAGGTACCCGCTGCCGTCGTAGAGCGAGACCACCACCATGGTCTGACGGCGACGGGTCAGCCGCCTCGTGACCTTCCGCACGGTCGCGATGATCGTTGCGTGCTGCCCGACCTTGAGGTCACGGATCCGCCCGACCTGCGAGCTGTCGATGTAGCGCCACGGGTAGTGGTGGAGCAGCCCCCGCACGGTCCGGATACCGAGCCCCTCGGCGATGGCGACATGGGCCGGCGGGCCCTTGTTCTCCCGGGCCCCCATCCGGCGGTTCACGATCCGCGCGTCGATGCCCTCGAGCGGGTCGTCCGGTCCCAAGCTCATCGCATGCAGGTTCTCACGCCGAACGGACGCGCCGGCAGCTCCCTTGGTCACCGCCCGGTCGGCCTCACCGGCGCTCCGATCACTCGAGGCCGAACAGGTAGGGGTCCGCGGGCTGCCCTCCACGGTGGATCTCGATCTCGAGGTCGCCGAGGCCCTTCGCCAGCGCTTCCCCGAGCCGATCCGCTTCGCCCTGCGTGACATCGGCGCCGAGAATGACCGTGACCATCTCGTGGTCGTCCGTCCGAGCCTCCGAGAGCAGCTCCAACGCCACGGCGACCGGGTCCGGGCCCACCACCCGGATCTCGCCTTCGACGACACCGAGCCAGTCGCCCGCTCGGGCGTCGCCGGTCCGGGTGGACGTGGCCTGGACCGCTCGGGTCACCACCGCAGCCGTCACCCCCTCGACGATCTGGGACATCCGCTCGCCGGTATCCCGCAACGGCGACGTCGGATTGAATGTCGCTGCCGCCGAAAGACCTTCGACGGCAGAGCGCGTGGGGACCACCCGGACTTCCTTGTCGCTCTCGGCGGCGGCCCGTTCCGCCACGGCTCTGGCCTCCGACCCGTTCGGGAGCACCACGACCGACTCGGCGGGCGCGGCCTCGATCGCATCGACCAGCTGCTTGACGGAAGGCAGATCACCGGGGCCGCCCCGGACGACCATTCCCCCGAGCGATCCGAACAGCCGCGCGAGCCCGTCGCCGTCGGCCACGACGACCAGGGCCGAGGCCTGCCGCTCGCCCACCCGCACCGCCCTGGCCTGGCCGCTCAGACACCGATCGGGCACCTCGCCCTCCAGGTCCACCCTGCGGACGTCCTCGGGGCGTCCCGCCGCATCCGCCGCCTCGACAGCCCCCTCGGGCTCGTTCGTATGGACGTGGACCTTGTACAGCCCGTCGCCCCCGACGACGACCACCGACTCGCCGAGCCCCTCGAGCCGGGCCTTCAGGGCCGGGATGAGCGAGTCGTCCCCGCGGAGCAGGTACATGACCTCGTACCTGAACGGGAGTCCGTCCGCGACGGCCACCTCCGCATGGCCGACGGGACCGGATGGACCCACGGCCACGGTCAACTCGTGCCCGGCCACCACGGAGGCCAGCGCATCGAGCAACAGCACCATCCCCAAGCCGCCGGCGTCGACCACCCCGGCTGCACGGAGCTCGGGCAGGACCTCGGTGGTCCGCCCGAGCGACGCCCGGGCCTCGGCCAGCGCGGCGTCCGCCACGACGCCGGCCCCGACCGGGCTCCCGACACCCGGACCGCCCAGCGCGTCCCGCGCGGCCGCGGCGGCGTCGGCCAACACCGTCAGCACAGTCCCCGGCTCGGGCCGGGCGACCGCGCGGCGGGCCTCGCCGGCGGCGTGCTCGAGTGCCTCCGCGAGACGCTTCCCTCCACCCGCCCCCTGGCCGGCGCACAGCCGTTCGGTAAGGGTGCGGAGGACCTGGGCCAGGATCACGCCCGAGTTCCCCCGCGCCCCCATCAACGACGCTCGGGTCACCGCCTCGGCGAGCGCCGGCGGATCGGGGCCGGACAACCGGTCCAGCTCCTCCATCACCGCCCGCTGGGTGAGGAGCATGTTGGTCCCCGTGTCCCCGTCGGGCACCGGATAGACGTTCAGGGAATCGAGCTCGGCGCGGTGCGCCTCGAGCGCGGACAGGAATCGAGCGAACACCTCACCGAGCGCGGCGACGTCGATCGTGTCCGAGGAAACCTTCATGGCCGATGGAAGCGTAGCCGGGGCGCGGAGGCCATCCCGAAGAAGGGGCCGGCCGTAGCATGGCCAGGATGTCTCCTCGGCCTCTCACCATCGCGCTGGCCACGATCGCCGTGCTCTCGGCGGGGTGCACCGGCGGGCCCCAGGGCGGTCCGTCGCAGCCGTCGTCCTCGCTCCAGCTCGGGAGCTCGCCGGGCGCAACGAACGCGACCAGCACCCCGCTGCTGCCGACGAGCCGGTTCGCCCTGCCCGAGTTCACCCCGGACACGTTCCGGGAGCTGCTCGGCCAGCTGAAGGGGACCCCGGTCGTCGTGAACTTCTGGGCGTCGTGGTGCGGGCCGTGTCGCCAGGAGGGGCCGGGCCTGGCCCGGGTAGCCCGGGAGTACGGGCACCGGGTGCAGTTCCTGGGGGTGGACCTCAAGGATCACACGGATGCGGCGCAGATCTTCATCCGGGACTTCGCGTACCCCTACCCGAGCGTGGCCGACCCACAGGGCGCGATCCAGCGGTCCTTCGGGTTCTTCGCCCAGCCCGTGACGCTGTTCCTCGACCGCGACGGGAACCGGGTGCCCGTCGAGCAGGAGGGGGCCGGCCGTGTCCAGCAGTACAGCGGCGCGATCCCCGAGCGCGTCCTCCGGTCGGTGGTCGGCCGCCTCGCCTCCTCGTAGCCACGCCGCCGGCGCGGGAGCGCGCTCCCCCGGCCCGGGGCCGGAGGAGCAGTTCCGCGAAGAGGCGTACAATTTCGCTGGTAGGGGGGTCGGAGTAGGCGGATGTGCGTCGTCCGATGACCGACCAGACGAAGCTGCCGAGTGGCGACCGGACCGGCCGCGCGCGCCTCCGGCGCCGCGCGGATTCCGCCGAGGCTCGGCCGCCGGCCCGCCTGCACCCCGCCCGTCCACCTCCGGCCGTCCTGACGTGCCCCACGGGTGCCCGCTCATCGACGAAATGGAGTGCGTGAGATGTCACAGAACGCACCGGTGCAAAGCGTGCAGTCAGCGCCCCCAGCTCCGGCTCCGACAATCGCCGACCCCGCACCGCTCGGGTTGGGAGCGTTTGCCCTCACCACGTTCCTGCTCTCCGCCAAGAACGCCGGCCTGACCCACGGCACGGACGCGTGGCTCGGGTACGCGTTCGCCTACGGCGGGCTGGTCCAGCTGCTGGCCGGGATGTGGGAGTTCCGCAACCGCAACGTGTTCGGAGCCACCGCGTTCTCCACGTACGGCGCCTTCTGGATCGGCCTGGGGTTGTACATCCAGCTCGTTGCCGGCGGCGCGGCGAATGCCGCACAGGTCGACAACGACCTCGGATGGATCCTCCTGGCGTTCGCCATCTTCAACACGTACATGCTCCTGTGGAGCCTGCGCGTGAACGTCGCGGTGTTCCTCGTGTTCCTCACGTTGGAGGCGACGGAGATCGTCCTGTTCATCTCGTTCTTCTCTGGCAATGCGAACCTCACGAAGGTCGGCGGCTATGTCGGGATCGTCACTGCGGCCGTGGCCTGGTTCGCGTCGGCGGCGCTCGTGGCGAACGGCATGGCCGCGCGCCGGGTCGTGCCGGTGGGACAGCCGATCTGGAGGGAGCGCACGCCGCAGCAGCCCTCGGTCCAGGCCGCGCCGCCGGCCTCGTCGTCCGTCCAGACCAGGGTGTCGTAGCTTCGAAGGAGACCCGTCGCGAAGGAGGGTGGTCTATGAACGAACAGTCCTCCGGTCACACCATCGACGCATTGATGTCGGAACGCCGGACCTACCCGCCGCCGCCCGACTTCGCGGCGCAGGCGAACGCGAAGCCCGACATCTACGAGCGCGACCCGGAGGAGTTCTGGGAGACGGAGGGCCGCAACCGCGTCAGCTGGTACCAGCCCTTCGACAAGCTCCTCGAGTGGGAACTGCCGTACGCCAAGTGGTACATCGGCGGGAAGCTGAACGTCTGCTACAACTGCGTCGACCGCCACGTGGAGAACGGGCAGGGCGACAAGGTCGCCTACTTCTGGGAGGGCGAGCCGGAGGACCGCAGGCGGATCACCTTCTCGGATCTCCAGCACGAGGTGGTGCGGGCGGCCAACGTGTTCAAGAAGGCCGGCATCGCGCGGGGCACCCACGTCGGGGTGTACATGGGCATGGTCCCGGAGCTGCCGTTCACGATGCTCGCGCTGGCCCGGATCGGCGCGCCGTTCACCGTCGTCTTCGGCGGGTTCTCCGCGGAGTCCCTGTCCGGTCGGCTGAACGACATGGAGTGCGAGTACCTCGTCACCCAGGACGAGGGATGGCGAGCCGGCAACCGGGTCCCGCTGAAGCGAAACGCCGACGAGGCCCTCGACCAGTCCCCGACCGTCAAGACCGCCATCGTCGTCCGCCGCACGGGCGGGGACGTCGAGATGCGAGAGGGCCGGGACCTCTGGTGGCACGACCTCGCCGAGGGCGAGAGCGACGACCCGGCGACTTGTCCGTGCGAGGAGATGGACTCCGAGGACCTGCTGTACCTGCTGTACACGAGCGGGACCACGGCCAAGCCCAAGGGGATCATCCACACCACGGCCGGGTACCTCGTGGGGACCGCGACCACGCACCACTACATCTTCGACGTCAAGCCGGACTCGGTGTACTGGTGCGCCGCGGACATCGGATGGGTCACCGGGCACAGCTACATCGTGTTCGGCCCGCTGTGCAACGGGACCACCGGCGTCATCTACGAGGGCGTCCCCAACTTCCCGGACAAGGACCGGTGGTGGGACATCGTCGAGCGGTACCAGGTGGACATCCTGTACACGGCGCCCACCGCCATCAGGACCCACATGAAGTGGGGGCCCGAGTACGCGCAGAAGCACGGCCTGTCGTCGTTGCGGCTGCTTGGGACGGTCGGCGAGCCGATCAATCCGGAGGCCTGGATCTGGTACCGGACGCACATCGGCGGTGACCGGGTCCCGGTCGTCGACACGTGGTGGCAGACCGAGACCGGGATGATCCTCATCACCCCGCTCCCCGGCGTCACCACGCTGAAGCCGGGGTCGGCCACCCAGCCATTCCCGGGGATCGAGGCGGCCGTGTACGACGAGCAGGGCAACGAGGTGCCCCCCGGGGCCGGCGGATACCTGGTGATCAAGTCGCCGTGGCCGGCGATGCTCCGCGGCATCTACGGCGACCCGGAGCGCTACCAGGAGACCTACTGGTCCCGCTTCCCTGGCGTGTATTTCGTCGGGGACGGGGCCCGGGTCGACGAGGACGGCGACTTCTGGCTGCTGGGACGGGTCGACGACGTGATGAACGTCTCGGGCCACCGCATCTCGACCATCGAGGTCGAGAGCGCGCTGGTCGACCACCAGTCGGTGGCCGAGGCGGCCGTGTGCGGCCGCTCCGACCCGACGACCGGCCAGGCCATCGTCGCCTACGTCTCGCTGAAGGGAGGCAACGAAGGCTCCGTCGAGCAGATGGAGGAGCTCCGCAACCACGTGGCGAAGGTCATCGGCCCCATCGCCAAGCCGGCCAACATCGTGTTCACCCCGGAGCTGCCGAAGACCCGGTCGGGCAAGATCATGCGCCGCCTGCTGCGGGACGTGGCCGAGAACCGGCCCCTGGGCGACGTCACGACCCTGGCCGACCCGGCCGTGGTCGAGGAGATCCGGACCCGGGCCCAGGAGGAGGCCACGAAAGCCGAGTAGCGCGGGGAAGGTTCACGGCGAGAGCGGGCCCGGCCCGGGAGCACGTCGCCCGGCCGGGTCCCGCCGTCGGTTTAGCCTTCGGCGGTGAACGTCGGCGAGGTCGCGATCGTGCTCGGCGTCGGCCTGGTCGCCGGCGCGGTGAACTCCGTCGCCGGGGGCGGAACCCTGATCACGTACCCGACGCTCGTGTTCGTCGGGCTCGACCCCGTGGTGGCCAATGCCACCAGCACCCTCGCCCTGTGGCCGGGCTACGTGTCCGCGACCGCGGGGTTCCGGCGGGAGCTGGCCGGGACCCGCCGCCTGCTGGTTCGGCTCGCGCTCCCCTCCCTGGCCGGGGGGATCCTCGGCGCCGTCCTGCTCCTGCTGACGTCGAACCAGACCTTCGCGATCCTGGCGCCGTTCCTGATCCTCGGGGCCTCGGTGCTCCTCCTCCTCCAGGAACGGGCGGGCCCCGATCCGCAGGGCAACCGGGTCCCGGCGGCCACCGCCGGGCTGGTGGCCTGGCAGTTCTTCGCCGCGGTCTACGGCGGGTACTTCGGCGCGGGCCTGGGGTTCGTGCTGCTGGTGGGATACGGCCTGTTCGGCAACCGCGACTTCCTGCAGTCGAGCGGGCTGAAGAACGCGACGACCGTGTTGATCAACGGCGTGGCGCTCGTGTACTTCATCGTCCGCGGGGCCGTCCGGTGGGCCGACGGCCTGGCCATGGCGGTGGGCGCGGTGGCCGGCGGGTACGCCGGCGCCTCGCTGGCCCGGCGGGTCGGCGCGCGGCGAATCCGAAGGATCGTGGTGGCGTTCGGGTTCGTCATGTCGGTCGTGCTGCTCGTGCGCGCTCTCACCTGAAACCCGGGGTGGGGCTCGATCCGGATGCCGTCGCTGCTTGACCACCCGGCTCCCGGGACCGACGATCGGGCCCACGACGTGCGAGGAGGTTCGATGCGGCTGAACGTGAAGGCGCTCCTGCTCATCGCGGCGGTCCTGGTGTTCGTGCTCGGGCTGTTCGGGGTGGGGAGCGTGACGAAGATGCTCCTCGCGGGCCTGGCGCTCCTGGCCGCGGCGTTCCTCGTGGAGGACCTGGGCATCGGGCGCCGCCGCCGGCTGGTTCGCTGAAGGACCGTGCGAGCCGGCGAGGCGGCCGAAGGGCGTCTGCTACCCTGGTTCGGCCATGGCCGCGAAGTGCGAAGTCTGCGGGAAGACCCCCTTCTTCGGGATGCAGGTCTCCCACTCCCACCGCCGGTCGAACCGCCGGTGGAACCCGAACATCCAGCGGGTCCGGGCCATCGTGGACGGCTCGCCGAGGCGCCTCAACGTGTGCGCGAAATGCATCAAGGCAGGCAAGGTCAAGCGCGCCGGCTGACCGAACGACACCCCTCAGATCTCCCCGGACCCACCGATGGCGGACCCGTTTCCAGACCCGACCGCGTCGATCGCCCCGTTGCTGGTCGTCCGCGACCTGGACGCTTCGATGGCGTTCTGGTCCGACCTGCTGGGCGGCGAGGTGGTCGGGCGGGCCGACGGTTCCGCTGTGGTCCGGATCGGCGGGGGCCACGTCCACCTGGCCCGGGCATCCGAGGCGCCTCCGGATCGCGACGTTCGTCTGATCGCGCCGGACGGTGATCCGTTCAGCGCGACCGCCGAGGTGATCCTCGGCGTCCTCGACTGCCGGGCCGTCCACGCGGAGCTCGAGCGACGCGGCGTCAGGTTCCTCGGCCTGCCGGTCCAGCCGCCGTGGGGAGGCGCGGTCCGGGTCTTCCTCCGCGATCCCGACCACCACCTGGTCGAGATCACCTCGCAGGACTGAGCGGCCCTTCCCTGCCGAACAGCGGGTTCACGGGCCCGATGCCGTGGCCGATGGCCAGGCCGTGGCGGATGGCCTCCGTGACGAAGGCCTTCCCGGCCCGGACCGCCACGTCCAGGTGGTCGCCGTGGGCGAGGCGGGCCGTGATGGCCGCGGACAGGACACAGCCGGTCCCGTGGGTGTGCCCGGTGTCGATGCGCTCGCCCTCGAGCCACTCCCGGTCGCCGGAGGCCGAGGCGAAGAGGTCGGTGGCCCGCGTCCCCTCGAGGTGGCCGCCCTTCACGAGGACGGAGCGCGGCCCGGACTCGAGGATCGCATCGGCGGCCCGCTCCATGTCGGCGCGGGTCCGGAGCTCGTCCAGGCCCGCCAGGCCCGCGGCCTCGGGAAGGTTCGGCGTGACCACCGTCGCGAGCGGAAGGAGCCGCGCCCGCAACGCCCCGACGGCGTCCTCGTCCAGCAGCCGGTGGCCGTGCTTGGAGACGAAGACGGGGTCGACGACGAGCGGGGAGATGCCCGCCTCGCGCACGGCGTCCGCGACCGCCTCGACGATGGCCGCCGAGGCCAGCATCCCGGTCTTTGCGGCGTCAACGCCGATGTCGGCGGCCACCGCCCGGACCTGGTCGCCGACGACCTGCGGCGAGAGCTCCTCGTAGGCCGTCACCCCCAGTGTGTTCTGCACGGTCACGGCCGTGATCGCGGTCATCCCGAAGCAGCCGAGCGCGCCGAACGTCTTGAGGTCGGCCTGGATGCCCGCCCCGCCCCCGGAGTCGCTCCCCGCGATCGACAGGGCCCTCGGGCTCCGCTCATCGATGGGCAAGGTGGTCCCATCCCCGCGGTTCCAGCGGCCGCTCGGCACCGTGTTCGTCCACCGCCACCAGGCCCGGGCCCGCCGTGATCTCGCCGATGTCCGTCAGCCGGACCCCGAACCGCTCGTCGAGCGCGTCGGCGGCCTCGGCCACCCGCTCCGCAGGAAGCGTCGCCAGCAGCTCGTAGTCCTCGCCGCCGGAGAGGGAGAGCTCCAGGGGGTCGACCGGCAGCACTCGGGCCAGATCGTGGAGCCCTCGAGCGACCGGGAGGCGATCGAGCCCGACCCGCGCGCCCACTTCGGAGGCGAGACACAGCCGCGACAGGTCCAGCGCCAGCCCGTCCGACACGTCCATCATCGAGGTGGCGCCGGCGCGGGCCAGCGTCTGCCCCTCTCCCACCCGGGCGACGGGACGGACGTGCGCGTCGATCAGCGACCGGGCCCAGTCGGTTCCCAGGGCCGCGCGCACCGCCTGGGGGTCGGCCCGAGCCAGCTCCAGCCCGCCCGCCGAGGCCCCCAGGAACCCGGTCACCACCAGCCGGTCCCCGGGGCGGGCGCCGGACCGGGTCACGAACCGTCCCGGGGCCACCTCGCCCACCACGGTCACCGCCACGACGGCCACCGGCCCCCGCGACAGGTCGCCGCCGACCAGCGCGAGCGCGTACTCCTCGCACGCCGCCCGCATCCCCGCCTCCAGCTCGACGGCCCACGCTGGGTCGACGCCTGGCGGGAGGACGACCGACGCGACCGCGTACCGGGGGCTCCCGGCCATGGCCGCTACGTCGGACACGTTCACTGCGATCGACTTGGCGCCCAGGTCGCGGGGCGCGATGGACGAACGGTCGAAGTGGACCCCCTCGACCAGGATGTCCGCCGTCAGCAGGGCCTGGCCGTCGCGGGTCTCGACCACCGCGGCGTCGTCACCGATCCCCAGCGCGACGCCGGGCTGGTCGCCGGACAGGACCCGCCGGAGCGCCGCCAGCAGGTCGTCCTCGGTCGTGGGTTCGCTCCGCCGGGACGGCTTCACGATAATGAGCGTAGCCGACGGCTCCGGCCCGGCCGATCCCGGTCGAGCGGGGGCGAACCCCACGACGGGAGGACCGCCATGGCGGTGTTGAACACGATCGAGCTCGAGGGCGTGTCCGAGACGAGCTGGGGCGACGCCGCCCGCGAGGCCCTGCGCGAGGCAGCCCGCACCATCCGGGGCATCAACCGGCTCGAGGTGCTGGGCACCTCGACCTCGGTCGAGGGCGGTCACGTGACCGAGTACCGCACCCAGGTGCGGCTGTACTTCACCGTCGAAGGAACGTAGTCCCACCTCGCGAGGGCCGGGCGGCATTGGCGCGGAGGGACGCCGGGTAGTATTCCTACCCCGCGCCATCCCAAGCATCGTCGTGCGCACTCAGGACGCGAACCAGGAGGCTCGGCCATGGTCACCCAGATCGACGCGAAGCGAATCCACGACAACCCCGGCCCCGACGACCTGCGAGCCTTCACCGAGCAGATGCCCCAGGCCCGGATCACCGGCTTCGGCAACGTGAACGTGCAGACCAGGGTGACCTCGCGGTCCTCCGGGAGCACCTTCGTCGTCGGCGAGCCCGGCTCCTCGTCCGGCAAGACCATCAGCCGCGAGGAGTTCGACCGCATCGCCAGCCTCCAGGACGACTACATCCGGGGGCAGGAGATGGTCGTGATCGACGGGTCCATCGGCAACGACCCGGACTTCGCGGTCCCCGCCCGGCTGACCATCGAGAAGGCCAACGCGAACATCGCCGGCATGCAGCAGAAGCTGTACTTCCCTCGCGACGGCGGCGACCCCCGCGTCCACGTGATCTACACGCCGAACCTGGAAGCGGCCGGCTATCCCGACGAGCGGATCATCGCCGTCGACCTCGAGAACGGCGTCACCCGCGTCCTCAGCTCCGACTACTTCGGCGAGTCGAAGAAGGGCGGCCTCCGGATGTGGAACACGATCGTGTACGACCGCGGCGGCCTCGCGCTGCACGCGGGGTGCAAGGTCATCCCCACGGCGGCCGGCGAGAGGGTGTTCCTGATCATCGGGCTGTCCGGCACCGGCAAGACCACCACGACGTTCACCACGCAGAACGACTCGCTGCCGGTCCAGGACGACTTCGTGGCGCTCATGCCGGGCGGCAAGGTGTACGGCTCGGAGAACGGCTGCTTCGCGAAGACGTTCTCGCTCGACCCGGAGTTCGAGCCGAACATCTACAACGCGGTCGTGAAGGAGACGTCGTACCTGGAGAACGTGTACCAGGACGAGTCCGGCGTCGCGAACTTCTTCGAGACGTCGTACACGAAGAACGGCCGCGCGGTGTTCGGCATGGCCGACCTCGGCCGGTTCCGCGACGCGCAGGAGGTCGGCCGGGTCGACTACCTGCTGATCCTGAACTGGAACGAGAGCATCATCCCATCGGTGGCCCGCCTGACCCAGGAGCAGGCCGCCGCGTACTTCATGCTCGGCGAGACCACGGGGACGTCCGCGGGCGGCAAGGCCGAGGAGGGGAAGTTCCTCCGCGTGCCCGGCACCAACCCGTTCTTCCCGCTCCCCCACGGCATGCAGGGGAACCGGTTCCTCGAGCTCCTCGACTCGCACCCGATCGAGGTGTTCCTGATGAACACCGGCCGGGTCGGGGGCCGCGAGGACGACGAGCGGTCCAAGAAGATCAAGATCCCCACCTCGTCGGCGGTCGTGCAGTCCATCGCCGAGGACGCGATCAAGTGGACCGAGGCGCCCGAGTTCGGCTACGAGGTCGCGGAGGACGTCCCCGGCGTCGACGACCCGGAGCTGCTCCAGCCGTGGCGCCTGTACGAGCGGCAGGGCCGGACCCAGGAATACCGCGACGTCGTCGAGCGCCTCACCGCCGAGCGCACGGCGCGCCTCGCCGAGTTCCCCCAGCTCAGCGACGAGATCGAGCGCGCTGTCAGCTGAGCGTGGCTCAGCGCTCGGGCCGCCCGTGGGGCCGTCCCCCGGCGGGGCGGCGGTCGGCGCTGCGGCCGAGGAGGAAGGCCCCCACGAACTGCATGAGGGCCAGAGTCAGGGGGACCATCAGGTACCAGCGGAACCTGGCGAACTCCTCCGAGTAGGCGCGCCCCTCCCGCCCGATCAGGACGGGCAGGAGGAACATCCCCGCGATGGCGAACCACAAGCCGATGCGGCCGGTCCGGTACAGCGCGTAGGAGAGCTGGTCGCGCAGCGCGTCGCTGTCGATGGGGCGCCGGACCCACACGACGAACGACCGGACGCCACCCAGCGCGAAGAGGCCGGCCACGACCAGCTCCAGGATCCCGAGCGCGGTGACGGTGGCCGTCATCCGGCCGTGCCCGGGCGGAGGATGGCCACGACCTCCTGGTCGGAGACCTGGTCGAAGTCCCGGTACCACTGGCCGACGGCGTGGAAGGGCTCCGGGGTGGTGAGCGCCACGAACCGATCCGCCTCCCGCTCGAGCATCGCCTCGGCCTGGGAGGGCGCGACGGGCACCGCCAGCACGACCTCGCGCGCGCCCTGCGTCTTCGCCCACCGGACCGCGGCCACCGCCGTTCCCCCGGTGGCGACGCCGTCGTCGACCACGATCGCGACCCGGTCCCGCACCTCGACCGGCGGCCGGCCTCCCCGGTAGGCCTCCTCCCGCCGGGCGATCTCCCGTTCCTGGGCGGCGATCTCGGCGTCGAGGTATTCCCGCGTGACCCCCAGCTCCCGGATCAGGTACTCGTCCAGCACCTGCACCCCAGGCGCCACGGCCCCCAGGCCGAGCTCCGGATTGAACGGCGCGCCGATCTTGCGGGGGACGACGACGTCGAGCGGCGCCCCCAGGCAGTCCGCCACCTCGGCGGCCACGACGAGCCCGCCGCGGGCGATGCCGAGCACGACCGTGCCCCCGTCCGTGCCGAGGACGTCCGCGAGCCGTTCCCCCAGCTTCCGCCCCGCCTCGGCGCGGTTGGCGAAGAACATCCGCGGGCCGGGCCTCACGGCGTGGGCGTGCAGACGCGGTGGTGGGCCGTCGGCGGGTCCTTCCGGAGGCCCTCCGAGCGATTCCTGGGCATGCCCCGATCATGGCACGACGGGGCTCGCGGCTCGCTTGTCGCGCCACGGACCGTACCGCTAGGATTCGCGCATCCTCGGGCGGGTCTCCCCGCCCGACCGGGATCGGAGGTGCCGAAGGTGGTTCAGGCATACATCCTCATCCAGACCGAGGTGGGCAAGGCCGCCCAGGTGGCCAAGGAGGTCTCCCAGATCAAGGGCGTGACGTCCGCCGAGGACGTGACCGGGCCGTACGACGTCATCGTCCGTGCCGAGGCCCGCAACGTCGACGACCTCGGGAAGCTGGTCGTGGCGAAGATCCAGGCGGTCGAAGGCATCACGCGCACGCTGACCTGCCCCGTCGTCCACTTGTAGGGACCGCTGCGGCCGTCAGGGACGCGGTCCCAGCCGCCCCGTCGCGCGCGCCCGGCCGGCTGAGATTCGGCCGGCGATGTGATGGAAATCGCCGGGGTGGCCGGATAGCCTGCGCGCTCGAATGCCGGCGCCGACACGTCCCCCAGCGCGTCACCGGGCGCCCGCCAGGCGGCGGAAGCCACCGCGCCGGCGGGGCTTCCGTCTCGTCACGCTCGTCGCCGTGGTGGCGGCGACGGCGGCCCTCGCAGCCACCCGTCACCATCCCGCGTCCGGCGCCGCCAGCCTGACCCGGGCCCAGAAGGCGGCCGCCCTCGCCCAGTCCGATGCGCGCGAGGCGAGCCTCGAGCGGACGGCGGTGGACCGCCTGATCCGGGCCGGACATCCCGTCTACTGCGGTGGACGGTCCCGGCCGATGGTGGCCCTGACCTTCGACGACGGCCCCGGACCGCTCACGCCCAAGGCGCTCGACCTCCTCCACTCCTCCGGCGTCCGGGCGACGTTCTTCATCGTGGGGAAGGAGATCTCGGCCTGGCCCTCACTGAAGGGCGTCCCCCGCCAGGAGGCCCTCGCCGGCGCGATCGGCGACCACACGTACGACCACGTCTCGCTGGTGGGGCTCTCGCAGGACGACCTGGAGCACCAGCTGGGCGACGCGCAGGTCGCCATCCGCCGGGCCACCCACGTCCCGGTTCTGCTGTTCCGGCCACCCATGGGCCTGCACGACGCCGCGAGCGACGCCGCCGTGCGCGCGCACGGCATGCTCCAGGTCCTGTGGAGCGTCGACACCCAGGACTCCATGGGAGCGGGGCCGGGCGAGATCGTGCGGACGATCCGGCAGGAGGCCCGGCCGGGATCGATCATCCTCATGCACGAGAACCGGGGGCAGACGCTGCAGGCGTTCCCCCGGATCATGGCGGTGCTCCGGCACAAGGGCCTGCGGCCGGTGACCGTTCCGGAGCTGCTGGCCCACGACCCCCCCACTGCGTCACAGCTCAGCCACGGTTCCTGTGGGTAGCTCCTCCGGCCGCCTGAGCCGGAGTCGTGGCCGGCGGTCGGGTCAGCCTCGCTTGGCCTCGCGCTCGTGGCGCTCGACGGCGAGCTCGACCAGGCGGTCGACCAGGTCGGCGTAGGGAAGCCCGGAGGCCTCCCACAGCTTGGGGTACATCGAGACCTCGGTGAACCCGGGGATCGTGTTGATCTCGTTCACGATCAGCTCGTCGGGGTCCCGCAGGAAGAAGTCCACCCGGGCCATGCCCTCGGCGTCGATCGCCTGGAACGCGGCGACCGCCATGCGCTGGACCTCCTCCTCGACCGCCTCCGGGAGGTCGGCGGGGATCACCAGCCGGGTCGCCTCGTCCAGGTACTTCGCCGCGTAGTCGTAGAACTCGCCGGCCGGGAGGATCTCGCCCGGGACCGACGCCACCGGGTCGTCGTTGCCGAGCACGCCGCACTCGATCTCCCGGATCCCCTCCATGCCGCGTTCGAGGAGGGCCTTGCGGCCGTAGCGGAAGCATTCCTCCATCGCCTGGGACAGGCCGGCCGGGTCCTTCACCTTGGAGATGCCGACCGAGGATCCGAGCGAGGCCGGCTTCGCGAACAGCGGGAACCCCAGGTGCGCGGCCTTGGCCACGACGTCGTCGGGGTCGTCCTGCCAGTCGCGCTCGGGGACGACCACGTGGGGGACCACCGGGAGCCCTGAGGCGGCCAGCACCACCTTCTGCACCGCCTTGTCCATCCCGAGTGCGGAGCCCAGCACCCCGGCCCCCACGTACGGGATCCCCGCCAGCTCGAGCATGCCCTGCACGGTCCCATCCTCCCCGAACGGGCCGTGCAGGATGGGGAACACGACGTCCAGGGGCTCGCGGGAGCCGTCCTGGGCGACGAGCGCCGAGCCCCCCGTCGTGTCGAGCTCCACCGTCCGCCCGGTGCCCTGCTCCACGGCCGCCAGCGCGCCGGAGCCCGGGGGCAGCGCCGGCGGGGCGGCCAGCAGGTGCCAGCCGCCCTCCCGGTCGATCCCGATCGGGACCGCCTCGAACCGCTCCGGGTCCAGGGCGTCGATCACCGAGCGCGCCGAGACCACGGACACCTCGTGCTCCGCCGACCGGCCCCCGAACAGGATCGCGATCCGCCTCCGGGGTTCCGGGGCTCCTGCCTGACCTGGGGGTCTACCGCTCGGCTGTGCCTGGCTACGCTCCATGATTCTTCCGGCCTCGCTCTTGAGACCCCCGGACCCCCTACACCTTCTCCAGGGCGCGGTCGAAGTCCTCCAGGACGTCGTCGACGGTCTCGAGTCCCGCGCTGACGCGGATCAGGCCGTCCCCGATGCCGGCGGCCCGCCGGGCCTCGGGGTCCATCTGCCGATGGGTCGTGGAGGCCGCGTGGCCGACCAGCGTCTTGTGCCCGCCGAGGCTCGTTCCCACCCAGGCCAGCTCGAGCGAGTCGCAGAACCGGACCGCGGGATCGATTCCTCCCCCCACCTCGAACGCCAGCATCCCGCCGAACCCGCCGCGAAGCTGTCGCGCCGCCACCTCGTGGTTGGGGTGGGACGCCAGCCCCGGGTAGTGCACCCGTTCGACCTTCCGGTGGCCCTCCAGGAACTGGGCGAGCGCCATGGCGTTCGCGCAGTGGCGCTGCATGCGGAGCTCGAGCGTGACCAGTCCGCGGATGGCGAGCCACGCGGGGAAGGCCTCCAGTGCGCCGCCGAGGTCGATCGCCACCTTTCGGAGGTCACCTCGCGCCTCCGCCGAGCAGCAGACGACGCCGCCGACCAGGTCGTGGTGCCCGCCGATGTACTTCGTCGCGGAGTGCAGGACGTAATCGAACCCGTACTCGGCGGGCGTGCACAGGGCCGGCGACGCGAACGTGTTGTCGACGACGGCCGGGACGGCGGCGGCCCGACACCGCTCCCCCAACGCCGCCAGGTCCGCGACGGTGACGTTGGGATTCGCGATGGTCTCGACGTAGAACATCGCCGCCCCGGGGAGCCGCGCGGCCACCGCGTCCGGGTCGTGGGGCCACACGAAGTCGACCTCGATCCCGTAGCGCGGCGCCACGTGCATGAACAGGGAGTAGGCGCCGCCGTACAGCTCAGCGCTGGCGACGACCCGATCCCCGGTCTTCGCCAGCGCCGTGAGCACGGTGTGGATCGCCGCCATCCCGGACGTGAACCCGTACGCGGCCTGGGTCTCCTCCAGGTCGGCCATGAGCCCCTCGAACGCCTCGACCGTCGGGTTCCCGTAGCCGCGGCCGTAGACGTAGCCGTGACGTCGGAACGAGATCACGTCGGCGTAGTCCTCCGACGTGTCGAAGCGCCACGTCGAGGTCTGGTAGATCGGGACCGAGGAGGGGGTCTGGTCGACCGGCTGGACCGGTGCGCCGTGGGCCAGCCGGGTGGCGAACCCCCGCTTGGGACGCTCGCCGCGGGTCACCGTTCGGCCCACCGCTTGGGATAGCGGCTGCGGAGGTCCGCGACGAGGCGCGACACCTCGGCCATCACCGCGTCGATGACCTCGCGGAGCGCCTCGGGATCCTCGCGGCGGTCGAGGAAGTCCGAGAAGTCCATCGGCGCGCCGACCTTCGCCCAGATCGGCCGGCCGAACGTGAGTCCCTTCTGCCCGCCCTTCTGCATGATCTGGTGCGCCCCCCACACGGCCATCGGGATCACCGGAACGTCCGCCCCCAGCGCGATCCGGGCGACGCCGGTCTTGGCGTGCATCGGCGTGTGGTCGGGGTTGCGGGTGACGGTTCCTTCCGGGAAGATCATCACCGCCTCGCCTTCGCGGAGCGCCTGGACGGCCGCGTCCACGGGCGCGGCGTTCCCCGTTCCCCGGTCCACGGGGATCTGCCTGGCACCGGTGAACACGTGGCGCAGGAGCCAGTTCCCGTACAGCTCCTTCTTGATCAGGAACCGGGGGCGCCGGCCGGCCTGGATCACCGTCAGCGCGTGGGCGAGCGGGTCGAAGTACGACGTGTGGTTGCAGGCCAGGAGCGCCGGACCCTCCGGCGGGACGTTCTCGAGACCCTCGAACCGCCAGTTGAACCACAGCTTGATCGGCGTCTTCAGGCTGACCTCGGCCAGTCGGTACCAGGGCTCCAGGACGGTCCTCCCGCGTCCGCGTCCCCGACCTGGCGGTCGGGGTGCCAATTCTACCGCCGGGCGTGTAGGCGCCGTCCGTCCCGGCCGGCGGCGGGTACGGTTCCGCCGTGACGCTGTCGAACGGCCAGCTGTCGGAGCTGCTGGGCCTGCAGAGCGAGCGGGAGGAGGCCCCGCACCGGCGCCGGGCGCTCCACCGGGCGTCCCGGGCCGCGCTGTTCTGGGAGGAGGAAGCTGCCGTTCTGGTGGCGGAGGGCCGGTCGCCGACCGAGCTGCCTGGCGTCGGCCCCTGGGTGGAGCGGTTCGTGCTCGAGTGGCTCGGCGACCCGCCATCCGAAATGCCGGAGCCGCCGGCGATGCGGCGGGGGTTCCTGACGATGGCCGAGGTCCGCTCGACGCCCGGCGTCGACGAGTGGCGCCGAGCCGTCCGCGCCGATCTCCAGATGCACACGACGTACAGCGACGGCAAGGTTCCGCTGGAGGGGATGGTCGAGGCGGCGGCGGCCCGAGGACACTCGTTCGTCGCGATCACCGACCACTCCGTCGGCCTCCCGATCGCCAACGGCATGTCGGAGGAGCGCCTGGCCGCGCAGGCGGAGCACATCGCGCGGCTGAACGGGGACCTGGGAGGCGACATCCGGGTGCTGCACTCGATCGAGATGAACCTGTCACCCGAGGGCGAGGGGGACATGGACCCCCTGGTGCTGGCCCGGCTGGACCTGGTGCTGGGGGCGTTCCACTCGAAGCTGCGCCTGACCGAGGACCAGACCGACCGCTACCTGGCCGCCGTGCGCAACCCGACGGTCCACGTCCTGGCCCACCCCCGGACCCGGATGTTCAACCGGCGGAAGGGTCTCGACGCCGACTGGCCGCGGGTGTTCGCCGAGGCAGCCGCGCTCGACAAGGCCGTCGAGATCGACGCCAACCCCCACCGCCAGGACCTCGACGTAGTACGGCTCGAGCAGGCCCGCGACGCGGGCGTGCGCATCTCCATCGGAACCGACGCCCACAGCATCGGCGAGCTCGACTTTCTGGACTTTGGCCTCGCGTCAGCCATCCGCGCGGGCATCGACCGCGACCGCATCCTGAACTTCATGCCCGTACAGGGCGTCCTCGACTGGGCCCGGGCCACCCGCGAGCGAGCCCCTCCTGCTTGAGAACCCTGGGCCCCGGCGATGGTTCCTGCGGTCAGCGGTCGGCTGGTGGATCCGGCTCGTCGGCCCCGCCGGCTGCGGCGCGCTCGACCGCTTCCGTGCATCGGGTCAGGAAACGCTCGGCGTCGGCAACATGCTGCTCGACGGTCTCGCGCGCGATAATCGACTCGCCGAGCTCGTAGTCGGCGCGGGCCCGCAGGTCGAGCAGACGTCCCAGGAGCGGGACCGCGCCGTAGGTGTCGGTGAAGAGCGCGATCTGCCCCGAGTGTGTCTTCGCGGACAGTCCTCGCACGAGCAATGCGGCCCGCGTGGCGTGGAACGCCGAGTAGTAGAGACGACTTGCGGCGCCCTCCAGCGACGCTGCACCGAACAGGAGCTTCGCTTCTGCGAGGGCTTGCTCCGCTCGGCGCAGCTCGGCCCGAGCTTCCTCGATCTGTCCGGGTGTCACAGACGGACCGAGTCCTCGCGGATGGCTCTGTAGATGCCGGTCGCTCTGGACCTCGGGGCGTGGTATCGCTCGTAGTCCTCGATCAGGGGTGAGAGCCACGGACTGATCATGTGCGCCATGTCGAGGATCGACCTCCACGTCGCGACGTCGAGGCCATCGACCAACACGAGCAGATCGATGTCCGACTCGGCGCTTCCCTGTCCTCGTGCCTCGGAGCCGAACAGGCGGAGGTCTTTCAGCCGCGCGCCGAGTAGGGCTCGCAGCCTGTCCCGGAACTCCTCGATCCACTCACGCCGCCGGGGGTCGAGCCGACCGAGGGCCTCGATTGTCGATGCGGACGACGGCATCACGCCATCGTAGGCGACCGCCGGGCCCGCATCAGCACTCCCAGTGCAATGCAGAGAGCCCGCTTCGGATGATGAACAGGAACCGTTGCTTCCCGCATGCCTTCCATGCCAGCGACCACCAGGTGATGCATGCTCGTTGAATGAGGCGGCTTCAGATTCTGATCGAGCAGGATCGCGACATAGCGCTGGAGCGCCGCGCCCGCACCCGAGGGCCGATACAGGGCGGCAACGATCCGCTAGATCTTCCCCGCGGCGGTCAAGGGGATGCCACCGCTCTCCACCGACCCGCTGAGGCGAATGTCGGGAAGCGACCACTTCGACCCCACGGATATCGACGACGGGATCTTCGTGGGTGGGAGGGAGGGATGGCGACGGATGCTGGCATGCATGGCCGCGGCCTTCCTCCTGGTTGGATGCCATTCAGGGAGGCCTGACTCCGGAATCCGAGGCGCGCTGAACGTTGTCGTGGACAAGGGCGGGAGCTTCGCCCCGATCTTCGGTCCCACGCCGCAGGAGGGACGGCTGACGATCCTGCGGGCTCCCTCTCGGACCCCCCGTTGAAGTCGTTGACATGCCTAGCGGCACCTTCGAGGTGGCACTGGCGCCAGGCCGGTACCTAGTGCGTGGATTCATCACAGTGCCCAATGCCATCCCGCCACGATCCACTGGTTTCAAGCCGGTCCTGGTCAAGGCTCATCGGTTCACGGACGTGAGGCTCCTCCTGCACGACTACCTTCCCTGAGGCTGGGATCAACCGCTGAACCCTTCAAAGGCTCGGTCGATGAGCTGCGACTGTTCCTGCTGGTGCACCCTCAGGGAGCCCGTGGCCGGGGAGGCGCTCTCCTCGCGGGTCACCCCGTGCAGGTCGACACCCAAGCGGTCATGGACCACGCGGCGGACGTAGTACCAGGCGCCCATATTCTCGGGTTCCTCCTGGAGCCAGTAGGGGTCCGCTTCGCCATAGTGCTCCAGCACATCCTTCACCTGCTCCTCGGGGAACGGGTACAGCTGCTCGATGCGGACGAGGGCCACGCCCTGGACGCCAGAATCCGCCCGCCGCTTCGCGAGGTCGTAGAAGACCTTCCCGCTGCACAGGATCACCCGCGACACCACGCTGGGGTGCGGGTGGTCGGGGTCGGCCAGCACCTCCGCGAACGAGCCGTCGGTGAACTCCGTGGCGGCGCTGCGCGCCGCCGGCAGCCGCAGCAGCGACTTCGGCGTCATCACCACGAGGGGCTTGCGCAGGTCGCGCAGCGCCTGGCGCCGGAGCAGGTGGAAGTACTGCGCCGGCGACGAGGGAACCGCGACCTGGATGTTGTCCTCGGCCGAGAGCTGCAGGAACCGCTCCAGCCGCGCGGAGGAGTGATCCGGACCCTGGCCCTCGTAGCCGTGCGGCAGCAGCAGCACCAGGCCGCTCGTCTGGGACCACTTGTCCTCGGCGGCGCTCATGAACTGATCGACGATCACCTGCGCGCCGTTCGCGAAGTCCCCGAACTGCGCCTCCCACGCCACCAGCGCGTCGGGGTTGGCCACCGAGTAGCCGTACTCGAACCCCATCGCCGCGAACTCCGACAGCAGCGAGTCGTAGACCCGGAACGGCCCGAGGGCCGCCAGCGGGGTGTGCTCGACGCCGGTCTTCCGGTCCACCAGCACCGAATGGCGCTGGCTGAACGTGCCCCGGCGGGTGTCCTGCCCCGACAAGCGGACGGGGACGCCGTCCAGCAGGAGCGTGCCGAAGGCCAGGGCCTCGCCCAGCGACCAGTCCACCGCGTCGGTGTCGAGGGCTGAGCGCCGCTGGTCCAGCCCCTTCTGCAGCTTGGGGTGGACCGTGAACCCCTCGGGAACGGTGACCAGCGCGTCGACCACCTCGTCCAGCACCGAGCGCTCCACCGCCGTACGCACCGCCGGCCGAACCGCCGCGTGCGCCGGCGGCTTCCGTTCCACCACTGTGGGCTTCCGCTCCCCCGCGTCCTTCGTCTCGTCGAAGGCCTGCTGCAGCCGTTCCCGGAACTGCTCCAGGGACCCCTCGGCCTCCTCGACGGACAGGTCGCCGGCGTTGACCAGGCGCTCCACATACAGCTTCCGGACGCTCCGGCGGCCCTCGATCGCGTCGTACATCAGTGGCTGGGTGAACGACGGCTCGTCGCCCTCGTTGTGCCCCCACCGCCGGTAGCACCACATGTCGATGACGACGTCCGAGTGGAACTGCTCCCGGAACGCGAACGCAAGCCGGGCCACCCGCACACACGCCTCGGGGTCGTCACCGTTCACGTGGAAGATGGGGGCCTGCACCATCCGGGCCACGTCGCTGGCGTACTCGCTCGACCGGCCGTAGTCGCTGCCGGTCGTGAACCCCAGCTGGTTGTTCACGATGACGTGCACGGTGCCCCCGGTGTCGTATCCGTTGAGCTGGGACATGGCCAGCGTCTCGGCCACCACGCCCTGGCCGGCGAACGCGGCGTCCCCGTGGATCAACACCGGCAGCACGGCCTCCTTGCCCCCCTCGAGGAGGTCCTGCTTGGCCCGGACCATGCCTTCCACGACGGGGTCCACGGCCTCCAGGTGGGACGGGTTCGACGCCACGGTCACCACGATCTGGTTGCCGGCCCGGGAGGTGTGCTTGCCCGCGGCGCCCACGTGGTACTTCACGTCGCCGGAGCCCTGGGCCGTGTCCGGGTCGATCGACCCCTCGAACTCCCGGAAGATCTGCCCGAAGGACTTCCCCACGATGTTCGCCAGGACGTTCAGCCGGCCCCGGTGGGCCATGCCGATGACGGTCTCCTGCATGCCGCCGTCGGCCGCGTTCTCGAGCATCGAGTCGAGCATCGGGATCAGCGACTCGGCCCCCTCCAGTGAGAACCGCTTGTGTCCCACGTACTTCCGGTGCAGAAACCGCTCGAACGCCTCGGCCTCGTTGAGCTTCGACAGGATGTGCCGCTGGTCCTCGGGCGGCAGCGTCGTGTCGGCGCCCTCCACGCGTTTCGTGATCCAGTGGGTCTGGTCGGGCTCGGCGATGTGCATGAACTCGATCCCGACGGTCCGGCAGTACGCGTCACGCAGGACGGCCAGGACCTCCCCGAGTGTGAGGTCGTCGCGGCCGGCGATCTCTCCTGCCTCGAACGGCCGGTCGAGGTCCCAGATCGTCAGGCCGTACGTCGCCGGGTCCAGCTCCTCGTGGAGCTCGGGCGGCTCGGCCGCCAGCGGATCGAGCTCGGCGATCAGGTGGCCGCGGGCCCGGTACATGATCACCAGCTGGAGCATCCGGGCCTGCTTCTCGACGCGCTCCCGCGAGTCGCGCGGGGGGTTGTGATCGGCCCGCCACCGCACCGGGACGTAGGGGACGCCCATCGACCGGAACAGCTCCTCGTAGAAGGACTCCTCGCCGAGCAGCAGCCGGTGGATCGTCGCCAGGAACTCGCCGGACTCCGCGCCCTGGATCACCCGGTGGTCGTAGGTGCTGGTCAGCGTGAGGACCTTGCCGACGCCGAGCTCGGAGAGCGTCTCGGGGTCGGCGCCCGCGTACTCCGCGGGGTAGCCGATGGATCCGACGCCGACGATGCAGGCCTGGCCCGCCATCAGCCTCGGGACCGACTGGACCGTGCCGATCATCCCCGGGTTGGTGATCGAGACCGTCGTGCCGGCGAAGTCGTCGGGCGACAGCTTGCTGGCGCCGACGTTGCGGACGAGCTGCTCGTACGCGGCGAAGAACCCGGCGAAGTCGAGCGTGTCCGCCCGCTTGATGTTCGGGACGAGCAGCGTCCGCGTGCCGTCCCCGCGCTTGACGTCGACCGCCAGGCCTAGGTTGACGTGGGCGTGCCGGAGGGCCTCGGGCTTGCCGTCGGGCGTCTCCCGGAAGGACACGTTCATGCCGGGCATGCGCCGCACGGACTGCACGACGGCCCACCCGATGAGGTGGGTGAAGCTCACCTTCCCCGAGCCCTGCTTGCGCACCAGGTGCCGGTTGAGGATCGAGCGGTTGATCTCGAGGAGCTTCGCCGGGACGGTCCGGACGCTCGTGGCGGTGGGGACCTCGAGGCTCTCCTCCATCCGTTCGGCGATCACGGCGGCAGCGCCGCGCAGCGGGACGGCCTCGACGCCCTCCTCCTCGGCAGGCGGCTCGCGGGTCGCCGGCGCGGGCTCCGCGGGCTCATGTCCGGCGGCGGCCGCCGGCGCCGCCTCTTCGGCCGACCTTCCGTCGCTCCTCGGGCGGTAGTCCTGGAAGAACTCCTGCCACGCCGCGCCGACCGACCCCGGATCCTCCTGGAACCGGTGGAACATCTCGTCGATCAGCCACTGGTTCGGGCCGAACTCCGAGCGGTCGAGGGTGGTCATCGGCGCGCCTCCACAGTCACATCCATGCTAGTGCTCCGCCCGGGAATCACCGTGCGCACCGGCGCCCGACGGGGACTCGTCTCCGGGTGCTCTACCCTCGAAGCGTGCGCGCGATCATGGTTCCCGTGAAGGCACTGGCCCGAGCCAAGTCCCGGCTGGCGCCCGTGCTGTCGCCCCTGGAGCGAGCCGCGCTGTCGCTCGCGCTGCTCGAAGACGTCCTGGACGCCGCGCTGGCCGCCGCAGGGTGGGAGACGTGGGTGATCTCCCCCGACGAGGCGGTGCTGGAGGTCGCGGCGCGGCGGGCCGCCATCCCCATCCCCGAGGCGAAGCCGCCCCTGTCGGCCGCCGTCCGCCAGGCCGAGGAGGAGGCCGCCGAGCGGGGGGTCACGACCCTGGCGGTGCTGCCGGCGGACCTCCCGATGCTCACGGCCGCCGAGCTGTCCGAGGCCCTCCACACGCTCGGGCCGGTCGTCCTGGCGCCGGCCTCCTCCGACGGCGGCACGAACCTCCTGCTCCGCCGGCCTCCCCGGGCCATCCCGGCCCGGTTCGGGCCGGGCTCGTTCGCCAAACACGTCGACTCGGCCCGGTCCCGCCGTCTGCCGGTATCGGTGGTGGAGGCGCCCGGCCTGGCCTTCGACCTCGACCTGCCCGAGCATGCCGCGCGCGTCGTGGCCGGGGGCGGCGGGAGACGGACGGTGGGATCGCTCCTGGAGCTCGGAGTGGAGGAGCGCCTGGCCTCCCTCCCCCGCCGCTAGAATCCGGGCCGAGGAGGCCGGCCGGACATGCCGCAGGGGACCGTCAAGGACTACGACCGCCGCGACCAGTACGGCGTGGTGCTCCTCGACGACCGCACCGAGGTGTACTTCGACCAGGCCTCGCTGGCCGGGTCGTCCCTCCGCTTCCTGCGCATCGGCCAGCGGGTGAAGTTCGACCTCCACGAGGAGTACGGGCGCAAGGTGGCCCGCAACCTCGAGCACATCACGATGTAGTCGGCGCTCAGCGGGTGATCGGCTTGTCGCTCGGCGCGTCGCCGCCCTCCGGGATCCACGCGGCGAGGAACTCCGCCACGCGGTCCGCCTCGTCCTCGGGGATCGAGATCGCGGCCACAGCGCGGTCGTTCACCCAGATCGAGAACCGGACGTGGTGGCTCGGGACCCGCACGGAGCCGTCGGACGTCGTGATCTCGACCTCCTCCAGGTACCTGCTGACCCGCAGGGCCGCCGAGGGAGGGTCGTCCGGGGCGACCGGGATCGACAGGAACCATCGCGAGACCTTGGGGCCGGCCGGACGGAGAAGCTCCTTCGGCAGGCGCTCCCCACAGCCCGAGCAGAACCGGTGCTCCGCGGGCTGACTCGATCCGCACGCAGGGCAGAACACCTACCGACCCCTCCTGGTGCTCGCGGTGCGGCCGGCGGACTTCGCCTTGGCGCTCCGGCGGCGCTTGGCCGCCACCGACTGGCGGAACGCCTGGCCGGGGGTGAACGACGGGATGTCGCGCGCGGGGATCGGGATGGCCACGTCGGGCTTGCGGGGATTCCGCGCCACGCGCTTGTTGCGGCGGCGCTTCTCGAACGTGCCGAATCCCACCAGCGCCACCCGCTCGCCCTTGGCCACGGTCTCGCGGATGACGGCCATCGTCTCGTCGACCACCGCGGCCACGTCGGACCGGTTGCGGTCGGTTCGCTTGGCGACCTCGGCGACGAGCCCGCTCTTGTTCATCCCGAATGCCAAGGTATCTGAGCCTCCCCAAGCGTGCAATCGCCATGTACGCTCGTGCGTACCGCCGTTCAAGTGAGGGGGGGTCTGGCCCGATGACACGGGCAGACATGATCGAGGACGTTTCCGGCTTCGAGACCGCTCGGGCGGTGCGGCTCGTCGTCGGCAACGTCGAGCGCGTGATCGCCGGCAACGACGCCGCGGTTCGCGCGGCGGCGCTGTGCCTGCTGTCCGGCGGCAACCTGCTGCTGGAAGGGGTCCCGGGCGTCGGCAAGACCACGCTGGCGAAGGCCTTGGCCCGGTCGATCGGGGGCTCCTTCAACCGGGTCCAGGCCACACCCGACCTCCTGCCATCGGACCTCACGGGCGTGTCGGTCTACCACCAGGAGCGCCACGAGTTCGAGTTCGTCCCGGGGCCGATCTTCGCCAACGTCGTGCTGGTCGACGAGATCAACCGGGCGACGCCCCGCACCCAGTCCGCGCTGCTCGAGCCCATGGAGGAACGCCAGGCCACGGTCGACGGCGTTCCCCGTCCGCTCCCCGACCCCTTCTTCCTGGTGGCCACCGAGAACCCGGTCGAGCACCACGGCACGTATCCGCTGCCCGAGGGGCAGCTGGACCGATTCGCCATGGCGGTCACGGTCGCCTACCCGGAGCGCGAGGAAGCCGCCGAGGTCGTCACGCGCCAGCTGCTGCAGCACCCCATGGAGGAGCTGGAACCGGTGATGGAACCGGCCGACGTAGCACGCCACCGCCACGCGGTCCGGGCGGTGCACGTCGCCCCCGGGGTGGTGGACTACGTGCTGCGGCTCGTCGAGGGCACCCGCCACCACCCCGACGTCACCCTGGGTGCCTCGCCGCGAGCCGCGGTCGTGCTGACCCGGTGCTCCCAGGCCTCCGCGGCGGCGGCCGGTCGGGACTTCGTGCTCCCGGACGACGTGCAGACGCTGGCCCCCGACGTCCTGGGGCACCGCCTGCTGGTCCGGTCCGGGCGGCGCCTGGGATCGGACGCAGGCCGCGAGGTGGTGGCTGAGCTCCTCGAGCAGGTACCCGTCCCGCTCGAGGCCACCGGCCGGGCCTAGGCGGGCGACATGGCCCGGCCGAGGCTGCGGCTCCGTTCCCGCTTCGTCGGCCTGGCCCTCGGCTCCGCCATGCTGTTCCTGGTCGGAACCAACGTGCAGTCCGGGTGGGTCTTCGTCCTCTCCGCGCTGCTGCTCGGCGTCGCCGGGGCCGGCGTCATCCTGCCGTTCCGGGCCACCCGCGGGCTGCGGGTGGTCCGCCGGGCGGCCGGAGAGGTGTTCCCCGGCGACGCCGTCCGGGTGGACCTCGTGGTGTCGAACCCCACCCGCCGGCCGAAGCTCTCGGTGAGCGTCCGCGACCCCCACGTGCAGCCGGCCACCGTGTTCCTGCCGTCGATCCCGCCCGGCGGGACCGTCACGGCGACCACCGGACGGACCGCCTCGCGGCGCGGCGTGGTCGAGGGAGGGACGGTCGAGGTGGTGTCGAGCGCGCCCTTCGGAGTCGCCGAGGTTCGGCGCACGATCTCCGCCGGCGGGCGGACGGTCGTCTTCCCGCGCATCGTGCCCGTGGCCGGGTTGGCGCTCCTGGGGGGGCCGCTGACGGGGGCATCCTCGGAGAACACCGGCCAGCGGGGGCCGGGCCCCGAGTTCCACGGCATCCGCGAGTACCAGCAGGGAGACACACTCCGCCATGTCCACTGGAGGTCGACGGCGCGGCACGGCGCGCTGATCGTGCGCGAGTTCGAGCGGGAGCAGCCGGCCCACCTGCTGGTCGCGGTCGACACCTACGCCGACACGGCCGAAGAGACGGGCGACACGGCACTCGACGTGTGCTGCTCGGCGGCGGCGTCGGTGGCCCTGGACGCGCTCGGGAGGGGCTCCGGAGTGTCGCTCGCGGCGGCAACGGCCAGAGGGATGGAGATCACCGCCGGGGTCGACCGGGGCGAAGCGCTGACGATGCTCGCGGCACTGCGCGCGCCGGGCGACGTGCCGGTGGCCGGCGCGATCGACGCCGCCCGCGAGGCCGTCGCGGCGACGGCCCTGCTGGTGGCCCTCCCGACGTGGCGGTCGAACGAGGCGCGGATCCTGGTTCCGGCGATCCAACGGGCCACGGGCAACGGCCTGCGGGTCGCCGCCGTGGTCGTCGACGTGGCGCGCAGCTCGCGGCGTGGAGCGCCCGAGTTGACGCCCGCGGAGATCGACGAGCTCGCCGCCGGCCTGGCCGGGGCGGGGGCGGAGGTCCATCGCGGCGGCTCCGCGTCCGAGGTGGCCGCGTCGCTGTCGCGGAGCCCGGCGGGGGTGTCCGCGTGAGGAGTCCGGCCGGTGGCGAGACCGTCGGCGGCGGCGTCACCCCGACGGGCGTCGGCGGCACGCCCGCGGGCGGTACCGCCCGGGGCCGGTGGCGCCGTCCCCGGCAGGCCGAACCGCCGGAGGAATCGGTCCTGCTGCGGTCCGTCGTCCTGGCGGTGACCGTGCTGTCGGTGATCGCGGTCGCGGCGGCCGGGGCCGTCGACGGGGCGACGATGGCGGCCGCGCTGGTCATGATCCCAGTGGGCTCCTACGTCGCCTTCCGGCGCCGGCGCGAGAAGAACGTGCTGCTGAAGCTGGTGCTGGCGGCCGGGCTCATCGCCGCGCTGGCCAGCTTCATCGAGCGGGCCCGCCTCGCCACCTCGGTCGACGACGCCCGGGTGATGCTGGGCTCGCTGTTCGTGTGGGTCCAGGTCCTGCACAGCTTCGACCTCCCGCGCCGCCGTGACCTCGCGTTCTCGGTGGCCGCGAGCGTGGTCCTCTTGGCTGAGGCGGGGTCGATCTCGCTCGATGCCCGGTTCGGCCTCTTCCTGCTGCCGTTTTGTGTGCTCGCCGGGGCCTGGCTGTTCCTGTCCGACCGGGAATCCGGCCGGGCGAGGTCCGTCCCCGCGACGTTCCGGCTCTCGCCGGTCGCTCACGGCGCGCGGCGGCGCGGCGCACCGGCCCGATCGCTGGCCGGTGCCGCCCTCGCCGCAGCCGTGGCCAGCACGTTCGTGTTCATGTTCACGCCGCACGTCCCCGGAGGGCGCGTGCTGGCTCCCCCGTTCTCGCTGGTGAACCGGGTAGGCGTTCCGGAGTTCCACGGGGGCGTGGTCAACCCCGACTTCCCCTCCGGCGGGAGCGGCGGCAGCGCTGGTCCCGACGTCGTCATGGGCACCGGCTATCCGGGCTTCGGCGCGAACGTCGATCTCCGGGTGCGGGGGCACCTGTCCGACCGCCTGGTCATGCGGGTCCGGTCGCCCCAGCCGGCCTTCTGGCGGGCTCAGGCCTACGACACGTTCGACGGGACGACGTGGAAGGCGGCCCACCCCGACGTCACGGAGTTCGGAGCGTCCGACGGGCAGGCCATCGAGCTGTATCCGCCGGGGCCGCCCGTCCCCACCAGGACCGTCCTCCAGACCTTCTTCCTGGTGCGACGCCAACCCAACATCGTGTTCGCTGCGGCGAACGCCCGGGTCGTGTACTTCCCGGCGGGGCGCGTGGCGGTCGACCGGTACGGCTCGATCCGCGCGCCGATCATCCTCGAGCCCGAGACCGTGTACAGCGTCGTGAGCGAGATCCCCGACGTGACCCCGGACCGGCTCCGCCTCGCACCGGTGCCCGGGCCGTCATCCCTCCTCTCCGAATACACCCAGCTGCCGGAGGATCTCCCCAGCCGGGTGGTTGAGCTCGCGCACCGCATCACGGACCGCCAGCCCACGACGTACGACAAGGTCATGGCGGTGCAGACGTGGCTGCAGCGCAACACCGAGTACAACCTCGACATCGCCCCGGACCCGCCCGGAGTCGATGCCGTCGATGAGTTCCTGTTCGTGCGCCGCCAGGGGTTCTGCGAGCACATCTCCTCGGCCATGGCGATCCTGCTGCGAGCGGTGGGCATCCCGGCCCGGCTCGGCGTGGGCTTCGGCCCCGGCGACCACAACCTGCTGACCGGCTACTACGAGGTCCACGAGTCCGACGCCCACGCGTGGGTGGAGGTGCACTACAAGGGGGTGGGGTGGCAGGAGTACGACCCCACGTTCGGCGTCCCGGCCGCGAGCGGCGGGTTCGGGGTGTCGTTCCTGGCCGGCGAGCTGTTCGGCAAGATCGGCCGGTTCCTGGCCTGGATCGTCCCGGTACCCGTGCAGGACGCCGCGAAGGCCGTGGGCCGGGCGGTGGCCTCCGCCGGCCGCTCCGCCATCGGGGCCTGGCCGGTCGGGCTGGTCGTCGCGGTCGGGGCCGCGGCCGTGTGGCTGGCCCGCCGGCGCCGAAGACGCCGGGCCGCCGAACCCACCGGCGCGGCGGCCGCGTTCGAGTCGATGTGCCGGACCTTCGACCGCCGCGGCCATCCCCGGTCGCCCGAGCGAACTCCCCGCCGCTACGCGGAGGAGCTGCTGGCGTCCGACCCCGTGGCCCGGGGCGCGGGGATCGAGATCGAGCGTATCGTCGCTGCCTTCGAACGGGAGCGCTTCGCCGCGCTTCCGCCCGACCCGGGCCAGGTGGCCGGCGCGGTCGAGGCGGCGGCGCGGATTCGAGAGCTGGCATCGACGCGCCCGGGGTCGTGACCCGAGCCCCGCACGGGTGCAGATGGGAGGGATGACGTGCTGCTCGAGAACAAGAACGCCGTGATCTACGGGGGGGGCGGCGCAATCGGCGGCGCCGTGGCCCGCGCCTTCGCCAGGGAGGGCGCGAGTGTATTCCTCGCCGGGCGCACGCTCGCGACGCTCGACGCGGTGGCCGGGGAGATCTCCGCCGGAGGAGGACAGGCCGAGACCGCCCGGGTCGACGCACTCGACGCGGAGGCGGTCGACCGGCACGCCGACGCCGTGGCCGGGAAGGCCGGCGGCATCGACGTGTCCTTCAACACCATCGGCCACGGGGACGTCCATGGAGCGCCCCTGGTCGAGATGCCGTTCGAGGACTTCGTCCGGCCGATCTCGAACGCCATGCGCTCGAACTTCCTGACCGCCCGCGCGGCCGCTCGGCACATGCTCAAGCGGGGATCGGGCGTGATCCTGGCGATCACCGCGTCCACCGCCCGGCAGTCGATTCCCGAGATCGGCGGCACCGGGGTGACGTTCGACGCCATCGAGAGCCTCTGCCGGCAGTGGGCGTGCGAGCTCGGACCGCACGGGATCCGGGTCCTGTGGCTGCAGACGACCGGCCTCCCGGAGGCCCTCGCCAACATCGACCGCTTCCCCGACTACGGCACCGGCCATCCCGAAGGGATGACGCGCGAGGAGCTCGTCTCCTGGATGCGGGACAGGACGATGCTGCGCCGGCTCACGACCCTCGCCGAGATCGGGCGGGTCGCCGCCTTCGTGGCGTCGGATCAGGCCGGCGCCATGACCGCGACCGCGGCGAACATCACCTGCGGCGCGGTCCCGGGCTGAGCTCGCCGGAGCTCCGCGGCGTCGCGACTCTTCGCAGGCTCACAGGTGGGTCTGACCGTCGTCCATGCCCCGCCACCGATCATCCGTCTCGGAAGCGGCGAACGGATCGCCGCCGGAGACGAAGGAGATGCGGATGGACGGCAGGGAAACGATGGAGCGGCATGTGCCGGCACGGCCTCCGAGGCGGCGGCGGCTGGCCGCGGTCGGCCTCGTCGCGAGCGGCCTGCTCGCAGGCGGGATCATCGCCGGGGCGAACATCGCCAGCGCGGACAGCAATTCGTCGACGCCAGCATCGAGGACGGCCGCCTCGAACCGGCCCGCGAACCCGGCCACGGTGAACCACGGTCCGGGCGAGACGCTCCTCACCGGCGGGACGGCCGCCAAGGTGAGGACGGCCGCGCTCGACGCGGTCCCCGGCGGCACGATCATCCGGGTGGAGACGGACTCGGCCGGCTCGCCGTACGAGGCCCACGTGCGCAAGGCCGACGGCTCCATCGTCACCGTGAAGGTCGACGCGAGCTTCCACGTGACGAGCACGGACTCAGGCTTCGGGGGCGGAGGGCCGGGAGCTCCCGCTTCGAGCGGACAGGGAACGGGCGCCTGATCCAAGCCCCTGCGGTCGAGGGCCCGGCTCCCCAGCCGGGCCCTCGGCGCTGGGCAGATTGACCCACTCGGCTACGTCGTTCCAGTGACCAGCTCGCGCCGGACCTTCTCCAGGTCCTGCTGGTACTTGAGCAGCAGCGGCAGCGTCTCGACCGCCACCTCGGAGTCGACGTGGTCGATCCCCAGAAGCAGCAGCGTGCGCGCCCAGTCGAGCGTCTCCGACACCGACGGCGCCTTCTTGAGGTCGAAGCCCCGGATGGTCCGGACGACGCGGGCGATCTGCTCGGCGAACCCGGAGTCGATGTCCGGGACGCGTGCGAGGATGATCTCCCGCTCCCGCTCGATCGTCGGGTAGTCCATCGGGAGGAACAGGCACCGGCGCTTGAGCGCCTCCGACAGCTCGCGCGTGTTGTTCGACGTCAGGACCACGAGGGGGGTGTTGCTGGCCCGGATCGTCCCGAGCTCCGGGATCGACACCTGCCAGTCCGACAGGATCTCGAGCAGCAGCGCCTCTGTCTCCACCTCCAGTCGGTCGATCTCGTCGATCAGCAGCACCACCGGGGACGGAGAGCGGATGGCGGACAGCAGCGGCCTCGAGAGCAGGAAATCCTCCGTGAAGATGTCCTCCTCCACCTGCTGCCACTCGCGGTCGCCCGAGTCGGCCTGGATCCGCAGGAGCTGCTTCTTGTAGTTCCACTCGTACAGCGCTTTGGCTTCGTCCAGGCCCTCGTAGCACTGCAGGCGGATCAGCGGGCGAGCGGTGGCGGCGGCGAGGGCCTTGGCCAGCTCGGTCTTTCCGACGCCGGCCGGCCCCTCGCACAGCACGGGCTTGCCCAATCGGCCCGCCAGGAAGACGGTCACCGCGAGCGGCGGGTCGGCGAGATAGTCCACGTCCCGAAGCCGTTCGATGACGTCCTCGGGAGACGCGAAGGCCGCCGCAGGATCCTCGTGTTCCATGGCTGCCTTCATGGTCCCATCCCGGGCGGTCGCCCGGACACCGGGTCGGGTTCGCCCCCCGAGCGGCCGCTCCCCCGCTTCGCCGCCTCTTCCGACGAGGGCGCCGGTTCCACTCGGACGCGGAGCCGAGTCGGAAAGAACCGGAGATTCCACCTGTCCATCACCGTTCACCGGACCCGCTCCCTGAGATGCGGCCGCCGGAACGGGGCCGCCGGAACGCCGCGCCCTGCGCGGCGCTCAGCTCGTGCCGATCGTCTGCCGGTCCGCGTCACCCCCCTCCGGCCAGGCACCCGTGCTCGACGGGGGCCGGCCGTGGAACGCGTCGTCGAGGATGGACCGAACGGCGGACACGTCCACGGGGCGTGGGTTCCACACGGGGGTCTCGAGCGCCAGGCGGGCTGCCTCGCCGAGGTTCGCCTCGTCGAACCCCAGCTCGCGGAGGCTGGTCGGGGCGCCGACCGCCGCTGCGAAGTCGAACAGTCCCTGGGCGACGTCCTCCGCCCCCAGGGCTCGCTCGGCCCGGGCCAGGGCCTCGGGAGCGGCCGGCCGGTTGAAGCCGGCGACGTGAGGGAGGACGACCGAGTTCACGTCGCCGTGCTGCAGGCCGTACGTGCCGCCCAGGACGTGGCAGATCCGGTGGTGCAGCGCCATGCCGACCACGGCGAGCGTCGCGCCGGCCAGGTACGCGCCGTACAGCGCCTCGCCGCGTGCCTCGAGGTCCGCGGGCGCGCGGACCGCGGCCGGGATCCCCCGGGCCAGGGCCCGGATGGCCTCCTCGGCCATGAGTGACGTGATGGGGTTCGCGTCGCGCGCGTACAGGCCCTCGACGCAGTGCGCGAGGGCGTTCATCCCGCTCGCCGCGGTGACCGGCGGCGGCAGGGAAACCGTGAGCTCGGGGTCGTAGATCACGGTCCTGGGCAGGACCCGGACGTCGCGGCCAGTCCGCTTCAGGCCGTCCGACGTGATCCCGTAGATGGGGGTCATCTCCGAGCCCGCGTACGTGGTGGGGATCGCGAGGGTGGAGGCGCCGCTCTCCAGCGCGATGGCCTTGCCGAACCCCGTCGTCGAGCCGCCGCCCACCGTGACGACGCAGTCGGCGCCGCTGCGCCCGGCGGCGGCGCGCGCCGACGCCACCGCCTCGATGGGGACGTGCTGCTGCACGTCGGAGAACACGGCGCCGAAGCGCTCCCCCAGCTCCTCGGCCAGCTCGTCGGCGACGGGCTTGGTGGCGGGGTCGGTGACGATCAGCACCCGGGTCGCGCCGAGGCGCTCGACCTCCTCGGGGAGGCGGTCGCGGGAACCGGCCCCGAACACGACGCGCCCCGGCAGGGCATCGTGGGTGAACGGCCTCATGCAGGCCTCACTCCGGACTCCTCATCCGAGTGGGCGTGAGGCGTCGCGCCCTCCCTCGGCGAGCCACGGGTACCGGTCGGTGTCGAGCCCGGCGTAGTCGGGGTCGAGGTAGATGAAGCACCGCTGGATCAGGAAGTCGCGGACCTCGAACACGTCGCACCAACGGCCCGCATGCGTGACCCCCGCCCGCCACTCACCGTCGACGTGCTCCCCGGAGCTCGTTCCCTCGACGGCGAATAGGTCGGAGCCGGTCATGATCCAGTTGAAGTCCGCGTAGTTGTGCTTGATGGACTTGTAGCGGGCCCCGACGTCGCCGAACATGCGCCCGATCTGGTCCTTGCCCTCGGCGAGGCCCCACTTCGGAAAGTACACCTGGGCGTCGTCGGCGAAGAGGTCGAGGATGCTGCCGCCCGTCGACGTGGTGCCGCCGTTGTCGAACGCCTTCAGATACTCGAGCGCCACCGACTTGCGCTGCTCGTCGGTCATGATCACCTTCGCGACCGCCATCGCACCCTCCCTCTTACGGACGCGGGTACCAGACTGGGAGGTCGGCGTCGACGTTCACCCATACCGACCGGGCGTCCGTGTACTCCTGCATCGCCTCGAAGCCCATCTCCCGGCCGTAGCCGGAGTTCCGGATGCCCCCGAACGGGGAGCCCGGGTTCACCCGCTTGTAGGAGTTGATCCACACCATCCCGCTCTCGAGCGCGTGGGCCGTCCGGTGGGCCCGGGCCAGGTCGCGGGTCCACAGGCCCGCGCCGAGGCCGTACTCCGTCGAGTTGGCGATCTCGAGCGCCTCGGCCTCGTCCCGGAACGTCGTGACCGTGGCGAACGGGCCGAAGACCTCCTCGCGGCACACGCGGTCCTCCGGTCCGGCCCGGACCACGGTGGGCTCGAAGTAGCAGCCAGCCCGGAGCGCCGGGTCATCCGGGGCCTTGCCGCCGGTGAGCACCTCGCCCCCCTCGTCCAGCGCGATCTTCACGTAGCCCATCACGCGGTCGCGGTGCTCGGGCGACGTCAGCGGCCCCATCTCGGTCTCGGGGTCGAGCGGGTCGCCGATGCGGATGGACCGCGCCAGCTCGACGAACCGCTCGGTGAACTCCTCCGCGATCGAGTCC
This sequence comes from Actinomycetota bacterium, assembly GCA_045805265.1. Taxonomy (GTDB): domain Bacteria; phylum Actinomycetota; class UBA4738; order UBA4738; family JACQTL01; genus JBJMLO01. The sequence goes on from JBJMLO010000016.1 coordinate 154,889, forward strand.
TGCAGCAGAAGCCGGGACCCCGCGATGCAGGCCTGTCCCTGGTTGTGGAAGATCGCGAACGCGGACCCGTTGACGGCCGCGGGCAGCGAGGCGTCCTCGAAGACGATGTTGGCGCCCTTGCCACCCAGCTCCAGCTGGACCCGCTTCAGGTTGCCGGCCGACGCGACGACGATGCGCCGCCCGACCTCCGTCGACCCCGTGAACGCGATCTTCTGCACCCGGGGGTGCCCCGCGAGGTGAGCCCCGGCCACGTCCCCGAACCCCGGCACCATGTTCACCACGCCCGGAGGGAACCCCACGTCGACCATGAGCTCCGCCATCCGGAGCGAGGACAGAGGGGTGAGCTCCGCCGGCTTGAACACGACGGTGTTCCCGGCGGCGAGCGCCGGGCCCATCTTCCAGCTGGTGAACATCAGCGGGAAGTTCCAGGGAACGATCTGGCCCACGACGCCGACGGGCTGACGCCGCACGTAATTGAGGAACCCCGGCTCGACGGGGACGACGGTCCCCTGCAGCTTGTCGGCCATGCCGCCGAAGTACCGGAATGTCGCCGCGGTCCGGGGGACGTCGAGGCGGCCCGAGTCCCGGATGGGGTGGCCGGTGTCGGTCGACTCCAGGCGGGCCAGCTCCTCCGCGTGCGCCTCGACCGCGTCGGCCAGCCTCAGGAGCAGCCGGCCGCGCTCGGACGCCTGGGTCGCGCTCCATGACGGGAACGCCGCGTGCGCGGCATCCACGGCGCGGTCGATGTCGACCGGCCTCGCCTCGGCGACGTCGGCGAGCTTCGACCCGTCGTGCGGGTCGAACACCTCGAAGGTCCGGCCCTCGAGTCCGCTGACGAACTCGCCGCCGATGAACAGCCTGTCCTGCACCGACCCCCCTTCGTCCTTCTCGATTCGAGCCGGGGCGCGGGCCCCCGGACCCCCAGTTAGAACTCGACCGCGACCGGCGGGAGCTTCCCGGAGGACAGCAGCTCGGGCAGGTCCGGGTTGGCGTTCTCCCACACGAGCAGCATCGACCGCTTGGGCGCGTACCCCTGGTGGCGGATGTCGGCCGGCATGGACGCGACGTCGCCCGGCTTCATCACGACGTTCGCGCGGGCCCTCCCCGTGTCGCGGTCCTCGACGTTCCACCAGATCTCGTCGGAGAGCTGGATGAACCATTCCACGCGGTCGTTGCCGTGGATGATCGGCAGGATGTACTCCTCCGTGGTCGGGCACGCCAGGCTGTCCTTGCACGCCGCCACGACCGACGGGTTCCACGTGACGTCGGAACGGGACAGGTAGGCGAACAGGTTGAATGCCGCCACCTCGTCCTCGAACCCGGGCTCGGGGTTCACATCGGGTTCGTCCTGGGCGACGTCCAGGAAGTGCCGGTTGATCGGGAACCCGCTCTCGTCGCTGCGGATCTGCTCGTCGCCCGGCACGCCGACCATGCGCTGCGCGGTGACGCGGTGGCGCGTGATGGCCCTGCGGTTGTCGCCGTGCTTCGGGCCGAACGCGCTGCCGGTCTCCGTCGGGCTGGCGAACGGGTCGAAACCCTCGTTCGTCCAGTCGTCGAGCATGGCCTTGAACGTCCCCCCGATCAGCTCGGTCGGGAAGTTCTCCAGGTGGTCCAGCTCGGCCTTGCGGTAGGCGTCGTTGTACCGGCCGGCGAACAGGTCCACGGTGCCGTAGTGGTTGACCGTCCCCACCACGCCGTCGAAGTTCACGATGCCGTAGAAGAACTGCCAGGCGACGTCGCGCTGCAGGGCCTTCAGGAACGAGTCGGCCGACATCACGTGGCTGCCGGTCGGCCACCGGACGTAGACGAAGTACTCGTTGCGCGAGAACTCGAACTCGCCGAGGCGGAACGTGCGGTACCCCTCGGCGTTCGGCTCGCTCGCGTCGACCTCGACTCCGGGAACGGTCTCGACGGTCATGGCGCTTCCTCCTCGTCCCGCATCGCGCGTCCTTCCAACTCGAGCGCTTCCTGATGTGGCCCTAGATCGTCCGGCAGATCTCCGCCCACTTGTAGACCGTGTCCTCGCCCTCGATCGTCTGCATCATGATCACGCCGACCCCGTCGCAGTGGAACTGGTATGCGGAGCCCGCGGGCAGCAGGGTCATGTGACCCCGGCGGGCCCGGACGGTCCCCATCCGCGTGCCCGCCGGCTCGCCCTCGACGGCGATCGAGCCGCTCTTGTCCTCCGGCACCAGCGGCCGGTCCGGCTTCAGCAGCGTGACCTCCACCTCGCCGTCCATGACCAGGGCGAACTCGTCGTGGGCGCATGCCCGCCACCCCGACGTGCCCTCGGCCCGGATGACCTCGATGACGTACTCCATGTTCTTGCCGACGGCCACCTTCTCCCACGGAGGAGACATCCCCGCGACCTCGAACATGTTGGAGTAGGTGTAGTGCCGGGGGTCGTCGTCGATGATGTCGAGCGTGCCCTTCTCGTAGTCCTCGAGCGACCCGAATTTCGTGGCATACGTGGTCATGTGCCCACCCCCGCCTGTCGTCCTCGGTTCTCGACGATCCTAGAATGCTGCGCGAAGTTCACAGAACCCGTTGCGTTCGCTATGCGAACTCTTGTACGTTTTACGGGCGCATTCTGCTCTGGGGGTCTCCGACGTGTCAAGCGCGGTACGCAGCACCGAGTTCGTCCAGTCGCTCGAACGAGGCCTCTCCGTCATCACGACCTTCAGCCGCGACACGCCGGCCCAGACCCTGTCGGAGATCGCCGAGCGGACAGGCCTCACCCGCGCGGCGGCCCGACGCTTCCTGCTGACCCTGCGTGATCTCGGGTATGTGGAGAGCGACGGCAGGTTCTTCTCGCTCCGCCCCAGGGTGCTCGAGCTCGGATACTCCTACCTGGCCTCGCTGCCCGTGTGGGACATCGCCCGCCCCCACCTGGAAGAGCTCTCGGATCAGGTGCAGGAAACCACTTCGGCCTCGGTCCTCGACGGCTCGGACATCGTCTTCGTGGCCCGCGTGGAGACGAAGCGGATCATGAGCATGACGCTCGGGGTCGGCTCGCGACTGCCGGCGTGGGCGACCGCGATGGGCCGGGTGCTGCTCGCAGACCTCTCCCCCGACCAGCTGGACGACTACTTCCGGCGGGTGCCCCGCCAGCCGCTGAACGAGCGGACCGTCACCGACGAGGCCTGCCTTCGCAAGATCATCGCGGACGCCCGGACCAACGGCTGGACCCTCGTCGACCAGGAGGTCGAGGAGGGCGTCCGCTCCCTCGCCGTTCCCTTGCGGAGCCCCCAGGGCCGGACCGAGGCGGCGTTGACGGTCTGCTCCCACGCCTTCCGGGTAAGCGTCGAGCGCATCTTGGATGAGTTCCTCCCACTCGTCACCGAGACCTCCGGACGGATCACGGCCGAGCTAGCCCGCCGGTAGAACCACCGGTTCCGGAGGCAGTCGGGGGCGGACCCCCCGACGTCAGCGCAGGCTGATCAGCGAGTCGGTGATCGTGTACCGCAGCCCCTGGTCGACGGAGGCGAAGAACCCGAACATCATGAAGCAGGCGCCGAGCATGATGACGTTGCGCCAGAAGTTCGAGCTCTGCACGGAGCGCTGCTCCTGATCGTCGATCTTCCAGAAGGCGTGGAAGTAGAACGCCGTCAGGACGACGAAGAGCCCCATCATCAGCGCGCCGATGTCCGGGAAGATGCCGAGGGCGATCGACAGCGACGCGGCGACCAGCCAGGCCCCGGCCGGATAGGACGCCAGTTTCGGGAGGGGGAAGCCGGTCGCCTGCGCGTACCCCTCCGCCCCCTGGGGCTGACGGAGGTGGAATTGCGTCCCGGAGACCCACCCCGGGAAGATCACGAACAGGATCCGTCCGATCAGGATGATGATGCCGGCCGTGTCACTCACAAAAGCCCCTTTCTCCTTCGGAGCCGAGAGCCCGACGAGTGGCCGCCGGGCGCGGGCCGTTATGCCCGGGGTCACCTCTGCATGGGCCGCCCTCCCCAGGTCTCCGGAGGGTCGGGCGCCTTGGATTTGGGTGCTCCCGGCGTGAACCGGTCCGGACTCCCCACGGCGACCGCGGTCAGCTGCGCGATCACGTCGTGGACGTCCGGGCTGTTCGGCAGGACGCACCGCAGGTCGGTGACTCCCGCGTGCGCGAGGTGGATCACCCGCTCCTGGCACTCCTCGAGGGTTCCGAACAGGCCGACCTCCGACGGCGGCCCGGTGAGGGCGAACATCGGCTCGGACTCGGCCCGGGCGGCGGCCTCGGCGTGGGTCCGGCCGATGGACACGGGCACCTCGAGCGCCACGCCCAGAGTGCGAGGGTCGCGCTCCGCCAGCTCGCACGCGCGGCGGATGGCGGCGACCACGGAGTCGAGGTCCCCCACGGCCGGCGCCGGGACGACGACGTCGTCGGCGACCCGCGCGGCCGTCTCCATCTGTTGGGGCGTGATCGCTTCGATCGACAGGGGCGGGCCGCCGGGCTGGGGCGACGCCACGCCGAGCTCGGCAGGCTCGCCATCGATACCGCCGCCGACGGCGACGGCCTCACCGGCGAGGAGGCCTCGCACCACGCCGGCGTACCGCTCGAGCCGCCCCGCCATGACGCGGGGCTCGGGGAAGTCGAAGCCGAAGGTGAGGTGCTCGCGTTCCGACCACCCTCCGGAGAGCTCGAGCTCCACACGCCCCCCCGCTGCAGAGTCCAGCGTCCCCGCCATGGCGGCCAGGGTCGCCGGGGGGCGAAACCCGATGGTCAGGATGGCGCCCAGGCGGACGCGCCGGGTGTCAGCCACGAGGAGCGTGAGCGCCGTCCAGGCCTCGAGCCGTGGCTCGCCATCGGGGGCGGCGAGATGGTCCCTGACCCACAGCGCGTCGATCCCGGCCCCCTCGCCCATGCGGGCCACCTCGCGCAGGCGGTTGGGCGCGTTCCGGGTGTCGAGCACCACGCCCAGACGGACCAGCCGGCCTCGGGGTGGGCGGGTTGGCCTGAAGTCCACTTCGAGGGTAGCCTTCCTGTTCGCATCGCGGACTTCTGTGCGCTGAGCAAACGGGAGCATAGCGAGGGGCCGTGGGGAGGACAAGCGCCGGATCGGCAGGGCACGTTCCCTCGTTCCTGCTGCGCTTCGTGCACCGCCTCCGGGACGAGGGGATCCCGGTGTCGATGGTGGAGACCATCGATGCCGCAATGGCACTCGAGGCCATCGACCTCGCGGATCGCGGTCAATTCCGCTCCACGCTCTCGGCCACCCTGGTGAAGCGGGCGGAGGATCTCGACGTGTTCGCGTCGCTGTTCGACATCTACTTCGCCGTCCAGCGGTCGAGTCCGTCGGTCCGGGAGATTCGCACCAGCCTCGACCGGCTCTCGGATGACGAGGGCAATCGAGGGGAGATGCCGGAAGGCGGCCGTCCCGACCCGGGGGAAGAGCCGTCCACCGACCTGCTGCAGATGCTGTTGCAGGCCCTCCGCTCCGATGACCAGAACGCGCTGCGATCCCTGGCGAGCCTGGCGGTCGAGCGGTTCGCCGGCATCGTGCCGGACCGCCAGGCCACGGAGCCCTACTACCTGTACCGGGTGCTCCGCCAGCTCGAGCTGTCCGAGCTGCTCCGGCGGGCGCTGCTCGAGGAGCGGGCGGAGGCGGGTGACCACACGGCGCTCTCCGACCGGCTGCTCCGCGATGAGCAGACGCGCCGCATCGAGGAGTTCCGCAGGCTCATCGGGGAGGAGATCCGCCGGCGGCTGGTCGAGCTGCACGGGACCGCCCGCACGGCGGCCGTACTGCACGAGCGAGGGATCGAGGATGTCGACTTCCAGCGCGCCTCGCCGTCCGAGCTCCGGCAGATGCAGGAGGCGATCCGGCCCCTCGCCCAGAAACTCGCGGCCCGCATCGCGCGACGTCGCCGCCTGCGACGCCACGGCAGGCTCGACGTCCGCAGGACCATGCGCAGGTCGCTGCAATCGGGCGGGGTCCCCCTCGACCCCGCCTTCCGCATCCCCCGGGCATCGAAGCCCGAAATGTACCTGCTGTGCGACATCTCCGGCTCCGTCGCGGAGTTCGCCCGATTCACGATGTCGCTGCTCTACGCGATGAAGGAGGAGTTCTCCCGGATCCGTCTGTTCGTTTTCGTCGACGGGGTCGACGAGGTGACCGAGCTCATGACGGACCGGTCGTACCAGCTGGTCCCCCGAAACCTCCTCTATCGCACCGACGTGATCTCCGGGGACGGGCACAGCGACTACGGCATGGTCTTCGAGCGTTTCTGGCACCGGTACGGCCACGCCGACCTCGACCCGAGGGCCACCGTCATCGTCACGGGCGACGCCCGCAACAACTACCGTCCCGCGGGGACGACGGCCCTGCGGGCCATCCAGGAGCGGGCCCGCCGGGTCTACTGGCTCAACCCCGAGCCGCGGGCCCGGTGGAACACCACGGACTCGATCATCGAGACCTACGAGCCCTTGTGCGGCGGGGTGTTCGAGGGCCGCAACCTGCACCAGCTCGCCGAGTTCGTCTACCGGATCGCGTGACAAGGAGACCCCTTGGAGGGACAGAAACGGCTGCGGGAGGTCGTGGAACGACTGACGGCGGCGGTCCACGAGGCGATCTCGGACCTTCGGATCACCGAGGACGAGTGGCGCGCGGGCCTCGAATACCTCACCAGGGTGGGCAGGGCGGACGAGTTCGTGCTGCTGTCGGACGCCCTGTTCGTCTCGGTGCTGGTGGACGCGTTGACCCACGAGGGCGTCGCCAGCGGCGGGACGGCCAGCAATGTCGAGGGTCCCTTCTACAAGCCGGGCGCGCCCATGCTCGAGCGGCCGTACCGGCTCGCCGGCGACGACGAGCCGGGCGAGTGGCTGTTCGTGTCGGGGACGGTGATGGACGGGGCGACCGGACGAGGGATTCCCGATGCCATCCTCGACGTGTGGCAGGCCAACGACGCCGGCCTCTACGACCTGCAGGACCCGAGCCTGGGTGCGTTCCACCTCCGCGGCCGGATGGCCGTCGACGAGGATGGGGGCTACGAGTTCCGCACCGTCGTGCCGCCTCCGTACGAGATCCCCAAGGACGGCCCGGTCGGAGAGCTGCTGCGGGCGCTGGGCCGGCACGCCTTCCGGCCCGCGCATCTGCACTTCAAGGTCACGGCCGACGGTTACGCGCCCCTCACGACGATGGTCTATTTCGAGGGCGACGACTACCTCGGGTCCGACACCATCGGCGGAGTGAAGGACTCCCTGGTCGTCCCGCTGCATCGCACCGACGACGTGGACCGGCGAGCAGCGCGTGGCGTGGACCGGCGCTTCGCCACGTGCCGGTTCGACGTGTTGCTGCCGCCTCAGCCGCTGGTGTAAGTGATCTTCATCACGTGAGGGTCGAGTTCCCTCGACGGTGATCTATTGTCGGGGGATGGCCAGATTGAGCGCCCGTGACCGGGCGAGCCTCCCGGACAGCGCCTTCGCGTACATCGACGCGCGGGGACGGCGGCGCCTGCCGATCAACGACGAGGCCCACGTGCGCAACGCGCTCGCCCGGTTCGAGCGGGTGGCCTTCGAGGACGACGCGGCCCGGGAGCGTGCCCGGAGGCGGCTGCTGAACGCCGCGAAGAAGTACCGGATCGTGCCGGTCGGGTTCATCGACGGCCAGTTGCGGGCCGAGCGGACCCAGGCCGCGGCCCGGCGCGGACCGGCCATCGACGTGGCGGCGCTCCCCACCGGATTCGTCACCTTCCTGCTGACCGACATCGAGGGTTCGACCCGGCTGCTCAGCAGGCTCGGCGATCGCTATGCGGGCCTGCTGGAGGACGTCCGGGGGATCGTCCGCTTGGCGGTCCTGAACGCCGGGGGCCACGAGGTCGATGCCCGGGCCGACGAGTTCTTCGCCGCATTCGCGCGACCCGGCCCGGCCATCGAGGCCGCGATCGACGTCCAGCGGACGCTGGGCCGCCGGAGCTGGCCGGACGACGTCCGGTGCCGCGTCCGGGCGGGTATCCACAGCGGCAGACCGACGCTGACCGACACCGGCTACATCGGTCTCTCCGTCCACACGGCCGCCCGGGTGTGCTGGGTGGCGCACGGCGGCCAGATCGTGGTCACCGGTCAGACCAGCACGGCGCTCGGGACCTCACCCCCCGCCGGGGTCACCTTCGCGAACCTCGGCCGGCACCGGCTCCCGGGCATCGTGCGCGACGAGTCCCTCTTCCAGGTGAAGGCGAAGGGCCTCGTGACGAAGTTCCCGCCGCTCCGCACCGCGACCGAGCCCACGACCCCGGAGGACGGGTAGCCCGGCGCTCAGCCGGCCCGCGACTGCGAGAGGCGGTCGATCGCGATCGCCGCGATGAGGATGATCCCGGTGACGATGTCCTGCCAGAAGGCCGAGACCCCGGACAGCCCCAGGCCGTCGCGCAGGACGCCGATGAACAGGACGCCGACGAGGGTCCCGCCGACGCCGCCGCTCCCGCCGCTGAAGCTCGTCCCCCCGAGGAGCACGGCCGCTGCCGCCGAGAGCTCGATCCCGGTCCCGGCCACTGGGGCGGCCGCGCCCAGGCGGCCGGTCTGGATGATGCCCGCCAGCCCCGCGAGCAGGCCCGAGATCGCGTAGACGGCAACGATCACCGCCCCCACGTGGATGCCGGACAGGCGCGCGGCCTCCCGGTTCCCCCCGACGGCGTAGACGGCCCGACCGAACCTCGTGTAGTGCAGCACGAGCAGCGAGACGACCAGGACCCCGGCCATCAGGTACAGCGGCACCGAGTTCCCGCCGATGTTCCCGCCGCCGATGGTCGCGACCGGGCTCGACGTCACGGTCTTCGTGAACCCCTGGCTCCAGACGAACGTCGCCCCCCGGAACAGGCTCAGCGTCGCGAGCGTGACCACGAAGAACGACAGCTTGGCGTACCCGATCAGCACGCCGTTCACGATCGCACCGAGCATGGTGGTGACGACCAGCGTCAGGCCCATCGCGAGCCACGGGTTCCAGTGGTCGCCGATCATGAAGGCCAGCAGGATGCCCGCAAGGGACAACATCGAACCCACCGACAGGTCGAAGCCCGCCGTCAGCAGCACGAAGGTGTTCCCGATCGACACCATGAACAGCACGGACACCGACTGCAGGATCAGCTTCATGTTCGTGATGGTGAGGAACCGGTCCTGGGTGAACGTGAAGATGAGCATCATCACGATCAGGGCGCCCAGCACGCCGATGAACCGGCGCATCCCCCGGAAGGTCCGGATGCCGGCCGCCCGGAAGGGGCGGCCCGGCTCCGCCGGCGTGGAGGACGGCGCGGCCGGCGTGGCCCCCGGCCGGGCCTCGGTCGACTCGCTCACGCCTGCCCCTGACCCGTGGCGTGGAAGACGACCCGTTCCTCCGTCGCCTCCGACCGGGGGAGCTCGGCGACGAGGCGCCCCCGGAACATGACGAGCACCCGGTCGCAGACCCCGAGCAGGTCCGTCAGCTCCGACGAGCTCATGAGGATGCCGGTTCCGGACGCGGCCAGGTCACCGAGGAGCCGGTGGATTTCGGCCTTGGCGCCCACGTCCACCCCCCGGGTCGGCTCGTCGAGCAGCCAGATGCGGGGGTTGACCGCCATCCACTTGCCGACCACGACCTTCTGCTGGTTCCCGCCGGAAAGGAGACGGACCGGCGTCTCCAGGCCGGACGTCTTGATCCGGAGGCGCTCGACGTACTGCCGGGCCAGGACGCGTTCGCGGGCGGTGCGGACCACGAACTCGTCGAGAATCTTCGCTTCCGCCGCCATCGTCAGGTTCTGCCGCACGGAGAGCATCGACACGAGCCCGGCGCGCCGCCGGTCTTCCGGCACCAGGGCCATGCCGTGCGAGATGGCGTCGCGGGGCTCGCGGATCCGTACGCGGGTGCCCTCGACCGACACATCCCCCGACGCGACCCGGTGCATCCCGAACAGCATCCGGAGGAGCTCCGTCCGTCCGGCCCCGACCAGCCCAGCCAGGCCGACGATCTCCCTGGCGTGGATGTCGAACGTCACGTCCCGGATACCCCTGCCGTCGGAGAGGCCCCGGACGCTCAGCACGACCGGGCCCGGATCGAGGTCCTGCTTGGCGAAGTAGTCCTGCAGCTCCCGGCCCACCATCATCGAGGTCACCCGCGCCTCGTTGGCCTCCTCGATCGGGAGCGTGCCGACGACCCGGCCGTCCCGGAGCACGGTCACCCGGTCGGCGACCGAGTAGATCTCCCGGAGCCGGTGCGTGATGAAGACGACGCCGACGCCGCGGCCCCGGAGCCTCCCGATCGTGCGGAACAGGGCCTCCACCTGGTCCTCCGTCAGCGAGCTGGTGGCCTCGTCGAAGATCACCAGCTTCGACCGGAGCGACAGGGCCTGCGCGATCGACACCATCTGCTGGAGGTCGAGCGAGAGCCGGCCGGCGATCGTCATGGGATTGAGGTCGAGCTCGAGGTCGGCCATCACCTCCGCCGCGTGACGTCGCGCGGCGCGCCAGTCGACCAGTCCCCACCGGCGCCGGGGCAGGCGGCCGAGCAGCACGTTCTCGGCGACCGTGAGGTGGGGAACGAGCGCGATCTCCTGCGCGATCGAGCTGATCCCGGCCGCGATCGCCTGGGCCGGTGCCCGGAACGAGGTCCGCTCGCCCTCGAGGGCGATCCGCCCCTCGTCGGGCTGCACCTCTCCGGCGGCGATCTTCATCAGCGTCGACTTGCCGGAGCCGTTCTCGCCCACGACCGCGTGAACCTCCCCGGCGGCGACGTCGAAGTCGACCGCAACCAGGGCGCGGACGCCGGGGAACGTCTTGGTGATCTCCCGCATGGCGAGGAGCGGCGCGCGGTTCCCATCGGTCCCCGTGGCCGGGTGAGCGGGCCCCTCCGGTGCGGCGTCCGGCGAGGTCACCCGGCGGAGCCGGCCGCCTGCGCCGACGCCAGGATCCTGCCCTTGACGTCCTCCATGCTGGCGACCTCCCCGAAGTACATGCGGATGTTCGTCAGCGTGTGCGCCTGGACGTCCTCGGCGGGGAACGCCCCCCACCCAACGTCCGGGTGGTCGAAGGTCCCGTTCCCGTCGGTCAGGAAGATGACCTTGAAGTCCCGGAAGAAAGCGTCCCGGGCGGTCGACTCACAGCACACGTTCGTGGCCACTCCGCCAATGATGACGGTGTCCACGCCGAGATTCCGAAGCAGCAGTTCGAGGTCGGTGGAGTAGAACGCGCTGAACCTCCGCTTGTGCACGATATGGTCGCTGCCCTGGACATCGAGTTTGGGATACAGCTCGACGCCGGCCGAGCCCTCGACCATTGCTTCGCCGGCCGCCGTCAACGGGTGCAGGTACTTCACGGCGCCGAGGTCGCTGCCGTCCGGCCGGTGGGAGTGCGCCGTGAACACCACGGGGATGCCATGCTCGCGACAGACGCCGAACAGCTCGTTCAGCTGCTCGACCGCGTCGCGGGCCGGTTCGGATTCGTACGGCGCACCCGGGACCACGAAGTCATTCTGGACGTCGATGCAGAGCATCGCCGTTCGGCCGGGCACGATCTCGAACTTCGGGTGTTCCCAGGGCACGCGCGACCCCCTTCGTGTTGCGCCCGGGCAGCCCCCCGGGCCATCGGCGCATCGATGGCCCGGTGAGAGAGGCCGGGACCTCGTCGTCTTCCGATTGTGACCGGCGCACGCCTCCTACGCCGGCGCCTCGCACTTCGTCAGCTGCCCGGACTTGATCTGGGAGATCGCGTCGTTCCAGTCGAGGACCTTGTCCACCGTGTTCGGCAGGATCTGCTGGACCGGCGCGACGGTCGTCACCGGGACCTGCTTGCCGTTCAGGATATCCGTGATGACGTTGACGTAGCAGATGCCCTGCACCCACGGGAGAAGGTCGTAGCTGAGCGCGATCTCGCCGCTCTTCACCTGGTCGAGCGCCACGCCGTTGGCACCCGTGATGATGATCTGGCCCTGCTTCCCGGCGGACTTCACCGCGGCGACCGCCCCGAGGGCGCTCGGGTCGTTGTACGCCATGATCGCGTCGATCTTCGGGAACCGCAGGAGGGCCTGCTCCACGACGGGCTGGGCGCCGGCCGAGTCGTCGGTGGGGTTGTCCACGCGGGCGAGCCAGGTGAGTCCGCCGTCCGTGACGACCTTCTGCATGACCTGCATCTGGTACTCGATGGTCGGCACCGGGATCCCCAGGCCGATGCCCAGCACGTTCCCCTTGCCGCCGAGCTTGTCGACGACGAAGTTGGCCGTGCCGGTCGCCATCTCCTCCTCGCCCTGGTTCACGGCGGCGTCGAACGGCTTGGCGTCGGTCGCGTCCGTGTTGCCGAGCGTCGCGTTGATGCCGATCGTCTTGATCCCGGCGGCCTCGGCCCGATCCACGGCGGGTGTGATGGCCTTGGGGTCGAGCGGGAAGACGATGATGGCGTCGACGCCCTGGGCGACCAGCTGGTCGATGTCGGAAACCTGCTTGTTGACGTCGAGATTGTCGTCGAGGGCGATGACCTTGTCGCCGAGCGCCTCGGCCCGGGCCGTGATGGCTTCCTGGAGCGTGTGCAGCTGGTCGTTGCTGGCGATCGGATTCGTGAATCCAATCGTGTAGGTCTTCGCGGGCGGCGCCGACGACTGTGGCGGCGCCGACGTCGCCCCGCCGGAGCTGTTGGCCGGCCCCGGGTTGTTGTTGGAGCAGGCGGCAGCGACGATCCCGAACACAAAGAGCAGCGCGAGCAGCTTGCGCATCCGACTCGGCAACACTCCACCCCCCGATTGCGCCGTGGGCCGCCTTCCGTCCTGAGGCGCCCCGAGAGTCCCGGATTCTATGCCAGGCGGAAGGGGTGGGCAAGGCGAGCCGCCACCTTCATGCAGGCACGAACCCCCGGGTAGCATGCGCAACGTGATGGACGCCGACGCACGCCTCGTCGAGCTCGGGATCGTGCTGCCCGAGATCCCCCCGCTCCCGGCGGGGCCCCAGCCCATGGTCGAGCCGATCGTCGTGTACGACGGGCTGGCCTTCGTCTCGGGCATCGGCCCGATCGGCACCACCGGGATCCTCGGCGCGGACATGACGGTCGAGGAGGGCCAGGAGGCGGCCCGGGCGACCGCACTGCTCGTCTTCCGGCGGATCGTGGACAGGTTTGGCCGGCTGGAGGCGGTGGAACGGTGGATCCGCGTCACCGGCTTCGTCCGATCGGCGCCGGGATTCGGGCAGCAGCCGTCCGTGATGAACGGGTTCACCCAGCAGGTGCTCGACGTCTACGGGCCCGAGCGCGGCCGGTGCGCGCGCTCCGCCGTCGGGACGAGCGAGCTTCCGATGAACATCCCGGTCGAGGTCGAGGTCGTCCTCGCCCTCCGCTCCTGACCGCGTTCGACCGCGGCTACAGCGTCGTCCAGTCCACCGATCGCTCGAATGCCGCGGCCAGCCGGTAGATCGTCGACTCGTCGTGGTGGCGGGCGACGAGCTGCATCCCGACGGGAAGTCCCTCGCTCATCCCGCAGGGGACCGACATGGCCGGGTGGCCCGTGGCGTCGAACGGCGCGGTGTTGGTGATCGAGTCGAACCCCGGGATGAACAGCTCGGCCCGCGTCGCATTGGGGCCGGGAATGATCGGCGCCTTCATCGGCGTGGTCGGCATCAGGAGCAGGTCGTGCTGCTCGAACGCTTGGTCGTACTCCTCGCGGAGCTTCCGGCTGAGGTTCTGCGCCTTCGCGTAGTAGTGGCGGCCGTAGTTCCTGATCACCCATTCCGACGTCAGCATCCCGAGCTTCAGCGTGTCGGAGAACGAGTTGGCCCGGCTGCGCCACGCCGAGTGCACCTTGCCCAGGCTGCTGTTGTACAGGCCCCGCCATCCGGTGCCGAGGGCGTCGCCCCGGAACACGAGCTCGTACGACCCCTCGATGGCGATCGGCGCCCACACGTTCAGCCCGATGGCGTGCATGGGGATCGCGACGTCCTCGACCTTGGCGCCCAGGCCCTCGAGCCGAGCGGCGGCCTCCCGGACCTTCTCGTCGACGTCGGGCTCGGAGAACACCTGCCCGAAGCCCTCCCTGACGATTCCGACTCGCAGCCCCTCCGCGCCCTGATCGAGCGCCTCCGTATAGCGGGCGACCCGGGGCGCGTACTGGCGGGGATCGAGGCCGTCGGCCCCCGCGATGACCTCGAGGAGCAGCGCGTTGTCGGCCACGGTTCCGGTCATGGGCCCCGCGTGGTCGAGCGTGTGCTCGATCGGCATCTGGCCCGTGTACGGGACCAGGCCGTGCGTCGGCTTCATGCCGTAGATGCCGCAGAAGGCGCTGGGGGCCCGGATCGAGCCGCCCTGGTCACCCCCGATGGCCATCGGCACCTCGCCGGCGCCGACGAGGGCCGCGCATCCCGACGACGATCCGCCCGACATGTGGCTCGGCTTGTGCGGGTTGTGCGTCGGTCCGGTCGGGTTCGAGGTGACGCCGCCCGAGAACGAGAAGTACTCGCAGTGCGCCTTGCCGGCGATCTCGCCGCCCGCGTCGAGGATGCGCGTGACCACGGTGGCATCGATGTCCGGCACGTACCCCTCGAGCGTCGAGGCCCCGTTCATCATCGGGACGCCGGCCAGGCAGATGTTGTCCTTCAGCACGACGCGCTTGCCCGAGAGCTTCCCTTCGGTGGCGCCCCTGATCGACGTCTTCACGTACCAGCCGTGGAGCGGGTCCTCCTCGTCCGTCGGGCGGCGGCCCGGCGTCCGGGGGTAACGGACCTCGGGGAGGTAGTCGGGAATCGACTCGAGCGGCCGGTACATCGCGAGGCCCCCGGCCACCATGTCGCGGAACTCGGCGAGGTCCTCGTCGCCCATGTCGAACCCGAAGTGCCGGGCGATCTCGCTGACCTGCTCGATGGATGGTTCCTTCAGGGCCATCGGTGCTCCTTCGATCGAGTCGGACGCCGGGCGTTGTCCAGTCTGCCGCGGCGGGCGGTCACGACGCCACCCCGGGCTGGGCGCGGAACGCCGGCATCACGTCGCGGGCGAACCGGCGGAGGTCTCCCTGCGGGTCCATCGACCCGAACCTGACGAGGAACCGCGTGACGCCGGCGTCCGCGAACCGGCGGATCCACCCGGCGACCTCGTCCGGGGTCCCGACCGGGCCCCAGTCCGAGAGGTCGACCTGCGACCCGAACGTCGGGTAGTACGCGGCGATGAAGCGCGCGAACGAGGCGCGCGCGGCGTCCGCCGAGTCCGCCAGGACGACCGTGGCCTGATAGGCGGCCTCGAACCCCTGGGGATCGCGTCCCTCCTCCTCCGCAGCCCGGCGGATGGCCGCCAGCTGGGACTCCACCTCCTCGGGGTGCGAGGCCCGGCAGCAGGTGAGCCACCCGTCGCCGAGCCGGACGATCCGGCGGGCCGCCCGGTCGACCGCGGCGCGCGCCACCTCCGGGTCCGCGCGGCCCAGATGGGGATTGGACACGATCCAGATCGGCGGCGGCGGCTGCTGCGGCCGAAGCGGCTCGATCTCGGTCCCGGACTCGAAGGCGACGTCGTCGTACCGGAAGTGTCGTCCGTGGAACGTCACGGACCCGTTCGTCCACAGCTCGCGGAGGACGTGCAGGGCCTCCTCCAGTCGCCCCACCCGATCGCCGGCATCGATGCCCTGGACGGCGAACTCGCGGCGGACGCCGGGGTCGACCGCGTTCCCGGCGCAGGCGCCCAGGATGGTCCGCCCGCCGGACAGCCGGTCGATCGTGCTCCAGGCCATCGCCAGGAACAGCGGGTCGCGGATCGACACCCGGAGGCAGGCGGTGCCGAGCCGCACTCGCGAGGTCCGCTCTGCGATGGCCGCCAACAGCATCAGCGGGTCGTGCCGGGGCTCGTGCAGCAGGCCGTCGCCCACCCAGACGGAGTGGAATCCCTCCACCTCGGCGAGCTCGGCGAGCTCGAGGAGGTCGGGCAGCCCCGCACCCGGGGTGATCAGGGGGGCCCGGTTGTTGAGGTAGACGCCGAACTCGAGACGGCGCGTGGCCAGGCCGGGTTCCTCCGATCGGAGCGTCGACGTTCGAGTCCCGGGCGGCGCGACGCCGCGGGCCGGGAGCGGAATTGTAGGCACGGGGACCCGGCCGCGCAACGAGACCGGCGCGTCGGCCGGCACAGTCGCCGACGGCCGCCGTGTGCTCCGCGTGGCACAATCGCGACGTGGCGCGGGCGGAGGCGAGAACGGGTCCGGGCGCGGACCGGGAAGGGGCCGGGGAGGTCTCGACCACGTCGGGCGTCCCCATCAAGCCGCTCTACGGCCCCGGCGACGTGGCCTCGCTCGACTACGAGCGCGACCTCGCCGACCCCGGCGAATACCCGTTCACCCGGGGCCCCTACCCCACCATGTACCGCCAGAAGCTGTGGACGATGCGCACGTACACCGGTTTCGGCACCGTGGTCGAGACGAACGCCTGGAACCGGCGGCTGTACGAGCGGGAGGGGGTCCACGGCCTGTCGACGGCGCTCGACCTGCCGACCCAGATGGGCTACGACTCCGACCACCCGGAGTGGCGGCCGGAGGTGGGCCGGGTCGGCGTGGCGATCGACTCGCTCGCCGACTTCGAGCAGCTCTTCGAAGGCATCCCGCTCGACCGAATCTCGTGCTCGTTCACGATCAACGCGCCGGCGTTCCTGTTCCTCGCGCTGTATCAGGCGACGGGCGAGGGCCAGGGCGTCGCGCCCGAGGCGCTCCGGCCGATCGTGCAGAACGACATCCTGAAGGAGTTCTTCGCTCGGGGGGCGTGCGTGTTCCCGGTCGAACCGAGCCTCCGGCTCGTCGCCGATACGTTCGAGTACTGCGCGACCACGATGCCGAAGGCGAACCCGATCTCCGTGTGCGGGTACCACATCCGGGAGTCGGGGGCGACGGCCGTCCAGGAGATGGCGTTCGCGATCGGCAACGCCATCGAGTACGTGCAGCGCGCGCTCGACCGTGGGCTCCACATCGACGCCTTCGCGCCGCGAATCTCCTGGAACATCGGCGCCTTCATGAACCTGTTCGAGGAGGTCGCGAAGTACCGGGCCAGCCGGCGGATCTGGGCCAGGCTGATGCGCGAGCGGTTCGGCGCCGAGGACCCGCGGTCGTGGCGGTTCCTGTGGTTCGCCGGGACGTGCGGCTCGACGTTCAGCCACCGCCAGCCGCTCAACAACATCGTCCGCGCCACCGTCGAGACGCTGGCCCTGGCGCTGGGGGGCGTGCAGAGCATCACCGTGAACACGTGGCAGGAGGCCTTCGAGATTCCCGACCAGGAGGCCATGCTCACCGCGCTCCGCACCCAGCAGGTGATCGCGTACGAGTCGGGGGTCGCCGACACCGCGGACCCGCTGGCCGGCTCGTACTACGTGGAGTCGCTGACCGACGAGTACGAGCGCAAGATCCTCGAGCTGATGGACGAGGTGGAGCGGCGGGGCGGGATGGCCAGGTGCGTGGAGAGCGGGTGGGTCGCGCGAGAGGTCGCCCGCGAGGCGTACCGCCACGTGCTGGCGGTCGAGAACCGCGAGCGGCTGATCGTGGGCGAGAACATCTTCGAGACCGACGACGAGGCGCCGCCGGCACGGCTCTACCGGCACGACGACCGGGCGCTGCGCGAGCAGCTGGACAGGCTGGCCGACGTCCGCACGCGGCGTGACGGCGCGCGGGTCGAGCGTGCGCTCAGCGACCTCCGCGAGGCGGCGGCCGATCCGGAGGAGAACATCATGCCGGCCACGATCGAGGCCGTCCGGGCGTACGCGACGGTCGGCGAGATCTTCGGCGTGCTCCGGGGCGTGTTCGGCAAGTACCGGGAACCGGTCGACATCTTCGGATGAGGGTCGCCCAGTGATCGTCGCCGGGACGGGCAGCGCAGAGGCCGAGGCGCGCGAGGAGTTCCGCCAGAGCGTCCGCGCGTTCGTGAATCGCGAGGTCCTGCCCGGCGCCGAGGACCTCGACCAGCACGGTGTCTTCCCCCGGCGGTTGTTCGAGCGGCTGGGGGAACTGGGGCACTTCGGCATCCGGTACCCCGAGGACGTCGGGGGGCAGGGGGCCGACTTCGCCACGGCATGCGTGCTGTACGAGGAGCTGGCGGCCGGAAGCCTTTCCCTGGCGGCCATCTGCGCCATGCAGAGCCTGATGGGAACGCATTTCGTGTTCAGGTTCGGGACCCCCCAGCAGCACGACGAGTACCTGCGGCCGGCGCTCCGCGGCGAGAAGGTGGCCACGTTCGCGCTGACGGAGGCGAACGCCGGGTCCGACCTCGGCGCCATGACGACGCGGGCCGAGCGGACCAGGGGCGGCTGGGTCCTGCGGGGCGCCAAGACCTGGATCACCAACGCACCGGTGGCCGACTTCCTGACCGTGGGCGCGAAGACGAGCGACGAGCCGGGGCTGAAGAACATCGCGCTGTTCCTGGTGGACGCGGGCAACCCCGGCTACTGGGTGGGGCGGCCCATCGAGAAGCTGGGCGTCCGCTCGTCGCTCACGTCGGAGATCGGTCTCGACGACTGTGAGGTCCCGGCGGACGCGCTCCTCGGGGGCGAGGGCGACGGTGTTCGCAACGTGGGGAGCGTGCTGTCGGAGATCCGGGCGATGACGGCCGCGCTGGCGGTGGGGCTGGCGGGGCGCGCACTGGCCGACGCGGCCCGGTACGCGACCGACCGGGAGGCCTTCGGCAAGCCGATCGGGAAGTTCCAGGCCATCGAGCACAAGCTGGCCGAGATGGCGACCGACCTGGAGGCGGCCCGGCTGATGGCCGCGGAGTCGGCCGCCCGGATCGACGCGGGCGACCGCTCGGTGGCGTTCGCCGCCATGGCCAAGCTGTTCGCGACCGAGGCGTGTGCGCGGATCGTGGACGAGGGGACCCGGATCCACGGGAGCTACGGGTTCGCGATGGAGTACCCGGCCCAGCGGTACTTCCGGGACGCCCGGTTCCTGCTGTACGGCGGGGGGACCTCCGAGCTGCTCCGGGGGCTGATCGGCCGCGAGGTCCTGAAGGCCGCTGGGGCCTAAGTGTCGCGGACCCTGCAGGGCGTTCGCGTGTTGGACCTCACCCGCATGCTCGCCGGGCCCTACGGCTCGATGCTGCTCGCCGACATGGGCGCCGAGGTCGTGAAGGTCGAGGACCCCCGGGGGGGCGACCCCATCCGTCAGATGGGCCCGCCGTTCCTCGACGGCGAGAGCGCGTACTTCCTCGCGATCAACCGGAACAAGAAGAGCATCACGCTGGACCTCCAGACCCCCGAGGGGCGGGCGGTGTTTCTGGAGCTGGTTGCGGTGTCCGATGTGGTGATCGACAACTTCCGGCCCGGGGTGGCGGAGCGGCTCGGCATCGACCCGGCGTCCTGCAGAACGGTCCGGCCGGACGTGATCACGTGCTCGGTCACGGCATTCGGGTCGGACGGCCCCTACCGCGACCTGCCGGCCTTCGACCTCATCCTGCAGGCGATGGGCGGTGCCATGTCGGTGACGGGGGAACCGGGGCGACCGCCCGTGCGCATGGGGTTGCCCATGGGCGACCTGGCCGGCGGGATGTTCGCGGCCCAGGCCGTCTGCGGGGCGCTGTTCCACCGGGAGCGGACGGGCGAGGGTCAACACATCGACATCGGTCTGCTCGACGCGCAGGCCTCGCTCCTGACGTACGTGGCGGCGTACCACTGGGCCGACGGCCGCGTGCCCGGCCCGATCGGAACCGGACACCAGACCGTCGTCCCGTACGACGCCTTCGAGTGCGCCGACGGCGTCGGCATCGTCGTGGCGGTGTTCACGGACCGGTTCTGGCCGCCGTTCTGCCGGGCCGTCGGCCTCCCCGAGCTGACCGACCGGTATCCGCTGAACGCCGACCGCCTGGCGGCGAAGGAAGAGCTGCTGCGCGTGCTGGGCGAGCGGTTCCGGGAACGCCCCGCGGACGAGTGGCTCGCAGTGCTGCGCGACGGGGGCGTCCCCTGCGGGCCGGTGAACACCGTCGACCGGGTGCTGCGCGACCCCCAGATCCTGCACCGGGGGATGGTCGCGGAGACAAGCCGCCCCCACCCGGTGGCGGGCACCTATCCGGTGCTGGGGAACCCGGTCCGTGTGGGCGACGAGGAGACCTACGAGCCGGCTCCGCAGCTCGGCGAGCACGACGACGAGATTTACAGCGGCGTGCTGGGGATGGGGCCGGATCGGCTGGCCTCGCTCCGGGCCGCCGGCGTGATCTGAGGACGAGGTCAGGGATCGGCGGCCACACCTCGACGGCGCCGGACGCCCTCGGTGACCCGGCGGACGATGTCGGGGAGCGAGCTCCCGACCGGGAAGACCAGGAACCCCTGGGCCTCGAGCCGCTCCCGGCTGTCGGGCGAAATCGTGCCGCCGACGGCGAGCACGACGTCGTCCGCGCCCTCGTCCCGGAGGGCCTGGACCAACCGGGCGCCGTAGTCCTCGTGGGTTCCCGACAGCACCGAGAGCCCGATCACGTCCACGTCCTCCTGAATCGCGGCCGTGACGATGGAGGCGACGGTCTGGTGGCGGCCCGTGTACACGACCTCCATGCCGGCGTCGCGGAGGGCCATCGTGACGACCTTGGCCCCGCGGTCGTGGCCGTCGAGCCCGGGCTTCGCCATCAGCACGCGGATCGGGCGCTCGGCCATCGCCGCGCAATCGTAGCGGCCGGAGGAAGTCGCGCCGTACAGTGACCGCCTCTCGGTGGGGAGGAGGAGGTATGGGTCGAACGTTCTCGGTGTCCCGCGCGGTCGTGACCGGCGCCGCGCGCGGGATCGGCGCCGCGATCGCCGGGCGGCTGGCCGCCGAGGGGCTCGCCGTCGCGGTGCTCGACGTCGACGAGGCCGGGGCGAAGGAGCGCGCGGCAGCGATCGCCTCGGGAACGGCGGCGCGGGCCGTCGGCATCGCGTGCGACGTGTCGGACCGTGCTGCCGTGGCCCGGGCGTTCGAGGAGGCGACTGGGTTCCTCGGTGGGCTCGACACGGTCGTCACCAACGCCGGCATCGCGCGCGACGCGTTCCTCCACAAGACGACCGACGAGCAGTGGGACCAGGTCATCGGCGTGCAGCTCACCGGCACCTTCGCCTGCCTGCGGGCCGCCGCGCCGCTGTTGCGGGCCGAGGGCCCGGGCCGGGTCGTGTGCATCTCGTCCATCTCGGCGGCGACCGGGAACCTGGGTCAGGCCAACTACACGGCGGCGAAGGGCGGCATCACGTCCCTCGCCAAGACGGCCGCGCGGGAGTTCGCCCGCTCCCAGACGACCGTGAACGTCGTGCGGCCGGGGTTCGTCGACACGGACATGACGAGGGGCATGCCGGAGGACGCTCGGGCGGCGCTGATCGGGTCGATCCCGCTCGGCCGCGCCGGCGTGCCGGACGACGTCGCCGGGGCCGTCGCGTTCCTGTGCAGCGACGACGCCGCCTTCATGACGGGCGCGGTGCTCGACGTGAACGGCGGCTCGTACATGTAGGCGTGATGGCGATCAACCGGGAACGCATGGGCGCCGAGTACCCGGTCCCCGATCTCGAGGTGACCGCGGAGCGCATCGCGGCCTACGCGGACGCCACCGGAGATCAGCTGCCGGCGTACCGATGGGACGGCGCCGTGGCCCCGCCGGTGTTCGCGATCGTCCCGGCGTGGCCCGCGGTGGCGGCCGTGCTGGCGGACGAGTCCACCGGGATCGAGGTGGGACGGACCGTGCACGGCGAGCAGCGCATGCGCCTGCACCGGCCGATCCGCGCCGGCGACCTCCTCCGCTCGGTCGGCCGCCTGGTGTCGGTCGAGGAAAGGGGCGCCAACGAGGTGTTCGTGATCGCGCTGGCCACGACGGACGGCGACGGGAAGCCGGTGGCCGACCAGGAGGTCGTGGTCGTCTCCCGCGGCACGGCGGCCGGGGTCGCTCCGGCAGCGAGGCCGGCTGCCGCCCCGAAGCCGGCACGGAAACCCGCGCCCGAGCCGCCCCCGCCGGACCTCGAGCGGACCGTCGAGCTCGACCCGAACATCACGTTCGAGTATTCCGCGGCGGCCGGCGACGACAATCGGATCCATGTCGACGACGAGTTCGCGCGATCGGTCGGCCTGCCAGGGATCATCGTCCAGGGCCTATGCCTGCTGTCGATCTCATTGCAGCCCGTCGTCGAGCTGGCCGGCGGGCCGGAGCGCATCCGGGAGGTCGCCGTTCGGTTCGCCGCGCCCATCCGTCCGGGCCAAGCCTTCACCACGCGCGTGTGGCGGCAGGCGGCCTGGTTCGCGTTCGACGGCCTGGGACCCGACGGGGACGTGCTCCGCAACGGACGGGTGACCCTGGCGGACTGATCGCCCGCGTCACGGCTCCAGCACGAGGCGCCCGCGGGCGGTGCCGCGCTCCAGCGCGTCGAGCGCGCGGCGGACCTCCGCCAGAGGGAACGTCGTGACCTCCAGCGTCAGCTCGCCCCGGCCCAGCTGTCCGAGCAGCTCCGCCGCGACGGCGCGGGCCTCCCGCTCCCGACGGATCATGTTGAGGGGGAGGAGCCGGACGTCTCGCTGCATCAGCCTGGAGAGATCGATCTCCGTTCGCACCCCGGCGGTGTAGCCGACCAGGACGATCCGCCCACCGGGGGCGACGCCCTCCACGAGCTCAGCAAGCCCCGGTCCGCCGACCGTGTCGACCATCAGGTCCACTCCGTCGCCCTCGGCCCGCACCTCCTCGACGATCGCGGCCCCCGAACCGACGACCGCGCGTGTCCCCTCCGGGAGGGCGCCCGCCCGTCCGGGTCGCGACACGATCCCAACCACCTCCGCCGCCCCGGCCCGCTGGGCGAGCTGGACTGCCAGCGAGCCGACGCCGCCGGCCGCGCCCCGGACCGCCACCCGCTCCCCGGGACGGACCCGGCCGACGTCGTGCAGCGCGGCGTGGGCCGACGTCGCCGCGGAGAAGAAGCAGCCGGCGACCGGCAGGGGCACCCCGTCGGGGACCGGCATCAGGGCGACCTCGCGAACCGCCGCCAGCTCCGCCCACGTCCCATCCGTGACCGTCCCGAGCCCCGCGCCCCGGAACCACACCTCGGCCCCCTGCGGGAAGCGCTCTGATGCCAGCACGGTCCCCGAGCCCTCGACGCCGGGGACGTACGGGAGGGCCGGGTGTCGGTAGAACCCCCCACGCATGATGTCCAGGTCGACGTGGCCCACCGCGGCGGCCGCGACCCGCACCTGGGCCTCGCCGGGTTCCGGGACAGGATCGTCGACCTCCTCGACGGTCGGGAGCTCGCCCCACATCCGGACCACCGCCGCCCGCACCGAGGCCGCTCCCGCTCAGCGCCCGGTGAACCGGGGGGGACGGCGGTCGAGGAACGCCTGGAGCCCCTCGCGCGCGTCCTCGGTCTTGATCAGCTCGAAGACGGCCTGCTCCTCGATCGCGAGGCCCTCCTCGAGCGGGCGGCCGACGCCGCCCCGAACGGCCCGTTTCAGGAGGCCGATGGTCCTGGTGGCCCGGGCGGCCAGGGTCCGCGCCAGCTCCAGCGCGGTTGGCAGCACCTCCGCCCGGTCCTCGACGACGACGTCGATCAGCCCGAGTGCGGCGGCCTCGTCCCCGGAGAGCCGCTCCCCCAGCATCATCAGGCGGAGGGCCCGTGCCGGGCCGACAGCCCGCGACAGCCGCTGGGTCCCGCCGGCGCCGGGGAACAGACCCAGCTCGATCTCGGGGAACCCGATGACGGAGTCGGACGCGGCCACGCGGAGGTCGCAGGCCAGCGCCAGCTCCGCGCCGCCGCCCAGCGCGTACCCGCGGATGGCCGCGATCACGGGCTTTGGCATGTCCTCCAGCGCGGCCTGGACGTGGATCCACCGCCGTACCTTGCGGTGGTTCTGCACGGAGAGGTCCCGCATCATCGACACGTCGGCCCCCGCGCAGAACGCCCGCTCGGTTCCGGTGATCACCACGGCGCGGACGCCGGCGTCCGCCGCGAGGGACTCCGCGGTGGCGAGGAACTCCGCGATGACCTCCAGGTCCACGGCGTTCACCGGCGGCCGGTCGAGGGTCACGACCGCGACGCCGTCCTCCAACTCCACCGACAGGTGCCGGAGGGGCCCCGGCGCGTCGTCCGA
Source organism: Actinomycetota bacterium (assembly GCA_045805265.1). GTDB lineage: Bacteria > Actinomycetota > UBA4738 > UBA4738 > JACQTL01 > JBJMLO01. The sequence goes on from JBJMLO010000016.1 coordinate 178,840, forward strand.
TGGCGGCGTCACTCGAGCACCCCGGCGGCCCGCAGCTCCTCGATCTCCGGCGCCCCCATGTCGAGGAGCTCGGCGAGGACCTCGTCCGTGTGCTCGCCCAGGCGCGGGGCCGGCCGGTGCACCCCGCCCGGGGTTCCGGTGAGACGGACCGCGAGCCCCTCGTGGAGGATCTCGCCGGCGGCCGGGTGGCGGAGCGGGACGTAGAACCCCCGAGCGCGGAGGTGCTCGTCGCCGTCCACGAGATCCCGGCCGTCCTCGACCGGCGCCGCCGGGACGCCGGCCGACTGGAGCTCCGCGGCGGCCGCGGCCGCCGTTCGTCCCCGGGTCCAGACGGCCACGGCGGCGTCCAGGTCGTCCTCGTTCGCCTTCCTGTCCGGCAGCGTCGCGAACCGGGGGTCGGCCTCGAGGTCGGGGCCGCCGACCAGGCGGGCCATCGCGCCCCACTGCTGCTCCGTCTGTACGGCCACGGCGCACCACGCGTCGTCCCCCGCGCAGGGGAACGCGCCGTGCGGCGCCATCCGGGGATGCCGGTTGCCGTCGTAGGAGGTCGACGAGATGCCGGCGGCGGCCTCCAGTAGGGCCGTGCCCGTCTGCGCGGCCATGGCCTCCAGCTGGGACAGGTCGATCTCGCGGCCCGCTCCGGTCCGGGCGCGCTCCTCCAGCGCCGCCAGGGTCCCGGCGACGGCGTGCAGCGCGGCGACCATGTCGCCCAGACCGAACGCGACCCCGGCGGGATCGCCGCCGCGCGGCCCCGTCTCGGCGGTGATCCCGGCGACCGCCGCCAGCGCATCCGCGTACGTCACCCGATCCCGCCACGGCCCGGTCTGTCCCATGCCGGCCATCCTCACGAGGATCAGGTCCGGGCGCAACGTCCGGAGCCGCTCGTACCCCAGCCCCCACCGCTCCAGGAGCCCTGCACTGAAGTTCTCCACAACCACGTCGCACCGCGGGACCAGCCGCGTGAGGAGCTCCATGCCCAGCGGGTGGCGCAGGTTCAGCGCGACGCCCCGCTTGTTCCGGTTGAAGTTGTTGAAGTAGCCGCTGCGGTCGGGGTCCGAGCCCCCCTCCCGGGTCAGGTGCATCGTCCCCGAGAACCGCGTCGGGTCGGGCCGGTGGCGCGACTCGACCTTGATGACGTCCGCGCCGTGGTCGGCCAGGATCATCGTCGCGTACGGACCGGCCAGGACCCACGTCAGGTCCAGGACCCGGAGGCCGACCAGGGCGCCGCTACGTGTGACCGTCGGGACGCCGGTGGATCCCGACGTAGGGACGTCCGCATCGGCACCGTCCGCCCGCCAGTCCTCCGGGACCACGCCGGGCTCCGGCGACCCGGGGATGCGCAGGCGGAGCGCCCGGCCCTCCGACCCCACATCGCGGACGGCGAACCCGGCGTCGCGAGCGCGCGACGATCCCGAGCGGGCCTCGATGAAGAAGTTCCGCGCGGCGAGCTGGGGATTGACGGCGACCTCGGCGGGTTCGTCGACGGAGGCCCAGGCGAGGCGCCGGCGTTGGGCCTCGTCGGCGAACGCCGCCTTGTCGAACCCGCGCGTGAACGCCTCCACGACCTCGTCGATCCGGCGGCGGTCGGCGAATCGGGCCACGCCGTCCGCCCACTCGGGCCCGTCGAGCCCTCCGGCCTTCCCGTGCTCGGCCATCCAGTCGACCAGGCCGGTCCACATCCGCGGGCTGCCGCCGTAGCCGCCTGCCACGAAGCCATCGCGGCACCGGAACAGCCGGTGCGGCACGTGCGGATACCGGCTGCCGTCGCGGCGATGGACCTCGCCCCGGTGGATGTACAGCAGCGCGCCGTACTCGAGCGTCGAGGCCACGGCCTCCTGCATCGACACGTCCACCAGCTGGCCGAGGCCGGTCCGGCGCCGGGCCGCCACCGCTAGCAGCGCGCCGATCGCCGCGTTCGCCCCCGCCAGGTGGTACGCCTGCTCCCGCGGCGGAACCATCGGCGGGCCGTCGGGCTCGCCGGACAGCGCCATCATGCCGCCAGCAGCGCAGGCAACCATGTCCGTGGCCTTCCACGATGCCCGCGGTCCGGTCAGCCCGAACGGCGTCACGACGACGTGAACGAGCGACGGAGCCCGTCGGGCCACCTCGTCCCGGTCGATCCGCCACGCCGTTCCCGTTCCGTCCGTCGTGCTCTCGATCAGCACGTCGGCCCGGTTCGCCAGCGCGAGCAGCTCCTCCCGGTCTGTCCCGCTCGCGGGGTCGAGGCACGCCATCCGCTTCCCCGCGTTCCAGTGCGCGAACGCCGCCTCGCCACCGGGCCACGCGCGCATCGGGTCGCCACCGGGAGGCACGACGCGCAGGACGTCCGCGCCGAGACCGACCAGAATCCGGGTCGCGAAGATCCCCGCCTCGTCGGTCAGGTCGAGGACGCGAAGGGTCAGAGGGTTTTCCAGTCCGCGGACCGCTCGACTGCCGAGGCGGCCCGGTAGATGGCGGGCTCGTCGTACCACCGGCCGACCAGCTGCATCCCGACCGGCAGCCCGTCGCGCACCGCGCACGGCACGGACATCGCCGGGTGGCCCGTGATGTTGAACGGCGCCGTGTTCGTCACCGAGTCGAATCCCGGGTACATGGACTCGGCCTTCGTGGCGTCCGGTCCGGGCAGCGGCGGCGCCTTCATGGGGTTGGTGGGCATCAGCAGCAGGTCCAGGTCGACCAGCGCGCGGTCGTACTCCTCGCGGAGCTTCCGGGCCAGGTTCTGGGCCTTCGCGTAGTAGTGCCGTCCGTAGTTCCGGGTCACGTACTCGGCCATCAGCATCCCCAGCTTCAGCAGGTCCGGGAACGAGTTCGACTGGGTGCGCCAGGCGGAGTGGGCCTTCGCCATGCTCCCCACGTACAGGCCCCGCCACCCGGTCCCCACAGCGTCGCCCTTGAACATCAGCTCGAGGGCGCCCTCCACGATCACCGGCGCCCACACGGTGACGCCGAGCCCGTGCATCGGGATCGAGACCTCCTCGACCTTCGCCCCCAGGCCCTCGAGCCGCGCGGCCGCCTCGCGGACGGCGTCGTCGACGTCGGCCTCGGACCCTGACTGGCCGAACCCCTCCGCCAGCACCCCGACGCGCAGGCCCTCGACGCCGACGTCGAGCGACTCCGCGTACGGATGCGGGACCGGCCCGTACTGCCGCGGGTCGAGCCCGTCCTCGCCGGCCACCACCTCCAGCAGCAGCGCGTTGTCGGCCACGCTCGAGGTCATGGGCCCCACGTGGTCCAGCGTGTGCTCGGTGGGGAAGATCCCGGTGTACGGCACGAGGCCGTGGGTGGCCTTCATGCCGTAGACACCCGAGAACGCTGCGGGCGTGCGGATCGAACCGCCCTGGTCGCCGCCGAGCGCCATCGCTACCTCGCCCGAGCCGACGATCGCGGCGCATCCGGACGACGACCCGCCCGACGTGTGCGTGGGTTTCCACGGGTTGCGCGTGGGGCCGGTGGCGTTCGTGTTGCTCCCGGCCGAGTAGCAGAACCACTCGCAGTTGGCCTTGCCCACGATCTCGCCGCCAGCGTCCAGGATCCGGGTGACCACCGTGGCGTCCACGTCGGGCACGTAGCCCTCGAGCGTCGAGGACCCGTCCATCATCGGTACCCCCGCCAGGCAGATCGTGTCCTTTACCACCACCTGCCGCCCGGCGAGCTTCCCCTCCGCCGCGCCGCGGACCGACGTCTTCACGTACCAGGCGTGGAGCGGGTCCTCCTCCGCCGTGGGGAACCGCCCGCCGGTCCGCGGATACCGCACCTCGGGGACGTGGTCCGGCTGGGATTCCAGCGGCCGGTACATGGCCAGGCCGCCGGCCACCATGTCGCGGAACTCGGCGACGTCCTCGTCGCTCATGTCGAAACCGAAGTGCCGGGCCAGCTCGGCCACCTGCTCCCGCGACGGCTCCTTCAGCGCCATCGGTCCCTCACCCGCCCGACACCGCGGGCAGCACGCCGCGAGCGAACCGCGCGACCTGCCCCGGCTGGTCCATCGAGGCGAACCGGCACAGGAACCGGTTCACACCGGCCTCGGCGAACGTGCGGATCCACGCTGCGACGTCGTCGGGGGTCCCGACCGGCCCCCAGTCGGACAGGTCGACCTGCGAGCCGAACTCCGGGTAGTAGGCGGAGATGAACTCGCCGAATGCCCGCGCCGCGTCGTCGCGGGACTCGCCCACGTTCACGGTCACCTGGTAGGCCACGTCGAACCGGTCCGGGTCCTCCCCGGCCTCCGCGGCCGCCGCGCGGATCGCCGCCACCTGCTCGGCCACCTCCTCGGGGTGCGTGGCGCGGCAGCACGTCATCCACCCGTCGCCGAGGCGCACGATCCGGCGCGCCGCCGTCGCCACCCGGTGACGCGTGGCGTCCGGGTCCAGGCCGCCGATGCGGGGATTCGAGACGACCCACATCGGCGGCGGGTTCTGCACCGGCCGGAGCGGCTCGATCTCGGTCCCCGAGAAGAACGCCACGTCGTCGTAGTCCAGGTGCCTGCCGTGGAACGTCACGGAACCCTTCGTCCACAGCTCCCGCAGAACGGCCAGCGTCTCCTCGAACCGGCTCACGCGGCTCCGGACGTCGAGGCCCTGGACCGTGAACTCGCGGCGGACTCCCTCCTCGGCGGCGTTCCCCGCGCAGGCCCCCAGCACCGTCCGCCCCCCGCTGAGGTGGTCGATCGTGGCCCAGGCCATCGCCAGGTACAACGGGTCGCGGAGCGACACCACCAGACACGCGGTCCCGAGCCGGACGTCCGACGTTCGCTGCGACAACGCCGCCATCAGAACCAGTGGGTCGTGGCGGGGGCGGGCCAGCAGGCTGTCGCCGACCCACAGCGAGTGGAAGCCGCTCTGCTCGGCCAGCACACCGAGGTCCACCAGGTCCGCGACTCCGTACCCCTCGGTCAGCAGCGGGGCGCGGTTGTTGAGGTTCACCCCGAACTCGAGCCGGCCCCGGCCCTCGGCCTCGGCCTCCCCGGAGGCGTTCACCCCGGGAGCGCCGTCATCCCGTCCGCTTCCGGAACGCGCGCGGACCGGGTGGTGCGGTCATGTCCAGCTGGTGGTGGCCCCACACGCTGGGCTGGTCGATGGCGGTCGTCTGCCACGTCGCGTCGTCCACCACCAGACCCCCGAAGCCGTACTCGATCTCGAAGCCGGACGGCGTCTGCACGTAGAACGAGTGCATCTGGTCGTTCGTGTGGACGCCGAGCGTCGACATCGGCAGCCGTCGGTCCAGCGCGAGGTCGAAGGCCCGGCCGACGTCCTCCAGCGAGTTCACCTCGAGCATCACGTGCAGCAGGCGGGGGTCGCCGCCGATGTGCGCGATACCGATGCTGTGGTGCCGGGGGTTGGTCCGCAGGAAGTACAGGAGCTCCTTCAGGTGGTCGCTCATCCGGAACCCCAGCACGTCGACGTAGAAGTCGCACTCGGCCGTGGGGTCGGGAACCTCCATGACGAGGTGCCCCATCCCGAGATCGCCGGTGCGGAACCCGGTCATCTCCCTGCCGGGCTGGAAGCGCTCTCCGCCGGCCTGTCCATGGTGGAACTCGAGCGCGTTGCCGGCCGGATCGGACGAGACCAGGAGGCCGCCGACTCGGCGCTCGGCGCGTTCCTCGTCGGTGCCCTCCCGGACCGCCACCCCGGCCGCCTCGAGCGCGCCGCCCACCTCGTCGAGCGCTGCGGCATCCGCGACCTCCCAGCCGATGAACCCCAGCCCCTCGCGGTCGGACGGCACCACGATCCATCGCGAGAAGCGGTCGTCCATCCGGAGGTGCACGGACGCGCCCGTGTCGGGGACGACCTCCATCCCCATCACGGCCGAACCGAAGTCCGCCCAGTCGTCGAGTCGCCCGCTGTGGACCCCGACGTACCCGAGGCTCTTCACCGTCATCGCGAACCCCCCACCGCCTCCCGGACCCCGCCCCAGATCGACATCAGCTCGTCGCTGGTCGCCACCACGCCCCACGCGTCACGGCAGTTCGTCAGCGTGGCCTGGTGGAGGTCGGCCGAGTAGCAGGCGCAGCAGTCGTCGACCATCACGATGTAGTAGTCGAGCATGAACCCGTCCCGGGCGGTGGCCTCCACGCACCCGTTCGTGGCGATCCCGGTCATCACGAGCGTCCGCCGCCCGGTGCTCCGCAGGATCACGTCGAGGTCGGTCCCGACGAACCCGCTGTAGCGGCGCTTGGCGATCACCGCCTCCCCCGGCTTCGGCGCGACCTCGTACAGCTCGACGCCGAACGTTCCCTCCCGGCAGTACGGCAGCCCCGCCCGCCCCCGCGACCGCTGCTCTACGAGCACGTCGGACTCCGTGGCGTCGCTCTGCGTGTACGCGAGGAAGATGACCGGCACGCCGGCCGTCCGGGCGGAGTCGATGAGCTCCTGCAGCCGGGGGACCATCCCCCGGATCGGCTCCACGTCGCGGCCCATTCGCGCGAACGCCCCCCCGTCGTGGCAGAAGTCGTTCTGGACGTCGACGACGACGAGCGCCGCGGCGGCGGGGTCGACCTTCTCGTCGAGCGTCCGGAGCATCACGACCCCCGAAGGAACTCCAGGTGCACACGGTTGAACTCGGCCGGCTCCTCGAACTGCGGCCAGTGGCCGCTCTCGGCCAGCAGCAGCCATTGGCACCCGGCGATGTTGTCCCGGCACCACTCCCCCGCCTCGATCCCGGCCAGCGGGTCGTCGACGGTCCAGACCAGCAGGGTGGGCGTCGAGATCGCGTGCAGGTCGTCCTCCGTGACCAGGTTTCGCTTCCGGATGTCCATCTCCTGGAGGCACAGGATCCGCTCCGTGACCTCGCGGTAGCCGGGCTGCGAATAGATGCGGAACCGCGTCTCGACCAGGTCCGGGGGAATGGCGTCCTTGTGCTTGAAGAGCCACTCCACGCGCTTCTGGACCTTCTCCCGGGTGGGCTCCGTGACCGCGTCGAGCGTCATCGTCTTCAGCCGCTCCATGACCGCCGGCTCGGCGTTGAGCCCGCCGGGGGTGTTCAACACCAGCCGTCGCAGGCGATCGGGGTGCGACGCCGCCAGCTTGATCGACACCCACCCCCCGAGCGACTCGCCCGACAGGTTCACCCGGTCGAACCCCAGCGCGTCGAACAGGTCCAGGAGGTGCGAGACGTAGGTCGGGATCTCGTAGTCCCGGTCGAGCGGCTTGTCGGTCAGCCCGTGGCCGATCATGTCGACGGCCAGCACGTGGAAGTCCGCGGCATGCGCGCCGATGTTCCGGAGGTAGGCCTCGGCATGGCCGTTGACGCCGTGCAGGAACACCAGCGGCGGGTTCGCCGGATCGCCTGCCTCGAGCACCCGGGTGCGGACGCCGTTGGCATCGACGAACCGCTGCGCGAACTCGACGCCGAGGACATCGGTCCACAGGCTCTCCAACGAACCTCCTCCCGTTCCGACCGGCAGATGCTAACCGTCGAGCCCGATGTCCCGCCGCGTCCGCCCGCACGTGTCGACGACGGCGTACACGATCGCCCTGGTCAGGCGGGCCATGTTCCCGACGTCCACCGCATTCATCCCCAGCGCGAAGTCGACCTCCCGGCCGTCCGGGCTGACCAGCTTCGGCATGCCGATCCGCGCCGTCGGGATGCCCCGGTTCCGCAGGATGTTCGCGTCGGTGGCCCCGCTCGTGAACCCCGGGGGCGGCTCGTACGGGCGTTCCTCGACCGCCTCCCAGGCACGGGCCGTCGACTGGACGATCCACGTGTCCGGGGGCGTGCTCGTGCCGGGGATGGCGAGCACCATGTCCCAGTCGAGCTCGATATCCGGATGGCGTCCGCGGATCGCCTCGATCTCGGCGCCGAACTGCCGGCGGACCTCGATCGGCGCGGTCCGGGGGCTCACCCGAAGGTCCACCAGGAGGTCACAAGCGGCCGGCGAGAGCGACGCCGTCCGTTCCCACCCGCCCCGGATGTGCCCCACCTGACCCTGCGGCGCCACGAGCCCGGAGGTGTTCCGTTCGGCGTACTGCGGGAACCAGGCCTCGAGCTCCTGGACCACGGTCGCCGCGTGCACGATCGGGTTCCGGTACGGGATGCGGTGGCGGGCTCCCACGTAGCCGTACAGCCCACGCACCCGGACCCGGAACCAGCACAGACCGACCTCCTCCCAGTCGACGCTCCACCCGGGCTTGGCGATGAGCGCGAAGTCGGCGTGCGCGCCCTGCTCGAGTAGGAACGAGCAGCCGGCGCCCTGGCCGGCGTTCCAGCGGTCGAGTTGATCGGCGTCGCGCCGGTTGGTCGGCATCCCGCCTGCGCCCATCCCGACCAACAGCGACCCCGGCAGCGGGAGGCCCGCAGCTGCCACTGCCTCAGCGGCCGCGATCAGGCACGCGCCGTGGCCCTTCGGGTTGGCGGCCCCCAGGCCGACCACCCAGTTCCCGTCGAACGTGGCCTCGGGCCGCATGTCGGGGCGCAGCTCCGGGCCGATCCACGGGACGTCTTCGCCGGCGCTGCCGGCGGTCAGCGTGTCGATCGGCGCGTACAGCAGCAGGTCCGGCCCCTCCCCGGCGCCCTCGAGCCTTCCGACCGCGTTCCCCTGCCGGTCGTCGATGGGCTGGTACCGGGCGTCGAGACCCGCCGACCGGAGCCGGTCCGCGAGGAACTCCGCGAGTGCGCGCTCCTCGCCGGTGGGGCTGGGGATGGAGGTCATCTCGGCCGCGAGGGCGCGGAGCGCCTTGTCGTCGATGCTGGCCCAGGCGGCCACCAGCCAGGCCCGCTGTTCGGCGGAGAGCTCGGCCGACGCGACCTTCAGGGCGGCCGGCGCGGTCATGTCCCGGACGGCGACGCCCGCTCGGTGTGGACGTTCGTCCCTGTCCGGCGCACGAGCGATGCGACCACGCGGCGACGGTTCGCGACGAGCGCGATGACGGCGGCGAGGAGGAGCAGGCGGCGTAGCGTCATCTGGGAACCGGGCCGTATGATAGCCCTCGCCGCACGGGGGATGGATGCGGTCGCCGCCCGCCCGCCGGTCGCCGGGCCCACCCCGGCCTCGCAGGGAAATCGGAGGGAGCAATGGGTCGCCGCGACGACGTGGAACCGGACATCCCTGCCGGCGCGCCCGCAGACACTTCCGGGAACGGGAATCGCGACGGCTCGCGATCGCGCGCCCGCACCGCACCGAGGAGCCCCGGCGAGCTCCCCGACCTGGAGTCCTCGGTGGGCCGGACCGACTGGTCGACGTGGCCGGTCTACGAGGCCTCGACGCTTGGCCTCCCGGGGAGCTGGTGGTACCCCGTCACCTGGTCCCGGGAGATCGGCTCGAAGCCCGTGGGCATCAAGCTCCTCGGCAAGGACATCGTGTTCATGCGTGAGCGCGGAAAGGTCCGGGCGCTCCACGACCGGTGCCCCCACCGCGGTGTGCCCCTCTCGCTCGGCAGCCAGCAGTTCCCGGGAACGCTGTCGTGCCCGTACCACGGCTGGACCTACGACCTGGAGTCCGGGGTGCTGAAGGCCGTCATCACCGACGGCCCCGACTCGCCGATCTGCGGCAAGATCCGCGTCGAGACGTTCCCCGTGGAGGAACGCCTCGGGCTGGTCTGGATCTTCATCGGCGACGGCACCGGCGACCCCCCGCCCGTCGAGTCGGCCATCCCGAAGGAGCTGCTCGAGAACGACTTCTCGCTGGGGGGGCGCGTCCACGTGCGCCGCGGCGGGTGGCGGTTCGCGGCCGAGAACGGCTTCGACGAGGGGCACGCGAAGTACCTCCACCGCACGTCGCTGTGGCGCATGTTCAAGGTCATGCCGACGTGGAGCAAGACCCGCGTCATCCCAACCGACGACGGCTGGATCACCCGGGTCCAGGACGAGGCCTACATGGAGGCGGAGTTCCCCGGACTCGGGACGTGGACGAACAAGCGGTGGTGGAAGGCTGGCGGCAGCATGCTCCACACGAAGCCGTCCAAGGCCGCGAAGAAGGTCGACCCGGTGATCGCCGCGATGGACGTGCCCGGCAACCAGCACATCCGCCTCCCGGGGCTGCTGCGGATCGTGCACACGAGGTTCATCCACTACGAGTGGTACGTGCCGGTCGACGACGACCGCTACCGCTACATCCAGATGTTCGTCGAGTTCAAGACCGGCGTGGCCGGGGCCCTGTTCAAGATGCGGTACCTCGGCGCGATCCGGTGGCTCTTCCACGGGCAGTTCACCGGGCAGGACGACTGGATGGTGAACGTCATGGACGCTCCCCCGGAACGGCTCTACCGGCCCGACATCTCGATCACGAAGTGGCGTGCGCTGTGCGAGTCGGCGCCGCCGAACGGCCTCGCGATCCCGCCGGCCGACGGCGACGCTGCGGCGGAGTCTTCCGGGGACTCGCCCGGCCCCGGACGCAAGGCTCCCGCCCGCGCGCGCAACCGCCGGGAAGAGCGCTGACCCTGTACGACCTGCCGAGCACCCAAGGGGGATGAGTGGCGACCACCGAGATCGAACGCGCATTCGCGAAGACGCCGGTTGGGCGGATCCACTACGCGGAGGCCGGCGAAGGCGAGCCGGTCCTGTTCCTGCACCAGACCCCGCGGTCGTGGGACGAGTTCCGCGACGTGATCCCCGTGGTCGCGGCGGGCGGGTACCGCGCGATCGCCATGGACACCATCGGGTTCGGCGACTCGGACAAGCCCGACGAGCCGTCGAGCCTGCCGCTGTTCGGCGCCGGCGTGATCGGGCTCCTCGACGCGCTGCAGATCGACCGGACGCACCTGGTGGGCCACCACACCGGCGGAGTCGTCGCCGTCGAGGTGGCCGGGTCCCACCCCGAGCGCGTCCGGAAGCTCGTGCTGTCCGGGACGACGTGTCCCGACGAGGAGGGTCGCAAGCGCGAGTGGCCGACCATCGACGAGGTCGAGGTGAAGCCGGACGGCAGCCACCTCACCGAGCTGTGGCAGAAGCGCGAGTGGTTCTACCCGAAGGACCAGCCGGACCTGTTGACGCGGTTCGTGATCGACGCGCTGAAGCGGGGGTTGGACCGCGTGGAGGACGGCCACTCCGCCGTGAACGCGTTCCACATCGAGGACCGCCTGCCGAACATCAAGGGCCCGGTTCGCCTGATCTGCGGCAGCGAGGACTGGGCGGCGAGGCCCGACCAGGAGAAGCTCCAGCGATACCTGCCACAGGCGGAGTACGTGGAGGTGGCGGGCGGCATGATCCCGCTCGACGAACAGATGCCCCGGAGGTTCGCGGAGCTGGTACTCGAGTTCCTCGTCCGCGCCGACTCAACCGGCCCGGCCGAGCCTGCCTAGTTGCCTCACGTCAAGGTGGCCGCGAACGGGTGCATCGTTGCCTCACGATGAGTGGCCGCGACGGAAGGGCCCTCACCTCCTTTCCCGTGATGATCGTCCGGAACCCGAACCGGCGAGCCGGACGCCGGTGGACCGGCCCGCCGGAGGGAACCCAGATGCCTTCCCCTTGCTCGAACGGGGCTCTACGGGGCTCCCAGGGCCTCGTTTTCGGGCCGAACCGGCGGATGTGACCGAAACCCCGCTCGGTCGC
>JBJMLO010000017.1:0-53077 GCA_045805265.1 Actinomycetota bacterium
TCCGTCGCCGGACGCCCCGTCCCCGCCCGCCGCGGCAGCCGCCGGCTGGCGCGGAGCCGCCGGCCGGGGCCCGGCCTCGCCGTGCGCGGCGCGGTAGGCCTTGACCGCCGCGGAGCGGGCCCGGCCCTCCGCCACGCGCTGGCTGGTGCCCTTGCCGAGCTCCTCCGCCAGGACGCGGTCGTACGTCTCCTTGTCCTGGGGAAGCTCTTCTCGCGCCATCAGAGGGGCCCCGAGATGCCGCCGTCCTTGCGGATCCGCCAGAAGTGGACCGCCAGGAAGATCACCAGCACGAACGGCAGCGCCAGCACGTGGAGCACGTACCATCGCAGCAGCGTGTTCGGCCCCACGTTCACCCCGCCGAGCAGCAGGAACTGCGTCTGTTTCGACACGAGCGGCACGTAGCCCCCGAGCGACGTCCCCACCGTGACCGCCCAGATCGAGAGCTGGTCCCACGGCAGCAGGTAGCCGGTGAACGACAGGCCGAGCGTCAGGAACAGGAGCAGGACCCCGACCACCCAGTTGAACTCCCGCGGCGGCTTGTACGCGCCCGTGTAGAACACCCGGGCCATATGCAGCGTCACGCTGAACACCATGAGGTGGGCGCCCCACCGGTGGATGTTCCTGACCAGGTCCCCGAAGAACACGGTCGTCGAGATGCGCTGCATGTCGGCGTACGCGGTCGCCCCGCCGAGGTCGGCCGCCGGCCGGTAGAAGAACATCAGGAAGATGCCCGTGACCGTGAGGATGATGAACAGGAAGAACGAGATGCCGCCCAGGCAGAACGTGTAGGTCAGCTTCAGCCCGTGCCGCTTCACCTTCACCGGGTGCAGGTGGTACAGCACGTTGTTCATCATCGCGAGCGAGCGGTCGCGGGAGGTGTCCTTGTAGCCCTTCCGGAAGATGGAACCGGGACGGAAGACCGACTTCCACACCTCGGTGTCGCGGACCTTGTCCAGCAACTCCATCGGTGATGGCGGCTTCAGCTTCACCCCGGTCCTCTTCCCCTCGCGCTGCTCAGATGTCCAGGCTTCCTCAGGCTTCCGGCTGCTGCTGCGACATCGGGACCGCGCCCATCGTGCGGGGCGCCGCGGCCTCCCGCTCGTCCGGCAGGCGCGCATAGTACAGGCAATCGCTGGGGCACCGTTCCACGCACACCGAGCACCGCGTGCACGCGTTGTCGTCGACGATGAACACGGCAAACGTCTGGTCGACCTCGGCCTTCTGCGCGTCCGTCTCGGACTCCTGCACGATGCCCGGGTCGAGCATGTAGATGCAGTTCCACGGACACACGTCCTCGCAGGCCCGGCACAGGATGCAGGGTTCCGGGTCCAGCATGAGGTGCTTGGGGGACTTCACGCCCTCCTGGAGCCAGGCGGTGTCGACGGCCTGGACCCGGTAGTCCGTGTGGATGTCCACCTCGGTCTTGTTGAACGGCACGGGCTAGCTCACTCTCCTCATCGGTATCCCCCGGAGGGGCGCGTCTCGCCGCCGGTTCCCCTGAGCTTCTGGCGGTGCCGCTGCAGGAGGTACCCCGTGAGGAAGAAGATCCCGAACCACGTCGTGATCCACCCCGCGGCCAGCGCCTCCTTCAGCTTCACCATCCAGAAGGACTTCAGCCGGAGGGTCTGGTCGGCGAAGTACAGCCAGAACGACGGGATCACCGCCAGGAAGATGATCGAGACGAAGGCGAGCCCCACCGAGAACACGACTGCGGCGGTCCAGGTCCACTCGAATTCCCGCAGGAAACGGTTCCCGCGGTCGACCATCGGCTGGAGCCTCTTGGGGTAGAGCCTCATCTCGAGCGGTCCTCGTCGTTCACAGGCCCGGGCATTCTACCGACGCCAGGCACGCCCCCGCAGGGATCGCCCCGGGGCGGTGTCCAGGCCGGAGGCCGGGCGGTCTTCCTTGTGAAGGCATTCACAAGCGTCGCCAAGACTATCCGACGGAGGCCCGAAGATCGCAACTCAGGCCGGGAGGATCGCCTCAAGGGCGGGCCGTTTCCGGCATCCCGTGGGACGGGGAGGTCCGTAGACTTGGTGGCGCGGGGAGCGCCGGCTGGCGCGCCGCGGACCCGATGATCGCCGACGTCACCCGTGGACTGTCCGAGTGGTGGGCTCCCGTCCTGGCCTTCGTGGCGGGGGTCCTGTCGTTCGCGTCGCCGTGCGTCCTACCGCTGGTGCCCGGATACCTAGCGTTCGTGTCGGGATCGAGCGCGGGGGAGCCGGACCGGGTGGCCAATGGCGGGGCCGGGGACGGTGCCGTCGCCGTCGCCGTCGGTGTGAAGGAGCGGCGGCGGGCCGGTCTGAGCTCCGTCCTGCCGATGGCGCTGTTCGTGCTGGGGTTCTCCGTGGTGTTCACGGCGCTCGGCGTGGTCGTCGGGCAGTTCCCGAACAGCGGGATCAGCAACGCGCTGCAGTCGAGCGTGCTGCTCCGGATCGCCGGCGTGTTCGTGCTGCTGTTCGGCCTGGCCATGATCCTGTACGCATTCCGGCTGGGGTCGCCCTCGCTGTACGCGGAGCGGCGGCCGCTGCTGTCCCGCGTGCGGCCGGGACCCGCGGGGGCGCTGCCCCTCGGGATGGCCTTCGCGCTGGGGTGGACCCCCTGCATCGGGCCGGTGCTCGGCGTGATCCTGGCCATCGCGGCGACCCAGGGGGGAGCGTTCCGTGGTGGCGGGCTGCTGTTCCTGTACTCGCTCGGCCTCGGGCTGCCGTTCCTCCTGATCGGGCTGGGGGTGAAGCGGCTGATGCGCGCGCTGGACGTGATCAAACGGAACTACCACTGGTTCGCGGGGGTGTCGGGGGCGATCATGGTGGGGATCGGCGTGCTGCTGGTAAGCGGCCTGTGGGAGAGCTGGGTGACACCGTGGCTGAACAGCCTGTCGAGGATCACACCGCCCCTGTGAGCGTGTTGCCGTGAAGTGGGTGACCAGGGAGCGGCCGAAGACCGACCGGATCGCGTGCCCGTGGCTGATCCGGCGGTTCATCGATGCCGAGGCGGAGATCCTGTACATGCCGGCGGAACGGGTGCTCGAGGTGGCGGCGGCCGAGGGAGCCCGGTCGTTCGACGCGCCCGGCGCCGAGTTCACCCACCGCGACGGGCTGTGCTCGTTCGAGGTGCTGATCGAGGACTTCTCGCTGGGCGGCGATCCAGCCCTGGTCCGCCTGGCTCGGATCGTGCACGCAGCCGACGTGTCCGAGGACCGCAACACCGATCCGCTCGGACCCGGCTTGGAGGCGATCGGTGTGGGGGGGCTGGACGTGGAAGCCGACGACCACCGCCTGCTGGAGCGCGGCGAGTTCGTCTACGAAGCGCTGTACGCCTGGTGCCGCCGACAAGAACCCGCAACCGACAGGTGACAGTACGCTGGCATGGGCTGACGCTCTGCCGCTGGCGGCACTACTTCAGCTGACGCTTCCCTCGGGATCTAACCCCAGGAGCTAGATCGTCCCGACGCAAGGGCGGGATGTACTGTCGTCGAGGTCGTCGATGTCGGAGTTGTCGTCGGGGTCGTGACCCGCTTCGAACGCTTCAGCTGAGCTGCTCGGCCAGTGCGACGATGATGCCCTCGGGGCCGCGGACGTAGCAGAGCCGATAGCTGTCCTCGTACTGCACCACCTCGCCGACGAGTTCGGTGCCATGGGCTTGCAAGCTCTCGACGACGGCATCGATGTCGTCGACGGCGAACATGATGCGACCCATGCCCAGCGTGTTCACTGGTGCGTTCGGCTGAGCGGTGGTAGCCGGCGGCGAGTGAAACTTGGTCAGCTCGAGCCGGCCGCGGCCGTCCGGCGTCCTCATCATTGCGATGTCGCTTCGGACACCGTCGAGCCCGACGATGCGGTCCACCCACTGTCCCTCGACTGTCGCCTCGCCCTCTAGCTCCAGACCAAGTTCGACAAAGAACGCGATAGCAGCCTTGAGGTCGTCGACGACGATGCTGACGTTGTCCATCCGCTGGATCGTCATGTCCTCAAGCATAGGGACCGCGGGCGTTCCAAGCTTGGCGGCTCATCGTCGGGCCGGCGCGGCTGCCGGTTCGGAGCGGCACTCGAGGCCTCCTCGAGCGGCCCCAGGTCAACATGCTCAACGCGTCGGCGGCTCGGAATGGGAACCTCTGCCGGATGGCCGGGCGCGGACGAGCATCGACGGGGGGCCCCGCTTGACGGGTGACGGGCGCAGGATCCTTGCAGCGCAGGCCGTCCGGGCCACCGGGTACGGCATGACGTCGGTGCTCCTGGGTGCCTCGCTGAAGGCGCGGGGGTGGTCGCCCGGGCAGGTCGGGGCCCTGCTGGCCGCGGTACTGGCGGGGACGGCGCTTGCCTCGATCGTCGTGGGGAGGTACGCGAACCGGATCGGTCGCCGGCGCCTGTACGGCGCGCTGTTCGTCGGGCTCGCGGCGGCGGGAGTCGTGTTCGGGGTCACCACCGCGTTCTGGGTCCTGTTCGTGGCCGCGCTGGCCGGGACGCTCTCCACCGACGTCGTCGAGTCGGGGCCCTTCACGTCCCTGGAACAGGCCATGCTGCCCGCCACGACCTCGTCCGCGCGGCGGACGCGGGCGTTCGGCGTGTACAACGCGGTCGCCGCGGTCGCGGGCTCGCTTGGTGCACTGGCCGCGGGCCTGCCCGGGTTGCTGAGCCACAACGGGATCGGGGCGACCGCCGGACGCCACTGGTTCCTGGTCCTCGTGCCCATCGGGCTGATCGGCGCGGTCATCGCCACCCGGTTGTCGCCTGCGGTCGAGTCCTCCGCTGTCGCCGTCCCCCCTGGCCCGGGCGCGAAGCCGCCGCGCCCCCTGGAGCGATCGCGGCCCACCGTGGCTCGGCTGGCGGCCTTGTTCGCCGTCGACTCCTTCGCGGGAGGGTTCGCCGTCCAGGCCTTCATCGCCTACTGGCTCAGCGTGAAGTTCGGGGTCTCCGTCCAGCTGCTGGCGGTGGTGTTCTTCGGCGTGGGGATCCTGCAGTCGCTGTCGTTCCTGGTGGCCTCACGCCTGGCCGACCGGTTCGGCCTGCTGAACACGATGGTGTTCACCCACCTGCCGTCGAACGTCCTGCTGGCGGCCATCCCGTTGGCGCCGACGCTGCCGCTCGCCATCGCGGTGGTGCTGGCCCGGTTCGCGCTGAGTCAGATGGACGTGCCGACCCGCCAGGCGTACGTTGCCGCGCTGGTGGATCCGGACGAGCGACCCGCTGCGGCCGCGTACACGAACACCGCCCGGTACGTGGTCCGTCCGGCCGGGGCGGCGCTGGCCGGCATGGCCCAGCGCGTCGCGTTCGGGCTTCCGTTCGTCATCTCGGGCGGGATCAAGATCGCCTACGACCTTGCGCTGTTCGCGTGGTTCCGGCGCGTCCGCCTTCCGGAGGACACGCCCTCACAGCGATAGCGAAGGCGAGCGCGACTCGATCTCAGACGCCGACGCGGCGCCGCGCGTGCCGCTTGAACAGTCCCCGCGCGGGGGTGTCGTCGGCGTCGCCCATCGCCCTCGTGGAGTCCTCGCCGGGGGAGGAGTAGCTCGCCGCGACGACCGGGCCGCGGAGCACCGCGTACCAGCCTGGTTCGTAGGACGCGTCGGAGGACTCGTCGTCCACGACGTTCGTTTCTGTGGGGGGGTTCATCACCTGGCTCATGCCGCGACGATACGCGGGGGTGCGTCCGCGATCATCGGGCCATCGGACCCCGATCCGGAACTTTCGGCGTGAACCTTCGGACTAGCCTCGGGGGCGAAAGGCCGTCCGAGAGGTCACCCCATCGGGCTACGGGTGCCCGGCACCCTCGGCGCGGTCGTGCTCGGCCTTCTCGGCGGCCTGGCGGCCCGCCTGCACGAACCACCCGATCATGGCCGACACGAAGACCACGGCGCCGAGCGCCATGAGCACCACGAAGAACTTCAGCCCGAAGAGGAACAGCACGGCCCCGAACGCCATGAGGATCGGCCACCACGACGACGGGAACAGGTGGCTTGGCCCGACCTCGGCCTTGGCCTCGGGCTCGTTCTCCGCGCGGTCGTAGGGCCCGGCGTGCTCGAGGACCGTCGCGATGTACAGCAGCGCGACCGAGAACACGCCGAGCATCACCGCCCCGGCCAGCTCCTTCGCCACCAGCCCGTACACGATGGCCGCGACCACGGCCAGGCCGGCCAGCGCCATGAAGATCCGTCCCGCCGACCGCATCGCTACTTCAACAGGTACAGCGTCGAGAACAGGCCAATCCACACGACGTCGACGAAGTGCCAGTAGATCGCCGCGGCCTCCAGGCCGGTGTGGTCCTCGCGGGTCAGCTGGCCGGACCAGCCCCGCGCGAGCATCAGGTAGATGAACACCAGCCCGCCGGCCACGTGCGCGCCGTGGAACCCGGTCATCGTGAAGAACGTGGTCCCGAACACCGTGTCGTGGATCGAGAAGTCCAGCGTCGAGTAGTCGTAGCCCTGCATGCCCAGGAAGACCGCCCCCAGCAGGAGCGTGAGCTTCAGGAACCGGAGCATCGTGGCCCGGTCGCCGCGGCGGATGGCCCACACCGCGAACTGCATCGTCACGCTGGACAGGACCAGCAGCGACGTGGCGATAGCCGAGATCGGCCAGGCCTCGAGGCCACCGATGCCCTTCGGGGGCCACGGGGTGGCGCCCGCCCGGACCGTGAAGTACGCGCCGAACAGCGCGGCGAAGAACACGCACTCCGACGCCACGAACAGGATCACGCCGAGCAGCGACGCCGGCATCGGGTCGCGCCGACGCACGACCGGCGCCGCCGCGGACGTCGCCTCGACGCTCACTGGCGCGTCTCCCCGGCCTCTTCCGCCGTTTGACCGCTGTGCAGCGCGGCCGCCGCCACCGGCGCGTGGACCGTCCCGTGACGGACGTCGAAGACGGGCCGCTCCGAGCGCACCGGCGGCAGCTCGTCGAAGTTCCACGCGGGCGGCGGCGAGGTCGTCGCCCACTCCAGCGAGTTGCCCTGGCCCCACGCGTCGCCCGCCGCCGTCGCCGGTTTCCGGAACGACGCCAGCATGTTCGCGGCGAACACGATCATGCCGATCCCCAGGACGTAGGCCCCGATCGTCGACAGGCGGTTCAGGAACGTGACCCCGAGCTCCGGCGAGTAGTTCGCGATCCGCCGGACCATGCCCTTCAGCCCGGCCAGGTGCATCGGGAAGAAGGCCAGGTTGGCCCCGATGAACATGAGGGCGAAGTGGACCTTCCCGAGGGTCTCGTTGAGGAACCGGCCGGTCATCTTGGGCCACCAGTAGTAGAAGGCCGCGAAGATCCCGAACACGCTGCCGCCGAACAGCACGTAGTGCAGGTGCGACACGATCCAGTACGTGTCCTGGAGGTGGTAGTCGATCGGGGGCGAGCCCACGAACACCCCGTCGATGCCCCCGATCAGGAACGTCATCAGGAACCCGATGGCGAACAGCATGGGGGTCGTGAACGACACCTTCCCCCGCCACATCGTCGCGATCCAGTTGAAGAACTTCACGCCGGTGGGGATGGCGATCGCCCCGGTCAGGAACGCGAAGAACGGCGCATACACCACTCCCGTGGTGAACATGTGGTGCGCCCACACGCCGAACCCGAGCATCGCGATGGCCAGCGTGGCGTACACGAAAGCCCGGTAGCCGAACAGCGGCTTGCGCGAGAACACCGGGATGACCTCGGAGACCACGCCCATCGAGGGCAGGATCAGGATGTACACCTCCGGGTGGCCGAAGAACCAGAAGATGTGCTGCCACAGGATGGCGCTCCCGCCGGCCGCCGGGTCGAAGAAGTGGCCGCCGAAGTTCCGGTCGATGAACAACGCCGCCAGCGCCGCCGTGAAGGCGGGCATCGACAGCAGCAGCAGCATCGAGGTCGCCAGGAACGTCCACGTGAAGATCGGCAGGCGGAACATCGTCATGCCCGGCGCGCGCATCTTGAAGATCGTCGTCAGGAAGTTGATCGCGCCCAGCAGCGACGAGACCCCCAGCACCATCAGGCCCATGATCAACAGGTCGGTGCCGTAGCCGGGCGTCGACCCCGTCGTGAGGTGCTCGTTCAGCGGCGCGTACATGGTCCACCCGCCCGAGGCGGCGCCCTGCGGCGAGAGGAACCCCGCCCAGATCAGGATCCCGCCCAGCGGGAACAGCCAGTACGAGAAGGCGTTGACCCGGGGAAACGCCATGTCGGGCGCGCCGATCTGCAGCGGCACGATGAAGTTCGCGAAGCCGACCGTCACCGGCATCACGAACAGGAAGATCATCGTGATGGCGTGGATCGTGAACAGCTGGTTGTAGCGGTGGAAGTTGAACAGCGTGGAGTCGGGGTTGTACAGCTGCGTCCGGATCATCTCGGCCAGCAGCCCGCCCAGCAGGAAGAACACGAACGCCGTCGAGATGTACAGGATCCCGATCCGCTTGTGGTCGGTGGTGGTCAGCCAGGAGACGACGGCGCGGCGCCGCCGCCCGGGCTCCTGAACCGTTTTCTCCCGTGTGATGACCGCCATCGGACGCCCCTAGGTTCTCGTCGTCATTTGACCACGAAGACTCCGTGCATCGTCGTGTGCACGTCGCACTGGAAGTAGTAGTTCCCCGGATCCAGGCCCTGCACCTGGTAGGTGGTCTGGCTCGGCGCCGTGATGGTGTCGGTGGCGCTCGTCCCGCCCGCTAGGTGCTTCCCGCCCTGGGCCGGGTCCTTCGTGTAGATGTCGACGTTGTGCGGGATTCCCGTGGTGTCCTTGTTGGTGAAGTCGATCGTGACCGGCTGGTGGGCCGGCGCAGCCAGGCAGTCGGTGTCGAACTTGATGCTGGGGACCGCGTCGATCTTCAGCTGGGTCCCCTGCGGCGAGCACTGCGGGCCCTGGGCCTGCTGCTTCGCCTCCCGCTGGATCCACGCGTCGAAGTCGGTCGGGGTCATCGTCGCGACGTCGAACGTCATCTCGTTGTGGTAGTCGCCGCACAGCTCGGCGCACTGCCCGCGGAACCGCTGGCCGGCGTACTGGGGCTCGATCGTCGTGTCGAAGGTGTTGTGGATCCCCGGAATGATGTCGCGCTTGAACAGCCAGGCGGGCACGTAGAACGAGTGGTTCACGTCCGCGGACTCGAGCTCGAAGTGGATCTGCTCGCCGACGGGGAGCACCAGCGTGGGTGGCTGGGTCTGGCCCTGGGCCTCGACGGTCACGCCCTCCGGCTTCAGGTCGGTCGGGGGGCCCGTGAAGTACTCGAACCGCCACTGCCACTGGAATCCGGTGACCCTTACCGTCAGGGGGTCGTTCGAGTGCTCCCGGTTGACGTCGGCCAGGACCACCATCGACATCACGAACAGGGCCAGGATGATGAGGCTGGGGACGAGCGTCCACACGATCTCGATCTTCGTGTTGCCGTGGAACTGCTCCGGGAGCACGTCGTCGCCCTTGCGCCGCCGGTACCGGATCGCGTTGTAGACGATCGCGCCCTCGACGGCGAGGAACACGACCGCCGCCATGACCAGGACGATGTTGTACAGGGAGTGGACCTTGTTCCCGTTCTGGGTGATGGCGTCGGGGGCGCAGGCCGCCAGCAGGAAGCCTGCCCCGACCGCGAGCGCCCCCAGTTGCGCTCGCCTCCAGCTCCGGCCGCGTTCAGGCTTCGTGCTCAAGGCTCCTCGGGTCTGTGACGGTCCGCCGGGTGATCCGGGGCTCAGGCGGCGGCATTCTATCGACAACCACGAGGGGTGTGCCGCTCGGTTCGCTTCCCGCCCAGGACGCTGCGCGAGCCGATCGCGAGTGGGAGCATGGAGCCGATGCTGGCGCACGCATCCTCGATCCCGCCGCCGTTCTCGCCCCTGCGCCTGGCGACCGGCTGGGCGTTCGAGCCCGTGCCCCTGGCGCTCGTGGTCGCGGCGGCCGTTCTGTACTGGTCGGGCCTCCGGCGGCTGGAGCACGGTCCGCAGTGGCCGGCCGGGCGGGTGTGGGCCTGGTACGGGGGCCTCGCCGCGTGCCTCGTCGCGATCGCCTCACCGGTCGACACCTATTCGGGCGTCAGCTTCTCCACCCACATGATGCAGCACGTGCTGCTGATGTTCGTCGCGGCGCCGCTGTTCGCGCTGGGCGCGCCCGTGACGCTGGCGCTGCGGACGGCCCGCTCCTCGACCCGCCGCCGGGTGCTCCTGCCCGTGCTCCACAGCTGGCCGGTGGCCGTGCTCACGCACCCCCTGGTCGCGTTCACGATGTTCATGGTCGTGCAGTACGTGACCCACCTCACCGGGTTCTACGACGCGGCGCTCGAGTCCTCCCCGGTGCACGACCTCGAGCACGCCCTGTACCTGTTCAGCGCGGTGCTGTTCTGGTGGCCGGTCGTCGGCCTGGACCCGGCGCCCCGGAAGATGTCGCACCCCGCTCGGCTGATCTATCTGGTCCTCGCGATGCCCCTGGAGGCCTTCCTGGCCCTCGCCATCTTTTCGGGCAAGCCGTACCAGCACTACCTGTCGCTGCCGGCACCGTGGGGCGGCGCGCACGCGGTGGCCGACCTGTCGTCGGCCGGCTCGTTCATGTGGATCGCGGGGGACCTCAGCGCGTTGGTCGGCGGGCTGCTGGTGGCCGGGGCGTGGCTGCGCCACGACCAGGTCCGCCAGCGGCGCATCGAGGCCGAGGAGGACCGCCGGACCGCGCTGGCCGAGGCCCCCTGAGCAGGTCGGTTCGGCTCAGGTCGCGATGGGAACCAGGCGATCGACGGCCACGGCGGCGAACAGCAGCCCCAGGTATGTGATCGAGAACTTGAACACGCCGAACGCGAGGGCCGGCGTCGCGCGCCGCCACAGCCTCGCCGCCTTGGCGACGAACGCGCCGCCAAGGCCGAGGGCGGCGACCAGGTAGATCGCCCCCATCCGGGCCACGGGGAACAGCAGCAGCGTGATCGCGACCAGCAGCACGGTGTACAGCAGGATGTTCCAGGTGGTCTCCCGCTCGCCCCGGACCACCGGAAGCATGGGGACCTTCGCCGCGGCGTAGTCCTTCGTGTAGCGCATGGCCAGCGCCCAGAAGTGTGGGGGGGTCCAGAAGAACACGATGGCGAACAGGACCCACGGCGCGAGCCCCAGGCCTCCCGTGACGGCGGCCCACCCCACCAGCACCGGCACCGCGCCGGCCGCCCCCCCGATCACGATGTTCTGCGGCGTCGTCCGTTTCAGCGTGAGCGTGTACACGAGCACGTAGAACAGGAGCGCCGACAGCGCGAGCGCCGCCGACAGGACGTTGACCATCATGGCCAGCCAGAAGAACGAGATCACGCCGAGCAGGTAGCCGAAGCCCAGCGCCCGATCGGGTGCGATCGCGTGGGCCGGCAGCGGCCGCGTGCGGGTCCGGCGCATCACGCTGTCGATGTCACGGTCGAAGAACTGGTTCATGGCGTTCGCGCCGGCCGCGGCCAGCGTGCCGCCGAACAGCGTGGACAGCACGAGCCAGACCGACGGGAACCGCCCCGCCGCCAGGACCATCGTCGGCACGGTGGTCACCAGCAGCAGCACGACGATCCGCGGCTTCGTCAGCTGGATGTACGCGGCGGTGGTCTTCCGCAGCGAGCGCTGGCCGGCCGGGGCGGGCTCGCGCGCGCGCTCGGCCTCGGTCGGCGCCGTGCCCCGCTTCGCACCCACCAGGCGGCGGCTGGTCGTGGCCAGCGCGACCAGCGAGCCCCAGATCAGCGAGGCCAGCACCACGTGGACGACCCTGGCCGGCCCGGCGAGCTTGGTCCACACGAGGGTGGCGCCGACCAGCACCTGCCCCGCGTACAGCCCCAGCGCCAGCGTGGAGAACAGCGTCAGGTCGAAGTACCGCCGCTCCATGGTCCAGGCTCGGACGCACACGTAGACCACCAGCACGCCGACGGCCGCCGCCAGGACGCGGTGCAGGAACATCGTGGTGAACACGCCGCCCAGTTGCGGGACGAGCTTGCCGTTCATCAACGGCCAGTCGCCGAAGGCCAGGCCGGCATTCTGCCCCCGGACGTAGCCGCCCACCAGGATCAGCGCCAGGGCGGCCGCCGCCGTGACCGCGGCCAGGCGGGCGAACCCGGGTTGGTGGACGAGGTGGCCGGTGCCGCGCTCCTCCAGCTTCACGTCGCAGAACGACGTCGCGACGAGCCAGACGAGGGTCCCGGCCAGGAGCATCGCCGTCCCCAGGTGCGCGGTGACGAGCGTCGGCTTCAGGTCGCCCTTCACCACGATCCCGCCCAGCGCCGCCTGGGCCACGACCAGGACCGCGGCCACCATCGAGCCCCGGAACAGGGGCCGCACGTTCCGGTACCGGCGGAACGCGTGGACCGCCAGCCACCCCACCAGCACCACGGTGGCGAACGCGAGCCACCGGTGGCTCTGCTCGATCAGCGCGTGGTAGGAGAACGCGTCGACGCCGTGACAGAACGGCCAGGACGTCCCGCAGCCAGCGCCCGACCCGCTCGCGCGGACCAGCGCCCCGACGCCGATCAGGGCGAAGGTGCTCGCCGTGGCGGCGATGGCGATCTTCTGGAAACGGTTCATCCGGTCGCTCGCACCTGCCGGGCCGCCGTCCGCGGTCGCGTGGCGCGATCCGCAGTCTAGACGGGGCCGGGCGGGAACGGGACGGCCGCGTCAGCCGAGGTGCTCGGCCACCCGGACGCCGAACGCTTCGGCGAAGCCCCGCCGGCCCTCCTCCGTCACCCGCACGGCCCGGCTGCGGTCCGCGCGGCGGATCCATCCCAGGTCGAACAGCCGCGCGGTGAGCGCGGCCCCCACCGCGCCCGCGAGGTGCGGCCGCTGCTCGCTCCAGTCGATGCAGAACCGGATCGCCGGACGGCGCGGCGGCAGGTGGTCCAGGTCGATCCCGAGCTCCTCGAGGAACACGGCGCCGGGCTCCGTCAGGGCCAGCCCGCCGATCCGCGGCGGCGTGCCCGGCCGGGCGGCGGGTCGAGGCGCGCCATCGACCGACCCCTCCAGCCATCCCCGCTCGAGCAGCGAATCCATGGTGGCCACGCCGAGGCGCCCCGCCAGGTGGTCGTAGCAGGTCCGTGCCGCGCGGATGGCCCGGGCCCTCGTCTCGTCGGCCAGCGACCGGATCGGAGCCGGCGGCGCCACCACCGCCATGGCCTCCAGGAGGTCGGCCACGTGCGGGCCGGCCAGGCGGAAGTACCGGTGCCGGCCCCGCCGCTCCACGGAGATCAGCCCCGCGGCGACGAGTCTCGCCAGGTGCTCGCTCGCCGTGGAGGGGGCCACGCCGGCCTCCGCGGCCAGGACGCTCGCCGCCAGGGCGCGGCCGTCGCCGAGCGCCATGAGCACGCTGCACCGGCGGCGATCTGCCAGGACCGCGGCGATCGCGGCGATGTCGGCCTCTCCGTCCACCCGCCAATGCTACGTCGGTGACATTTCGGTTGGGGACGAAACGTTAGCGGGTAGGGCGGTGGCGTGATCGGCGTCGCCCTGCTCGGCTCGCTGGTGGGGGGGACTTTCTCGGCGGCATGCACGCGGCGATGGGCCGTCGCAGCCGAGGCGTTCGCGCTGGGAATCGGCGTCTCGGTGCCGGCTTTCAGGTCCTGAGCGAACACCTGCGATACTCCGGCCGTGACCGCCGTGCCGGTCTGTCCTCGCCGTGCCCCGACGGGCTCTGCTCGACCTCCGGAGCCGTTCCGACGCTCGTTTCCGGCCGTACCCGCGGCGCCTCGCCCGCTCCCCGGAGCGCGGCGGGAGCCGTAGCGTGGACACCCGTAGCGAAGTCGACCTCGACACCGCGCGGCGGTCGTTCGCCCGGGAAGCCGTCGTGCGGGTTGCCACCATCGGGCCCACCGGTCCCCACGTCGTCCCGCTGTGGTTCGTGTGGGAGACGCAGGCGATCTACTGCTCGGCGTTCGGGGACACCACGACGCTGGCCTGCGCCCGGCGCGATCCGCGGATCGCGCTGACCTTCGACGCCGGGCGGGAGTGGGAGGAGCTCGGCGGCGTCGTCCTCCGGGGAACGGCCAGGGCGCTCCGGCCGGGGCATCCCGACCTGCGCGGGCCGATGTCGCGGTGGTACGAGAAGTACCGCGATCGGTTCGGTTCGCGCGGGTACCGGAGCTTCGCGGAGACCACACACAGCCTGTGGTTCCTGCGGGTCGTCGTCGGCGAGGTGAGCTGGTGGGATCACGGGTCCGGCCCGTTCGCCGCGGGCCCGCCCGGGCGGTAGCTTCCCCGGTACCGCCCGCCGCCGGCCGTTTGCCGCAGTTTCGGGGCGGGGCTAGCATCTGTTCCGCAGGCTTGTGAAAACCTTCACAAGCGGCCGGGCGATCAGGCGGGGCGGCCCGGATGGCCGGCCCGCCGGAGATCGAGCCCGGCGTCGAGGAGCGACCGACGGGAGTCAGGGAGCCGCACCGGGTGCCAGGGGTGCCGAGTTCCGACGAGCAGTTCGACGTTCTGGTCGTGGGCGGCGGCCCCGGCGGCAGCGCCGCCGCCTACCACCTGGCCCGGCACGGGGTCCACGTGGCGCTGGTCGAGAAGTCGTCCTACCCCCGCGAGAAGGTCTGCGGCGACGGCCTGACCCCGCGCGCCGTCAAGGCCCTCCTCGAGATGGGCGTCGACACCGAGGCCCCCGGTTTCGTCCGCGTCGAAGGCCTCCGCACCTACGGCCCCCGCGGCGTCCTCGACCTCCCCTGGCCGGCCTTGAACGACTGGCCCGCCTACGGCCTCGTAAGAACCCGCCTCGACTTCGACGAACTGCTCGCCCACCGCGCGAAAGAAGCCGGGGCAACCCTGTACGAGAACACGGAGGCAACCACGCCCATCATCGACCGCGGCTGGGTGGTCGGGTCGAATGTCCGCGAACTGCTGGTTGCAGACGGCAACGGAGCGCGCGTCGGGGCCGGTGCGGCAGCCGGGGCTCTGAGCCGGAGCCGGAGCGGCGCGGAGCGACGCGCAGGCGGAGGCGATGGAGCGAAGCGCCCCCGGCAGAGCACCGGCCCCGAGGTAGCGCGCGACACCACCACCGCAACAATCGAGCGCCGACCACCGAAACCCGGCATCGGGCCCACGCGGGCGATCCGCGCGAAGTTCGTCCTGGCCGCGGACGGCGCGTCATCGAGGTTCGCCGGCCAGGCGGGCGTGAAGCGCGACCTCACCAGGCCGCTCGGCATCGCCGCCCGCCGCTACTACCGCTGGGACCGGGCGCAGGTTCCCTGGCTGGAGGCCTGGCTCGACCTGTGGGAGGGCGAGAAGCTCCTGCCCGGCTACGGCTGGATCTTTCCGATCGACGACGAGGTGGTGAACGTCGGCGCCGGCCTGCTGAACACGTTCCACGGCTTCAAGGACCTGTCGGCCCAGCGGGTGTTCGACGTGTTCATCAGGATGCTGCCGCCGGAGTGGGGCCTGAACGAGGACACGGCGATCGGGCCGGTCCGTTCGGGGCCGCTACCCATGGGGTTCAACCGGCGGCCGCTGGCCCAGCCGGGCGTGCTGCTCATCGGCGACGCCGGCGGGCTGGTGAACCCGTTCAACGGCGAAGGCATCTCCTACGCGATGGAGACCGGGCAGGCCGCCGCGGAGCTGGTGTACGAGGCCCTGGCGAAGGGGAAGCCCGGGTTGGCGCAGGCGTATCCGACGCTGCTCCGCCAGCGGTACGGGAAGTACTTCGCGATGGGGAACGTGTTCGTGAAGGCCATCGGGAACCCCAGGATCATGTCGTTCGCGACCCGCCACGGGCTCCACCGCGAGTGGCTCATGCAGTTCGCGCTGCGGATGATGGCGAACCTCACCGACGGCTTCAAGGGCGACGTGCACGACCGCATCCTGGCCGCCCTGGAGGCGGTCTCGCCGACGGCATGATGCCGACGAGGAGGGATTCACGGACGGAACGGGACACGCGATGACCGCGATCGTCGCCGACCTCGCCTCCTACCTGCCCGTGTTGCTGCTGTTCGGCGTGGTCGCGGCGTTCGCCACGCTGTCGCTGATGGCGTCGGCGTTCCTCCGGCCCTCCCGTCCGACCCGCCCCAAGGCCGAGCCGTACGAGAGCGGGATCGAGGTCGACCCGGTCTCCCGCACCCAGCGGTTCCCGGTGAAGTTCTACCTGGTGGCGATGCTGTTCATCGTGTTCGACATCGAGACGATCTTCCTGTTCCCGTGGGCGGTGTCCTTCCGCAAGCTGGGGTTGTTCGGGCTGCTCGAGATGACCGTGTTCATCGCGCTGGTGTTCGTGGCCTACGTGTACGTGTGGAAGAAGGGCGGGCTCGACTGGTCCGAGAGCGAGCGCCGCCGGTCGATCCGGCTGGCCGGCGAGGAGCGGGCGCTCGCGGCGACCGCGCCGTCCGACGGCGACGGGGGACCCGCCGGTGCCCGTTGAGCGCATCCCGGGCGACGTGACCCGGCGGAGCGTCCTGGCCGACGACTCCGCCGCCGAGGAGGAGGTCAAGCGGGGGATCCTGACCACCACCCTGGAACGCGCCGTGAACTGGTCCCGGAAGCAGTCCACGTGGGGCGTCACGTTCGGCCTGGCGTGCTGCGCGATCGAGATGATGGCGGCGGGCACCGCCAACTACGACCTGGCCAGGTGGGGGATGGAGATCTTCCGGGCCTCGCCGCGCCAGGCCGACCTGATGATCGTGGCCGGGCGGGTCTCCACCAAGATGGCGCCGGTCCTCCGCCACGTGTACGACCAGATGGCCGAGCCCAAGTGGGTCATCTCGATGGGCGTGTGCGCGTCGGCCGGCGGCATGTTCACCAACTACGCGCTGGTGCAGGGCGTCGACACGATCGTGCCGGTCGACATCTACGTGCCCGGCTGCCCGCCCCGGCCGGAGATGCTGATGTACGGCATCCTCCGGCTCCACGAGAAGATTCGGACCAAGGGCCGGCTGAAGTGATGGACGCCCAGGCCCTCGCCGACCGGCTCCGCGACCGGTTCCCCGACCTCCAGGTGGCCCGCGGCGAGGTCACGGTCATCGTCGACCCGGAGGAAGTCGTCGCGGCGCTCACGTGGCTCCGCGACGAGCCCGGCCTGGAGCTCGGATGGCTGGCCGACCTGTCGGCCACCGACTGGCCCGAGTACGAGCCGCGGTTCTGGATCGCGTACCACCTGTTCTCGATGGCGCGCGGTCATCGCGTCCGGGTGAAGGCCGGCCTGGGGCCCGTGGAACCGCGCATCGCCACCGTGTCCGGCGAGTTCCCCACCGCCAACTGGCTGGAACGCGAGGTGTACGACATGTACGGCGTCGTGTTCGACGGCCACCCGGACCTCCGGCGGATCCTCATGCCCGACGACTGGGACGGCCACCCGCTGCGCAAGGACTACGCCCTGGGCGGGGTCGGAACCCAGTACAAGGGCGCGTTCATCCCGCCGGTGGACGAGCGGTCGGTGTAGTGGCCACCCCGATGGAATCGCGCGCTCCGGTCCCCGCCTCCGTGGCAGAGGGCGCTCCCGGTGACACCTACGAGGGCATCCGCGAGGAGACCATGCTCATCAACATGGGGCCCCAGCACCCCTCGACCCACGGGGTGCTGCGGATGGTCCTCGAGCTCGACGGCGAGAACGTCGTGTCGGTCCGCCCCGTCGTCGGCTACCTCCACACCGGCATCGAGAAGAACACCGAATGGCGGACGTGGCAGCAGGGCGTCGCGTTCGTCACCCGCGCGGACTACCTTTCGCCGTTCCACAACGAGATGGCCTACTGCCTCTCGGTCGAGCGCCTGCTGGGGATCGAGGTCCCGCCACGGGCCCGGGTGCTCCGGGTGATGCTGTGCGAGCTGAACCGCGTCGCCTCGCACCTGGTGGCGCTGGGGACGCTGGCGCTCGAGATCGGCGCGATCTCGATGATGCTGTACGGCTTCCGCGAGCGCGAGGTGATCCTCGATATCTTCGAGATGGTCACCGGCCTGCGGATGAACCACGCCTACATGCGGATCGGCGGGCTGGCCATGGACCTTCCCGACGGCGCGGTCGAGCGCGTCCGCGACTTTCTGAAGATCATGCCCGGGCGCATCCACGAGTACGAGAACCTGCTGTCGGACAACCCGATCTGGCTCGAGCGGAACCGCGGCGTCGGCGTGGTGCCGAAGGAGACGCTGTTGGCCCTCGGCGTGACCGGACCGGTGCTCCGGGCGGCCGGCGTGCCCTACGACGTGCGGACCGCCTCGCCGTACGGGGGCTACGAGGAGTTCGACTTCGAGGTCCCGGTCCGGCACGCGGGCGACTGCTACGCGCGGTTCGAGATCCGGGTGGAGGAGATGCGCCAGTCGCTGCGGATCGTCGAGCAGAGCCTCGACGCGCTGCCGGGCGGCTCGGTGAAGATCGACGACCCGAAGCTGCGGTTCCCCGGCCAGCTCTCGGTGGGGCCGGACGGGATCGGGAACGACCAGGCCTACCTCGACCACATCATGGAGGAGTCGATGGAGGCCCTGATCAACCACTTCAAGCTGGTGACGCAGGGCATCCGGGTCCCGCCCGGCGAGGTGTACACGCCGGTGGAGTCGCCCCGCGGCGAGCTCGGCTACTACGTCGTCAGCGACGGCGGGAACCGGCCGTACCGCGTCCGCGTCCGCGACCCCTCCTTCGTGAACCTGCAGTCCCTCCCGGCCATGCTCGAGGGCGGCCTGGTCGCCGACGTCATCGCCTGCGTGGGCAGCCTCGACCCGGTGATGGGCGGGGTGGACCGGTGACCGGGACGGCGGGCTGATGCCGGTGCTCACCGACGAGGAGCGCCGCGAGGCGCAGGACATCAAGGCGCGCTATCCGGAGCCTCGCTCCGCGATGCTGCCGCTCCTGTACCTCGTCCAGTCCTCGGAGGGCCACCTGACCCGCGAGGGACTGGCCGAGGTCGGCGAGCTCCTCGGCCTCCAGACCGCCGAGGTCGAGGCGGTTGCGACCTTCTACTCGATGTTCCGCATGCGCCCCACCGGCCGCTACGTCGTCGCCGTCTGCACCAACGTCTCCTGCGCCCTCCTCGGCGCCAAGCGCCTCTACGAGCGCGCCCACGCCGTCCTCGGCCCCGACGCCGAATCCGTCACCTCCGACGGCGCCATCACCCTCCACGAAGAGGAATGCCTCGGCGCCTGCGAACAGGCCCCCCTCATCCAGGTCAACTGGCTCAACTACGCCCGAATGACCGAGGAGAGCCTCGTCGATCTCCTCGACCAACTCCGCGCCGGCACGCCGCCGCCGAGCACCCAGGGCCCTGTCCCGCAAGACCTGAAGACGACATGCCGCATCCTGGCCGGCCTCGGCGAGCCCACCGGCTGGCTGAGATCGACAAACGGCGACGGGTCCGGCGTCGGGCCCGGTGCGGCAGCGGGGGCTCTGAGCCGTAGTCGAAGCGACGCGTCAGCGGCGCGTAGCGAAGGCGAAGGAGCGGAGCGCCCCCCGCAGAGCACCGGGCCCGAGGTAGCCGGGCCCACCGAGAGCGAACCTGGCCAACGCACAGAGCCCGACGAGGAACAGACGGAGCAGCCTGACACTCTCGAGGGCCAGCGCGAAGAGCACCCCGAGCCCAGCGGCCGGCCGGCCGGGGAGGACACGACCCAGGAGGACAACGGTGGCTCCTGAGTTCGAGCCTGTCCTCACGGCCCGGTGGGGCGACGACGAGGCCCGGACCATCGATGGCTACCTGAAGACCGGCGGCTACCGGGCGCTCCGCAAGGCCATGGGCATGTCGCCGGGCGACGTCGTCGAGGAGGTCAAGGCCAGCGGCCTCCGCGGCCGCGGCGGCGCGGGCTTCCCGACCGGCCAGAAGTGGGCGTTCGTCCCCCAGGACACGGGCAAGCCCACCTACATGGTCGCGAACTTCGACGAGAGCGAACCCGGGACCTTCAACAACCGGGAGCTCGTCGAGCGCGACCCCCACCAGTTCCTGGAGGGCGCGATCATCGGCTCCTTCGCCATCCAGTCGCACACGATCCTCGTCTACACGCGGGGCGAGTTCCTGTACCCGGGGGTCGTGCTCGAGCGGGCGGTCCACGAGGCCTATGAGAAGGGCTTCCTGGGCAAGGACGTGGCCGGCAGCGGGTATCCGATCGACGCGATCGTCCACCGCGGCGCGGGCGCGTACATCTGCGGGGAGGAGACGGCCCTCCTGGAGTCGCTCGAGGGCCGACGCGGCCAGCCCCGGCTGCGGCCGCCGTTCCCCGTGGTGGCCGGCGTGTACCGCTCGCCCACCGCGATCAACAACGTCGAGACCCTGTCGAACGTGCCGCACATCATCGATCGCGGCTCGGACTGGTACGCCGGGATCGGCACGGAGAAGTCGACCGGCCCGAAGATGTACTCGTTGTCCGGGAAGGTGAACCGGCCCGGCAACTACGAGGCCCCGATGGGAACGCCGGCCCGCGAGTTGATCGAGGAGTACGCCCGCGGCGTGCCGGACGGGCGCAGCGTCAAGGCCTGGACGCCCGGTGGCTCGTCGACGCCGCTGCTGACCGGCGACCACCTCGACACGGGCATGGACTTCGAGTCGGTGCAGGCGGCGGGGTCGCTGCTGGGGACCGGCGCGATGATCGTCATGGACGACCGCGACTGCGTCGTCGACGCCACCCTGCGGATGCTTGAGTTCTACGCGCACGAGTCCTGCGGCAAGTGCACGCCGTGCCGCGAGGGCACCTGGTGGATGACCAAGGTCCTCCGGCGCATCGAGCACGGCTGGGGCCGCATGGACGACATGCCGCTCATGCAGAACGTCGGCGACAACATCCTGTTCAAGGCGTTCTGCGCGCTGGCCGACGGCGCGGTCTCGCCGATCCACTCCTCGCTGAAGTTCTTCATGGACGAGTACGAGGAACACGTCCGGCTCGGTCGGTGCCCGTTCGAGGAACGGGAATCGGTCGCGGCCGCGCAGCACCGGGAGGCCGGCGCCCAGGTCGAGGCGCCGGGCACCGAGACGCTGGCCGGCGAGCAGGCGCCGGTCGGAGCCGCCGCGGACGTGCTGCCCGATCTTCCGGAGGAGCGCGAGATCGTGGTTCCGCTGGCGGAGGTCCTGGGTGAGTAGGGAGCCGCGCTCGTGACCGACGTCGCCACGCTGACGATCGACGGCAAGGAGATCTCGGTGCCGTCCGGGACGCTGATCATCCGCGCGGCCGAGCAGCTCGGGATCGAGATCCCCCGGTTTTGCGACCACCCCTACCTCGAGCCGGCCGGCTCGTGCCGCCAGTGCTACGTGGAGGTCGAGGGCCAGCGCAAGCTGATGACGTCGTGCACCACGCCGGTCACGCCGGGGATGGTCGTGCGGACGCAGAACACGTCGGACCAGGCCCATACGGCGCAGGTGGCGAACCTCGAGTTCCTGCTGCTGAACCACCCGCTCGACTGCCCGATCTGCGACCGGGGCGGCGAGTGCCCGCTGCAGGACCAGGCGCTGGCGTTCGGCCCCGGCGAGTCGCGGTACCGCGAGGCCAAGCGGGTCTACGAGAAGCCCCTGTACCTCTCGCCGCTGGTGGCGCTCGACCGCGAGCGGTGCGTGCTGTGCGCGCGGTGCACGCGGTTCTGCGGCGAGATCAGCGGCGACCGGTTCATCGAGCTGTTCGAGCGGGGCGCCGCGGAGCAGGTGGCCATCACGCCCGGCGAGGACTTCCGCTCGCCGTTCTCCGGGAACACGATCCAGATCTGCCCGGTGGGCGCGCTCACCAGCGTGCCCTACCGGTTCGTCGCGCGCCCCTTCGACCTGAAGTCGGCGGACAGCGTCTGCAACCACTGCTCGGCGGGGTGCAACATCCGGGTCGACCTCCGGCGGGGCCAGGTCGTCCGGCACCTGGCCCGGGACAACCCGGACGTGAACGACCTGTGGACCTGCGACAAGGGCCGGTTCGCGTTCCAGTTCCCCGACTCGATCGACCGGCTGACGACGCCGCTCCTCCGCGAGCCGGGGCTGACCCCCGTGTCGTTCGGCGAGGCGTTCCAGGCGATCGCCCGCGCGGCGAGGCCCGGTCGCGTGGCCTTCCTGGCCGGCGGGCGGCTGACCGACGAGGACGCCTACGCCCTGTCGAAGCTGGCCCGGGTGGCGTTCGGCACGAACGACCTCGACCACCGGCGCGGCCGGCCGGGCGACCTGCCGCTGGCCGTCGAGGCACACCAGGCGGCCGGGATGCGCGTGACGAACGCCGACGTCGAGCACGCGAAGGTGATCGTCCTGGTGGGGCTCGACGCGGAGCAGGAGGTCCCTATCCTGCACCTGCGGATCCGGAAGGCCGCAACCCGGCACGGAGCGAAGGTGTTCGTGATCCACCCCCGGCGCACGCGGCTGTGGGACGTGGCCCAGCACCTGATCGTCCGGCCCGGGAACGAGGCGACTGAACTCGAATGGATCTACGGCGTCCAAGGTCCCCGAGCGGCAGCCCAGTACTACACGGACGACATCGCCGAGGCCCTCCGGGACGCGGAGGGAGAGGCCGTTGTGCTGGTCGGCGACCGCACCGCGGAAAGTCCGCTCACCGTTGCGCGGGCGGTCGCCGTGGCAACGAAGTACGGGGCGAAGCTCGGGTTCGTCGCTCGGCGGGCCGGGGACCGTGGCGCGTTGCGGGCCGGGGTCCATCCGGCGCTGCTGCCGGGCGGACGCCGGGTGGAGGACGAGGGCGAACTGGCCGAGGTGCAACGGGCCTGGGGCGTCTCGCTGCCGACGCAGCCCGGACGCGACACGCAGGGCATCCTGGAGGCCGCGGCGAAGCGCGAGATCGACGTCTTGTACCTGGTCGGCGTGGACCTGCTGCGCGACTTCCCCGACGCGGCGCTGGCTCGCCGGGCACTGGAGAACGTCGAGACGAAGGTCGTCCAGGACGTCGTTGCCGGGCCGCTCGCGCCGTACGCCGACGTGGTGCTCCCGGCCGCGCCGTGGATCGAGCGCGACGGGGAGCACGTGTCGAACTGGGAGGGCCGGGCCCAGCGTCTCCACGCGGTCCGGGGGCCGGCGCCGCTGTCGCGCCCGGACTGGCAGATCTTCCAGGAGCTCTCGGAGGTCGTCGACCACGACCTGGGCTTCAGGACACTGGAGGATCTCCAGCGGGAGTCGGCGCCCCTGCTCGGGGAGCGCGAGGTCGACCTGGCCGGCGTCGGCAGCACCGCACCGGGCGCGGCCCTCGGGGAGGCCGGTGACGGATTGCTCCTGTTCACCTACCCGCTGCTCGTCGACGAGGGGACGCTGTCGCGGCAGGCGGTCGCGATGAAGGAGGCCCTCGGCGAGCCGGCCTTCGTGGAGGTCCACCCGGACGACGCCGAGCGAATCGGCCTGGCTGACGGCGGGACGGCGACCGTGACGACTCCCGCTGGCTCTTCGGCAGCCCTCCCCGTCCGCGTGACGCCGAACATCGCCCTGGGCACCGCGTTCGTCCCGTTCAACAACCCGGGGCTGCAGGCCAACACGCTGCTGTCGGGCCGGCTGACCACGACGGCGACGCTGTCGCCGGGGGCCGGCTGACATGGACTGGCTCGACTGGATCCTGCTCGTCGGCAAGGTCGTCGTCGTGTTCGCCGCGATGCTCATCACGGTCATGCTCGTGATCTGGATGGAGCGCAAGGTCCTGGCCGACATGCAGAACCGGATCGGGCCGAATCGGGCGGGCCCCTTCGGGTTGCTCATCACGCTGGCCGACGGGATCAAGCTGTTCTTCAAAGAGGGGGTCCGTCCGAAGAACATCGACCGGCCCGTCTACGTCCTGGCCCCGATCCTGTCGCTGATCCCGGCCTTTCTGGCGTTCGCGGTGGTGCCGTTCGGGACCGTCGCGCACCCGTTCGGCCGGGTGTTCCGGTTCCAGGTGGCCGACCTCGACATCGGGATCCTGTGGGTGCTCGCCATGACCTCGATGGCCGTGTACGGCATCGTGCTGGCGGGATGGTCGAGCGGCTCGAAGTACCCGCTGCTCGGCGCGATCCGTTCGAGCGCGCAGATCATCTCCTACGAGGTCGGCATGGGCCTGGCGCTGGTCGCCGTGATCATGTACTCGGGGGCGCTGTCGATGAGCGGGATCGTCGCCAGCCAGAACCACCTGTGGAACGCGATCCCCCAGCTACCGGCGTTCGTCGTGTACCTCATCGCGGCCCTGGCCGAGACGAACCGGCCGCCGTTCGACCTCCCGGAGGCCGAGACCGAGCTCGTCGCCGGCTACCAGACCGAGTACAGCGGCATCAAGTTCGCGCTGTTCTACCTGGCCGAATACCTGAACATGGTGACGGTGTCGGCCATCGCGGTCACGCTGTTCCTGGGCGGGCCGCGCGGGCCGCACATCGCGTTCCTGCCGTGGCTCTGGCCGATCGTGTGGTTCCTGCTGAAGGTCCTGGCGATCGGCTACGTGTACATCTGGATCCGGGCGACGCTGCCCAGGTTCCGGTACGACCGCCTGATGAACTTCGGATGGAAGTTCCTGATCCCGTTCGGGCTGCTATGGGTGCTGTTCACCGGTGCCCTGGTGGTGCTGCCGGCCAAGTACGGGAAGGGCACGTTCCTCAAGTGGGCGGCGATCGTGATCGCGGTGCTGTTGCTGCTGTCAGCGTTCTGGCCGGCCTCGGGTTCCTCGAGGAAGCAGGAGCGAGTGGAGGAGGCGTCGTGACGGATCACGACGAGCGTTCTGCGGGCAAGCCGGCCGAGACGCCGCGCGATCCGGAGCGCAAGCGGCCGTGGCTCCCGGTGGCCGGGCCCATCGCCAAGGGCATGTGGACGACGTTCCGGCAGATCTTCCGCGGCGACGTCACCGAGACGTACCCGAAGGAGATCACGCCGCCGCCGCCCCGCGCCCACATGGGTCGGCACCGGCTGAACCGCCACGACAACGGCCTGGAGAAGTGCATCGGCTGCGAGCTGTGCGCGTACGCGTGCCCCGCCGACGCCATCTGGGTCGAGGGCGAGGAGAACACCGAGGACAACCGAGTGTCGCCCGGCGAGCGGTACGCGAAGGACTACCAGATCAACTATCTGCGGTGCATCGGGTGCGGCCTGTGCGTCGAGGCCTGCCCGACCCGCGCGCTGACGCTCACGCCGTACTACGAGATGGCGTTCGAGTCGCGCGAGGACGCGATCTGGACGAAGGAACAGTTGCTCGAGCCGCCGCCGCCGATCGGGGAGGCGGGACGGGCCACGAAGGAGGGCAAGTCGTGGTTCTAGCGGCGGCCGCCGCGGCGAAGCAGGGCCTCCCGGCGACCGATCTCATCGTGTTCTGGGTGTTCGCGCCGATCTCGGTGGTCGCGGCCATCGGCATGGTGCTGGCCCGCAACGCCGTGCATTCCGCGCTGTTCCTGATCGTGAACTTCTTCTGCCTGGCGGTGTTCTTCCTGGTGCTGGGGTCGCCGTTCCTGTTCGCGGTGCAGATCATCGTGTACGCCGGCGCGATCATGGTGTTGTTCCTGTTCGTGATCATGCTGCTCGGCGTCGACTCCCGGGAGTCGATCGTGGAGCGGCTGCGGGGCCAGCGCTCGATCGCTGCCTTGCTCGCGGCCGGGCTGATCGCTGAGCTTTTCACCGCGATCCGGCTGGGTGTGGGGCTGTCGACGAAGGCGGCGCCGGGGTTCGATGCGACCGTGAACCAGGGCGGGAACGTCCGCGCGCTGGCCCGGGTGCTGTTCAACGCGTACTTCTTCCCGTTCGAGGCGACGTCGGTGTTGCTGATCGTGGCGGCCGTGGCGGCGATGGTGGTGGCCGGGCGCCGCGCAGCCGAGGACGCCCGGGCGGCCGGGGTCGACGCCGCCGCTCAGCCGGTCGTGCCGGCCCGGTCCTCGGGGCCTTCGGAGCCGTCTCCTGAACCGGAGCGCGTGCCGTGAGGACGCCGATCTCCTGGTTCCTGATCCTGGGGGCTGTCCTGTTCTCGATCGGCACGGCGGGAGTGCTGGTGCGCAAGAGCGCGCTGGTGATCTTCATGTCCGTGGAGCTCCAGTTGAACGCCGTGAACCTCACCCTGGTCGCGTTCAGCCGCCTGCACGGGAACCTCCAGGGCCAGGTCCTGGCGTTCTTCTCGATGGTCGTGGCCGCGGCCGAAGTGGTCGTCGGCCTGGCGATCATCGTGGCGATGTTCCACCGCCGGAAGAGCGCAAACGTCGACGACGCGAACCTCCTGAAATGGTGACGCCGGGAGTCTTCAACCTGATCTGGCTGGTGCCTGCGCTGCCGCTGGCCGGCGCGGTGCTGAATGGCTTCGTTGGGCGGCGGCTCGGAAAGCGCGCCGGGGTGGTGGCATCGGGGGCGGTTGGCCTGCCGTTTGTCGTCTCGGTGGCGTTGCTGGTGGGGCTGCTGGGGCACCCGTCGTCCGACCGGCTGTTCGTGCAGCACCTTTGGTCTTGGGTCCCGGTGGGGTCGCTGAACGTGGGGGTCGACCTGCGGATCGACCCCCTGTCAATGGTGATGATCCTTGTGGTCACTGGCGTATCAACCCTCATCCACGTGTACTCGATCGGGTATATGCACGGCGATCCGCGCGAGTCACGCTTCTTCGCCCAACTGAACCTGTTCGTGTTCTTCATGCTCATGCTGGTCCTGGCGGACAACTTCCTACTGCTGTACCTGGGGTGGGTGGGCGTGGGGCTGTGCTCCTACCTATTGATCGGCCACTACTTCGAACGGCCGTCGGCGGCAGCCGCGGCGAAGAAAGCGTTCGTCGTGACCAGGATCGGCGACGCCGCGATGCTGGTCGGCATCGCGCTGATCTTCGTGCAGTTCGGTTCGCTGTCGTTCGGGAGCTCTGTCGCACCGGGAGTCTGCCCCCGGATCCCGTTCACGCTGCCATCATGCCCGGCCGCACCGACGCAGGGGTTGGCATCGGGGACGGCGACTGCCATTGCGTTGCTGCTGCTCGCCGGTGCGGTGGGGAAGTCCGCGCAGATCCCCCTGCAGACGTGGTTGCCGGACGCCATGGAGGGTCCCACTCCCGTGTCCGCGCTGATCCACGCGGCGACCATGGTCACGGCTGGTGTGTACCTGGTCGTGCGGACGCATGTGTTCTTCGAGGTCTCGGGGACGGCGCAGACCGTGCTGCTCGTGATCGGGCTGGTCACGGCGGTCTACGCGGCGACGTCGGCGCTCGGGCAGGACGACATCAAGCGAGTGCTGGCGTATTCCACCATGAGCCAGATCGGCTACATGATGTTCGCGGCCGGGCTGAAGGCGTACTCGGTCGCCATCCTGCTGCTGGTCGTGCACGCGTTCTACAAGGCGCTGTTGTTCCTCTCGACCGGTTCGATCATGCACGGGCTGAACGGCGAGACCGACCTGAAACGGATGGGGGGCCTTCGACGGGCGATGCCGGTCACGTTCGGCGTGTTCGTCGTGGGATGGCTGGCCATCGCCGGCATCCCGCCGCTGTCAGGGTTCTTCGCCAAGGACCAGATCCTGGCCGCGGCCAGCCACAGCGGGCGCACGGTGGCGTGGCTCGTGGCGCTGTTCGCTGCGTTCTTCTCGGCGCTGTACATCTCGCGGATCGTGTTCCTGGCCTTCTTCGGGCCGCTTCGTCACGACACGGAGCCTCACGAGTCGCCGAGGATCATGACCGTCCCGATGGTCCTGCTCGCGGTCGGCGCGGTCGTCGGGGGAGTGCTGGGGATCAGCGCGGTGAACGGCATCCTGCCCCGGTTCCTGGCGCCGGTCATCGGGCCGTTCCGGGAGGGGCGGGGAGGGCTGTCGACGCTGGCGTTGGCGGCGATCAGCGTGGGCGTCGCGCTGGTCGGCATCGGCCTTGGGTGGCTCGTGTGGGGGTCCGGGCGGATCGATTGGGTTGCGCTACGGGCGAGGTTCCACCGTACCCACGCCACGCTCGAGCACGGGTGGTGGTTCGACAGCGTGTACGGGGCGGTGCTCGTGGCGCCGGGGAAAGCCGGCTCGGCGTTCACCGCGTACGTGGTGGACCGGCGGCTGGTCGACGGGGCGGGGAACCTCATCGCGAAGGGGTTCGGCCAGGCCGCGAACGGCCTGCGGCGCGTCGGCGACGGCATGGTCCGGCGGTACGCGCTGCTGTTCCTGATCGGCGTCGTGGGGTTGCTGTGGTACCTGGCGGCGAGGTTCTGATGGCAGGGGAGTGCGGCCCATGCCCTGGCTGACCGTCACGCTGTTCCTGCCGCTGGCCGGCGCCGTCGTCGTGGTGCTGCTGGTGCCCGGGCTGGCCGACCGGCTGGTGCGTGTGATCGCTCTGGGCGTGACCGTGGCGACGTTCGCCGTGTCGCTGGGGATCCTGGCGAACTTCGACCGCAGCGCCGGCGGGTACCAACTGGTCGATCAGGCGACGTGGGTGAAGTCGCTCGGGCTGAAGTACGCGGTCGGAGTGGACGGGATCAGCCTGTTCCTGGTGCTGCTGTCGACGTTCCTGTTCGTCATCGCAGTGCTGGCGTCGTTCCGCGAGGTTCGCAGCGTGCGGACGCTGATGGCGACGATCCTCGCGCTGGAGACGTTCGTCGTCGGCACGTTCCTCTCGCTCGACCTGCTGCTGTTCTTTCTGTTCTTCGAGGCGACGCTGTTCCCCGGGTACCTGCTGATCGCGGGCTGGGGCGGCGAGCGGCGGGCCG
This sequence comes from Actinomycetota bacterium, assembly GCA_045805265.1. Lineage (GTDB taxonomy): Bacteria > Actinomycetota > UBA4738 > UBA4738 > JACQTL01 > JBJMLO01. The sequence continues at coordinate 28,387 of JBJMLO010000017.1, forward strand.
GCGCCGCGATCAAGTTCTTCATCTACACGATGGCCGGCTCGGCGTTCCTCTTCGTCGCGGTGCTGTTCGTGTTCTTCCAGGCTCACACCTTCGACATCCGGGCGCTGCAGGGGTCGAACGCCTTCGGCGTCGGCACCGCCAGGTGGCTGTTCCTCGGATTCCTGGTCGCGTTCGCGGTGAAGGCACCGCTGGTGCCGTTCCATGCGTGGCAGCCCGACGCGTACACCGAGGCCCCGACCGGCGGGCTGCTGATCCTGGCCGGCGTGCTGCCGAAGATGGCCACCTACGGGATGCTGCGGTTCAACATCGGGCTGTTCCCGGAGGCCGCGCATCACTTCCGGGGGCTGGTGGCGATCCTCGCGCTCGTCGGAATCGTGTACGGGGCGGTCGTGGCCATCGTCCAGACCGACCTGAAGCGACTGATCGCGTACTCGTCGATCTCGCACGTCGGGTTCATCGTGCTCGGCCTGTTCGCGTTCACCCAGCAGGGGATGTCCGGCAGCGTGCTGTACATGGTGAACCACGCGTTGTCGACGGGCCTGCTGTTCGTGCTGGTGGGAATGCTGTACGAGCGAACGCGAACCAGAGACCTGGGCCGGATGGGCGGTATCGCGCAGGTCACGCCGAGGATGGCGACGGCGTTCCTGGTGGTCGGGCTGGCGTCGATGGGCCTGCCGGGGCTGAACAACTTCGTCAGCGAGTTCCTGGTGATCCTGGGGACGTTCGCGTCGAATCAGGTCTGGGGTTCGATCGCCGTCGCGGGCGTGGTGCTGTCGGCCATCTACTTCCTGTGGGCGTACCAACGCGCGATGCACGGGCCGGTCCGCGATGATCACGTCGGCACCAGCGACCTGTCGCGCATGGAGTACGCGGTGATCGTGCCGGTGCTGGTCGTGATCGTCCTGCTGGGTGTGTATCCGAAGCCGGTGCTGGATCGTGTGAACCCGGCGACGTGCCGGACCGTCGTCACCGCTGGCCTTCCTCGAGGCTTCCACGGAGTCATCTCGTTTGCGAAACAGGGGTGCAACGGCGGGAGCTTCATTTCCTATCGGCCGGTGAACCGGCGCACGGGAGGCGGATAGATGCACCATCCGCCGCTCGACTTCGGGCCGCTGCTGCCGGAGCTGATCCTGGTCGGCGTCGGCCTGGTGCTGCTCCTGGTCGAGGCGATCCTCCCGCGGCTGTCGCACGGGTGGCTGGCCGCCGGGGCGGTCGCGGGGATCGTCGCGGCGGGGATCGCCTCGGCGTGGTTGTGGAACTGGCAGCGGCGTCCCTTCCAGAAGGACAACGCGGTGCTGGGCGGGATGGTGGCGGTGGACCGGTTCGCGGTGGTGTCGCGGATCGTGTTGCTGGCCGTGGCGGCGGTGGGGATCGCGTTCGGCCACCACTACTTCGAGCGGAGCGGCGAGCCGCGGGGCGAGTTCTACGCCCTGGTCCTGCTGTGCACGAGCGGGATGACGCTGATGGCGTCGGCGAACAACCTCGTGGTCGTCTTCCTGGCGCTCGAGATCCTGTCGCTGTCGCTGTACGTGATGACGGGGTTCTCGCTGCGGCTGACCTCGATCGAGGGCGCGATGAAGTACTTCCTGCTGGGCGCGTTCTCGTCGGCGTTCTTCCTGTACGGGATCGCGCTGGCCTACGGCGCGACGAACACGACGAGCATCACGGGGATGGCCAGGTCGCTGTCGGACCGGGTCGGCGGCCAGCCGCTGGCGCTGGCGGCGGCCGGGCTCCTGGCGGTGGGCTTCGCGTTCAAGGTCGCCGCGGTGCCGTTCCACACCTGGGCGCCCGACGCGTACCAGGGCGCGCCCACGCCGATCACGGCCTACATGTCGGCAGCCACGAAGGTCGCTGCGTTCGCCGCGCTGCTGCGGGTGTTCAACGTGGCGTTCGCGCCGATGCAGTGGGACTGGACGCCGTTCATCTGGGTCCTGGCGGCGATGACCATGGTGGTCGGCTCGATCCTCGCGATCGCCCAGACCGACCTCAAGCGGATGCTGGCGTACTCGAGCGTCGCGCACGCCGGGTTCATCCTGACGGGGGTCACCGCGGCGGGCCAGCGGGGAATCAGCGCGTCGCTGTTCTACCTCGTGGCCTATGCGGCGATGATCGTCGGGGCGTTCGGCGTGGTCATGCTGGTGTCGGTCCAGGGCGAACAGCGCACGGGCATCGCCACCTACGCGGGCCTCGCCCGGACCAACCCCGTGCTGGCCGGCATGCTCACGCTGTTCCTGCTGTCGCTGGCCGGCATCCCGCCGACGGCCGGGTTCATCGCCAAGGTCAGCGTGTTCGGCGCTGCGGTGCAGGCCGGCCACTGGCCGCTGGTGTTGATCGCGGTGCTGGCCAGCGTGGTGGCGGCGTTCTTCTACCTCCGGGTCATCGTGATCATGTACACGCAGGAACCCGCGGCCGACGCGGTCCGCCTCGAACCGGCGCCGGGCCCGGGGGTCGGCATCGGGCTGGTCGGCCTGGCCACGGTGGTGCTCGGCGTGTTCCCCGGCCTGGCCTTCCACTTCCTGGACAAGGCGTCGGTGCTGCGGTGGTGAGCCCCGGCCGGGCCATTCCTCCGCGCGCCGGCCGCGGGTACGATCGCTCTCCATGACTCGCGCCGAGAACCCCGGGCTGCAGGCCCCCGACCCCGCGCTGGAGGCCGAGCTGCGGGGCCGCCTCGACCTGGTCGAGCGGGCCCTGGAGAAGGCCGTGGTGGCGGACTACGACCTGATGACCCAGGCCGCCGGCCATCTCCTGCGGGCCGGCGGGAAGCGGTTCCGGCCGATGCTGGTGGTGCTGTCCGCGTACTTCGGGGATCCCGCCGACGCCCGGGTGGTCCCCGGCGCGGTGGCCATCGAGCTCACCCACGTGGCCACCCTGTACCACGACGACGTCATCGACGAGGCCGAGTTCCGTCACGGAGTTCCCTCCGTGAACGCGCAGTGGAGCAACAGCGTGGCGATCGTGTCGGGCGACTACCTGTTCGCCCGGGCCGCGGAGCTCGCCAGCGACCTCGGCACCGAGGTCACCCGGCTCCTTGCGAAGACGATCGCCACCGTGTGCGACGGCCAGGTGCGCGAGGTGACGAACGCGGGGGCGATCGTCCGCGACGAGGCCGCCTACATGGACACCATCCGGAGGAAGACGGCATCGCTCATCGCCACGTCGTGCCGGCTCGGCGGGATGCTCTCCGACGCGCCGCAGGAGGACGTCGAGGTCCTCGACGAGTTCGGGGACGCCCTCGGCATGGGGTTCCAGCTCTCGGACGACATCATGGACGTGATCTCGTCGGAGACGACTCTCGGCAAGGAGCCCGGCGTGGACATGAAGGAGGGCGTGTACACCCTTCCGGTGCTCCACGCGCTGACCGAGGGGCCGGACCGCGACGAGCTCCGGGAACTGCTGGCCCCCGGGCCCCCGGAGGGGAAACGCCATGCCCGGGCGCTGGAGATCGCGCGCTCGCAGGCGTCGCTGGCGCACGCCCGCGAGGCCGTGACCCGCGAGGTCCGCCGGGCCCTCGACCTGGCCGGCCGCCTCCCCGAGGGAACCCCCCGCGAAGCGCTGGTCCATCTTGCCCAGTTCGTCGCGGAGCGCTGCGGCGCCGACGCCTGATTCATCGAGACTGTAAGCATTACAGCAGAAGTGTTATCATCACTTCGTGGTTAGAACGCAGATACAGCTCACCGAGGACCAGGTGAAACGCCTCAAGCGGGTGGCTGCCCAACGAGGGGTCTCGATGGCAGCGGTCATCCGCGAGGCCGTCGATCGTTCCATCGCACCGGACGACGAGGATGCCAAGTGGGAGCGCGCGATGTCCGTCGTGGGCCGGTTCCGCTCCGACCGGCCCGACGTCTCCGAACGACACGACGACTACTTCGCCGACGCGATCCTCGACGAGTGACCACCTTCGTCGACACCTCGGCGATCTACGCCCTCTTGGCGAACAATGACCTCAACCACGAACCCGCGCGGTCCTGGTTCGAGTCGGCGCGATCAGAGAAGGAGCCGCTCATCAGCCACAACTACGTGGTCGTCGAGTCGGCGGCACTCGTTCGGCGCAGGATGGGAGACGAGGTCGTCTCCGCGCTCTTCGAGAGATTGCTCGTCCCGATCCGCGTGATCTTCGTTGACGAACCGCTGCACCGCGCCGCCGTGAGCACGCATCTGGCGCGACCAACTCGACCCTCGCTCGTCGATCAAGTGAGCTTTCACTTCATGAGGGACTTGGCGTTGCGGCGGGCGTTCGCGTTCGACGCCGACTTCGTCCGCAACGGATTCGAGACGGTGCCTTGACCATCGAGTTCACCGAAGGCCTCACACAGGAGCAGGAGGGCCCAAGCCGCCGCGCCGGGGAGCCTCTGACCTGTACGAATGTATGAAAGAGACCGTGAAACGTCGTGCCCGGCCCCACTGCTAGAATCCGCGCTTGAGAATGCTTTCACAAGCGTCGCGCGAGACCTTCTCCCAGCAGTACGCCACCGTCATCGGCGTCGTGGTCGCCGGGATGGGGCTGGTAGCCGTCGCATTGCTCACCGCCCGGGCGCTGTCCCCCCGCCACCCGGTGCCCGCCAAGCTCACCACCTACGAGTGCGGCATGGACCCCGTCGGCGAGGGGTGGTCCCAGAGCCAGATCCGCTACTACATCTACGCGTTCCTGTTCGTGATCTTCGACGTCGAGAGCGTGTTCCTCTTCCCGTGGGCCACCGTGTTCGAGTCGCTCGGGTACCAGGCCGTCGTGGAGATGGGCATCTTCATCGGCATCCTGGGCGCCGGGCTGCTCTACGCGTGGCGGAAGGGAGTCCTCAAATGGGTGTGATCGACAAGGTCGCCGTTCCCCAGCCGATGAAGTTCATCCTGAACTGGGGGCGGCGGTACTCGCTGTGGATCATGAACTTCGGCCTGGCCTGCTGCGCGATCGAGTTCATCGCGGCCTCCACGTCGAAGCACGACTTCATCAGGTTCGGCGTCATCCCCTTCGCCCACGGCCCCCGGCAGGCCGACCTGCTGCTGGTGGCCGGAACGGTGACCGACAAGATGTCGCCGGCCATCCGGCGGGTGTACGACCAGATGCCGGAGCCGAAGTACGTCATCTCGTTCGGCTCCTGCTCCAACTGCGGCGGCCCGTACTGGGACTCGTACTCGGTGACGAAGGGGGTCGACCAGATCATCCCGGTGGACGTCTACGTTCCCGGGTGCCCGCCGCGGCCCGAGGCCCTGCTGCACGGCATCATGAAGCTCCAGGAGAAGATCGCCGCCGAGGACATCCAGGAGAAGTGGAGTGGCAAGCTCTCGACGCCCCCTGCCCGTCGCTGACGTCGGAGACGCGCTCCGCGCCCAGTTCGGCCAGGACCTGGCCGACGTCGCCGACCGCGACGGCCACGCGGTCGTGACGATCGCGCCCGCCCGCTACCGGGAGCTGGTCACCGTGCTCCGCGATGACCCGGAGTTCGACTGCGACTACTTCGACTTCCTCACCGCCGTCGACTACCCGGAGGCGAACGAGTTCGAGCTGGCCGTGCACCTGTATTCGAACGCGCACAACCACCACGTCCGGGTGAAGGTGCGGATCCCCCGGGAGGACCCGCGGGTCGACACGATCCACGACGTCTACGCCGGCGCCAACTGGTCCGAGCGGGAATGCTGGGAGCTGTTCGGCATCGTGTTCGAGGGCCACCCCCATCTGGTGAAGCTGGTCCTGCCCGAGCCGTTCGAGGGCCACCCGCTGCGGAAGGACTTCGAGCTGATGAGCCGCGTGGCCAAGCCGTGGCCGGGCGAGGCCGAGGGCGAGGAGGTCGAGGAGTGACGGCGCTCCTCGCGCAGGCAGCCGTCGTCCGAACCGCCCACGTCAATCCCTCGCTGATCAACGACATCTTCCACGGGTTCTGGCTGATCCTGATCGTGAAGGCCGCCCTGGTGCTGATCGTGTTCCTGTCGGCGCCCATGGTCGTCGGCTACATGGAGCACAAGGTGCTGGCGCACATGCAGCACCGGCTTGGACCGATGTACGCCGGGCGGTTCCACGGGTGGGCCCAGCTCATCGCCGACGGCGTGAAGTTCGTGCAGAAGGAGGACGTTATCCCCGCCGCGGCCGACCGCTGGGTGTTCGCGCTGGCGCCGGCCGTGGCGATGGTCCCCTACATCCTGCTGTTCGCCGTGGTGCCGTTCGACAACGGCGTGTACGGCGAGAACCTCGACGTCGGCATCTTCTTCGTGCTGGCCGCGTCGTCGATCTCCGTGATCGGCATCCTGATGGCGGGGTGGTCCAGCGCGAACAAGTTCTCGCTGATCGGGGCGCTGCGGGCGGCCGCCCAGCTCATCGCGTACGAGCTTCCGCTGATCCTGGCCGCCGCCGCGGTGGTGCTGCAGGCCAGCGGCCTGGTGCCCGGGTTCCACGGCCGGGGCAGCCTGTCGCTGCTGTACATCTCCGAGGCCCAGCAGCACTACTGGTTCGTGTTCCCCCAGATCCTGGGGTTCGGGATCTTCATGATCGCGGCTGTCGCCGAGCTGACGCGGCCGCCGTTCGACATGCCCATCGCCGACTCCGAGATCATCTTCGGCGCTTACACCGAGTACTCGGGCCTGCGGTTCGCGTTCTTCCTGCTGGCCGAGTACGGCGGGATCGTGGCGCTGTCGGCCATCGCCTCGGTGCTGTACCTGGGCGCCTACCAGGGCATCCCGGGCCTGCACTTCGTCCCGGGGTGGATCTGGATGTCGGGCAAGATCATGGGCCTGTCGTTCTTCATCATCTGGCTCCGGGCGACGTACCCCCGCCTGCGGGAGGACCAGCTGCAGAAGTTCTCCTGGATGGGTCTCATCCCGCTCGCCCTGCTGAACATCATGGCGACCGCGGTGCTGAAGGTGGCGTTCAAGTAATGGCGACCGAGCTCAGGACACGGCCGGAGCCGGCCGCCCGCACGCCATCGGACGCCGACCTCCCGAAGCTCGGCACGGGAACTCGCGGCCTCCTGCTGGGGGCGGCCGGTGGGATCGTGGTCGGGACCGGCACGGGACTGCTGGCCACGCTGTGGCTGAAGGCCGCGCTCGCGGTGTTCGTGGGGTTCGTGGTCGGTTCGATGGTCCTCTTCGGCGCATACCTGCTGGTCGCCGGGATCCCAGGTGTGGCCAAGGGCCTCATGGTCACGATGAAGCACCTGCTGTCGCCGTCGATCACGCAGCGGTACCCGGAGGAGAAGCCGGATCTCCCGGCCCGAACCCGCGGGGTCATCGCGCTGAAGGAAGCGAACTGCACGGTCTGCTACAAGTGCTCGCGCGAGTGCCCGGACTGGTGCATCTACATCGACGCCCACAAGGAGACGCACGAGCCGGCGTCGGGCGGCCGCGCGCGCAGCGTGAAGGTGCTCGACCGGTTCGCCATCGACTACGCCCTGTGCATGTACTGCGGGATCTGCGTGGAGGCCTGCCCGTTCGACGCGCTGTTCTGGTCTCCGGAGTTCGAGTACGCGGAGTTCGACATCCGGGAGATGACCCACGAGAAGGAGCGGCTCGAGGAGTGGACGTACTTCGTGAAGCCGCCGCCGGAGCTCGAGGAGGGGGCCGAGGCCCCGGCCGACGCGCCCGCTCCCGCGCCGGCGCCCGCGCTGCAGGCCCAGCCGCCGCTGGTGGGGCAGGAGGCCGCGCCCCAGCCCACCGCGGCAGTGCGGCCCGCGCCACCGGCCGCGCCGCCCGCGGCGACGGGGGCCGCGCCGCCGACCACTCCGCCGGTCCCCGACGAGCCGACGCCGGAGCAGGCCACGCCGAGCGTCGCGGCCGGGGGGGAACAGGCGGTGGCGCCCACGACCGAGGGACCGCGGACGGAGCGCGTCGAGGTCGAGCTCGACCAGCCCACGTTCGACCGGGTGCTGGAGGAGGAGCTGGCCAAGGGAACGCAGCGCCGGGTGGCGGAGGGCAAGGCCCGGCGCGCGGCGATGATCGAGGCCCGCAAGAAGGCCCAGGAATCGTGATGGCGGTGGCCGGGTGATCGCGAAGATCAGCGCGCAGGACATCGCCTTTTCGATCATCGCGGTGGTCGGGATCATCTCGGCGCTGCGCCTGGTCACGACCAAGAACGTGGTGCACGGCGCGCTGTACCTCGTGATCACCCTGGCGATGATCGGCGCCGGGTACCTCGTGATGGCCGCGGAGTTCGTGGCCTGGGTCCAGATCGTGATCTACGTCGGCGCGATCGTGGTGCTCCTGCTCTTCGCCCTGATGCTGACCAAGGCCCCGATCGGGCGCGAGGCCCTGGACAACCAGCAGCGGGGGATCAGCGCGCTGGTGGCCCTCGCCGTGCTGGCCGGGCTGATCTTCCTGGTGCTCGACGCGTTCCGGTCCACGACGTTTCCGCTCGGCGGGCTGCAGACAACGACCGGCCAGATCGGCGAGGCGCTGTTCCGGGGGTTCGTCGCGCCCTTCGAGCTGGTGTCGATCCTGCTGCTGGCGGCCCTCATCGGGGCCATCGCCATCGCCCGGAGGGACGATCTGTAGATGCACCTGTGGCTGCCGCTCGTGTTCTCGGCCGCGCTGTTCGCGATCGGCGTGTACGGGGTGCTGGCCCGGCGGAACGCCGTGCTGGTGCTGATGTCGATCGAGCTGATGCTGAACGCGGTGAACGTCAACCTGGTGGCGTTCTCGAAGGCCATCAAGGCCGGGCTCGGGGCCGCGGGAGCCGCGACCACGGGGCAGATCTTCGCCCTGTTCGTGATCACCGTGGCGGCGGCTGAGATCGGGATCGGGCTCGCGATCGTCATCCTCATCTACCGGAACCGGGAATCGATCAACGTCGACGAGGTCAACCTCCTGAAATGGTGACCAGGGGCCCCGGGGCGGCGCGGCGGTGATCCACTACGCGTGGATCGTGCCCGCCATCCCGGCCCTCTCCTGCCTGCTGATCACGTTCGTCGGGAAGCGGCTCCCCGGGAAGGGGGCGGAGATCGGCATCGTCTCGGTGGCCGTCTCGTTCGTGCTGGCGCTGATCATCGGAGCGCATTTCGTGGGGGGCGGCGGCGCGGTCGCGGGCCACATCACGTGGTTCTCGCTCGGCACGTTCACGCTACAGCTGGGGCAGTTCGTCGATGGGCTGACGGCCGTGATGTTCGTGATCGTGACCTTCGTGTCGCTGTGCGTGCAGGTCTACTCGACGGCCTACCTGCACGACGACATCCGGTACACGTGGTACTTCGCGCTGCTGTCGCTGTTCACGGCCGCGATGCTCAACCTGGTGATCGCCAACGACCTCATCCAGCTGCTGGTCGGATGGGAGCTCGTCGGGATCTGCTCCTACGCGCTGGTGGGCCACTGGTTCGAGGACAAGGTGAACTCGAACGCCGGCATCAAGGCGTTCATCACGACGAAGACCGGCGACATCCCGTTCCTGTTCGGCATCTTCACGCTGATCTTCGCGACCGGCACGACGAACATGCACGCGATCAACCTCGCCGCGTCCCACGGCGCGATCAGCGCCAGCCTGCTGTTCGCCGCGGCGCTGCTGCTGTTCGGCGGAGCGATCGGGAAATCCGCCCAGTTCCCGCTGCACGTGTGGCTGCCGGACGCCATGGCCGGTCCCACGCCCGTGTCGGCGTTGATCCACGCGGCGACGATGGTCGCCGCCGGCGTGTACCTGGTCGGGCGCATGTTCTCGGTGTTCGTCCACGCGCCGCACTTCGTGCTGCTGTTCGTGTCGATCATCGCCGCGATCACGATGGTCATCGCGGCGCTGCTGGCGATGGTGCAGGACGACGTGAAGCGCGTGCTGGCCTACTCGACGGTCTCGCAGCTCGCGTACATGGTGGCCGGGCTGTCGCTCGGCGAGTCGGGATACACGCCCGGGCTGTTCCACCTGTTCACCCATGCGTTCTTCAAGGCCCTGTTGTTCCTCGCGGCGGGGTCGCTGATCCACGCGGTGCACTCGAACAACATGAGCGAGATGGGCGGACTGCGGCGACGGCTGCCGCTGACGTTCGCCGTGTTCCTGATCGGCGCGGCCGCGCTGTCCGGGATCCCGCCCCTGGCGGGGTTCTGGTCGAAGGACGAGATCATCTCCCAGGCGTTCAAGTCCGGGAACTACTGGCTGTTCGCGGTGACGCTGGGCACCGCTGTGCTCACCGCGTTCTACATGACCCGGGCGGTGCTGCTGACGTTCTTCGGTGACTACCGGGGGCACGTGGAGGCGCACGAGTCGCCGCTGGCCATGGCCGGCCCCATGGTCGTCCTGGCGGCGATGTCCTGCGTGGTCGGGTTCCTCGGCCCCACGCACCTGTTCGTCGACTGGGTCCACTTCGGCGCGGTCATCCACGAGCCGGTCGACTACGGCTTCGCCGCCATCTCGCTGCTGGGGGCGGCGGCCGGTGTGGCCGTCGGCTACGGCCTGTACCGGCGATGGCGCGATCCCGACCCCCTGAGGAACCTGGGCCCGGCGTACACGTTCATCGAGCGGAAGTACTACCTGGACGACGTCTACGAGCGGGGGCTCGTCCGCCCGATCCAGTACCCCCTGGCCGGGGCGGTGGACCAGGTCGACCGGCGCGTGGTGGACGGAGCGGTGAACGGGGTCGGCATCTCGGCCCGGGGGCTGGGTGGCGTCCTGCGCTACCTGCAGTCGGGCAGCGTCCAGCGCTATGCGGTGTTCCTGTTCGCCGGGGTGGTGATCCTCGCCCTGATCTTCACGAGGGTGACGTGAGCGGCTGGGACAAGACGGCGGTCACGCTGGCCACGTTCCTGCCCGCCGCCGGCGCGGTGCTGGTCGCCATGGTGCCCCGCGGCCGCGACCGCGCCGCGCGGGTGCTCGGCCTGCTGGTCACCGGCGCGGCGCTGGTGGTCGGCATCGCGATCCTGTTCGGCTTCGACTACGGCTCCGGCAGCCACCTGCAGTTCGAGCTGCACACGAAGTGGATCAGGTCTCCCATCAACGCGGGCTACCACGTCGGGCTCGACGGCATCAGCCTGCCGCTGTTCGAGCTGACGCTGCTCACGACCTTCGCGTGCGCCGTCTACACCATGAATCGGGTGCCGCCGGGTGGCAGCGCCAAGGGCCTGGTCGCGCTGATGCTGCTGCTCGAGACCGGGCTGCTGGGGACCTTCGTCGCGTTCGACCTGGTCCTGTTCTTCGTCTTCTGGGAGCTGGTGCTGGTTCCGATGTACTTCCTGATCGGGGTGTGGGGCTCCAGTAACCGCCAGTACGCGGCCGGGAAGTTCTTCCTGTTCACGTTCTTCGGCAGCGTGTTCATGCTGCTGGCGTTCATCGGCGTGTCGCTGCAGGCACACCCGCACACGTTCGACATCGTGGCGCTGCAGCAGCACGGGAGCGCGGTCTCCCACGGCCTGCAGCTGGTGCTGTTCGGCGGGATGTTCCTGGGGTTCGCGGTCAAGGTGCCGATGTGGCCGCTGCACACGTGGCTCCCCGACGCGCACACCGAGGCACCGACGATCGGCTCGGTGCTGCTGGCCGGCATTCTGCTGAAGATGGGCGCGTACGGGTTCATCCGGATCGCGTTCCCGATCCTCCCGTACGCGGCGCTGAAGTGGGCGCCGTACATCGCGGTGCTGGCGGTGATCGCGATCGTGTACGCGTCACTGGCGTGCCTGGCCCAGCGGGACCTGAAGCGGCTCATCGCGTTCTCGTCGGTGGGGCACATGGGCTTCGTGATGCTGGGCATCGCGACCATGACCCAGATCGGGACCAACGCCGCGATCTTCGGCATGGTGGCCCACGGCGTGATCACCGGGATGCTGTTCTTCGAGGTCGGCTCGATCTACGACCGCTACCACACGCGCCAGATCGTCGAGATCGGCGGCGGCATGATGAAGACCATGCCGCGCCTCGGGGCGGTGTTCTGGCTGACGGCGATCGCCTCGCTGGGCCTCCCCGGCCTGGCCGGGTTCTGGGGCGAGGTGCTGGCGCTGTTCGCCGCGTTCAACCCCGGCCCCGGGCTGAGCGTGGGGCTGTTCCGGACGCTGATGGTGTTCGGCGGAATCGGGACCATCCTCACCGCGGGGTACCTCATGTGGACCGTGCAGCGCATCGACCTGGGCGTGGTCCCCGAGCGGTGGGGACAGGCCGCGCTCCAAGACGCCACCGGCGGCGAGTGGGTGGCGTGGGCCCCACTGGTCGTGCTGATCGTCGTGCTGGGCCTGGTGCCGACGTTGGTGTTCGGCATCACGAACGACGCCGTCCAGGCGATCTTCCGGTTCCTCCCGGGGGGGCACTGACGCGGTGAACATCGACTACCACGCCATCGCCCCCGAGCTGATCATGACCGGGACCATCCTGGTGGTCCTGCTGTTCGACGCGTTCCTGCCGGAGCGGCGCAAGCAGGTCACGATGCCGGTCGGCCTCGTCGGCACGGTCGGGTCGCTCGTCGCGACGCTGACGCTGATCGGCGACCACCGTTCGACGTTCGGCGGCATGTTCGTCGTCGACCCGTTCGCCGTGCTGTTCAAGGTGTTCTTCCTGGCCTCGGCGATCGTCGTGCTGGGGCTGTCGCTGCGGTACATGCAGGACGGGAAGTACTACCAGGGCGAGTACTACGTGCTGCTGCTGTCGGCGTTCCTGGGCTGCCTGACCATGCCCTCGTCGCGCGACCTGCTGATGCTGTTCATCTCGCTGGAACTGGTGTCCGCGCCGGGGTTCCTCATCGCCGCGTTCCGCAAGGCCGACCCGAAGTCGAACGAGGCCGGGCTGAAGTATTTCCTGATCGGGGTGCTGTCGAGCGCCGTGATGCTGTACGGCATGAGCCTGATCTTCGGCGTGACCGGGACGACCAGGCTCTCCGGCATCGCCCACGCCCTCGCCGGGAAGGCCGGCGACCAGAACATCGCCCTGGCCGCGATCCTGCTGGTGGTGGCCGGGTTCGCGTTCAAGGTGTCGAGCGTGCCGTTCCACTTCTGGGCTCCGGACACGTACGAGGGTGCCCCGATGCCGGTGGCGGCGTTCCTCAGCGTGCCCTCGAAGGCGGCCGGGTTCGCCGGGCTGCTCCAGCTGATGTTCATCGCGTTCGCGCCGAAGGCGGACTTCTGGGCGCCGATCTTCGCGGTGCTCGCGATCGTGACGATGACGCTGGGGAACCTGGTCGCTTTGCGGCAGACCCAGATGATCCGGCTGCTGGCGTACTCGAGCGTGGCCCAGGCCGGGTACATGCTGCTGCCGTTCGCGCTGGTGACGACCACGAACCAGTCGGTGAACCACGACGCGTTCGCCGCGGCCGTGTTCTACATCCTGGTGTACGGCGTGATGTCGCTCGGCGCGTTCGCCGTCGTCATCGGGCTGGCCCGCGACGCGCCGGGCGCGCTGATCGAGGACTACGCCGGGCTGGGGCAGCGCGCGCCGGTGCTGGCGGTGGCGATGACCACGTTCCTGGTGTCGCTCGCGGGCATCCCGCCGACCGCCGGGTTCTGGGGGAAGTTCGTGATCTTCCAGGCGGCCCTCGACCGGGGCGACATCGGCCCGTGGCTCGCGGCGATCATGGTGCTGAACTCCGTGATCTCGCTGGGGTACTACCTGGCCGTGGCCCGGCAGATGGTGCTGGTCCCGAGCGAGGTCGAGCGCCGCCGCCCGCGCGTCCCCGGCCTGGTCACGGGGCTGGTCATGCTCGGCGCCCTCGCGGTGATCGTCGTGTTCATCTACCCCGACCTGTTCGCCCGCTTCCCCCAGGGCGCCACGCTGGTCACGCGGTGACCCTCCCGCTTCTCAGGCGATTCTTCGGTTCGGGACGCCCCGGCGGGTATGCGGAGCTCGCGTTGGTGGGATACTCGAAGCAGCGAAGGGGAGTAGCCCAGGCCGGTCGGCCGTCAACACGGAGCCTCGATGCAGGCTCCCGGCCCCGGCGGGAGAGCATCCCCGGCAAGACCTTCGCCGAGTGAGTCGGCGGAGGTCTCTTTCGTAGGAGGTAGAGGACATGACGGGGATCAACCGGGCGAAGACCTGGATCCTCATCGCGGCCCTGGGTGGCCTGTTCGTGGGGCTCGGCTACGCGTTCGGCGGAGCGCGCCTCGGGGCGATCATGCTGGTCGTGGCGTTCGTGTTCAACTTCGCCATGTACTGGTTCTCGGCCAAGATCGCCATCGCGTCCAGCCGGTCGAAGCCGGTCACCGAGCGCGAGCAGCCCGAGCTGTACCGCATCGTGCGCGACCTGACGTCGACGCGCGGCCTGCCGATGCCGGCGATCTACGTCTCGGAGATGCCGCAGCCGAACGCGTTCGCCACGGGGCGGAACCCCAGCCACTCGGCGGTGTCGGTGACCCGCGGCCTGCTGCAGATGGTCGACGAGCGGGAGCTCCGCGCCGTGCTGGCCCACGAGATCTCGCACGTGGCGAACCACGACATCGCGATCTCGTCGATCGCCGCGGCCATTGGCACGGCGATCACGTGGATCGCCTACGCGGCGTTCTGGTTCGGCGGCAGCGACGACGAGGGCGGGAACCCGCTGATCGGGCTCCTGGCGGTCATCCTGGCGCCGCTCGCGGCGGCCATCATCCAGATGGCGGTGTCGCGGTCGCGCGAGTACCAGGCCGACGAGTCGGGGGCCGAGCTGATCCACGACCCCGAGGCCCTGGCCAGCGCGCTGCTGAAGATCGACGCGGCCGCGAGGCAGACGCCGCCGGCGACGCTCAGCCCGTCGCAGGCGCACCTGTTCATTATGAATCCGTTCAGCGGCCGGAGGGGCGGCAGCATGATGGCCGGCCTGTTCAGCACCCACCCCCCCACGGAGCAGCGGGTGGCTCGCCTGCGGGCGATGGAGCGCGGCGAGATCCACTGAGCGGCGCGGTTTCGTTCGGCACCAGGGGCCCTTCGGGGCCCCTCTGCCGTCCGGTGAACGGCCAGGCGCAGCACAGCGCCAGACTGGCCACGACGAGCACTAGGCCGAACCCCTTGACCCAGGCCGCGATCGCCGCGGCGTGGTTCAGCGCGTGGAAGTGCCCGAGCACGAACGCCCAGTCGTGCTCGCCCCCGATCAGCTGGAGGCGCTGGTACGGCGCGTCGGCGACGTACACGCTGACGTCCTGAGCGGACGACCCCGCCCAGGCGAGACACATCGCTCCGGCCGCCGCGTCCCGTCCCCGCCACAGGAAGTAGACGGCGATCCCCAGCGGCACCGCGATCTGGAATATCGAGCCCATCGCCGCGGTCACTACGTGGGGCAGCCGGTACGTCAGGAGATGCCCGAGCTCGTGGAACCCCAGGTCGACCAGCCCGAGCACGGGGACCCGCACCTCCCGCACGAACGCGAACCACCCCAGGACGAGGCACACGAACGCTCCCACCACCCACCGCCAGGTCGACCGCCAGCTCCCCCGCGTGAACACGGACGAAGTATGGGGCCCGGTCAGGTGCGGTTTGCGTTCGGTGTCATCGCGAGGACGCGGGGCCGGCTACGGGCGGAAGTTCGTGAACTGGAGCGCGACGCCGAAGTCGTGGTCCTTCACGGCCTTCATCACGGCCTGCAGGTCATCCTTCTTCTTGCCGGTGATCCGGATCTGGTCGCCCTGCGTCTGCGTCTGGACCTTCACCGGGAGCCCGCGGACGAACTTCGTGATCTCGCGGCCCTTCTCCTCGTTGATGCCCTTGTTGACGTGGATGTTCTGGCGGTAGTGGCCCCGGGCGGCGGGGAGGACCGGGCCCTCCGTCAGCGCCTTCAGCGGGATCCCCCGGCGGACCATCTTGTCCTTGAGCACCTCCCGGGCGGCCTCCATGCGGTTCTCGGTGGAGGACCGGAGCTCGATGGTCTCCCCGTCGCGGTCGACCGAGGTCTCCGTGTTCTTGAAGTCGAAGCGCGTGGAGAGCTCGCGCCGAGCCTGGTCGAGGGCGTTGGTCACCTCGGCCATGTCGACCTCGGACACGATGTCGAACGAGAAGGCTGCAGCCATGGGCGCCATGGTAGCGGTCGAAGGCAGAGGGGAGCGCTGCACGCCCGGGCCACCCGCCGTGGACTTGCTATCCTCGCCCTGGTTCCCCGGGAGGGTGCCCGAGCGGCCAAAGGGAGCGGTCTGTAAAATCGCCGGCGTAGCCTACGGAGGTTCGAATCCTCCCCCTCCCACCGATACCAACCCAACCACTGACTCACCAACGAAGCCGGCTGTTACCGCAGCGTGACCTCGCGCTCGCCCGTCGATCCGGTCGTGGCGCACTCGGCCACCGCTGTTGAACATGCTCGATGCACGGTCGCCGGACATGGTCGCGCATCCTCAACTCTCCGTGGCGAGCGCCACAACGTCCTCTAAGGACATCTCTCGTCCGAGTCTCCAGAGACGCTCGAATTCGGCATCGCCCAGAACCTGCGCCACTTCCTCGGTGGTCTGACGAAAGACCTCCGCTCGGCGCGGTGCAGGTTGCATACCGACGGTCTCTCGAAACGCCTCCGCGGCCCCCAGGACCGTTGCCGCGCGCGCGTGATCTCCAACGAGAGCCAGCTCGCTCCCGATCCCGCCGAGACCAAACGTTGTTTCCCACTTCGATCCGAGGTGGTGTGCGAGACGAACCCCAGCCTGGAATTCGCGCAGAGCAGACCGATGATCGCCCTCACCTTCATCGAGCTGCCCTGCAAGGATGAAATGACCCAGAGCCTTCGCTTCGTCCGTACCTTCCTGCTCGATCACCGACAGGGCCTCGTCCACCGCCCGCTGCGCGCCGACGACGTCGCCTTCGATCCGTCGCAGGTACGCCAGCTGTCGAAGCCATCTGACCAGCATGAGCCGATTACCGATCTGACGGAGAAGCCCGATCATCTCTTCGACCGCGGAGCCCGCGTCGATCTCCTCGCTCACCCGGGAGACCGCCACGACCACGTTCATGGCCATCCATCGCTCTCGCAGCCGGTGCGCGATCGCCAACGCCTCGTTGAAGTGTTCGCGCGCCTCCGCCTCCTCTTGCTTTCGGATGGCAAGCTGACCCAGCGCGTACAGCAGATAGATCTGCGAAACGCCGTCCTTCGCAGCTCGAGCCACCGAGAGACCCTCGTTGAAGAAGGCGCCCGCCTCATCGGGATCTGACGTCAGGCGTCCGAGCACCTGCAAGGCGAACGCGAGGTCCGCGCCGACGCCCGTCTTGCGGCTCAGCGCGACCGCTCGCTTCGCCAGGTCGAGCGCCGCATCCTCGTTTCCGGATCGCTGTTCGATCACGGCGAGAAAGCGCATCCCACGGGCCTCGGAGACCTCATCCCCCGCTGCACGCGCGGCGGCGAGTCCTTCCTGGGCATAGGCGCGAGCCACCTCCAAGCTCCCGCGATAGAACGCCATGAAGGACGCCGATACCAACGCGGGACCGCGCAGCTGCGCCGGGGCGCCCGACGCGCGTTCCAGCGATTGCTCGAACCAGCGGAGCGCTTCCGTCCAATGGCCTCGGACCTCCCAGAACCGCGTCAGCGCCGTGCTGATCCTCAGTGCGACGGTCGCGTCGCCTTCGCCGAGACTCCATGCCAACGCAGTCCTCAGGTTGTCGAGCTCCAGCTCGATGCGATCGAACCAGCTCGCCTGCTCGGGCCCGCCGAGAAGGAACTCGGCTGCGTTCTCCCCAAGCTGGAGGAACCACTCGTTGTGCCGATCGCGGAACCTCTCCGCCTCCGAGGAGGCGACGAGTCTGTCCAAGGCGTACTGACGCGACGTCTCGAGCATCCGATATCTGGTGGAGGCTCCCGCTCGCTCCTTGATCAGCCACGATGTCGCAACCAGACGGCGCAGCAACTGCACGATCTCCGTCCGATCGAGTCCGTCGCTCGCACAGATCGCTTCCACGGCGTCGAGCGAGAAGGATCCCGACATCGTGGCGAGGCGGCGGAGCAGGATCTGCTCGGCCGGTCGCAGGAGGTCGTGACTCCATTCGACCGTCGCCAGCAGCGTCTGTTGGCGGCCGAGGGTCCTGCCGCTTCCCCCCGTGAGGAGCCGGAATCGGTCGTCGAGTCGAGAGACGATCTCTCGCACGTCGAGCGCTCCGATCAATCCCGCCGCCATCTCGATGGCCAGCGGGATCCCGTCCAGGCGGTGAGTCAGCTGCGCGATGAGACCGAGTTCGTCCTCGGTGGGCTCGAACTCGGGATCGTGGGCCGAGGCTCGGTCCAGGAACAGTTGAGCCGCTTCGGACGGTCTCGATCCCTCTCCATCGAGTCCAACGTCGAGCCCAGGAACACGCCGGATGATCTCGCCGGCGATCCCGAGCGGCTCCCGAGCCGTGACGAGGATCGTGATCGACGGGCAGGAAGCGAGCCATCGCTCGACCAGAGCGGTGCACGCCCCGATCAGATGCTCGCAGTTGTCGAGGATGACGAGAGGACTGCCGGTCGACAGGAACCCGATCGTCGCGCCGTCGAGATCGGTCCGACTGGTTTCGGTCAGGTTCATCGCCGCGGCGGCGGTGGCCAACACGAGATCAGGATCGGAGACCGGCGCCAGATCGACGAACCAGATCCCGTCTGGTCGGAGAGCCAGTGAGACTGACGCCGCCTCGATGGCGAGGCGTGTCTTTCCGCAACCGCCGGGGCCGGTGAGCGTGATGAGCGAGTTCGCTGGAAGAAGATCGATCAGGTCCTTCAGCTCACGGTCACGTCCGACGAACGAGGTGAACGTCCTCGGCAGATTGTGGGTGGGTCCGCCGGCCGTCCGAGGAGCAGGGAAATCAGACGGCAGTCTCGGGTGGTGCAGCTGAAACAACCGTTGTGGCTCCGGGAAGTCCTTCAACCGGAACCGGCCCACCGGCTCCAATGTGATGTCACCCGGCAGCGCATCGGCAGCAGCGAGCTGCGTCGCCTCCGACAGCAGGACCTGGTTCCCGTGCGCGGCGTTGCTGATGCGGGCGGCCTGATGGACCGCGAGGCCGACGTACTCGTCCTCTTCGACGAGCACGTCGCCGATGTGGATGCCCATCCGGACCTTCAATGCGATGCCATCGGGCCACGTCGCGTCATCGAGGAGGAGCTGGCCTTCCGCTGCCGCGAGCAGCGCGTCCTTGGAGGTCGGGAAGACCGCGAACAGCGAGTCGCCCTCGGCTCCGAGCAGCCGCCCCTCGAACCGCTCGAAGGCTGTCTTGAGAAGGCTCCTGTGATCCAGGAGCAGCGTGCGGTACCGGGCGCCCAGATCGCGAAGCAGATTGGTCGATCCTTCGATGTCGGTGAAGAGAAATGCCAACGTCTCGACTCGGCCCGACACGTTGGTCTCCTATGACGCTTCGACGAAACGATCGACGATGTCGATCAACGCCCGCAACTCCGCCGCCGTCGGCGGCAGCTCGTAGGAGAGATGATGACAAGCACGCGACAACGCCCACCATGCGAGATTTACCTCGTCGGCGGTTGCGGTGTCGTCCAGGAAGATCCTCAGGCAAAGGAGTTGGGCCCGTACCG
The DNA here is from genome assembly GCA_045805265.1 of Actinomycetota bacterium. Lineage (GTDB taxonomy): Bacteria > Actinomycetota > UBA4738 > UBA4738 > JACQTL01 > JBJMLO01. The sequence continues at coordinate 47,700 of JBJMLO010000017.1, forward strand.
GTGCCCGTTGGATCCCGCCCACCTTCGCGGACAGCACGTCGGTCAGTCCGCGTTCGAGGGCCTGACGCGCCAGCACCGCTGTGGCACGCGGCCAAAGACCGACGGTGTCCGATGACGGTCGCTCGAGCAAGTCGATCGCCCGGTAGAGGAGCTCTCTCGTGGTGACGTCGCTCACGGGAGTTGCTCCAATCCCCGTGCAAGCCGTTCGCTCTCCTCGACCAGGCTCAGGAGCGCTTCACGGGTCATGGGTTTGTGAGACGCCTCCTGCACTCCCCGATATGCAGACACCGCCCAGCGCCCGATCCCCTTGTCCAGTCTCGGGACGACGTCCTTCGTACGCGAGACGTCATCGAAAAGAACGAGCGCCAAGAGCTGCAAGAGCCCCTTGGTGGAATCCAACAGAGCTTCGATGGTCGCGTAGTCCTCCCCCGCGGCGAGCCGCCTTCGCGTGATGGCCTCGGAGCATGCGGCCTCGATCGCCGACCTGCAGAAGACCCCGACGACGCGGGAGACCACCGCGGGGTCGATGTCCTCGCTGTTGGCGATCGCCCACGCATCCTCGCAATGCCGCCTGACCGGATCGAGGCCGGGCCGGAGCTCGACGACCGATTCCGCTCGGCGACTCACCTCGACCACCTTCGCATCGATCCCCAGGAGCCTGCAGGACCTCGCCAATCGGTCGTCATGCGTGAAGACGACGACCTGCCGCGTGCGAGCGGTGTGCTGGAGGGCCCGCGCCAGCCCGTCGACGCGTGCCGGGTCCATCGACTGCACCGGGTCGTCGATCACCACGAAACGGAAGGGACTCTCGGGCAGCGTCGCACGCGGCATGAAGAGGCTGAGCGCGAGCGAGTTGAGCTCACCCTGACTCATGACTCCGAGTGCGGCGCCCTCCATGCCGTCGACCGTGACCTCCAGGACAACCTTGCGGGCCGAGCCGGCGCCGGTGAGGACGATCTTCTTGAGCTCGACGTTGCTTTGCATGCGAAGCGTCTCCCAGACGCTCTGGGCGACATCGGCGATGGGCTCGAACCGCTGGTTGCGGATGTCGGCCGACGCTGCGCGAAGCCATTTCTCCGCCGCCTTCAGGTCGTCGAGCTGGGCTTCACCCATCTCCGCTTGCTTCGCGATGTCCAGCCACGCCGCGAGCTCGGCGGCGACCGGTCGCCAGACGTCCTCGCGCGTTTGCAGTTCCTTGGCCGCCGCCTCTCGTACGGCTTCGATCTCGCTCAGGAGAGCGGCGTGCTTGGTCCGCAGATGTTCCGCCAACGACTGGGCGTCATCGATGGACGTGCCCGAAGCCCATGACTTCCACGCGTTCGAGAGATCGTCGACGCTGATCCCGAGTGCCGACGCGGTCGAGAGGAGCGACGGGGGCGCAAGCATCAGGGACTTGGCACTCTTGGTCGCCTCGTTCCGGAGCCGATGCGCAAGGTCGGCCTGCTCAGCGACCGTCCTCAGGCGGGCGACCTCCTTCTCGGTCTCGTCCCGCCAGGCTTCATTCAGACCTCCCTTGCCGCAGACCGGGCAGTCCTGATCGCCGTGATCCGCGTGAAACCGAAGCGCCGACTCCAACAGCTCGACGGTCTGATGCGCCCTTAGGGCCTCGGTGCCACCGAGTCGACCGATGGCGGTCGACGCTGCTTCGAGCCCTCCCGCAGCGATCTCCACCTCGTCCGCGCTCGGGCCCTCGAGCGTCGTGAGCTGGCGGAGGGCCGCTCCCTCGGTTTCCTCTTGCAACGAATATTCCGGCCCGATCACCCACCGTTCGACCGTGTCCAGGTTCCAGGTCTTTCCCGAGAGCGCCTCGAGACAGGCCTGAGCTCTCTCGTCCTCGATCTCTCCGAGGCGCTCGAGGAGAGGCGCGAGGGACGTCTTCGCCTCGTCGGCCTGCTTCCGCCTCTGCTTGTCCGCATCCTTGAGACGAGCCTCGGCGACCACCAGGTCCTCGAGCCCGAGGATCGCGGAAAGCGCGTCGTACAGCGCAGAAGGACCGGAGTCGAACATCGATCCCAACTCGCTGTAGCTCAAGAAAGGACGGTACATCTCGATCGCGCCGGCCCATCCGAGATCGTCCAACGTCGAGGCTTCGGAACCGGGAACGCTGACCAGCGTCTCCGCCTCCTCCAGCTTCGCCCCCGGTGCCCAACGACGAGAGATCGACGCCTTGCCCTTCGCGCCCTCCAACACGAACTCGGCATCGATGCGCGCATCGGCGTGATGGAGGTTGCGCCATCCCTCCTTCCAGATGGCGGACCGCGTGCTCCACCGACTGTTGTCGCCGGTGAGAAGCAGCTCGACTGCCTCGGCGAAACTTGACTTGCCGCTCCCATTTCGACCCACGACCAGAGTCAGGCCCGGGCCCGGTGAGATCTCCAAGGTCGCTGCCGGCCCAACCCCACGGAATCCCTCAACCCTTATCGAATGGAGAAGCGCGGGGTGGCGACCATCGAGGGTCGGAGGTCGGCTTCGGGCCACCGAGGGAATCGCTTCACCACCGAGCGCCGCGGCGAGCGCCTCGTCGCTGCGGCAAGCGGCAATGACCATGACCCGTGCCAGTTCCCCGAGCTTCTTCTCCTCGTCGAGCCGGGCCCGGATGATGCCTTCTAAGACCTGCTCCATTACGCCTCCTAGAAGCAGCAATCCTACGTCTGCACTGCTCGATGCCTGCTACCGTCGAACGCTTGGCCATGATCGAGGGTCTCGAGTTCCCGGTTCACATCAGCAAGAACCTCGATTACTTGGACGTGGACTTCGAGGTGTTCTTGGAGCCGCCCGTCCCCCGCAAGCGGCGCGAGCTCCTGGAAGGGGTCGTCATCGGCTGGTACAACCTCGGGTCTGCGAGCGCGTTCGGCGACGGTCGGTTCAAGAGCATCTACGACACGGAGTTCGCGGAGACACGCGACGAGGTGGTCCTGCGCTGGCACCTCGCCAAGCGCGGAGACCTGGAGATGACGCTGCCCCCGCTGCTGCGGGCGCTCGACAGTAGAGCGAGAGTGCGATTCCCAGGCGAGATCAGGGGAACGGTCATCAAGCGCGTCGTCATCAAGTAGCGCCTTGCGCTCGAGCCGGCCGTGGCGTGTGGGGACGTCTCAGGGCCGACGCCCGAACGGCTCCTCGTGCGGCTCTGCAGCCCGCTGACCAGCGGCTGTGGGAGGTGCCATGCTTAACCTGTGGGTGCTCTTGCTGGATCCTCGCGATCCGGCTGGTCAGCGCATTTTGAGAACACACCACCACTGTGATGTCTCGGGACATCGTGACCAGATGTCTCGGGACATGGTGACACCTCACGGACCCGCTTGGGGCTGGTAGTCAGGGCTCGGGTCGAGGGTCAGATGGCACAGCAGCTTGCCGTCCTCGGTCAGGAGCCGAAAGTCCAGGTCGGCGACGAGGACGAGAACCCGATACCCCGCCGCCTGCCGAGACCGACGGGGGGTGCAGCCGGCTGCTGTAGCGCAGGGTGATCCGGCCCATCGAGTCTGAGGCGGCCCCGACGAACCCGAAAGTGGGTGGGGATGACGAGCCCGCGCCCGGAGGGGCCGGCCGGGGCCTGGCGGCAAAGGCTCGGCCGGAGTACGCCGCCGATCGCCTGGTGGGGGCGCACGGTGTAGTACCGGCGGATTAGTTCGTGGACCCACCTGCGCGACACGCCGTAATCTCCGGGCCACCTCTGCCTTCGGGCGGCCCTCGACCTTGACCGCCGCCACCACCAATCGTCCAGCGACACGCCCCACCTCCCCGATCCAAGGGCGTTCACGATGTCGCGAGACAGGTGTGCACTATGTCGTGAAACCAGACGCCCCCCTCCCACTCACCGGCCAGCCAACCAGTCGATCGCCCGGACTGACCTCCACAACCGTTGATGGGCACTGCGGCGCCCTCATGTACCCCACTCTGGAGGACTGAACCGCCCCGGGTTCCTTGGAGGCTCCAACTCGTGAGTGGAGGATGGAGCCATGACCAGACCTGGGAGGTACCCGCAGGAGCTGCGTGAGCGGGCTGTCCGCCTGGTGTTCGAGCACCGGGAGGCGCACCACTCGCAATGGGGCGCGATCACCTCGATTGCAGAGAAGTTCGGGATGTCGGCGGAGACGCTTCGCAAGTGGGTGCGCACGGCGGAGATCGACGAGGGTATCCGGCCCGGCCTGACCACTGATGAACGGGAGCGCCTGAAGGAGCTCGAGCGGGAGAACCGGGAACTCCGGCGAGCCAACGAGATCCTGAAGTCGGCCTCGGCTTTCTTCGCGGCGGAGCTCGACCGCCGACCGAGACGATGACCGCCTACATCGACGAGCACAAGGATCGCTACGGGGTCGAGCCGATCTGCGAACACCTGCCGATCGCCCCGTCGACGTACTACGAGACGAAGAAGCGCTCTCCCTCCCGGCGAGCCCTGCGCGACGCCGAGCTCGAGGGCGAGATCGAACGGGTCTACAAGGACAACTTCTCCTGCTACGGGGCCCGGAAGGTGTGGCGCCAGCTCCGCCGGGAAGCTCACCGGGTCCCCCGGTGCACCGTCGAGCGCCTGATGCGAAAGCTGAGCCTGCAGGGCGCGGTCAGGGGCAAGACCCGGCGCACCACGATCCCCGACGAGGCTGCTACAAGGCCGGCTGACCTTGTGGACCGGGACTTCACTGCGACCAGGCCGAACCAGCTGTGGGTGGCTGATCTCACTTACGTGGCCACGTGGTCGGGGTTCGTCTATGTGGCCTTCATCATCGACGCCTTCTCCCGGTTCATCGTGGGGTGGCAGATCTCCACATCGCTTCGGACCGACCTCGCCCTCGACGCGCTGGAGATGGCCATCTGGCGCCGCAAGGCAGACCTCGAGGGGCTCGTGCACCACTCGGACCGGGGCTCGCAGTACCTGTCGATCCGTTACACCGAGCGCCTGGCCGAGGCCGGCATCGAGCCCTCGGTGGGGAGCGTGGGCGACAGCTACGACAACGCTCTCGCCGAGACGATCATCGGGCTGTACAAGACCGAGCTCATCCGCCGGCGCCGTCCGTGGAAGGGCATCGACGACGTCGAGTACGGCACGCTCGAGTGGGTGGACTGGTTCAACCACCGGCGCTTGCTCGAGCCGATCGGACACGTCCCGCCGGCGGAGTTCGAGGAGGCCTACTACAGCGCACCGACCGCGGAGGCCGCTACAGACACCCCGGTCCCCCCGGCCTCTGATGCCAACCCGATCCCGAACGGGGCTCTACGGCCTCCCTACGGTCCCGTTTCCGGCGCCGATGGCGGATCGGACGACCGATCGGGCTCTCGCGACCTCTCAGGAGCGCTCTATGCAAGCAGCGGAGGGGAGGTGAGAACCTCCGGCCGGAACCCCGCGACTCAAGCCACCGAGTCTCCGTGAAACCCGGGGCGGTTCA
>JBJMLO010000018.1:0-129108 GCA_045805265.1 Actinomycetota bacterium
CGGTCTGAGCGAAGGAGATCTGGTACTGGGTGACGTAGGCACCGGTGATGGTGGTCCCGGCGTCGGCCAGGCCGACGGTCCCGGAGGCCGTGGAGGTCAGCCGGTACCGGGTGGTGCTGGCCGGGTCGGTGTCCACGATGCCCTGGTAGGTCCACGTGGTCCCGGTGTCCCAGAACGAGTTGTCGGGCAGGCCGGCCTTCTTGAAGGTGCTCGCGCCGACCGTGAGGACCGTGTTGTTGCCGGTCGCGCCGAGGCCCGACTGGTCGAAGGTCACCTGGAACTGGGTCTTGTAGGTCCCGGTGACGCTCGACGGGCCCGACACGGTGATGGGGCTCGCCGGGGATGCGGCCGGGGTGGTCAGGACGTAGCGCTTGTTCGCCCCGGCCGACACCGGGGTGGAGTAGGCGTAGGTCACGGTGTCCGAGGCGTTCACCGTGATGGTCACCGGGAGCTGGGCGGCCGTCTTGGTGACGTCGGCACCGGCGTTCACGTGGTAGGTGAGCACGGTCCCGGAGGAGTCACCGCCGATGCCGGACTGGTCGAAGGTGACGTCGTACTGGGTGGCGTAGGTCCCGGTGATGGTGGTCCCGGCGTCGGTCGAGCCGACGGTCCCGGAGGCCGTGGAGGTCAGGTGGTAGTGCTTGGCCGAGGCCGGGGAGGTCTCCACCGTTGACTGGTAGGTCCAGGTGACCCCGGAGTCCCAGAACCGGGTGTCGGGCAGGCCGGACCGGTCGAAGGTGGTCCCGTTCACCGTGAGGACCGTGTTGGCCCCGGTGTCGGTGCCGATCCCGGACTGGGCGAAGCTCACCTGGTACTGGGTGTCGTAGTTGGCGGTGACCGAGCGGGAGGCGCTCATGGTCACGCTGCGTGAGGTGGCGCCAGTGCCGTCACCAGACCAGTTGTTGAACACGTAGCGGGTACTCCCGTTGGTGACCGGCGTAGCCGCCGACAGGGTCAGCCCGGTGCCGGCAGCATAGAAGGTGCCGTTGACGCCACCCGAGATGTTGGCCGTACCCACCGCCCCCGGGTTGGTGGCGAGGGTTAGCTTGTACTGGGTGTCGTAGTTGCCGGTGACGTTGGTATCTGCCGTGACCGTGATTGGACTCGTGGGACCGGTAACACTCGTCAAGTTGTAGCGCTTACCCGCATCGCTTGTCGCGACGGTCGATGAGTATGCGTAGGTGACGCTAGCTCCGTTCGACACGCTGACGATCGCCGGAAGTTGCGCGGCCGTGTAGTCAGTGTTCGTGCTGTTGACGGTGACCGTGAGGACTGTATTGGTCCCGCTGTCACCGGCGATGCCCGTCTTGTCGAAAGTGACGTTATGCGAGCCGCTGTTGACTGTCAGGCTCGTGGTGTTCGCGCTCCCGAGGTGGGTGGCCGAGCCGCCATAGGTCGCGGTGATCGTGTGGCTGCCGCTGGCGGTGGGGGTGAAGACGACGGAGCAAGTTGCGGTGGCCCCGCTGCCTGAAAGCGTGCAGGTCGTGCCCGGGCTGCTGAAGGTCCCGGCCAAGTTGCTCGAGAAAATCACCGTTCCGGTCGGAGTCAGGGCACCGCCGGCGGCGTTGTCTGTCACCGTGGCGGTGCACGTCGTGTCAGCGCTACCGCCCAGGGTCACTGGATTCGGCGAGCAGGACACGCTGGTGGTCGTGCTTCGCTTGGTGACACCGAGGGCGTAGGTCCCCTCGCTGCTGGCGAACTGAATCGGTGACGTGTCACCGGCGTAGGTCGCCTTGAGCGTGTGGGTACCTGTGCCGAGTGTCGCAGGCGTGTAGCTAGCCACGGTGCAGGTGCTCCGGTCGGTCGGAACTCCAGCCACCAGGGTGCAAGAGAGAGGACTGAAGGTCCCGGTGCCGTTGGCGACTGAGAAGTTCACCGTTCCCGTCGGGCGAGCCTTGGTCACGGGCGAGCTGTTCGTGTCGAGGCCCGTGTCGATGACGGTCGCGGTGCACGGGCCCGTTGCCTGGTTCAGATTGCGACTGGCATCCGGGCAGCTCAGCGTCGTGGTCGTGACGTGGCCCACGTCGACCGTCACGGTGCCGGTGTCCGTATCGAGGTTGAAGTAGCCGTTGCACGCGATGCCGCCCGGCACGCAGTCCTTGATGGAGGAATTGGGGCTTTGGCTAGCGCGGGTCTCGGTCTGGAGACCGATGAGAGCGCCTGTCGGGCTGAAGGCGTTCAGCGGGAAGGAGGCCTCGATCGATGCCACACTGCCGTTGCTGCAGGGGCTGAAGTTACAGCTCTGCTGACCGATGCCGACGGTGATGAACTGATTCGTGTTGAGATCCTGCACCTGGACTGTCGCAACGCCCGAGGAGTTGAACATGACCCAGCCTCTGTGGTCAGGCGTTCCATTCCGATCCGCGTCGATGGCGATCGAGAAGCCCTCGCTTGCAACCATGCTCCGGTTGGCGGTGAGGGTCTCATCCCAGCGCGCGTAGAGGTTTCCGTCGCCCGACGTGATCCGGATCGCGGTGATGTCGCCGGAGCCACCTCCCGCATCCGTCGGGGCGTCCCCGAAGGACGGGGACGCGGTCAGGGCGGCCCAGTCGGCCATGTTCCCGTCGATGCAGATCTTGTTGGTAGTGCAGGCTGTGACCGAAACGCTCGTGTTGCCGTTACTGCCGTCGTGAGCCGTGCTGCCAGCGTAGGTGCCGGTCACGGTCACCGTCTGGATCGTGGTCGGCGCGAAGAAGCTCACGTTGCAGCGGCTCTGGCTGCTGCTGGCCGGGACGTTGGCCAGCGCGCACGACGAGCTGTTCGAGAACGAGCCGGCCGTTGAGGTCCAAGAGACGCTGCCGGTGGGATTCGTGGGGCTGCCGCTCGCCGTGTCCGACACCGTCGCGGTGCAGGTGGTCGAGCCGCCCACGGTTGCCGAAACCGGCAAGCAGCTGACGCTCGTGGTCGTGCTCCGCGTGACCGAGAACGTCTGCGCGTTCGAGGTTCCACCGCCAGGCGCCGAGTTGAAAACGGTGATCGGGAAGGTCCCAGTCGTCGTCAGGTCGCCTGACGGGATCGTCGCGCTGAGCTGCGTCGAGCTGACGAAGGTCGTTGTCTTGTCGACGCCGTTGAAGCGCACGGTCGACACGCCCGAGACGAAGCCGGTGCCGTTGACTGTCAAGGCGAAGGTCCCGCTGTTCTGGGGCTTGCTCGTCGGCGAGATGCTGGTGGTCGTCGGAATCGGGTTGGTCGTCAGCGTGAAGCTGATCGCGGTGCCCGAGAATGTGTTGCCGGCCTTGTCCGTCGCAGTCGCCTGCACCGCATAGGTGCCGGTGTTCTGCGAGGTCCAGGTCGGCAGCGTGCCACTGGCGCTGGTCCAGGTCGCCGCAGTGCTCCCCGTTGTCGCGACGTGCGTCGTCGCGAGGGCGAACGACCCCGACTGCCAGTCGGAGCCATTCCAGAAGAAATTGTCAGACGTTCGCTTCAGCGTGAAGGTCGCGCTGTTCCCGTTGAGGCCACCGATGCCGTTCGCCAGGGCGTCGGCGACCTGGCCCTGGAAGTTGGCAGGAACGCTTGCGGCGGGGAACGAGCTGCCGTTTGTGGGCGTCGTGACGGATGCGGTGGTCGGAGCGGCCACGTCCCAGCTGACCGTGTTGTCAGTGGAGGTGGAGACGTTGTTGGTGTTGCCCGCCGGATCGGAGACGCCGCCGGCGGGGATCGTCGCGATGACGGAACCCGAAGTCGTCATGCCGGTGACCGCGACACTGAAGGTCGTGCCGTCGTTCGGTGCGACCTCGGTGATCGTGACCGTCTTCGTACCACCGGCAGTGCTGGTGCTGGTAGAGACGTCCGAGCTCGTGAACGTCGCGGTGTTGATCGGCTTGGTGAAGACCGCCGTGAAGTTGATCGGGCTGGTTTTGGTCGGGTCGTCCTGTCCCGCGGCCTGGGTTAGCGTCACGCTCGGCTTGGTCTTGTCGACCGTGTACACCTGGCCGGTGAAGTTGCCGTTGCCCGTGCCGGTGCCGCCCAGCTTGTTGGTCGCGGCGTCCTGGATGGTGTCGTCGTCGACGAGATTGAGACCGAGCGTCCCGTTTCCGGTACCGGTGCTGGCGGCGACTGTATAAACCGTCCCTGAGACCGGCGTCACGCTGATGGGGCCAGGGCTGGTGAGGCCCGAATTGACCAGCGTGAAGTCCGCGGCATTGACGCCTGTGACGCTCTCGCTGAACGTCACTGTCCACGACACGTTGGTCGTGTTCGTCGGGCTGGAGGTGACTCGGGTGATCGAAGACACCGTAGGGAACGTCCTGTCGACGGTGTAGACCTGCCCGGTAGTGAAGCCGCCGCTGATGGGGTTCCCGACCGCGTCGGCGATGCCCGTGCCGCTGCTGTTGAGGTCCAGGCGGATCGTGCCCTCACCCGAGCCCGTGTCGACCGTCGCCGTGTAGGTCGAGCCGATGCCCGTGAGGTTCGTGATCGAGGCGCCGCTCACGCCGGTCGTCGTCAGGCTGAAGTCGCTCGAGTCGACGCCGGTAACGCTCTCGCTGAACGTCACGGCGAACTGAACACTGGTGGCGTTCGTCAAGCAGGCGCTCGTCGGCACGCAGTTGATCGATGACACGGTGGGGGCGGTAACGTCCCAGGTGACGCTGTTGTCGATCGACGTCGAGACGTTGTTCGTGTTGCCGGCCGGGTCGGAGACGCCGGCGGCGGGGATCGAGGCCACGACCGTGCCGGATGTCGTCATGCCGCTGATTGCGAGGTTGAACGTCTTGTTGTCTGCGCTCGGGTTCGTGATCGTGACCGTCTTCGTCCCCCCGGCTGTACCGGTGACCGAGACGTCCGAGGCCGTGAACGTGGACGCGTTGATCGCCTCGCTGAACAGGGCCGTGAAGTTGATCGGGCTCGTGTTGGTCGGGTCGGCCTGTCCGGCCGCCTGGTTGACGGTCACGTTCGGCTTCGATGCGTCGAGGGTAAAGGTGATCGCGCTGCCGGTGAACGTGTTGCCGGCCTTGTCGGTCGCCTTCGCCTGAACGGTATAAGACCCGTCCGGCTGCGAGGACCAGGTGGGGAGCACGACGTTATCACTCCACGTCGCCGCCGTGTTGCCAGTTGTGATGCTGTGCGTCGTCGCGAGGTTGAAGGCCGCCACCTGCCACGCCGAGCCAGTCCAGTATTGGCCATCCGGCCGCTGCAACGTGAAGGTGGTGCTGTTCGCGTTGAGGCCGCTTCCGCTTGAGTTGTCTGCCGCACTACCGCTGAAGGTCGCCGGCACTGTGGTGCCGTTGTAGGACGCGGCATCCGCAGGCGTCGTGACGGACGCGGTCGCTGGATTCGTGCTGTCGATCGTGAAGGTGTTGGGCGTCGCCTGCGTTGTCGAACCCCCGCTGTCGCTCGCTGTCGCCCGGGCGCTGTACGAGTCGTCGGCCGGAGCGGCGAAGGCATACGTCCAGGTGATAGCGCCGTTACTCGTGCACGGAGCGGGGCACGTCACCGAGTTGAAGACTTCACTGCTGCTGCTGAAGCTCGAGCCGCCCCAATACTTGTTGTCGCTGTTCCGCTTGATGCTGACGCCGAGTGTGCGACTGGAGCTACCGTTGTTGAAGTTAACGGTTCCACCAATGTCTCCAGCCCCCGTACTGTTGCCCGCGTTGTATCCGGCAGTATTCAGGCTCGTGCCGCTGACAGGGAACGCAACCGAGACACTGATTGCCGCTGCGACGTAGGGCCCAACGTAGGGGCCGCCGCCGCCGACTGGCGCCGCGCCCGCCGGCACCACCGCTTCGCTCGACGTGTCCGCCACGGAGCGCTCGAGGTTCAGGCGGCCGTTGCCGGTCTCGGTCGACGAGCCGGCCGGGTCCGCGTTCCGCGCCAGGCGGCCGACGATGGTGCCGTTGGAGGCGCTCGGGTCGTCGGCCTTCAGCAGCGCAGCGGCCCCGGCGGTGATGGCCGCCGAGGCCGAGGTGCCGGAGATCGTCGTGGTGCCACCGCCGACGGCGTCGGCGGTGATGCCGACGCCCGGGGCAGCCAGGAAGGTGTCGTCGCCGGAGTTGCTGCTCGACCACAGGGAGTCCGACTGGTCGGTCGCCGAGACGCCGACGACCTTCGCGTCACCGGCGGGGTAGCTCGGGGACGACGTGCCGTCGTTTCCGGTCGCCGCCACCAGGATCGCGCCGTTCGACCACGCGTAGTCGACGGCGTCCTGGAGGGCCTGGCTGAAGCCGGGGTTGGAGAAACCCATCAGGATGACGTCGGCGCCGTGGTCGGCCGCCCAGACGACGCCCTGGATGATGTCGCTGTCCTGTCCGGTGCCGTTCCCGTCGAGGACCTGGACCGGCATCACGTCGACGCCGGCGTAACCAACGCCGGCGATCCCCGAGCCGTTGTCCGTCTCAGCCGCCGCGATTGACGCGAGCCAGGTGCCATGACCGTTCGGGTCACTCGTCGGGCTCGAGCCGGGGAAAGCGGAATAGCCGGAGACGAGACGGCTCGAGAGATCGCCGACGCTGGAGTCGACGCCGGTGTCGACGACCGCGATCGTCGCGGAGCCGCTCGGGGTGACCGATCCGTAGACCTGGTCCCACCCGATCTGCGGCAGCGCCCACTGGCTCCCGTATGCGGGGTCAGATGGCGCCGCCTCGGCGTCACGCGTCCGGTCGCGGTCGACGCTCTCGACCTGCGCGTCGGACTGGTAGTTCTGGATCGTCTGGTCGATCGTCGCCGTCACGGCGTCCACGAAGTGCATCCGGAGCGCGGGGATCGACGCGGTCTCGATGCCGCCGTCACGGAGGATCGCGGCCTGCTGGTCGGCGAGGGAAAGTCCGGCGGCCAGACGGACGATCAGACCGGAGGTGGGACCGGTCGGCGCGGCGGAGGGCGAGGGGCTCGTGTCGGTGGGCGAGGGGGAGGTCGTGTCGCTGGGGGCGGGGGCTGGGCTGTCCGCGGGCGAGGGCGAATCGGACGGGGCCGGCGAGGGCGAATCGCTCGGAGCCGGAGACGGTGTATCGCTCGGAGCCGCGGACGGGTTGTCACTCGGGGATGGACTGGGCGAGTCGGTGGAGGACGACGAGCTGCTCGGGCTCGCGAACGCGGATACCGCGCCGGCGGGTCCGGCGATGATCGACGCCGCCATGCAGACGACGAGGATGAAGGCGCTCGCAGTCTTCTTGATGCCGAACGTAGTGCCGGCTCGTCGGGCACGGGAGCGTCCGAACAAGCGTCCATTGCCAATCGAATCGCGCGCAGGCGTCGCCTCGCCGTGCGCGGAACCAGGTGCGGTCCCCATTCCGTGTTCCCCCTCACATGAAGCCGATGAATAGGCGCTGGCCACACCGTCAAAGCGTGGCCGGCCGAGAGTGACATCCTTTGGACCCAGAAAGCAATGGGTCGGGGGTCTCAACCTGGTCTCACTCTTAGGCCATATGTCTCATCACCAGGACCCGCTCGCGGGGTTTTGAGCCGAAATCGGAGCGCCGGGCGCCTCTCAGAGGAGCGCCCGGTCGGATGGGGGAGAGCGTCAGCATTGCAAGCTGGAGATCCAGATGCACCTGGCACTCGGCCTCCCGTCAGAGGCAGAGGCCTCGCTCGTCGCGACCTGGTGACGGAAGAACTCGCGGTCAGTCCTTCGCCTGCAGGAACCGCAGGAGGACGTCCATCGCCCTCGCCGCCAGCGCGGCATCGGACGGAGCGATCGGGTCGAACAGGAACGTCCCGTGGAGGTCCGTGTCCAGCAGCAGCCCAGAGGCCGGTTCGTGCACCTCCTTCGACCAGCGCCGGTAGGTGCTCGCGGCCGGCTCGTCCTGGCTGCCCGCGATGAACAGCAGGGGGACGTCGACGCCCCGGAGCACCGGCTCGCCGATCAGGTATCCCTCGGCTTCGTCGAGTCCCGAGACCGCCACGACGCCATCCACCTTCACCCCCTGGGCCGCCGCGTACAGCGCCATGCTCCCCCCGAGGTCAGCCCCCACCACGATCACCTTCGACGCTCCCCTGGTTCGCAGGAAATCCACCGCCCCGTTGACGTCCTGCCACGCGTTCGGCCAGTCGATCTCGCCCTGGCTGCACCCCACGTTCGGGTCGGGGGCGAAGCAGATCCCCCGGTAGTCGAACGTGAGGACGCGGTAGCCCCTCGCCGCGAGCTTCACCGCCACCGGGAGCCAGTCGAACTGCGAGTTCCGCGGCGACCCCATGTGGGCCAGGACCACCCCATGCGGGCCATTCCCGTACAGCCGCCCGGCCAGGGTGATCCCGTCGCTCGACGGGAACGTCACCGCCGTGGAGTGGCGGTTCCTCGGGTCGAGCGGCAGCTGCGACGGCGTCTCATCGGGGGTCGGCGGCGCGACCGACGAGGTGACCGGAGCGGACGCCGACTCGGCCGCGGTCGTCGGTCCCGCCCGGTTGGATCCCGACCCGCATGCGGCGAGCGCGGCGCACACCGCCAGCGAGACGGTTACGACCGGGGCGCCTGCGCGAGCTCGCATCCGTGCAGGTATACGGAAGCGGCTCGCCATCGGGATCAGCCGGCCGCCGCCTCGCAGGGCCAATGGCCGGAACTGCGCGAATTCAGGCCTGAGGAATCTCCTCGGCGACGTCCGCTTCCCCCTCGCGGACCCTGCGCTTGACGAAGCCGGGGGCGCCCTCGACCGCCCCTTCGACGACCCGGTCCATCCTCGTGACCGCGGTCTCGATGTTCCGGATGGACACCTCCAGCCCCTGCAACCGCTCGTCGAATCCGCTCAGGTCGACCTCGTCGAGCTTGGCCAGCAGCGCCTGCTTCAGCTCGTTCATGTCGGCTCGGACCTTCCTGTCGAGACGCTCCATGCGGCTCCTGAGGTCCGCGACGAGATCGGTCCCGTCCGACGCGAGGCCGTCCAGCGCGGCGGAGGCCTCCCCCACCCGGTCCAGCGTGTCGAAGGTCTCGAGCAGCCGCTGGTCGAGCGTCGTCAGCAGCCTGCCGATTCCGGCCATCCGCTCCGTCACCGAACCCACGCCGTTCCTCGAAACCGCCATCGACGACCTCCTCGACAAGGTGTGCGGATCCGCTGGCAGGAGCATCCCCCCGACCTCGGGGCCGCACACCCGCCCCGACGGGTGTGGCTCCGGAGACCAGCCCCGCGAGCTCCGAACACGCAGCACCTCGTCGGCGCTCGCCGGACCGGTTCGCCTACGGCTGGATCCAGTCGATGGGATCGGGCACGCCCTCGAGCTGGGAAAGCGAACGCAGGTGGGTCCCGTCCGGCCGCACGATGAACCAGCTCGGCACGGGCGCGTCGGGCAGGAACGAGGCGAAGACGATTCCCTGGGGGAGCCAGCCGTCGGGCGTCTCGGTAGTGTCGGGCAGCCGGAGGAGCACGTGCTGGCGCGAGCCGTCCGCGTCCATGACCGACAGGTCGCCGTAGCCGTTCCGCGACGAGCTGAACGCGATGCGCCGGCCGTCCGGCGACCACATCGCCCCCAGGTTCTTGCCGAGCGACGAGGTCAGCTCCCGGACGTGCGAACCGCCTTCGATTTGACGTATCCGGTTGTTGAGCATATGCTCTAAGCGTTCGCTCAAGAGGAGGTGGCGAGATGGAGAACGGCTACTCGATCGGGGTGTACGTCACGTACGCCGTCGTGGCCGTCGGGCTCACCGCGTGGCTGGCCCACACGCTGTTCCGCAACGGGGCCGTGTTCCTCCACGACGTGTTCGCCGACCGGCCCGGGCTGGCCGAGGCCGTCAACCGGCTGCTGGTCACCGGGTTCTACATGTTCAACCTGGGCTACGGGCTGTGGGTCCTGAAGGCCGGCCGCGGCCTCGACGCGTTCGGCGCCGTCCAGCTGTTCGTGCGGCGGCTGGCGCTGCTGCTCGTCGTGCTGGCGGTCATGCACCTCGTCAACGTGTTCGTGTTCTGGATGATCCGGCAGAGCCGCGAGCGGCGGACGCTGCCGCCGCCGATCGCCCCAACCGTCGTCCCGCGGCCGCCCCCCGCGCCGGCCCGGTGACCGAGATGACCGCGCTGGATGACGAGACGGACGTGGAACCTCCCGTCCGCCGCCTCACGGTGATGTACGACGAGACCTGCGCGAGGTGCCGGCGGTGGGCCCGGTGGCTGGAGGAGCGGCGGTGCCGGGTGACGGTGGAGCTGTTGCCGGCCGGCTCGGCGCAGGCCCGCGCGCGCTACCCGCGCGTGGCGCCGTGGCTCGGCCGGGAGCTGGTGGTGGTCGACAACGCGGCCCGCGCCTGGATCGGCCCGCCGGCGTTCCTGGTGGCCTTGTGGGCCACCGCGTCGTACCGGTGGGTGGCCTCGTTCGCCTCCCGGCCCTGGGTGTGGCCGGTCGCGAAGCGGTACCTGCGACGCCTGTCGGACCGGCGCCTGCACTGCGATCCGGACGCCGACTGCGACACGCCGCTGGACGAGTTCCTCGGCTTCACCTCGCAACGGGCCTGAGGCGGTACGGTGCGCGTCGTGGCGACCCCCTCGACCCGGGAGCGGCTCATGGCGGCCGCGATCGAGACCCTCCGCGAGGAGGGGATCACCGGGACCACCGCCCGCTCCATCGCCCAGCGGGCCGGGGTGAACCAGGCGCTGATCTTCTACCACTTCCATTCGGTGACGAACCTGCTCCTCGAGGCGTTCCTGCGGACGTCCGAGGAGCAGGTCGCCCGGTACCGGGCGGCGGCCGAGGGCGTGTCGTCGCTGCACGATCTGGTGGCGATCGCCCGGCGCCTGCACGACGACGACCTGGAGTCGGGAGCGGTCACCGCGGTCACGCAGCTCATGGCGGCCACCAAGGAGCCGGAGCTCAACCGCCAGATCCTCGAGCGGTTCGACGACTGGATCGCGATCGTGGAGGAGGCGCTGCGCCGCGCGACCGCCTCCGGTCCGCTGGCATCCGCGGTTCCCGTACGGGAGGCCGCGTACGCGATCTCGGCGATGTTCCTGGGAATCGAGATCCTCACGCGGCTCGACCCGTCGCGCTCGGAGGCCCCGGCCTTGTTCGACATGATGGCGAACGCCGCCTCGATGATCGAGGCGTTCGCGCCGCTGCTTCCTCCGCCGGCCGCCACGGAGCCCGGCGCTCGCGGCTGAGCCCGGGCCTTTGCGTCCGGCGATGATTCCTGCTCCGCCGGGCCGTCCTACACTTCGGCCGGCTCGACCCGGGCCGGGATCCGGATGGAAAGGACGGGCGACATGAGAAAGCTGATCGTGAGCACGTTCATGACCCTGGACGGGGTCATGCAGGCCCCGGGCGGACCCGAAGAGGACGACAGCAGCGGTTTCGCGTTCGGCGGCTGGTCGGTCAACTACTGGGACGAGCAGATGGGGCAGATCATGGGCGAGGCGATGAGCTCGCCGTTCGACCTCCTGCTCGGACGCACGACCTACGACATCTTCGCCGGGTTCTGGCCGCACGCAACCGACAATCCCGGCGCCAAGCCCCTGAACGACGCCACCAAGTACGTCGTGTCGAGGAGCCGTCCCACGCTGGAGTGGGGTCCCTCGGTCCTGATCGAGGGGGACGCGGCCGAGGGCATCGCGGCCGTCAAGAAGGAAGACGGACCGGAGCTCCAGGTGCACGGCAGCGGGAACCTGATCCAGACGCTCCTGCGCCACAACCTCGTCGACGAGTTCCGCCTGTTGGTCTTCCCCTGCGTCATCGGGTCGGGCAAGCGCCTGTTCTCGGACGGCACGATCCCCGCCGGGCTGAAGCTCGTCGAGAGCAAGGTCTCCACCACCGGAGTCGTGATCGGAACGTACGAGCCGGCGGGTGAGATCGTCACGGGATCGTTCGCAGACTGACCTGGACCTCGGGGTCGGGCCGCCCTGGTGGCCCGTTTCGCGGAGCTGCGCGGCGGCCGCGCCTGGGTCGAGGACCGCCGGGCGGGGGAGCCGCCTTCCGGGTCGAGCTCCCGGCGTCCCCTGCCGGGTCGGGCCCTCGGGGTCCAATAACCGTGCGCTACCCGGCGATGAGTCTAGGACCAAGGGTCCGTCCCGGACCCGGAGAGAACGAGTCTTTCGTCACCCGCGGAACCATCCTTCGCCCCTTCAGGTCGCGGGGCCGGCCCGCCGATCCTCCCCACGAAGGAGGTGATTCCACTTGGAGATGTGGCGCAAGGCCCGGACCGTACTGTTCTCCGCCGCGTCCCTGGCGATGGTCCTGACCGCCGCCGGGGCGAAGTGGAGGCCCTGATGCAGCGCACCCTGCGACGGCTCGCTTACGCGACCGGCTCCCTCGTTGCCCTGATCGTCGCGATCGGGGCCAGCTGGAGGCCGTAGGACGTGGATCCTGGGGCGGGCCTTCGGGCCCGCCCGGGCACCACGCGGCCGTCCTCCCTCCCATGATCGGATCGATGCCGTGAAACTCGTTCTCGCGGTCGTCACCCTGGCGGTGCTCGCCGGGCTGTTCGCCGGCGGCAGCTTCCGGGGTCTCGCCGACCTACGGGTGCGGCACCTGTGGCTGGCTCCCGTCTGCCTCTTCCTCCAGATGGCGCCCACCCCCTCGTCACCGACGTGGGCTCCCCTCGCCATGCTCTATGTGTCGCTGGGGGGCCTGCTCTTCTTCTGCGCTCTGAACCGGCGGCTCGCGGGGTTCCTCGCCATCAGCGCCGGGCTGGTGCTGAACCTCACGGTCATCGCCGTGAATGGCGGGATGCCGGTCTCGAAGGGGGCGCTGGTGGCCTCGGGTCAGGCCGACACCCTCTCGCTCCTGGAGGCGGATGGGGGTGCGAAGCACCACCTGGCGGGGCCGGGGGACCGCCTGATGTTCCTGGGCGACGTGATCGCGATTCCGGCGCCGATCGCCCAGGCCGTGAGCGCGGGTGACATCCTCGTCTACGGGGGCGTCTGCTGGCTGCTGGTGGCCGCGATGCGGCGGAGCCGTCGCCGCCCGGTCGCCCTGATCGAGCGCGCCGCAGGGATCGGGCCGTGAGCCCGAGCGCCACCGCCGAAGTCCCCGACGAGACCTCCGGGGCCCCGGAGCCCGCCCAGGGCAGGTCGTGGCGCCTCCTCGCGTACGAGGTCTCGATCTCGCTGCTGGTGGTGGTGTGGCTCGCGCTCGAGGTCGCCCGTGGCCCCAGGGCGTTCCTCTCACCGATGCTGCTGGTGTGGCTGGTCACGATCGCGGTGGTCGACCTGCTCCCGCTCACGCTCACATCGAAGCTGCACTTCAGCCTGAGCTTTCCGCTCCAGCTCGCCGTGGCACTCATCTACGCGCCCCCCGTTGCGGCGCTCACCGCGTTCCTCGGCACCAGCGACCCCCGGGAATTCAAGCGAGAGCTCCGGTTCACCAAGGCGGTGTTCATCCGGGCCCAGATCGCGGCATCCGTCGCCGCGGAGAGCTTCCTGTTCCACGCGGCGAGCTCCCTCGATGCACCGTGGGCCGAGCTCGCATCGCTCGTGGTCGTGGCCACCATCGTCGGCTACGCCATCAACGTCGTCCTCGTCGCCTTCTACCTGCATCTCGATTCGGGCGAGGGGACGTGGGCGATCGCCCGCCAGATGCACCGCGGGATCCTCGGCGAATTGGTGGTCAGCTACATGGGCCTCGCCCTGTTCGGGGTGATCATCGCGCTCTTCTTCGTGGACCAGGGGATCCTGTCGGTCCTGGTGTTCGTCCCGCCGCTCGCGTTCGCTCGTCAGATGATGATGCGGACGCACGCGCTGAAGGAGACCAGCGAGGCCCTCGCGGAGCAGGGGTCCCAGCTCGCCGACATCGTCGAGAACACATCCGACGGGATCTTCCTGGTCGGGGCGTCGGGGGACGTGCTCACGTGGAACCCGGCCATGGAGCGCATCACCGGGATCACCTCGCTCGATGCGGTCGGAGACCGCGTCGGGGAGTTCTTCCCCGGCCTGTTGGCGGACGCCGAGGTCCTCCCCGTCGGTCCCGACAACGCGACCATCCACCGGGACGCCCTCCTGAAGGGGAAGGGGGGCGCGGATCGGTGGGTACGCTGCAACATCGGCCTGGTCGAGGACCCCACTGGCGAGCACCGCTCGTACGTGGTGGTGGCGCGCGACGTCACCTCTGAGCTCGCGGCCGAGCAGCTGCAGTCGAACTTCATCGCGATGGTCTCGCACGAGCTCCGGACCCCCCTCACTCCGATCAAGGGCCTGCTCACCAGCATGGCCTCGGGGGCGGTCGGCCAGACGGAGGAGCAGCGGAGCGAGTTCTACTCGATCATGCTGCGCCAGACCGACAGGCTGGAGCGACTGATCAACGACCTGCTGGACGCCACCAAGCTGGAGGGCTCGATCCCGCTCGAGTCGACATCGGTCGACCTCACCCAGCTGGTCGAGGAGGAGGTCGGCTCGCTCCGCGAGCAGACGGCAACCCATCACTTCACGGTGGACGCTCCAGGTCCGGTCTTCGTGCAGGCCGATGTCCATCGCCTCCTTCAGGTGACCGGGAACCTCATGTCCAACGCGATGAAGTACTCACCGCCCGGTTCCCGCATCGAGGTCTCGGTCGAGCGACGCGATCTCGTCGCCATGGTGCACGTCCGCGACCACGGCTCCGGAATCCCCGAGACCGACCAGGACCTGGTCTTCGAGCGGTTCCACCGCGTCGACAACTCCTCCACCCGGCAGGCCGGTGGCACCGGCCTGGGCCTGTTCATCGCCAGGCGGCTGGTCGACGCGATGGGGGGGCGGATCTGGCTCCGATCAGAAGTGGGCGAGGGCAGCACGTTCTCGTTCAGCCTGCGGCTCGCCCCCGCACCGGAGCAGTCGACGGCGGGGGCGCCGTCGACAAGCGTCGTGCTCATCGAGGCCGGCACGTCGGTACCGTCCTGACGACGGGCTCGGCGTGGCGGCGGTGGCCCTGCTGACAATCGATTGTCGGCGTTCGCCTGCGGGAGCTTCCGGACGGCGGAGGCCGGGGCATCGTTCGCAGACTGACGCGAACCGCCCGCGATCCGGGTCGTCGCCCTGGGTGGTCGTCGGTGGCGCCGATCGGGGGATGCATTCAGCGGCGCGCGGGTGATCTGAAAATGACTCGTTCGTGTCATGACGGTTGGCGAACGCATGTTCGATACTGGTAAGCGTCATGAGCACGATCCGGTCGGGCCTCGACGAGCTTCGGGGACAGGACCTCCGATTCCTGTCCGACGAAGAGCTGACGGACCGCCTGCAGGAGCTGGCGCGCTCCGGGCGGGCCATCGAGGCCGAGTCGGCCCGGACGGTGGCCGAGATCGACCGCCGTCGCTCGTTCGAGCGGGACGGGCATCTGTCGGTGACGTCCTGGATCGAGTCCAGGATCGGGGTGGGGTGGTCGGAGGCGGCGAAGGGGGTCCGCGTGGCCCGGGCCCTCGAGGAGATGCCCGGGGTCCGGGAGGCCCTGGCCGAAGGGGAGGTGTCCTCCGCGGCGGTGGGAACGCTCGTGGCTGCGCGCGAGACCAACCCGGAGGAGTTCGCGAAGTCCGAGGAGATCCTGGTGGAGGCGGCTCGCTCGCTTCCGGTCCGGGACCTGAAGCGTGCCGTCGAGCACTGGCGCTCCGCCGTCGAGCCGGAGGCCGAGCTCGAGGAGGAGCGGGAGCGGTTCGAGCGCCGGGTCCTGCACGTGTCCCCCACCTTCGACGGAATGGTCCGCGTGGACGGCAACCTCGACCCGGAGACCGGGCAGTGCCTGATCACCGCCATGCGGTCGGTGACCGACGCAGAGGCTCGCTCGGGCGGCGCGGACACCCGGACGCCCGGACAGCGCAGGGCAGACGCCGTTGGGGAGATCTGCCGTGGGCATCTGGACCGGGCCGATCGTCCGGTGGTGGGAGGTGAGCGTCCCCATGTCACCGTGGTCCTGGACCTGGAGTCCCTGGAGGGGCGAGCCGGCCGGCGCTGCGAGCTGGACGACGTCGGCCGGGTCACGCCGTCGGCCGCCCGCCGTCTGGCCTGCGACGCGTCGGTGGCGCGGGTCATCACCACGGGACGCTCGGAGCCCCTCGAGATCGGGCGGAGGACTCCCGTGGTGCCCGCCTCGTTGCGCCGAGCCGTGGCGGTGCGGGACCGGGGGTGCCGGTTCCCTTCGTGCGACCGTCGCCCCGGCTGGTGCGACGCGCACCACGCGATCCATTGGTCCGACGGCGCAGAGACCGCCCTGTCGAACCTGGTCTCGCTATGCCGCCGGCACCACAGGATGGTGCACGACGGATTCGGCGTGCGGATGACCGACGGCGTACCGGTGTTCACCCGGCCGGACGGGAGTGTGTTGGAGGACCGGGCTCCTCCCTAGCGCGCGCAGCCCGAGGTCCCACCGCCGTGGTGGTCGCGGGGTCGTGAGACCACCCTTGGGAGCAGGATCCGGCATAACCTGGGCGCGCCGTGTTCGCCGGTGTGAAGAAGGAGGGAGACCGGCATGTTCACGATCAAGCGGCTGAACCACGCGGTGCTCTACGTGCGCAACGCCCGGCGGGCGGCGGACTTCTACCGGGAGGTGCTGGGGTTCACGACGGTCGAGGCGCTCGGCGACCAGGCGTTCTTCCTGCGAGCGAACGGCAGCGACAACCACCACGACCTCGGGCTGTTCGGGATCGGTGACGGAGCGCCTCCGCCGGGCCACGGGGACCGGGTCGGGCTGTACCACCTGGCCTGGGAGGTCGACGGGCTCCCCGACCTGGCCGAGGCGCGGAAGGCGCTGATCGATTCCGGCTCCCTGACCGGCGAGTCGGACCACGGCAACAGCCTGAGCGTCTACGCGGCCGACCCCGACGGCAACGAGTTCGAGGTGTTCTGGATGGTCCCCCGCGAGGAGTGGGAGACCCGCGGCTTCGGGGTGCGAACCCTCGACCTCCAGAGCGAGCTCGAGCGCCGCGGCTTCGCCGGCGCCAAGGCCGAGTAGCCCCACTTGGCAGTCGTGAGGCGTGCGCTAGGCTCCGAACGCCCCGACGTTCCCGTGCGTCCGTCGGCGCCGAGGAGGCATCGACGTGGATTTCGAGCTGAGCGCCAATGCACGTGATCACCTGGAGCGGCTGCAGGAGTTCATGGGCTCGCATGTCTACCCGGCCGAGGCGGTGTATGCGGCGCAGCGGCGCGAGCTGACCGCGGCCGGCCGGTCCCACGAGCTGCCGCCGGTCGTCGAGGACCTCAAGAAGGAGGCTCGGTCCCGGGGACTGTGGAACCTGTTCCTGCCGGAGAGCGACGACCCGCCGCACGGGCTCTCGGTCCTCGACTACGCGCCGCTGGCGGAGCTGATGGGGCGGAGCCCGGAGATCGCGCCCGAGGCCACGAACTGCGCCGCGCCCGACACCGGGAACATGGAGGTCCTGCACCAGTTCGGGTCCGACGAGCAGAAGGATCGATGGCTGCGGCCGCTGCTGGCCGGCGAGATCCGTTCCTGCTTCGGGATGACCGAGCCCGACGTGGCCAGCTCCGACGCCACGAACATCCGGACGCGGATCGAGCGCGACGGCGACGAATTCGTGATCAACGGCAGGAAGTGGTGGATCACCGGCGTGGCGGATCCCCGGTGCCGGGTGATGATCCTCATGGGCAAGACGAACCCCGAGGCCAACGTCTACGAGCAGCAGTCGATGGTGCTGGTACCCATGGACACGTCCGGGGTCGAGGTCCTCCGGTCGCTGCCGGTATTCGGCTACGAGGACCAGCACGGGCACTGCGAGATCACGCTGACCGGCGTGCGCGTCCCGGTCGAGAACCTCATCGGCGTCGAGGGCAGCGGGTTCCTCGTCGCGCAGGCCCGGCTGGGGCCCGGGCGCATCCACCACTGCATGCGCGCGATCGGCATGGCGGAGCGCGCCCTGGAGGCCATGTGCCGGCGCGCCGTCTCGCGCGTGGCCTTCGGCAAGGAGCTGTCGCGGCAGGGCGTGATCCAGGAATGGATCGCCGAGTCGCGGATGGCCATCGAGCAGGCCCGGCTGCTGACGCTGAAGGCGGCGTGGCTGATCGACCGCCACGGCGCCGGGGCTCGGGCGGCCCGGAGCGAGGTCGCCGCGATCAAGGTCGTCGCCCCCCGGGTGGCCCTCCAGGTCATCGACCGGGCGATCCAGGTGCACGGCGGCGCCGGCGTCAGCGACGACACGCCGCTGGCGGCCGCGTACGCGTTCATGCGGACGCTACGACTGGCCGACGGCCCCGACGAGGTGCACGTCCGGTCGGTGGCGCGCACGGAGCTGGCGCCCTACTTGGGGAAGTGAGGCCGGGGCGGTCCCGTCTGGCGGCCGGCGACTCCCCGGGGAACCTGCCCGGAGCGTCGTGTACCCCTATCGGGTCGAGCTCGCCGGACCGAGGATCGCCGCGACGGGTTCGGCCGCGAGCAGGGTCTCGGCGTGCTTCGGGGTCAGCGAGGCGGCGAACGCCCGCACGGTGTCGGCGGCCGCGGCCCGAGCCTCTGCCGCTCCGGCCTCGTCGCCGGCCGCGGCCAGGGCATCGGCCAGCCCCGACCAGGCTCGCCACAGGGTCGGGGGGTGGCGCAGCAGCTTGGCACCGTGGAGCGCGGTGCGGGACTCGGCCACGGCCCGCCCGGGCTCCCCCCGCAGCGCCCCGGCCAGGACCAGGCGGGCGGCCACCTCGTACTTCACCCGCCCGACCCCGCGGGCCTGGCGGATGGCCTCCTCGGCCGCCTCGGCGGCGTCCTGCATCCGGCCCGCGGCGAGGGCGATCTCCGCCCGCGCCTCGGCCAGCCGCCCGGTCATCAGCCACTGGTGCCAGCCCTTCGTGCCCTGCGTCGCCTCCCACAGGTCGGGCCACCTGGCCTCGGCGCGAGCGACCTCGCCCTCCATCAGGTCGGCGAAGAGATGGTCGATCCCCCCCTGGATCCTGGCGATCGTGAAGCCGGCGCGCATCCCCAGCTCGGCCCCCTCGTCGTTGCGCCGGCGGGCCTCATCCAGCAGGTAGCAGTCGCGGTACGCCGCGCTCGACATGTTCAGGGCCCGGGCCGTCCACCGGGGGGCCAGCTCCAGCTCGCGTCCCCTGGCGATGAGCTGCTCGAACTCCTGCATGGCCTCCTCGTGACGACCCAGTCCCACGAGCGTCAGTCCGAGGATCGCGCCGGTCCGGAGCACCGACTCGACGCTGCGGATCTCCTCCCCGAGGGCAACGCCCTCCCGGCCGATCCGCTCCGCGGCCTCGTACGACCCCGTCCAGTAATGATCCAGGGCGACCTGGTCCAGGTGAATCGCATACAGGATGCGGTGCGTGCCGCGTACCCATGCGTCGAGGGCCTTGGCGCTGAGGGCGAAGGCATCCTCCATCCGGCCCACCATGCTGGCGGACTCGCTCCGCAGGGCCAGCGCGGGGCCGAGCAGGTCTTCCTCACCCAGCACGCCGGCCGCCTCGTATGCCTCGTCGGACACCCGACGGGACGCCTCCGCGTCCATGCCCCAGAACGCCGCCCGGCCCCGGGCCAGGAGCCCCCGCACCCGCTCCCGGCCTTCCAGCTCCGGCAGCAGCTCGTCGAGGGCGGGGATCGCGGCCGTCAGGTCGCCGAGGTCGACGAGGCTCTCCGCCCTTCGCAGCGCGATCGTTCGGCGGAGCCGGTCGTCGCCGACCAGGTCCAGGGCCTGCTCGAGCAGCTTGATCGCCTCGCCCTTGGCCCACCCCCGGCCCGCGTGGTCGGCGGCCTTGACGAAGTACTCGACCGCCTTCGTGGCGTCGCCGGCCTCGCGCCAGTGATAGGCCAGGATGGCGGCCGCCTCCTCGACCCGCTCCCCGCTGGCCCGCTCGATGAAGCCCGCCACCGCCGCATGGCGTTCGCGGCGGGCGGCCCTCGGAAGCGTGGCGTAGGCCACCTCGCGGACCAGCATGTGGGTGAACATGTACTGGCGGTCGCCCTGCACCTGGCTGACGGAGTCGCGATGGATGAAGTCACGCCCCTCGAGTTGATCGAGCACGTCGTCGAGGTCGGCATCGCCATCGCGCATGGCGAGGACGGCCCCGCGCCAGAAGACCTTCCCGACCACCGAGGCGTCCATCAGGGCCGCCCTGAGACCGGCGGGCAGGCCGTCCAGACGGGCTGCGATCGTCGACTTGACGTTGGTGGGCAGCTCGACGACCGCCTCGGTGACCCGCTCGGACAGAGCGGCTGCGAGCTCCTCGATGAACAGCGGATTCCCCTCCGCCCGCTCGACGACCTGTCCCTCCACGTCGGGGACGTTCGCGAGGGCGGGCAGGAGCCGGGAGGCCAGGGCCCGGGCGTGCACGGGCTCAAGTGGATGGAGCTCGATCGAGGTGTGAGCGGTGAGGCCGGCTCCCCAGGCCGGCCTGGTGTCGAGGAGGTCCGGCCGGGCCAGGGCCAGGAACAGCACCGGCGCGTCGCGGCTCCGAGAGGCCAGCGATTCCAGCAGGTCGAGCTGGCTGGGATCCGACCAGTGGATGTCCTCGAACACCAGGAGCAACGGCCGGACGTTGGCGAGCTCCTCCACGAACCGCCGGGCCGAGAAGAACAGCGGCAACCGGTCGGCCACCGACTCCTCGCCGCTCAGGCCGGTGAGGAGCGCGATGTGATCGGCCACCTCCGTCGCCTCGCCGTCGGGACCGAACAGCGTCCCGATCGACGCGTCGAGCTTGGCCCGGGCGTCCCCGGGGGAGTCCGTCTCGAAGATGCCGGCCACGGCCTTGACCAGCTGGGCGAAGGCCCGGTACCCGGAGCTCTCCCCGTACGGGAGCGAACGCCCCCGGACCACCCGGCCGCCGCTCGCCTCCACCAGGGCGGCGAACTCGCGGGTCAGGCGGGACTTCCCGATCCC
Source organism: Actinomycetota bacterium (assembly GCA_045805265.1). Lineage (GTDB taxonomy): Bacteria > Actinomycetota > UBA4738 > UBA4738 > JACQTL01 > JBJMLO01. The sequence continues at coordinate 20,621 of JBJMLO010000018.1, forward strand.
CGGCGGGCCGACCACGGTGATCAGGTGGGGGCGCCGCTCGGTGCACACGCGCTCCCACATCGTCCGGGTGAGGTCGAGCTCGCGATCCCGCCCCACCATGGGAGCCCCCGAGAAGGCGCGCTCGGCCGGAGCCGTCAGCGCGCGGACGGCCTCCCAGGCCACGAGGGCCTGGCGCTTGCCCTTCGCCGATATCGGGTCGAGCGGGCGGTACTCGATGACCGTCCTGGTCGCCCGGTACGTCTCCTCCCCCACCACCAGGCTCCCCGGCGGAGCGCCGGTCTGCAGCCGAGATGCGGTGTTCACCACGTCGCCGTGGGCGAGGCCCTGTGCCGTGTCGGGACGGGACCGGGCGTCGACGATGGCCTCCCCGGTGTTCACCGCCGCCCGCACGGCGAGGTCGAGCCCCGGCTCCTGACGGTTGAGGTCCTGGATCGCGTCCAGGACCTCGAGGCCGGCTCGGACCGCGCGCTCGGCGTCGTCCCCGTGCGCCACGGGGGCCCCGAACACGGCCATCACCGCGTCGCCGATGAACTTCTCGACGACGCCACCGAAGGACTCGATCTCGGCCTTGACCCGGGAATGGTAGGGGCGGAGCGTGGCGCGGACGTCCTCGGGATCGGCCTGGTCCGAGCGCGCGGTGAAGTCCACCAGGTCGACGAACAGGACCGAGACGACCTTCCGCTCCTCGAGGGCGGGGGCCGCCGGGGCGAGCGGTGCTCCGCAGGCCTGGCAGAACCGGGCCCCGTCGGAGTTCTGCTCCCCACAGCTCGGACAGAGCACGAGCGAAGTGTACGGCCGGCCGCTTCCGCGGGGAACGGTCCCGCGCCGGTCGACCCGCGCGGCCACCGCCGCCGACGATACGCTTCACCGGCGCCGCCGCCGAAGAGAGGGGCCGTCATGTCGATTCGGAACGTCTCGCCGCGCATCGCGCAGTTCGGCGGCAGCCGCCGCCGCGACTCCGCCTCCCGGCCCGGCGCTTCCGCGACCGAGCGCGTCGACCGGATGCAGCTCGACCTCGCGCCGGACGGGCTTCGGCTCTTCCCTGGGCGATGAGCGAGCCGGACCCCCGATCCGCCGGTGAGCCCCTCGTCGACCCCGAGCGGTTCTCCGCTTGGGCGTCGTCGCGGCTGCCGGGCGATGGGGTCATCGGGATCGAGCGCCTCCGGGAGGGCCATTCCAACCTGACGTTCGTCGTGCGCCGCCACGACTTCGAGTGGATCCTGCGCCGGCCGCCGAGGGGCCCCCTGCTGCCGACCGCGCACGACGTGCTCCGCGAGTTCCGGGTGCTGGACCTGCTGGCGCGCACGGGGTCGCCGGCCCGGGTGCCGCGGGTCGTGGCGGCCTGCGAGGACCCCTCGGTCATCGGGGTTCCGTTCTATCTGATGGAGCGGGTGGGGGGCGAGGTCATCCGGGACCGCCTGCCGCCGTGGTTGGCCGATGACTCGCTCGACGGCGAGCGGCGCCGGGCGCTGGCGTTCGACCTCGTGGACGCGCTGGCGGAGCTGCACGCCACCGACGCGAAGGCGTTCGTCGAGGCGGGCATCGGCAAGCCGTCCGGCTACCTGGCCCGGCAGGTCCGCCGGTGGCGGGGCCAGCGCGAGGGCATCCAGTCGGCGGCCGCGGAGCGCGGGGCGACCGCCCGCGACCTCCCCGACTACGACGCCGTCCGCGACTGGCTGGAGGCGAACCTTCCCGAGGAGACCGGGGAAGCGACCATCGTCCACGGCGACTACAAGCTGGACAACGTCCTGGTCCTCCCCCGGCCGCGCGAGGTGATGCCGCAGGTGAACGCCATCCTCGACTGGGAGATGGCGACGGTGGGCGACCCCCTCGCCGACCTCGGCTACCTCCTGTCGTTCTGGGTCGAGGCCGGCGACGACCCGTGGCGGGCGGCCCTGTCGGGCGGGGTGTACAGCGCGGCCGGGATGCCGACCCGCGACGAGGTGGTCGAGTGGTACGGCGAGCGAACCGGCCGCTCGATGCGCGACGTCCGGTTCTACGTGACGCTCGCGGTGTGGAAGCTGGCGATCCTGCTGGAGGCCTCGTACAACCGGTACCTGGCGGGAACGACCGACGACCCCTTCTTCGAGCTCCTCGACGTCGGCGTCCCCGCGCTCCTGGAGTACGCCCGATCGGTCTGCAGAGCCTGAGACCCGCGGCAGCGGGTCGGGCTCAGCTCCTCGCCGGCCGGCTTCGGGCGTGGCCGATCAGGAATCGGCCCGCACCCGCGGCTACGGGGAGCGGTTCGAGCGCCTGTTCCTCATGCTGGCGTAGCGGGAAAGGCGGTCCCGGGCCGCGCGCTACGCCGACAGCGCGAGCGACCACACTCCCCTTCCGAACGTGCCGGCGAACAGCGAGTGGCTCTTCGCGTTGTAGCGGAGGTCGTTGACGGGTGCCAGCGGGAGCCCCGAGCCGACCCTGGACCACGCGGCCGTTCCGGCCTTGGCCACGAAGACGCCGAGGTCCGTGGCCACATACGTCGACCCGTTCACCAGGACGAGGTCGTTCACCGGCGCCTGAGGGAGGTTCCCGCTGAGGTCCTGCCAGGTCGACCCGCCGTCGGTCGATCGCAGCACGTACGGCGCATGGACCCCGCCGTGGTAGCCGGAGAACGTGACGTAGACGTCGTTGGGATCGGTCGGCTGGACCTCGATGTGGGTGACCCATTGCTTCGGGAGGGCCGACGAGTCGATCTCGGTCCAGGTCGCACCGTCGTAGCGGTACAGGAAGCCGTTGTCGGTGCCGGCGTAGATCGTGCCCGGGCCGGCTCGGTCGAGGCCGACGGCCTGGACGGTCCCGTAGTGGTTCGCGTACAGCGGGTTGATCTCCCGACCCCCGTCGCCCTTCCCCAGATCGGGGCTGATCGCGGTCCAGGTCACGCCGCGGTCCGTCGAGCGGTTCAGGATGTCGCCCGCGAAGTACACGACGTTGCCGTTCTCCGGCTGGATCTCGATCGGCGCCAGCCACCCGTACCGATCGGACTGGGCGTTCTGGTCGAACTCGTCCATGGTGTCCCCGCCGTCGTCGGACCGCGAGCACGAGCCGTACTGGGAGCAGGCGAACACGTTCTGCTGGTCGGTGGGGTTGATCCGGTTCTCCACCCCGTCGCCGCCGTTGTACGCGTTCCAGTAGGCACCGCCCCACGTGCGGAGCGACCCGTTGTCCTGGACGCCGCCGTTGATGCGCGAGGCGTCCTGCTCGCTGACGTCGATCGTGAAGAACTGGTTCCACGGCTCGACCGTCGCGTGCAGCCAGGTGCCGTCGGCGCCGTTCTGGTCCGACCGGTAGACGCCGCCGTCGGTCGCGTCCCAGACCCTGCCCGGCACGCGCGGGTCCCAGGCGATCGCGTGGTGGTCGGCGTGCTGGTCCAGCTGCGGAAGGAAGCTCACCCCGCCGTCGGTGGACTCCGCCAGGTAGAGCCCGACGATGTAGATGTGGTTCGAGTCGTGGGGGTCGACGTAGACCCGGCCGAACCACCAGCCGTAGACGCTCTGCGAGGCCCCCAGGGTCGCCGAGCCGGGCATGCTCACCCAGTGGGCGCCGCCGTCCACGGAGCCGAAGAATCCCTCGAACGAGCCGACCTGGTTGTTCGCGTAGACCGCGTAGGCCTTCTGGGGGTCCTGCGGATCGAAGGTCACGCCGATCCGTCCGATGTCCTCGTTGGGCGCCGGAAGCCCTTCCGTCAGGCCCAGCCGGGCGAACGTCTTCCCGCCGTCGGTGGACCGCCAGATCCCGGACCCCACCCCCGTGTAGTACCGGACGTCCGGGTACCGGATGTGGTCCCACATGGCCACCAGGACCACGTTGGGGGCCTTGGGGTCGATCGCGACGTCCACCGCGCCCGTCGTGTCGTTCGGCGGTGCCAGGGCGAGCGTCCACGTGGTCCCGCCGTCGTTCGTCACGTACAGCCCTCGCTGGCCGCCCGGGTTGTACAGGTCGCCGGACGCCGCGGCGAACACGTGCTGGGGGTTCGTCGGGTCGACCGCGATCCGCCCGAACGCGCTGGCGTCGTGCAGCCCGGTGTTCGCCCAGCTCTTGCCGCCGTCGGTGGACCGGTACACGCCGTCGCCGCCGTAGGTCACGCTGCCGCCGCCGGGGTTCGCCTCGCCCGTTCCCGCCCACAGCGTGCCGTTCGAGCCCTGGGTCAGCGCGCCGATGGCCTGCGGGAAGCTCTTCGGCCAGACGGATGAGTAGGTCATCCCGGCGTCGGTGCTCTTCCAGATCCCGCCCGACGCGCTCGCCGCCCACAGCGTGTCGCGGTGGGAGACGTCGGCCACGAGATCGGTGACCCGGGCACCGATGTTCACCGGGCCCAGGAACTTCCAGCTCCCGCCCACGGTTGCCGTCCGTTTGGCCTGAGCCCCGATGGCGGCCCGGCCCTCGGCATCGGGGACGCTGCCGGCCCCGGCATGACGGAAGAGGTAGAAGTCCTCCGGCCCGCCGGCCGCCTCGGCACGTTCGACGCCCGGTTGTCCCTGCGCCCGGGGGGCGCCCGCCGGCCGGGTGCAGGCGGCCGCGATCGGAGCCGTCACCAACGCGACGGCGAGCATCGCTCTCGGGATGCGCATCGACATTCGTCCCCTCCAGTGGGCGCGGGTCAACAGAGCAACCGAGAGCATTTCCCCCGCCGGGCCTCCCAAACCCGACACCGGGGGTATTCCCGTCCCTCGCCTGGAGCTCGGGAGCCGCTCAGGCCGAGTTCGTCTCCCTGAGGTTCAGGACAGCAGCCGGTCCCACGACTCGGAATCCTCCGGGAGGAACCACCGCTCGTGCTGCCTGCCGTCGCGATAGTGGAAGACGCTGATGACGTCGACGCCCACGGAGCGCCCGGCCTTGACGGCGCTCATGCGGCTGAGCGCGACCACGTGCTCGTCGTTCCCGAGCACGTCGTACTCCTCGAGGACGAACGTTCCGTCGGTGGCCTTACGGAGGCGGTCGAACCACTCGAACAGCGCGTCCCTGCCTCGAACCTCGCCGGCGAGCGGGTTCCTCCCGGGAACGTGCCACACCACGTCCTCGTCGATGAGCCGGTCGAGCGCCTCGGTGTCCCCGGCCCGGAACGCGTCCGCCGTCCGGCGGTACGCCGTGGCGTTGGGGTGCTCGTCCATGCCCTCGGAGCCTCGCCGGTGCCTGATGCCGGTCACGGAGCCGGGCCGAGGTCGGTGTTGGTGGCGGCGACGAGCGCGGCCAGGACCGAACGGTAGAGCGCCTCCGAGATCTGCTCGTAGCTTCCTCGCACCTCGGGGTCGCCGAACGACAGGTCGTTCCACGTTCCCATCCCGCCGAACACCCAGGCCCGCGAGGCCGTCGCCGCGAGGCTTCGGCTCTCGGCGGGAAAGGCGGCCGCCGGCAGCATGTCGGGGTCCTCGGCCGCGGCCCGGCCCTCGAACGCCGCCCCGAACACCTCGCCCCACTCCGCGAGGTCGTGCGACACGGCGAACTGCCGCGCCGCGCCGAGCGACTCGCGGAGATCCCGCGTGGCCTCGACCGGAGAAGGCCTGGGAGGCTCTTCGGCCTCCTCGAGACTCGCGCCGCGGTACCGGACGTCCCAGATGCGCTGGTCCGGCGCCTGGATGTCGGCCACGTTCCAGGAGGCCCGCCACGCCTCCGCCGTCCGCCCGCCCGTCGCGAGGATGCTCCACGAGCCGGCGCCGGCGAACGCGACCAGATAGCGCTCCTCGAACGGCGCCCGGCCGGTCGTCCCCGGCTCCGGGCCCCCGGTCACGAGCCACAGGCGGTCGACGCCGCGGGCCTGCAGGCCCCGCATCCAGCCCGCGACGGCGTCCGACTCGCCCGAGGGATCGCCGTCGAGGGAGAAGCCGAGCCGGCCCACGTACCGGAACGTGGCGTTCGCGGCCTCCACCGGAGGCGGCTCGGGGCCGAGGCGACCGGCCAGCCACGCGGTCCCGTATCCGGCGAGGCAGATGACCTGGGCGAGCTCGCCGTTCACGGATCAGATGGTAGGCGGTCCGGCGGCCGGGTCCCGGGTCGAGCGCGCGGACCGGCTACTACCTCAACACCTTCCTGATGACGAAGACGCACAACGACACGCTCACGAAGGCCGTCCACGCGAAGCAGGTCGCGGTCGAGGCCACGACGTGCCCCTCGTGCGGCTCGATCAGCGTGTCGTTCGGCGGCGTGACCAAGTCGTTCAGCCTGGTCTCGGGGACCACGAAGCGCGAGGTCCTGTTCGTGGTCAACACGGGCTCGCTGCACACGGGCACCGTGACCATCAAGGTCACGTCCACGGCCAAGCAGGTCCAGATCGACGCCCTGGGGACGAGCGCGCTGTAGCGCTACGGCTCCACGAATCGCCTGACGAACGCGAGGGCCGTGTCGGCGACCTCGCGCCAGCCGCCGTCGATCGTCAGCGCATGCCCCCGGTTGGGAATCGTCACGACCTCCGTCACCCCCTCGTTGCGCTTCTCGCGCTTGTAGGACGCGTTCGAGATCGCCGGGGGGACGGTGTGGTCGAGCTCGCCGGCGACGATCAGCAACGGACCACGCTCGGGATTCTTCGAATCGACCTTCGCCTCGGTCCAGGGGTTCAGGTTGGCGGCCGCCGCCTGGAAGATCGGCTTCCCCGAGGCGGGCACGGCGAACTTCTCGTACAGCTGCCTCGCCTCGTCCTCGCCGACGGCGTTGCCGAACGCGTAGTGGAACTGCTCGAACGTGAGCGGGACCGCGCGGTGCCGGTTGTTGGGGTTGCGCAGGACGGGCGAGCCCGAGCGGAGCGCCGAGATCGGGAGCGGGAGCACGCCGCGGAACGGAGCCGGTGAGATGGCGACCGAGACCGCCGCCAGTCCACGACCTGCCAGGATCTCCGTCAGCAACCCCCCGAACGAGTGCCCGATGACGGCCGGCTTCTTGGTGAGTCGCCGGATCACCTCGTCGAAGTGGTCGGCCACCTGCCCCACCGACTTCTTGGCGAAGACGTCGGGCCGGGCATTCGCCTCCTGCACGTTGTCCGGGTCGTCGGGCCACCCGGGCGAGACCGCCGCGTACCCCGCCCCTTCGAACAGCCTGGCCCACCGGTCCCAGCTGGTCGCCAGGAGCCACAGGCCGTGGACGAACACGACGGGCGTCTTGCCCGAGGCGTTCGCCTTGTCGACCTGGGCCCGTTCCTGCTTGGTGACGGTGGTGGTGGGGGGCGCGGTTGTCCGGCTCACGACGGGTCCTTCCTCTCGGCGGATCGACCCTCGATACGAGCGCCTGCCGCTCGCAATCCGCCCACCCTACGCCTTCTTGCGGAGGCCCCGAGAACACACATCGCCCGGCTCCCCCGGGTGCGGGAGGCCGGGCGATGCGACCGTGGAAGGCGGCGGCGGCTCGCGTCTAGTCGAAGGTCATCACCGGGCGGACCTCGATGGTCCCCGTGTGGGCTCCCGGGATCCGGGCGGCCAGGTCCAGGGCCTGCTGCTCGTCTGCCGCCTCGACCTTGTAGTAGGCGAACAGCTGCTGCTTCGTCGCCTCGAACGGGCCGGGCGCCGTGGCCGTCTGGCCGTCGCGGACCTGGACGGTCTTCGCCGTGGAGGTCGGCTGGAACGGGTCGCCGTCCAGGAAGGCCCCGCTGGCGACGATCGACTTCGTGAACTCGTCGTACGCATCGGACTGGGCCTGGAACTGCTCCGGCGTCGCCTGCGACGCGGCCTGCTCGTCGCCGTAGATCAGCAGCATGAACTTCATTCCGTGCCTCCTTCCCCGGTCGCGGCTCGTCCGCGACTCACCCTGACGACGAACGGAGGTCGCCGGATTCGACACCGGGCGGCAGGAATCAGTCGGTGATCGAGGCCGGGCCCCGTCACGGGCGGCAGTGAGCAGGGACTCCGGTTCATGGAACCGATTCGTGGTACCTGCGCGTCCTGAGCCCGTGATGGGTGCATGGTGACCACGACCGTGAGCGAGATGACGGCGACGGAGACCGGCAGGCTCGGCGAGCTGTACCTGCGGCACGCCGACGACGCCGTCCGGCTGGCGTACCTGTTGACCGGAGACCGGGCGCTGGCGGAGGACCTCGTCCAGGACGCCTTCGTCCGCCTGGCCGGGAGGCTGGTCCACCTCCGGGACCCCGGCGCCTTCGAGGCGTACCTGCGAAGGACCGTCGTGAACCTCACCAACTCCCACTTCCGGCGGAGGAAGGTCGAGCGGACCTATCTGGAACGGGCGCGCGGCGCAATCGGCCCGCACGGAACCCAGCTGTCCGCCCGGTCGTTCGAGGACCGGGAGGATCTGTGGCAGGCGCTCATGCGACTGTCGGCGCGACAGCGCGCCGCGCTCGTCCTCCGGTTCTACGAGGACCTCCCCGAGCGACAGGTCGCCGAGATCCTGCGGTGCCGCCCCGGGACCGTGAAGTCGCTGGTGTCGCGAGGGCTCGAGACGTTGAGAGACGAGGTCCGAGGTGAAGACCGATGACTGACATGCGTGACGAACTCCAGGAGCTCCTGCAGCGTCGAGCCGACGGCGTGCCCCCGCACCCTGAGGTCCCCCGGTCGCTCGCCGGCCGGGCCCGCCGGAGGGTCGCCCTGAACGCCCTGGGGGTCGGGATGGTGGTCCTCGTGATGGCTGGGGGAGCCTTCGCCGGCCTCCGCGCCATCGACGCGGCCGGCCCCTCCCAGCCGGCCCACCCGGGGCAGCCGACGGCCCCCACGGTCGGGCCGACCGGGCCGTCGGGCCAGCCCACGCCCTCGGCCGGGTCGATCTCCGCCTGCACGTCGGCGCAGCTCAGGGCCGTCGGAACCTTCGAGGGTGCGGCCGGCTCGCGGGAGGGCGGCGTCAGCCTGACGAACCTTTCGGACGGAACCTGCACGCTGCAGGGCACGCCGACGATCACCCTGCTCGACCAGAACCTCCAGCCGATCACGATCGGCGTCACGTTCAGCTCCTCGCCGCCGGGATGGTCGGTCTACGCATCGCCGACGCCCGCGGGCTGGCCCGTCGTCACCGTCCACCCCGGTGACTCGGCGTTCGTCCGCCTCCGGTGGTCCAACTGGTGTCCGGACGGCCGCGCCGCGCCCCCGTGGCGGATGGACGTCCCCGGCGGTGGCGCCGTCGACGTCAACGGACTGGATGCGCCGGGGCCGCCGCCCTGCAACGGCCAGGGCATGCCCTCGACGATCGAGGTCGGACCGTTCGAGCCGGGGCCGGGCGCGTAAGCGGCGCATCCTGCCGAACCCCGCTCGGAGGGGCGCTCGGGCCCAGCTGAAGCCGGCGATGCGGCCCGCCGGGACGCCCGATCGACCGCCTACCCCTCGGGCCCGTCCACGTTGAACACCGGGTCGCCCGAGCCCGACCGGACCACAACGATCTGCGACTCTCCCTCGGTGGGATTGCCCTCCCGATGGACGGCGCCCGGCGCCACGTACAGGAAGTCGTCGGGCGTCGCCACCAGCACCTCGCGCCCACCCGGGCCGAACTCCATCCGCAGGGCTCCCGAGAGCACGTAGATCGTCGACTCGCAGTCGCCGTGGTGGTGCCAGCCCGAGATCGCGCCGGGGGCCGTCCTCGCCACGCCGGCCCACATCCGCTCGGTGGCCACGGCCTCCTCCCGGACCATCCCGGCCGTCCCCGCTCCCTCGGTCCGCTCTTCCGCCCTGATCAGGCGTACCGCTCCAGCCATCGTCCACCCTCCCGCCGGTGAGGTCCTCGGGGCGAGCGTAGGCCACCGCCACGGCCCCCGGCTTCGGTCTCGTGCCCTCGTTTGCCCGGCCTGGTCACGCGGCCTACGCTCGGAGGGTCCGGACTCTCGGGAGGCGATGGCGGTGAGGGCCAGCTACGTCCACGGGGCATCGGAGGTCGCGCTCGTCGGTGTGACGATCGGGCGCGAGCTGGATCTGGTCGCGGCGGCGCATCCCGATGCCGAGGCGCTCGTCTCCCGGCACCAGAAGGTCCGGCTGACCTACACGGAGCTGCTCGAGGAGGTCGAGCTCGTGGCCCGGGGCCTCCTGGCGCTCGGGATCCGGGCCGGGGACCGGGTCGGGATCTGGTCGCCGAACAACGCGGAGTGGCTGGTCCTCCAGTACGCGACCGCCAAGGTCGGGGCGATCCTCGTCAACATCAACCCGGCCTACCGGACGCACGAGCTGGAGTACGCTCTGACGCAGTCCGGCGTGTCGCTGCTGGTGGCCGCGCCGGGGTTCCGGACCGCCGACTACGTCGCCATGCTGACCGAGCTGGCGCCGGAGCTGCGGACCTCCGCACCGGGCGCGATCCACGCCGATCGGCTGCCCGCCCTCCACGCGCTGGTCACGCTCGGCACCGAACGGCACTCCCCCGCCGCCTGGGCCTGGGACGACCTCCGGTCGCGGGGCGAGGATGTTGCGGAGGACGACCTCCGCGAGCGGGAGGGAACGCTCCAGTTCGACGACCCGATCAACATCCAGTACACGTCCGGCACGACCGGGTTCCCCAAGGGCGCGACGCTCAGCCACCACAACATCCTGAACAACGGGTTCTTCATCGGGGAGCGGCTGAAGCTGACGCCGGAGGACCGCATCTGCCTGCCGGTCCCCTTCTACCACTGCTTCGGCATGGTCCTCGGGAACCTGGCGGCGATGACCCACGGCAGCTGCATCGTCCTGCCGGCCGAGGCGTTCGACCCGCTGGCCTGCCTCCAGACCGTCCAGGAGGAGGGGTGCACGGCGCTGTATGGCGTCCCCACGATGTTCATCGCCGAGCTCGAGTGCCCCGAGTTCTCCGCGTACGACCTGTCGTCGCTCCGCACGGGGATCATGGCCGGCTCGCCGTGTCCCATCGAGGTCATGCGGCAGGTGATCGACCGCATGCACATGGGCGAGGTGACGATCTGCTACGGGATGACCGAGACCTCGCCGGTGTCGTTCCAGTCGAACACCGACGACGCCCTCGAGCTGCGCGTGTCCACGGTGGGCGCGATCCACCCGCACGTCGAGGTGAAGATCGTCGAGCCCGAGACCGGGGGCATCGTTCCGCGAGGCGAACCGGGCGAGCTCTGCACTCGGGGGTACTGCGTGATGCTCGGCTACTGGGAGAACCCGGAGGCCACCCGCGAGTCCATCGACGAGGCCAGGTGGATGCACACGGGCGACCTCGCGGTCATGCGCGACGACGGCTACGTCAACGTCGTCGGCCGGATCAAGGACATGATCATCCGCGGCGGCGAGAACATCTACCCGCGCGAGATCGAGGAGTTCCTGTACCAGCACCCGGCTGTCGCCGACGTGCAGGTCATCGGCGTCCCGGACGCCAGGTACGGCGAGGAGGTCTGCGCCTGGGTCAAGCTGAAGCAGGGCACAAGCCTGACCGCAGAAGAGCTCCGAGAGCACTGCCGGGGCAGGATCGCGACCTACAAGATCCCCCGCTACGTCCGGTTCACCGACGAGTTCCCCATGACGGTGACCGGCAAGGTCCAGAAGTTCGTGATGCGCGACACGTCGACCGAGGAGCTCGGCCTGCAGGACCTGGGCAGCCAGGCCACGGCGTAGTCCCGATCCCACCCGGTCGGATACCGTCACCCACGTGATGGACGAACTGCTGCCCGTGGTCCTGGCGGGCGGCGACGGCGAGGCGGTGAGGGTCGGGGACCGGTCGATCACGTACGGCCGGCTGCGGGACGCCGCGTCGGCCGTGGCGGCCGGCCTCGCGCCCGGCGAGCACGTGGCCGTGTGGGCCGAACAGGTCGTGGAGACCTCCGTCGGCGTGGTGGGCGTCCTGATGGCCGGCGCGGTCGCGGTCCCGGTCAACCCCAGGATCGGGGTCCGCGAGCTGGAGCACCTGCTCCGGGGGGCGGCACCCCGACGGGTGATGGCCGCGCCCGGAGCCGACCTCCCGGCAGGCCTCGACGCCCTGGAACGCGTCGACGTGGACGTCGAGGCGCCGGGACCCGGACGTCCCCTCCGTCCCGAGCCGGGCCCGGAGGCTCCGGCGCTGCTGTTCTTCACGTCCGGTACGACCGGACCCCCCAAGGGCGCGATCGTCCCCCGCCGGGCCCTGGCCTCGAACCTGGACGCGCAGGCCTCGGCCTGGGAGTGGACTCCGGGCGACGTCCTCACCCACGGGCTGCCGCTGCACCACGTCCATGGGCTCGTGCTGGGAATCCTGGGAGCACTCCGCGTGGGGAGCAGGGTCCACCACGTCGGAAGGTTCTCCCCGCAGGCGATCGCCCGCGAGCTGGCCGACGAGGGAACCATGCTGTTCGCCGTCCCCACGATGTATCGCGACCTGGCGGACGCGGCCGAGGCCGACCCCGCCGTGGCGAGCGCGCTGGGACGCGCGCGCCTTCTGGTGTCCGGCTCCGCTCCCCTCCCGACACGGGACTGGACCAGGATCGAGCGCGCCACGGGGAACCGGATCGTCCAGCGGTACGGCCTCACGGAGACCCTCATGAACTGCGCGGTGCCCGCCGGGAGCGACCGGCCCGCCGGGACGGTCGGCCCGCCCCTTCCCGGCGTGGAGGTCGGCCTGATCGGCGGCGGCGGGGTCCCCATCGAGGATGACGAGACGACCGGCGAGGTGCTGGTTCGCGGCCCCAACGTGTTCCTCGGCTACCTGAACGACGACCGCGCCACCGCCAACGCCCTGCGCGGGGGGTGGTTCCACACGGGCGACGTCGCGTCCCGCGACCGGAACGGGTGGTTCCGGCTCCTGGGGCGGCGGGACCTCGACCTCATCAAGACGGGCGGTCACCGGGTGGGGGCAGGCGAGGTCGAGGACGCCCTGCTGGAGCACCCCGCGGTGGCCGAGGCGGCGGTGACCGGCGAGCCCGACGAGCGCCTCGGCCAGCGCATCGTGGGGTGGATCGCCCTGCGGCAGGGGCAGGAAGCGAGCGCCGCGGACCTCGTGGAGCACGTGGCCGCGACGCTCGCACCGCACAAGCGCCCCCGGGACATCCGCTTCGTCTCCCGCCTCCCCCGCAACGAGATGGGGAAGATCGTGAAGTCGGCCCTCGAGCGGGAGCCGTAGCCCGCCGTTCGTCAGCCGGCCGTGCGTCCCCTGAGGACCTCGAGGTACTCGTCGAGGCGCTCGTAGGTCTCGACGGCGCCCTCCTCCATGCCCGACTCGAGCATCCCGTCGCGGTCCTCGACGGTGTCGAAGACGACCGTGGCCGTGAGCGTGGTCTTTCCGTCGTGTTCCTCGAACGTCGCCGTCTGGACCGAGACGTGGCCGGGCACGCCCTCCCACTCGAACGTCCACACGATCCGCTCGGGCCGCACGATCTCGCGGAACTCGCCGCGGAATGCCGGAATCTCGCCGTCGGCACCGCGGTGCACGATCCGCCAGGCGCCGCCGGGCCGGAAGTCCATCTCGCAGCTGGCGACCTCGTATCGCCTCGGCCCCCACCATTGGGACAGGTGCTCGCACGAACTGTGCGCCTCGAACACGAGGTCGCGCGGCGCGTCGAACACCCGGGTGGTGACGATCTCCCGGTCCGACGGCGTCGTCACCGTGAGCACGTTGCTACCGCTCCTTGCCATTGCCTTCCCCTTTCTCTCGTCCCTGGAGCTCGTCCAGGTACTCGTCCAGCCGGTCGTAGCTCTCCTCCCAGAACCTCCGGTACCGCTCGGCCCACTCGGCCACCTCCCGGAGCGGCCCGGCCTCGAGCCGCGCCGGCCGCCACTGCCGCTCCCGGCCCCGCGCGATCAGCCCCGCTCGCTCGAGCACCTTCAGGTGCTTCGAGACGGCCGGCATGCTCATCTCGAACGGCTCCGCCAGCTCGGTGACGGAGGCTTCCCCCGCCGCCAGCCGCGCGAGGATCGCCCGCCGCGTCGGATCCGCGAGGGCCCCGAACGTCCGGTCCAGCTGCTCGGTCGCCGTTGCCATTCAACTCCTCCGTTAAATAACCAGTCGGTAAAGTACACGGACTGTCGGACTTCTGTCAAACGGAGGTCCTGCCGGCAGCCGGCCTCGGCTGGATTCCCTCACTCGCTCCTGAGGACCGGTCCCGCCTTGAGGCGCGAGGCGATCCGCCCCGGGACCACCGCGAGGAGGTTGGCCACCAGGATCGTGGCGGGCACGGCCAGGAGCACCGCGACGAACGGGACGACCGGGGAGGGGACGACGCCCAGCCGGTCGGAGTAGAACATCCACGCCCATCGTCCGGCGAAGACGCCGAGCGGTATCCCCACGAGCAGCGCGACCACGGCCAGGGCCGTGGCCTGCCAGGCCACCGTCGACGAGACCTGGCGGCGGCTGAACCCCAGTGTCTTCAGGATCGCGAGGTCGAGTCGGCGGCGCCGGATCGACGTGATCAGCGTGTGGCCGAGCGTCGCCGCCGCCATCAGCGCGACGATCGCCGCCAGCGCCATGGGCGCGCCGCCGGCGCCCCCCAGCGTGTGGATCTGCTGGGATTCCTGGTGGGGCACCACGAACACCGTCCCGACCCGTCGGTTCACCTCGGTGACGAACGATCGCTGACGGACCCCCGGCGCGAGCCGGACGAACACGGCGTAGTTGGCCGGCGGCCCCTTGACCAGACGGTCGTAGCCCGCCACCGACAGCCCCGCGCCCTGTCCCGGGCGGGCGGTGGTGAAGAACAGCGGCGGCGTGACCAGGCGCCCCACCACCCTCAAGCGCGCCGACGCCCCACTGGCGGCGACCTGCACCGAATCGCCGAGCCCCACCCCGATCCGCTCCATGGTCTCCCGCCCCAGCATGATCTCGCCGACGCCCGGCAGGCGGCCATCGACCACCGACGGGCCCACGTCGCCCTTGCGGGACTCCATGGCGATGGTCAGGACGCCGACTCCCCCGACCCGCATGTTCCCGACGGTCCCGATGGCGTAGCCCTGGACCTGGGGGCTGCGGTCCAGGTATCCGTCGAGCTTCGCGGAGGCCGCGGCCACGTGCGGCGTTCGGATGGGAAATGCCATGAAGTTCCAGTTCCAGCCCGACAGGCCCGGCGTGGACACGAGGTGGTTCAGGCTCGACCCGAAGACGAGCGAGGCGGCGAGGGCCACCAGGCTGAGCGTTGCACCGAACATGGCGGCCCGCACCGGCACCGCCGTGCGGCCGCGACCCGGTTCCAGCGCCATCCGGACCCCCGCGGTGGCGCTCGGCGGCAGCGCGGTCCGGGAGAGCAGCCCGGCCACGGCGGAGGGTCGGTCGGCGCCCCTGAGCTCCACCGTGCCGAGCGCGGTGCCCGCCGTCCGCGATGCGCGCCATGCCGGGATGGCGGACACGAGCACGACGACGAGGAGGGTCGCGAGCGCGCCGATCCCGATCACCATTCCGTCGAAGGCGAAGCCCGGATGGGGCTCGGCGATCCGGGCCAGGCCGGTCGGGAGCAGCGGCGACAGCGCGAAGCCGGCCGCGACGGCGATCCCCGCCGCGAGCACGCCGATCACCGCGGCGCGAACCATCCCCACCGCCATCAGCTGGCGGGGCGACATCCCGAGCGAGCGGAGCGTCGGGTACTCGACGGACTCGAGGAACGTCTGGCGGGACAGCGACTGGGTGAAGACGGCGATGCCGGCCAGGGCCACCAGCGCCGCCAGGACCCACAGCGCGACCGCCTGCACCCGGGTGGCCTGCTGGACCCCAACGGTCTGCTGGAACTGGTTGAACGGGAGGTGGATGAAGGCGCGGGGGGGAAGGCCCTCCCGCAGCCGCTGCAGCTCGTCGACGAACGCCTGTTGGTCCGCGAGGCCATGGCGAAGGACGATGGCCGCGCTCCGATCCCGGTCGTCGATGTACTCGGGATGGGCGCGGGAGAAGGCGGGGGGCAGGACGACCGCCGGGAGGTACCCGCCGGCCAGGGGGGCGAAGAATCCGGGCGCGGCCCCGATGCCGACGACCCGCAGGCGAACCGGCGTGGGCGGCGTCGAGCCGCGGCCGCCGGGAGCGTCGGTCAGGACGCCCCCGGGGACGAGGCTGATCATCTCGCCGACGTGGAGGTCGAGGTTGTCGGCTACGGAGAAGCTCGGGACGATCTCCTCCGGCGCGTTCGGGTCCCACATGCGCCCCTGGAGGATCTTGATGCCGTTGATCGTGTTCCCGAACCGGCCGTCCATGCTGACGATGGGAAAGACGTCCCCGGGCCCCTTCCGCCCGGGGACCTCCAGGTGGCCCTGGGCGATCTCCACGTTCCCGTAGGCCGACACCTGGGGAAGGTGCTCCACCCGGCGCATGATCGACCTCGAGGTCGCAGGGTCCTTCGAGATCACGTCCACGGCCTGGGAGAGGGCGTGCTCCGCGACCAGCAGACGAGGATAGGCGGTGACCGTTCGCCGGGCCCCGGCGGCCGCGGCGATGACCACGCCCCCGATCACCCCGACGATGATCGCCAGCGCGAGGACCGCGGCCAGGTGCGACCGCACCTCGGCCCGCGCCCGCATCCACACGCAACCCATCGCGCTCAGCCCTCAACCCCGGGAGGCCCAAACCCGCCCATTCCGTGCCGAGGCCGCTTCTCGACCATTCCCGGGATTGTCCCGCGCCACCCCGGGAAGCGAAAGGATGCCACCACGGCGACCCGGGTGGTGCCGCCTTCCCCGAAGACGCAGCACCGAAGCCCCGGGGAACCGGTACATGCACATCGCATGTCGTTCATGTGACTTGGGTGTACGATGTTGTCCATGAGTCGATCCATCCAGATCCGGAACGTGCCGGAACCGATCCACCGGATACTTCGCGCCCGGGCCGCCGCGGCCGGACTCTCCCTATCGGAGTACCTCCTTGCCGAAGTCACTCGCGTGGCCGAGCGCCCGCCGGTCGCCGACGTTCTTGCCCGCGCTTCGGATCGATCGGGGGGGACATCCGCCTCCAGGATCGTCGCCTCGGTACGCTCGGGCCGCGACCGAACGTGATCGTCGTCGACACCTCGGCCGTCCTGGCCGCCCTGGCCGGACGTCCGACTCCAGTTGGCCTTCGCGACCGACTGGCGCGGGATGGCGACCTTCACGCCCCTCATCTGATCGACGTGGAGGTGGTCCACGCGCTCCGGAGATTGGTGAGGACTCGACACGTGACCGAAGACCGAGCTGTCGACATCAAAAGCGATTTCACGGATCTCGCCGTCGTTCGGTATCCGCATCAGCCACTTGTCGATCGGATGTGGCAGTTGCGGAACAACCTGTCCGCATACGACGCCACCTTCGTCGCGCTCTCAGAGGTCCTGGGCGTTCCGCTCGTGACCTGCGACGGCCGATTGGCGGCCTCCACGGGGCATCAGGCTGAGATCGAGCTCTTCCTTCCGTCTTGACCGACTGCCCCGATCGTGACGAGACGAGACCTCAGGCACTCGCCGCGAAGTCCCAGGTCAGCTCTCTGAGCATGAAGCGCAGGTCAAAGCATGAACCTTGGTGGAGGTGAGGGGAGTCGAACCCCTGTCCTCGAGCGACCACTCGGGTCTTCTACGGGCGTAGTCCGCGGTGTGTTCTCGCCTCCGGGATCCCGCGGACGGATCTCCCTTCGGCCAGCCCGGGTGCGGTGTCCGGCGGCGGACCCCGGGCGGATCCACCTCCGTGAGCCTGCTTGGTGACGCCCCGATCCCGGCCGCAGGCGGTCCGGGGAGGACGGCTACCTAATTAGGCAGCGAGCGCGAACTCAGAGTTGGCGCTTGTGTTGGTTCCGGCTTTTAACGAGGCATCCGGAGACCTCGGCCCGCTTCCCCCGGGCGGTTGACACCCGAGTCGAAGCCATTTCACCCCCGCTATGTAGTTGTGCACCCAGTATACGAATCGGGGCCTCCCCCGGCCGGCGATGGGCCCCGCCGTCGCGAGATGGGCGTCGAGCTACACGACGTCCGACTGGTCGATGTACCGGTCCAGGACGGCTTGGTCCTCCGCCCACAGTCGGATGTGTCGGACCCGGCCGTCGGAGGCGAACTCCATCACCTGGAACATCCGGGCGAATCCCCGCTTCACCCCCAGGTGGCGAAGATCGATGCGGAACGACAGCAGGACGCCCTCCTCCTCCGACACCGAGTCGATGGCGAGCGTCGCGGGATCGACCCAGTTCAGGGCACGGGCGATCAGGGCGATGACCTGCCCCGATCCCCGGTACACGCCGGACAGCCGGCTCTGCCCGGCGACCTCGAGGACGACGTCGGTGGTGAAGGCTCCCTGGAGGACGTCCAATCGACCTTGGCGAAAGGACTCGCCGAGCTGGAGCACCATCCCGGCCATGGCGGCCCTGGTTGCTTCCACCGTCTCCCCCGCTCGTCGCTCGGATTGCTCCCAAGGATACGAGCAGCGCGGGCCGGCCGCAGGCGACCGGCGTGGCCACGTTCCCCGACATGGATCGCGCCCACCCCGAGCGCGTCGATCGCAACGAGCTTGCCGGGCTTCGTCACCTCGATCACGACGGTCCGGGCGCCGGCCGCGGGCGAGGTGCTCGCCCGCGAGCCGGCCTTAAGCCGACCGCTTGGCTTCCTTCTCGGAGACCACCGGCTCGATGATCAGGTGCCGGGCGTCCTCGATCTCCACCGATTCCGGGATGACCCGGAGCAGGGCGTCGATC
The DNA here is from genome assembly GCA_045805265.1 of Actinomycetota bacterium. GTDB lineage: Bacteria > Actinomycetota > UBA4738 > UBA4738 > JACQTL01 > JBJMLO01. The sequence continues at coordinate 39,053 of JBJMLO010000018.1, forward strand.
AGCGCCGCCCACTCCGAGACGCTCATCGTCAGCGTCCCCGCATGCACGAAGTGATCGTTGCTCCCCGCGCCGACGTTCGCCGTGATCTGCGGCTCGTGCTTGCGCTCGCTCTCGTACTTGCCGATGACCGTGAAGTGGAAGCGCGGGCTCATGGGCCTTCCTTTCCCCCTCGTGGGCTCCCGGAGGTTGCTCTGGTCACGCCTACCCGGACCGGCGCGCGGTGAAACTCACGCCTGCCGGCGGTGGGAGGTCGCCCGCTCCATCTCCCGGCGGGCCTCGCGCTCGATGACCGCCTGGCGCTTCTCGAAGCGCTGCTTCCCCCGCCCCACCCCGAGCCGGACCTTCGCCAGCCCGTGCACGAAGTAGACCTGCATCGGAACGAGCGTGAGCCCCTTCTCCGCGGTCACTCCGGCCAGCCGGTCGATCTCCCTGCGATGCAGCAGCAGCTTCCGGCGCCGCCGGGGGTCGTAGCCGCGCTTCTCGCCCTGCTCGTAGGGCGCGACGTGCATGTTCTCCAGCCAGACCTCGGATCCCTCGATCCGGGCATACGCCTCGGACAGCGAGACGTGGCCCCCCCGGAGCGACTTCACCTCCGAGCCGGAGAGCACGATCCCGGCCTCGAAGGTCTCGGAGATCTCGTAGTCGAACCGAGCCCGCCGGTTGGTGGCGACGACGCGCCGCTCGTCGCGACCGTCCGAGCCCTTCTGCCCGGCCACCAGCGGGCCGGACCTAGACCTCGAGGAACCGGCGCATGGCCACGAAGCTGGCCACGAAGGCGACCGCGACGCCGACGATCACGAGCACGGGAACCAGCGCGATGACATCCGACCGCCCCACGAGGGGCAGGAAGGCGATGTCGTGGTGGATCGACTGGAAGAACCACCGCTGCAGGATCAGCAGCAGGACGATGGCCAGCGCCGCCCCGATCAGCCCGGCCACCATGCCCTCGACCAGGAACGGGACCCGGATGAACCAGTTCGTCGCGCCGACCAGGCGCATGATCCCGATCTCCTTGCGGCGGGCGAACACGGCCATCCGCACGGTGTTCCCGATGAGGGCGACGGCGGCCACGAGCATGACGATCGCGGCGAGGTAGGCCCCGAACTTGAGGACCTTGGAGATCGCGAACAGCCGGTCGAGCACCTGGCGCTGGTCGACCACCGCCTCGACCCCGGGCGCGCCCTGGAGCAGGGCCTGGATGGTGCCGATCTGGCTCTCGGGGTTCTTGAGCTTTACGCGGAACGACGCGGGCAGCGCGTCGGGGGCGACGTTCTTCACCAGGTCCGGCTCGTTCTTGAACAGCTCCTTGAACCGCGTGTAGGCGTCCGGCTTCGACTCGTACCTCAGCTTGGCGACCTCCGGCATGTTCTGGAGCTGGCTCTGCAGGCGTGTGCGGTCGGACGGGCTGATGTCGTCGGTCAGGTAGACGGCGATCTCGACCTTCTCGGTCTGCTGCTCGACCACCAGGTTGATCTGGCGGCCGATGAGCTGCGCGCCCCCGAACAGGAACAGCGAGATGAACACCGTGGCCACCGCCGCGAACGCGACCAGGCCGTTGCGCTGGAGGCCGGAGGTCGTCTCCCGGAAGTAGTAGCTGAACCTACGCGCCATATCCGTACACCCCTCGTGACTGGTCCCGGACCACCTTGCCGGTGTCGAGCTCGATGACTCGCCGGCGCATGGCGTCGACGATCGCGTTGTCGTGCGTCGCCATGATCACGGTCGTCCCGATGCGGTTGATCCGGTCGAGCAGCTTCATGATCTCCACCGACGTCGCCGGGTCGAGGTTCCCGGTCGGCTCGTCGGCCAGCAGGATCAGCGGCCGGTTGACGAACGCGCGGGCCACGCTGACCCGCTGCTGCTCACCGCCCGACAGCTCGTCCGGGTAGTTGTTGAGCTTGTCCCCCAGCCCGACCAGCTCGATGATCTCGGGAACCCGCTGGTCGATGACGTGCTTCGGCTTGCCGATCACCTCGAGCGCGAAGGCCACGTTCTGGAACACCGTCTTGTTCGGCAGCAGCTTGAAGTCCTGGAACACGGTCCCGATGTTCCTGCGGAGCTCGGGGACCTTCCACCGCGAGAGCTTCGTCACGTTCTTCCCGGCGACCCACACCGAGCCCTGGGAGGGCTCCTCCTCCTTGAGCAGGGTCCGGATGAAGGTGGACTTGCCCGAGCCGGAGGGGCCGACGATGAACACGAACTCGCCCTTCGTGATCTCCAGGCTGACGTCGGAGAGCGCGACGACCGAATCCTTGTAAAGCTTGGTGACGTGCTCGAACTTGATCATGATCGAGTGGGGGAAGGCTGGGGAGCGCGGCGAGTGTAGCAAAGGCCCTCGAACAACGGAAACACCCGGGCCCGTTCGACGCGATGGGGCCGCACAGGAAACTCCCAGGTCAACGGGCTATTCCGCCGGCTTCGATCGACCGCCGGGTCGTGGGCCTCCCCCGCCGGGGCGGGGCCCGGACCCGGGCCCGATCAACCTCGGGCGAGCGTCCTCGCTGCCTCCGCGACGTGCTTCGCGGAGATGCCGTACGCGTCGTACAGCTCCGCCGCCGAGCCGGACTGGCCGTAGTCGCGGCACCCCAGCACCGTGAGCCGCGCGCCGGACCCGGCCTGGGCCAGCGCCTCGGCCACGGCGGACCCCAGGCCACCGACCACATTGTGGTCCTCGACGCTCACGGCCTTGCCGCCGCAGTGCTCGGCCTCGCGCACGATGCCCTCGGCGTCGAGCGGCGCCAGGGTGTGGACGTTCACCACGCAGGCCTCGATGCCGTCCTTCGCCAGCTCCTCGGCGGCCTGCAGCGCCTCCTGGACCGTCGCCCCGCTCGCGAACAGGCACACGTCCGACCCGTCGCGGAGCTTCGACACCTTCGCGAACTCGAACCGGTAGCCGTCCCGGTTGACGTCGTCGAGCTTCTGGCGGGTCAGCCGGAGGTAGGCCGGCCCCACGTGCTCGTTGGCCAGGTATTCGACGGCGGCGGTCGTCTCGGCCTCGTCGCACGGCTGGATCACCGCCATGTTCGGCAGCGCTCGCATGGCCGCGACGTCCTCCAACGCCATCTGCGAGGCGCCGTCGTCGCCGATGCCGATGCCGGCGTGGGTCCCGGCCAGGCGCACGTTCGCCTCGTTGTAGCCGACGGACATGCGGATGGTCTCGAGGCGGCCCGCCAGGAAGCACGCGAACGACGACGCCCAGGCGACCTTGCCGGAGAGCGCGAGCCCCGCGGCCACGCCGACCATGTTCGACTCGGCGATGCCGCACTCGACGAACCGGTCGGGGTACTCCTCCTTGAACAGGAACGTCATGTTCGACTTCATCAGGTCGCCGTCGAGGACGACGTGCCTGGGGTCGGCGCCGACCTTCACCAGGGCCTCGCCGAATGCCTCGCGTGTGGCCTTGGCCATCACTTGCTCCCTTCCAGCGCCTCGTACCTTCTTCGGGACTCCTCCGCGTCGATCTCGCCCTTCAGCTCGGCGATCGCGATCTCCGCCTGCTCGTCGGAGGGGGCCTTGCCGTGCCAGCTGGCGTTCAGCTCCATCCACGACACGCCCTTGCCCTTGATGGTGTGCGCGACGATAACGGTGCCGCGGTCGCCCGTGCGCTCCGCGCCGTCGAGGGCGTCGAGGATCTGGGGGATGTCGTGCCCGTCGATCTCCCGGACGTTCCAGCCGAAGTCGCGCCACTTCGCGGCCACGGGGTCGATATCCAGGATGTTCACGACCTTGTCCGACTGCTGGACCTGGTTCTGGTCGAGGATCACGCACAGGTTCGACAGCCCGTGCCGTCCCCCGAGCATGGCCGCCTCCCACAGCTGGCCGGCCTGTGACTCGCCGTCGCCGATCATGCAGTACACGCGCCAGGGCTGGCCGTCGAGCTGCCCGGCGATGGCCATGCCGACGGCCATCGACAGGCCCTGTCCCAGTGAACCGGTTGCCGCCTCGATGCCGGGGCACCGGATGCGGTCCGGATGCCCCTGCAGCGGCGAGCCGAGCTTCCGCAGCGTCCACAGCTGTTGCTCGTCGAAGAACCCGCGCTTCGCCAGGGCCGCGTAGACGATCGGGATGCAATGGCCCTTGGACAGGACGAACCGGTCTCGGTCGGGCCAGTCGGGCTGGTCGGGCTTCAGACGGAGCTTGTGGAAGTACAGCGCGGCGACCATGTCGGCGGCGCTGAGTGTCCCGCCGGGATGACCGGATCCGGCCTTCGTCAGCATCTCGATGTCGGTGACGCGGAGGTCCCTGGCGATCTCCCGGAGCCGCTCGACGAGTGCCTCGTCCTTCACCTGCGTGGCGGTGTCCATTGGCCAACTCCTTCGTTGCGACGGCATCAAAGGGCGATACGCGCTGGCCGGCCTCGGCGGAGAGGGCCGGATCAGGGAGGCGCCCTCGCAATCCATCCTACGCGGTCGGCTTGGATCGCCGCTCCGAGCGCGGCCACGTCCCAGACCGTGATCGAGGGCCCGGGCCCCGCGTGGGGAGGAGCCCCTCCGGAGCGGCCGATCGTAATATGGGCCGGTCCCGCAGGAGGCGGTGAAACCGCAGGTCGGCGGGGATGCGGGCACCCATGGCGCGGTGTCCAACCGCTTCGCATGGGAGACGCCGCCAGCATGTCATCTCGCCGTCATCGGTCGCCGGACCGGTCGCACACCAGCGACCGGGAAGTCGAATCGGAACCGGCCCCGGGCCGGGAGGCCGCCTCGGACGCGGCAGGCGACGGAGGGGCCCGCCCGGACGTGATCGACGCCGGCGCGCCCGGCGACACGGGCTGGCGCGGGTTCGCCCGGCGGATGGCGCCGGTTGCGGGACCGCTCCTCATCGTGGCCTGCGTGCTGTTCGCCCTGCGCGGGTTCGTCTTCGCGCCGCTGCTGACGAACCAGCACCCGGACATCCTCAGCATGTGGCTCCCCCACTTCTGCTTCCTGGGGAAGTCGCTGGTCAACGCGCACGTTCCGGTGGTCAACCCGTACCAGATGGTGGGCATGCCGTTCGCCAGCGACCCGCAGTCCGGGTGGCTGTACGCCCCGCCGATGGCGCTCTTCGCCGCCTTCCCGTGCGCCACCGCCCTCCGTCTGTTCATCCTGTTCAACCCGCTGCTCGCCGGACTCGGCCTGTACTGGTTCCTGCGCAAGGAGCAGCTGCACCGGGTCGCCGCGACGGTGGGCGCTCTGTCGTTCGCGATGCTCATCGCGGCGTCCACGGTGGCGATCTCCCTGCCATTCGCCGGGACGCTGGCCTGGACGCCGGTGGTGCTGGTGGGGGCCAGCGGGTTCCTCCGGGCGTCGACGGTCCCCCGGCGGCTCCTCTGGCTCGGACTGGCGGCCGCGGCCTGGTGGCAGGTGTCGGTCGCCCACCTCAGCCACGGCCTCGCCATGTGCACGATGGCCACGGTCGTCTACGTCGTCGCGCGGTCGGCCAGGGACGTCCGAGCCGGAACGGTCTCCTGGCGGGCCGCGGCCCTGCTCGGCGTGGGGTTCCTGGTGTTCCTGCCGCTCGCCGACCTCGCCGTGTTCATCCCCCGGCTGGCGCTCGTTCCCAAGACCAGCCTCCGGGGTGGCTACGCGGCGGTGGGCGGGGCCGTCGCCCACCTCGCCGGCATCGAGGACCAGCCACTCTCGCCATCCGGAGTGTGGGCGGGCTGGCCGTTCAGCGTGGGGACCGCTCCGGGCGCCTACGCCGGCGCCGCCGTCCTGCTCGCCGCGCCGGCGGCGCTCCGGACGTACGGGAAGCGGTACCTGGCCGCCGCCTTCGGCGCGCTCGCCGTCCTGAGCTACCTCCTCACGCTCGACCTGTTCGTCGGCGCCGGATGGTTCCGGGCGCTCGTGCTGCACCTCCCGTTCGGCGACATCTACCTGCACAACCCCGGGCGGCTCCGCTACCTGTGGCCCATGGTGATCCCGGTGCTCGGGGCGCTCGGCGTCCAGGGGTTCCTGGAGCGGCCGCTGCCGCTGCGCGACGCGCTCCGGTGGCTGGCGGCCGGCGCGGCCGTGTTCCTGGGGGTCCCGCTCCTGCTCGGAACGCACCCCATCCGGTTCCTGCTCCTCGCCATCGGGACCGCCGTCGCCGCGCCTCCCCTTGCCCTCCTGGCCGCCCGACGGCGCCGGTGGGCGGGCGCCGCGGTGGTCGCTGTGCTGGCGGTCGAGCTGCTGGCCGGGGCGGCCTGGTCGCAGGCCTACCACGGCGGCAGCGTGTTCATCGGACTCGAGGACGGCAAGAACCTCAGCCCGCAGCCGCTGACCTGGCCGGCGGTCCGGACGGACGACTACCTGCGCGCCGGACCGATCGCCCGGGCCATGCAGGGCAAGGCCGGGCGATACCTGACGTGGGCGCCGCCGGGCTCGTACTACGTCAAGGGGTACCTGTTCACCCAGGAACCTGCGTCGTGGCCCGGGCTCGAGAACGGCCGGGGCATGCTGTTCAACCTGCCCGACGTCTACGGGTACTCGCCGATCCAGCTGACCCGGTACTGGTCGTACATCCGCGCCGCGAACCACGGCGCGCCGCTCTTCTACAACGCCGCGGTGATCCGCAAACCCACGCTCGCCGTGTTCCGCCTGCTCGGCGTGCGATGGCTGATCCAGCCGACCGTCCTCCCGCCCCTCGTTCCCGGTCTCCGGATCGCGTCGGAGGGCCGGTTCACCCTGTACCAGGTCGACGGCTGGCAGCCGCTCGTCTCGGTGGTGCGGCGGTGGAAGGTGCTGCCCAACGTCTCGGCCCTCCGGCGGTCGCTCCGGCCGGACTTCGACCCTGCCGAGGACGCCAGCCTCACCGTCGACCCGGGATTCGCCCCGCCCGGCGGCGGGCCGGGAGCCGCGACCTGGCAGCACGTGGCACCGGAGGAGCTCCGCATCCAAGTGTCGACGCCGACCGACTCGGTCGTCGTGGTGCGCGACAGCTTCGGGGTCGGATGGACGGCCACCGTGGACGGCCGGGGCACCAGGGTCTTGGCCGCCGACTACCTCCTGCTCGCGGTCCCGGTCAGGGCCGGCGACCACGAGGTCGTGCTGACGTACCGGGACCCGAAGATCGGGCTGGGCCTGGCGGCGTCGGGCGTGGTCTGGGGGGCCTGGGCCGCAGCGCTGGTCGCGACCGTCGTGATCGGCCGGCGTCGCCGGCGGAAGGCACGCGGGCCGGTGACGGCCCGGCCGGAGCCGGTGACCCGGGCCGGGGTGACCGGCTAGCCCGGCCCAGCCGCCTCGGAGCCCCGCTCGGCCGCCCGCAGGCGGAGGTACGCCTCGATGAAGGCGTCCAGGTCGCCGTCGAGGACCCGGTTCACGTCGCTCGTCTCGAGGCCGGTCCGGTGGTCCTTGACCATCTGGTAGGGGTGCAGGACGTAGGAACGGATCTGGGAGCCGAACTCGATGTCGCGTCGCTCGCCCCGGAGGCCCTCGATCTTCTGCTGGTGCTCCCGGCGCATCCGCTCGGCCAGGCGGGCCTTGAGGATCTGCATGGCGACGGCCCGGTTCTGCATCTGGGAGCGCTCGTTCTGGCAGGCCGCCGTGATGCCCGTCGGGAGGTGGGTGATCCGAACCGCGGAGTCGGTGACGTTCACGTGCTGGCCGCCCGCGGAGGACGACCGGTACGTGTCGATCCGAAGATCCTTGGGGTCGATCTCGAAGTCCTGCTCCTGCTCGAGGAGGGGAACCACGTCGAGCGACGCGAACGAGGTGTGCCGGCGCTTCTGCGCGTCGTACGGCGAGATGCGCACCAGCCGGTGGACCCCGCGCTCCGCCGACAGCAGGCCGTAGGGGTTCGTCCCCCGGACGATCATCGTCGCGCTCTTGATGCCGGCCTCCTCGCCCGGGAGCAGCTCGTCGAGCTCCGCCTGCAGCCCCTCCCCCTCGGCCCACCGGAGGTACATCCGCAGGAGCATCTCGGCCCAGTCCTGAGACTCCGTGCCGCCCGCGCCGGCGTGGATGCTGGCCACCGCGTCGTTCGCGTCGTACTCCCCCCCGAGCAGGGCGTTGAGCTCGAGGCGGTCGAGCTCGCGCTCCAGCACCTCGAGGGACTTGGCCAGCTCCGCCGAGAGCTCGGTGTCGTCGTCCTCGGCCAGGAGCTCGTCCATGGCCCGCACGTCGGCCACGCGACGTTCGAGGGAGTCGGAGCGTTCGACCTCGTTGCGAAGGCGGGCCAGGCGGGTGGTCAGGCGCTGGCCGTGCGCGGGGTCGTCCCAGACCGACGGGTCCGAGGCCTCCCGGTCGAGCGCCGCGGCCTGCGCGCGCTTGGCGTCGACGTCAAAGGTACTCCTTCGCCGACGCGACCCGTTCCGACAGGCGTTCGATCCGCTCGCTGCTCATGGTCCCCCAATCGTACCGGGCCTGTGCTCAGTCCGACCCGGCCGAGATCCACAGGCTCCCGTTCCCCAGCGCCATGTCGCTCGAGAACCCGAGCTGGAACTGGGCCAGGATCTGGTCGGTCTGGGGGTCGACCTTGACCAGGCTGTCCGGGCCGGAGTCCTGGACCCACACCGCGTCGGCGGTCACGGCGATGGCGCCGCTGTAGCCCCGGATCAGCCCCACGGCCTGCCTCGCGACGGGGTCCCACTGGGTCACCGTCGGCGGCCTCGTCTGGCCGTCGCCGATCCACAGTCCCTGGTCGCTCGCCGCGATGTCGTACGGGCCGGTCCATCCCTCGATGAACTGGACGTCGTCGGTTCCCGGGTCGACGCGCCAGATGGTGCCGTCGCCGAAATCGTTGCCCCACAGGGCCCCGTCGGCGGAGACCACGATCGACGAATCGAGGCCGAGCCCAATCCGCGTGAGGAGGCGGCCGGACGGCGTGAACCGGTACAGGAAGCTCTTCGCCGCGCTGCCGCGGTTGCTCACGGCCCACACCGAGCCGTATGCGCTCACCACGTGGCCCGGCCCCGGTACGTGGAGCGTCCGATCGACCTCGAACGAATTGGGGTCGACGAGCACGATCTCGTTCTGGTCGCAGACGTCGACCCACACTCCGCCTCCGGGGCCGGGCGACAGTGCGCAGGGGGAGGGAATGCCGCCTCGGGTGCTCACGTGTCCCGTGGCCGAGTCGATCTTGGAGATCGTCACATCGTCTGAGTTGATGACCCACACCGAATCGCCCGAGAAAGTGATGTCCTGAGGGTTGGTCCCGACGGGATAGTCGGCGAGCACCCGGCCGCTTCGCGCATCGAGCTTCGCCACCGTGTCGACCTTGATGGGAACCCCGGGCGGCGCCCCCGGCACGGCCGCTCCCGAGGACGGCGCGGAGGGGCCGCCCGACGTCCGCGCGGAGGGGTGGCCGGACCCGCGGGCCAGCAATACGGCCGCCACCGCGGCAGCCACCACCACGCCGACCACCAGCGCGCCGAGCACGGCTCGCCGGCGGCGCACGGTCCCCGGGCCCTGCGATGAGAGCGGGGTCACGTCGGGCCCCCGGGCTCGGGTGCCGGTCGTGACCGGGGCGCCATCGCCGGCCGACGGCGGCATCGTGGGGGGCGCGACGGATGGCGTCGCCGCCGCCCCGGCGGGGGCGGGAGGCGACGTGGCGCCGGCGAACAGGCTGGGGCCCGTGACCGCGCCCACGGCCGACCGCAGCGCGGCCCCCAGGGCTCTCCCGGAGGCGAAGCGCTCCTCCGGGGCCTTCGCGAGGGCCTTGGCCAGGACCTCGTCGAGGACGGCCGGCGCGTCCGGCCGGCGCTCGGTCACCGCAGGCGGCGCCTGCTGGAGATGAGCGAACATGACGGCCGCCTCCTGCTCGCGTGGGAACGGGCGCTCGCCGGTCAGGCACTCGTAGGCGACACACCCCAACGAGTACAGGTCGGTCATGGCGTCGGCCGTCCGGCCCTCGAACTGCTCGGGCGCGGCGTAAGCCACCGTCCCCATGAACTGGCCGGTCCGGGTGAGCGCACTGTCGGAGGACGTCATCCGGGTGAGGCCGAAGTCGGAGAGGTACGCGTACCGTTCCTCGTCCGGCTCGCCGCGGGCGATCAAGACGTTCCCCGGCTTCACGTCTCGGTGCACGAGGCCCCTTGCATGGGCGGCGTCGAGCGCGCTCGCCACCTGGGAGACGAGTACCGCCGCCTCCCCGAGAGGAAGCGCGCCCTCGGTCGCGAGGAGCGTGGCGAGGTCGGTTCCATCCACGTACCGCATCGCGATGAACAGGAGCCCGTCCGCCTCGCCCGACTGGAATATCGGGATCACGTGGGGATGGTCGAGCGAGGCCGCCAGCCGGGACTCGCGCTCGAACCGCAGGCGGAAGTTCTCCGAGGCCGCGAGCTCCGGCGCGAGGACCTTCAGGGCCACCTTGCGGCCGAGGCCGATCTGCTCGGCCAGGTACACCGAGCCCATGCCTCCGCGCCCGATCAGCGACTCGATACGATGACCCGCAAGCTCGGTCCCGATCAAGAGGTCGCGGCGCGAAGAGGTCCCCCCCGTCATTCCGGAGTTTGTAGCACCCGGAACGGACGATGGGAAGGGCGCCCGCCCGGGCCGGGTGGACGGCACGGGGGACCCGGAGCGTCGCTACGCCTCGCGGCCGTCGAGCCCGCCGCGGCCCTCCGGCACGTCCCGGTCGCCCCCATCCTCGTCGTCCCGATCGTCCTCGTCCTCCACCGCACCGACCGGCGACCCGAGACGGTCCAGCTGAGCCGAAATCCGGGCCTCGGCCTCGGGGTCGGGAAGCCGCGTGGCGACCTTGAGGGCCCGCCGCCACAGCTGGGCGGCCTGGACCCTGGCGTCGAGCAGCAATGCCCGGTCCGCGGCCCGCTCGAGGTACCCGAGAGCCATCCCCGGCTCGTCGCTGCGGTAGTAGTACAGGGCGAGGACCTCCAGGCGATCCTCCAGGGAGTTCTCGAAGGTCCCCTCGTAGGCGTGCGCGGCGCGCCCGTACAGCGCGCGACGGCGGGCCGGCGTGAGCGTGGACAGCGCGGCCTCCTGCAGCAGCCCGTGCTGGAACGAGCACTCGAGCTCCGGAACGCGGCGGACCTCGCGCACGACCTCGGCACGCAGCAGCACGGCCAGGTCGGCGGACACGTCCTCCTGGTCCAGCACCCGGGCCACCACCCGCACGGGGAACACCCGCCCCGCGACGGCCGCCGCCTGGGCCAGCCGCCTGGCCCCCGGCGGCAGGCGGTCGATCCGGGAGATGAACAGGCTCTCCAGGTTCGGCGGCAGCAGGGCGGCACCGGAGCTGGGGAGGGTCCACGTCCGGGATCGCTCCGCGCCGGCCCCCTCGATGACCGCGCGCAGGAGCTCCTGGAGGTACAGGGGGTTCCCCTCCGCGCGGGTGACGAGCTCCTGCCTGGTGGTGGGGTCGATCATCCCGGGGGGCATCAGCGTCTCGAGGAGCTGCTCGGAGGCGGCCGGCGTCAGCGGGCGCAGGGGCAGCTCGGAGCCCCGGTGGAAGTAGTCGGTGAGGACCTTCAGGCGGAGCTTCCAGCCCTCCGACGAGGGGTCCGGCCGGTACGCCCCGACCAGCAGCACGGGTGCGGTGTCCGTGAGCTCCAGCAGCTCCTCGGCCAGCTCGCGCGTCGAGGGGTCGGCCCAGTGGAGGTCGTCGAGCGCCATGACCACCGGCCGGTCCTGGGCCAGCCGCTCGATCCAGGTCCGGTAGGCCAGGCGGATGCCCCGGGCCAGCACGTCGGGTGGCGGCGGCGTGAGATCCGCCTCCGGCTCGACGTCCAGCCGGACGGCCAGCAACCGCCCCAGGGAGGACAGGACGTCCTCCACCCGGTCGTGCAACAGCGGCGTCAGCCTGGCCCGGAGCCTGGTCCGCACGGCGAACTCGGGCTCGCCCTCGTCGACCCCCAGCCATCTCCGGAGCATCTCGACAAAGGGCCAGTACAGGAGCTCGCCGCCGTAGGACAGGCACCGCCCCTCCAGCCAGGTGGCGCGCTGGCCGGCCGCGGTCTCGAGCTCGGCCAGCATCCGGGACTTCCCGATGCCGGACTCGCCGGAGATCAGCAGCACCTGGCCCCTGCCGGCGACGAGGTCGTCGAGCACGGTCGCCAGCCAGGCCCGCTCGGCCTCCCGGCCCACGAGGGCGGACGCCGGCTCCTCGGGCGTCTCGGTCCTCGGGCCGACGAGCCGGAACGCGCGGACGGGCTGGTCGCGGCCCTTCACGGTGATCGCCCCGAGCGACTCCACGTCGAACGCGGGCTGCAGGCGGCGGGCGGCCTGTTCGCCCACCGCCACGGTGCCGGGCTCGGCCGCGGACTGCAGCCGGGCGGCGACGTTGGTGGTGTCGCCCAGGGCGACCTCCTGGGGGTCCGCCCCGCCCACCAGCCCCACCGCGGTCTGGCCGCTGTTGATGCCCACCCGGACGTTGAACCCGGCGATCCCCCAACCGGCCTCGATGTCGCCACGGTACTCGGCGACCAGCTGCAGGATCCGGAGCGCGGCCCGGGCCGCCCGTTCCTCGTCGTCCTCGTGGGCGGCCGGCACGCCGAAGTAGGCGCAGATGCCGTCGCCCATGTACGCCTGGATGGTCCCGCCGAACTCCTCCACCGCGCGCGACATCCGGCTGACGCACTCCCCGACCAGCGCCTTGACCTCGTCCGGGCCGAGCTTCTCTCCGAGCGCGGTGGAGCCCACGATGTCGGCGAACAGCGCGGTGACGGGGCGCATCTCGTCGCCCTCGCTCCGGGGCGGGGCCGGAGCCACCGGCCTCCCGCAGGCCGGGCAGAACCGTGCGCCGGGGGGGATCCCGGCGCCGCAGGACGGGCATCGGAGCTCGATGGAGTCGCTCACGTGGCTTGTCCCGGACGGCGTCGTGGCCGACCCGTCCGGCCGCGGCATTGTCCCCGGTTCCCCGTCGCGGTGTCGACAGGGTGTGGCGTACGTCACATCGACGTGGTGGCGCCGGTCACCGACCCGGAGGCCTCACACGCCTAGCCTGCTGCACATGACGAGAGGAGAGACGCCCGGGAGCACCGAGTCGCTGCGGCTCGCGCGTCCGGTGGACCGCGAGTGGCGCCGCCTCATCGGGATGGTCGTTGCCGTGGCGCTGGTGCTGGTCACCCTCCTCGTCGTCGGCAAGCTGAACCCAACGTCCGACGCACGGTTGGACCACGGTGCCAAGGGCAGGACGAACGGGGCGACCGGCACCGCCCCGGAGAGCCGAGTCGGAGGAAAGAGCCACTACCAGTACAAGGTTCTTCCTTAAAGGGGGGGTTCGGGCCGCGAGGCCCGGACCCGGCGAAGGCTCGAGGGCCCGGCTACCCCGCCGGGCCCTTCGCTATGCAGAGGCGCCGTGGCACTTCTTGTACTTGCGGCCCGAGCCGCAGGGGCACGGCGCGTTGCGTCCGACCTTGTCGCTCACGGCCTGGGGAGCCTGAGCGCTGCCCGGGTCGTCACCGTGGGACATCTGGACCCGTGGAGGGCGCGCCGGCTCGTCCTGGCGGACGAGCTCGACGTGGTAGATGTACCGGACGAACTCGTCGCGGATGGCCTCCTTCATCTCGTCGAACATCGCGAAGGCCTCGCGCCGGTACTCGGTGAGCGGGTCGCGCTGCCCGTACGCCCGAAGGTGGATGCCCTCCTCGAGGTAGTCCATCTCGTACAGGTGCTCGCGCCACTTCGTGTCGATCACCGACATCAGCACCATGCGTTCGAGGTCGCGCATGATCTCCGGCGTGATCTCCTGCTCCTTGGCCTCGTAGGCGGCGAGGGCCTCGTCCAGGATCCGCTCCGTGATCTCCTCCGGCGTGACGGCGTCCCGGAGATCGGCCACCTCGAACTGGACCGGGTACACGGCCGACAGCGCAGTCCGCAGGCCATCCAGGTCCCATTCTTCCGAGAACGTCTCGGCATTCGCGTGTTGGGCAACCGCGGCCGTGATCCCCTCGGTGACCATGTCGAGCGCGTCCTCCTTGAGCTCACGCCCCTCGAGGACCTTGGTTCGCTCCTCGTAGATCACCTGGCGCTGCGTGTTCATCACGTCGTCGTACTTGAGGACGTTCTTCCGTCGCTCGAAGTTGACGGCCTCGACCTGCTTCTGGGCGTTCTCGATGGCCCGGCTGACCATCTTGGCCGTGATGGGCTCGTCCTCCGGCCAGTTGAACCGCTCCATGATGCGGCCGATGCGGTCGGAGGCGAACAGCCGCATGAGGTCGTCCTCGAGCGACAGGTAGAACTTCGACGCACCGGGGTCGCCCTGCCGACCCGACCGGCCGCGCAGCTGGTTGTCGATCCGGCGCGACTCGTGGCGCTCGGTGCCGAGTACGTAGAGCCCCCCCGTGCCCACCACCTCGTCGTGCTCGGCGTCTGTCTCCTGCTTGAACTTGGCGAAGATCGGGCCGTACTCGGCCTCGTACTCCTCCCGTTCCTCGGGCGACATCTCGAACATGAGATAACGGTCGTTGTCGAACTCCCGCGCGGCCATCTCCTGGCGGGCCATGTACTCCGGGTTGCCGCCGAGCAGGATGTCGACGCCTCGCCCGGCCATGTTCGTGGCCACCGTCACCGCACCGATGCGGCCGGCCTGGGCCACGATCATGGCCTCCTTCTCGTGGTTCTTCGCGTTCAGCACTTGGTGCTCGACGCCCCGGCGCCGCAGGTACCCGGACAGCCGCTCGGACTTCTCGATCGAGACCGTGCCGACCAGCACCGGCTGGCCGTGCTCGCTCCGCGCGACGATGTCCTCGGTCACCGCGTTCCACTTGGCGTCCTCGGTCTTGTAGATGACGTCCTGCTGGTCGTCGCGGATCATCGGCTGGTTCGTCGGGATCTCGATGACGCCGAGCTTGTAGACCTCCTCGAACTCGACCAGCTGGGTCTTCGCGGTTCCCGTCATGCCGGCGAGCTTGTCGTACATCCGGAAGTAGTTCTGGATCGTGATGGTGGCGAGGGTCTGGTTCTCCTCCTTGACCCGCACGCCCTCCTTGGCCTCGATGGCCTGGTGTAGGCCCTCGGCGTACCGCCGGCCTTCCAGCACGCGGCCGGTGAACTCGTCGACGATCTTCACCTCGCCGTCGGCGACGATGTAGTCGACGTCGCGCTTGTACAGCTCCTTGGCCCGCAGCGCGTTCTGGAGGTGGTGCACGAGCGGCGTGTGGACGTGCTCGTACATGTTGTCGATGCCGAGGATCTCCTCGACCTTGGCCACGCCCTCCTCGGTGACGGCGACCGTGCGCTTGGACTCGTCGGCCTCGTAGTCGTCGTCCTTGCGGAGCCGGGGGGCGATGCGGGCGAACGTCTGGTACCACTTCGCCGAGTCGGCCACCATGCCGCTGATGATCAGCGGCGTGCGCGCCTCGTCGATCAGAATGGAGTCCGCCTCGTCCACGATGGCGAAGTTGTGGCCTCGCTGGACCATGTCCTCGAGGCGCATGGCCATGTTATCGCGGAGGTAGTCGAACCCGAACTCGTTGTTCGTGCCGTAGGTGATGTCCGCGGCGTAGGCCGGCCGGCGCTGCTCGGGCATCATGTTCGACTGGATCAGCCCCACCGAGACGCCGAGCAGGCGGAAGATGCCCCCCATCCACTCGGAGTCGCGCTTGGCCAGGTAGTCGTTCACGGTGACGACGTGCACGCCCTTCCCCGACAGCGAGTTCAGGTACGCGGGCAGCGTCGAGACCAGCGTCTTTCCTTCACCGGTCTTCATCTCGGAGATGTCGCCACCGTGCAGCACCACACCGCCCATCAGCTGCACGTCGAAGTGGCGCTGGCCGATGGCGCGCTTGGCGGCCTCGCGGACGACCGCGAAGGCCTCCGGGAGGATGTCGTCGAGCGTCTCGCCGCCGCCGTCGGTCTGGCCGTCGCTGGCGTCGCTGCCGTCGGTCTGGCCGTCGTCGGTCTGGCCGTCGCCGGCGTCGCCGCCGCCCGAGGTGCCGAGCCGGCGGCGGAACTCGTCGGTCTTGGCCCGGAGCTCGGCGTCCGTGAGCTCCTCCATCTCGGGCTCGAACGTGTTGACGACGTCGACGAGGCCCTGCAGCCGTTTCACCTTGCGGCCGTCGCCGCCGCCCATGATCTTGTCGAGGGGCACGATGCTCCTTGCGGTTTCGCGGGATGGGATTCCCATGGATTATAGGGGGCGGTCCTCCCGAGCCGGGGGGCCCTGGAGGAGGTGTCCGGATGGCACGGCGGGAGCTCTCCGCAGATGAGCGGCGACTGTTCGAGCTGCCCAACCACGCGGTCCTGGGGACCATCCGGCCCGACGGGAGTCCCCAGGTGACCCCCGTGTGGATCGTCATGGAGGGCGACCTGGTCACGGTGAACTCGGCCCGGGGGCGTGCCAAGGTTCGCAACCTGGAGCGCGATCCCCGAGCCACGGTGACCGTCATGGACCTGTCCGACTGGGAGCGGTGGGCGAGCCTGGAGGGCCGGGTCGTCGAGATCACCGAGGAGGGTGCCCTCGAGCACGCCGACGTCGTCGCGCGCCACTACACCGGCCGACCGTTCCGCGACCTGGTGCCCGGGGAGGTCCGGGTCCGTATCGTCATCCGGCCGGACCGCGTGACATCCGAGCTCTAGTCCGGCTTCGACAGGTCCACCAGGTTCTCCCGGACCGCGTACACCACCGCCTCCATCCTCGAGTGCAGGTGGAGCTTGTCGAGGATGTTCCGGACGTGGTTCTTCACGGTGTTCTCCGAGATGAACAGCTCCTTGGAGATGTCGCGATTGTTGAGGCCGGTCGCGACCAGGCGCAGCACCTCGAGCTCGCGGTCGGTGAGGTTGGGACCCGTGAAGCCCGGGCCGCCCGGGCGGCGGCTCATGGCCGCGAACTCGGTGAGCAGCTTCGAGGCCATGGCCGGCGAGATCCTGGACTGGCCTGCCACGACCGAGCGGATCGCTTCGGGCACCTCGTCGGTCGAGATCTCCTTCAGCAGGTAGCCGCTGGCCCCGGCCTTGATGGCCTCGTACAGGTCGGCCTCCTCGTCGGAGACCGTGAGCATGATGATCTGGACGTGGGGGAGGAGGCGGCGAAGCTCCCGGGTCGCGTCGATCCCGCTCCGGCGGGGCATCCGGACGTCCATGAGCACGACGTCCGGCATGAGCTCCTGGGCCCGCTCGATGGCCTGGTTCCCGTCGCCGGCCTCGCCGACCACCTGGAGGTCGGGCTCGCCGTCGAGGACCATCTGGAGGCCCCGTCGGAACAACGCATGGTCGTCCACGATCAGGATCTTCAGCCGGTCCTGCTCCCCCTCTCGGCTGCTCACGGGCTACGCCGTGGTGTCCTGCACTCGCCGCACGCGGGCGCCGGCCAGGATGCGCCGCCGGAGGCGGCCCCGTCGATCCCGGACCTGCCGCTCCAGCCGAGCCGCGATGAGATCGAGCGCGTCCTCGACCTTGGCGCCGTTCGCGTGGGCCCGGAACGTGTGACGGGGAACCATCAGGGCGGCGTCGACGGTCTTCGTGCCGTCGTGGGTGGGGAAGTCCTCGGAGATGATCTCCACCTCCATTCGCGTGGCCCGGGGTTCCAGGCGCTGGAGCTTGTCCAGCTTGTGCTGGGCGAGCTCCCGAAGATGGTCGGTGATGCGGACTCCCCTGCCCTTGAGGACGAGGTCCATCGGCACCTCCTTCGTTGTCGCGAACGACGCGTCGGGCATCTCTGGCCGGCCGCGATGCCGCCTGCGA
This sequence comes from Actinomycetota bacterium, assembly GCA_045805265.1. Taxonomy (GTDB): domain Bacteria; phylum Actinomycetota; class UBA4738; order UBA4738; family JACQTL01; genus JBJMLO01. The sequence continues at coordinate 56,587 of JBJMLO010000018.1, forward strand.
CAAGCCTAGTCCGGAGCGGCGGGGGGCGTGGCGCCTTCGGTCCCGCCTCCCGGGGGCCGTCCGGCGCCGGCAGCGGCGGCGTGGCGACATCGACCGAGCGCCGGCGGGGGTGGGGGGTGGGCGACTCCCGCCCGGCTGACCTGGTCTTTGCCCCCACACTCGCCTGCCGAGGGGATCACCGCCCTCGCGGGCGGCTTAGCACCTTCTCCCGTTTCCGGGGCAGGACTTACCTCTAAGTCGCACCATGCTCGGCGGCCAAGGCTCGCCTTACGTGGGTCGTTTCGCCTGCGACTGGCATCGACTACCGGAGATCGTCCCCGGGCAACCACAGACCCGGGCGGGAGTCACCGCGAGCATAACAGCGGGCAGGAACCGGCCCCGCCACCGCCCGCGCGGCGGTCAGCAGAGCGACGGACCGGGCGCCTGCCGCGCGGAGCACGCCGGCGCACTCGGCCGCCGTCGCCCCCGTCGTCAGGACGTCGTCGACGAGCAGGAGCGGGCCCGGCGGGGGCCGCGCGACCGCCTCGAACGCTCCCCGCATCGCCAGGCGCCGCTCGCGTGCGGTCCGGCGGGCCTGGGGGTCGGTGTCGGCGACCCGCCGCAGGAGCGGGAGGACCGGCAGGCCCAGCCGCGACCCGACCGCGCGGGCGAGGGCCCGGGCCTGGTCATACCCGCGCTCGGCCCGCCGCCGCCGGCCGAGCGGCACCCACGTGACGGCGACCGCGCCGGAGTCGTCGACCGCGGCCATCGCGGCGCCGAGCGCGTCGGCCACCGCGCGCCATCCGGAGAACTTGAGCCGGTACAGCGCCGACCGGGCCGGGCCCTCGTACAGGAACGGCGCGCGGGCCGTGGCCAACGTGGGCGGCGGGCAGTCGCGGCACCGGTCCACCGGTTCGAGCCAGGGCCGGCCGCACCGGGCACAGGTCGGCGGCGTGATCGGCGCCAGGGCCTCCCGGCACGCGGAGCAGAACGGCCACGTCCCGCCTCCGCAGCCCGCGCAGCGGAGCGGGAACACGAGATCGAGCAGGGACCGCATGACGCCGGGACGCTACCGCGAGGCACCGACATCATGAGCTCAGAGACGGTCCGCTATCCCAGGGACAGCTCCACGGTCCCCCGGTCCTCTCCGCCGGCGATCTCGAGACGGAGCTTCCTTCCGTCGCGGGGCACCGGGTACGCGCGAACCATGAGGGTGCCCGACCGCTCGTCGAGCTCCGTCTCGACCACCGGGAGGTCGCCCCCCGGCTCGGCCGACAGCATGCACTCGACAGGCGCGGGGGGGTCGAGCTCCAGGCGGAGCGTCGTCGCATCCGACGCCAGCTGCACCCGCGTCACGACCACCCGTATGGCACCGACCCGGAAGGACCGGTCGGCCTTCATGATCCCGGTGCGCATCGTCCCCCGGGGCCACGGCACGGAGAACCGACGGTCGCCGTACAGCGTGCGAGGAGCGCCGTCGAGGTCGACCTCGACCTCGAAGCCGTACCACCCGGGATCGAGGTCCGCCACGGCCATCTCGAAGGGCACGAACAGGTCCTGGTGGGGCGGGACCGTGACGATCGCCCGCTCGACGGGGACATCGCGCTCCGAGCCGCCCCGCAGGCCGACGACGCGTGCGCTGCGCACCGCGATCTGGTGGGGATCCCGGTCCTCCCCACGGAACACGAGCGCCCCCTTGACCGTCGCGGGGAACCGCTCGAACCGGGTGCGCACCGAGACGGGCTCCATCACCCCACCCCTCCGACCACCGCGGCCAGTGCCTCGCGATACGCAGCGCGGACCACGCCCCGTTCGGTGACGATGGCGGTGACCAGCTCCGCCGGCGTCACGTCGAACGCGAGGTTCAGCGCGGGCGCGCCCTCCGGGGCCACGCGCGTCCCGAAGGCATGCGTGACCTCCTCCGGGTCGCGTTCCTCGATCCGGATGTCGTCCCCCGAGCCGGTCCCCAGGTCGATCGTCGACGTCGGCGCCACCACGAGGAATGGCACGCCGTGCCGCGCGGCCAGCACCGCCAGCGGGTACGTGCCGATCTTGTTCGCGACGTCCCCGTTCGCGGCGATGCGGTCCGCCCCGACGACCACGGCATCCACCCGACCGCGGGCCATCAGCGAACCCGCCGCCGAGTCGGCGATCACCGTGAACGGGACGCCGAGGGGCTCCAGCTCCCATGCCGTCAGGCGCGACCCCTGCAGCAGCGGCCGGGTCTCGTCGACCCACACGTGGACGCCCTTCCCGGCGAGGTGCGCGCACCACAACACGCCGAGGGCCGTCCCGATCCCGGCGGTGCACAGCATCCCGGTGTTGCAGTGCGTCAGCACGTTCGCGCCGGCGGGGATCAGCGAGGCGCCGAGCCACCCCATCCGCGAACAAGCCTGCGCGTCTTCGAACTCGATGGCCCTGGCCTCCGAGAGCACCGCTTCGGCGAACTGGCGGTCGTCGCCGGCGGTGGCGCCCGCCGCCAGGGCCCGCCCGACCGCCCACCGGATGTTGACGGCGGTCGGCCGCGTCGCGACGAGCAGCGCCCCGGCCTTCGTCGCGGCCTCCCGTGCGTCCTCGCCCCTGTCCCGGGCACGGAACGCGGCCAGGGCCGTGCCCAGCGCCGCCGTCACGCCGAGCGCAGGAGCCCCTCGCACCGCCAACCGCCGAATGGACTCGGAGACGTCCTCCACGGTCTCGCACCGCACCCATCCGGCCGCGGCCGGCAGCCTGGTCTGATCGAGGATCGAGAGGGTGGGGCCGGTCCTGTTCCACCCCTCGACCGGTCCCCAGCTCTCGTGCGCGAACGCCATGAAGACCGGGGAGGACGGCCCCACCCCGGTCGCGGCGCTCGGGACCGGGCCGCGGTCGGCGGCCCACAGGTAGATCTCGAGCGTCGCCGCGGCGTGCTCCAGGGTCCGGCCCAGCCCATAGGCCCCGTGGGGTTGGCCCTCCGCCCATCCGGCAGGGACGGATCCCGGCGGATGCGCATGGACCACCGCACCCACCCGCCGGGGGGAGTCGTTGGCGTCGTTGACGTCGTAGTTCTCGAGGTGGATCCCCAGATCCGACGACGAGGCCGTCGGTGGGACCGTCGGCGTCCCCACCAGGACGTCGTCGACCGCGAGCGCGTCGAGGCGTGAGCCCGACCGGGTGATGACCAGCCGGCGGCCGTCGTACGTCGAGAGGTTCCCCTCCGCCCCGGAGATCAGCTCGCGCCGGGCCAGGTGCTCGCCCACGGCGCGGAACGCCGCCAGCTCCTCCTCGGAGACCGGCTCGACTCCGTCCTGGGGCGTCACGCCACTACGTTCCCTGCTCCCACGAGGCCAGGTACGTCTCCTGCTCGGGCGTCAGCTCGTCGATCTCGACGCCCATCGCCTGGAGCTTGAGCCGGGCCACCTCGGAGTCGATCTCCTGCGGCACGCCGTACACGCGCTGCTCCAGGCCCTCGTGATTGCGGGCGATCCACTCCACGACCAGCGCCTGGTTCGCGAACGACATGTCCATGACCGCGGCGGGATGGCCCTCTGCGGCGGCGAGGTTCACCAGCCGGCCCTCGGCCAGCAGGTACAGGCGGCGGTCGTCCCCCAGCCGGTACTCGTCGACGAACTCGCGGATCCGGCGGGGCTCGCCTCCCAGGTCCCGCAGCGCCTGCTTGTCGATCTCCACGTCGAAGTGGCCGCTGTTCGCCATCACCGCCCCGGACTTCATGGCCTCCATGTGCTCGCGCCGGATGATCGAGGTGTCGCCGGTGACGGTGACGAACACGTCCCCGATCCGGGCGGCGTCGCGGAGCGGCATCACGCGGTACCCCTCCATCACGGCCTCGAGCGCGGCGAGCGCCGAGACCTCGGTCACGATGACGTGCGCGCCGAGCCCCCGGGCGCGGGAGGCCACGCCCCGGCCACACATGCCGTACCCGCACACCACCACCGTCCTCCCCGCCATCAGCAGGTTCGTGGAGCGGAGGATCGCGTCGATCGTCGACTGCCCGGTGCCGAACCGGTTGTCGAACAGGTGCTTGGTATCGGCGTCGTTCACCGCCACGATCGGGTAGGCCAGCACGCCGTGCTCGGCCATGGACCGCAGCCGGATGACGCCGGTGGTGGTCTCCTCGGTGCCGGCCAGGATCTCCAGCAGCTGGTCCTTCCGCTTCGTGTGGAGCCGCCCGACCAGGTCGGCCCCGTCGTCCATCGTGACGTTCGGGCGGTGGTCCAGCACCTCGTCGATGTGCCGGTAGTAGGTCTCGTTGTCCTCGCCCTTGATCGCGTACACGCTGATGCCGCTCTGCTCGCACAGCGCGGCCGCGACGTCGTCCTGGGTCGACAGCGGGTTCGAAGCGCACAGCGCGACCTCCGCGCCCCCGGCCTGCAGGGTCTCGACCAGGTTCGCGGTCTCGGTCGTCACGTGCAGGCACGCGGCGATCTTCAGGCCCTCGAGCGGGCGTTCCTTCTCGAACCGCTCGCGGATCAGCGCCAGGACGCGCATCTCCGCGCCGGCCCACTCGATCCGCGCCCTTCCCTTGTCGATGAGCCCGAGGTCCTTCACGTCGCAGTCCATTCGGTCAGCTCCTCTCCCCGTGGATGCGCGGGATCACCCGCTCCAGCAGCGTCGCCAGCTTGCCACCCATCTGCCGACCGACCTCGATGACCTCGAGGTGGCTCACCTCGCCACCCACCGAGTTCGTCACGGAGAACAGCCCGAGCACCCGCATCCCCAGCGCGCGGGCCGGCAGGGCCTCCGGCACGATCGACATCCCGACGACCGTACCGCCCGCCCGGCGCATCCATTCGATCTCGGCCTTGGTCTCGTAGGACGGCCCCGAAGCGGCAACGTACACGCCCGGCGCCGCGGTGAGGCCGGCGGCCGGCGCCTCCTCCAGCGCGATCGTCCGGAGCTCCGGGTCGTACAGCGCGGAGACGTCGATGAACGGCGGCGAGCCGTCCGGGTTCCGCCATCCCCGCAGCGGGTTCTCGCCCATCATGTTGACGTGGTCGGCCGCGACGACCAGCGACCCGGGCCGCAGCGCGGGGTCGAGCGCGCCGACCGACGCCGTCACCACCATGGAATGCGCTCCGAGCAGCCGGGCCACCCGCACCGGCATGGCCGACACGGACATCGGATGTCCCTCGTAGAAGTGGATCCGGCCGAGAAACGCCGCGACCGGGACGCCGGCCAGCGTCCCCAGCAGCAGCCGCCCCGCGTGGCCGGGCACGGTCGGGGCCGGGAACCCGGGCAGCTCCTCGAACGACAGCTCGGCGTCCCGCTCGACGAGGTCGGCGGCGGGCCCGAGGCCCGACCCCAGGACGATCGCCACCCGTGGCTCGACGGCCGATCGTTCCCGGATCACCGCGACGGCCTCGTCCGCGTCGCGGTCGCCGGGGGACGGCAACGCCGGCGCCGGCTCCAAAGTCACCCGCCGAGCTCCCGCTTGATCCGGGAGATCGCGTCGATCGGCGTGGGGTCGACCCCACGGAGCGCGGCCAGGTACACGCTCACCGCGCTCCCCAGCATGAGCAGCGACATCAAGCACGACAGCGGGGTGTCGCCCTCGGCCCGGACCTCGCGATGGAGCATCCCCGAGGACCGCGCCACGTCGACCGACACCGGGAACCGCGCCGCCACGTCCGGATGCTCCAGGGGATGCCGGAGCGTCAGCAGGACGAACCGCTCGCCCGCGCCGGGCGACCACCCGACCACCTCGTTGTGGTCGAGCTCGGGCAGCACCCCGGCGAAGGCCGGCACCTTCGCGTTCTCGTTGAGTTCGGTCCGCCACCTCGTCGCGGCCACCGCTCCGATGCCCTCGGCCCCCCAGACCACCGGGAACCGGTCCCCGATCGCGGCCGCCGCCGACTTCGCGGGGTTCCCCGACGCCGGCGACTCCGGGCCCAGCCGCTCCCCCAGCTCCTGGAGCACCCGGGCCACCCGCTCGACCTCCACGCCGAGCGACGGAATGACGCCCATCGCCTCCAGGGCCCCGAGGAGTCCGAACGCGAGGTGGCCGACCGCTGCGCGGGGCTGGAATCCGGCCCGGACCGGGACCACCGCGACCCCTCGTTCGCGTGCGCGACGGCCGAGCTCGCCTCCGGAGGTCACGGCCACGACGCGGCACCCCCGTCCCGTGGCCACCTCGAAGCAGGCCAGCGTCTCGGAGGTATCACCCGAGTACGACGACGCGACCACGAGCGTGTCCTTGCCGCAGAACTCTGGCAGCTCCGGCCCCTTGCTCACGACCGCCGGCACCCCGAGCCGGCCCCGGTACAGGGCGTCCACCACGTCGCCCGCGACGCCCGAGCCGCCCATCCCGCACACGACCATGCCGGTGACTCCGTCGCCCGACGGCAGGTCGGCGGCCTCCCGGCCGGACCGGAACCCGTCCCGGCACTGCCCCGGGAGCCCGAGCACGGCGTCGAGCATCCCCGAGGGGTCGTTGGCCGCCAGCGCCCCGGCGTCGTCGAGGACCCGGTCCCCGCTCACCCGGACGGCTTCTCGGCCTCGTCGATGAGCATCACCGGGATCCCGTCGCGGACGGGATACTTGTAGTGGCACGAGCGGCACTCGATCACCTGCGCCGCCTCGTCGTAGTCCACCTCGCCCCGGCAGTTCGGGCAGGCCAGGATGTCCAGCAGGTCCTTCTCCACGCTCATGGCCCCGACTCCTTGTCCCGTATCAACGCGAGCACCTCCGCGGTCTTCTCCTCCAACAGCTCCGGCGTGCGGGCCTCGACGTTCAACCTGAGCAGGGGCTCGGTGTTCGACGGCCGGACGTTGAACCACCAGTCGTCGTACTGCACGGTGAGCCCGTCCAGCCGGTCCTGCCGTCCGCCGGCGTACCGCGAGGCCACCTTCTCGACCTTCCCCGCCTGGTCGTCGACCCGCGAGTTGATCTCGCCGGAGTCCTCGTACCGGCGAAACGGCGCGAGCAGCTTCGACAGCGGCAGGCCCGTCTTCGCCATCTCCCCCAGCACGACAACACCGGCGATCAGCCCGGAGTCCGCCCGGTAGTTGTCGCGGAAGTAGTAGTGCCCCGAGTGCTCGCCGCCGAAGATCGCCCCGGTCTCGGCCATGACCTGCTTGATGAACGAGTGCCCGACGCGGGTCCGGACCGGCGTGCCGCCGTGTTCCCTGATGACCTCGGGGACCACCCACGAGCAGATCAGGTTGTGGACGATCGTGCCGCCCGGCTCGCGCTCCAGCATGGCCTTGGCGACGAGCGCGGTGACCAGCGATCCGCTGACGCCCTCGGCTCGCTCGTCGACGAGGAACACGCGATCGGCGTCGCCGTCGAACGCCATCCCGACGTCGGCCCCCTGTTCCAGGACCGCCGTCCGCAGGTCGGCCTGGTTCTCCGGGTCGATCGGGTCGGCGGGGTGGTTGGGGAACGTCCCGTCGAGCTCCGGATAGAGCATCACGAGCCGCACGGGGAGCCGTTCCATGACCGCGGGAACCACCAGCCCGCCCATGCCGTTCGCGGTGTCGGTGACCACGGAGAGCGGCGTCATCGCCTCGGCGTCGACGAACGTCAAAACGTGCTCCACGTACCGGTCGAGGAGGTCCCGGCGCTCCACGGAGCCGCGCGCCGCCGCTGGCGGGTACCGGTCGCGCTCGGCGAGGGCCCGGATCTCGCCGAGGCCGGTGTCCTCGCCGACCGGCGCCGCGCCGGCCCGGCAGAACTTGAGCCCGTTGTAGTTGGGCGGGTTGTGGCTGGCGGTGATCGAGACGGCCGGCACGTCGAGCGAACCGGAGGCGAAGTAGACGAGGTCGGTGGAGGTCAACCCGAGGTCGATGACGTCGGCGCCCCGAGACGTCGCCCCCTCGGTGAACGCCTCGGCCAGCTCGGGGGACGAAAGCCGGCAGTCGCGGCCCACCGCGATGCGCGAGGCGTCGAGCCAGGCGGCGAACGCGGCGCCGACGCGCCGGGCCACGTCGGCATCCAGCTGGTCGGGGACGGTGCCGCGGACGTCGTACGCCTTGAAGATGGGGGCGAGGCTCGAGGTGGACACGACGGAGTCGCATCCTACATGCCGGTCCCGCAGGCGACGCCGGTCGGTTAGCGGATGCCGACCGTCCCGATCACCGACGTCAATGGGACCGCTTCGCCGTCCTTGACCCACCACTTGGCCTCACACTCGTGGCAGGTGCTGAACTGCAGCTCGGTTCCGCTGACGGACATGGTGATCGAGATGAGGTCACCGTCGCGACACGCCGGACACTTCGGGTGGTGATGGCTAGGGGCCATGATGGAGTAATCCTCGGCCGAATGGGCACCCCGGCTGCATAGCCCAAGGTGACCATTTCCTCGTCCCCCATCCGTCGCCGTGGGCAGTCGGACGATGGTCCCATGCCGCCCCCGTGCGGGGGAGGCCGAATGCTAGCCGGCGGCGCCCGGGTCCGGCGTGTCGCCCCACGGGGGGGCCCCGACGACGAACACGGGGGTTCCGATCGGGACCAGCGGGTACAGCGCCTCGGAGTCCGAGATGTGCATCCGGATGCAGCCGTGCGAGGCCCACGTCCCGATCGAGGAGTCCTCGGGGGTGCCGTGGATCCTGATGCCCGACGCGTCCAGGTACAGCGCGCGGGTGCCGAGGGGGTTGCCCGGGCCGGGCCCGATCTCCGCCGGCTCGCCCGCCGCCCAGCACCCCGGCTGGCCGAGGCACGGATTGTGCCACGTCGGGTTCTCGACCTTGTTGACGACGCTCCACTCGCCGGGCGGCGTCTCGAACCCCTGCCGCGCCGTGGCCACCGGGTAGGTCCGCTCGACCTTGAAGCCGTCGTACAGCGACAGCCGGTTGGACGTCCGGCTGACCACGATGAGCTTGCCCACCTGGTCATCGGGGACCTTGGGCGCGATGGTCTTCGTCTCGAACTTCACCGAGCCGCCGCCACGCTCCACGGCGCGCTTCAGCTGCGCCCGGGCCACCCAGTACTCGAGGGCCACGCCGGAGTGTGCGTGGCGCATGGCCACCTTGCCGTCCTCGAGCGCGTAGCCGGCGTCCGTCGGAGGCCGGGCCACCTGCTTCGCCACCTGGTTCACGAAACTGACGAGGGGCGCGGGGTCGAGGGTGGTCCCCACCGAGAACGAGCGGTGGACCTTGGCGTGCGTCAGCCGGTGGTACACCCGCGACACCCAGGAGTAATCGTCGTTGAGCGCCAGGGCTCGGTCGATCACCGGAGCCACGTCGGCCGCGACGCCGAGCTGGCCGATCGCGAGGTCCCAGGTCCGCTTGCCGGCGGTGACGTGCACCTTCGCGTCCAGCTCGTGCCGCACGGCCTTCGAGACCGCGGCGACAGCCTCGGACCGGGTCATGTTCGACACGTCCACGCCCTCGATGGACACACCGGGCAGGATCCGGCCGGCGCGGGCGTGTTCGTAGCCGAGGGCCGCGAACGCCGAGGTGGCGCCCCCCGCCGCGAGCAGCGCGAAGACGACGAGCAGGACGACCGGCGCCTTCCCGGCGAACCGCCGCTTCACGTGACGACCGCTACTCACCCTGACCCTCTCGATCCCGGACCGGACGGCCCGGATCGCTGATTATATGGAACACGCACCCCGATCCATACCCTCAATATCGGCATCTTTGGCGAAAACCCGTCTCCGCCTACCGCGGAACCCACTGCGGCGGAATGGGGACGCCGGCCGAGGCGGCATATCCGGCCCCGGTGCGCTGAGTGGACGTCTCGACCGCCAGGAAGGTTCCACTCGGCGCCGTCGCGACGACCGAGGCCTGGGCGTCCGTGGAGCCCAGGGGCGCCGCGACCGAGGAATCGGGGGGGACGGTTACCACGCTCGTCGACGGCTGGCCACCCAGCACGGTGAGCGTGACGGTCACCGGCCGGGTCCCCGGGTTGGCCAGCGCGATCTGCACTGAGTCCGACGCCGACCCGGCCGGGGAGGTGAGCAGCCACGCGGGCGCGGGGGCGAGCGCGGGCGTGGCCCCCTGGTCGCCCCGGAGCCCGAGCGTGCGGCGGGCGGCGGCGACCGCGGCACCCTGATCCGGAACCAGCGAGACCGCACCGGGCCCCGTGGCCGTGAGCGTCTCCGTGCGGGAGGCGTCCGGCCCGACGCGCTGCCCCTTCGGCAGCGCCAGGTGCCGGCCGTCGTGGGACAGGAAGTCGACCCCGTACGAGATCCCGTGGTGCGCGGGGTTGAGGAACGGGATCTCGGTTCCCCCCGCGTCCCCGGCCGACGGGATCACCGGGTCGGTGATGGTCTGCTGCACCCCGATCGCGGATCGGATCCCGCCCTCGTCCACGATCCCGAGTGAGGCCGCCGCCACCCTGCCGATCGAGGCCTGGATGACCGCGGCGACCGTCTGCTCACCCAGCGCCTCGTGGTTCACGTGGACGGCCATGCTGGAACCCGCCGGCAGCGACAGGTCGCCCGCGTCCACCTCGCGACCCTCCGCCACGAGCCGGAGGCGGAACACGGCCTCGGTCCCGAACGGGTTCATGACGACCACGTAGTCCTCCTGGCCCTGGGTGGTGGTCCCGTCCGGGAGGTACCACGTCCGGCCCGCCGCGTTCGCGCAGGACTCGGCGGCAACCCCCTGCTCGACGGCCGTCCCGGACGGGCTCCCGCTCTCGCCCCCACCCCCGCCGGCCGACCGGCTGGGCGAGGGGGACGGGGAGGGCGACATGCTGGGCGAGGCGGTGGGTCCGCCGGTCGGCGCGCCGGCCGTGGTCACCCATCCCGCAGCCACCCACCCGCCGAAGTACTCCACCTCCGTGGCCGCCTCCCGGGACCCGGACGCGACGTCGACGGCGACCCGGCCGCGCGGCGGGACGGTCAGGACCTGCGCCGGCGTGGTCCCCCGATGCGACATCGAGCGCACCCGGATCGAGACTGGGGTGTCGCCCGGGTTCGTGACCGCGACGAACCCCCGCCACCCCACTCCTCCGCCGTGTGGGCAGTACCAGGCCCCGGAAGGCGCGTCGTCGGGCCCGGCCACCGACCGGGAGCCGGCGAGCGCCCGAGCCGGGTGGAGCCCGACCCGCTGGTCCAGGAACCACGCGCCGCCTACGACCAGCCCCAGGAGGACGACGAGCGAGAGGAAAGCGCCGCGGGACCTCATCGGCGAGCCGGCTTCCTGGTGATCCACAGCGCAGCGAGCCACAGCACGGCCAGCACCGCCACCTCGAGGTCCCGCACCCACTGCCGGCCGTACGTGACCGAGACGGCCCCCGCGGGGGCCCGGAACGCCGTCCCCCAGCCGAACGCCCGGGTGGGCGGCACCGTCCGGCCGGCGGCACGAAGCCGCCATCCGGAGTCGAACTGGCTCGCGAGGAGGACCGACCCGCCCCCCGACGACCCCCCGTAGCCGCCCGGGGCCGCCCGGAGGGCCGACCCATCGAACGCCGGAAGCGACGCGACGGGCAGCAGTCCCGCACCGGCGGCCGCATCCACGAACTCCGGCTGGCCGGTCTCGGCCGCCTCGGGCAACGCCCGTTCGTTGCGGTAGATCACCAGGCCGCCGGCGGGGATCAGGTCGAGGTCGACCTGGGCGTCCAGGCGGAGGCCGACCTCCTCCGGCAGGTCGCCGGGCTCGGCGACCACGTAGGCGACACCGAGCAACCCGAGCAAGGCGCCGCCGTGGGTGGTGTTCCCGGTGAGGATCTGCGACAGCGACCGCTCGAGGTACCGGTAGCCATCGCCGGCGGCGCCCCGGCCCGCGTCGAGCATGGTCGTCCCGGCGCGTCCGGTGAGCCCGTACCGGATGCTCGAGCCGGCGGCCGAGGCCTCCGCCACCGGGTCCCCGCCGGGTGGCGGGAATGGGTCGCCCCGCCGGGCGCCCAGCCACAGCACGCGGAACCCCGGTCCCGCGGGGGGCTGCGCGGAGGCCACCAGCGGCCACGAGGGAGGTTGCTTGTCCACGCCGACGGCCCACCCGCCGATCCCTGCCGCCAGGGCCTGCAGCCCCAGTCCCGCGGCGACGAGCCCGGCGACCCCGATTCCCGCCAGGTGGCGGTAGCCGAACGACCGCCTGCCCATCTGCACGACCGTGGCCATCCCGAGCCCGATCAGCGCGCAGTCCGCGAGCGCGGCGGCGGCGACGTAGGCCACCGGGTTCGACAGCGGCGCCGGGAGGTATCCGGCCGCGGACAGCCATGCCAGGACCACGCCGCCCAGCGACGCGACGGCCAGGCGTACGGCGGTCCGCCGGCCGTGCCCGTCCACCAGCGTGAACGAGACGAGCGCGGCGATCGGGACGAACCAGGCGATCGACCACGACCCGGGGGCCGAGCCGGGGGACAGTCGGAGCAATGCGGCGACGTCCGGCCTGCCGATGGTCGAGTGCAGCGACGCCCCGTGCTCCCCGATCGCGGCGAGCACGACGGGGAACCCCAGCGCGCCGGCCGCCGCCACCGCGCCCAGGACCAGCCCGAGCCCCCGCACCTCGCCCCGGCGGCTGGGCGTGACCAGCCACGCGACCACGAGCACGGCGAGGGCCAGCGCGACACCGGGGAAGAACGAGGCCGCGACCGCGAGGATCAGCCCCGCCTCCACGGCGTGGCGGACAGGCCGGCCCGGACGGTGCCCCGAGAACCCGCGTTCCAGGCGGTCCAGCAGGGCCGGGAGCGCGGCCAGGGCGACGAGCGTCGAGATCCGCCCCTGCGAGAACGCCCACAACACCACCGCCGACAGCCCGAAGCAGGCCGCGGCCACCACGGCGGGGACCCGCTCGTTCGTCCGGCGCAGCACCATCCGGTACATCGACAACCCGGCCAGCGGAGGGAGCCCGATCAGCAGGGCCTTCTGCGCGACGGCGGTCCCGACGAACGGCACTGCCGACAGCACCCCGAGCATGCCGAGGGCGGGGCTCCCCGGGTCGGTCCCGCCGAGTCCCGTGGTCCGCACGCCGGAGACCAGCTCCCGGAAGAACCCGGAGGGGGTCCCGGGGAACGCCGGCAGCGCCCCGCCGGCGAGCACCGCGTGCCCCCACAGGTGCCGGTCGGCGAGGATCGCCAGCGTCGCGACGGCCACCCAGGCCGTGGCCACCGGATGGGCCCGGGCGAGCGACAGCGTGCGCGCCCCGAGGGTGGGGAGCACCAGCTCGTCCTCCTCGTCGACGGGGCGCTCCTCCTCCTGGACCTCCAGGTCCCCCTTCCGGAAGAGCCGGCCCGCGGTGTCGGCCCACCGGCGCATCCGGAGGGCTGCCGGGGCCATGTATCGGCGGACCGCGCGGTCGGGAACGGATCGCACGGCCTGGGCCCGGATGCGCCGCCGGATCGTGCCCGGCAGGTGGACCAGGTTCCACGTCCACGCCGTAACGATCTGCCAGGCCTCCTCGAACCGCCGGCCGGCGATCCACACGACGGCCTTGGCGAACGACTGGACCGCGTACAGCGGGAAGATCCACACCAGGGTCAGCAGGCCGTAGTTCTTGAGCATCGCGGCCAGGCTGGCCCGCTCGGCGTACAGGCGCCGGCGATCGCGCCGGCCGGCGCCCCTACGCTCCCCCCGGACCGTCGCGCCCCGGTGGCGGGCCCGGGCCCGCGGCGACATCAGCACGCGGAACCCCGCGAGCCGAGCGCGCCAGCAGAAGTCGAGGTCCTCGTGGTACGGAGCGAGGCGCTCGTCGAGGGCCCCCACCCGCTTCCAGGCCGCCCGGGAGATCAGCATCGCGGCCGAGGACACGAACAGGACCTCCCGGACCCGGTCGTACTGGCCGTGGTCGATCTCGTCCTCCTCGAGCGGGGTGTACGGATACCCGAACCCGTCGGTGGACTGCCCCACGTCGAGCAGGACCCGGGGGTCCTCCCAGTCGAGGACCTTGGGGCCGACGATGCCCACGCCGTCGATGCGCTCGGCGGCCTCGACCATGCGCGTGACGGCGTCCGGGTCGAGGGCCGTGTCGTCGTGCAGGACCAGCAGGTAGTCCGCCCGCTCTGCCGCGTCGACCCGCAGCCCGGCCTGGACGGCGGCCGGCAGGCGGACGTCGCGCCCCATCGAGATGACCCGGTCGGCGCCGAGCGACTGCTCCAGGAGCTCGCGGGAGCCGTCGGTGGAACCCGTGTCCACCCCGACGATCCCGAGGCGCGGATGGGTCTGTCGCGACACGGAGCGCAAGCAGTCCCGCAGCCACGGCAGCCCCTCGTGGGCCACCAGGACCACGAGGACACTCGGCTCCTTGCGGCGAGTCTCGGTCGAGTCTGGTTCGCGCTGCGACGTGGTGATCATGGGTACGGCGCGCCGGCCGGCAGCGAGACTAGCACGGGGCCTCGCCGAGTCTGGGGAGCCGGGGCGCGCTGGTGGCCTGGACGGAAGAAGGGGGGCTCGCGCCCCCCTTCTTCCGGATGCGATCCTCGGCTAGCGCTTTTTCGCCGCGGACTTCTTCGCGGGTGACTTCCTCGCCGTCGACTTCTTCGCCGTCGACCTCTTGGCGGGGGACTTCCTCGCGGCGGTCTTCTTCGCCGTCGACTTGCCCCGGGCGGCGGTCTTCTTCGCCGTCGACTTGCCCCGGGCGGCGGTCTTCTTCGCCGTCGACTTGCCCCGGGCGGCGGTCTTCTTCGCCGTCGACTTGCCCCTGGCGGTCGTCTTCTTCGCTGCGCCCTTCGCGCGCGACACCGTCTTCTTGGCGGTGGACCTCGCCCTGGAGACGGCCGACTTCGCCGTCGTCTTTCGCGTGGTGGCCATCAACTCACCCCCTTCCGAGGGTCTCGGGCGCCTGGGAACAAACGTCCAACTGCGGCGCGATGGTGGTGGTCTAGGACGCCATGCGCTTGAGGCGCCGGCGCTCTCGCTCGCTCATGCCGCCCCAGACGCCGTACCGCTCGTCCCGTCGCAGGGCGTAGTTCAAACACTCGATCCGTACGGGGCAGTCCGCACAGATGCGCTTGGCCTCCCGAGACGATCCTCCCTTCTCCGGGAAGAACACCTCCGGGTCGTGCTGTCTGCACCTTCCCCGTTCCTGCCACGGGATGTAGTGATGCACGGCTCATCCCTCCGTGAACTACAGTCATGTAATTCTGACGGAAGGGGCCGTCAGATTGCAAGTGGAAGTTTCCGCCTGCATCCGCCGTCATGTCTGCGTACAACCTTTCCCCCTTTGCACGCGGGTGACAAGACTTTCTGGAACATTTTTCGATGGTCAATCTAATTGACGATTATGGTCAAGCAGCTTGACCATATCGGTCATTCGCGGTCGCGTTCGATGCGGAACCGTGCGCGGGACGTCAGCGCAGCGGCGCGAGCGGGCGGTCGCGATGGACCCGGCCGTACGTGGTGGTGCGCTCGGCGGGGGTCCGGCCGATGGAGCGGATCGCCTCCTCCAGCTCCCAGGGCTCCTTGCGGATCCCCCACTCCGCCCCGGCCATCCGGCTGATGGTCTCCTCCATGAGTGTTCCGCCGAAGTCGTTGGCGCCCCCCCGGAGCAACAGCCGACACGCCTCGATCCCCATCTTCACCCACGACACCTGGACGTTCGGGACGCGGCCGTGCAACAGGATGCGCGCGACCGCGTGGACGCGGCGGTTGTCGTCGTGGGTCGGCCCGGGCCGGGCCTTGCCGGCCAGATAGATCGGCGAGTTCTGATGGACGAACGCCAGCGGCACGAACTCGGTGAACCCACCGGTGCGGTCCTGGATCGAAGCGAGCCGCCGGATGTGCGCGACCCAGTGCGGTGGCGCATCGACGTGGCCGTACATCATGGTGGAGCTCGAGCGCAGCCCGACGTCGTGCGCGGTCGCCACGATCTCCTCCCAAGTTTCCGCGGGGAGCTTCCCTTTCGTCAGCACCCACCGGACGTCGTCGTCCAGGATCTCGGCCGCGGTGCCGGGGATCGAGCCGAGCCCCCGCCGCCTGCATTCCGTGAGGAACTCCCGGAACGAGATGCCGAGCCGCGTCGAGCCGTTCAGCACCTCCATCGGGCTGAAGGCATGGACGTGGATGTCCGGCACCCGCGCCTTCACCGCGTCGAGGAGCTGGAAGTAGAACTCGCCGGGCAGGGACGGGTGGAGGCCGCCCTGCATGCACACCTCGGTGGCGCCGGCCTCCCATGCCTCGCGGGCGCGGTCGGCCACCTCCTCGAGGCGCAGCGTGTACGACTCCCGGTCCACCTCGCGCTGCGCGAACGCGCAGAACCGGCAGCCCGTGTAGCAGACGTTCGTGAAGTTGATGTTCCGGTTCACGACGTAGGTGACCTCGTCGCCGACGGCGTCCCGGCGGAGGTCGTCGGCGATGGCGCACAGCGCCTCCAGCGCCTGCCCTGAAGCCTCGAACAGCGCCGCGGCCTCGCTGTCGGTGATGTCGTCGGGCCGGCCGGCCGTGGCCTTCTTCAGCGCGCGGCGGATGTCGCCGGCCAGCCGCTTCGGGTCTCGCGGCCGTTCGGCCCACCGCCGGGTGGCCTCGACCTCGAACGCGTCGAAGTCGCCGTACACCTGGAGGGCGTCGTCGCGGAGCCCCGCGTCGCCCGCCTTCGCGAACGTCAGCGCGATCTCGCGGGGCTTCCACTGGACGTCGGGGTCCTGCCACGCGATTGGCTCGGGCAGCCGGCCCTCGGGGGGAAGGCCGTCCTCGCCGGCCAGCGCCGCCACCGGGCGCTGCATCTTCCCGGCGATCCAGGGGTCGGGTTTCGTCGCGTACTCCGGGTAGACCGTGAGGCGCTCGCGGAGCTGGAGGCCGCGCGCCGCGGTCTCCCCGGCCAGTCGCGCAATCTGGGGCCAGGGCTTCTCCGGGTTCACGTGGTCGGGCGTGAGCGGCGAGACGCCACCCCAGTCGTCGATGCCGGCGTCGAGCAGGCGGGGGTACGCGCCGTCCGAGAGGTTCGGCGGCGCCTGGACGTGCATCCGGGGGCCGAGGATCACGCGCGCGGCGGCGATCGCGGCGAGGTACTCCTCGGTCTCCGGGGGCGGCGCCGCGTGCATGGCCGTCCGGGGCTTCGGGACGAAGTTCTGGACGATGACCTCCTGGACGTGGCGGTACTTCCGGTGGAGGTCGCGGATCGCGAGCAGCGACTCGGCGCGCTCGCGCACGGTCTCGCCGATCCCGACGAGGATGCCGGTCGTGAACGGGATCGACAGCCGCCCGGCGTCCTCGATGGTCCGCAGGCGGACCGCCGGGGCCTTGTCCGGCGAGCCGAAGTGGGGGCCGCCCTTCGCGAACAGCCGCTCCGAGGACGTCTCGAGCATGAGCCCCATCGACGCGCTGACGTGCTTCAGCCGCGCCATGTCCTCCCACGACATCACGCCGGGGTTGAGGTGGGGCAGGAGGCCGGTCTCCTCGATGACCCGGATGGCCACCGCCCGCAGGTAGTCCAGCGTGGACTTGTATCCCCGGGCCTCGAGCCACTCCCGGGCGACCGGATACCGGTCCTCGGGCCGGTCGCCGAGGGTGAACAGGGCCTCCTTGCACCCCAGCCGGCGGCCGGCGTCGGCGATCGCCACGACCTCCTCGGGGGTGAGGAACGGGGAACCCAGCCGCGCCGGGGGCTTGGCGAACGTGCAGTAGTGGCAGCGGTCCCGGCACAGCATGGTCAGCGGAACGAAGACCTTCCGGGAGTACGTCACCGTCGTGCCGTGGCCGAGCTCCCGGAGGTGCCGGGCCTGCGCCATCAGCCGTTCCAGCTGCTCGCCCCGGGCCGCCAGCAGGGCCGCGACCTCGCCGGCGGAGAGCGTCTTGCCGGACTCGGCGCGGGCCAGGGCCCGCCGGACGGCGAGGGAGCGATCCTCCACGGACGACGAGTGTACGTCTCATCGGCGAGGCGACTGCACGGCTTGGGATCGCGTGAATGCATCGAAGGTCGCTCGCGCCCCGCCTCGCATTGACCGGAGAGCATTTCCTCTCTACGGGTCTGGGCGCCCTTCCGCCGCTCGCAGGATGTCGGCCGTGCTGACCGTCCCCCGGCGGATCGCTTCGTTCGCCAGGCGGGCCCGTCGTCCCTCCCGCTCGACGATGCCGAACTTGTCGTACAGCCGTGCCAGGTGCTGCTTCACGGCCGCCTCCGTCACCACGAGCTCGGCGGCGATCTGGCGGATCGAGGCCGGCTCCCGGAACACGTCCCCGGAGGCCATCGGGCGGCACAGGGCGGCGAGGATCTCCCGCTCCCTTCGGGTGAGGTCGGGCCCGATCTCGAACCCGACCGTCCCCTTCCCCGAGTCGCCCGAGCGTCGGCCCCGCGCGAACAGCCGGACCGTCCCGATCCGGATTTCGTCGCCGGTCTTGACCGGGCGCTCTCCCCAGATGCGGTCGCCGTTCACGAAGGTGCCGTTGCGGGAGCCGAGGTCCCGGATGCACCAGTGCGTCGCCACGCGCTCCAGGACGGCGTGGACGTGCGAGACCGTGCGGTCGAGGGGGAGCGGGACGTCGTTCGAGTCGGAGAACCCGATCGTGATCCGCTCGCCCTCGAGCGGGATCCGCTCGAGGACGCCGTTTGCCCACATCTCCAGGTACTCGGCCATGGACCGCCCCCGTCCGCGTCTGCGGCGGACGTCACCAATGGTGACAGAAACCTCTCCTCCCGCAACGGAAGACTGGCCGGGCCGGTGATTCTTCCCGGACTCCCCGGGGCGGACGATCGACCTGTCCGAGCCGAGCGCGGGGCGCTCGCGGGGATCGAGAGGAGGCCATGATGGACGCACACGAGATCGACGGGATCACGGGCCGGTCACCTGGGTCGAGTCCGAGTCGGCACCGGCGGACCGGGTTCCTCGGAGCCGCCCTGGCGGCGTTCCTCGTGACCATGATGGTCGCCGCAGGAACGGCGTCGGCGACGTCCGGGAAGCCGTCGCTCGATTGGTCCCGCATCGCGGGGAGCCAGCTGAACGACGCGGGCGTCTCGCCGACCGGCGCGATCTACGCGGTCGGCAGGCAGGACCTGGCCCAGGGCTCGGCCGCGACGGTGTTCAAGTACACGCCGTCGGGGGACCTGGTCTGGTCCAGGAGCTGGACAAAGGGCGGCGGGTACGCCATGGCCGAGGCCGTGGCGTTCGGCGGCGGGGGCTTCGTGTATGTCACGGGGTTCCTGGGCTCTCCGCACGCCGAGGGTGGCGGGTTCCTGCTGCTCAAGTACTCACCGAAGGGCAACCTGATCTGGAAACGCGTGTCCGCCGACTGGCCCACGAACCGCACCGAGGGAGCATCCGGCGTGGCGGTGGCCTCCGGTGAGGTCGTGATCTCCGGATCCCACTTCGGCTGCTGCGGCGAGACCACCGACGACGGGTGGGTGAAGGCCTTCGACGCGCGCGACGGCCACCCGCTGTGGACGAACGAGTACGAGTCCCCGGGCATCTCGGACACGAACGACTCGGCCGCCGCGGTGGCGGCGGGACCCGGGGGGTTCTATGTGACGGGATGGGTCGCCCGGGGACCGGAGTCCAGTGACACGGACTTCGTGAACCATGACCTCGTGGTCCAGAGGCTGAGCACCTCCGGGGCCCACGTGTGGACGCGCGTGGTGAGCGACGGCGTCCGGGACCACGACGGCGGCGTCGACGTGGTCGTCTGTGGCGGACGGGTGCTGGTGACCGCTCGGGTCGACGAGGTGCTGACCGAGACGAAGTACCGCCCCGGACACGCGTGGCTCAGGTCCTACACGGTCGACGGAGACAGCGTGTGGACCCGCGAGTGGGGATCCACCCAGCCACAACGGCCGGGCGGGCTGGGCCCGGCGCGCGATGGCGGCGTCGTACTTGCCGGGACCCAGCAAGACCCCGCCGATCACCTGGCCAACCTGACGATCCGCTCCTTCGACTCGGCGGGCGCCCTGCAATGGTCGAGGGTCCTCGATCCCGACCACCAGTCGCTGTCCGGGACCGGGGCGGCCACGCTGGACGGGCGCGTCTTCGTGACGGCCGTTCGGGACAACGCCCTGGGTTCGGCGTCGACGGGCTGGATCGCGAGGTTCGACGAGCCGTAATCGGCGCTGCGCGGACCCGTGCGATGGATCGGCCGCTGATGCGGCCGCGGCGGAGGCTCCCGGCACTCGCTGGGAGCCTCTGCCGCGCGGGGCCCCGTAGGCTGTGCGCATGAAGATCGTCGCGCTGGCCGGAGGAGTCGGCGCGGGGAAGTTCCTGCGGGGGCTGCTCCGGGTCGTCCCGCCGCGCGACGTGACGGTCGTCGTGAACACCGCGGACGACATCGAGCTGCACGGGCTCCACGTCTCGCCGGACCTCGACTCGGTCGTGTACTGGCTGGGCGGGGCCATGGACCGCGAGCGGGGATGGGGCCGGCGGGACGAGACGTTCCGGGCCACCGAGGAGCTGGAGCGGTTCGGCGCGGAGGGAGCATGGTTCGGACTCGGCGACCTGGACCTGGCCACGCACCTGTTCCGGACCGGGCTGCTGCGCGGCGGCGCGACGCTCTCGGAGGCGACCGCCCGGGTGGCCGCGCGGTTCGGGGTGGCCTGCCGGGTGCTGCCGATGAGCGACGACCCCGTGACCACGCGGATCGAGGCGGTGAGCATGGGACGGAGGATGGACCTGCACTTCCAGGAGTACTGGGTGCGGCGGCACGCCTCGGACGAGGTGAAGGCCGTGCGCTACGCGGGGGCCGAGGAGGCGCGGCCGGCTCCCGGCGTGCTGGAGGCGCTGGCGGCGGCCGACGTCGTGGTGTTCCCCCCGTCGAACCCGGTGGCGTCGCTGGGGCCCGTCCTCGCCGTCCCCGGGATGCGGGACGCCGTGGCGGCTCGCCGGGATCGCGCGGCCGGCGTCTCGGGGATCGTGGGGGGCGCGCCGCTGGCGGGCATGGCCGACCGCCTGCTGCCGGTCGTCGGTGTCGAGGTGTCGGCCGCCGGCGTCGCCGAGCTGTACCGGGACCTCCTGGGGGGCTGGGTGATCGACCGCGCGGACGAGGGCCTGCGGTCGCGCATCGAGGCGCTGGGGATCCGCGTGGCCGTGACCGACACCGTGATGGGCGGGGACGCGGCCGCCGAGCGCGTGGCGCGCACCGCGCTATCGCTGGTGTAGCCGGTGCGCGTCTCGCCGGTCGAGGGCCTGCCGGAGGTCGAACCCGGCGAGGATCTCCCGGCGCTGCTGGCCCGGGAGCTGTCCGGCCGGCTGCGGCCCGGAGACGTCGTCGCGGTCACGCAGAAGATCGTGTCGAAGGCCGAGGGGCGCGTCGTCCCCGAGGACGAGCGGGGCCACGCCGGCTGGGTCGAGTCCGAGACCGCCCGCGTCGTGGCCCGCCGCGAGGACCTGCTGATCGCGCAGACCCGCCACGGGTTCGTGTGCGCGAACGCCGGCGTCGACGCGTCGAACGTCGCGACCGGGTTCCTCACGCTGCTGCCCGACGACCCCGACGCCAGCGCGGAGCGGATCCGAGGGGCGTTGACGCGATCTGCCGGGGGCGACGTCGGCGTGGTGGTCACCGACACGTTCGGCCGGGCCTGGCGGCGGGGGCTGGTGAACGTGGCGATCGGCTCGGCCGGGCTGCCGGCGCTGGTGGACCTCCGGGGATCGCCCGATCACACGGGGCGCCTCCTCGAGGCGACGGTCGTGGCCCTGGCCGACGAGCTGGCGGCGGCGTCCGGCCTGGTGATGGGGAAGGACGCCCGCGTGCCGGCGGCGGTGCTCCGTCCGGACGACCCGGCCTGGTGGGTGCGCCCCGGCACCGGCGCCCGGGAGCTGGTCCGTCCTCCCGAGGAGGACCTGTTCCGGGAGTCGCCGCTGCAGCTGCTGCACGCGCGCCGGTCGCTCCGCTCGTTCGGCGAGGGCGACGTCCCGGTCGCGGCCCTGCGTGAGGCGGTCCGAGCCGCGTGCACCGCACCGGCGCCGCACCACACCCGGCCGTGGCTGTTCGTCGCCCTGACGTCGGAGGCGGCTAGGCGCCGGCTGCTGACGGCCATGGCCGCGGCGTGGCGGGCGGACCTCGAACGCGACGGGTCGCCGGAGCACGTCATCGAGCGCCGGCTGGCCAAATCCGACGCGCTGCTCGGCGCCGCGCCGGCGATCGTCGTTCCTTGCGTCCGCGTTCGCGGTGCGCACGCCTACCCGGACGAGGAGCGCTCGTCCGCGGAGCGCGAGATGTTCCTGCTGGCCGGCGGGGCGGGGATCCAGAACCTCCTGCTGGCCCTGCACGCCCAGCGCCTCGGGTCGTGCTGGGTGTCCTCCACGCTGTTCTGCAAGGAGGAGGCCCGCGGGGCTCTCGGCCTCGACGAGGAGTGGATCCCTCTGGGCTCGGTGGCGGTGGGGCCGATGCCCGACGTCGCGCCCCCCGACCGCCCGCCCCTGCCCGTCGACGAGCACGTCCGGTTCCTCGACTGACCCGGGCCCCGCCGCCGCCGACTCGGAGCCCGCGCTCAGGCCCAGGAGGGTGAGCCGTTGTTCGCGACGGTGGTGATGGGGACCACCGCGGTGCCGTCGGCCCGCATGGCCCAGATCTCCAGGGTCCCCGGGCGCGTGGTCTCGAACGCGATCCACGCGCCGTCGCGCGACCACGCGGGGCCGGCGTCCATGAACACGCCGGTCCCCCCGCCCGAGTCGGCGGGAGCCGGCGGGCTGATCGGCACCTGGTCGGCGCCATCCGGTCGCATGACGTACAGGCGCGGCTGGCCGTCCCTCGCGCTCGAGAACGCG
The DNA here is from genome assembly GCA_045805265.1 of Actinomycetota bacterium. Taxonomy (GTDB): domain Bacteria; phylum Actinomycetota; class UBA4738; order UBA4738; family JACQTL01; genus JBJMLO01. The sequence goes on from JBJMLO010000018.1 coordinate 79,071, forward strand.
ATCTCCGAGCCGTCGGGGGACCAGGCCGGCGAGCCGTCCTCTCCCGGCGCGTCGGTCAGGCGGCGGGCCCCCGAGCCGTCGGGCCGGATCGTGTAGATCTCGTAGTCGCCGTCCCGGTAGCTCTCGAACGCGATGTTGCCGCCGTCCGGCGACCACGCGGGCGAGCCGTCCAGCGCCGGATCGCGGGTGCGGCGGACCTCGTGGGAGCCGTCGGCGTCCATCGTGTAGATCTCCGCGTTCCCGTCCCGCGTGCTCTCGAACGCGATCTTCCTGCCGTCCGGAGACCACGTCGGGTGATAGTCGTCGCCCGGGCTCGACGTCAGGCGCGTGGCGGCGCCGCCGGCCGCCGGCATGACGAAGATGTCGCTCGCGCCGGCCCGGGTGCTGGCGAACGCGATCCGGGAGCCGTCCGGCGACCACACCGGCCAGGAGTCGACGGACGCGTCGTCGGTGAGCCTGCGCATCTCCGTGCCGTCGGCGCGGATGGAGTAGATCTGCAACTGGCCGCTCCGGTCGCTCACGAAGACCAGCGAGCCGGGCCGGGGCATCGTCTGGTGCGGCGGCGCGGGCGACGGACCTGTCGGGGGCTGCGGGAAGAGCCGGATCGGGTTTCCCGGAAAGCCGGAGCACGCGGTGCCGGCCACCAGGACGGCGGCGAGGGCCACGCCCCGCGACCGCCTCAATTTCATCCAGGCAAACGTACCCCGGGACGGGGGGCCCACGCCGTCGGGGGCGGGGCGCTCAGGACTCCTCTCGCACGTACGGCACCCCGAGCGCGGCCGGGGTCCCCAGCCGCCGGCGGACCGAGCCGCTCGACACGGCGACGAGCGCCAGGACCGTCATGAGGTACGGCAGCGCGGAGAAGAAGTCCGACGGCAGGTGCACCCCCCGGGCCTGCAGGGTGAACCCCAGGCTCTGGAACGCCCCGAACAGATACGCCCCGATCAGCAGCAGGTCCGGACGCCAGAACGCGAAGATGACGAGAGCGATCGCGATGAACCCGGCGCCGGTGGTGAGCCCATCGGTCCAGTTCGAGAACAGCACCAGCGTGAAGTACGCGCCGCCCACACCGGCGAACATGCCGCCCACCACCGTGTGCGCGTAGCGGTACCGGCCGACGTTGATGCCCATGGCGTCGGCGGACTGTGGCGCCTCCCCCACCGAACGGAGGTACAGGCCCGTCCGGGTCCGGTACAGGTAGAGGGACACCAGGATCACCAGCACCCACGACGCGTACACCATGGCGTTCTCGTGGAACAGAACGGGCCCGAGGACCGGCGTGCTCTTGAGGCCGAACACGTCGATCGCCTGGAACTGGTGCCTCCCTGGCTTCGATCCCAGGTGCCAGACCACGCCGAGGTACGACGAGAGCCCGATGACCCCGGCGAAGATCGTGAGCGCGAGGCCCGAGACGATCTGGTTGGCCCGCAGCGTGATGGTGACGAACGCGTGGATCAGCGCCATGAGCCCGCCGGCCACGGCCGCGACGAGGACGGCCACCGTGAGGACGACCCACGCGGGCCCGCCGAGACGCTGGGACGCCCAGAACCCGGTCACGGCACCCATGAGCATCATGCCCTCGACGCCCAGGTTCAGGACCCCGGAGCGCTCGGCCAGCAACTCGCCGAGCCCCGCGAGCAGCAGCGGGGTCCCGTACAGGATCGCGGAGGCAGTGATCGAGACACCGATGCTGTTGTTGACGGCGGCGATCATCCGGCCGGCACCTCGCCCACGCTGATCGGCTCGGGAGCCCCGGGCGGGGGCTCCGCGGGCGGGCCGCCCTTCGCGGCCGCGGGGCGGCGGGTGACGTGGATCCGGTATCGCGCCACGATCTCGCCGCCGAGGACACAGAACAGCAGGATGCCCTCCATGGTCCCGACCAGGCCGATGGGGAACCCGGGGCCCTGCAGCGCGAAACCGGCGTTGGTGAGCGCGCCGATCAGGAACGACACCACGACCACGGCGATCGGGTTGTAGCGCGCGAGGGCGGCCACCACGATGCCCGTGTACCCGAAGCCGGCGGCCTGGAGGCCCCGCGGATCGAGCACGTGGGCGAAGTCGCCCACCTGGCTCGCCCCGCCGAGTCCGGCCAGGGCGCCGGAGATCGCCATAACCGACAGGATCTTGCGGCGCGTCCGCATGCCGGCGTACCGGGCGGCGTTGGGCGAGTCGCTGATGACCCGCATCTCGAACCCGTACCGGGTCGCGCGGATCATCCACCACAGGATCGCGCCGACCGCGATCCCCACCAGCAGCCCCAGCGGGACGTCCAGGGACCCGATCGGGAGGGCCGGCCACGTGCCCTTGGACGGGAGGTACTTCCCCTGGGGGAACACCTTCGCCGCCGGCGAGACCAGGTCCCGCCAGTAGGACTTGCTGTCGTAGATCAGGTAGTACAGGAGCAGCCCCGCCACGTAGTTCAGCATCAGCGAGGTCAGGATCTCGTTCGTGTTCAGGTAGGCCCGCAACGCCCCCGGTACGGCCGCCCACAGCGATCCCGCGAGCACGCCTCCGACCGTCATGGCCACGATCAGGGCCGGGCCCGGGAGGTGGGACAGGGCGAGGCCGACGCCCGACGCCCCCAGGGCCCCCATGTACAGCTGGCCCTCCCCGCCGATGTTCCACACCTTCATCCGGAACGCCACCGCCACCGCGAGCCCGGTGAACAGCAGGGGCGTGGAGGCGATCAGGGTCTGGCCGAGGGCCCCCGGCTCGGTGAAGCTGGCTTCCCCGATCCGGCGGTAGGTCGCGAACGGGTCGTGCCCGGTGGCCGCGAGGACGATCCCGGCAAGGACCAGCGCGAGGAGGATCGAGCCGAGCGGAACGGCGATCCCGAACCATCGCGGCGTCGTGAGCCTCCGCTCGAACCGGATCACGCCTTCGTCCCCGACATCATGAGGCCGATGGTCTCGATGTCCGCGTCGTCCCGGTCCACCACGCCGACCACTCGCCCGCCGTACATGACCGCGATGCGGTCGGAGAGGTCGAAGATCTCGTCGAGGTCCTCGCTGATGAGGAGCACCCCCAGCCCGTTCCCGGCCGATTCGACCAGGACGCGCCGCACGCTGTCGGTCGCCGCCACGTCCAGGCCACGCGTCGGCGACGCGGCGACCAGGACCTTGGGGTGCCCGGACAGCTCGCGGGCCAGGAGCAGCTTCTGGATGTTGCCGCCGGACAGCTCCCGGGCCAGCGTCTTCGGGCCCCGGGCCACGATGTCGAACCGCTCGATCAGCCGGGTGGCGTTCTGCGCGGTCTCCCTGGCGTTGATGACCGGGCCGTGCCCGTTCTCCCGGTAGGACTTCAAGATGAGGTTGTCGGCGATCGAGAGCCCGGGCGCGATGCCGACCCCCATTCGCTCCTCGGGGATGTACGCGAGGCCGCTCGAGATTGCCTCCCGCGGCACGCCCCGCTGGTTCCGGCCGCCGATGGCGACCTCCCCGGCGGTCCTGGGCCGTTCGCCCGCAATCACCTCGGCCAGCTCGCGCTGGCCGTTCCCGGCCACGCCGGCGACCCCCACGATCTCGCCGGCCCGGACCTCCAGCGAGACGTACGCGAGGGCCGGCAGCCCGAGGTCGCCCTTGGCGCCCACGCCGGACAAGGCGAGCACGACGTCGCCCGAGGAGCGGCCGTGCTCCTCCTTGCGGGCCAGCTCGATGTCGCGCCCCACCATCAGACGGGCCAGCGAGCGGGCATCGGACTGCCCGGTTCGCACGGTGCCGACCCCTCGGCCGCCCCGCAGGACGGTGACTCGGTCCGAGACCGCCAGGACCTCGGGCAGCTTGTGCGAGATGAAGATCACGGTCGACCCCCGGTTGGCCATCTCCCGCAGGGTCGAGAACAGCTGGTCGACCTCGATCGGCGTAAGCACCGTGGTCGGCTCGTCGAGGATGAGGATTCGGGCCCCCCGGTACAGCGCCTTCAGGATCTCGACCCGCTGCTGCTCCCCCACCGAGAGCTGCCAGATCTTCGCGCGGGGATCGATGTCCATCCGGAACTGCTGGGCGAGGTCGTCGATCTCGCCACGCACACGCCGCGGCGAGAGCCACCGTCCCCGGCGGCGCGACCATCCGAGGACGACGTTCTCCGCGACCGACATGCTCGGAACCAGGCGGAAGTGCTGATGGACCATGAAGATCCCGGCGGCGTGCGCGTCCCTCGGCGAACGGAACACCGCTCGCTTGCCCGAGACCTCCACCCGCCCGGCGTCCGGGTGGTACAGCCCGGCCAGGACGTTACACAGGGTGGTCTTGCCCGCGCCGTTCTCGCCGAGCAGCGCGTGCACCTCGCCCGGGAGCGCCTCGAACGTGACGTCGGCGTTGGCGACGACTCCCGGGAAGCGCTTCGTGACGGCCCGGGCCGCCACCGCCGGAGGCGATCCGGCGGTGGCGGTCGTGGCTGTATCCGGGGCCCCGCTCTCGCCGATCGGGGGGCTATCGCTCGGATTCACTCCGCCGGTCTCCTCCCGGGCTAGGGCCTCGCTCTCGAGCCCCCCGCTAGCCCGAGGGGCTGCCGATGACGCCCTTCACGAACCAGTTCAACTCGTACAGCTGCTTCACGGACAGTCGCTGGCCCTGGGGGACGCCGACGCTCCCGTCCTGCTTGGTGACGGGCCCGGCGAACTCGTAGAACGAGCCGTCGATCAGGGCCTGCTTCTTCGATTCGATCGTCTGGCGGGTGGACTGGCCCACGGACTGCCCGAACGGCGCGAGCTGGATGAGCCCGTCCTTCAGGCTCCCGTAGTAGAAGTGGCTCTTCCAGGACCCGCCCATCGCGGCCTTGACTTCCTTCACGTAGTACGGCCCCCAGTTGAAGTTCGTCGCCGTCAACCAGTTTTTGGGCGCGAACGACAGCTGGTTCGAGTCGTAGCCGCTCCAGGGGAGGTCGTTGGACTTGGCCACCTCGCCCGTGGCCGGGCTGTCCTGCCCGTCGCCGAGCGTGTCGACGCCCGCGGACACCAGGCTCTGGGCCGCCTGGCGCTCCTTGGCGGGGTCGAACCAGGTGTTGGTCCACTCGACCTGGACCGTGTCCGCAGGGTTCACGGACTGGGCCCCGAGCGTGAAGGCGTCGATCTCCCGGATGACCTCGGGGATCGGGAACGGGGCCACGAAGCCGATCTTGCCGCTCTTGGACGCCGCGCCGGCCGCGATGCCGGTCAGGTAGTCGCCGTCCTCGGCGGCTCCGAAGTACTCCGACATGTTCGGCAGGACCGTCGTTCCCGTGGCCTGCTCGAACTTCACGTCCGGGTACTTCTTCGCCGCGGCCGCCACCGCCGGCTGGAACCCGAACGAGGTGGCGAAAATGATCTTCGCGCCCTGGTTCACCAGGCCGTTGATGACCTGCGTGACCTGGGGCCCCTCGGGGACGTTCTGCTTGTAGATCGTCTTGACCTGGTCGCCCAGGGTGCTCTGCACCAGCTGGCGCCCCTTGTCGTGGGCCTCGGTCCAGCCGGCGTCGTTCGTCGGCCCGACGTAGATCCAGGCAGCGACGAACGGCTCGGTCGAGCCCCCGGTGTTGTTGTTGCCGTTCCCGTTGTTGTCGTTCGAGTTGCCGCACGCCGCCGCCACGATCGCGACGGCGGCCGCGAGGACGGTCAGCCCAACCCTCGTCTTCCGCATCGGGTACCCCTCCTTACCTCGGAGCACCGGCGGTCGGCGGTCGCCCCCACCGGTCGTCCAGCAGCCTGACTCCGTTGCCGTCCGGCCCCATCTTCCCCCTTTCGCCGGGCGCTCGCCCCCCAGTCCGGGCCCATCCCCGGACGGCCCGGCCGAGCCTTCCCACGACCCTTCCGGTCCCGCCTTGCGAGGGCCGAGCGCCGCGAACGATGACCATCCGGGGACCAGTGTAGAAATGGCACCGAACGCCGTACGGGCCGTTCGGCGCCTCACGGAGTGGCCGTTCGGGCCCCCCACGCCACCGACGCGCTGGGATCATCGCACGCCCGGACCCGGATATGAAAGGCATCCCCGGTGGCCGGCGGGCCGGCCGGGAAGACCGCTTCGCTATTGTCGCGGCGTGAGGCGAGACGAGCGAGGAGGACGTCGATGAGCGACCGCACCCCACAGCAGCCGGAAACACCCCCCGGATCGGCCGCCGCGGCCGAGCAGTCCGCCCGGCGGGCCGAAGACACCGCCGAATATGCCCAGCGGCAGAGCCAGGACGCGCTCGCGGTGGCCGAGTCGGCGCGGGAGGCCGCGCTGGAGGCGGCCCGGAAGGCCGGACGGTTCTCCCGGGAGTTCTTGGTCACGGTGATCTCGGTGGTCACCACCGCCTTCGGCGTGGTGGTCGCGCTGGCCTGGAACACGGCCCTGTCCAACTGGCTGAAGGGGTTCTCGGAAGATGCCAGGACGATCGGCCTGTTCATCTATGCGCTGCTGATCACGTTCCTCGCCGTAATGGCGATCGTGATCCTGTCGAGGGTGGCCCGGCGGATCGGGGCCGACCCCATCGAGTTCAAGCTCGGGGCGAAGAAGGAGTAGCCCTCAGGTCCGACGGCACGCGCCCGAGGTGGGGCAGGTGACGGTGCCATGCTCGAAGGACGAGCGGAGGGTGCCGCCGGACAGGTGCTGCACGTCCGAGGTGGGGAACCCAAGCGAACTTCGGGCGCTGCCCGCGTGGAGGTAGTAGGTGAGGACCCTCCCGTAGACCTCGTGCGCGCCGACGCCCGACTTGGCCCAGATGGTTCCTGCGGCGAAGTCCGCCCGGAAACAGTCGCCGGGGGCGCATCCCGTGGGCTTCGAGAGCGCGAAGACGTCGGAGCGGGGGAGCCCGAGGATGCCGCCCGCGCCTCCGAGCGTGAGGTACTTGGCGTAGACCACGCCGTGGACCCACTTCGCCGGGCTCACCGCAGGGTTCACGTAGAGGCCACCGTTGGAGAACTTCTGGGCCTGGCCGCCGCCGATGCTTCGGGCGGGCGTCAGCGCCAGCCCGGGGGCGCACGTCAGGGCGTCGTACCGGGACCTGATGGCGCCCACGACGTTCCGGTCGTGGTTGATCCAGACCTTGTCGTCCAGCAGGCCGAGCGCCGAGCTGAACTGCGGCCCGGTGAGCGTGGCGCTGGCGGCGCTGGTCCCGCTGGAAGCGCCGGCGGCCGCACTGCCCCCCGAGCCGTTCACCTCGATCGACAGGATCCGGCCCGATTGCTTCGTGTGGGTCGGGACGAACCCCGACACCGTGCCCACGTTGGCGTAGCGGTCGATGCTGGCGCTGACCTGGGACCGGGTGAGCGACTCGCGCCACGTCCGCAGGCCGACGGGGGCGGCGTAGTCGCCCGGGTCGCACACCGCGCGGAGGTACGGCACCGGAGTGCTGGTGAACCAGACGTTCTCGTTGCTCTCGGTGTAGCCCCCGCTCGAGGAGTAGTAGTTCGTCAGCGCGGCGGCTCCCTGGTACAGGACGACCTGGCCGCTCGTCTGGTTGACGGCCTGGCGCCAGTTCGCGCCGTAGGCGTCCGCCTCCTTGTCCCACCCGATGTAGGACTGGTCGGTGGAGTTCGGGTACACGCCGCAGTTGCACGTGGCGCGGTGCAGCCCGGCGTGCGACTCGACGTAGAGCGCGTACGACCGCCCGGCCACGGCCTGGGCCTGCATGGCGGCCTGGGGCCACGAGCTGGGGACCTCCCCGAGACCGTACAGGTACTGGTCCGGCGGCATGACGCCGACCGCCCGGAGAAGCCAGGAACAGCTCGAGCAGTTCCGGTAGATGTTGAACTCGACGTAGCCGCGGCCGTACGGGTGGCCGGCCTCGGCGATGCCCACCCGGGCGTCGTTCTGCTCGTAGGCGGCGTACATCCGCCACCCCGGGCCGCCGAGCGTGCCCACGACGTGGCCGCTCGCGTTGATCAGCCGGTAATGGGCGTCGGTGGTGGGGCGGACCGTCCACGTCGCGCCGTTCGTGATCGTGTACTTGTCGCCGGCGGTCGGCTTCCCGAACCGGAGCGCCACCGGCCCGGACATTGCGGTGAGGTGCAGCACCGACCGATCCCAGGTGAACCCGACCCGGACGATGTCGGGGGAGCCGGCGGGCGCCCGGCCCACCGACGTGTGCGAGAAGTAATGGGTGAGGATCCGGGTGGCGCTCCACCCCCTCCTGGCCAGGCCGTACGCGCCCCACTGCGACATGCCGACGCCGTGGCCCCAGCCGCTGCCGTAGAACACGAACGTGTCGGCCTTTCCCGTCGTGGCCGTGTCGGCGGATGGCCGGGGGGGCGCGGCCATGGCCGACGAGGGGTCGCCGCCGCTGGCGCCCGCGATCCCCGCGGGGAGGATGGCCGCGAGCGCGGCCGAGAGGGTGATGGCGAGGAGTCGGTTCCGCATGTCAGGGGGCCGGCGGGCGGCAACCTAACACATCGTCCCGATCCGACTGGTCCTTGACGGAGATTCCTCGCAACCCGTGCCGGCGGGCCGTGATCTACCCGATGCCGGGTACGGCCGCGGTCGATCCCGCGGGGACCCTGAGCCCCGTCGCCGCCATGCGGTCGGGAACCCGCGCCCCCTGGCCCAGCACGCAGCCGGACACGACCGCGCCCGCGCCGACCACCGAGCCGGGCCCCAGGACCGAGCCGCCGATCCGGGCGCCCTCGCCCACCATGCACCCGGCGTGCAGGACCGACTCGTCGACCGTCGCCCCGGCGGCCACCGATGCCTCCGGGCCCACCGTCACCAGGGGCCCCAGCCGGGCGCCGGGATCGACGGCCGCCCCGTCGGACACACACGGCGCCGGAACGTCGATGCCGCGGACGCGCCCCTCCAGCACGTCGACGTGCGCCTTCAGGTACTTCTCCGGAGTCCCGAGGTCCATCCAGTAGGCGTCGGTGACGAATCCGAACACGGCCCCGCCCGCGGCGATCAGCGCGGGGAAGATCTCCCGCTCGATCGAGACCGTCTCCCCCGCCGGCCACCCCTCGAGCGCCGATGGATCGAGGACGTACGTCCCCGCGTTCACGGTTCCCGGGACGAGCTCCGCCGGCTTCTCCCGGAACTCCGCGACGCGCCCTCCGGGGCCGGTGGCCACCAGGCCGAAGGGCCGGGCGTCCTCGACGGCCGACAGCGTGATGGTCGCGACGGCGTCGCGGGCCCGATGGAACTCGAGCAGCTCGGTCAGGCCCAGGTCGGTGAGGATGTCGCCGTTCAGGACGAAGAACGGCTCGGGGTCGAGGTGCGGGATCGCGTTCACGATGGCCCCGCCGGTCCCCAGCGGGTACGACTCCGTGATCCATGTGATCTTGGGGTCGCCCCCGCGCTCCTCGACGAACGGCCCGAAGGTCTCCTCGAGATACGGCGAGGACAGCACGACCTCGTGGACCCCATGGTCCGCCAGGTGGTCGAGCACCCGGTGCAGGAACGGCCTGTTCGCCACGGGCAGGAGCGGCTTGGGAACGGTCTCGGTGAGCGGCCTCAGGCGCGTGCCCTCCCCCCCCACCAGCACGACGGCCTTCACGCCGGCCCCACCCACCCCGTTCAGGAGTGCGACGGCGTCCGTGACACCAGGACGATGCCCGCGACGATCAGCGCCACGCCCCCCCATCGCAGGCCGCTGACCGCCTCGCCGCGCACGGTGTCGTACAGGACGATCACGACGTAGGTCAGGGCCGCGAACGGATAGGCGAACGACAGGGCGGCCCGGGACAGCACCGCCAGCCACACGAACGCGGACAGTCCGAACAGGGCCAGGCCGGCCCACACCCAGAAGGTGGTCGCGGCCACGCGCAGCGACTCCCCGTCCACGCGGAATGGATGGCCCAGCCGGTGCGTGACGTGGTTCATGCCGTGCTTCAGCACGATCTGGGCCATGGCCGCCAGCAGGACGGAGACGAGGATGAGGCCGAGCAGCATGGCGGATCTTCCTTTCGGGTCGGGGTCGGCGTGTTCGATGTCCCATTCGTCCGTGTGGCCGGGGCGGGCCCCCCGGAACAGGCCGGGAACCCGCCGGGGCGCACGGGGATTCGGGGGGCCGCCGGGGGTCACCGCGACCTCGTCACCGCGCCGGCTCCGCACTGCCTACAGGTCCTCGACGTCGACGTCCACGGGGATGAAGACCTTGCCGGGATTCTCCTCGCCCACCTGCACGACGAAGGAGTATCGCTGTTCCTGGACGTGGTACACGATCGACGCGTCGCGGGAGTGCACGCCGAGGGTCACCCAGTACTTCCCCTGCACGAACGGCAGCGAGCGCAGGTGGAACCGGATGCGCTTCTTGCCCTCGAACGGGCGGAACCGCAGGCCCCGCCAGTCGGTGTTCGTCCCGAAGACGAACGTGTTGTTCTCGTCGTGCAGCGCGAACGAGATCACCGGGTCGTCGATCGGACGGCTGGCCTTGAGGTCCACCTGCAGCGTGAGCGTCTCCCCCACCGTGGCCCGCTCGCCCGATGAGCCGTCCTCCCGGATCAGCGAGGCGCTCACGATCTCGAGCTCCCTGGTCCCCTGGTCGGTGGCGTAGGCCAGGTCGTCCCGGAGCATGAACAGCCGGAACTCCCGGACCACGTTGTCGGGCTCGCCGGCCACCCGGATCGCGCCCTTCTCGAGCATCACGGCCTGGTCGCAGACCTGCCGGACGAGGTCGGCGGCGTGCGTCACGAACACGATCGTGCGCCCTTCGCGCTGGAACTGCTCGATGCGCGCCAGGCACTTGCGCTGGAACGCCTCGTCCCCGACGGCGAGCACCTCGTCGATCAGCAGGATCTGGGGGTCGACGTGGACGGCCACCGAGAACCCGAGCCGGACCACCATGCCGCTCGAGTAGAACTTAAGCTGGGTGTCGATGAAGTCCTCGAGCTCGGCGAACTCGACGACCGAGGCGAACACCGCGTCGGCCTCCGACCGCGAGAGCCCGAGGATCGAGGCGTTGAGGTACACGTTCTCCCGCCCCGTCAGCTCGGGGTGGAACCCGGCGCCGAGCTCGAGCAGCGCCGCGATGCGTCCCCGGGTGACGACCCGCCCCTCGCTCGGCCGCAGGATCCCGGCGATGATCCGCAGCAGCGTGGACTTCCCGCTGCCGTTCGGCCCGATCAGCCCCATGGTCGACCCCTCGGGCACCTCGAACGACACGTCCTTCAGGGCCCAGAACTCCTCGGCGCGCGTCCGGCCCCCGCCCACCCTGGCCTTGATCGACGAGGGTCGCTTCCGGTAGCGCTTGAAGCGCTTGCCGATCCCGGCGACCTCGATCGCGGGCAGCGCCACTACAGTTCCTCTGCGAAGTCGCCCGACTGCCGGAAGAAGTGCCGCCACGTGAGCAGGATCAGCCCGACCGACAGGGCGCAGACGATCCCGAGGAACACGGCCTGCTTCGCGATCGAGAAATCGAGCAGCGCCCGGGTCGTCGTGGTGGTCCCGTCCGGGTTGTGCACCACGGGCGTGACCACCTTGTACACGGCCCGCTGGAACCCGGCCAGCACCGTGGCCATCGGGTTCAGGATCAGGTACGCATAGAGCCAGGGCACGCCGAAGTGGCGCGACGCGACGATGCGATCCTGCATGGTGGCCATGGGGTACACGACCGGCGTGAGCCAGAACCACATGACGAGCGCCAGGTTCAGGAGGTGCTGGGTGTCGCGGTACTTCACGTTGAGGGCGGAGACGAGGAACGACAGCGCGACCACGAACAGCAGGAGGGCGGCGATCGAGAGCGGCAGCAGCACCAGGTTGAGGCCCCACGGGTTGTGCCACTCGATCAGGAGGAAGATCACGAGCACGACCGCCTGGAACACGAAGTCCACGAGCGCGACGCCGATCGTGGAGAGCGGAAGGATCTCCCGCGGGAAGTACACCTTCTTCACGAGGTTCGCGTTGTCCACCACCGAGCGCGCCGACAGCGCCAGCGAGCTGTTGTAGAGGTTCCACGCGAGGATGCCGGACAGGATGTAGACCGGGAACTGGGGCAGCCCGTTCTTCAGTACCAGGCCGAACACGAACCAGAAGACCAGCAGGAACAGCAGCGGGTTCAGCATCGCCCACGCCGCCCCCAGGACCGAGGAGGTGTACTTGACCTTCACCTCCTTGCGCGTGAGGTTGGCCAGGATCTCGCGGAACTGCCACAGCTCCTTCAGCCGGCTGACCGGGTGGAGCTTCTGGCCCTCCGACGTGGTGACCTTCGCGGTCCGCTCCTCCGCGAGGCGCTGCTGGCGACGGCGCTCAGCGATCGCCATCGATGAACTCCTTGAGCGCGATCTCCAGCGGCGGGAACGGGGGCACGCCGGCCTCCTCCGCGAACAGCGACGCGAGCGCCGAGAACGCCGGCCGGGGGGCGGCCAGGCCGAGCGAGGACGACTCCTGCCGTTCGACCGGCACCGGCAACCCGGCTGCGAACCGGACGCTCGTCAGCAGGTCGAACCAGGTCGTGGGCTCGGGGCCGGCCAGGTGGTACGTGCCGAACCGCTCGGAGAGCACCAGGGGCAGCAGCCGTTCGGCCAGGTGTTCCACGTACGTCGGCGAGCCCACCCGATCGGCCACCCCGCCGACCGAGTGGCCGTCGCGCATCCGCGCCACGGCGCGGGAGAGGTAGTCGCGTCCACCCCCGAAGACGTACCCCGTGCGGACCACGAAGTGCTCCGGCAGGTGCCGCCGGACCAGCTCCTCGCCGCCCAGCTTGGTCCGGGCGTAGACGCCGATGGGGTTGGGGCGGTCCAGCTCGTCGTACGGCGATTCCTTCATGCCGTCGAACACGTAATCGGTCGACACGTGCAGCACGAGCGCGCCGCACCGCCGTGCCGCCAGGGCGAGGTTGTGCGGGCCGATCGCGTTCGCCCTGTAGGCCTCCCGGCGCTCGGTCTCGGCGTCGTCCACCCGGGTCATCGCCGCGAGGTTGACCACCGCGTCGGGCCGGGCCGGCAGGACCGTGCGCATGACCGCGTGGAAGTCCCCGACGTCCAGGTCGCCGTGGGCCAGGGCGACGACGTCGTGATGCGGTGGCACCCGTCGCAGGAACGACCGGGCCACCATCCCTCCGGCGCCGGTGACGAGGAGCCTCACCTCCTCGCTCCCCGGCCGGCCCACTCGCGGTGCTCGCGGTACCACTCGACGGTCTCGGCCAGGGCGTCGTGGAACCGGGTCTCGGGCTTCCACCCCAGCTCGGCCATGCGGCTCCACTCCAGGGAGTTCCGCTGGTCGTGACCCGGCCGGTCGGGGGCGGGCGTCACCAGGGCCTCGGGGGCGCCGGCCAGCCGGCAGATCTGGCGGGCCAGGTCACGGTTCGACACGTCGTGGCCGCCGCCGACGTTGTAGGTCTCGCCGGGCCGTCCGGCGTCCATCACGGTCACCACGGCCCGCGCGAAGTCCCGGACGAACAGCCACTCCCGGCGCTGCCGGCCCTGGCCGTACACGTGGATCCTCCGGCCGTCCAACGCGTTCAGCGCGAAGGTCGGGACGGCCTTCTCCGGGTGCTGCCGGGGGCCGAAGGAGTTCGATCCCCGCACGATGGTCACCGGCATCCCGTAGCTCACGCGGTAGGCGCGGCACAGCAGGTCGGCGCCGGCCTTGGTGGCGGCGTACGGGTTGTTGGGAAGCAGGGGATCGTCCTCGGTGAACGCCCCCCGGTCCCGCGAGCCGTACACCTTGTCGGTGGACAGCACGATCAGCGGCTTCTCGGCCTGCCGGCAGGCCTCCAGCACCACCTGGGTCCCCAGGACGTTCGACCGGACGAACTCGCCGGACTCGGCGATGCTCTTGTCGACGAACGTCTCCGCCGCGGCGTGGACGACGGACGTCGCCCTCGTGACGAGCCGCGCCACCTGTTCCGGATCGGCGACGTCGCCCCGGACGAAGTCGAACCGGGGATCCCCGCGGTGCGCCCCCAGGTTCTCGACGTTCCCCGCGTAGGTCAGCTTGTCGAGCACGGTGACCCGGAGGTCGCCGCGTTCGAGCAGGAGGTCGACGACATGCGAGGCGATGAACCCGGCGCCGCCCGTGACGAGGACGTGCTCCGAGCGCTTTCGCTCGACGGCCGGACCCCGCGCGGTCACCTTTTGAGGAACCGTCCCGGGAACCGGCGTCCCGCCCGTTGGGTCCCGGCGGGGCCGGGGCAGGCCTCGACCACTGCTCCGGGCGCTCGGGGATCACTCAACATGGCTCGACAAGGGTATCTACGAACAGAAATGGCCTTCGACCAGCGGAGTCTAGCAGCGGGGAACCCCCCGGCCGGGGAGCCGGGGCCTCCCATCCCGGCCGGAAGTCCCCTGCTACAGTTCAGCCGATGAGCCCCCGCAGACACAGGGTGAGGAACGCGCTTTCTCCGATCCGGTCGTTCTTCCGCCGCCTCGCCGTGCGGGTGCTCCCTGGCCCCGTGGTGGACCGGCTCCGCGCGCGGCGGGCCAGGAAGCACTACCTGAGGGCGCTCGGCTACGAGCTGGTGGAGCGGGAGACCCGGCTCGAGTTCCTGGAGGGCCAGGTCGCCGCCCGCCGGGACGGCTTCTACGAGCGCATCGTGAAGGACGTCCTGGAGCGGACCGAGATCGTCATGCAGGAGCTCGACCGCCGGATCGAGGGGCTCTCCGCGCGCAGCGGCGAGCGGCTGAACGCGGTGGAGGAGCAGCTGGTGGAGCTCCGCGAGGAGATCGGGCACCTCCGCCGGCTGTCGGAGGCGGAGCTCGCGGACTTGGAGGCGAGGACCCGCGAGGCCGACCGCCCCGACACGTCGGGGAACGGCCGCGTCGCGGCGGCCGAGCACGCGGCCACGACCGCCGAGTAGCACGGCGTGAAGCTCGCCTGGTTCAGCCCCCTGCCCCCGACGCCGTCGGGTATCGCCGACTACACGGTCGAGATCCTGCCCCACCTCCTGGAAAGGGCGGAGGTCGACGTGGTCTGCCCGGTCCCCCGGTTCCGCCGGCCGAAGCCGCCGCCGGGCGCCGGGCTGGTCGCTCCGTCGCGGTTCGTCCGGGAGCCCTACGACGTCGTGTTCCACCACCTGGGCAACAACCCGTATCACGAGTACGTGTACGAGGAGGCCCGGCGGCACCCCGAGATCGCGGTGTTCCACGACGCCGTGCTCCACCACCTGATCGCGCACGTCACGTCGGACGGGGGCGACCACGCGCGGTACGAGGGGATCCTCCACAGTGAGTACGGCGCCCGGGGGACCCGCCTGGCGACCCTCCGTAGAAGCGGCATCGCCACGGAGTACGAGAAGTTCCTGTTCCCCCTGACGGCGCACGTCGCCCAGCGGGCCCGGGGCATCGTGGTGCACAGCCACGACGCCGCGGTCCGCATGCACGAGGCCGCGCCCCACGTCCCACTGGTGGTCATCCCCCACCACGCCGGGGCCCCGCCCGCCGCGGTCGAGGGCGTCGACCGGGCCGAGGCCCGGCGCCGCCTGCACCTGCCTCAGGACGCGTTCGTGGTCGGCCACTTCGGCTTCATCACCCGCCCCAAGCAGCCGGGGGCGGTGATCGGGGGATTCCGGTCCCTGCGGGAGGAGTTCCCGGGCTCGGTCCTGCTGATGGTCGGCGCCGACCAGACGGGCGGCGCGCTCGGGCGCCTGATCGACCAGGTGGGAGTCCGGGACTCGGTGCGCATGGCGGGCTACGTCGGCCTGGAGGAGTTCTACGTGTACCTCCGGGCGTGCGACGCGGTCATCAACCTGCGGTACCCGACGGCCGGCGAGTCCTCCGGTACGCTCGCCCGGTCCCTCGCGGAGGGACGGGCGGTCATCGTCAACAACTACGGGTCGTGGGCGGAGCTCCCCTCCGATGTCGCGCTCAAGGTGGAGATCGACGGGCGGCAGGACGAGCAGGTCGGCGAGCGGCTGCTCGAGCTTGCCCGCGACCCCGCTTTCCAGGACGGCGTCGAGGAGCGGTCCCGGGCGTACGCCCGGCGGTTCCTGGACCCGGAACGATGCCGCGACCTATACCTGTCGTTCGCCCGCGAGGTCGCCGGCCGGGGCGGCGGCGAGCCGGTGATCCTGCCGGAGGAGCGGCCCGCCGGCCGCCCTCTGACGTGGTCGGAGCAGCAGGCCCTGCACGGGCGCCTGCGCCCCCGCATCGACGACGCCGCGGGGCTGGCGCTCGGGACCCACGGCGTCACGGCGTACGTGGACCTCCTGTATCGCACGGTGCTCCGCCGGCCGGCCGAGCCGGAGGCGCTCCGCCACGCCCACGCCGAGCTCGCGTTCGGCGGAAGGACCACCCGGGCGGCGGTGGCGGAACGTGTCTTCGCCAGCCGGGAGTTCCAGGAGGTGCTGGCAGTCGAGCGGATCCTGCTGGAGAGCTCCCATCACCCCTTCACGATCGCTTCCGGCGAGCGGCTCGCGCCCGAGACCACCGAGCGGGTCGTGGAGATCCCCTGGGCGCTGTCCCGGTACCAGGGGGACGCCCGCGTGCTCGACCTCGGCTACGCGTTCGCGTCGGGCGTGTACCTGTCGGCGCTGCTGGACCTGGGGGTTCCCTCGCTGCACGGGCTCGACCTCGCGACGCTGTCGGTCCCCGGCATGCGCCGGGTTCAGGGCGACATGCGGGAAATGCCCTATCGCGACGGCTCGTTCGACCTGGTGCTGTGCATCTCCACGCTCGAACACGCCGGGTTCGACAACACCCGGTACGGCGTGCCGTTCGAGCAGCCGGATCCCCGCGGGCAGGCCCGGACGCTCGAGGAGATCGCCCGCGTGCTGGACCCCCGGGGGCGGGCGGTCGTGACGATCCCCTTCGGCCGCCGCGAGGACCGCGGCTGGCTGTTCCAGCACGACGCCGAGTCGTGGGAGGAGATGATCGGGCTCAGCCCGCTCGTCGTCGCCGAGCAGGAGGCCTTCCGGCTCACCGAGGGTGGATGGGAGCGCGTGAACGACCCCCGGGCCATGGGGCTGCTGTCGTACGGGGACGACGCGCCGGCCGCCAGGGGCGTCCTGTGCGCCGTGCTCCGGCCGCACTAGGGGTTAGTCGAGCAGGTCCGCGCTGAGGACCCGGCCGCAGTCCGCGCAGAACAGGAACGCCGCCCGCCGCCGTTCCTCCCCGTCCTGATCGGCGACCTCCTGGATCCGCAGGCGCGCCGTCTCCGTGAGATCGGCGTCGCACTTCGGACACCGCGGACGGCGCTCGGGGTCGCCGGGGCCGCGGCGAAGGGGCGCAACGGGGGCGACCCACCCCTCGCGTTCCCGCCGGCCCCACCGCCGAGGGCGAGCCGGGGGCGGCAATCCCTCGGGCGTCTCCTCCCCCGACCGCTCGGCGTGGCCGGCGAGCAGGCCGACGACCTCCTGCCGCGCGACCGCGAGGGTGACCCCGAGCTTCTCCAGGACCTGCGCGGCGACGCCCTCGCCTTCCCGCAGGAGGCCGAGCAGGATGTGCTCGGTCCCGATGTAGTCGTGCCCGAGCGACAGCGCCTCTCGGAGCGACAGCTCCAGGACCTTCTTCGCCCGTGGGGTGAACGGGATGTGCCCGGTGGGCGTGGCCTGCCCGTGGCCGATGATCGACTCCACCTGCCCCCGCACGTCGTCGAGCCGGATCCCGAGCGCGGTCAGCGCCTGGGCGGCGACGCCCTCTCCCTCCTGGATCAGGCCCAGCAGCAGGTGCTCGGTCCCGATGTAGTCGTGTTCCAGGAGCCGGGCCTCGGCCTGCGCCAACACCACGACGTGGCGGGCCCGGTCGGTGAACCGCTCGAACATGCTCGGGGCAGCGTACGCCCGCACGCCCGAAGGGGGATGCGCTCAGCGGGTCGGGTGGTCGAGCAGCGCGTCGAACTGCGGGAGCGTGCGCTCGTCGGAGTAGGCGTCCTCGAAGGCCGCGCGGGCGTTCCGCGACATCCACGCGGCGAGACGGCGGTCGTCCCGGAGGCTCCGGATCGCCCGGACCAGACCGTCGGCGTCGCCCTGGCGGACGGAGAACCCGCACCCGTACCGCTCGATGGCCTCGTCCACGTTGGTGCCGGCCGGACCGACGTACACGACCGGGACGCCCATCCCGAGGCTGGGGTGGAGCTTGCAGGGACTCATGATCCCGAGCGACCCCGCCTCGAGCGAGATGAGTGCGCAGTCGGCGCCGGCCAGGACCGCGGGCGTCTCGTCCTTCGACACGTACCCCCGCAGCAGGACGTTGCCCAGGCCCCGCTCGGCCGCCCGCTCCTGCAACTCCGGGTACCGGACGCCGCCGCCGACGAACAGGAACGCAACTCGGTCGTCCTCGAGGCGGGCTGCCGCTTCCACGATCGTCTCGGTGGGGTGCCCGTACCCCAGGTTCCCCAGGTACAGGACGACGAACCGGTCGGCCAGCCCGGGATCCTCGTAGAGGTCGCTGCGCGCGGGGGTGGCGCCCGCGGGGAACAGGGCGAGCGGCTCCCAGTTCGGGATCACCGACCCGGTCGGCCGGCCGTTGCCGGCGTACTGGGACAGCTGGCGGTCCAGCATGGCCCGGTCGAGGGCGACCACGTGGTCGACCCGGTGGAACAGCCACCGCTTCGTGGCCCGGAGCGCCCGCGAGCCGGCTCCGTTCGGCGTGATCGTGCCGTACTCCTCCGCCGCGTCGGGGTACACGTCGTGCGACCAGAGGATGACCCGGCTGCCCGGGTGGACCAGCCGGTGCGCGACCGCGGCCACCTCGACGTAGGGGGGCGAGGTCAGCGCGATGACCACGTCCTGGCGGGGCATGGTCGCGAGCCGAGCCATCGCGCTCAGCAGGAACGAGAGGTAGTCGCCGAGTCGTCTGGCGTGGCTGGCCTTGCCCAGCGCGGGAGTCCACACGCGAACGACGCGGGGCGACCGCTCGCCGCCGGGTCGATGGGTCGCCGATGTCCCGCCCAGGTAGGCCCCCCTGCCCGTGATCACCGTGACCTCGTCGCCGCGTGCCGCCCGATGCTCGGCCAGCGACGCCGCGAAGTGCGCCGAGGGCGCGACGTCAGGCGGATAGAACAGGTTGACGATGGCGAGTCGCACGAAGGCTCCAACGATGCGCGCCCCTGGTGCACCGCACTCGGCTGGAGGCGTGTGGCTAGATTATCAGCCGTGAATTCCGCGGGATGAGGGCGCGCGTCGGGATCAACCTCCTGTACCTGAAGCCGGGCCTGGTCGGCGGGTCCGAGGAGTACGTCATCCGCCTGATCCACGCGCTCGACGCGCACGGCGCCGACGAGGTCGAGCTGACCCTGTTCGTCAACCGCCGGTTTCCGGGGGCCCACCCGGACATCGCCGCGGCGCACGAGACCGTGGTGGCGCCGATCTCCGGCGACTCGCCGCCGGTGCGCATCGCGGTCGAATCGACATGGCTGGCCCGCGAGACCGCCCGGCGTCCGCTGGACGTCGTCCACCACATGGCGAACACGATCCCCCAGGTCCGCACCAGGCCCGCCGTGGTCACGCTGCACGACGTCCAGCCGGTGGTCCGGCCCCAGGACTTCGGCAGGGTCAAGGGGACGTACCTCCGGGCCCGGCTGGGCCCCACGGCCCGCCGGGCCCGCGTGATCACGACCCCCACCGAGTACGTGCGCCGGCTGGCGATCGAGCGGTTCGGGCGGGCCGAGGACCGGGTCGTCGTCGTGCCGGCGCCGGCCCCGACGATCACGGCGGCGGCCTCCTCGGCGACGCTCGCGATCGAGGGGCCCTACTTCGTCTACCCCGCGATCACCCACCGGCACAAGAACCACGTCACGCTCCTCCGGGCGTTCGCCCGGGTCGCCGCGGCCCGTCCTGACGTGTCGCTGATCTTGACCGGGGGCCCGGGCGAGCGGGAGCGCCGGGTCGTCGACGAGGTCGCACGGCTAAGGCTGGGCGACCGGGTCCGCCGCGTGGGCCGGATCGACCGGGGCGCGCTGGACGCGCTCCTGCGGGGAGCGGTGGCCCTGACGTTCCCGTCGGAACACGAGGGCTACGGGCTCCCGGTGACGGAGGCCATGGCCCTCGGTTGCGCGGTGATCGCCTCGGACGCGACCGCGTTGCCCGAGGTGGTGGGGGGGGCCGGCCTCCTGGTGGGGCCGCACGACGTGGACGGCTGGGCCGGGGCGATGGTCCGGCTGCTCGACGAGGAATCGACGCGGGCGGCGCTGGTCGCCGCCGGCCACGAGCGGGTTCGATCCCTCACCTCCGCCGACAGCGCGCGCCGGCTGGTGGCCGCGTACCGCCTGGCGATCCGCTAGCCCTTCGTTCCGTGCGCCTCGTGCAGGATGCGCGCCGTGCGCCGGGCGGTCTCCTCCCACCGGAACCCGGCGGCCCGGGCCGTCCCGGCGGCGAGGAGCGCCTCGCGCAGCGCGCTGTCCGTGAGAATCCGCTCCATGCCGTGGGCGATCGCCTCGACGTCCCCCGGATCGACGAGCAGCGCCGCGTCGCCGGCGGTCTCGGGGAGCGCCGAGACGGCCGACGTCAGCACCGGCGTCTCGCACGCCATCGCCTCGAGGACCGGGAGCCCGAACCCCTCGTACGACGACACGTACACGAGGGCCTCGGCGCCCGTCAGCAATGCGACCGAGTCGCGCTCCGGCACCCACCCGGTCAGGACCACGAGGCGACGGACCTCGGGCGTCAGGTCGTCGAGCGCCGTCCGCAACAGGGCCGAGCCCTCCGGATGCCAGTGCGGCGCCGGACCGGCCACCACGAGCCAGGGGCGAACGACCTCCCCCAGCGAGGCGTAGGCGCGAAGCATCGACGGCAGGTTCTTCCTCCGCTCGATGCCTCCGAGGAACAGGAGGTACGGCCCGTCGATCCCGTGACGGTCCCGGATCGCCCGCACCGCTTCCTCGGGCGCGGGCCGGAACACGTCGGTGTCCACGCCCAGCGGGACCGTCTCGACGCGGTCAGCGGACACCGGGTAGGCGTCGAGCAGGTCCTGCCGGGTCCGCTCGGACGGCACGACGACGCGCGAGGCCCGGCGCAGGGCCCCTCCGACCCGCGACAGGTACTCCCGCGTCCCCGCGGACGCCGAGTCGGGGAACAGCCGGAACGCCAGGTCGTGGACCGTGACCGCGAACGGCCTCCGGGTCGGGGGCGGGACGAAGTTCGGGGCCAGCAGGACGTCGAACCTCGCGATCCACTCGACCCGGGGAAGCTCGTGGCGAACCACCGCCCGCTTGGCCCGCGCCTTCAGGCCGGCCCGACCGGTCTCCGTCCAGCCGGCCCGGTCGGGCCCCCCCGACGAGCCCATGACGCGCAACACCGATCTCGGCCAGCCCACGTACGTCGTCTCGGGGTCGACGACCGGCAGCAGCCGGACCAGTTGGCGGGTGTAGTTCCCCACGCCCGTCCGGACCCGGGCCACCGCCGGCCGCGTGTCGATGAACGCCCGCATCCGGAGCGGTCAGGCGGAGCAGCCGGAACCGCCGGGAGCGGGCGAGGACGACGGCTGAGGCGACGAGATCGGCACGCCCTCGTACGTGCTCGGGATCACCACTCCGACCTCGAGCCCGGAGAGCGTCCCGGGCGGCGCCTTGTGCTCCGGGATCTGCTTGAGGTACCCGTGGACGACGTCGGCCGCCTGCTTCCCGGCGGGCGAGGGGGCGAACAGGATCACCGGCCCGGCCATTCCGAACGAGTTCGTCGTCGTGACCGGCTGGACCTCGAAACCCGACCGCTGGAGGTAGTCGTTCACCTGCGTCGCCGCGCCGTTCGAGGAATCGTCAACCACCTGTACCGGGATCACCGCGGTGGAGGGCGGCGTCTGCGTGGTCGACAGGCCGAGCTTCCCGAGGGGCTTGCCCTCCCGCAGGCGCCTGAACAGTTCCTTGGCCTGCGGCAGCAGGGTTACCACGTCCTGCGTCCCGATGCTCGTCTCCACCGTGGCGTACGGGTTCCCGGGGACCGTTCGGAAGTCGACGGCGCTCGTCCCCACACCGCTGAGCTGCCGGGACAGGTAGATGAGGTCGGCCAGGTTCAGCCTGTGGTCGACCAGGAGGCTCCCGGCAACCTTCCTGATCAAACCGGGGGCACGGAAGACCATCGCCGGGCTCAGGACCTTCGCCAACACCGCGCGGAGGAACTGCTGCTGGCGGCTGATCCGGTTGAAGTCCGGGATGCCGCCCTCGCCGCAGATGTGCCGCGCCCGGACGAACGCCAGCGCCTGGCCCCCGTTGAGGTCGTAGCACCCGGCGTGAGGGAGGTCCAGGCCGGAGAAGTGCGTCGGGTCGACGAGCGGCGCGGAGATGCAGATCGGGATCGTCCCGATCGCGTCGACCACGGACTGGAAGCCGGCGAGGTCGACGGAGACGAAGTGGTTGATCTCGATGCCGGTGAGGTGGGTGACGACCTCGGCGACGCGTATGGGACCGCCCTGGTACGCGGAGGTGATCTTCCCCCAGCCTTGGTTGGGGATGTGGACCCAGAGGTCTCGCGGGAACGACAGCACGATCGTCTTCCCCTGCTTGGCGTCGATGCGCACCAGCATGATCGTGTCTGAACGGTGGCCCGCAACGTTCTGCTGGCTCTTCGGGAGCCCCTTGCGGGAGTCGTTCCCGATGACCAGGTAGGTGCACGCCGACGTGGCGCAGGGGGGAATGAACTGCGGCTCCTTGCTGGCCTGCCCTGGAGGTGCGTGTTTCAAGCCTGCGTCGGCTCGCTTGAAGAGGTAATAGCCGTACGCTGAGCCGGCCGCGACCGCGAGCGAGCCCACCATGGAGACGATCAAGAGGACCGCGACCGGCCATCGACGGGGTCGCGAGGACGCGGCGGGGCGGGGAAGCTCTGCCTCCCGGGGTCGAAGTTCCGTAGTCTTGGCCAAGCCTGATCCAGCGTACAGAACGTGCATTCGGAAAGGACCCCCGAGGTATGGACATCGTGTGGAGCCCCTCCGCCGACTACGTGGAGCGGGCCAACGTCACGCGGTTCATGGGCACGCACGGGATCGGTTCGTACGAGGAGCTCGTGAAGCGGTCCCAGGACGACGTCGAGTGGTTCTGGGACGCGGTCGTGAGGGACCTCGGCATCGAGTTCTTCGAGCCCTACACCCAGGTGCTCGACACGTCGGACGGCGTCCCCTGGTCGAGGTGGTTCACCGGCGGGCGCGTCAACCTCGCGCACAACTGCGTCGACCGGTGGGCCGAGCGCACGCCGGACCGTGTCGCGGTGCTGTGGGAGGGGGAGGACGGCGCGGTGCGGCGCATGACGTACGCGGAGCTCCGCGAGACGGCGGACCGCCTGGCCCACGGGCTCCGCGGGCTGGGCGTCGGCCCGGGCGACACGGTCGGGATCTTCATGCCGATGGCGCCCGAGACCGTAGCCGCCACGCTGGCCTGCGCCAAGATCGGCGCGCCGTACCTGCCGATCTTCTCCGGCTTCGGCGCTGACGCCGTGGCCAAGCGGCTGCAGGACGCCGGGGTAAGGGTGCTGGTCACGGCCGACGGCTTCTTCCGCCGTGGCCATCCCGTCGACATGAAGTCGATCGCCGACGAGGCCTGCGCCGTGTCGCCCACGGTCGACCACGCCGTAGTCTGGTCCAGACTACCGGAGGCTCCGCAACAGCAGTCCTGGAACGACCGCCGCGACGTCCGGTGGGACGAGCTGCTCGCGAGGCAGCCGGCCCGCTTCGACACCCACCCGCTCGATCCCGAGCACCCGCTGATGATCGCGTACACCAGCGGGACCACCGGCCGGCCGAAGGGCTCGGTGCACGTGCACGGCGGGTTCCTCGTGAAGATCGCCTCGGAGGTCGCCTACCAGACCGATCTCCATCCGGACGAGACCCTGTTCTGGGTCAGCGACCTCGGCTGGATCATGGGCGCGTGGGAGATCGTGGGCGCCGGGGCGCTCGGCGCCACCGTGTTCCTGTACGAGGGCGCGCCGAACCACCCCGGGCCGGACCGCATCTGGGACCTGGTCGAGCGCCACCGCATCACCACGCTCGGCATCTCCCCCACACTGATCCGCGCGCTGATCCCGGCCGGCGTGGAGCACGTCCGCAGCCACGACCTGTCGTCGCTGCGGATCCTCGGCTCGACCGGGGAACCATGGAACCCCGAGCCGTACCTGTGGTTCCTGAACGAGGTCGGCGGCGGCCGGTGCCCGATCATCAACATCTCCGGCGGGACCGAGGTCGGCGCGTGCTTCCTGTCGCCGCTGCCGACCACCTCCTTGAAGCCGACCACGCTGCGGGGCCCGTCACTGGGGATGGCCGTGGACGTGTGGGGCCCGGACGGGAAGCCGGTCCCGCCGGGCGAGGTCGGCGAGCTGGTATGCACGAAACCCTGGCCGGCCATGACGCGCGGCGTGTGGGGCGACCCCCAGCGGTACCTCGACACGTACTGGAGCCGGTGGCCCGACGTGTGGGTCCACGGCGACTGGGCGACGATCGACGCCGACGGGTTCTGGTTCCTCCACGGCCGGAGCGACGACACGATGAACGTGGCCGGGAAGCGCCTCGGCCCCGCCGAGGTCGAGTCGGCCCTGAGCGAGCACCCCAGCGTCGCGGAGTCGGCAGCCGTCGGGGTGCCCCACGACGTGAAGGGCCAGTCGGTCTGGTGCTTCGTCGTGACGAAGCCCGGCTGGGAGCGGAACGACGACCTCGCCGAGCAGTTGCGGCAGGCCGTCGCGGCACGGCTCGGCAAGTCCTTCAGGCCCGACCGGATCGTGTTCGTCGACGAGCTGCCCCGGACCCGCTCTGCGAAGATCCTCCGCCGGGCCATCCGGGCCACGGTGCTCCACACGGACCCCGGCGACCTGTCCAGCCTCGAGAACCCGAGCGCCATCGAGGGCATCCGCGAGCGCGTGGAGGCGAGCTGAGCGGGACGAGGAAGTCCAGGGAGGCGGCTGCCCCGCGGAGCCGAGCGGAGCGGATCAGGACGCTGCATTCCCCCTGGCCGAGGCCGACCGCCGCAGCCGGTGCACCGAGGAAGAAGGATGAGGTCTGCCCGGCTGATCCGGGGGCCCGGGCGCTGCGAATTCTCTCCGGGAGTTTCGCGTTCCGGAGGTTCCGTCCTTGTCGACCCTGGTCGAAGACATCGTCCGCATGCAGGAGGCTCCGGCCGCCGTGAGCAGGCCGGCCGACCTCGGCGACGCGCGCGATCGCGACCTGATCCGGCGGATCGGGCAGGGCGACCAGGAGGCGTTTCGCGGCCTGTTCGGCCGGTATGGGCCCTCGGCGCTCGCGCTGGCCCAGCGGGTGCTGCGGCAGCCGTCCCTGGCGGAGGAGACGGTGCAGGAGGCCTTCCTGTCGGTGTGGCGGAACCCTGCCGGGTACGACGCCGGGCGCGGCTCGGTCCGGGCCTGGCTGATGTCGACCGTGCACCACCGTGCGGTGGACCAGGTCCGGCGCGAGGAGGCCCAGCGGCGCCGGGCCGAGCAGGTCGCGGTGGACGTCGAGCAGGCCGACCCGGCCGAGGCGATCGTCGACGAGCTCGGGCTCCCGCAGGAACGCGACGCGGTGCGCCGGGCCCTCGACGACCTGCCGGCCGAGCAGCGGCAGGTGATCGAGCTGATGTACTTCCGGGGGATGTCCCAGAGCCGGATCTCGGAGTCGCTGGGGCTCCCGCTGGGGACGGTGAAGTCGAGGACGCTGCTCGCGATGCGGCGCCTTCGCACGGGTTTGGGATGGTTGCGAACGTGAGCGGGCACGGGAAGACGGTGTGCGATGAGTAACGAGCACGAGCGAATCGAGGAGCTCCTCTCGGTCCGGGCCCTCGGCGGCATGGAGGCCCCGGAGCTGGCCGAGTACGCCCGGATCCGGACGGACCACGGCGACTGCGAGATCTGCCTGCGCGCCGAGCTGGAGTTCGACGAGATCGCCGGCCGGCTGGCGTTCGCGCTCGAGCCGGTCGAGCTGCCGGCGGGCATGGAGGACACCCTGCTGCGGCGGGCCACCTCGGAGCGCCCGGCGGACGACGAGGTCGCGGCGCGCCGGCGTGCTCCGCGGGGCGAGCGCGTGGCCCGGCCGGGACGGACCGCCCGGACGGCGGTCGCGGTGGCCGCCGCGCTGGCGCTGGTCGCCGGCGCGTTCGCCGGTGGGTACTTCGCCCACGGCGGCGCGAAGGTCCCCCCGCAGGAGCAGGCGCTGTCCGCCTATCTGGTCCATCCGGACGTGCACCTCGTGCAGTTCCACGGGAAGGCCGGGAACCTGGCGGTCGCGTTCCGCCCCGGGCTGCACCAGGCCTTCGTGTTCGGCGCGAACCTCCGGGGCGTCCCGTCCGGGAAGCAGTACGAGGTGTGGCTCTTCCCGCCTGGCGGCGGCGCCCCGGCGCGGGGGCCGACGTTCAACCCACCCGCACCGGGCTCCGTGGTCGTCGTCCCGGTCAGCGCGGACCCGTCGCGCTCGGTGTTGATGGCCGTCACCGTGGAGCGGGCCGGTGGCGTCGACGCGCCCACCTCCAACCCCGTGCTCACCGCTCCGATCAAGTCGGCGTAGCGGTTTCGGGTCCGAGAATTCTTTCCAGGCTGGGTGATCCGGGGCGACGTCGGTCGCGAATGCATCCTGGCTCGCCGCCACAGCGGCCCGGGGGGTGGACACCACAGAGGGGGGCCACCCGACCGGGCCGCACGGCGTTCCGCTACCGACCGTGGTCCTGGCGCGTCTCCCGGGGCTCGGCCCCTTCCCTGGCCGCCCGGATCGCCGCGCTTCGCGCGAGACGGCTCTCGCGCCGGAGCTTGGCCTCCCGCCGGCGCCGGCGTTCCACGTCGGTCCGGGGCTCCACCGGCGGGACGCGCCGGGGCTTGCCATCCGCGTCGAGCGCGACGAACACCAGGTAGGCACTCGACGTGTGCACGCAACGGCCGGTGGCCACGTTCTCGGCCTCGACCCGAACTCCGACCTCCATCGACGTGGTGCCGGTGTCGTTCACCGTGGCCTTCACCGTCACGAGGTCCCCGACGAAGACCGGCTCGAGGAAGACCATCTCGTCCATGGCCGCGGTGACGGCGAGCCCGCCGCAGTGCCGCACGGCGGCCAGTCCGGCGGCCGTGTCGACGAGCTTCATGATCGCGCCGCCGTGGACGTTCCCGACATTGTTCGCATCGAGGATCGTCATGAGCTCGGCCAGCACCACCTCGGAATCCGAGGGCGCCTTCGGTGTCAGATCGGTGTCCACTGCGCCGCGATCGTACCCACCGGTGCGCCGCGGGGCGAAGGCGGGAAGACTGCGAGGGTGGCTCGGTACGACGCGGTGGTCGTGGGCGGGGGGCCGAACGGCCTCGCCGCCGCCGTGCACCTGGCGAGGTCTGGGGCATCGGTCCTGGTGCTCGAGCGGGAGGAGACCGTCGGCGGGGGCAGCAGGTCCGCCCAGCTCACGGTGCCCGGGTTCGTCCACGACGTGTGCTCGGCGGTGCACCCGTTCGCGGCGGCCTCGCCGTTCTTCCAGGAGCTGCCCCTCCACGAGCACGGGCTCGAGCTGATCCAGCCGCCGGCCCCCCTGGCCCATCCGCTGGACGACGGGTCAGCGGTGATCCTCCGCCGCTCGGTGTCGGAGACGGCGTCCGATCTCGCCGAGGACGCCGCCGCCTATGTGCGGCTGGTGACGCCGTTCGTCGAGCGGTTCGACGGCCTCGCCGCGCAGGTGATGGGGCCGCTCCGGCCCCCGCGGCACCCGGTGCTGATGGCGCGGTTCGGGCTCCACGGGGTGCGGTCGGCGCGGGCGCTGGCCGAGGGGGCGTTCGGCGGGGAGCGGGCGAGGGCGCTGTTCGCCGGGCTGGCCGCCCACTCGGTGCTGGCGCTGGAACGGCCGCTGACCGCCGCGTTCGGGATGATCCTCGGCGCGGCGGCGCACGCCGTGGGATGGCCGGTGGCCCGGGGCGGCTCGCAGCGCATCGTCGACGCGCTGGCATCGCTGCTGGCGACGCTGGGCGGGGAGGTCCAGACCGGCGTCGACGTCCGGTCGATGGACGACCTGCCGTCCGCCCGCGCGTACCTCTTCGACGTGGTCCCGGCGAACCTCGACCGGATCGCCGGCGACCGGCTCCCCGCGACCTACCGGGACCGGCTGCGGAAGTTCCGCCGCGGGCCGGGCGTGTTCAAGCTCGACCTCGCGCTCGACGGGCCGCTTCCCTGGATGGCGCCCGACTGCTCGGAGGCGGGGACCGTGCATCTCGGCGGGACCCTCGACGAGGTCGCCGGGTCCGAATCGCTGGTCGCCGCCGGCAAGCACCCGGAGCGGCCCTTCGTGCTGCTCGCCCAGCAGAGCGTCGTCGACGACTCCCGGGCCCCCGCCGGGAAGCACGCCGTGTGGGCCTACTGCCACGTGCCCAACGGCTCGACGGTGGACATGACCGACGCGATCGAGGGACAGATCGAGCGGTTCGCCCCCGGGTTCCGCGACCTGGTGCTGGGACGGCACGCGATGGGCCCCGCGGACCTGGAGCGGTACAACCCGAACTACCCGGGCGGCGACATCTCCGGCGGCGCCAGCGGGGGCCTGCAGCTGTTCGCCCGCCCGGTGGCCTCGGTCGTGCCGTACGCCGCGCCCGCCCGGGACATCTTCCTGTGCTCGTCGTCCACGCCGCCTGGCGCCGGGGTCCACGGCATGTGCGGGTTCCACGCTGCGGAGGCGGCAATGCGGCGCCTGCGGTCCACTGCCGGCTGAGCGCGCCGTGGTCAGCTGGCGCGGCTGATCGAGCTGCCGCGAGGCGATTTCGTGACCTCCAGGCGGGCCGGCAGCCGGTCGGCGAGGTCGCGGACGTGGGTGATGACGCCGACCATGCGCCCGTCGCCGCCCAGCTGCTCGATGGCCTCGACCACCACGTCGAGCGTCTCCGGGTCGAGTGTTCCGAACCCCTCGTCGAGGAACAGGCTGTCGAGCGAGGCGTGCTCGGTCACCGCGAGGCTGGACACCTGCTCGGCCAGGGCCAGCGCCAGGGCCAGCGAGGCCAGGAACGTCTCGCCGCCGGACAGGGTGCGCACGCTGCGGGTCTCGTCGCCGTTCCACCGGTCGACGACCAGGAACTCGTCGCCCTCGTACGCCAGCGCGTACCGCCCGCTCGACAGCGAGGCCAGGCGGTCCGATCCGCCGACCGCCAGGAGCCGGAGCGCCTCCGCCTGGAGGAACGCGATGAGCCGGTCGGCCTGGAGCTCCTTCGCCAGGTCCGAGAAGAGCCGGGCCCGCGCGCGGAGCTCCGACGCCTCCCGGCGGAGGTCCGCCACCGCCTTGATGTCGCGCTTGATCGCCTCCGCCTCGGCCTTGCGCTGCTCGTGCTCCCGGATGGCCTCCCGCTCGGCTCGGTCGACGGCGTCCGACAGCTCCTCGAGCGAACGGGCGTCGAGGAACTGGCCGGCCACGGACTGGCGGGCCTGGTCGAGCAGCCCTTCGCCCGACGCGGCACGCACGCTCGCGGACTCGGCGAGCCGCGCGCCGAACTGATCCAGCGCGTCTGCCCGTTCGGCCGCGGCTCGGGCGAGATCCGGCAAGTCGGAGGTGGCCGGGAGCCGTCGAAGCTCCGGAGCAGACAGGTCGGGCGCGACGCGAACCGCGCGCTCGGCGATCGCGCCGACGGCGAGGGCCTCGAGCCCTGCCCGTTCCGCCGTGGCGTCCGCTGCGATGCGTTCGGCGAGGCCTCGAGCGTCCGCCGCCGCTCGCTCCGCGTCGGCAGCGCTCTTCGCGGCAGCCGCCTCCTCCCGCAGCAACCGGTCCAGCTCGGCCGCCCGCTCGGCCAGTTCGGCCACGGGATCGTCCGGCAGCGCATCGGGGAAGGCGTCGGCCAGGGCCGCCTCCAGCTCGCCGGCCTCCCGCTCGCAGCGCCCGAGCTCCACACGAGCGGCATCCCGATCCCGCTCCGCCGCCGCAGCCCGGTCCCGGGCCCGCAGCAGCTCGCCGTCCGCTTGGCTGGCGAGGGTCGCCGCTCGCTCGGCGGCCTCGCGGGCGCGCTGCACCGCCCGCTCCGCCTCGCGAACCGCCGCGGCGCCCGGTCGCTTCGGGAGCCTCGTCAGCGGCTCGCCGCACACCGGGCATTCGTCGCCCACCTTCAGCCCGGAGGCCACGGCGGCCACCATATCGGCGTGCTCGACCGTCCGGAGCCCGGATTCGGCGGCCTCCCGTTCGGCCGCCGCGGATGCCGCCGCCTCGCGGGCCTCGGCCGCCAATCCCTCGGCACTGGTGACGGCGTTCGTCGCGAGGGGAACGTCCGCATCGGCCCGGGCCACCGTGGCACGGCGGGTGGACGCCTCCATGCGGACCTCCAGGAGACGCCTGGCCCGCTCCCGAGCTGCGGCGATCGCGGCGACGGTCCCCCACCGCTCTTCCGCGACTGCGCGTGCGTCCGCGGCGACCTCGGCGGCCTTCGATGCGGCTCCCGAGGCCAGCTCCGCCTCGCGCACCGTGTCCTTCGCCCTCGCCGCACGCTGCGCGACTTCGGCCAGGCCGGCGGCGTGACGGCCGGCGGCCGTGGCGAGCTCGGCCGCCTCGTCCGCGCACGACGCCAGCTGGCGCGCCTCGTCCGCGACGGACTTCCACCGGTCGGCGACCGACCGGACCTTCGTGGCGGCGGTTGCCAGGGACGAGGCCCGCTTGCCGGCTTCGGCCGCGACCTCGTGGGCGACCGCCAGCGCCTCCGGCGTCGCGTCCGCGTATCGCGACGCGATGGATTCCTCGGTCCACTCGGCGCGGTCCTTCGCGTCCCTGGCGACCTGCCGGGCGCGCCTGCCCATCCGTTCGAACAGCGTGAGGCCGAGCAGCTCGGTGAGGATCTCGCGGCGCTGCCCGGCGTCACCGGACATGAACGCGGAGAACTTCCCCTGGGGCAGCAGCACCGACCGGGTGAAGCCGTCGAAGTCGAGGCCGACGAGCCTCTGGAGCAGCGCGTTCGCGGGCTTCACCCTGTCGACGCCATCGCCCGCCTGCCGCCAGGCGTCGTCGTCCCACCGCTCCACGAGGACCTTGGTCGCTCCTCCCCGGGGCAGCGACCGGGTCACGCGATAGCGGTCGTTGCCGACCTCGAAGTCGAACGTGACCGCCATGCGCGGTTGGCCCTGACTGATGAGCTCCTTCGTGGAGATCTCGCTGCCTCGGACCCGGTCGACGTCGCCGAACAGCGCGTACGTCATGGCGTCGAGCACGCTCGACTTGCCGGACCCGGTCGGGCCGACGATCGCGAACAGGTCCAGCCCGTCGAAGTCGATGTCCTGCTCGTCGCGGAACGACGTGAACCCCCGGATGGCCAGGCGGAGCGGCCGCATCAGGCGTCGTCCTCCGCGGTGGCGATCTCGTCGAACGCCGCCAGGAGCGAGGGGTCGGCGTCGGAGCCGTGTGCGCTGCGGTAGTACGCCTCGAACTGCTCGCGGGGCTTCATGCTCGACAGCGGCGCCGCGGGGGCCTCGTCCTCCGCCCGCTCGTAGCGAAGATGGACGTCGACCGCGTTCGGCAGCAACTCCCGCACGCGGTCGGCGATGCCCGGGACCGGGCCGTCGGTGTCGACGAACACGCGCAGGTACGCGTCGCGGAGGTCCGCCGCCCGGATGTGGATCTGGTCGAGCGTCCCCTCCACGTCGACCAGTCGCCGGCCGGCGGTGACCGGCGCCTCCGTGACCTTCGCCGGTCTTCCCGGATGGGCCTCGACCACCGCCACCGACTTGTCCTGCTCGGTTTCCCCGAAGTCGAGCTGGATCAGCGACCCCGAGTAGCGCGCCGGCGCCCCCGACCCGCGCACGCGCTGGGGCCGGTGGAGGTGGCCGAGAGCGATGTAGGACGCACTCGCCGGAAGCCGGGAGGGCGCGACGGCGTAGTCCCGGCCGATCGTCACCTCCCGCTCGCCGCCCCCGAGGCTCGCCCCGTCGGCGTACAGGTGGGCCAGGACCACGTTGACCGCGTCGTCGCGGAACCCCGCGGTCATCGCGTCCAAAAGGCCGCCCATCCCGTCGGCATAGGACTGAAACCAGGCCTCCGTCGAGTCGAACAGCTCGACGGCGCTGCCGAACCGGCGTTCCGGGACGAACGGCACGCAGGCAACGCGCAGCGACTCCGAGCCGTCACGCGAGCCGAGTTCCACTACCCCGCCCTGGTCCGGCGGGAGGACCCGCGCCGCCATGTCGACGTTCACCGCCCGGAGCAGGCCCGCGAACGCCTCGAGCCGCAGCGCCGAGTCGTGGTTGCCGGGGATCGCAACCACCGGAATGCCGAGCGAGTGCAGCGCCAGCAGGGTCTCGAACACCAACCGGTCCGCGTCCGGCGCCGCGCTCCGGTGCTCGTACAGGTCACCGGCGTGCAGCACCGCGTCCACCTGCTGGTCCACGGCGATCTCGACGACCTGCCCCAGGGCCCGCTCGAACTCGTCCATCCGCGAACGGCCACGGATGGGCTTGCCCACGTGCCAGTCCGCGGTGTGCAGGAATCTCATCTCGGCACCGAGCCTACCCCCGCCCTGTGACCCAAGTCACACCGTTGTGATTCGGCGGTCAACACACCGCGAAGACCATGTCCGGAGACTCCGCAGGCCCACTCCACGGGAGGTGCATGCCGCCAGCACGAGCAGGATCGGCCAGGCGACGCCGCGACCGGCTCGAGTGACCACGCCGAAGCGGTTCACGCGGGCCCCACCTACTTCCCCTTCCAGATCGGTCAGTGTCGCACCTTCCGCGGGCCCGTGTCCTCCAGCCGGGCACGTGCGGCTCCGCCGGACCGCAACGGAATTCGTTGCGGTAGCATGGTCAGTGGACGGATGCGGAGGTGGGCGAATGCCGGTGGCGGTTCGGGAGAAGGTCAGGGCGGTCAGCAGGGACCTGGGCGGGCAGGCATCGCTGGCCAGGATGCTCGGCGTGAGTCCCTCGCGGGTGAGTCGATGGCTCCGCACGGAGCAGCCAGACCCCACCAACCGGCGGAAGGTCGAGGGTGTCGAGTTCGTCCTCGGTCGCCTCCTCGACGTGTACGAGCGCGACACCGCGGTGGAGTGGCTCCAAGGCGTGAACGCCCACCTCGGCAACCGGCGACCCATCGATCTCCTCGGGGCCGGCCGCGTCGCAGAGGTCCTCGAGGCCATCGAGGCCGAGGAGACCGGCGCATACGCCTGATCGCGTGCTCTATCGCGTCTTTCCCTGGAACCCGGCACGGGCGCCGCAGGCGGAGGGCGGCGCCTTGTTCGTCCCCCGGATCCGCCAGGCGACCGGTCGTCACGACAACCCCGACCGGTACGGCGCGCTGTACGTCAGCCGCGATCCCGAATCCGCGGTTGCCGAGCGAATCCAGGCATTCCGGGGCCGGGTCCTGACCGATGCCAGGTTGATTCGCCGCGACGGCTCCCGCTACGCGCTCGTGTCGCTCGCCGATGACGACCTGTCTCCTCTCGTCGATCTCGACGATCCCGCGCAGCTCGTGGCCCGGGGTCTGCGGCCGTCGCTGGTGGCGACCGGCGACCGGAGCCGCACCCGCAGCATGGCGGCAGCGCTGTTCGACGAAGGCGGCCCGGGGTTCCTGTGGTGGTCCACGCTCGAGGCGTCGTGGGCGAACGCGACCCTGTTCGCCGAGCGCAGCGTCTCGTACCTCCAGCCCCTCGGTGAACCCGAGCCCCTATCGCTGGACCATCCCGCCCTCCGAGCGGCCGCCGACCGACTGGGCGTTCTGTTGCCGTAGGCTCCGCACCGGCCGAGGCGATCGGGAGTCGCGCCCGGAAAGCCGGCGGAGATCAGGCTCGTCTGAACTGAGGGCCGCCGAGCGCTGGGCTACTCCTCTCGGAACGCCGCGAAGGGGTCGGCGCCGGGGTCGATCGAGGCCTCGTCAGCCCTCGTGGCCCACGACGGGAAGGGGAACCGCACCTGGATCGGGATCGGGATGTGCGGCTGCTGCAGGATCATCGATCCCGGCTTCAGGATCGAGGCGCGCGCCCTGGTCACGGCCGGAAGGAACCCGTACTCGCTCCGCTGGGCCTCGGCCGTGTCCAGCCGCCCGACCACCCGGAACGCGCTGTTCGCGATCACCCGTCGTTCGACCTCTGAGGCGGTCTGCTCCGCGCCGATCAGGATCATCCCCAGCGACCGGCCGCGTTCGGCCACGTCGAGCAGCACCTCCTTGATCGGCGACCACCCCTCGCGCGGCGCGTAGCGGTTCAGCTCGTCGAGCACCAGGAAGTGCAGCGGCTCGCGATGGCCCATCCGCTCCTTCTGCTCGAAGAGCCGCTTGATCACGACGCCGGTGACGAACCGCTTGGCCCGGTCATGGAGGTTGTGGATGTCGACCACGGTGACCTGGGTCGACTCCCAGTCGATACGGTGGCGCTCGGGGTGCTCGGCCTCGCGGCCCCAGATCAGATGGTTCTGGTTCAGGCGGAACCGCCCCGCCTGGAGCCGCCGCAGGAACGCGGCCACCGTCGCGTCAGACAGCCGCCCACGCCAGGGCGAGTGGTCGTCCTCGACGTTCACCTCGATGACCTCGCACAGCTCGTCGAAGGTCCGGATCACGTGGCCGGCGTGCACGACCGTCGCGTCGTGCTCGGGGTCGTCCTCGCACTCCCGGTCCAGGTACTGCTCGACCCGCGCGACCAGGTCGGCGATCTGCGACCGCTCATCGTCGGCCTCGGCGAACATGAACCGCA
This sequence comes from Actinomycetota bacterium, assembly GCA_045805265.1. Classification (GTDB taxonomy): domain Bacteria; phylum Actinomycetota; class UBA4738; order UBA4738; family JACQTL01; genus JBJMLO01. Next base: position 113,388 of record JBJMLO010000018.1, read on the forward strand.
GGAACCGCTCGCGCACGAACTCCCGGACCGTCCAGTAGTACGCCTGCACGCCGTCGGCGCGGCCCTCGACCTGGGGCACGGCGGCGCCGGCGGTCCCGCCGCGCGGCGGCGCCCACAGCCCCACGGACTCGAATGCCCCGGCCGGCAACCCGAGCCTCGCGTAGTCCTCGCGGTCGGCCTCGGTCAGCCGGGAGTTGGCCCGGTCGAGCCACAGCAGGTCCTCGCCCTTCACGTTGAACACGATCGCCTTCGTGTTCACGCGCGCGGAGCCCAGCACCTCGGAGTGGAACAGCGCGTACAGCAGGAACAGCGCATACGTGGTCTTCGTTGCCACGCCCGAGATCCCGCTGATGTTCACGTGCGCGCCGCGGCTGCCGTCCAGGAAGTCGAGGTCGAGGAAGATCGGCTCGCCGTCCCGGCTGAGCCCGGCCGGCACGCGCCGGGCCATCTGGTCGAAGTACAGCGCCTGGTCCCGGTCCTTGCCCCGGGCCCGAAGCGCCGGCAGCCCGGGCATGGGCGGCACGAAGATCTCCGGCTCGAACCGCGTCGCGACCACCTGCGCGGCCACGGCGGTGTCCACCGGGAGCACGCCCCGCTCGATCAGGAACACGTCGGTGTCGAACTGCGCGCCCTCGTGCCGGGCCCGGACGTCCTGGACGATCCCGGCGATGCGCAGGTCGCCCCGCCCGGGAACCTGGGTGTCGACGATCACGGCGTCGTCGAGCTGCAGGTACGACTCGGGCTCGACGCCGACCCAGAACGTCAGCGGCGTCGAGTCCTCGGTCCCGAGGACCATGCCCACTCGCTCGGAGAACTCCTCGACGCTCACGCGGCCTCCAGCGCCAGGTGCACCATCAGCGCGCGCCGGATGATCCCCGGGTGTCCCATCCGGTGGCGGAGCCAGGCCTCCAGCCCGCCGACCGGGGCCAGGTTCTGTGGCGCGCGCGGGTCGGTCGGCCTGCCCGCGTACCGGGGCAGAAGCCCCGAGACCCGCCCGGCGACCTCGACCGCATCGGCGAGGCCCAGCCCCGCCGGCACCTCGCACCGGACGACGCCCGCGTGGTCGTGCCACGGCGCCCGCCACGGGACGAGCCGCGTGTACCACGCGTATCGCTCCACCTGTTCGTCCGGCATGCCCAGCCCGAACAGCGGCGTGCGTTCCCCCGGCCGCAGGCGACCGATCAGCGATTCCTCCTCCGGCCCCAGGTACTGGTGCTGGTAACGCTTCACCACGCCCACCACTGGGCACGCGGTCGCATCCAGGCGGCTCAGCGGCCCGTCGACCAGGACCAGCCGCGCCGATTCCGCGGCCAGGCTCGCCGCCATGCCGGCCTCGGCATGGCGCATCTCCTGCTGCAGGCGCCACAGCGGCGCCTCCGGCTCGGCGCCGGGCTCGCACACCGGGCGGAACCGGAGCACCGTCTCGCCGACGGAGACCTCGAAGGCCTCGGGCTCGATCCCCCCGCCGGTCACCAGCACCCGTCCGACGCGGTGCTCCCCGAACGTGGCCTTCCCGTCCGAGCACACCGAGCCGACGGCGTGCGACCCGAACAGGCCCGGCACGCGCCGGCCTCCCGAGTCGGCGATCAGGCGGACCTCGACCCGCCGCACGCCGTCGACGAACCACACGGGGCCCGGCTCGGCCACCACGTCGGCCGCGATGGCCTCCGACCAGTCCTCGCGCTCGACGTGCGGGGTGGCCCGGGCCTCGGGCCTGTCGTCCATGACCGCCTGGAAGCCCATCCCGTGGTCGGGCGCCCACGGGTCGGCACGCAGGGTCAACATCGGCCGAAGCATAGAGGCCGCCACCGACACACCCAAGGACTCGACCTCCCCGAACCGGGTGAGGGGGGTGGGACGCAGGAGGGAATCGTCGTGGCCGAACGCGACACCATTGTCGAGGGGGGAGGATGTCGCCCGATGGCACGCGACGACGTCCCCTCGGCCCGGCCCCTGATCGACAAGCTGGGCGTGAAGGAGGGCGCGCGGGTGGCGGTCATCGGGCTCGACGACCCCGAGTTCGTGACGCTGCTCCGCTCGCGGACGGCCGACGTGTTCCTGGGGCGCCGCCGCGTCGGGCTCGACCAGCTGTTCGTGCGGTTCGACCGGCGCGAGGACCTCGTCCGCCTGGGCGGGCACAAGGACTTCATCGCCAAGAACGGCGCCGTGTGGGCCCTGTGGCCGAAGGGCTCGAAGGCCATCAACGAGAACGACGTCCGGGACGTCGCCCTGGCAGTTGGCCTCGTGGACGTGAAGGTGGTCAGCTTCTCGGAGGAACTATCCGCACTGAGGCTGATCTACCGTCTGAAGGACCGCTGAGCCGCGAGGGGCGCGAGCGACGTACAACGAGGCCGACATGCGGGTACGGGCGATGCTCCTCGTGGCGACGCTGTTGACCCTCTCGGGGTGTCGGGCCTCGCATCGCGCGTGGACCGACCTGGCAGGGCACACTCAACCGGCCCGAACCATCTCGGAGTTCCGTGGGCCCGGTCACTGTGGCCTCGAGAGCACCTGGTTCCTGGGCTTCTACGACCACTCCTACGTCGAGAGTGACAGCAGCATCAAGAACCCGGGCACGCCTCCGTTCCTCGCCAACACGCCTCTGCCGACCGATGCGATCGATACCGGGTTTCGTCGAGGCGATGAAGCGTTGTGGGTAGGTCCGCAGGTCTTCAGAGGCACGTACGCGGCCGTCTATGTGAAGTTTCCCGACCACGTAGAGCGGTGGCCGCGGGCTGACTTCGGCTGCGCCTGAGCGCGGACTTCAGCTCTTCTTCCGGTCGACCGCCCGCTGGAGCTGCTGCTTGTTCATCTTCGAGCGGCCCCCGATGCCCATCTGCCGGGCCTCGTTGTAGAGCTGCTCCCGGGTCCGGCCCTTGGGGCCGCTGGCGCCGGAACGCTGGCCGCCGCGGCGGGACGACGGCGTGTCCCGGACCGAGGACCGCGACGCAGTCTTCGACTGACCCCGCTGGGCACGCTCCTTGTTCACCGTTCGGGCCGCGATCTCCTTGGCACGCTTCGTCGACGCGCCTCGCGACTTTGTGGACTCCTTGATGTGCTCGTACTTTCGCTCCTGCTTGCCGGTCCACTCGCTCCTCGGCATCGAGCGTTCACCTCCGATCTGGTTGCGTGGCTCTCGTGAACCTTCCCGGGGACCGAGGCGAAGAATCGCCCGGCTGACGGCTTCCAACGGGCGCGTGTCCGATGCACGCGACCCAGAGCGCCAGGGCCGGCGCTCCCTGCCGGCGTGATCTCCGGCGCCTGGATCAGCCGCCGAGCGCCTTCAGGATGTTCCGCGCGATCACCACGCGCTGGATCTGGTTCGTGCCCTCGTAGATCTGGGTGATCTTCGCGTCGCGCATGAACCGCTCGACGGGGTACTCGCGCATGTACCCGTAGCCGCCGAGGATCTGCACGGCGTCGGTGGTGACCTTCATCGCTGCGTCGCTCGCGTAGCACTTGGCGATCGAGGCGAACAGGGTCATCCGGGGGTCGTGCACGTCGACCAGTGACGCGGCCTTGTAGACCAGCAGCCGCGCGGCCTCGATTTCCATCGCCATATCGGCCAGCATGAACTGCAGCCCCTGGAACGAGCTGATCTTCTTGCCGAACTGCTCGCGCTCGGTCATGTACCGCGCCGCGAAGTCGAACGCGCCTTGAGCGATGCCGAGCGCCTGGGCCCCGATCGTCGGCCGCGAGTAGTCGAGGGTCTTCATCGCGATCTTGAACCCCTCGCCGTCGGCGCCGATCCGCCGGTCGGCCGGGATCTCGGTCTCCTCCAGGTAGACCTCGCGCGTCGGGGACCCGTGGATCCCCATCTTCTGCTCCTCCTTGCCGAAGGAGACCCCCGGGTCGTCGCGGTACACCAGGAAGCAGGAGATGCCGTCGCCCCGCAGCGCCGGGTCCTTCGTGGCGAACACGGTGTAGGCGTCGGAGACGCCCGCCCCGGTGATGAACCGCTTCGTCCCGTCCAGCCGGAACCCGTCGGCGGACTCGACGTACCGCGTCTTCATGGCGACGGCGTCGCTGCCGCTGCTGGGCTCGGTGAGGCAGTACGACATGAGGTGACGGCCCTCGGCGATGCCGCCGAACAGCTCCTTCTTCTGCTCGTCGGACCCGGCCAGCATCACCGGGATCGCTCCGAGTCGGGCCACCAGCGGGGTCAGGGTGACACCGGCCGATACCCGCGAGAGCTCCTCCGTCATCACGGCGAAGGTCAGCGAGCCGCCGCCCCCGCCGCCGAACTCCTCCGGGTACCCGACCCCCATCAGGCCGTGCTCGACCAGCACCTCCCACAGGTCCTTGGGCCACTCGTCGGTCTCGTCGACCTCGGCGGCTCGAGGCGCGATCCGCTCCTCGGCGATCTTCCGGACGAGCTTGCGGAACTCCTCGATCTCCTCGGGCAGGTCGAATCGCCCGTCGTCGGTCATGTCACTCCTCGCGCGGAACTCCCTGTGAGTGTAGGAGACAGCCGTCGAGGGCGGATCAGCGCGGCTTGCGGATGATCAGGGCGTCGCCCTGGCCGCCGCCGCCACACAGCGACGCGCCGCCGAGCTCGACGCCGCGGCGGCGCATCTCGAGCGCCAGCGACAGGACCAGGCGGGCGCCGCTGGCGCCGATGGGGTGCCCCAGCGCTACCGCGCCGCCGTTCACGTTCACGTCGGCCTCGTCGGCGCCGAGCATCCTGGTCGCGTTGAGCGCGACCGACGCGAAGGCCTCGTTGATCTCGATCAGGCCCAGGTCGTGGACGTCCTTGCCGGCCTTCTTCAGCGCGTTCTGCATGGCGATGGCCGGCACGGTGTGCAGCCACGCGAACCGCTCCGCGGACATGCCGTGCGCGACAATCTCGGCGAGCGGTTCCAGGCCGAGCTCCTCGGCCCTGGCGGCGCCCATCACCACCACGGCGGCCGCCCCGTCGGAGATCTGCGAGGCGTTGCCGGGGGTGATGGTCCCGTCCTTGGTGAACGCGGGCTTCAGGCGGGCCAGCGACTCCGCGGTGGTGTCGGGGCGGATGCCCTCGTCGCGGTCGACCACGACGGGGTCGCCCTTGCGCTGGGGGACCTCGACGGGGACGACCTCATCGGCGAACCGCCCGGATTCCCACGCCTCCGCCGCCCGCTGGTGGGACCGCGCGGACCAGGCGTCCTGGTCCTCACGCGAGAGCTGCAGCTCGGCATTCACCTCGTCGGAGGAATCGCCCATGTGCTTGTCGGTGAACGTCGACCACAGGCCGTCGCGGACCATCGTGTCGACCAGCTCGGTGTTGCCCATGCGCGCCCCGAACCGAGCCGAGGGCACCACGTACGGCGCGTTCGTCATCGACTCCATGCCGCCGGCCACGGCCACCTCGATCTCGCCGGCCCGGATCAGCTGGTCGGCCAGCGCGATCGCGTTCAGGCCCGACAGGCACACCTTGTTGATCGTGATCGCCGGGACCTCCTTGGGGATCCCCGCCGCGATCGCGGCCTGCCGCGCGGTGATCTGGCCGGCCCCGGCCTGCAGCACCTGGCCCATGATCACGTAGTCGACGGAATCGGCCGGCACGCCGGCCCGGGCCACGGCCTCTCGGATGGCCACGGCGCCCAGGTCCACGGCCTGGAGGCTCTTGAACCCGCCGGCGAACTTCCCGATGGGCGTGCGGGCCCCGGCGACGATGACGGAACGATCACTCATGGCGGCTGCTCCTGCGGATCGGGTCGGTCCCAGTCTACGGCGGGCCCGGCCGTCGCCGTGCCCACACGAGAGGCGTCAGTTCGCCGCGGCGGGGCGGGCCGACAGGGCGCGCTCGATGACCTCGGTGATGGCCTCGCCGATCAGCTCGTCGCGCCCGACCAGCGCGTCGCGCAGGGCGATGACCACGTCGGCGTTGTCCTCGAGGAGCGCGACCACGCGGTCCTTCTGGCGCTGGAGGATGTCCTCCACCCGGGCCTTGCCGTCCCGGTCCCCCAGCACCCTCCCGACCAGGTCGGTTCCGGTGATCGGGCCCTGGCGCATGGCCTCGAACGAGATGAGGCTGCCCGCCATGCCGAGGGAGCCGACCATGGTCGCGGCGACGGCCGTGGCGGTGGCCAGGTCGGCCCCCGGCCCCGTCCCGCTCTCCCCCAGGAACAGCTCCTCCGCCGCCAGCCCGCCGAGCGCGATCGCCACCGAGGCCTCCAGCTCCGAGCGCGAGCGCGTGTACCGCTCCTCGAGGTCCCCGTGGGCCAGCAGCCCGAGGGACCCGCTGCGCTTGATGATCGACAGGACCTCGAGGCGACGGTCCCGGCCGAGGAAGTGCGCGACCGTCGCGTGGCCGGCCTCGTGGGTGGCCACCGCGACCCGCTCGGCCTCCGTGTAGGTGACGGGCTGGCGGAGCCCGACCTCCTCGGTGATCCGGGCCTCGTACACGTCGTCGAGGTTCATCTGCCGCCGCCCGTCGCGGAGCCCCACCAGGAGCGCCTCGTCGAAGAGGTGCTCGATGGCAACCGGCGTGTACCCCAGCGTGTCGTGGGCCACTTGCTCGCGCACGGCCTCGTCGTCGAGCTGCGCGTGGTGTGCCTTCCGGTCGAGGAAGAAGTCGATCAGGTCGCGGCGCCCCTGCTTCGTCGGCAGGTCGAAGTACAGGCGGCGGTCGAACCGTCCGGGCCGGAGCAGCGCCGGGTCCAGGTCGTCCGCCCGGTTGGTCGCGGCGACGACCATGATGTTCGCGTACGGCGCCCGCCGGGTGGTGATGCGCCGGCCCTGCGGCAGGTATCCGTTGATGCGCTCGATGACGGCGTTCCACGTCTTCCGGAGACGCGGCGGCTGGTCGAACGACTGCATCTCGATCAGCAGCTCGTTCACCGTGCCGCCCTCGCCCTGGCTAATCGAGTTGGACACCGCCAGCCCCCGGCCCGCGGGCGCCGGCACCGCGGCGAGCCCTCCCCGGGACATGCCGATCGCGTCGAGCTCCTCGATGAACCCGACCGCTCCGCCCTCCCGACGGGCGGCCTTGCGCAGCGCGCGGAAGAACGCGCGGATCTTCGCTGCCGTCATGCCCTGGAACGCGGACCGGAACGCCGGCGAGGACACGAACAGGAACGGGACGCCGGCCTGCTTGGCCATGGCCTTCGCCATGAACGTCTTCCCCGTCCCCGGCGGGCCCTCGAACAGGATGCCCCGGCGGGGGTTCCCCCCCAGCTCGTCGCGGAAGGTCGCGTACCCCAGGAAGACGTCGAGGGTGCGCTCCACCTCGCGGACCTGGGGGTCGAGGCCGCGAAGATCCGACAGTCCGACCTCGATGTCCTCGGGGCGGACCATGATGTGGGGCGAGCGCGACAGGGCGACGAACGGAATGACCATCACGCCGCCGAGCACCACCACCAGCAACAGCGCCGGCAGGTACGGGAGCATCCCCTGGGGGAACGACGGCGAGACCGGTCGGCCGATGGCGTCCCGGTACCACAGGTACCCGTCGACGAGGCAGAAGCCGACGGCCAGGCGCAGGACGCGACGGCGCCACGTGCGTGCGCGGGCCCGCGCGACGTCGGCTTTGCCCAGCCGCTGGAGGGCGGAGCTCTCCACCGCGGCGGCCGGGGTGCTGTGGTCGGAAGTCGTAGCCATCGATGGTCCGGACAGGAGTGTCCGGTCAGCAGCCAAGATAACCGGAATCCGCATCTGCCAAACCCAACGATCCGGGCGTCGGCCCCGCCGGCACGCACCGGCTATCGTGCACGCGGGCGGCCGGGGGAGGCGGGGTCGCTCGATGCTCCCTTCGCCTCTTCGGAAGACGCGCCATGGCCAGGAAGAAGCTCGAGCCCGTGGACGACGCCACCGCGAGGGCGATCGGCGGGCTGCTCCGCGACCTCCGCCGGGCGGCCGGGTACCGGGCCGCGCGCGACGCCGCGTCCCGGCCGGGATGCCCGGCGGCTCAGCAGACGATCTACGCCTATGAGCGCGGCGGGCTGGTCCCGTCCCTCAAGCAGTTCATGGAACTGGTGGAGTTCTACGTGTTCCAGGCACGGGAGGACCTCCCCGTGGCCGAGCGGCGGGCGCTCCGGCACCAGGCCGTGGCCGCGATGGTCCGGGCTCTCGCGCTCCCCGCGTACCACGTGACGGGCGCGCTCGACCTCATCGCGCGGCTGCAGCCCGAGACGCCCGACCGCGCGGGACGGACGACGTGAAGGACGTCATCGATGGCTGATCCTCTCGGCATCGGCGCCACCGACATCGACCACGTGGGCATCGCGGTTCGGGACCTCGAGGCTGCCGTGGAGCACTACCGGATGGTCCTCGGCGCGGAGCCCGTCCACCGGGTGGTCATGGAGTCCGACGGCGTCCAGGAGGCCCTGTTCGCGGTGGGCGGCTCGTTCGTGCAGCTGCTGGCGCCGACCGGCCCGGACACGCCGGTGGGGCGGTTCCTGGAACGGAAGGGCGAGGGCGTGCATCACGTGGGGTACCGGGTCCCGGACGTCGCCGCGGCCCTCGAGCACCTCCGCGTGCACGGGGTCCGGCTGGCCGACCAGCACCCCCGGCCCGGCTCGCGGGGGACCACGGTGGCGTTCGCCCACCCGAAGGGCTTCGCGGGAGTGCTCGTCGAGCTGGTGGAGGAAGGAACGGGAGGAGGAGCACGGGAATGACGTATTCGATCGTCGCGCGGGATCCGGAGAGCGGCGAGCTCGGGGTGGCCACGCAGACACGCTTCTTCGCCGTCGGCTCGCTGGTCCCCTGGGCCGAAGCCGGTGTGGGAGCGGTCGCCACCCAGTCGTTCGTCGAGGCCTCCTACGGCCCGAAGGGCCTGGGGCTCATGCGATCCGGCGCGCCGGCCGCCGAGGCCCTCGCGGCGCTCCGAGCCGACGACGACGGGGAGGCCAAGCGGCAGGTGGCGATGGTGGACGCCCGCGGCACGGTCGCCGTCTTCACCGGGGACGGGTGCGTGGCGGAGGCCGGGAGCGCGGAGGGCGACGGCGTCTCCGCGCAGGCGAACATGATGGAACGACCCTCTGTGTGGGGCGCGATGATGGACGCGTACGCCGCGGCCCGGGGAGACCTGGCCGACCGGCTGATGGCCGCGCTCCGCGCGGCCGAGGGCGAGGGTGGCGACGTGCGGGGGCGGCAGTCGGCCGCGCTCGTGGTGGTCCCGGCGGAGGGCGACCCGTGGGCCCGGCGGTTCGAGCTCCGGGTCGACGACCACCGCGATCCCGTGGCGGAGCTGGACCGGCTGCTGACGCTGGCGCGGGCCTTCGAGCACGCGGGCAAGGGCCTGGAGCTGGCGGAGCGGTTGTCCTTCCCGGAGGCGCTCGAGGAGTTGGACCGCGCGGCGAAGCTCGCGCCGGGCGACGACGAGATCGCGTTCTGGCGCGCATGCCTGCTCGCGCCCAACGGGCAGCCCGTGGAGGCCCGGCAGGAGCTCGACCGCGTCCGGGCCATCGAGCCCCGGTGGGGGCGCTACCTGTGGCGGAGCGCCGCGGCCGGCCTCGGCCCGAACGACCCCGAGTTCCTGCAGGCCCTCGCCCCGCTCGGGCCGGGAGAGACGCCATGACCGCCTCGACGCCGAAGGACGCGGCCCGAGACCGGATCGAGGGGGCCCGCGACGAGCTCGTCGATCTCTCCCACCGGATCCACGGGGCGCCGGAGATCGGCCACCAGGAGGAGCGCGCCGCGGCGTGGCTATGCGAGGCGCTCGAGGCCGGCGGCCTGGAGGTGGAGCGGGGGATCGCCGGCCTGCCGACTGCGTTCGCCGCCCGCGCCGGCGGCGGCCCGCTGCACGTCGCCGTGTGCGCCGAGTACGACGCACTCCCCGAGATCGGCCACGCGTGCGGCCACAACGTGATCGCGGCCGCCGCGGTGGGAGCCGGGCTGGCCCTGGCCCGGGTCGCCGACGAGGCCGGGCTCACCGTCACCGTCCTCGGGACCCCGGCCGAGGAGGGCGGCGGCGGCAAGATCGTCATGCTCGAGAACGGTGCCTTCGACGGCGTCCACGCGGCGTTGATGGTCCACCCCGCTCCGTTCGAGGTCCTGGAGTTCCCGATCATCGCCGCCACCTCGTTCGACGTCCGGTACACGGGGCGCGCCGCACACTCCTCCGCCTTTCCCGAGCTCGGGATCAACGCGGCCGACGCCCTGGTCGTCGCCCAGACCGCGATCGGGCTGCTCCGCCAGCACATCCGGGAGACGGACCGAGTCCACGGCTTCGTGACCAAGGGGGGCGACGCGGTGAACGTCGTTCCCGCCGACACTACGGGGCAGTGGATGGCCCGGTCGACGACGCTCCGCGAGCTGGAGGACCTCGTCCCGAAGGTGCTGCGGTGCTTCGAGGCCGGCGCGCTCGCCACCGGGGCGACGCTCGAGGTCACGCGGTACCCGCCGTACGCGGAGATGCACAACGACGCGGAGCTGCTCGAGGCGTACCGGGTCAACGCGGAGGAGCTCGGCCGGCAATTCCCGGACCTCGGCGAGGTGGTCCGGCGGGCCACCGCCTCCACCGACATGGGGAACGTGTCCCTGCGCCTCCCATCGATCCATCCGATGCTCGGGATCGACGGAGCGGGAGCGGTGAACCACCAGCCCGAGTTCGCGGCGGCGTGCGTGACGGAGTCGGCGGACCGCGCCGTCATCGACGGCGCCGTGGCGATGGCCTGGACGGCGATCGACGCCGCGGCCGAGGGCCCGCTCCGCGACCGGCTGCTGGGCTCGCTGTCCGGCTGAGCGGGTGGTGGAGGATACCGGGACGTTCGGCGGCCTCCTCGTCGACTACGGCGGGGTCATGACGACGTCCATGGGCCGGGCCTTCGCGGCGTTCGCTCTGGAGGCGGGCGTCGACCCCGAGCGGTTCAAGGCCGTGATCGAGGAGGCGTACGGGGGCGGCGACCCCGACGGCATGGTGGCCCGAGTGGAGCGGGGGCTGGTCCCGCAGGCCGAGTTCGAGCGGTGGCTGGCCGGGCGCCTGTCTCCCGGCGCCGCGGCACCGATCGCGGCGGCCGGCCTCAAGCACCGGCTGTTCGGCGCGCTCGAACCGGACCCGGACATGGTCGCGGCCGTGGGGGCCGCGCGGGCCGGCGGGATCCGCACCGGCCTGGTCTCGAACTCGTGGGGCGAGTCCGGCTACGAGCGCGACCGATTCGGCGACCTGTTCGACGCCGTGGTCATCTCCGCGGAGGTGAGCCTGCGCAAGCCGGAGCCGGCGATCTACGTGCTGGCGGCCGAGCGGATCGGCGTCCCACCGGCTCGATGCGTGTTCGTGGACGACCTCCTGCACAACGTCGAGGGCGCCCGCTCGGTCGGCATGGAGGGCATCGTCCACCGTAGCGCCGAGTTCACGATCCCGAAGCTCGAGGCGCTCCTCGGCGTGTCACTGGCCCGCGACCCGGAGGCGCCGCCGCCGCGCACCAGGCCGTCTCGGAACCCGATGTCCTGACGCATTCGAGGAATCCGAATCGCCGGCCCGTCGGTAGTCCTTTGTGAGAGCGAAATTCCAGCGGGGGAAGAGGAGGCAGAACGCATGTCTGCAGAACCTCAATGGGAATCGAGGCAACCGACCCCACGCCTGAAGACGCTGAGCGGGCCGGCGGGCGACCCGGACCGGGGTCCCGCGCGGGTCCTGTCCGCGATCGCGCTGGCCAGCATCGGCGCGGGCGCCATTCACATCGCCGCCGCGGCGACCGAGGGGGCCGACAGCGCACAGAACCTGGCCTTCTTCGGGGTGGTCGCGGCCGCCCAGATCGTGTGGGGCGCCGTGGCCCTGGTCCGGGCCCCGAGGTGGTGGCTGGCGCTCGGCGCGGTGGGCAACCTGGTCGTACTGGTCACGTGGGTGGTGTCCCGCACCGTCGGCCTCCCCGTCGGCGAGTACGCCGGCGTCGTGCTGCCCGTCGGATTCCCCGACGCGCTCGTCACGGCGCTGGAGGCGGTCATCGTCGTCGGCTCCGCGGGACTGGTGATCCGAGGCGGCGGTCCGTCGCGGGCGCCGACCCGATCCGCCGGCGTCGCGATCGCCGCCGTCCTGGTGGTCGGCGCGCTGTCCGCCGGCGGCGTGATGTCGCAGCTCGGCTCGACCAGCTCCTCATCCGAGGGAACAGGAGGAGGCCAGAGCGGACCGGCCGCGCCAGGGAACGGAGGCGGCTCGGGCGGGGGCTACTCCGGCGGTGGATCGTCCGGAGGCGGCTCCTCCGGCGGCTACTGAGGCGGCGCGGCGAGGCTACTCGGGGAGGTCGGTGAGGCCCTCGGCGGGGGCGCTGACCAGCGCGGCCATGTTCCCGTCGCTGTGTCGGTTCTCCCGCATGACCTGATGGGCCTCGCCGATCTCCGCGAACGGGAACACTCGTGACAGGCAGGGGTCGACCTTGCCGTCGACCACCATCCGGTTGAACGCGGCGGACTGCTCGTCGTTCGCGAAATGCGACCCCTGGAATCGCTTCTGGCGCATCCACAGGTACCGGAGGTCGACGACCGCGTTGTAGCCGGTCGTGCCGGCGCAGATCACCACCATGCCGCCCGTGTCGCACATGAAGATCGAGGTGGGGACGGTGTCCTCGCCCGGGTGCTCGAACACGATCCTCGGTGCCCGCTTCTCCCCCAGCGCGTCCCAGAAGGCCTTGCCGAACGCCTTGGCCCCCTCGAACCAGCGAGCGAAGGCCTTGGTGTCCTTCCAGTGGGGGAGCATCCCCCAGTGCTCGAAGTCGCGGCGGTTCACCGCGCCGACGGCGCCGAGCTTCTTGCAGAATTCCGCCTTGTCCTCACTGGAGACGACCGCGACCGGCAGCCCGCCCAGCTCCTTTGCGATCTGGATGGCCATCGAGCCCAGGCCCCCGGCTCCGCCCCAGATCAGCACCGGGTCACCCTCCCCGACGGTGTTGGGCGGCCACCCCATGAGCATCCGGTAGGCCGTGGCCCCCACCAGCGTCGGCGCGGCGGCCTGCTCCCACGTCAGCTGGGGCGCCTTCGGTAGGCACTGGTGGGCCTGGACCTTGGTGAACTGGGCGAACGACCCCCAGTTCGACTCGTATCCCCAGATCCGGTAAGAGTCGTGGAACCCGGGGTCGAGGCCCTCGCGAATCTCCTTTGCCTCGACGTCCCACTGGCCGCAGTGGATGACGACGTGGTCGCCCACTTTCACGTCGTCGACCTGGTCCCCGACCGCGTAGACGATCCCGGAGGCGTCGGACCCGCCGATGTGGAACTCGGTCGGCTCGCCGAGCTTCCCGTGCACCCGCGTCACGTCCACGGGGATGCCGAGCGCGGCCCACACGTTGTTGTAGTTGATGCCCGCGGCCATCACGAGGACCAGGGCGTCGTGCGGCCCGATCTCCGGGACCTCGATGTCCTCGACCTGGAAGGCGTCCTTCGGCTCGCCGAACCGCTCCGGGCGGATCACGTGGGCGTACATCCGCGCGGGCACCTCGCCGAGCGGCGGGATCTGACCGATCTCGTACAGGTCCTTCGCCATGTCGAGCACTCCTTCGCATCCGTCCGGGCACGGGCCGGCCACAGGGCGGGAACGGGACGCGGCCCTAACCTACCCGACAGTAGGTCAGCCAAACGCCACGGGCAAACCGGCTGGCCGCGAGCCGCGACACCGTGGGTCCGCGGTCACTTGCCGGCGGCGACCCGGAGGGCAGCCGGGCAGGTCGCCCGGCGGGGGCACCAGGCGCAGTGGGGGCCGGGGGTGAGCTCGGGGTCGGCCCCGGCGGCCAGCTCGACGGCGGCGGTGGCGGCCTCGACGACGCGGAACGCCGCGAGGTCGAGGGTCTCCTCCGTGACGTCCTCGGCCTGCCATTCCATGGACTGCAGGAAGACGGTCGCCACGCGGTACGGGGGCCGCTCGAAGGCGAGCGTGCACAGCAGCGCGTAGAACCGCATGTCCTCGGCGTGGGCGGGACGGGCCTCACCCGACTTGAAGTCGATGACGAGCCGGGACCGGCGTCCCAGCACCAGGTCGAGGCGGCCGGACAGCACGACCAGGCCGCCCGCGAGCTTCGCCCGGAGGGCCTGTTCGGACACGGGCTGCCACGACCGGGGCATGGGCGGGAACAGCTCCCGGAACAGCGCCAGCGAGGCCGCGGCCTCCGCCAGGCGCTCGGCCCGGTCGAGCGCGTCCAGCGAGGCCCAGTGGTCGGCGAAGGAGCCGTCCTGCTCGAGCAGGCGCTCGGCGCCCCGCTCCACGACCGACCGGACGTCGGCCCCGCGCTCCACCGCGACGTCGAGCTGGATCGCCCGGTGCATGAGCGTGCCGGCCGCGCTCTGGGGCGAGTGGGCGAAGGGCTCGCCCTCGCCGGCCAGCGACGCCTGGAGCAGGCCCCGGCACCTCTCGAGCTCGTCCAGGCGGCTCTTCGACAGCCACAGCGGCTGGGTGATCGGCAGGCCGGCGAGGCCGTTCTCCAGCCGGGACCGGACCCGATCGGCCGACCCGGGCGGCACGCCGGGCGGGTCCCCCACCCCGATCAGCTCCCGGAGGGTCCGGCGCTGCCCTGCGGTAAGTTCCATGGCCGCACGCTACTGCGCGCCACCGACACTCCCGAGGAGCGTGAGCACATGCGAATCTACCCGTCGGACGACGGCCGGGCGGCGTTCGTCCGCCTCGAGCGCGGCGACGACCTCCTGGAACGGCTGAACGCGGCCGCCGCCGAGCTCGAGCTCGACGCGGCGACGCTGCAGATCGTGGGCGCGGTCGAGCGGCTGGCCGTCGCGTACTACCGCCAGGACACCCACGAGTACGAGCGGCATGAGTACGACGCGCCCCACGAGATCTCGGGCGGAGTGGGCAACGTATCGCTCAAGGACGGGAAGCCCTTCGTGCACATCCATGTGACGGGCAGCGGCGCCGACGGGAAGGCGGTAGCCGGGCACCTCGTGGACGGCACGCGCGTGTTCCTCATCGAGGCGTACTTCCGGCGGCTGGACGGTCCTGCTCCGGTCCGCCAGCTCGAGGAGGACCTCGGCCTGCCGGTCTGGCAGTGACCGAACCGTCCCCCGTCACCGCCGACACCGTGCTCCGGGCGCTGGCCGACTCGGAGCGGCTGGCGATCGCGGGCGCGCTCGCGCTTGGCCCGCGCACGGCGGAGGAGCTGTCCGACGCGTGTGGGCTGGCGCTGTCGCGGGTCCGCCGCCACCTCAACCGGCTGGCGTCCGCCGGTCTCGCGTCGGTCGACCCCGACCGGAGGACCTACCGCCTGGCGGCCGACGCGCTGCGGGCGGCCGCCCGCGACGCCGGACCCTCCCGGGAGCCCGGCCTGGCCCTCGGGGCAGTCGACGAGGAAGAGGAGACGGTCCTGCGCCAGTGGTTCGTGGGCGGCCGGCTCAAGGAGATCCCTGCGAAGCGCGCGACGCGCATGGTGGTCCTCACCCGGCTCGCGCTGGAGTTCGACGTCGGCGTGCGCTATCACGAGCGAGAGGTCAACGAGACGCTCCGACGCTTCCACCCGGACGTCGCGTCGCTCCGCCGGTACCTCGTGGACGAGGACCTGCTCTCTCGCGACCGCGGCGAGTACTGGCGATCCGGCGGCCCGGTCGAGCTCTTAGTGTCCGCGGACGTGGTGTACGAACGACCTGAGGGTCCTTGAAGTAGAAGACCACCGCTTCATCCTCATCGAGAACCGACCAAGGAACTCGGAGAGGAGGAACACGGTGGTCGAACCAACTGTGGACCCGCTCGTCTGGCTCGGCAAGCACCTCGAGGAAGCCGACACCGACCTGCTGCGGGAGATGCTCCGCACGTTCATCCAACACCTGATGTCCGCCCAGGCCGACGCGATCTGCGGGGCCCCGTACG
>JBJMLO010000019.1:0-7952 GCA_045805265.1 Actinomycetota bacterium
GACGTGCTCGTGGCGGGGCCGACACCCGGAGGTTCCGGCTGCCCAGCGGCTTCTACAACTTCTACGTGGGCGTGGTCGACAACGCCTTCGGCGACGGGAACGTCGAGGTGGGCCACCGGGGGGACAGCGTCTCGTGGGGGTTCATCGGGCCCCACGACCACTCCGCGACGGAGTCGTCGGGGCTCGACTACTTCGACTCGGGGTACTCGCCGCCCGACCGCACCGAGTTCATCATGGTCTTCCCGGCCGGGGGGACCTTCCCGTACCACTGCAAGGACCCGAACCACTCCGCGACGATGACGGGGACCGTGAACGTGCTGGTCGGGCGGACCCCGGCCTTCGCAAACCTCGGGACGGCGTTCACGATCAAGTGGGCGCAGAAGGCCGCGGAGCCCGGCTACGTGTACGACGTGCAGATCAGGCGGCCCGGAAACGCCTCGTTCCAGTCGTTCAAGACCGGGGTCACCAAGGCCAAGACGACGTTCACGCCGGCCGTGCAGGGTAACTACTCCTTCCGGGGGCGCGTTCGGAGCCAGGGGACCGGGCAGGCCTCCGGGTACTCATCGCCAACCAGCATCGACGTCCTGTAGCTCCGCCGCCCTCGGGGGCGACTGAAGCCCGTCGATGAAAGTGCAGGGCGACAAGCGCGTAGCGCGCATTCGGCCCGTCGATTCGTGCCAAGTTCTCGGTGGCCTGATTTCCCTCATCCGCCCGACAGCCACGCCTCGATGCCGGTGCTGCACCGCTCGAGGGCGGTCGGCGACGCGCCCGTTCCTCTGGTTCCGGCCAGCGCGATCGAGGCGAGCGCCTCTTCGCTGAGGCCGAAGACGTCGCGGGCCAGCTCGTATTCGTGGACGATGTTCGAGCCGAACCACAGCTCGTCGTCCGCGTTCAGTGTCACCGGCACTTTCGCATCGAGCATCTTCGGGAGCGGGTGTCGCTCGTAGCTCTCCACCACGCGCAGCGCGACGTTGGATGTCAGGGCCACGTCGCAGACGACGCCTCCCTCGGCGAGCCTGCTCAGCACGCTCGGATCGCGCGCCGCATGGATCCCATGGGCGATCCGGTCGGGGTGCAGCTCGTCGAGTGCCTCCGTCACGCTCTCCGGTCCCCCGGTCTGTCCGGCGTGGGCCACGATGCGCAGCCCTGCTGACCGCGCGACGCCGACGGCACGCCGGAACCGGTGCAGCCCGGCTGGCTCGACGAACCCGGCCGTGCCGAACGCAACGACCCCATCACCGGCTCGCGCGGCCGCCACCGCGGCCACAGTCTCCGCCAGCTCGACGGAGAAGTCCGTGTTCACCCCGATCAGGCATCCGACCTCGACCCCGGTCGCACCGGCGGCGTCTTGGAAGCCGTCCCACATGGCCGACAGCACGTCGTCGAGCGAACCCAGACGGGGCGAGTACAGCTGCGGTTCCACGCCGGGTTCCATGTACACGACCCCGTTGGCAGCCTCGGATTCCACGAGGGCCCGGCATCCCGCTGCCAGGTCGTCGAGCGTCCTCACGAGCGCGGGGACCTCCACGTATCGCCGGAAGAACTCGTCGGTGTCGGCGAAGCCGTCGGGCGGGGGCGCGAACTCCATGCCCTGTCGTGCCGCGAGCTCCCTCACCCAGGCCCTGGGGAAGCTGCCGTCGAGATGGAGGTGGAGGTGGCACTTCGGCAATTCCCGGAGCGACCGTCCCGCCGAGGCTTCCGTTGGGGACATCCTCGGATCAGGACCAGCGCTCACGGCCGCGGAGCTCCGCGGAGTACGCCAGCAGGTAGGCCGCGACCGAGACGAACACCCCGACCACGATCGCTCCCCACGCCCGCTCGGGCTGCAACAGCGCGCGGCTCTCGCGGAACACCACTCCCAGTCCGCTCGTGCCGACGAGCCACTCCGCCACCAGCGCGCCGAGGAAGCACGCGGCGGACGAGATCCGCACCGCCGTTAGCAGATTCGGGACCGCCGACGGCAACGCGAGGTACCGCAGGCGGCCCCATCGGCTCGCCCCCAGCACCGAGAACACGTCGTCCGCCCCCGCCGGGCGGTACCGGAGCCCGCTCGTCGCCAGCACGAACACCGGGAAGAACGACAACAGCACCGCCACGACGACCACCGTCCACCGGTTGAAGCCGATGAGCCTCGCCACCACAGGGATGATCACGACGATGGGCACGGTCGGGATCACCAGGACGGCCGGCGCGATCAGGCCGCTCAGGATCCGGGAGCGCCACGCCGCGATCGCCAACCCCAGCCCCGCGAGCATCCCCAGCACCAGCCCGCCGATCGCGGCCTCCGCCGTGATCAGGCCCTGGACCACGTACGTCCCCAGATGCCCCGCCACGTACGTGACCACGTTCCACGGCCCAGGCGCCACGATCCGGTCGACGTGGCCCAGCGAGATCCACAGCTGCCACGCCAGGATCACCAGGCCCACGGCCCAGAACCGGGCCGGCCAGGACAGCGCCCGCACCGCCCGCGAGCGCGTGTCCGGCATGTCGGCCGTCATGACACCCCGCGTCTGGACCGTCCGGGCGAACCGCCGGACGAGCAGCGTCTCGAGTCCCCCGAGCAGCGCATAGGCCGATGCCGAGATCGCCACCGCGACCAGGGCCGACGCCCACATCAGCTCGACGTCGAAGTTCCGCATCGCGTTGATCAGCAGCACCCCGAGGCCCCGCTCCGCCCCGAACCACTCCCCCAGCAGCGCCCCCACGAACGCCGTCGGCGCCGCGATCCGCAGCCCGTCCGCGATCGAGGGCACCGCGTCCGGCAGCTGCAGGCGGACCAGCCGCTCCCACCGCGACGCGCCCAGCGCCGACAACACGTCGTGGATCACCGCCGACCCGCTTTGGAAGCCCTTCGTCACGGCGATCAGCGTCGTCAGGAACACGAGCATCGCCGCAAAGACCATCGGGGTGAGGGACTGCAGCCCCACGACCTCCACCAGGCTGCCGAAGGCGATGACCGGGATCGCGTTGACGACCACCGCCAGCCGGTAGACCCCGGCGTCCAAGCGGGGCTGGAGCAGGATCACCACGCCGACCAGGAACGCCGCCGAGACGCCGACCGCATAGCCCTCCGCCGCCCGGCTGACGCTGGCCGCCGCCGACCGGCCCAGGAGGCTCGCGTTGTCTCCGATGGCCGGGAGGATCTTCGTGAGCGGCGGGACCGTCAGCCCCAATGAGCCGGCTCGGGCCAGGAGCTCCCACAGGCCCACGAAGACGGCCGCACCGATCAGGCCGAGGGCGATCTTCCGGGTGCGCTCGCCGAAGACGGCATCGCCCGGGGCGCCGGCCACCGCGACGGCCGAATCTCCCGGTGGGGCCCGATCACTCATGGGTCGTCGCCGCGGCCCGGTCGAGCGCCGCCGTCAGCTCGTCCGTCAGCCGCCGGAACTCCGGCGTGTGCTCGACGTCGCGTCCGCGGGGACGGTCGAACGGGACCTCCTGCTCCAGCACGACCCGGCCCGGCCGTCCGGACACGACGGCGATCCGGTCGGCCAGCAGGATCGCCTCCTCCACGGAATGGGTCACGAGCAGCGTCGTGATCCCGCCGATGGCCCACAGCCCTTGCAGCTCCAGGTTCAGCTGGCGGCGGGTCACCGCGTCGAGGGAGCCGAACGGCTCGTCGAGAAGCAGGAAGTCCGGGCGGAGGGCCAGCGCCCGGGCGATCGAGACCCGCTGGCGCATACCGCCCGACAGGTGCTTGGGGCGGGCCTTCTCGAATCCGGCGAGGCCGACCAGCTCGACCAGGCTCGCGACCTGGGCCTCGTCGACGGCCTTGCCGCGGACCTTGAACGGGAGCGCGATGTTGCCCCAGACCGAGAGCCATGGCAGCAGGGCATGCTCCTGGAACGCGACCCCCAGGCGCCCTTCTGCGACCACCTCGGCCGGGGGCTCGCCGGCCAGCCGGACGGCGCCGGCGTCCGGGCGGTCGAGCCCCGCGACCAGGCGCAGGGCGGTCGACTTCCCGCACCCGGAGGGACCGATGACCGCGACGAACTCCCCGGTGGCAAGGCGCAGCGTGAACCCCGCCAGCGCCTCGACGGTCTGGCCGCGGCCCAAGCGGAACGCCTTCGACACGCCGGCCATCTCGATGGCCGGGGTCTCGCCGGCGCTGCCCGGGCCGGCGGCCGTCTGTTCCGCGCGGGTCACCCCGGCAGTGTCTCGCACCCGATCGGCCAGGGGTCAGCTCCCGAGCAGGCTCGTCTTGCCGTTGTACACGTCCTGCAGGACCGAGAGGTCGACCAGCTTGTCCGGCGCCGGCAGCTCGGAGCGGCCGCCCTTCCGGAGGGCCGTGTACATCGGGCCGGACAGCAGGTCCATGTCCATCCAGTACAGGCCCTTCTGCTTCGTGAGTGGGCTCTGCATCAGCGGCAGCTGGGCGTTGAGCGTGGCCGTCTCGGTGTGCTCCTTCAGCCCGAGGTCCTTGCCGTACTTCTCCAACGTCAGCTTGATGCCGAGGGAGGGGTCCTGGATCGTGCGCTCCCAGCCCTTGATCGTCGCGCGCATGAACCCGACCACGTGGTCGCGGTTCTGTTCCAGGTAGGTGCGCTTGGTGATCGCGAGGAACCCGTACTGGTACCACCCCAGGTCCTGGAAGCTCACGACGACGAAGTCCTTGCCGAGCTTCAGCCCGCGGTCCTCGAAGATGAGCGGCTGGTTGGTGAGGTAGGCGTAGTACCCGTCCACCTGCCCCCGGAGCAGCGGGCCCGGGTCGTACCCGACCGGGACCTCGGTCCAGTCGTCGGGGTTGAGCCCGTTCAGCTTCAGGATCAACTTGATCTCCGAGGTGGCTCCTTCCTGCAGACCGATCTTCTTGCCCACGATGTCCTGCGCCGTCTTGATGGGGTTGTCCGCCATCGACATCAGTCCGATCGGCGACTGCTGGAAGCCGGCGCCGACCACGACCAGGTCCGATCCGGCGTTCACGGCATCGACGATCCGGGACAGGAACGAGCTGGTGCCGATCTCAGCGCCGCCGCCAGCCACGACGGCCTCGTGCGAGGCCACGTCTGCACCGGGAAGGAGCGTGACCTTCAGGCCCTCGTCCTTGTAGTAGCCGGCATCGTCGGCGATGTAGAAGCCGGCGAACTGCGAGTTCTTGATCCAGTCGAGCTGGTAGCGGATCGAGGTCAAGCCTCCACCGCCGCTTCCCCCGCCCGAGCCGTTCCCGCACGCGGCCAGCACCCACGAGCCCGCGAGCGCTCCGCCCGCGATCAGCGAGGTCTTGAGGAAGTCCCGTCGTGACAGCGACCCGGTCACTTGCAGCTTGGCCACCTCCCACCTCCCGTCACGCCGTCCACGCGACATCGGGCATGCCTGCCCCAGGGTTGGCCGAGCGGGTGCAGCACCGTTTGCTCCCGGGTGCACCGGCACGGCCAAGTGCTCGTCGCCCTCGTCCCTCGGCCCGCCCCGCGTCGCGCAGGATACTCCCGCCGCCTGGAAAGCGTGTCAGTGGTCGCTTGTAGGATTCGGACAGGCCGTGGCGCGGGTGTCGAGCGGCGTCATACAGAATCGGAAGGGGACGCGATGGCGGGGAATCCAGAACGCCGCGACAAGACGCTCCTGTCGGATGAAGAGGTTCGGCGCCGTATGAAGGAATCCCCCGCCGTCCAACAGCGGATCGCCGAAGCCCTGTCCGGCACCACCGGACCGTCCAGGCGTAAGCCCGGGATCCCAGCGGAGGACCTAGCGGAATTCCTCCGTGAGCACGGATAGCCCCTGGACCATCGATCCCGGCTGCCTCGAGCGCGCGCTGCGGGCCTGGCGCGCGACAGGGCCTGATGATTTCACGCGGAACCAGGTCTACGACTGGCTCATCGACCTCGCCAGAGATCCGCTTCTGAGGGGGAGGGAAGAACCGGATCAGCCCGGGGTGTGGTACGACAGGGTGCCACGGACCAACCTCGGCGTCGTGTATCTGCCGACCGAGAGACGTTGAGCGTCTGTGTCGCCATGATCATCGACGTTGATCCCGACCCGCGAATCTCGTAGGCGGGATCTGGCCTTGAGCGCTCCGCGTTTGAAGCGTGAAGAATCGCAGCGCAACGCTTCGGTGGCTCCACCCGGCCGAGGGATCCGTCAGGAGGTGCCGACATGGAAGAGACGATGTCCGAGAACCCGCTGGACGTGTCCGGCGAGGCCCGGCTGTATCGCGCCCTTCGGCGGTTCTGGCACCCGGTGATGTACTCCGCGGATCTCGGCGCGGGGCCGGCGAAGGTCGTGCTTCTCGGGGAGGAGGTCGTACTGGTTCGCCTGGCCGGCGAGGTGCGCGCGTTTCGCGACCTGTGCGTGCACCGGGGCACGCCGCTGTCGCTGGGGTGGGTCGAGGGCGACCAGCTCCGGTGCGCCTACCACGGGTGGATCTACGGGCCCGACGGCATGTGCACCGCCATCCCGGCGCGACACGGCCCGAACATCCCGTCGCGGGCCCGGCTGCAGCCCTACCGCGTGACCGAGGACCACGGGCTGATCTGGGTGGCGCTCGAGGAGCCGGTCTTCCCCGCGCCGACGCTGCCAGAGTTCGGCGACCCCCGGTTCAAGATCATCACGGTGCCGACATACGACTGGCGCTGCGGCGGCGCGCGGCGGATGGAGAACTTCATCGACTTCGCCCACATCGCGTGGGTCCACGACGGCTCGATCGGCGACCGGAACCGGCCGGAGGTCCCCGAGCACGAGGTCCGGCGCGACGGCGGCGAGCTGCGGTGGGAGGCCACGTTGATCGAGCCGCCCAACGAGAAGCTGGACCCGGCCCTGACCGAGGGGCCCGTCTACAGCCAGAATGAATGGCGGCTGTTCATGCCGCTCACGGTGTGGTTCCACCAGGTCATGCCCGGCGACCTCCACTGGACGGTGTACATCGCGGTGTCGCCGATCGGGCCGAAGCTGTGCCGGACGTTCACGTTCATGGCCCGCAACTACGACTTCGACGAAGACGACGAGAAGTACATCAGGTTCCAGCTCGAGATCGCCGAGCAGGACCGCGTCGTCACCGAGTCCCAGAAGCCCGAAGAGCTCCCCATCGACCTCTCGGCGGAGCTGCACATCCGCGGCGTGGACAAGGTGTCGCTCGAGTACCGGAAGTGGCTGGTCGAGCTCCTCGACTGACGCCGATCACCCCGGCGTCGCAACCGGCTCGAGCACAACAACCGGGATGTCCCTCGGGCACATGGCCTGGTAGCTGTCGTAGTCGGGCCAGATCGCCGTCATGGTCTTCCAGAGCTTGGGTTTGTCCTCCGCGGTTGCGGTGCGGGCTTGGGCCGGGAACTTGTCGGGGCCGACCTGAAGCTCGACATCGGGGTTCGCGGTCAGGTTGAGGTACCAGTTCGGGTTGTTCCTGGCGCCGCCTTGGGAGGCCACCACCAGGTAGCGGTCGCCGTCGCGGCCGTAGATCAACGCCGTGCGGCGAAGCTTGCCGGTCCTGCGGCCTCGGGTGGTCAGCAGGAGCGTTCGCACGCCTCGCCACTCGTGGCCGTTCTCGCCGTCGGTCTCGACGTAGCGGCGGATGTGCTCGGCCACCCAGCCTGACGGGCTGTCGTGGACCTCTTCCTGGGAATTCTTCATCGACTTCTACGGTAGCTGAGGAATGGGCTTCCCATGGGGTCCGCGAGCGAGACGCGGCCACGCGGTTGCTTCCGCGACACATCGTCCCTCTTGCGGGCATGCTCCCTGACGCCTACGCTCGGCCTCGCTGTCGCTGCGGGGAGGGAATCATGGGACGCGAGGAGCGAGGCGAGCTGGTTCGGAGCTATCTCGACGGCGCCATCGGCCGGCGGGTGTTCATGCGGGGGCTGCTGACTGCGGGGATCTCCGCGGCGGCCGCGGTTTCCTATGCCGACGTCCTGGCGCCGGCGACCGCGCGGGCCGCGGTGCGACGTGCTCGTGGCGGGGCCGACACCCGGAGGTTCCGGCTGCCCAGCGGCTTCTACAACTTCTACGTGGGCGTGGTCGACAAC
>JBJMLO010000020.1:0-69484 GCA_045805265.1 Actinomycetota bacterium
CACCTCAGCGACCCGCAGCCGCATCCCCGCGTTCGTGAACCTCGCACGCCAGATCCGTCGCAACTTCGAAGGCATCGTCGCCGCCGTCGAGCTCGGCCTGTCGAACAGCCGCCTCGAAGGCGTGAATGCCAGGATCCGCCTCATCCAACGGCGCGGCTACGGCTACCACTCCGTGGACGCCCTCGCCGCTGTCATTCACCTCTGCCTCGGCGGGATCACAGTCCAGCTACCCACACAACGGTGAGGAGTCGCACACGTGTTCAGCCTCGGCGGGCTCATCCTGCTGCGCCACTGTTGGATCCAATCGCTCAGGCCCGGTCACTTGGCGCCAGTCTCCACGTAGTCCATATTGGTAACAAGAGGCCGCTCGCGGACTTGGGAGACCCACACTCTCATGATGCCCTCCGCATGTCCCACTCCCCGCCTCTGGCGAATTCGATATATAGAGACCCCCGACGCGAACTTTTCACTCTCGATCCGGGCGCCGTGTTGGATCAGTTCCGAGCCAAACTCCCTCACTAGGTCCTGAAGCGACCGATCTGGAGCAGTGACATTGAGCGGCTCTCCTAAAGGCCCCTTTGTCATACCCGCGGCGAACTGATCAGCCACGCCCTTCACCGCAGGATCGGTCGAGTCAGGAGGCTTGGCGGCGCAAGCCGCGGTCAACATTGTCAGCGCCAGCGCACTCGAGGCAGCCGCTCGTGCTGATATGCGAATCATGGCGCCTCCTCTAGGCCCCCTGCGGCCTTGGGCGACGGGGTCTCTGGCGAACGGGATCGTGAGCGCCCAGGACACAAGTGTCACATTCACTGGATATCGTGGCCGGCATCAGGGTCGCCGGCTGCGGGCGGGCCGTGCGACACGCCCGCAGCCGTCCGAATCCCGGTGAGTTGCGCTACCGCAGCGACAACCTCCGGATGCCTTGGCCGAAGGGCCGGCGAGGCTCGGGTGGGCGTCGCCGGAGCATGGGCTCGGCCCCGAATCCGGGCTATTCGGCAACCTCTCGTGACTCGGGGGCTGAACGCTGGCGGCGCATGTAGTCGCGCATCCGCTGGGGGTAGCCCAGCCTGCCTGCGTCGAGTACGGGGAGCGACCTCGTTTTGGCCAACAGGCGGATGTACTCGTCGTCCGCGAGCTCGAAGCGCCGGTACTCACCGTCGTCCGCGACGAGCACGACCGACAGCGGATGGGCGACGGTCCGGGGTTCCATGTAGGCCTCCACACCGCGGTGGGTGTCGAAGAACGCGAGGATGCCGTCGCGATCCTCCGGCTCGCGGAGAACGCCCTTCAGCCGCCGGGAATAGCGGTCCCGCCGAGCCTCCCAGTCGTAACGTCCCGGCCGCATCCAGCACCCCTCCGACGCGCCCGTGAGCCGCTCTCGGCCCACAGCGGAGCAATCGTGCGGTTCGCTTCAGGCCCTGTCAACTTCATGAAAGCCGCGCCCGGGGCCGGGGATCGGGTCGCCGGCCCCGAGCACGAATCCGCTACGGCAGCGACAGCCTCCAGACGCTCCTTCCGAACGTGGCAGCGAAGATCGTGTGGCCGTCGCCGGAGAGCTTCACGTCCAGGATCGGCGCCAGCGGCAGGCCCGAACCGAGCCTCGACCAGTTCCTCTTGCCGTTCTTCAGGAAGAAGAGGCCGAGGTCCTCCGCCGCGAACAGCTGGTTGTTCGGCTGGTCGTACTGCATCATCTCGACCGGGGCGTTCGGCAGGTTGCCGCTGATGTTGGACCAGGTCTGGCCACCGTCGGTAGTTGTCCACACGTTGGCCGAGTTGTCGCCCTCGCGGTAGCCGGAGAACGCAACGAAGACGTGGTTGGCGTCCGTTGGGTCGACCACGATCGAGTTCACCCACCGCGTCGGCAGGCCCTGGAATTGCGACCAGTTGGCGCCCAGGTCGGTCGTCTTCCACACCCGGCCCGTGTCGGTGCCCACGTAGATCGTGTTCGGCGCCGTCTTCGCCGGCGCGATCGCGGTGATCGTGCCGTATTCGTTCGCGTAGAAGGGGCCCTGGTCCTGCTCGTCGGCCGGCGGAACGCCCGGCAGGCTGTCCGGGTCAGCCGGGCTGATCACGCTGAACGTGTGCCCCCGGTCGGTCGACCGCCCCAGCACGGTGCCGCCGATGTAGACGACGCTGGGGTCGCTCGGGTCGAGCACGAGTGGCGTGTCGGTCGTCCACCGCATGCCGGTCGGCCAGATGCCGTTGGGGAAGCTCCACCGCGTCGTCACCCCCGCCGCGTCGTGGAACCCCGCGCAGTCCTGGTTCGGCGGCACCGGCTGGAAGCAGGCGTAGTAGTACGTGTGGTCGGACGGGTCGATCACGGTGTAGTGGCCGTCGCCCCCGTTGTAGGCGTTCCACTGCGTGAGGTCCGACGGCGGCGTCGTCGCCGTCCACGTGCGTACGCTGCCGTTGTCCTGCAGGCCGGTCACGAGCCTCGTGGAATCGTCGGCCGCCACGCCGAGGTGGTACGACTGGTTCCACGGCTCGTAGGTCGCGTGGACCCACGTCCCGGCCGCGCCGTTCCCGTCCGACCGGTACACCCCGCCGTCGTTCCCGAGGTACACGCGACCGGACACGTTCGGGTCCCACCCCATCGCGTGCTGGTCGGCGTGGACCCCGCTGGAGCTGTGCCACGTGAGGCCGCCGTCGTTCGACTCGCGCAGACTGACGTCGGCGCTGAACACGTGGTTCTCGTCGACTGGATCGACCCACACGCGCCCGAACCACCACTGGTAGCCGCCGGACGCGCCGGGACGGCCGCCGCACGCGAACGAGTCGCCGCCGTCGTTCGAGACGTAGAAGCCCTTGTCCGGCCCGAACGGCGTGCCGGCGACGACGTAGACGCGGTTGGGGTCGCTCGGCGCGACCGCGACACCGATCCGGCCCAGGCTGGGGTCGCTGGTCAGGCCGGTCCCGGCCGTGTCGTAGCTGCACGGAGGGCCGACCACGTTCTGAAGCCTGGCCCACGTGTTACCGCCGTCGTCGGACCGGTACAGCCCGGATCCCACGCCGCCGTACACCCGCGCGCCGTTGTTCCGGTGGTGGTCCCACAGGGCTGCGAAGATGCGGTTGTGGTTCGCGGGATCGATGGCGATGTCGATGCCACCCGTCGTGCTGTTCGGCGCCGAGAGCACCAGCTTCCAGTCCTGCTGACCGTCGGTGACGCGGTAGATGCCGCGCTGGCTCGCGATCCGGGAGATCGAGCCGGACGCCGCCACGAACACCCGGTTGCGGTCGGTCGGGTCGACCGCGATCCGGCCGATCGCGGCGCTGTCCCGGAGCCCCCACTGCTGCCAGGTCGCCCCCCCGTCGATCGACTTGTAGATGCCGTTGCCGAAGAACGTCAGCCCCCCGCCGGACGGGTTGGCCTCGCCGGTTCCCGCCCACAGCGTGCCGTCCGACCCTCGGGCCAACGCGCCCATGGCCTGTGGATTGGCGTCGGGCCAGATCGAGGTGAAGGTCGCGCCGGCGTCGGTGCTCCGCCACAGACCCCCGCTCGCGATCGAGACGTCGATCGTGCTGGGCTGGGTCGGGTCGACCACGAGGTCGGTCACGCGGGCCCCGATGTTCGCCGGGCCGACCAGCTGCCAGCTCCCGGCGTTTGCGGTGGGCACCGCATTGGCCTGCGCCATCGCCCGCCGGACCTGGGCCTCCGTCACGTTCCGCCCCGACGAGTACCGCGCGTCGAGGTAGTCGGACAGCCCCTCCGGGCTCTCCTGTCCTTCCGCCTCCCCGGCCTGGCGGGGAGCCGCCGAACCGAGCCGGCCGGCGTGCCCGGAGGCACGGCCAACCATCGGGGAATCCAGTTGCCGCACGCCGGCCTGGCCGGCGACGACGAGCAACGCGAGCAGCAGCGCGATCGA
Source organism: Actinomycetota bacterium (assembly GCA_045805265.1). Lineage (GTDB taxonomy): Bacteria > Actinomycetota > UBA4738 > UBA4738 > JACQTL01 > JBJMLO01. The sequence continues at coordinate 3,864 of JBJMLO010000020.1, forward strand.
GAGTCGCTTCACGCACCCACCTCCGGGTATCGACGACACGGGTCGGGGGGCGCGGCCGACCGGGCGAGCTTAGAACAAGTCAACCGGACGCCGCACGACCCCCCTCGCGGGCACGATCGGGCCCCCGGGTTTCGCCTGGTCGGGGCGGGGTAAGCACGCCTCGCCGACGGGCGCTCTCCGCGCCGGGGCCCGATGCCCGCTCGATGCAGCGACCGTCGACGACCTTCAGGGAAAGGGGTTCAGCGCCATGCTCCTTCGAGCCGGGTCTCGATCGTCCGTCATCCTGGTCGTCGCCACGATCCTGGCCACCATGGTCACGTCTTCCCCCGGACCCGCGCAGGCGGGGGTCGGCCTTCCCGCGCGGGTGGTGCCGATCGCCCCGCCCGTCTCGACGGCCACTTATCCGGGGGTCGACTACGGCAGGACGACGAGCGCGAAGGACGACCGCTACGCCAAGACCACCTGGCGGGTCGTCCAGGAGACCGGGAACTGCTGCGAGAACTACCTCACCACGACGGCCGCCGGCCGCCTACTGGACTTCGGCGGCAGCTACATCAACTACAGCGACGACCGCGGGCTGACCTGGCACCAGGTCCAGCCGCTGACGCCGCTGGTGAACGGCGAGGGGGCCATCGTCGCGGCGCCGGACGGCGACGTGCTGGGCGTCGAATGGGATCCGTACTCCGGCGACCACCTCCAGACGTACAAGTACGAGGCCGACACCAGGCAGTGGTCGTACACCGAGACGCCGCTACACCAGCCGTTCTACGACCGGGAGTGGATCTCGGTGGTCCGGGGCCCGATCACGGTCGGCGGCCAGACCTACCCCTATGTGTCGTTCATCAAGGGGGGGTACCCGACCAAGGAGGTCTACCTCTACAGCACCGACGGCCTGACCTACACCGACGTCACCAGCAAGGCCGTGCAGCAGATGCTGAGCGGGGCTTCGACCAGGGGGCCCCTGCCGACGGCGGCCGCCGCGGCGAACGACTGGATCGAGCCGAACACGAACGGGAGGATGACCCCGCTCGGGCGGAGCGACGCGCTGGCCGGCCCGGACCTGTCCTCCGAGTGGTCGCTCTTCGACGGCACGACCTTCGGCTTCTCGGCGTACCGGCTCCCCGACGGCTCCCAGCCCCAGGGCCTGTTCCAGGTGGACTCGGCCGGCCGAGTGCACAACGTGGTCGTCGCCGCGGACGGCACGTCGTTCGACTACCGGATCTCGACCGACGGGGGCGCCACCTGGCAGTCAGCCACCGTGCCGCTGCCCAGGGACCTCACGGCGGAGGAGATCGACTTCCGGGCGAATCGGGCGGCGGGGGTCGCCGCGGTCGCCATCCGCGCGCAGGACCAGGCCACGTTGAACGACCAGGACCTGGTGTACAAGCTCGACATCACGAGCGACACGCCGTTCGTGCAGCGCCTGTCCAACGTGGGCTTGGGCGACGCCGGCGCGACCGCGGGGGTCGGGAACGACGTCCGGTTCGACTTCGAGACCGTCACCGTGTTCGGCGACGGACGGGTTGCGCTGTCGTTCCTCGACTCCACGACGAAGGGGCCCACGTCCACCGGTGGCAAGCGAACCACGCCCGCCATGGCCATCGAGCTGGGCACCAAGCTGGGGGGCAAGGTCAAGCCCGAACCCGCGCCCCCGCCGCCCGTGCTGGGGACGCCGTACGCGTCGTACACGTTCGACTCCGGCGCCGAGGGGTGGACGACGAGCGGCGTCCCGACGTGGTCACGCGCGTCTCCCGGGAGCACGGCCGGCGCGGACGACCAGGCCACGGCGAGCTTCGGCCTCGAGGGGCCGACCGAGTACATCGACAACATGGACTCGTCGCTGACCTCGCCGCCCATCGCCACGCAGTCGGGACTGGCCGTGCTGCAGTTCTGGCTGAAGACCGATACCGAGTCGGGGTTCGACTACGTGAACGCCGAGTGGAGCAGCGACGGTTCCACGTGGCATCCGCTCGGGCAGTACTCCGGGCGCAATGCCGCCTTTCCCGGCTGGGATCTGGTGACGCTCGGCTTCGACTCCCCCGGAGGGAACGTCCAGGTCCGGTTCCGGTTCACCTCCGACACGCTGTGCTCGGCGCTCACCGGCGCCGCGTGCGGCATCGACGTGACCGGCGCCCGGGTCGACGGGGTGGTGGTGGGCGCGCAGGCCTGAGGCCTACGCCAGCGAGAGCTGGGTCTTGGCCCGCGCGGCCGAGACGACGTTCCCCTTGCGCTCGAACAGCACGGCGGCCTCCTCGCGGGCCGCGGCGGCGTCGTCGCGCCGGCCGGCCAGGGCCAGCACCTCGGAAAGGTCGAGCCGGGTGTCGCCCTGCTGGTTGAGGTCGTCGGTCCGGTCGATGATGCCGACGGCCTCGTCGATCAGTCCCTCCGCCTCGTCGAAGTTCCCGGCCCGGGCCAGCACCTTGCCCCGGACGCACCGCCACAGCGCCTGGGAGGCGACGTCGTCGACCGCGGCCACCTCCTGGCTCACCGCGGAGAACCCCTCGGCCTCGCCGTACAGCCCCTGGCGGTACTTGGCCTCCGCCAGACAAGCCGCCGTCGTCGCGATGTAGTTCCGCTCCCCCATCTTCTGGAGGGCCTCGTAGTCGCGGGCGAGCTCCTCCTCGGCGGCGGTCAGGTTCCCGGCCGCCATCTCGAGCGGGCCCGACACCAGCGAGGTCAGCGCGGCGTGCAGCCGCCAGCCCAGCTCCTCGAGCGAGGCCCGGCTGCGCCGGTACTTGGTCCGCGCGTCCACGAACTCGCCCTCCATGCCCTCCAGCCGCGCGAGGACCGACAGCGTGAGCGCTTCGGCCTTGCGGTCCCCGGTGGCCTCCGACAGGACCCGGCGGCATCGCTCGATGGCCTCCTGGACGTGCGTGGGGCCGTACAGCGCGGCGAACGCGAGCGACGTCGAGAACCGGGTGGCCATGACCTGGTCGCCGGCCAGGCGGGCGTGTTCCATGGTCCGCAGCGCGGCCTGCTCCGCGTCGCGGTTCCTGCTGGCCGTGGCGTGCACGATCCACAGCAGGCGGTGAGCCCGGGCCAGGCCCTCGTGGTCGTCCTCCAGCTCGAGCATGGGAATGGCCAGGTTGGCGCTCGCGATGAGCTCCTCCTCGGTGCCCTGGCCCTCCGTCATGAAGTGCATCTGCTGGCGGACGAGCCCGGCCGTGGTCGCGAGCGCCGGCAGCCCGATCTCGGTGGCCACCTCCTCGGCGCCGGCCAGCGAGGCCTCGGCCAGGATGAACTCCCCGACCTCGATGAGGGCCTCGCCGGCGTCCAGCTGCAGCTTCGGCCTGCTGGGGGCCCGCTCCGGCAGCAGGCTCCCGGCCCGCTGCAGCAGGTTGGCCGCCGCGTGCATGTCGCCCCGCGCCAGGGCCCGCCTCCCGGCCGAGGACAGGTACTGCGCCCCCCGGAGGCCGATCTGCCGCCCGTGCGGGTCGAGCGGACCGAGCTGGGCCATGATCAGGTAGGCCTCCTCCAAGTGGTAGCCCCGGATCTCCGCGAACTCGACGTTGCGGTCGGGGTCCACGCGCTCCGCCCAGTCCACGAACCGCTCGTGCCCGTCCGCCCGGGTCCGCTTCAGCACGCCGTGGTACGCGGCCTCCCGGATCAGGATGTGGAGGAACTGGTAGGCCTCCTCTCCGGCGATGACCGATTCGGTCGGCCGGATCAGCTCCTTCCTGACCAGGCCGGCCAGGCACCGGTCCACCTGATCCTTGACCCCCTCGGGGACCAGCTCCTTCACGGCGCCGCCGAAGAACTGGTTCCCGATGATCGCGCCGCGCTCGGCCACCGCGCGCTCGGCCGGCCCCAGCCGGTCGAGCCTGGCGGTGAGCAGCGCGTTGATCGAGGGCGGGATGGCCAGCTTCCCCACGTCGCCGGCCACCACCCACCGGCCGGCCTCGTCGCGCCGGATGACGCCGTCGTCGACCATCATCGACAGCACCTGCTCGACGAACAGGGGGTTGCCCTCTGCCGCCCGGATGATCCGCGTCTTGGCCTCCTCGTCCAGGGCCGCGTGTCCGAGGAGGTTCTCCACGACCAGCGCGCTCTCCTCGTCGGACAGCGGCTCGAGCGTGATCGTGCGGGTGTTCTCGTGCTCCTCCGCCCATGACGGCTCCTCCTCCAGCAGGTCCGGGCGGGACGAGCAGACCAGGAGGACCGGGGCGTCGGTCGTGGAGTCGCGGACGAACGCGATCAGGTCGAGGAACGCCTGCTCGGCCCAGTGGATGTCGTCGATGACGACGATCACCGGGCTCTCCCGGGCCAGCACCTCCAGGAAGGTCCTCGCGGCCCAGAACGTCTCCTGCACCGGGAACGTGGCGTCGGTCAGCCCGATGGCCCCCGCCAGGCGCTCCTCCACGTCCGAGCGGTCCTCGCCGAGCAGCGCGGAGAGCTTCGCCCGGGCCTCCCGGGGCCCTTCGTCGGAGATCCCGCAGGCCTCCCGGACGATCTCCGCCAGCGGCCAGAACGTGATGCCGTCGCCATAGGACAGGCACCGCCCGCGGAAGGCGGTGGCGCGGCCCGCCGACTTCGCGATCAGCTCCTGCAGCAGCCGGGACTTCCCGGTGCCCGCCGGAGCGAACACCGTCACCAGCTGTCCGGTGCGCTCATTGATCGCCCGGTCGAGGCCCTCGATGAGGACCCGGAGCTCCTTCTCCCTGCCGACCATTGGGGCGTCCAGCTGGCGCACGACCCCCTCGTCCCGTGTGACCGAGATCAGCCGGTAGGCGGGGGTCCGCTCGGCCTTTCCCTTGAGCTCGAGGGGCTCGACCTCCTCGACCTCGACCGCGCCCTTGACCAGGCGGTACGTCGGCTCGCCGATCAGGACCTCGTCCGTGGGCGCGTTCTGCTCCAGCCGGGCCGCCGTGTTCACGGCGTCGCCCGTGACCAGGCGCTGGCCGGTCGTGACGTCCCCGGCGACCACCTCGCCGGTGTAGACCCCCGTCCGGTTCTGCAGCCGGACGTTCCACCGGGCCTCGATCTGGTCGTTGACGCGGCTCAGGATGCGCTGCATGTCGGCCGCGGCCCGGACCGCTCGCACCGCGTCGTCCTCGTGCGCCCGGGGCAGGCCGAACACGGCCATGATCGCGTCACCGATGTACTTCTCGACCCGCCCTCCGTGGTGCTCGAGGACGGTCTTCATCTCGTTGAAGTAGACGCTCAGGACCTCGCGCAGCGATTCGGGGTCGAGCTTCTCCCCGAGCGCGGTGGAGCCCTTCAGGTCGCAGAAGACGATCGAGACGGTCTTGCGGACCTCCTCCGGCGCCACGTCCGGAGCGAGCTTGGTGCCGCAGAGGCCGCAGATCCGGAACCGGTCCGGATTCTCCTCACCGCAATTGGGACAGACCTGCACCTGTCGAGTGTATGCCTCGGCGTGCCCCCCTCAGGGCGCGCCCCGGACCGATCATCTTCGGCCTCGGTCCGGGGCGCCCCGAAGGCTCAGTGTGTCCAGGGGTCACCGGATGGCGCGTTGACGATCAGGGTGACCGCCTTGTTCGTCTTGTCGACGGTGTAGCCCTGGTAGCACGGTGTGTTGACGGGGGAGTTCTTGCAGAGCAGCAAGAGCCCCACGTAGTACCCGGAGCGCAGCAGGGACGTCCCGTTCTGGGTGGCGAACGACCCGTTCGCCTGCGGCCTCGCGTAGCAGACCTGGTACTTCGCGGCGGCCCGGAGCGGGCTGACGATCGTGTAGAAGAGCTGCTTCGCGCCCGTTCCACCCACCACGTTGAACGTGATCGCCTCCGACTCGGTCGGGAGCACGTAGGTCGAGCCGGGGCACACGTTGCCCGGGTCCGCGAAGTTCTGCACGCTGAGCGAAGCGGCCAGGTAGCCCGACTGGGCGTCGGCGAAGACTTCGTACGCCGTCCCGCCGCTCGAGGTCTTGGGCAGATGGCACCGGGCCCCTCCGCCCGTGCACTGCACCACGCTCGTGTCGACGCTGAACGAGTTCGAGACGGGACCCGTCGAGGCACTCGCGTCTACCCCAGGCTCGGCGGTCGTCGCCCGCAACGTGTATCCCACGCCCTTGGCGGCGATGCCGAACTGGGTGTCGGTGTAGGCGGCGACCCCCGGCGAGTCGGAGCCGGCGGAGGCCGTGTCGTGTCCGTTCGCCACCGACCCACCGCCGCCGCCCTGCGCGACCAAGGTGACCGTGGCGGTAGAGAAGGTGACCGTCGTGGTCTGGGGGTCGCCGGCCTCCACCCGGACCTTCACCGCGGTGCCGGCTGCGTTGTACGGATCGGTCGTGATCTTCGTGCTCACCTGCGCCGAGGCTACTTGCAGTCCAGTGCTCGAATTCGTGAGGAAGTCCAGGCGGCACGCGGGGGTGACCGCAGTCGTGGCGGCACCGTTGACAAGGGTGAAATCGTTGCCGGGCGGCCCGCTGAAGTCGTTCGACTGCTTGACCGCCACCGTCCAGGCGAAGGGCGACCCTGCCGAGGAGCACGGCGCCTCGGCCGTGAACGACACGGTGATCGACCCGGGGTACGGCACCGACATGTTGCGCAGCTGGAGCAGTGTGTCCCCGTTCGAGGCCGGGAGGGTCGATCCCGGGCCGCTCAACGAGGGCGGTGCCGGATTCGTGCCCCCGGGAATGCAGGCGGAGCTCGTTGTGGATGTCTCGCAGCGGAGCCGCGTGCCAGCCGGCAAGGTGATATTGGCCGACCCGATCGTCTGAGGATTCGGCCCCTGGTTCGTGATGGTGAGGCCGTACTGATACGTGGACCCGGCCTCGACGCTCGCCCGTGTCACTGAGAACGAGAAATTCTTGATGGCCGGGTTCGCGGCCAGGGCCGGCTGGAGATACGCGGCGGAGCTCAACAGGAGCAGAGCTCCCACGACAAAAGTTACGCGCAGCTTCCGCATTCGAAGTGCTGCCATCATTACCCCCCGCTGTCGATCATCCCGGGTCCGCCGAGCGACGGACACCTCACTCACTCGGAGACCCACCTCCGATTGACCTACAGGATTGTACAGGTGTGTCCACGAAGTCAATGGGCCCAAACGGACGATTGGTGGCCGGGAGGATCGCCGGACCGTCACGCCCGTTGAGCTCCTGACTCCATGCTTCGCCGGCGTGGTGCTGATCGCCTCGGGGTGAGCGATCGGCGCTCTCGGTACCCTCGGAGTCGATGAACGCCTACGACCTGTCGCTGGACGAACTGTCGGAACGGCTCGCCGCCTTGGGCGAGCCACCGTTCCGAGCCCGCCAGGTGTTCGACGGCCTGTGGCGGCGCGCGGCGACCTACGAGGAGCTGACGGACCTCCCTCGGGCGCTCCGCGAACGCCTGACGGAGGAGCTCCCCGCCGGGCTCGACGTGATCACCGAGCGCGACGCCGACGACGGGGCGACCCGGAAAGGGTTGCTGCGACTCGGCGATGGCCACATCGTCGAGGCCGTGCTGATGGCTTATCCCCACCGGATGACGGTGTGCGTGTCCAGCCAGACGGGATGCGCCATGGGCTGCGGGTTCTGCGCCACCGGGCAGATGGGGCTGCTCAACAACCTGACCGCCGGCGAGATCGCCTCGCAGGTCGTGTGGGCCCACCGGGCCGCCCGGGCGGCCCGGCCCGGCGTCGAGAAGCCCCTCACGAACGTGGTCTTCATGGGGATGGGCGAGCCCCTGGCGAACTACCGGCACACCCGCGACGCGGTGACGCGGCTGCTCGACCCCGCCGGGCTCGACCTGGGGGCCCGGCACGTCACGGTGTCCACGGTCGGCGTCGTCCCCGGCATCCGGCGCCTGGCCGAGGACCATCCTCAGGTGGGGCTGGCGGTCAGCCTCCACGCCGCCGACGACGATCTCCGCAGCGAGCTGGTGCCGGTGAACCGCCTGTGGCCGCTGGGCGAGCTGGAACAGTCGGTCGCCGACTGGAGGGAGCGCACGCACCGCCGGCCCTCCATCGAGTGGACCATGATCGACGGGGTCAACGACGACACCCGGCAGGCCCGCCTGCTCGCGCCGCTCGCCCGGCGGATGCACGCCCACGTCAACCTGATCCCGATGAACCCGACGCCGCACTCCGGGTACCGGCCGAGCTCCCGGGAACGGATCCGGCGGTTCGCCGACGTCGTCCGGGAAGGCGGCGTCCCCGTCACCGTCCGGGACACCCGGGGCCGCGAGATCGACGCCGCCTGCGGCCAGCTGCACTGGGACGCTGCGGCGGCCACCCCGTCGGAGCATCCCGTGGGCGACCGCGAGCTGCCCGCCCGCGAGGAACTCGAGGCCGCGGTCCGGTGACCGGGGTGTCGCCTGACGGCGAGCTGGTGATCCGCCGGGCCGGTTCGGCCGAGGTCGACCAGGCGGCCCGGGTCCTGGAGGACGCCATCGAATGGGCCGCCGAGCTGGGGTTCGACTCCTGGCCACCCGGCACGTTCTCCGACCCCGGTGCCTGGGGCCACGGGCGGCTCCTCGAGGCACTGGACTCCCATGGGCTGTTCCTGGCGAGGCGCGCGGGCGAGACCCTGGCGACGTTCTCGCTGCTGCCCGAGGACCAGCTGTTCTGGCCGGACGCCGTCGACGACGGGCTGTACCTCCACCGGTTCGCCGTGCGGCGCGCACACCCGGGTGCGGGCATCGGCGCGCAGTGCCTGCAGTTCATGCGCGAAGAAGTCGGGCGCGCCGGGCACCGATTCCTCCGCCTCGACTGCCTCGCCGAGAACCCCGGGATCCGCCGCTACTACGAGCGAGCAGGCTTCGAGCACCGCGGCGACACGGTCGTGAACGACATGCGGTTCAGCCTGTACGAGCTCGATGCTTCCGGCACCCGGAACTGACTTCGGACCACGACAAGCGGAGCAATCGTTTCACCTTCCTCGCGCTCGGGTACCTAGATTCCGGCATCCGGCGGCGGAGGACAACGCCTTGCGCCGCGAATCGGGACGAGGAGGGGCAATGCGATTCAAGTACGCCGCGCTGTTGGCAACCGCCGGGCTGGTGTTCACCATGCTGGGCGCCCCCGCGTCGGCCGGCACGACCGTGCCGACCGCGTCGATCGCGACGGTCGGGACCCGCAACGGGGGCGGGGAGCCGTCGCTCGTCACGGGCCCGGGCGGGATGCTCTATGCGTCCTGGCCGGGGGACATCATGGGCTTCGCCCGCTCTGGCAACGGCGGCAAGACCTGGACCCAGGGCGGGCAGCCGGCGGACGCCGGGTCCGTCGGCGACACGTCGGTCAGCACCGACGCCTCCGGCGCCGTGTACGAGACGAACCTCAACGTCGTCAACTTCCCCGACAACACACAGAACTCACTGCAGATCTCGCTGTGGAAGTCGTTCGACAAGGGCGCGACCTGGCCGCAGGAGGCGACCGGTGCGCTCGAGCCGACCAACGCGAGCGGCCAGCCCTTCTTCGTGGACCGGCAGTGGACCGACGCCTGGATCCCCCCGCACAAGACCACGAACCAGGCCGTCGTGGGGCTCTCCTACCACGACTTCGTGCCCAGCCAGATCTGGGTGAACATGTCGACGGACGGCGGGAGGACGTTCGGACCGCCCGTCGACGTCATCAACTCGCCGCTGGCCGAGGCCGACAGCTTCTGCAGCACGATCCCGGGCGGGCTGCGGATCGTCCCCTCTGGCCCCCACGCCGGCCGGATCTACGTGGCCTGGCTCGCCGCCGACGCGGCAAACGCGGCCACCGGCTGCAACCTCACCCAGCTCCAGGCCTTCCACACGGTCTGGACCGCGTGGTCCGACGACCTGGGCAAGACCTGGACCGACCAGCTGGTGTTCGACGCCGGCCCGCTGCACGACGGGTCGGAGATCTTCGCGGACCTCACCCTCGACAACCAGGGCAACCCGTACGTCGCGTTCCCCATGAACATCGGGAACGAGTACGACATGTTCGTCGAGTACTCGCTCGACGGCGGGAAGACGTGGAACGGGAAGAGCGACGGGACCGGCACGCCGTACCAGGCGAGCACCAGCACGGGGACCCACTACTTCGCGGCGATCGGCGCCGGGAAGCCGGGCGAGGTCGACGTGGCCTATCTGTACTCGCCGACCGTGGTCACGAGCCTGCCGGACGGCAAGCCCAACGAGCCCACCAGCGACGCCAACGCGGACTGGTACATCCACATGTCGCAGACGACCAACCTTGCGTCCGGGAAGTTCACGGAGGTGAATTTCACGCCGCAGTCCGTGCACCACGGCGACGTGTGCACGCTGGGCATCTTCTGCGCGGCCGTCCCGGGCACGAACCGCGACCTCCTCGACTTCATCGACCTCGCCGTCGACTCCCACGGTCTTGCCCACGTGGCGTTCACGTCGGTGGACGGCCAGATGCCGGAAGGGATCTTCGCGGCGAACCAGACCGGCGGGCCAACCGTCGGCGCAGGAGGGCACTGACCCCGCTTCCTCCGGTGGCGGACTATGCGCCGCGGCCCTCGATCGCCGAGAGGGTCTCGGGATGCCACCACCGTGACGTGACGACCTTCTGGCGGGTGTAGAAGCGCACGCCGTCGGCGCCGGTCGCGTGGAGGTCGCCGAAGAACGAGCTCTTCCAGCCGGTGAACGGGAAGAAGGCCATCGGCGCGGCGACGCCGATGTTCACGCCGAGCATCCCGGCCTCCGCGCGCCGGCGGAACTCCCGGGCGTTCGCGCCGGAGGTCGTGAAGATCGACGCCGCGTTGCCGTACGTGCTGGCGTTCAGCACGTCCAGTGCCTCGTCGATGTCGCCGGCCCGGACCACGCTGAGCACCGGGCCGAACAGCTCCTCCTTCCACAAGCGCATGTCCGGCGTGACGCCGTCGAAGACCGTGGGCCCGAGGAAGAAGCCGTCGGACGGACCGACGCCCCGGCCGTCGAGGGCCAGCTTGGCGCCGGCCTCCTCGCCCAGGTCGATCTCGTGGCTGAGCTCCTTGCGGCGCTCGTCGCGGATGACGGGGCCCATGTCCGTCGCGTCCTCCAGCCCCGGCCCCAGGCGCAGCCGCCCGGCTTGGTCGATGACCTCCCGGAGGAGCACGTCGCCGACCGAGCCCACGCCCACGGCGACCGACCCCGCCAGGCACCGCTGGCCGGCGTTGCCGAACACCGAGGATATCAGCGCGGTCACCGTCTTCGGCAGGTCGGCGTCGTCCATCACCAGCAGGTGGTTCTTCGCACCGCCCAGCGCCTGGACCCGCTTCCCGTTGGCCGCCCCGGTGGCGTAGATGTACCTCGCCACTCCCGCGCTGCCGACGAACGACACCGCGTCGACGCCCGGGTGCGTGAGCAGCCGGTCCACGGCGTCCTTCGCGCCGTGCACGACGTTGAGCACGCCGTCCGGCAGGCCGGCCTCGCGGATCAGCTCGGCCAAACGCATGGCCGACAGCGGCGTGCGCTGCGACGGCTTCAGCACGAACGAGTTCCCCGCGACCAACGCGAGCGGCAGCATCCACAGCGGGACCATGAACGGGAAGTTGAACGGCGTGATCCCGGCGACCACGCCCACCGGGAACCGTACCAGCTCCTCGTCGATGCCGTCGGCGATCTGGTCGAGGTTCGTGCCCATCAGCAGCGTCGGGGCCGCGCAGGCCAGCTCGACGACCTCGATCCCCCGCCGGACCTCGCCCCGGGCCTCCGGCAGCGTCTTGCCGTTCTCCTCGACCACCAGCCGGGACAGCTCCTCGAAGTGGTCCTCGAGGAGCTGCTTGAACCGGAACATGACCTGCGCGCGGTCCGGCACCGGCGTGTCGGCCCAGTCCGGGAACGCCGCCCGGGCCCGCGCGACGGCCTGGTCGATCTCCTCGACGCTCGAGTACCGGAGTAGGGCGATCGTCTCGCCCGTCGCCGGGTTCGGGATGGGGTCGGTCTCGTCCGACGAGCCCTCCCGGAGCTCGCCGCCGATCAGCGTTGGAACCGTCGTCGCGCCCATGGGAATCAGCCTCCGTATCCGAACGGCGAGCGCGGGATGAACTTCCCGGCGCCCTCCCGCCCGTGCCACTCACCGTCCGAGACCAGGACCTGACCGCGCTGCATGACCACCTCGGGGAGGCCCTTCACGGTCCATCCCTCGTAGCAGGAGTAGTCCACGTTCATGTGGTGCGTCTCCGCGGAGATCGTGCGTTCCTTCTCCGGGTCGAACACCACGATGTCGGCGTCGAACCCCGGCGCGATGGTCCCCTTGCGTGGGTACAGGCCCATCATCCGCGCGGGGGCGGTCGCGACCACCTCGACGAACCGGTTGAGCGAGATGTGGCCGTTCACCACTCCCTGGTACAGCAGCGTGAACCGGTCCTCCACGCTCGGCAGCCCGTTGGGGATCTTGGCGAAATTCCCGATGCCGAGCTCCTTCTGCCCCTTGTAGTTGAAGGGCGCGTGGTCGGTGGACACCACCTGGAGGTCGCCGGCCTTGAGACCCGCCCACAGGTCGTCGTGGTGATCGGCCGGCCGCAGCGGCGGCGAGCACACGAACTTCGCGCCCTCGAACCCCGGCCGGGCCATGTCGTCGGCCGACAGGTACAGGTACTGGGGACAGGTCTCGGCGTACGCCGGCAGCCCGCGATCGCGCGCCTCCCGCACCTCGTTCAGCGCGTCCCTCGAGCTGAGATGAACGATGTACGTCGGGCACCCCGCCAGCTCGGCCAGCTTGAACGCCCGGTTGACCGCCTCGCCCTCCATGATCGCCGGGCGGCTCATTCCATGGAATTGCGGGTCGGTCTTGCCCTCGGCAACGTACTGGTCGACCAGCACGTTGATCGGCCCGCCGTTCTCGGCGTGCATGAGGATCAGCCCACCGGCGTCCGCGGCCTTCCGCATAGCCCGGAAGATCGACGCGTCGTCCGACATGAACACGCCCGGGTAGGCCATGAACAGCTTGAACGACGGCACGCCCTCCGAGATCAGCGTGTCCATCTCGTTCAGGACGCCGTCGTTGACCTCCCGGATGATCATGTGCAGCCCGTAATCGGTCTGTGCCTTGGTGGCCTTCTCGAACCAGGTGTCGAGCCCCTCGCGGAGCGTCCCTCCGTAGTCCTGGACGGCGAAGTCGACGGACGTCGTCGTTCCCCCGAACGCCGCGGCCCGCGTCCCGGTCCCGAAGTCGTCCGAGCAGAACGACCCCCCGAACGGCAGGTCGTAGTGCGTGTGCACGTCGATCCCCCCCGGCATGACGAACTTCCCGGTGGCATCGATCGTGCGCTCGGGCTCGGCCACGATGTTCACCCCAATCGTCGCGACCTTCTCGTCCTCGACAAGCACGTCGGCCAGCACCGACTCGGTGGCAGTGACAACGGTCCCCCCCGTGATCAGCGTTCGCACCCTCGTCAGCCCTCCTTCCGGTTGATTCCGGGACCTGCGGCGGCCATCGCCCCCGTGCCGCAGCCACTCACCCTGAGTCGGTAAGCAGGGGAGGTCGGCGGGGTCGCCGGGGAGGCGGAGGGTGGCCCTACGCGGCAGCGCCAACGGACCGCACCCACCGTGGCGTGCGTGCGCAGCCGTGGGGGGCGCCGCCCGGAGCCGACCGTAGGCGCACCCCGCCGACCACCCGCGTAATCCCTCCGCAGGTACGGACTTGGAGTTGGCCGAGGCACCACGGTCACAGCCGCGCCTCGCCGAGCGCGGCGTCGAGCGTCTCGATGGCCCTGGCCGCGTCCTCCTCGGTGATGGACAGCGGCGGCGCCATCCGAAGGACGTTGCCGTACAACCCGCCCTTGCCGACGAGCAGGCCGCGCTCCTTCGTCCCCTCCATGACCTGTCCGGCGACGTCGGCGGCGGGTTCCTTGGTCCCGCGGTCCTTGACCAGCTCCATCCCGAGCAGGAGGCCCTTGCCCCGGACCTCGCCGACGGCCTCGTGGCGCTCGCCCAAGTCTCGCAGCCCGTCCATCAGGAACTTCCCGACACGCTGCGCATTGTGCTGGAGGTCCTGTTCCTCCAGGTGCTCGAGGTTCGCGAGCGCATAGGTCGTCGCGAGCGGGTTTCCGCCGAACGTCGAGATCGAGTTGGCCTTGACCGAGTCCACCATCTCGGTGCGTCCGACCACCGCCCCCATGGCCATCCCGTTGCCGAGGCCCTTCGCCATGACCATCGCGTCCGGCTCGACGCCGTATCCCTCAATCCCCCAGTAGGTGTCGCCGGTCCGGCCGAACCCGGTCTGCACCTCGTCGGCGATGAACGGGATGTCGAACTCGTCCAGGATCCCCTTGACGATCGAGAAGTACTCCGGTGGCGGGGTCACGAAGCCGCCGACGCCCTGGATGGGCTCGGCGATCATCGCAGCGACGTCCCCCGAGGTAGTCGTCTCGATCACGTTGCGGACATCCTGCGCGCACGCCACGCCGCACGACGGGTACGTGAGGTGCAACGGGCACCGGTAGCAGTACGCCGGCATCGCGTAGGACACGTTCAGCGGCGTGAGTGACGAAGCAGACCAGCCGCGGTTCCCGGTGATCCCCATCGCCCCGAACGACCGCCCGTGGTAGGAGTTCCGGAGGGCGATGATCTGGTTCGACCGGCGCCACGTCGTGGCGAACAGCAGCGCCGCGTCGATCGCCTCGGTCCCGGAGCCCACGAAGAAGGCCTTGGTGTCTCCGTCGATCGGCGCCTTCCCCGTGAGCTTCTCGGCCAGCTCGATCATCGGCCGGATCAGGTACAGCGTGGAGGTGTGCGAGATCTTCCCCGCCTGCTCGCGCAGCGCGTCGACGATCTTCTCCACCGCGTGGCCGGAGATCGTCGTGACGATCCCGCCGAAAAAATCCAGGTATTCCTTGCCCGAGGAATCCCACACCCTGGTGCCCTCACCGCGGACCAACTCGATGGGCTCCTGGTAGTACAGCGCGACCCAGTTCGGGATCACCTTCCGGTGGCGTTCCAGCAGGGCCGCGGCGTCGTCGGGGAACTCCGCGGCGGTCACGGGAGCAGCTCCGTGAGCTCCCCGTACAGCTCCGGCCGGCGGTCCCGCAGGAACTGCCAGGTGTTGCGGACCTTTCGGTTCACCTCGTAGTCCACGTCGTGGACGAGCACCTCGTCGTCGGAATCGCTGGCCCTTGCCTGGATCTGCCCGCGGGGGTCGCAGAAATAGGAGGAGCCGTAGAACTTGGCGGAGTTCAACGGCTCCTCCACCCCCACCCGGTTGATCGCGGCGATCCAGTAGCCGTTCGCCACGGCATGAGCCGGCTGTTCGAGCTCCCACAGGTATTTGCTCAGCGACTCCACGGTGGCGCTCGGGTTGAACACGAGCTCAGCACCCTTCAGGCCGAGCACCCGGGCGATCTCGGGGAAGTGCCGGTCGTAGCAGATGATCAGGCCGAGGCGCCCGACGGAGGTGTCGAACGTCGGATACCCGAGGTTCCCGGGCTTGAAGTAGAACTTCTCCCAGAAGCAGGGCCCGACCTGCGGGATGTGCGTCTTGCGGTACTTCCCGACGACGGTGCCGTCGCGCTCGATGACGACCGCGGTGTTGTAGTAAACGCCCGTCTGTTCCATCTCGTAGAACGGCACGACCAGCACCATGTTGTGCTGCTTCGCCACCTCGCGCATGCGCGTGACGGTGGGGCCGTCGTCCGGCTCGGCCGTGTCGTACCACTTGGGGTCCTGCTCGGCGCAGAAGTACGGCCCGTGGAAGATCTCCTGCAGGCACGTCACCTGCGCGCCCTCGGCGGCGGCCTTGCCGATCAGCTCGACGTGCTTGTCGACCGCCTCGTCCTTGGGCATGTTCGCGTGGGCCTGGATGACGGCCGCGCGTACAGTGGTCATGTCGCTGGCACCTCCTCTTTCGGTGCGCTCAACGCGGGCATGACGTCCCGCGCGAAGTCCTCGATGATCCCGGCCGGGCCCGGGTCCTCCTGCATGGTGTAGATGTTGAACTGGGTCATGCCGAGTCGCTCCAGCTCGCGGAGCTTCTCGACACACTGCCCGGGTGTGCCGATCACGCAGAACCGGTCGACGACCTCGTCGGTGACGAACGAGGCGTGCTCGGCGCCGGTCCGTCCGTGGTCGGAGTAGTCGTAGCCCTCCCGCGCGGCGATGTAGTCGGTCAGGGCCTGGGGCAGCTCGGCGGTCTTGTACCGGTTCACCAGGTCGACCACGTGGTTGCTGACGAGCGCCGGGAACCACCGGACCTGGTCGCGGGCCTTCCCGAGGTCGTCCCCGATGTAACAGGGCGCCGCGACCTGGACCTGGATGTCGGCGAGGTCGCGCCCCGCCTGCTCGGCGCCCTCGCGGACGTAGTTCAGCGACCATTCCAGGATGTAGGGATCGGCCAGCTGCATGATCAGGCCGTCGGCGGTCCGCCCGCAGGCCCGCAGCGCCTTCGGCCCGTAGGCCGCGAACCACACCGGCAGCCGGTGCCCCTCCGACCACTTGAGGTTCAGGGGCGTCCCCTCGTAGTCGATCTCGCGGCCCTCGGCCAGGTCCTTGATGAGCTTCGCGTCGTGCTCCAGCCGGTCGACCGTGACCGGCGTCTTGCCGATCACCCGCCGGGCGGAGTCGCCTCGGCCCATCCCGATGTCCATCCGCCCCCCGGTGACCTCCTGCAGGGTGGCCAGCGCCGAGGCGGTGACCGTGATGTCACGGGTGGCCGGATTGGTGACGCACGGCCCCAGGCGCAGGTTCGAGGTGTTGGCGCCGATCAGCGCGAACGTGACGTAGAACTCCTGCCACAGGACGTGGGAGTCCCACGCCCAGACGTAGTCGAACCCGACCTCCTCGGCCCGCTTCGACCACTCGACCGTCCGGGCGACGGGCGGGTCGAGCATGAACGTCACCCCGAACTGCATGTGCTCGCTCCCGCGAGGCGGGAGTACCGACCGCCCCCGCGGTGCCCCTCACCCCCTAGAAACGGGATGCTACACCCCGTCGCCGGCCGGACGCCTCGGGCGACGTTCCTCCCGAGGCAGCATCGGACAAGACCCAGCGGCGCTCATCGGCGTCGCCGTGTTCTCGGCAGGATGTGGGTGCAGATGTCCGTTGGCTCGCTTTGACCAGAGCTGACGCCACTCAATAGACTCACGCCCTCCCCCGGGACAGCGATCCCGCCCCGGAGCTGCCGTACCCGACGTCGCGGGCCGGGGAAGGGGGTGATGCATCGGGCTCAGGCGAAGCGCCCCGCTCCGCCGGCCGGGACCGGAACGGTCCCCCATCCCCCAACCTCGGAGGTGCACGATGCGTCGATTTCTCCTTGCGGCGGCGGCCGTTACCCTGCTCGTACCGCTCGCGGTCGGGCTGGGCGTCACGCCCGCAGGCGCCGTCAAGCACGGCCCGCTGTTCAACCATGTGTCGGGTGTAGTCTCGATCGATCCCAACATGGCCGGGAGCACGGCCCGGGTGTCGTCGACGCCCGCGTCCGTGCCCCCCGCTTCGATCGGCGGCATCGCGTGTCCGGACCACTCGGGCACGAACGACCGCGTCAACCAGGAGTGCACGAACCAGACCACGGCGAGCCTCAGGGGCAGGGGCACGTCGCAGAACGAGACCGCGGCGGCCGTCAACCCCACCGACCCGATGAACGTGATCGCCAGCCAGAACGACTACCGGCGCGGCGACGCCAACTGCGGCGTCGACTGGAGCATGGACGGCGGCAAGCGGTGGGGCAGCACGACCGCGCCCATGACCTTCACCACACCCGGCTTCACCCACCCCCGGCACTACTGGCACGCCGGCGGCGACACGTCGGTCGGCTTCGACTCGAGCGGCGAGGCCTACCTGATGTGCCAGGTGTTCGGCCGCGGTGCGACCGCCGACGAGGAGAACGGCGCGTTCGGTCCGAGCGCGTTCCTGCTGTTCCGCTCGGCCGACGGCGGCGCGTCCTGGAGCTTCCAGGGAAGCACGGTCGTCCGGGCCACCGACGACGGCACGGACGGCCAGAACATCGGCCTGCTGGACAAGGAGTACATGGCGGTCGACGCCAATGGGTCCAGCCCGTTCGCCGACCGGATCTACGTCTCGTGGACGCAGTACAGCCTCAACTTCTCCTCCGCTCCCGTGTACTTCGCCTACTCCGACGACTACGGGGCGACGTGGCACCAGTCGGGAGCCATCAGCGGGGTGGACGCGACCCTGTGCCCCCTGAGCTTCAGCGACCCGGCCAACCCCCCGGGGACGTGTGACAACACCAGCTTCTCCGAGCCGTTCGTGGCGCCGAACGGCGACGTGTACGTGATCTTCGACGACTACAACAACGCGACCAGCGGCCCCAACGACAACCACAACCAGATCCTCGTGGTGAAGTCGACCGATGGGGGCGCCACGTTCGGCGGTCCCGTGAAGGTCGCGGACTTCTACGAACTGCCCGACTGCGTCACCTACACCGGGGACGACGCGTTCCGGGCCTGCGTTCCCACGGCACCGCTGTCGAACCACAGCGTGTTCCGGGCGTCCAACTACGGATCCGGGGCGGCGCTGTCGAACACCAGCATCGTCGTCGACCTCGGCAGCTACATCAATCCGCACTCGAATCCAACGCGGGGCAACTGCACGCCCGCCGGGGTCAACCCCGCCACCGGCATCAACCGGTACACGGGCGTCGGCGACGTGAACGGATGCAACAACGACATCCTGCGGAGCGTCTCCACGAACGGCGGCGCCTCGTTCACGGGGACCACGACTGCGCCCCAGGCACTGCCGGTCGTGTCCAACGAGTCCACGAACGGGCCGCTCGCGGACCAGTGGTGGCAGTGGACGGCCATGAACCCCCAGACCGGGAAGGCCGTGGCCGCCTACTACGACCGGAAGTACGGCGGCGACCAGTCCTCAGGGGACATGGACGTCTCGCTGCGGCTCTCCAACGGCTCGCACGTCCGGGCCACCGACCACAGCATGCCGCCGTCCAACGAGTTCCCCGGCTCCAGCGGGTTCTCGACGTTCATGGGCGACTACAACGCGGTGGCCGTGGGCTCCGACGGGATGATCCACCCGGTGTGGGCGGACTCGCGGAACCCGATCTACGTGTTCGACCCCTCGAGCGGCGACGCCCGGACGCTGCTGCTCGGCGGGCATGGCGCGGACATCTACTCGGCGGCGATCCACGACTCGGGCCAATAGGAAGGAGGAACACCCGGCGAGGGGGTCGGCTGCGGCCGGCCCCTTCGTCGTTCCCGAGATCAGCCCTCGTAGAGGGCCGAGATCTCGTCCGCGTACTTCTGGTGGATCACCCGGCGCTTCAGCTTCAGCGTGGGCGTGAGCTCCTCGCTGTCGACGGTCCACTCGGTGGGGACGATCGTCCAGCGCTTGATCTGCTCGCTCTGGCTGAGGCGCTGGTTGGTGTCGTCGACGGCCCGCTGGATCTCGGCTCGCAGGCGGGCGTCCTGCGCGAAGGTCGGGAGGTCTGTGAAAGGGACGCCGTTGGCGGCGGCCCAGGCCGGCGCGGCCTCGCCGTCCAGCACGATGAGGGCCGACATGTACTTGCGGCCGTCGCCGATGGCGGCGGCCTGGCCGATCAGCGGGTGGGCCCTCAGCAGGGCCTCGATGTTCGCAGGGGAGATGTTCTTGCCGCCGGAGGTGACGATCAGCTCCTTCTTCCGGTCGACGATGAAGAGGAAGCCGTCGCCGTCCACGCGGCCGATGTCCCCGGTGTGCAGCCAGCCGTCGGCGTCGAGGGCCTCGGCGGTCTTCTCCGGCTCGCGGTAGTAGCCCTGGGTCACGTTGTCACCGCGGATCAGGACCTCGCCGTCGTCGGCCAGCGCGATCTCCACACCGGGGAGCCGCGTGCCCACCGAGCCCGCCTTGCGCTTCCCGGGCATGTTCAGCGTCGCGGGCGCGCTCGACTCGGTCATGCCGTAGCCCTCGTACAGGGGGAGGCCGATCCCGGCGAAGAAGTCGTGCGTGTCCGGCGCCATCGGCGCGGCCCCGGTCACCGTGAACAGGCACTGGTCGAGCCCGATCTTGTCCCGGATCTTCGAGAACACCAGCCGGTCGAACAGGCGGCGCTTGACCTTCAGCCCGGTCGGGACCGGCTTGCCCTCACGCTCGAGGCGCGCGGCCTCCTGGCCGGCGTGCAGCGCGCCGAGGGCGATCTTGCGGCGGCGCTCGTTGGGCTCGGCGTTGATGCCGGCCACGATCCCGGCCTGGAGCTTCTCGAAGAGGCGCGGCACGCCGGCGAACGCCTGGGGGCGGACGTCGGGGACGTACTCGAAGACCTGGAGGACCTCCGGGCAGAAGTGCACGTTCGCCGCCTTGTACAGCGACAGGTAGTGCGTGGCCAGCCGCTCCAGGGCGTGGGCCAGGGGGAGGTACGAGATGCCCCGGAGGCCCGGGGGGTACGCGCCGGTCCGGTCGATCGAGGCGGCGGTCCAGATCACGTTCCGGTTGGTGAGGACCACGCCCTTCGGCGGGCCCGTGGTGCCGGAGGTGTAGATGAGGGTGGCGACGTCCTCCGGCGTGGTCTCCTTCCACGTCCGTTCGAAGAGCTCGCGCCCCTCCGGCGTGGCGAGCTCCTCCCGGCCCGACGCCAGGAGCTCGTCCCAGGACGAGGTCCACTCGTAGTCGGCGAAGTCCTGCGCGTCGTCGACGAGCACGACGTGCTCGAGCGCGGGCAGCTCCGCCTTGACCTTCTCCCAACGCTCCATGAACTGGCGGCACTCGACGACCGCGACCTTCGCCGCGCAATGCCCGGCCACGTACTGGATCTGTTCCGGGGCGAGCGTGTTGTACATGGACACCGCCGTCGCGCCGACGTGAACCGCCGCCAGGTCCGCGATGAGGTGCTCGGGCCGGTTGCGGGCCATGATCGCGACGTGGTCGCCCTTCCCCACGCCGAGCTTGCGCAGGCCGAGCGTCGCCTCGGCGACCCGCTCGCGGTACTCCTTCCAGGTCATGCGGCGCCAGCCGCCGTGCGCGTGGTCCTTCCACGACAGCGCGGGCTCGTTCCAGTACAGCTCTGCGTTGCGCGCCAGGATCGAGCCGAGCGTCAGCCCCGCCACCTCGCCGTCGATCGAGGCCCGCTCGGAGCCGATGGCCGGATCGGTGTTCGCGCTGGTCAATGGGGGCCCTCTGGGTATGACGGAATGCTCTGAAGCGTACTCGCAGCGGGACCACGGCGGACGCCGCGGGGGACGCGGGGTCGCGCCGAGCGATCGCCTGCCGGGCGGCGACGAGAACGGACTCGGAGTTCCGAGTCGAGCTGCTTACGCGACCGGAGGAGTGATGGGGGCGTCGGCGCCGGGTACGAGGTCGCCCCGCTCCACCGCGGCCGCGTCGTGCTCCGCTCGGGACACGAGGGCCGCCGTGTCCAGGCCCCGGTGGCCGGCCGGGTAACGGGAGACCCGGCCGGCGCCGCGACGGAGGAGCGTGATCGCGCCGTGGCGGTTGCCCCGCATCAGGTGGGTCCAGCCGGCGCCGAGTTGCGACAGGCCCTTGAAGAGCTCCGCCTCGTCGGTGTCGCGGGCCTGCTTCCACGCGGTCTCCCACGCCTCGTGGGCGCCGAAGTAGTGGCCGGTTCGGAGGAACTCGAGCCCGAGGAGGTGGTTCTCCTCGATGGTGTTGCCGTCGAAGTCGGGGAGCTCCAGGCGGTTTTCCGCCTCCCACGGCTGGGGCCGGCCGAGCTCGTCGCGCGGACGCTCCGGCTTCAGCCGCTCGGGCTGAGGCCTGCCGGTCCGGCCGGTCGCTTCCTCGCGCATCCCGTCATCGTAGGGGCAAACGCGCGCGGCGCGATCGGGCGCCCAAAGCGAAGGACCGGTCCGAAGACCGGCCCTCCAATCAGGTCTCGGTGCTCCGCGAACCTTGCGGCCCGCTGATCACTCTGTCCTGACGTCGCGGACTGTACCCGGACCCGGTGGCCCGTGTAAAGCCCAGGGGGCCGTTGTTGTCACTCTTTCCCTGTCCGGCCCGAGATCGTTGCGGCGCAACGGATTCGGACGGACATAGCGAAGGGCCGGTCCGAAGACCGGCCCTCCGATCAGGTCTCGGTGTTCCGCGAACCTTGCGACCCGCTGATCACTCTGTCCTGACGGCGCGGAGACTAGCCGGACGCCGATCGACTTGTAAAGCCGAGGGCCCGCATTTGTCACTCTTTCCATCCGAGCGAGTGGCCGCGTGCCCGCGCGCTGGTCGCATCGGCCCCCGTGGCAGACTGCGGGCATGCAGCAGACGCGGGTGACGATCGTCCCGCACACGCACTGGGACCGCGAGTGGTACGAGCCGTTCGAGGGATTCCTTCGGCGGCTCGTGGAGATGATGGACACGCTGATCGATCTGCTGGATGGCGGGTTCCCGCACTTCCACCTGGACGGCCAGACCGCGCTGATCGACGACTACCTGGCCGTCCGGCCGGAGCGCGAGACCGACATCCGGCGACTCGCCGCGGAGGGGCGCATCAGCGTGGGGCCGTGGTTCACGCAGATGGACGAGTTCCTCACGTCCGGCGAATCGCACCTACGGAACCTCGAGCGCGGCCTGGCCACGAACCGCGACCTGGGGGCGAGGCCGGTGGTGGGCTACCTCCCGGACCAGTTCGGGCACATCGGCCAGATGCCGCAGATCCTCGTGCACGGCGGCCTCGACCGGGCGGTCGTATGGCGGGGGGTGCCACGCGCGGTCGAGAAGACGGCATTCTGGTGGGAGTCGCCCGATGGCACCCGGGTCCTCACCGAGTATCTGGCCTTCGGCTATTCGATCGGGGAGAACCTCCGCTCGGCGGAGCGCCCCCGCGAGCTCGCCGGCATGCTCCTGGAGTCCGTGCGGAACCTCTCGGCGATGACCGCACGCGAGGACGCGATGCTGGTCATGGCCGGCAGCGACCATCACGGGCCCGACCCGACGCTCCCCGAACGGCTGCACGCAATGGAGCCGATCGCTCCCAAGCTGCACACGGAGATCGGGCCGGTCGCCGCGTTCGTCGACGGGCGTCCCCCCGACGACATCCCCGTGTGGCGCGGCGAGCTGCGCTCGGGCGCGCGGGCGTTCCTGCTGCCCAACGTCGTGTCGTCGCGGATCCACCAGAAGCGCGAGCGCGGGCAGGTGGAGGCCCTCGTCGAGCGGGCGGCCGAGCCCCTGGCCGCGCTCGTCGACGGGTTCGAGTGGCCGGCTGAGGAGCTCGACCGCATCTGGCAGCTGATGCTGTGGAACGGCGCGCACGACTCCGTGTGCGGGTGCTCCGTCGACGAGGTGGGCCGGGCGGTCGACGCCCGACACGCGGAGGCCGGCGAGCTGGCCGAGGGCATCGTGGCCCGGGCGATGGCGTCGCTGGGCGGACAGGTCCGCGACGCCGGCACGCTGCGGTGGAACCCCTCGCCGTTCGAGCGCGACGGGGTCCCGGGCATGGGATGGCGCCTCGACGACCAGCCCGTCACCGCGACGGAGGAACCCGTTCCGGTCGAGGTCCGCAACGGGCGGGTCGTCGTCGCCGGCCTGGAGATCGGGCTGTTCGACGAGAACGACGTCGGCGACCTGTACAACTTCTGCCCGGACGAGGGCGCGTCGCCGATCCCGCCGGAAGACGTCGTCGTGGATGGACAGGACGTCACCGCCACGTTCGACGGCTGCACCGTGGGGCTGCGGGCGTCGCGCCGCGCCGGAGAGCGGTTCGTCCGGCTGGAAGGCTCGATTGAGAATTCCCGGCCCGACCACCGCCTGCGGCTGATCGTCACGCTGTCCCGTCGCGTGGAGCGCGCGATGGCCGGCGCCCCGTTCGAGCTCGTGGAGCGGCCGTTGGCCTCCGAGGGAGGCTTCGAGCCGGACTCCCCGTGCTGGCCGGCACGCGGCGTCGTGCTCGCCGGCGACGTTGCCGCGCTGCACGAGGGCGTGATGGAGTACGAGGTCGTGGAGGGCCGGGCGCTGGCGATCACCCTGCTCCGGTGCACGGGGACGATCAGCCGGGCCGGGTTCGCCACGAGGAACTGGCCCGCCGGCCCGGACGCCGCGACCCCGGAGGCGCAGATGATCGGTCGGACCGAGTTCGCCCTGGGCCTCCTCGCGAACGCCGGCCTCGACGACCTGCTCGACTCGTGGGAACGCTTCGCGCTGCCGCTGGTCGAGACGCCGGCGGCCGGCGGCGGCGGGCTGCCCCGGACGGGTTCGCTGCTGGAGCTCCGCCCCGGCGGCGCGCGGCTGTCGAACGTCCGCCGGGTGGACGGCGCGGTCGAGGTCCGGCTGTGGAACCCCGAGGCCCGGGACCTCACCGCGATGGTCGATGGGCACGAGGTCGGGCTCGGTCCGGCCCGCATCGAGACGGTGCGCCTCGGATGAATCCCGACCTCGTCGTCGTCGGGGACCTCCTCCTCGACGTGACGGTTGACGCCCCCGAGCTGGCCGCCGGAGGCGACGTGCACGGAACGGTGCTGGCGCGGCCGGGCGGCTCGGGCGCGAACGCGGCCGTGTGGGCCGCCCACGAAGGAGCGCGGGTGCGGTTCCACGGGCGCGTCGGCGACGACCCGACCGGCCGCATCCTCCTCGAGGGGCTAGCACGCCACGGGGTCGACGCGGCCGTCGCCGTGGCCCCGGGGGAGCGCACCGGATGCATGCTGATCGTCCGCCTGGGCGACGAGCGGTCGATGGTCGCCGACCGGGGGGCCAACGAGCGCCTGTCCCCCGACGACGTGCCCGCGAGGCTCGAGGCGGCGGCCGTGCTGGTGTCGGGCTACCTGCTGTTCCATCCATCCTCCGAACCGGCGGCGCTGGCGGCCCTCGACCGGGCCCGCGCGGGCATCGTCGCCGTGGAGGCCGCCTCCTGGCCGCTGGTCGACGCGTACGGCGCGGGGCATTTCCTGGAATCGACCGCCGGCGCCACGCTGATCCTGGCGAACGCGCGCGAGGCACACGCGCTGACCGGCCTGGAGCTCGAGGCGGCCGCGAAGGAGCTCAGCGAGCGGTACGAAGCGGCGTGCGTGAAGCTCGGAGCGGCGGGCGCCCTGTTCGCGCGAGGAGGCCGGGTGGTCCACGTCCCGGCCCCCGAGATCGAGGTGCGCGACACGACGGGGGCCGGGGACGCGTTCGACGGCGCGATGCTCGCCGCGCTGGCGCGGGGCGCCGAACCCGAGGCCGCCCTCACCGCGGGGTGCCGGGCCGGGGCCGCAGCGGCGGCCAGCGACGAGGCCTGGCCAACGACGGTTCGCCGGTGATGGCCCCCCAGCCGGTCGTCGTCTCGGGCGAGGTGCGCGACGCCCTGGCCGCGGGTCGCGCGGTCGTCGCCCTGGAGACCAGCGTGCTGTCCCAGGGCCTCCCTCACCCCCGGAACCTGGACGCCGCCGAGGCCATGGCCGGGCGGATCCGCGCCCGCGGAGCCCTCCCGGCGTGGACGGCCGTCGAGGGCGGCCGGATCCGCGTCGGGCTCGGCGGCGAGGAGGTCCAGCGGTTCGCCGATCCCGGGTCGGCGGTCGCCAAGGTCGCCCGCCGCGACTACCCGGCGGCGATCGCGTCCGGCGGGCTGGGCGCGACGACGGTGTCGGCGACGTTGTGGGCGGCGCACCGGGCGGGCATCGAGATCATGGCCACCGGGGGGATCGGCGGCGTGCACACGGGCTCCGGCGACGTCAGCGCCGACCTCCTGGAGATGGCCCGCGTGCCCGGGTTCGTCGTGTGCAGCGGCCCGAAGTCGATCGTCGACCCCGCTGCCACGCTCGAGCGGTTGGAGGAGCTCGGCATCCTGGTGGCCGCCTACGGCGTCGACCGGCTGCCGTTCTTCCTGGTCCGCGAGACCGACCTGGAGCTGGAGCACCGCGTGGACTCGCCGGCGGAGGCCGCGGCCGTCGCCCGGGCCCGCCGCGACCTCGGCGTCGAGTCCGCGGTCCTGCTGTGCAATCCCATCCCGGCGGACGGCGCGATGGATCCCGCGGTGGTGGCCGAAGCCGTCGGGGCCTGCGAGGCCGAAGCCGAGCGCCGCGGCATCCGCGGCAAGGACGTCACGCCGTTCCTCCTGAGCTGCCTCTCCGAACGCACCGGGGGCGCCAGCCTGGAGGCGAACCTCACGCTGCTCGGGGCGAACGCCGACCTCGCCGCCCGGATCGCCGTCGAGCTGGCCGGCTGACCTCGGCGCGATCGGAGGTTCCGTCGGGTCTCGGAGTGGTGGGGCTACACTGAGCCGCCGCATGCGCTCGCGCCCCTCCGCTCGCCGCTCCCTGGCCGGCGCCGGATGCCTCCTCCTGGTCGCCGCCCTGGCCGTCGACGCCGTGCCGCGAGCCTCCGCGGCGGCCGGGCGCCCCGACATCGTCGTGATCAACACCGACGACCAGCGGTTCGATTCGCTGTACGCCTGCCTGGCCTCGCCGCCGGACGGGCGGATCTCGCCGACCGGATCGCAGTG
The DNA here is from genome assembly GCA_045805265.1 of Actinomycetota bacterium. Lineage (GTDB taxonomy): Bacteria > Actinomycetota > UBA4738 > UBA4738 > JACQTL01 > JBJMLO01. Next base: position 30,015 of record JBJMLO010000020.1, read on the forward strand.
CCCGATGCCGAACGTCCGCGACGACCTGGTGGCGCACGGCGTCACGTTCGCCGAGTCGTTCGTCCCGACGTCGCTGTGCTGTCCGTCGCGGGCCAGCCTGTTCCTGGGCCGGTACGCCCGTCACAGCGGCGTACTGACGAACGACAAACCCTACGGCGGGTTCCCGGCGTTCCGGACGATGCAGGGTTCGACCGTCGCGCGATGGCTCCACGACGCCGGGTACCGGACGTCGCTCGTCGGCAAGTACCTGAACCAGTACGACGCGTGTTCGAGCGCGCCGACGTGCTCCGTTCCGGAGGGATGGGACGACTGGCACGCCGAGATCACCGACGGCGACCTCGACTACACGAGCTTCCAGCTGGCGGATTCGGTCGGCGAAGGCGTCGCGGCCCCCACCGCGTACTCGTCGTACTCGACCACCATGCTGGGGCAGAAGGCCGTGCAGTTCGTGCAGGACTCACTGGCCCACCACGCGGACCAGCCGATGTTCCTGTATCTCGCGCCGTTCGCGCCGCATCCGAAGGCGGTGCCCGCGCCGGGGGAGGAGGCCGCGTTCGCCTCCATGCCTCCGTGGCGGCCGCCGTCGTGGAACGCCGACCCGTCGAACGGCCCCACGTGGTCCACCGACACCACGAACAACCCGCCGCTGACGGCGAGACAGATCGGGCACAAGGACGACGAGCACCGCAACGAGATGGCATCGCTGCTCGAAATCGACCGCCAGGTGCACGCAGTGGTTCAGGCCCTCGGGCCGGCCGCGTCGACGACGCTGTTCGTGTTCACCTCGGACAATGGCCTGTCCTGGGGCGAGCACCGGTACTTCGACCGGAAGAACTGCGAGTACGAGGAGTGCCATCGGGTCCCGATGGTGGTCCGCTACGACCCGCTCACCGATCCCGGGGGCGCCGGGCCGGGGCGCGTCGACGCCACCCACCCCGTCATGAACGTCGACGTCACCGCCACGATCGCGGAGGCCGCGGGGCTGCTCGACGTCCCGGCGCTCGACGGGCGGTCGTTCCTGTCCGTGCTCGACGACGACGCCGGCGACGACCCGGCCTGGCGGACGGCGATCCCGGGCGAGGACTACGGCGGGCTGATCGAGTGCACCGGGTGCATCCGGACGCCGACGCTCCGGCTGATCCGCACGCTCCACGACGATCCACTCGGTGCGTGGAAGTACGCCGAGCTGTGCGCGCTGGGTGCCGACACCGTCACGTGCCCCACCACGGAACGGGACCTGTACGACGAATCCGGCGACCCGTACGAGCTGCACAACCTGGCCGTGGCGACCCCGGCTGACGGGAGCGTGCAGGCGCGGCTGGCGCAGCGGCTGGCTCGGCTCACGGCCACCGAGGCGCCCGTGGTCACGTTCACCACGGCGCCGGCCCCCTTCTCCTCCTCGAGGTCCGCCACGCTCGCATTCGATGCCGTCGGCGGATCGCGGTACTGGTGCTCGCTCGACGGCTCGGCGCGGTCCCCATGCGGCTCCGCCGTCGACGTTCCCGGGCCGCTGGCCGAGGGCTGGCACACGTTCACGGTGGTGGCCGACGGCGACGACGTACCGGGCGGCGTCGCGGGGACGAGCGCGGCGGCGACGGCGGCCTGGACCGTGGACACCTCGCCGCCCGACACGACCATCACCGGGGGTGCGAGAGGCCCGACCGCCTCGACCACGGCGCGGGTCTCGTTCGCGTCGAGCGAGGAGCCGGCCACCTTCCGGTGCTCGCTCGACGGCGCCGCGTTCGCCCCGTGCGTCTCGCCCGTGTCACTCGCCGGGCTTTCCGAGGCGGCGCACACGTTCCGGGTCCGGGCCGTCGACGCGGCCGGGAACGTCGATCCGACGCCCGCCTCCCGGACGTGGGCGGTCGACGTCACGCCGCCCGACACGACGATCGACTCCGGCCCGAGCGGCACGACGAGCGACACCACCGCCACGTTCGCGTTCTCGGCGAGCGAGCCGGCCGCGTTCCAGTGCTCGCTCGACCACGTCCCGTTCACGGCATGCTCCAGCCCGACCACCCACTCGAACGTCACCGCGGCCGACCACACGTTCGCCGTGCGTGCGATCGACGCCGCCGGCAACGTGGACCCGTCGGCCGCAGCCGCGAGCTGGACGGTCGACCCGATCCCCCAGACGACGATCAGAGCCGGGCCCGAGGACCGATCGGCGACCGGCTCGAGCTCGGCGACGTTCGACTTCGAGTCGACCGTCCCCGGCTCGACCTTCCGGTGCTCGCTCGAGGGCGTGAGCTTCCAGGCCTGCCAGTCGGGCGGAGACGGGGCTGCGTTCTCCGGCCTGGCCGACGGAGCCCACACGTTCGCGGTCTTCGCGGTGAACGGCTCGTACTCGGATCCCACGCCGGCCGCCCGGTCCTGGACGGTGGACACCGTGCCGCCGTCCGTTTCCATCTCGTCGCCGCCGGCCGACGGCCTGCTGACCTCGGCGTCCGCGGTCGTGAAATTGGCCTCGGCCGACCCGGCGCCGTCGTCGGGGAACCCGAGGTTCGTCCTGTCCGAGCGGGCCGGTCCGGCCGGCACGTTCGCGACCGTGGCGGCGGGAACCGGGCACCAGGCGACGCGGTCGCTCGCGTCGGGCACGTGGTGCTGGGAGGTCACCGCCATCGATCCGGCCGGGAACGCGGCGACGTCGGGGGAGCGGTGCGCGGCCGTGCCGCTCGACGACCGCGCCCTGGGCGTCGAGGGACCCTCGGCGGCGACGGATGACCCGGGGGCGTTCCGGGGGACGATCACCCTGCTCACGGGAGCAGGCGCCCAGGCGACGCTGTCGTTCACCGGCCATCGGGTCGGCGTGATGCTCCAGCGGAGCCCCACCGGCGGGCTGGCGAGGATCCTGGTCGACGGGATCGTGGTCAAGACCGTCGACACGTACGCCTCATCGGTCGTGGAGCGGCGGTACCTGTGGACGTCCACGCTGCCCTCGGGCCCGCACAACTTGCAGGTCGGGTGGACCGGACGCCGAAGCTCCCCCTCGACCGGAACGGACGTCGCGGTCGACGGGGTCGCGGTGGTCGAGCCTGGGGACTGACCCCGAGCCTCGCGGAACGGTCAGCTCCGGACCACGTGCTCCACGAGCGCGCCGAAGTCGTCGTCGCCGAGCCCGGCGGCCACCGCCTCGTCGAACGTCTTCCTCGCCGTAGCGACACCGGTCAGGTTCCGGCCGGCCCGGCCCGCCGCCTCCTCGACCAGGCGGAGATCCTTCGCGGCCAGCGACAGCTTGAACTGGGCGGGGTACTCGCCCGACTCGAACATGTCCCGCTTCGCCTTCACCATGGCGGACAGGTAGGAACCCTCGAGCGCGTCGAGCACGGCCTCCTTGTCGAGCCCCAGCGCCAGGCCCAGCGCCAGCGCCTCGCCGACCCCGGTCATCACAGCGCCCAGCGTCGAGTTCAGCACGAGCTTCATCGCGGCGCCCGCCCCCTGCCCGCCGTAGCGCGTCGGCTTCCCCAGCACCTCGAGGACCCGGCGGACCCGCTCGAACGCCTCCTCCGGGCCGCCGACCAGGATGGTCAGCCCGCCGGCCTCCGCGCGGGGGGTGCTGCCGGTCACCGGCGCGTCCAGGAACTCGACGCCCTCCGGCAGCCGCCGGGCCACCGCCAGGACGGCATCGCGCCCGACCGTCGACATGTCGACGTAGACCATCCCCGTCTCGAAGGCGCCGGTCGCGCCGTCCGGCCCGAACAGGACGGCCTCCAGCACGTCCCGGTCGGCCAGCATCGTGATCACGATCTCGTTACCCGCGGCCGCCTCCGCCGGGGTCGCCGCCACCTTGGCCCCGTCCGCCGACAGCGCCTCGGCCTTCTCGGTCGTGCGGTTCCACACGGTCAGGTCGTGCCCGGCGCCCAGCAGCCGCCGGGCCATCGGCGTGCCCATCAGTCCCAGCCCCAGGAACCCGATCCTCGCCATCGCACCCACCTCCATCGGCTCCGAACGACCAGTATCCACCGCGTCGCCGGTAGGCTTCGTCGGTGGCCGAGCGGTGGGACGCGATCGTGGTCGGGGCGGGAGCCATGGGCACGGCCGCCGCCCGCTCGCTGGCCGCGCGGGGGCGGCGGACGGTGGTGCTCGAGCGGTTCCGGGTCGGGCACGCCAATGGCAGCTCCCACGGCCCGAACCGGATCTTCCGGCTGGCCTACCACCACCCGGACTACGTCCGGATGGCCCGGCGGGCCCTCGACGAGTGGCGGGCCCTGGAGGACGAGGCCGGGGAGGAGCTGCTCACCACCACCGGCGGCCTGGACGCGGGACCGGGCGCGGCCATCGCGGCCGAGGCACTGTCGTTCGCCGGGGAGCCTTCCGGGTGGATGGAGCCCGCCGAGGTCGCGGACCGGTGGCCGGCCCTCCGGCCGCCGGAGGGCCCCCCGCTGCTGTTCCAGGCCGACGCGGGGGTGTGCCGGGCGGACCGGGCGGTGGCCGCGCAGGCCCGTCTGGCCGCGGAGGCGGGCGCCACGGTCCTCGAAGGCACGACGGTGGCGGAGCTCGACCGGACCGGTGACGGCGTCGAGGCCCACACGTCGTCGGGCGACGTCCACCGGGCGCCGGTCGTGGTGGTCACCGCCGGCGCGTGGGCAGAGCCCCTCCTGGCCACGGCCGGCATCGGGGCTTCCCTCCGGGTCACCCGCGAGCGGATCGCGTACGCGACGCTCCCCGCGCCGGGCCCGGTGCCGACCCTGATCGAGTGGACCCGCGAGCCGCTCCACCCCCGGTACGCGCTGCCGGTTCCCGACCGCCCGGACCTCGTGAAGCTGGGGGAGCACCGGGCCGGAGAGGTGGTCGACCCCGACTCGGAGGTCGAGCCCCCGGTCGCCGACCACGCCCTGTCGGCCTTCGCGTCCGAGCGGTTCCCGGGATCGGTGGTCGCCACGCTCGAGACCTGCCTGTACACGAACACGCCGGACGAGGACTTCGTGCTCGACCGCGATGGACCGGTTGTCGTCGGTTCGCCGTGCAGCGGCCACGGGTTCAAGTTCGCGCCGCTGATCGGGCGGATCCTCGCCGACCTCGCCACGGGCGCGACACCGCCCGTCGACCTCAGCCGGTTCGCGCTGCGGCGTCCGTCGCTCGGCAACGCGGGCCCGTAATCTGGGGGTCGAAACGATGTCGAAGACGCGTCCGATCGAGACCCGCTGCGCCCGCTGTGGGCGTCCGGTCGAGCCGGGCGAGTTCCTGTGCTCCCAATGCCGGGAGGAGGTCGGCCCGGCGGCCACAGTGCAGCCGCCGCCCCCGGACGACGAACAGGAGCGGCGCCGCAGCCGGTGGCCGGGGACGATGGTCAGGCCGAGCCCCGTCCAGTACCACGCCACGCTCCTGGTCACGATCTTCGCGGTGCTGGTCGGCCTGGCGCTGTGGGCGTTCCTGAGCCACCGGGGGGTCGGTCCCTTCGACGCGAAGCTGGCCCACCAGGGGCCGTTCCGGGCCGGTAGCGTCTCGGTGGTCCTGGCGGTGACGAATCAGGGGTCGAAGACAAGCCGAGCGACCTGCTCCATCCGCGCGTTCGACGCCGCGGACACGGCGCTCGACACGACCACGCTCCTGACCCCGCCGATCCCGCCACACACGACGATCGACGTCACCCAGACGTTCCGGGGACTGGACGTCCAGCCGGCCGACTTCGACACGGTCTGCAGCTAAGGCGGTCCGAAACGCCGCGCGGCCGCGATCAGTGCGCGGGCGACTCGTGGCGGATGAGGCCCCGGCGGTGCGCCTCGACGAACACCCGGACCACCGTGGGGTCGAACTGTGTTCCGGCCGCTTCCTGGAGCCGCCGGATGGCCTCCTCGTCGGGGAGCGCCTTGCGGTAGGACCGGTCGCTCGTCATCGCGTGGTACGCGTCGCACACGAAGATGATCCGGGCCCCGAGCGGGATGTCCTCGCCGGCCAGCCCGTCCGGGTACCCCTGGCCGTCCCACCGCTCGTGGCCGGAGCGGATGATCGGCAGGACCGGCTGCAGGAACTCCACCGGCGCCAGGATCCGCTCGCCGATCTCGGGGTGGCGCTGCATCTCGTGCATCTCGTCGTCGGTGAGCGGCCCCGGCTTGTTGATGATCTCGGTGCCCACGCCGATCTTGCCAATGTCGTGGAACATCCCGGACAGCTCGAGCATCCGCAGGTCGTCCTGACCCACCCCGATCTCCCGGCCCACCGTCACGGCGATCTCCGCGACCTCGCGGGCGTGGCCGCTGGTGTACTCGTCCTTCGCCTCCAGGGCGTTGGCCAGCACCTCGACGGTCTGGAGGAAGGCGTGCTCGAGGTCGGCGAACCGGGCGGCGTTGCCCATGGCGAGCGACGCAAGGTCGGCCACGCCGCGGGCCATCCGGAGGTCGCGTTCGCTGAAGGCGCGTGTCCCGTTCCTCGCCATCGCCACCAGGGCGCCGAACCCCTCCGGCTCCCACCGGAACGGCGCGATCACCATGGGGCCGGTCACGGGCACGAGTCGCATCTGCTCCGGCAGCTCGTCCACGACCTCGGCGGGCAGGCAGAACGCCTCGTCGGTCGAGTGCAGGTACCGGGCGGCGGTATCGGGGTCGATGCGCAAGGCCAGGGCTCGAGGAAGCTCGGAGGGGTGGAACCCAACGAAGGTCCTGGGGACGAACCACCCGGCGCTGTCGCGGACCCACGCGGACACCCGGGAGACGTCGAGCAGGTCCGCCATGGAGCCCACGAGCTCGTGCAGCACGCGCTCGGGGTCGCGCGTCTGCGTGAGCGCCTGCGACACGCGCAGCAGCGCGTTCGCCGTCTCGGCGGCCAGCCGTTCCTCCTCGATCGATCGTGCGTTCTGGAAGGCCACGGCCGCGGACGAGGCCAGCGACTCCAGCAGGCGGAGGTCATCGGCGTCGAACTGGTTCAGCCCGAGCTTGGACAGGACGATCGTACCGGTGACGGCCTGGTCGAAGATCAACGGGACCGCCAGGATCGACTCCTCGATCTCGGGCGTGCCGGGGATGTGCTGGGCGAACTCGCAGGCGTTGGCGTCGGCCGCGTAGATCGGCTCGCCGGTCTGGGCCACCCGTCCGGTGATGCCCTCCCCGACCTGAGTGACGAGCAGCTCCTCGGTCTCGCCCTCGTACTCGGTCAGGGTCCCGTGGAACGCCACCGGGTACAGCAAGGTCCCCGTGGAGTCCATCAGGTGGATGCGGCAGTTGTGGAACTCGACCAGGTCGCCCAGCTCGTCGATGATCGTGTGCGCGATCGCCCGGACGTCCTGGAGCCGGTTCAGCTTGCTCGACACGCTCTGGAGCACCTTGAGGTGTCCGACAATCCGCGCCTTCCCCATGGGGACGGCCCGGACCCCGCTCCACTCGCCCTCCTGGAACACGGACACGTGGTCGCTGCCGGACGTCTTGGCCTGCAACAGTGCGTAGTTGGCGCTGGCCAACAGCTCGCGGGCCTCGGCGCCGTGGGCCGGTCCCTCCGCCACGCCGATCGACGCCGTGATGGGCACCGTGGGGGGCGACGGGGCCTCGCCGGCGATCCGGGCCCGGATGGCCCCGGCCAGCCGCGCGGCCTCCTCGGCTCCCGTGGCCGGCATCAAAACCGCGAACTCCTCGCCCCCCACCCGGCACACCACGTCGCCAGGACGGATCGATCCCTTGATCAGCGACGCCACCGCCTCCAGCACACGGTCGCCGGCCAGGTGGCCCTCGACGTCGTTGACGCGCTGGAACTGGTCGATGTCGATCAGGACCAGCGACACGGGCATGCCACCCAGGTGGGCGCGCCGGAGCTCGTCGGCCAACCGCTCCTGGAAGTGCCGGTGGTTGTACAGCCCGGTCAGCCGGTCGATGACACTCTCGGCTTCGAGCCTGACCCGGAGCTGCGCGTTGTCCAGAGCCAGGGCGGCCAGCTCGCTGAAGCGCTCGGCCAGCAACAGCTCGTGATGCTCGAACGCGCTGCCCGAGCCGGTTCGATACAGGTTCAGGACGCCCTTCAGCTCGTCGCGGGCGATCATCGGAACGCTGATCAGGCACTCCTCCTCCTCGGGGGTGCCCTCGATCAATCGCGCCCGGGGATCCAGGTGGGCGTCATTGACCAGCACGGCCTCGCGGCTCACGGCCACCTCGCCCGAGATGCCCTCGCCGAACGGGCACAGGTGGACGTAGATCTCCTTGGCATTTTCGTCCACGACCTTCACGGGGCGGAGCACCCGGAGGTCGTGGTCGGCCTCGTAGACGATGAGTGAGTCGTAGGGGATCAGGGAGGCGACGCCCTGCGCCACGGCGTCGAGCACGCGCGAGAGGTCGCTTTCGGAGACGAGCAGGCGCGCGACCTCGGACAGCACGCGGAACGACGACTGCTGTTCGTTCGGCGCAATCAGCTCCCGCACGTCCTGCCCCTCCCTCGCACCGCCCACGGGACGCAGCTATCGGGCCACCCCGGTGGTGTCACCTCATGGTTCTCGGGACGTTGGCGTCGGGACTTTAGTGGCCCCCCGGAATGCTTCTCCGGGCACCGGGCCGGCCGTCGGCCACCCGGTGCCCCGGCGGCCGCCCGGGGTAATCTCTTCGCAGTGGACCCCATCGTGTTCTCCGAGCGCCCCGAGATGGAGCGTCCAGTCCTCGTCACTGCGTTCCGAGGCTGGAACGACGCGGGCGAGGCAGCGACCACGGCCGCAGAGTTCGTCAAGGACAGCTGGGACGCGGAGCCCTTCGCCCGGATCGACCCGGAGGAGTTCTTCGACTTCCAGGTGGCCAGGCCGACCGTGCGGCTCGTCGACGGCGTTGCCCGGGTCATCGAGTGGCCGGAGTGCGAGTTCTCCCACGCCCGTATCGGCGGACGCGACATCGTGCTGTTCACCGGCATCGAGCCCAACGTGCGGTGGCGGACCTTCGGGACGACGATCGTGGACCTCGGGCGGTCGCTCGACGCGGAACGGCTCGTCACGCTCGGGGCGTTCCTGGCCGACGTGCCGCACACCCGGCCGGTCCCGGTGGTCGGCTCCGCGTCCTCCCCGGAGGAGGCGGAGCGCCTGGGCCTGTCCATGTCGCGCTACGAGGGCCCGACCGGGATCGTGGGTGTCGTGCACGACCTCTCGATCCGCGGGGGGCTGCCGTCCGTGTCGTTCTGGGCGGCCGTGCCCCACTACGTGCCCGCCGGGGTGAACCCCCGGGCCACGCTCGCGCTGGTCGAGCGGCTGTCGCGGTTCCTCGGCGTCCCGGTCGACACCGCGTCGCTGGCGCCCGCCGTCGAAACGTGGGAACAGCAGATCACCGCGCTGGTCGAGGAGAACGAGTCCCTCACCGACTACGTCCGGCGGCTCGAGGAGGCCGCCGGGCAGGAGGAGCCGCTGCCCAACATCCCGTCGGGCGAGAGCCTGGCCGCCGAGGTGGAGGAGTTCCTCCGGGACCACGGCACCTCCGAGGGGCAGTGATCCGGTCGTGCTGCGAGGACTGCTGAGGCCGCGCCCCGAGGTCGTCCGCCCCCACCGCGGGCCGGTCGGCGACCAGGGCGACTCGACGGTCGCCGGCGGCAGGAGCGGGGCCCTGCGGGCGGCGATCTTCGGGATCAACGACGGCCTGGTGACGAACCTGTCCCTGGTCATGTTCTTCACCGGAGCGACCACGGACAACACCATCATCGTCCTCGCGGGCGTCGCGGGGATGCTGGCGGGGGCGTTCTCGATGTCGGCGGGCGAATACATCTCGATGCGGTCGCAGCGGGAGGTGTTCGAGCGACTCATCCATCTCGAGGCTCACGAGCTGGCCACGGAGCCGGAGGAGGAGCGCGACGAGCTCATCGACATTTACCGGAAGAAGGGCGTCCCGGCCGAGATCGCCGAGCAGCTCGTCGAGGTCCTGCACCGCGACCCCGACCTGGCGCTCGAGACCCATGCTCGAGAGGAGCTCGGCCTCGATCCCGAGCAGGGGCTGGGGTCGCCTTGGGCGGCGGCGATCTCCTCGATGCTCACGTTCGCCTTTGGCGCATTCGTCCCGCTCGTCCCGTTCCTGTTCGGCTCCGGTCTCGCTGCGGCACTCTGGGCGATCGGCCTGAGCGCGGTGACGCTGTTCGCCGTGGGCGCAGGCATCTCCAAGCTGACCGGCCGGCCGCTCTGGTGGTCCGGTACTCGGATGCTGTTGGTGGGCGGCATCGCGGCGGCCACCACCTACGGCGTGGGCAAGCTCCTGCACGTCGGCGGCGCCGTCGGGTAGGGGCCCGCCCGCATTCGCCGGTCAGCCGGCGGCCGCGCGGTCGGCGAGGACGATCACACGCCGGGCGTGGACGCGGGCCGCGGGGATGTCCCCGTCTCCCATCAGCTGGCGGACCCGCTCGCGCTTGCCCTCGCCACTCACCAGGAACACGGCAAGCTTCGACGCGTCGTGGACCGGGAACGTGAGCGTGAGCCGGGGGTGCGGCGGCGGCATGCCGGGCTCGGGGACGTACGTCACCCACCGGTCGTCCACGTCGAGGGCCGGCTTGCCCGGGAACAGCGAGGCCGTGTGCCCGTCGTCACCGATGCCCAGGAGGTCCAGGTCGATGGAGGGAACGGCGACGTCGCCGAAGACGGCCCGCAACTCGGCCTCGTACGCGTCCGCGTCGCAGTCGTACATCGCGTGCACGCGAGCGGGAACCTTCGACAGCAGCGCCTCGTTCGCCATGCGGAAGTTGGAGTCGGGATGGTCGGGCGGGACGCACCGCTCGTCGCCGAAGAAGGCTTCCACCTGCCCCCACGGGTAGTCGACGGTCGCGAGCCGGTCGTAGACCGGTCGTGGAGTGGACCCGCCGGAGAGCGCGATCGTCCTCGGCCCTTCGGCCAGGAACAGATCGACGGCGGCCTCGACCAGCGCGTCGAGATCGTCGGACACACGCAGCTCCCGTTCCGTCACTCCACCTCCTCCTGCTCCGAGCCGGCCAGCCAGTCGAGCGCGTCGCGCACCTGGGCGTAGCGCCGGTCCCCGAGACCGCGCCGGGCCCTGCCCTCCACCGCCTGCAGCGCCCGCCGGGCCTCGGCGACGTAGGTCCGCCCCCGGGTGGTGAGCCGCACGATCTTGGCCCGGGCGTCCTCCGGATCGGGGATCCGCCGGACGAGGCCCCGCGACTCGAGGTCGTCGACCAGCAGCATCATGCCCTGCTTCGTCATCCGGGCCCGCTCCGCGAGGTCGGTCAGCCGGGTCCCGGCCCGGCGGTCGATGTTCAGCGCAACGGCCGCGTGCCCGGCCCGCGACCCCGGATACCCGCGCTCGGCCATGCTGGCCACCCACTCCTCGGCCATTGCCCGGTGCGCCTCCAGCAGCAGCCGGGCCAGATCGGGCTCCCGCACGATCGGAATCCTTCCAGACGTCGGTGGAGTTGGTCAACTACGTTGACAACTGTGCCGCCCGCTCCGGACACTGCGAGGCGATCGCCGGCCAACTGGATCCGCCCGGATTACGCGAGCGACACCAGGTCCAGGTAGTCCTCGGACCAGTGGTCGAGCGACCCCTCCGGCATGAACAGGACGCGGTCGGGCTCGAGGGCGTCGACGAAGTCCGGGTCGTGGCTGACGAGGACCATCGAACCCGGCCACTCGGCGAGGGACCGGGCGACGGCCTCCCGGGACGGCGGGTCGAGGTTGTTCGTCGGCTCGTCGAGCAGGAGCAGGTTGTGCTTCCCTGCGACCAGCTGTGCCAGCGCCAGCTTGGTCTTCTCCCCGCCCGACAGGGTTCCGGCATCCTGGAACGCCCGCTCCCCGGTCAGGCCGAACATCCCCAGCAGGCCGCGGAGCTCCTGGTCTGGTGCGGCGGACTGCTCCCGCATGTGGGCGATGACGTCGACACCGGGCGTGATCCCCTCGTGCTCCTGCGCGTAGTAGCCGACCGAGACGCCGTGGCCGAGCCGGACGTCACCGCCGCTCGCCTCCGTCTCGCCGGCCAGGATGCGGAGCATCGAGGTCTTGCCGGCCCCGTTCAGCCCGATGACCATCAGCCGCTCGCCGCGCCCCACGTCGAACCCGACGCCGTCGAAGACCAGCGGCCCGCCGTATCCCTTCGCCAGGCCCTCGACGACGAGCGATACCCTGCCGCTGTGGGGCGGCTCGGGGAACCGGACCCGGTACCTGCGTTCCCGCCGCCCGGCCATGACCCTCGTGGACCGCAGCCGGTCCACCCGGGTGTCGAGCGTCTTGGCCTTGCGGGCCCGCTTCTCCGTCGAGTGGCGCATGGAGTCGGCCAGCGCGCGGAGGCGTTCGATCTCGGCCGACTGGCGCGCCGCGACCCTCGTCCGGCGCTCCTCGTCGCGCTTGCGGGACTCGCGGTACTGCGAGTACGTCCCGCGGTACTCGACCAGCTCGCCCTCGTCGAGGTGCAGCACCCGGGTGATCGACCGGTCGAGCAGCGCGAGGTCGTGGCTCACGGCGAGCAGCGCGCCCCGATAGCCCACCAGGAACTTCATCAGCCACTGCTTGGCGTCGACGTCCAGGTGGTTCGTGGGCTCGTCGAGGAGTAGGAGGTCGCTGCCGCCGAACAGGATCCGGGCCAGCTCCACGCGGCGCCGTTCGCCCCCGGACAGCACGGCGACCGGGAGGTCCACCCGATCGGCCGCCAGCCCGAGACCCGCGACGATGCGGCGGGCCTCCGATTCCGCGGCGTACCCGCCGGCGTCGCGGAAGGACTCCTCCGAGCGCGAGTACCGTGAGATGGCCCGGTCCGTCGGCCGTTCCTCCATCGCCAAGCGGACCTTCTCCAGGTCCACCGCCGCCTGGGCCAGGCCTCGCGCCTCGAGGATGTGGGTCAGCGCGGAGTGCTCCGCCCGCTCCCGGGCCAGGGGCTCCTGGGGCAGGTACCCGAGCGCCCCGCTCCGTGAGATCACCCCCCCGGCCGACGGCGCCTCACCGGCCAGCGTCTTGAGCAGGCTGGTCTTTCCCGCGCCGTTGCGGCCGACGAGGCCCACCTTGTCGCCGGGGCGGAGCGTGAAGGAGATGGCGTCGGCGATGGGGAGGCCGGCGACCTCGAGAACGAGGTTCTGGACTTGCAGCATGGGTGGCGATCCTCTCGAACGATTCGGGACGGGCACGGAGGAGGCGACATGACGCCGCCGGCGAGTGCCGGCGCGTCCTTCAGGGGTGCCAACCGTCCTCGGAAGGCCCCTCGATCGCCCCGCTCAGGAGGTGCGGATCGCCATGTCCTCGTGCTCGCTCCGAGCGAGCCACCTCATGGTACCGGCCGGACGTCTGAGGAGCCAGCCCTTGTCAGGGTCTCGACAGGTCCCGCACGTACCTGCTACCGGACCGCGACCCGCGCGACGTACAGGTCCAGCTGGTGCAGCGTGCCGTCCGGATTGTCACCGGTGCTGTTCGAGTTGTCCGACCAGGCCGGGTAGAAGGTCCCGGACTGGAACGCCGCATGCGTGTAGTCCCCGTAGTCGAAGAAGGTCGCCGCCGCGTCGGCGTTGGACGTTCCTCTGCTCACCCGGAAGTTCGGGGCGAAGGTCGCGCCGCCGTTCGTCGAGTCGGTGGCCCAGATCTGGACGTCGTTGTTGGGGATGCCGTCCGTGTCGCCCGTCCCTCCCGCGCCCTGGTCGTTCCGCGCGTCGGACCAGGAGACGGCAAGGTTGCCGGACGTCTGGTCGAGGGCGATAGCCGGCATGAACTGGCTGTTGGCCGTGTGGTCGTCGTTCAGCCGAACGGCCGGGCTCCACGTGACCCCACTGTCGTCGGAGTGCCGGAGCATGACGTCCATGTCGTCGCTCTCGCTTCCGATCTCGTTGGTCCACACGGCGTAGACGCGGCCGGTGTGGGGGCCGCCGCTGCGGTCCCAGGCGAGGTTGGCCTCGGCGTCGACGGACCGATGCTGCTGGGCCGGGATGTAGTCGAACCCGCCGACGTTGCTCGCGGCGAGCAACCGGGGCGTGTCGAACCCGGCCGGGCCCAGCCCGTCGGGGTCGAGCGCCGTGTAGATGTGCGAGCCGCCCTGTCCGCTGATCGCGTCCTGGTACGTCACCAGCACCTGACCGTTCGGGCCCACCGCCGTGTCGCCGTAGTCCCCGCGTCCGGCCGAGGTCGGAACGGACTGGACGGCGCTGAAGCTCCCGAAGCTGCCGAGGCCAGTGACCGGGGCGCCGAAGGCCTGGACGACCTGGGAGGGAACGCTCGTGTAGCTGACCCAGATGCTGCTGGCCCCGACCGAGATGGACGGCTGGTCGCCGAAGAGGTTTGGGTTGGTGTGGATCCGCTTCCCGCCCGATCCCCGACTCCCGTTGCCCGACGTCGGCACGACGTCGGCGACCTTCGTGAAGGTGAGCCCGCCGTCGGTCGACAGCGCCACCAGGACGTTCCCGGTGCTGTTGAGGAGATAGGTCATCCACAGGTTCCCGAAGTGGTCCCAGGCCAGCTGCTGGTCGCAGCAGATGTCGCCGAGCGCGCTCGCGCTGCTGGCACCGATCACCCGCCGGGTCCACGTCCTGCCCGCGTCGAACGTCACTCCCTCGAACAGCCCGGCGACGACGTCCGGGAGCGTGGCCATGGTCACGACGTTGCTCGGGTTCGTCGGGTTCACGGTGATGGCGTCCTCGGACTCGTTCCCGTGGGCGGCGCTCGAGTCGAAGTTGGGCGGCGTGGTGGCCGCCGAAGCCGGGCCGGCCATCGCGAGGACGACCGCGAACGCCGTCGAGGCCGTCACGAGCCCGTATCTGCGCATCCCGAACCCCCCTTGGCCATGAGCTGCCGGACGCCGCGAGTCTAGCGACCGGGGCCGATTGCCGCCGAGGCCGCCGAGGACCAACACCGTCTCTGCGGGCCGGGGTGCCGCTTCGCGAGATCACGCCGGCCCCCGGACGCCGGCCCGCGGGCGAGCGCTTTCAGCAGGCTGGTCTTCCCGGGCTCTGTTTGCCGGGGGCCGGCTTCTCGAGGCTCAGCCGCGGATCCGGATCCTCGCGGGGGCGCTGGCGTGGCCGCCGAGGCGGACAACGAGTTCGGCTTCCCCGGCGGACACGTCCCGTGGCACCTCGACGTTCACCTGGCGCGCCCCCTCCGGGTCGGGCGGCGAGACGTAGGCGACCGAGAGCCGCCGGTCGCCCAGCAGCACGTGCACGTTCGCGCGGTCCGCGTTCTCCGGCAGGCCCTCGACCCACAGGCTGAGCACGTTGCCCGACCCCAGGACGAGCTCGTCCGGCTGCCACGTCGTGCCGTCCTTCACCGCGTCGATCGCGACCGGGCCGTCGGGCGGGGGCAGGTCGACCGCGACGTCGACGCCTTCGCTGGAGGCTCCGTTCCGAACCCGGACCCGGACCGCATGCCATCCCGGCGAGAGGCCGGGAGGGAGCTTGAAGTTCGCCTGCCACGTCGACTCCGCGATGCGCCCGACGTGGATCGGCCGGGTCCCGAAGCCCCCGACCTCGGGCTGCACGTCGTCGAGGCCGAGCTCGTGCTCCGGGTGATCGAACATGCAGGTGACGTAGTCGTCCCGGTCGGAGGAGAAGTTGATCCCGAACGCCGTGTGGTGGAACGCCGCCCGCAGCCGGGGAACCGGCTGGCGCCGGTCGACGTCCGGGTCCCACGTCCGGTGGCAGGACACGAACGCGCCGCCGGGGAGGACGTTTCGCAGCTCGACCCGGGCGAACCCCGCGGTCCGGCAAAAGGCCAGCAGACACGGCACCGTGGGTGCGACCCAGTTGTCGGTCTGCCCGCCGAACTCCGCAGCCTCGAAGAACTCCATGATCGGGCGCTGCACCGCCCACCCCGGCCGGTGGCGCTCCTGGAGGACGAACGAGTCGACGGCCGCCATGCCCTCCGTCACGGAGCACACGCGCTCCAGCGCGAGGAGCGGATGCTTCAGGTGGTACAGCACGCCCATGAACAGCACGACGTCGAAGCGCCCGATCCTCGCCGGCGACAGGTCGTAGACGTCGACCAGGCGGTGCTCGACGCGTGAGTCCAGCAGCGCGTGGACCTCGTGGAACCGGGGGTTGTCCCAGACGTCGACCGCGAGCACCTCCGCGCCGCGCCGCTCCATCTCGAACGCGAACCATCCGTCCCAGGTCCCGATGTCGAGCACCCGCTTGCCCCCGAGATCGGCGGGGATCGGGAACTGCTCGATGCGTTCCCGCATGTGCCCGACGGGATTCACGCCCTCGATGTGGGAGCCGTCCGGGAGGTCGAAGCTGTGCCACCATCCCTGCGACTCCCGGCGGGCCGCCAGGTCGCGCACGTAGTCGAACGGGTCCGGCCCGCTCATCCGGTCCCCCCGACCGGCGCCGCGGTCCTCAGACGTTCACCAGGTCGGCGCACTTGGCACGGATGCCCTCGGCCGCGCCGCGGAGGGCCCGCAGCTCGTCGCCGGAGAGGTCGAGCTCCTCGATGCCCTCGACGCCCGCCCGCCCGAGCCGCGCGGGGACGCCCACGTACACGTCCGAGATTCCGTACTGGCCGGTGGTCCACGCGCACACCGGGAGGACCTCCTTCGTGTCGCCGGCGATCGCGTTCACCATCTGGGCGATCGACGCGCTCGGCGCGTAGTACGCGCTCCCCTTCTTCAGCAGGCCGACGATCTCTGCCCCGCCGTCCCGGGTCCGCTGGAACAGCCGCTCCAGCGTGGCGTCGTCGACCAGCTCCGTCAGCGG
The DNA here is from genome assembly GCA_045805265.1 of Actinomycetota bacterium. Taxonomy (GTDB): domain Bacteria; phylum Actinomycetota; class UBA4738; order UBA4738; family JACQTL01; genus JBJMLO01. The sequence continues at coordinate 46,560 of JBJMLO010000020.1, forward strand.
CTTGCCATCGACGGTGGCCTGGCGCGGGAGCGGAACCATCGAGTCGCCGTGGGAGCCGAGCGTCATGGCCTCGACAGAGGCCGGCGACATCCCGAGCTCCTCGGCGATGAAGTACCGGAGCCGTGCGGAGTCGAGCACGCCGGCCATCCCCATGACCCGCTCCCTGGGAAACCCGGTGACCTCGGCGGCGAGGTACGTCATCTCGTCGAGCGGGTTGCTGACGACCACCACGATCGAGTCGGGCGAGCGCTCCCTCACCTGGCCGGCGACCTGGCGCATGATCCCCGCGTTCTTCTCCAGGAGGTCCATGCGGCTCATCCCGGGTTGGCGGGGGAGCCCCGCCGTGATCACGACGACGTCCGAGCCGGCGGTGTCCGCGTAGTCGTTCGTCCCGGTGATGACGGGATCGAAGCCCTCGATGGGCGCCGACTGCCGCATGTCGAGGGCGAGCCCCTGGGGCAGACCCTCGATGACGTCGATCACCACCACCTCGTCGGCGAGCCCCTTCTGCACGACCCGCATCGCCGTCGTGGCGCCGACGAACCCGCTCCCCACGATCGTCACCTTCATGTCGTCCTCCCTCGTTCCGCGGGACGGCCGGTGGGTCAGGACCGGGCGGCCCCCCCCGAGGCGTCCGCCGCCGCCCGGTCGCGTTCCTGGGCCCGGAGCGCGCGCTGGACCTGGTCCCTGCCCTCCACCAGCGTCCGGGCGATCGGGCCGGGGACGCGGCTGCCGTCGAGGTGGCGGTCGGTCGCGTCGATGGTGGCCTGCTCGATCAGGTGGCCCGGATACATCCTCCGGGCGAACGACACCGCGACCTCCAGGGTGCGGTCCTCCCACATCGGCCCGAGCTGCTCGAAGTAGGGCTCGACGAACGGGCGCAGGACGTCCTGCTGCCCGGGACGCTGGAATCCGTTCATCTTCGCCTGGAGCATCGCGGAGGTCAGGGTCCGGTCCCCCGTGATCGATTCCCACGCCTCGGCCTTGGCCCCGGCCGTCGGCCGGGAGGCGAGGGCCTGCGCCGCGTACCGCTTTCCGTAGTCGGTGGGGTCGCGATCGAACTCGGCCTGGATCTCGTCCTGGCCGGCATGCCCGCCCTCCGCCAGCGCCAGCAGCAGGTGCCACCGGAGGTCGGTGTCCACGGCCAGGCCCTCGACCACGCGGGACCCGTCGAGCAGGCCCCGTACGGCGCCCACGTGCTCGTCGCCGGACGCCGCGGAGGCGAACGCGCGCGCCCACGCCAGCTGGAAGTCGCTCCCGGGCTCGGCCGCCTCCAGGGCGGCCAGGGCCGCCGAGGCCAGCTCGTGGCGGGCGGCCTCCAGGTTCGCGGGGTCGCCGTACGCCTCGATGGCGGCCGCGAGCTGCCCCAGGATGCGCTGGACCACGCCGATGTCGGTCTCCGCGTCGATGTTCCGCAGCACGAGCTGCAGGTAGTCGCGGGTGGGCGTCTCGGCGTCCCGGACCATGTCCCACGCCGCTCCCCAGCACAGCGCCCGGGCCAGCGGGTCCCGGAGGTGCCCGAGCCGCTCGACCAGGGCCTGCAGGGAACGCCGGTCCAGCCGGATGCGCGCGTACGTCAGGTCGCGGTCGTTGACGAGGACCAGGTCGGCCACCCGCTCCCCCACCAGCTCCCGGACCTCGGTCGCCGCCCCCGCGATGTCGAGCTCCACGCCGCGCCGCCGTTCCAGCCGGCCGTCGCCGGTGGCGTCGTACAGACCGACCGCCACGCGGTGCATCCGCAGCACCGGGTGCTCGGCGGGCGCCTCCTGCGTGATGCGGAACGAGGTGAACGTCTCGTCGGAGCGATCGACGTCATCTCGGTTCAGCGGCACGATCGCCTCCGTTTCGAAGTCGGCCCGCAGCACGTTCACGCCGCTCGTCTCGAGCCACTCCTTCGACCAGGCGTGCAGGTCGCGCCCGCTCGACTCCTCGAGCGCCGACAGGAAGTCGGACAGGTCGGTGTTCCCGTACTCGTGCCGCCGGAAGTACCCGGCCAGGCCGTCCAGGAACTCCCGCTCGCCCACCCACGCCACCAGCTGGCGGAGCACCGAGGCGCCCTTCGCATACGTGATGCCGTCGAAGTTCGTGTGGATCGACTCGGTGTCCGGCATGTCGGCGACGATGGGATGGGTCGACGGCATCTGGTCCTGGTAGTAGGCCCACGTCTTCTCGCTGTTGGCGAACGTCGTCCACGCGCTACGCCACCGCGTCGCCTGGGTCATGCACAGCACCGACATGAACGTGGCGAAGGACTCGTTCAGCCACAGGTCGTCCCACCACCGCATGGTCACGAGGTCCCCGAACCACATGTGGGCCATCTCGTGCAGGATCGTCTCGGCTCGTCGCTCCCGGGCTGCATCCGTGACCTTCGACCGGAACAGGTACGCCTCGTTGTACGTCACGAGGCCGGCGTTCTCCATCGCGCCCGAGTTGAACTCCGGCACGAAGACCTGGTCGTACTTCCCGAACGGGTAGGGGTACCGGAAGACGCGCGAGTAGAACTCGAAGCCCTGCTTCGTGATCTCGAACAGCTCGGCGGCGTCGGGCTCCTGGTATCGGGCCAGAGACTGCCGGCACAGCCACCCCAGCTCGATGTCGCCCGAGCGGTCGCGTGCGACGTGGTACTCGCCCGCGGCCAGCGCCGTGATGTACGCGGACAGGCGGGGGGTCGGCAGGAACCGCCACCGGCGCGTGCCGGGCGCCTCCTCGGCGGGCTCGCCGTCGACGGCCATGTTCGACACGACCACCCAGTCGGCCGGTGCCAGCACCTCGAACGTGAAGGCCGCCTTGATGTCCGGCTGGTCGAAGCAGGCGAACGCCCGGTGCGCGTCGAACGGCTCGAAGTCCGTGTAGCAGTACACCCGGTCGTCGACGGGGTCGGTGAACCGGTGGAACCCCTGGCCGGTGTGCGACCAGCCGACGCGGGCAACGACGCGCACCTCGTTTCGGGCCTGGAGCCCGGCGAGCCCGACGCGGCTCTCCCGGACGGCGTCGGGCGCCGCAACGCCGTTCACCTCGACCGACTCCACGCCTGTGGCGATGAGGTCGAGGAAGGTCGACGCTCCCGGCTCGGGGCACGCGAAGCGTACGACGGTCTCCATGCGGTACTCCTCGGCGCCGCCGGTCAGGTCCAGCCGGACCTCCTGCTCGACGTCCGATACGAGCCTCGCCCTCGTCCGCGCCTCGTCCCTGGTCAGGTTGCTTCCTCGCTCCACGGTCACGCTCCCGATCGTCCGATGGCCTCCGGCACCCGGTCCCCCGCATCGTGCGCCCGATGCCGGCCGTTACTCTCCCAGGTGGACCCGATGTGTCACGCGGCCCGCTCCTCCGCCGCCAGCGTGTCGCGGAGGCCCTGCTCCAGGCCGCGGGGGTTCCACCCGAGCTCCGCCGCCGCCTTGTCCGCCTTCGCCCAGTACGTCACGCCGTCCGCGGAACGGATCATCTCCCGGAGGTTGGGCTCCAGGCCCATCATCCGTCCGACCAGCGGGCCGAATGGGATGGCCAGCTTGATCAGGCGCGGCGGCAGGTTGCCGCGGGGCGGCTTCTGCCCCGCGATCGTGGTGACGGTGGTGGCGATGTCCAGCTGGGTGACCGCCGGGCCGGCCAGCACGTAGAACTGGCCCGGCCGCCCCCGGTCGTGCGCGGCGACGATGCCGTCGGCGACGTCGTCGACGTGCGCCGCGGTGATCCCGAGGTCCCCGAACGGGGTCCACTTCATCCGTCCCTTCCGGGCCATCTCGATTAGCGTGCCCAGGGCGGAGTGGTCCTCGGGCCCGTACACGCCGCCGGGCGCCGCGATGGTCACGGGGTCGCCGTTCGCGATGAACTCCTCGGCCACCAGGTGCGCGCGGTACTTCGTCTCGTCATAGCACGACAGGAAGCCCTTCGACTCGTCTCTCCGGAACGTCTCGTCGACGATCTCGCCGCGCGTGTTCCCGAAGATGCCGACCGTCGACACGTACACCGTCCGCCGCGCGCCGCCGTCGTGCGCGGCCTGCAGCACGGTCCTCGTGCCCTGAACGTTCGAGGCCCGCATGTCGTCGCAGTCGGCCGCCGTGACCCCGACGCGGTAGTCGCCGGCCACGTGGAAAACGGCGTCGGCGCCCTTGGTTCCCGTGACGATGGCGGCGGCGCCGCCGAGCCCGCCCTCGACCAGCTCGCACCCGAGATCGCGCAGTCCCGATGCCTTCCCCGGCGACCGGACCAGCGCGACCACCTCGTCGCCGCGCGCCCGGAGGCGCCGGGCGACCTTCCCGCCGATGAACCCCGTGGCGCCGGTGACGAAGACCCTCATGCCCGCAGCTTCTCGATGACCGCGTCGGCGACCTGTGACGTCCCGACGGCCGTTGGGTCGTCCCGCGTGGGTTTCATGTCGTACGTGACGCTCGTCCCCTCCTCGATGACCGCGGCGATCGCGGCCTCCAGGCGGTCCGCCGCCTCGGTCTCGTCGAGGTGGCGGAGCATCAGCAGGCCGGACAGCATCATGGCCATGGGGTTCACCTTGTTCTGGCCCTTGTACTTGGGAGCGCTCCCGTGCGTCGCCTCGAACACGGCCGCGTCGTCGCCGATGTTCGCGCCGGGCGCCACGCCGAGGCCACCGATGAGGCCCGCGCACAGGTCGGACACGATGTCGCCGTACAGGTTCGGCAGGACCAGGACGTCGTATTCCTCGGGCCGCTGCACGAGCTGCATCGAGAGGTTGTCCACGATGCGATCCTCGAACTCGATCTCCGGGTGCTCCTTCGCCACCTCCCGGGCCGTCTCCAGGAACAGCCCGTCGGTGAACTTCATGATGTTCGCCTTGTGCACGGCCGTGACCTTCCGGCGCCCGTAGCTCTTCGCGTAGGCGAACGCCGCCTTCACGATGCGCCGGGTCCCGGTGACGCTGATCGGCTTGATCGAGATGCCCGAGTCCTCGCGGATCCGCTTGCCGGTCTCGTCGGCGATGAAGTCGATGAGCTTGTGCGCCTCCGGCGTTCCCTGCTCGAACTCGACGCCGGCGTAGAGGTCTTCGGTGTTCTCGCGGACGATGGTCACGTCGACGTTCTCGTAGCGGGTCCGGACCCCCTTGTACCACTTGCAGGGGCGGATGCAGGAGTACAGGTCGAGCTCCTTGCGCAGGGCGACGTTCACGCTGCGGAACCCGGTCCCGACCGGCGTCGTGATCGGCCCCTTGATGGCAAGGTGGTTTGTGCGGATCGAATCGAGTACGTGATCCGGCAGCGGGGTTCCGTACTCGTCCACGACGTCGGCGCCGGCCTCCTGGACGTCCCACTCGAACCCCACGCCGGTCGCCTCGAGCACCCGGCGGGTGGCCTCCGACAGCTCGGGTCCCACCCCGTCCCCCGGGATGAACGTCACTCGATACGCCATCGTTCAGGCTCCCTTCCCTGCGGTGTCGGTTCCCGTCGCCGCCCCGGCTCGCGACGGGAAACCCATTCTCGCAGGCCGGGACCCACGCGCCTGCAGCCCGGGGTCGCCTCCTGCAGCCCGGGGTCGCCTCGGGCCGGGAACCGGAGCCCGGTGGATGTGGTGAAATTGGATCCGACGGGTAGGAGGTCGGTGTGCCCAAGGGAGGACTCGAAGAGGTCGTCGCGGCGCAGACCAAGCTGTCGGACATCGACGGCAAGCTGGGCCGCCTGTCCTACGTCGGGTACGACATCCACGACCTCGCGGAGAGCTCCACCTTCGAGGAGGTCGTGTACCTCCTGCACCGGCTGCGTCTGCCCACCCGGGACGAACTGGAGGAAATCAACGAGGAGCTCGTGGAGAATCGCGAGATCAGCGGATTCCTCCACGACCTCATGCCCACCCTCGCCGCCCAGACCTCGCCGATGTCCATGCTCCGGACCTCGGTCTCCGCGGCGTCGGCGTACGACCCGGACGGGTGGGAGAACAGCGACGACGCGAACTACCGCAAGGCCATCCGGCTCATCGCCAAGACCCCGGCCCTGATCGCCACCTACCACCGCCTGCGGTCCGGCGAGGAGCCGATCCCGTCCAACCCCAAGCTCCCCCACGCCGCGAACTTCCTGTACATGCTGCTCGGGGAGGAGCCCGACCAGGAGTCGGCCCGGGCGCTGGACGTCACGCTGGTCCTCTACGCCGACCACACCATGAACGCCTCGACGTTCACCGCGCGGGTGATCGCCTCGACGCTGTCGGACATGCACTCCGCGATCACGGGCGCGATCGCCGCCCTCAAGGGCTCGCTACACGGCGGGGCCAACGAGGAGGCGTTCAAGATGCTCGAGGAGATCGGGGAGGTGGACCACACCGAGCAGTGGGTCCGGGACGCCCTCGAGCGCAAGCGGAAGATCATGGGGTTCGGCCACCGCGTGTACAAGACCGAGGACCCCCGCGCGACCCACCTCCGCCGGCTGTCCCGCGAGCTCGGGGAACGGTCCGGCGACACCCGGTGGTACGAGATCTCCGAGCGGGTCGAGAAGGTGGTGATGGAGGAGAAGGGCCTCTATCCGAACGTCGACTTCTACGCGGCCAGCGTGTACCACTCGCTCGGCGTGCCCACCGACCTCATGACCTCGATCTTCGCCCTGGCCCGGATGGCCGGGTGGACCGCCCACGTCCGCGAGCAGTACAACGACAACAGGCTGATCCGCCCCGAGTCCGAGTACATCGGGCCGCTCGATCAGCGGTACGTCCCGCTGGAGGACCGCGCCCCGGAGGCCGCGTCGTGAAGGTCTCCGAGGTCATGACGCCCGCCGCGGTGACCGACCGGCCGGATGACACGCTGGCCGAGGCCGCGCGGAAGATGTGGGAGCAGCAGACCGGCTCGCTCGTCGTCACCGACGGCGACGACATGATCGGGATCGTCACCGAGCGCGACATCCTCAAGGCGGCGGCCACCGGCGTGCCGCTGGAGGAGACGCGCGTCTCCGACGCCATGACCAAGGACGTCGTCACCGCCCACCCCGGCATGTCGCTCCGGGAGGCCGCGGCGATCATGACCGACAAGTGGATCCGGCATCTCCCCGTGCTCGACCGGGGCGCGCTCGTCGGCATCGTCTCGCAGCGGGACCTGGCCGGCGTGCTGGCCGGCGCCCTCAACGAGCCCGAGACCCTGGAGCGGGTCGTCGACGCCTCCCAGCTGGCCCGGGAACGCCGCCTCAAGCGCATCGAGCGCGGCGTGTGGGACTGATCTCGTCTAGACGGTGAATTGCCCCGGCGCGGGCTGCTGCTGGGGCGGGGGCCATTGCCCGGGGGGTGCGGAGCCCTGGAACCACCGCGCGTTCCGGGCCAGCGCGACCAGGACGAACAGGTAGACCCCGACGAAGATCAGCCCGAAGACGATCCCGCCGGGCCTCGGCCCCGAGTGCGTGACGAAGGTGTTCCCGTCGAACGTGGTCCGGTCCTCGGAGGAGATCGAGCCCAGCACCGACAGCGCCGAGAAGAGGACGCCGAGCGACGCAAAGACGATGCCCACGATCCGCCACCCGTTGTGCAGCGCCAGCACCTTCGCCCCGGCGACGATCTCGAAGACCGCGTACACGATGACGACGGCGCCGACGACGGCGACCGCGGTGCCCACCGAGCTGAACGGTCCGAAGCTCCGGCCGGTCACGGCGAGCCCCGCGACCAGGAACAGCAGGCCGAACAGCGCGGCCAGCGATCCGGCCACGATGAGGAGCACGCCGGCCGCGGTCACGGATCCCGGGCGCGCGGGTCGCCCGTACGGGATGCCCGGGCCCTGCGTCGAGGGGTAGCCCTGGCCGGGCGGTGGTGGCAGGCCGGAACCGGGGTGCTGTTGCATGGCGAGCGAACACTAGCCGGGCGGGTCCGGCCACTCAAGGCCCTGGGGGGGCCCAGCCGGCGATGGCCCGACCGGCTATTCGGTGAACTGGCCGGGCTGCGCCGGCGGCTGCTGGGGCGGCTGTCCCGGCGGCTGCTGGGGCGGCAGCCCGGGCGGCTGCTGCTGGGGCGCGCCGGGCTGCGCCTGGGCGGGCGGCGGCCACTGGGACTGGCTGACCGGAGGAAGGACGCTCGGGCCCTGGGCAGCGAGGTAGCGGTTCCAGATCCGGTTCAGGTGCTCCTGCTGGTAGGGCGAGTCCAGGCGGGCCACGAAGAACAGCAGGAGCCCGACCCCCGGCGAGATCGTGTCCTGGAGCCCGGCGTGCTCCTGCATCCGGCGGATGCGCTTGCCCGTGTTCAGGATCGAGACGATGGGTGGGATGAGCAGGAGGATCCATCCGAGCAGGACGGCCAGCACCGAGATGCCCGGCTTGATCGTGTCGTCCCCCAGATAGTCGCGGGCTTCCTTGTTGATCTTGTAATACCAGACGTAGAAGTAGATCCCGATAGTGACGAGCGAGAGGAGCCACACCGCGATGGGTCCGCGCTTCTTGAACTCCCGGTCTCCGATCCGCACGATCTCGGCCATCGTCACCCTCCCAATTGCGGTCCGGACGAGTCTAGTGGGTGTGCCGGGCTCGAGCGGCCGATCGGTCAGATCCCGGCGGGGCGCGGGAGGAGGCCGGCGCCCTCGATGACCCGGCGCACCGACTCCTCCTTGCCCAGGCCCATCACGTGGACGCCGGCGATGCCCTCGATCTCCCGGAGGCGCCGGACGATCTCGACCGACAGCTCGACGCCGGCGGCCGCGGCGCGGTCGTCCCCGGCGGCTTCCAGGCGCTCGATCACCGCGTCCGGCACGATCACGCCGGGCAGGTGATCGCGCATGTAGCGGGCCGATCCGGGCCCCCGCGGCGGAGCCACACCGGCGAGGACGAACGTCCGGTCGAAGATGCCCCGGGGGCGCGCGGCGTCGGCCCATTCCCCGAAGGCATCGACGTCGTACACGATCTGGGTCTGGACGAAGTCCGCGCCCGCGTCGACCTTCTGCTCGAGGCGGGCAGGGTCGTAGTCCGGGGCCAGCGGCAGGTCGGCGACCCCGATGAAGAACCGCGGCGCGGGTGTGAGCTGCTGGCCGGCCAGCGCCGTGCCGTCGGACCGCAGCGAGGCCGCGAGCCGGATCAGCGCCAGCACGTCGAGATCGAACACGCCCCGCGCCTCCGGGTGGTCACCCAGGCTCGTCGGGTCGCCGGAGAGGCACAGCACGCTGCGGGCGCCGAGGGCCCAGCCGCCCAGGAGATCGCTGGTCAGGCCGAGGCGGTTGCGATCCCGGCAGGTGAGCTGGATCACCGGTTCCAGGCCGGCTTCGGCGACCATGGCCGAGCCCGCTACCGGCGTCATGTGCACGGACCCCGTGGGGTTGTCGGTGACGTTGACGGCGTCCGCATAGCCGACCAGCGCGCGGGCCTGCTCGGTCACCGCCCGGCCGTCCGCCGATCGGGGCGGTACCACCTCCGCGGTCACGGCGAACTTCCCGGAGTGCAGGATCCGCTCCAGCCGGGCGTCCGAGCGGATCACGGACGGGGTCCGTACGGCGGGGTCCGGCCCGTGGTCATCCCGCCGCCCTCCGCTCCGCCGCGGCCAGCGTGTTCACCAGAAGCATGGCGCGCGTCATCGGCCCCACCCCGCCGGGCACCGGCGTGATGGCCCCGGCCATCTCCGCGACCTCCTCGAACGCCACGTCGCCGGCCAGCTTGCCGTTGGCCCCGCGGTTCGTGCCGACGTCGACCACGGTGGCGCCCGGCTTCACCATGTCCGCCGTGACCATGCCGATGCGCCCCGCGGCCGCCACCAGGACGTCCGCCCGGCGGGTGTGGCCGGCCAGGTCCCGGGTGCCCGTGTGGCACAGCGTGACCGTGGCGTTCCCCCGAGGCGACTTCTGCGCGAGCATGATCGACAGCGGCATCCCCACCAGCCCCCCGCGGCCGACGATCACGACCTCGGCCCCCACGGTCGAGATCCCGCTTCGCACCAGCAGCTCCACGATCCCGGAGGGGGTGGCCGGCAGGAACGAGGGCTCCCCCCGGACCATCAGACCGACGTTCACCGGATGCAGCCCGTCGACGTCTTTGGACGGGTCGATGGCCATCTGCACGGCCAGCTCGTCGATGTGGGCCGGAAGGGGGAGCTGGACGATGATCCCCGACGTGCCGGGGTCGGCATTCAGCCGGGCGATCTCGGCCAGGAGGGCGTCCTGGGGAGTGTCGGCCGGCAGCTCCACCCGCTCGGATTCGATCCCCACCTCCGCGCAGTCCTTCTGCTTGGCGGTGACGTAGACGCGCGATGCCGGGTCGTCGCCCACCAGCACGGCGGCCAGACCGGGTGGCCGGCCCCCGGCCACCAGCGCCCGGACGCGCTCGGCCACCTCGGCGCGGATGTCCGCCGCCACGGCCTTCCCGTCGATGATCCGTGCACTCACCCTGTCACCGGTGGCGCATCCTACGGGCCTGGGGGCGGCGGCGGCGAGCGATGCTCGGCGAGCGTGGCGAGGACCTGCCGGAGACGTCGGAGAAATGCCCCCGGCGCCTCCACGACGATGAGCCCGCCGGAGGGACGGAAGTCCCTCGTGTTGAACGTGACCAGAGTTTCGCAACCCGCCAGCACGGCGGCAGCGAGGATCGGGGCGTCCTTCGGATGGGCCTGATCTCCGTACGGGCGCACGGCCGCGGCCGGCGGAACGGGGACAACGGCACAAGCCGCTTCGATGAGCTCCCGGAATGCCGGCAGCGCCGGAGGAATCTTCCTTGCGATGTTCCGCTCGGCCTCCGCCGAGGCCTGGGCCGACGTGATCCCATGGATGACCCCGAGCTCCGACAGGCGCAGGAGCACGTGACTCGCCCCCGATGTCGATGCCGAGCCCGCAATGAGGAGGTCGGCATCCAGGAAGACGCGAGGCGGAGTGGCTGGGCCCCCCTCAGGTTCGGCCACGCCGAATCGGGGGCGCGCTCGGTCTGTTCGTCCCGGTGCTCGATCGACGTGCGGGGACTCGCCCCGCCGCGCCCGCGCCGCGTCGCACTCGCCGCTCCGTTGCCGTTCCCTTCACCAGGTCTTCGACCGTCAGGCCTGCGTCGGTGCGAATGCCCTGGATCTCGGCGGCGAGCTTCGGCACGATCCCGACTCGAGGAGCGATCACGATCACGCCGTCCAGATCGACCAGGGTGACCGGGTCCCCGTCCTCCAACGCGTACCGCTCCCTCATACGGACCGGAAGGGTCAATGTCCCCCTGCCCCGAACCTGCACCACCTTGGTTTCCAGGTCTCCGACGATAGCAGGAATACGGAATTCCTGAAAACTGGAGGAAAACGAAAAGCCCCGGCGGATCCGGGCAAGGATCTCAGTGACGGAAGTGGCGGCGGCCGGTGAGGACGACGGCCATGCCGTGCTCCTCGCACGCCGCGAGGACCTCGTCGTCGCGCACCGAGCCGCCGGGGTGGATCACCGCCGCCACCCCGGCCTCGGCCGCGCGGTCGACGCCGTCGCGGAAGGGGAAGAAGGCGTCGCTGGCCATCACCGAGCCCTTGGCCCGGTCCCCTGCCTTCCGGCAGGCGATGTCGACCGAGTCGACGCGCGACATCTGCCCGGCGCCCACGCCGACCGTCGCGCCGCCCGAGGCCAGCACGATCGCGTTCGACTTCACCGCGGCCGCGACCGTCCACGCGAACAGCAGGTCGCTCCACTCCTCCTCCGTGGGCTCGCGGGAGGAGGCCACCGCCATCTCCCCCCGCCGCTCGACCACCGCGTCGGGGTCCTGGACCAGCGCGCCGCCCGCGACGGCTCGGATCTCGAACGGCTCGGCGACCGCCTCCCCCACCCGGACCACGCGGAGGTTGGCCTTCGAGGAGAACGTCGCCAGCGCCTCGTCGGCGAACGCCGGAGCCACCACCGCCTCGGTGAACACGCCCGCAATCGCGGCCGCGGTGGCCGCGTCGACGCTCACGTTGCACGCCACGACCCCGCCGAACGCCGACACGGGGTCGGAGACCACGGCCGCCCGGTAGGCCTCCTCCAGCGTGGCGGCGACCGCCGCCCCGCAGGGATTGTTGTGCTTCACCACGACTGCCGCCGGCGCAGGGAGCGCCCGGGCCAGCGCCACCGCCGAACTGGCATCCAGCCAGTTGTTGAACGACATCTCCTTGCCCTGCAGGACCTCCGCCCCGCCGAGCGGTCCGGCTGCCCCGGCAGCGCGGTACAGCGCCGCCCGCTGGTGGGGGTTCTCGCCGTACCGGAGGTTGCCGTCCTTCTCGAGCACGAGGAACAGCGAATCCGGCGGCTCGTCCTCTTGCTCCGCCTGCATGCGGAACCAGTCAGCGATCGCCACGTCGTAGCCGGCCACGTGGTCGAACGCCTCGGCGGCCAGCGCAAGCCGAGTCGGGCGGGACAGCCCGCCCTCCCGCCGGATCTCCGCGACGACGTCGTCATAGCGCCCCGGCGACACGACGACGGCGACCGACTCGAGGTTCTTGGCCGCCGCCCGGACGAGCGTCGGCCCCCCGATGTCGATCTGCTCGATCACCTCGTCGAACGCAGCCCCGGCGGCCACGGCCTCCCGGAAGGGATAGAGGTTCACCACGACCAGGTCGAACGGCGCCACGGCCATCCGGCGCAGGTCCTCCACGTGCTGCGGGTTCCGCCGGTCGGCCAGGATGCCCGCGTGGACGGCCGGGTGCAGGGTTTTGACCCGCCCCCCCAGCGCCTCGGGGAACCCGGTCACGTCCGACACGTTCACCACGTCGATCCCCGCCGAGCGGATCACCTCGGCCGTCGACCCGGTCGACACGATCTCCACGCCCAGGGAGGCGAGTCCCTCGGCCAGGCCGAGCAGCCCCGACTTGTCGCTCACGGACACCAGTGCCCGCCGGACCTCCGTCACCCCCGGCCGTCCCGCGGGGCTCACCCGCCGCGCTCCGAGACGGCGGCAGGCTCCGCCACGGTCACCCGGCGGCCCCCGACCCGGACCCGGCCCTCGGCCACCGCCCGGACGGCGCGCGGCAGCAGGCGGTGCTCGACCTCGTGGATGCGGGCCTCGAGGGAGTCCCAGTCGTCGTCGTCCCGGATCGCCACGGGCTCCTGGAACATGATCGGGCCGTGGTCGACCTCCTCGTCGACCAGGTGCACGGTGACACCCGTAACCCTGGCCCCCCAGGCCAGGGCGTCGGCCACCGCGTGGGCCCCGGGGAAGGCGGGCAGCAGCGAGGGGTGCACGTTCAGCATGCGGCCCTCGAACCGCCGGACGAGCGCCGGCGACAGGATCCGCATGAACCCCGCCAGCGCGACGACGTCGATCCGGTGCCCCGCCAGCAGGTCCCCCAGCGCCGCGCCGTAGGCGTCGCGGCCGGTGTGCGCTCCCGGGTCCAGGAACTCGGCAGGCACCCCGCGGGACCGGGCCCGCTCCAGCGCGTACGCGTCGGCGCGGTCGCTCACGACGAGGCCGATCCGGGGCCCGGCGAATCCGTCGTCGAGCAGCGCCTGGAGGTTCGTCCCGTTCCCCGAGGCGAGGACGGCGACGCGGACGTCGGGCCGGTCGGGAGAGGTCGGGGCGTCCACGCCACCGGACGCTAGGATCGCCGCGCTCGCGGTGTCAACCCGCCGGGGAGTGGACGCGCCCGGCTCGGTCCTCGCACCGGCCAAGGGTACGGCACTTCTGTCCATCGGGTTCGCGATCTGGCGCGGTCGTACAGTGCTCGGGTGTCCTCCCCCGGGCAGTCCGTGCGCGTCACCGGTCGGTGCTCCGTGCACTCCGGCAGCCCGGCCGTCGCCGTATGCGACGGGTGCGGCCGGCGCATGTGCCTGGCCTGCGCGGTTCCCGTCCGGGGGGGGACGGTGGGCGCCGAGTGCCTGGCCACCGTCCTGGGGCCGGACGCGCCGGTGGCCGATCCGGTCCCCCGCCGCCGTCCCGGCGACGTGGCCTTCGCCCTCGCCGGGCTGGGCTTTCTCGTCGCCGCGGTGGCCACGGTGGTGCCCTGGACGAATGCGCTGACCAGCAGCCACGTGCGGGGGTTCCTGGGGAGCTGGGAGCTCTCGCCGGTCTCCTGGGCGCTGCTCTCGGCGGCCACCGCGCCCCTCGGGCTGGCGGTCTGGGTCCTGGCGCGGCTCCGCCCGGCGACCCGGGTGAGCCCGATGCTGTGGCTGCTCGCCGTGGTGGGGGCCGCCGTCGTCGGGGGCGCGGTCCTGTTCCTGGCGGCACCCCCGTTCGCCACCCATCCGTTCCTCGGGCCGTGGCTGGCCATCCCCGCCGGGGGCCTCGCCGCGGCGTCCTGCGGCGTCGCGGCGGTCCGGGGCAGGTCCGCGTCCCAGGCCCCTGCATCGCTTCGTTAGTTGACTGGGGCTCCCGAGCAGCGTGTAATTACCCCCGGCCGGGCCCACGCAGGCCGGACGGCCATGCCGAGCGCCCGTGGCCCGGGCGGAAAGGAGTGATCCATGGCGCAACAGCGCCCCGGGGGCTTCGACATGTCGAAGTACTCGACGGGAACCAAGATCGTGGTCATCGCGGCCGCGGTGGCATTCCTCAACGCGTTGATCCCCTGGTGGCAGCACGCGAAGTTCTGTGCCGGACCTTTCTGCGCCAGCGCGAGCCGGAGCGCCCTCGGGGGCGACGCCTCGTGGGCGGGCCTCCTGATGTTCCTGCTGCTGATCGTGCTGCTGGCATACGAGATCGCGAACGCGCTGGGAGCGACGCGAAACGTGAAACTGCCGATGCCGGCCAACCAGGTCAGCCTCATCCTGGCGGGCGCGGTGGTGTTCTTCGGGCTGCTGAAGTTCTTCCTGGCGCTCAGCCACGTGTTCATCGGGGCGTTCGTCGGGCTGATCTGCCTGATCGCGATCGGGTACGGCGCGTACATGAGGTACCAGGAGCCGGCGACGACGGGGCCGCCGCCCGCGACCGGGCCGCCGCCTCCTCCGAGCAGCGGCGGCGGGTTCACCGCCTGAGTCGGTAGGATCCGACGACGGGCCCGGCTCCGGCCGGGCCTTCGTCGTTCCCGGGCCGGTGAGCGAGTAGGCTCGCCGTGGCGGAACCCGCGGAATCCCAAGGAGCCTTCCCGATGCGATGCCCCTACTGCGCCGAGGACATCACCGACGACGACGCCACCCGGTGCCCCCACTGCGGCAGCGAGCTCCCCACGGCCTCCGGGAGGTCGCCGGCTCCGCCCCCGGCGGGGTGGGGCGGCTGGGGAGAGGGATCGGGCGGATCCCCCGACCCAGCACGGTCGGGCAGCGCCGAATCCCCCACCCAGCCCGCGACCCGCGAGACCGTCCAGTTCAGCCATACCGGCCAGCGGTACCTCCTGGGCTACGACTCGACGCACTTCGGCATCTGGGACCGCAGCTCCCCCACCGCCCCCGTCGAACGGTTCCCCCGCAGCGACGATGGGTGGAGCGAGGCCTGGGCCCGGTATGCCTCGCTCGAGCCGCACAGCCAGCCGGTCCAGGCCGGACCCCCGCAGGGGTCCCCCTATGGAGGCCCGGGACCGGCGTCCCCGACCGTGCCGTGGCAGCAGGGACCGCCCGCCTACTACCTCCCCCAGCAGCAGCGGACCAACGGCCTGGCGGTGGCCTCGCTGGTCCTGGGCATCGTCGGCGTCCTCGTCGCCCTGCTCGCGATCCCCGAGATCCTGGCCCTGATCTTCGGGCTGGTGGCCCTCGGCCAGATCCGCCGGTCCTCGGGAACACTCGGGGGCCGGGGGCTGGCCATCGCGGGCGTGTCGCTCGGGGGCGTGGGCATCGCGCTCTTCGTGATCGTGGTCATCTCGCTGGCCACCAACAACCACTCCAGCCCGGGGTTCTGAGTCACGTGCCGCCGGTGAGGCGCTGCCCCTTCTGCGCCGAGGAGATCCACCCCGAGGCAATCAAGTGCAAGTGGTGCGGCAGCATGCTCGACGGACCGGAGCCGGCGGGGGCGGCCCTGCCCCCTGCCCCGCCCGTCGAGGAGGCCCTCCAGTACACGCACTCCGGCCAGCGGTACCTCCTGGGCTACGGGCCTGCTGTGTTCGGCATCTGGGATCGGGACCGGCCCGGCGGGCCGGTCGAGCGGTTCCCCCGAACCTCCGCGGGCTGGGACATGGCCTGGTCCCGGTACTCGGCCCTGGAGCCCCATCCGGTCGAGGTCGGGCTGGGGCCTTCGGGCATCGTCACGACGGGGGCGGGGACCGCAGGCAGAGGAGTGGGCGTGCGCGGTCCCGGCGGCGGCGCTCCCCCCCCAGGCCCGGCCCCGGCCCGACCGGTCTCGCGCGGGACCGGCCGGATCCATCCGGTGTGGTGGCTGGCGCCGATCCTGGCCGGGTGGCTGGGAGGCCTCGTCGCGTGGCTGGTGAACCGGGACCGCGACGAGCGGGTGGCCCGCCAGATGCTCGTCACGGGCATCGTGATCAGCGTGGTGTCGCTCTTCCTGTACTTCGGCGTACTGGGAGGGCCCAGGGCCGGCCGGCCGTTCTGACCACCCGGGACACGTTCCGTCAGCGGGCCGGCTCGAGCGTTGCGCCCGGTCGCGGCCTCGCCGGGCCACGCCATCCCAGGAACCCGCCGATGCCTCCGCCGGCGATCCCCCAGGCCAGCGCCAGCAATCCGCCTCCGCGAGGATCCGGCCACACCGTGATCGAGGCGGGGGACGCACCGCCGTAGAACCGGACGGTCAGGCCGGCGGCCACGCACCCCGCCACGACGAGCAGCGCGAACCCCACCCCCGCGAGCAGCCCGGCCGACGCGGCGTGCCCCCGGCTCTCCGTGGGCTTCCCGGCGCGGATCCCGCCGAGGACGGCCGCCGCGAGCGGCACCAGCAGGAACAGCAGGAAGGCTGACGGCGCGTTCCCGAAGCGCACCCCCGCGAACGGCGACCGTCCCGGCACGCGCTTCCCGTGGACGAAGGGAGCGCCCAGGTTCACGTCGCCGTGTTCCGGGAACCGCGTGAAGCACAGGAACGAGCGGGGCGGCGCCGTTCCCTCCACCCGGTCGCAGCCACCCATGGCCGGGACGAGGACCAGCATCGACTGGTTGGGCAGGGCCAGGGTGTGGTGGACCAGGAGGTCGACGCCAGACGCCCCTCCCCCCGCCGTCCGGTCCACATATGCCCGGGTCGCGTCCGGGTTCAGCCCCGCGAGCACGAGGAGGCCGACGAACGACAGGCCCAGCGCCCAGGCGAACATGCGCCACGCGCCAGCGAACGCGCCGGCCACGAGTACCGCGCCCGCCCGCGGGGGCGTCGCGCCACGGCCGGCGCCCCCCGCCCGGATCCCGGACAGCCCGGACCAGGCCCCGCCCAGCAGGCCCACGACGATCCCGGCGCCGAGCGGCAGGAACGCCGCCCACGGCCGCGAGACGCCGATCGCCACCTGCCCGCCCTCGATCACGGGGATCCGGAAATGGAACCCGACCAGCAGGGACAGCAGGAACGTGAGGAGCCCGAACGGCAACCCCACGGCGGATCCCCACACCGCCCGGCGGGCCACGCCGCCACCGGCCCGGTCGCCCACGGCCTGCCCGCCCCGGAACAGGAGCACGACGCCGATCGCCGTCACCGTGAGCAGCGCCACCGAGAGGTCGAGGAACGTCCCCCTGATGCCGGAGCCGCTGGCCCGAACCTGGATCGGAACC
Source organism: Actinomycetota bacterium (assembly GCA_045805265.1). GTDB lineage: Bacteria > Actinomycetota > UBA4738 > UBA4738 > JACQTL01 > JBJMLO01. Next base: position 64,015 of record JBJMLO010000020.1, read on the forward strand.
CGCAGCGAGCCGAACACGTACAGCCCGCCGATCCGGGCCACGGTCACGTTGGAGTGGGCGATGCCCCCGATCAGGTCCTGGCCGAACGCGAGCGCCTCGCCGATCGCGAGCATGACCACGAAGGCGAGCTCGGATCGCCCCAGCGCGAGGTTGGCGAGCGCCAGCGGACGACCGCGGCGCTCGACGGATCGCGTGGCCGGCGGCCCGCCCGGCGCCGCCGTGGCGGTGGATAGCCGCTCGGTCGGAGCCGCGCCCTGCGCGGAAAGCGCCTGCGTGGGCCGTTGTGCCGCCCGTTCCTGGACCGGTTCCCCTGCCGGTTCCCCGGCCGGCTCCTTGGCCGGCTCGTTGGCCGGCTCGTCCTCGGATTCCCGGGACGGGAGCGGGAGGTCGACGGAGAGTGGCTGGCCGGGCGGGCGGTCTGCGGGCCGGCCCTCCCCTTCGCCCGGGGAAGTCACGCCAGGGCCGCCTCGACCAGCTCGGCGACCTCCGTGGGCGTGCGCCCGACCTTCACGCCGACCGCCTCGAAGGCCTCCGCTTTGGCCCGCGCGGTCCCCGACGAGCCCGTGATGATGGCCCCCGCGTGTCCCATCCGCTTGCCCGGCGGCGCGGTGAACCCGGCAACGTAAGCCACCACCGGCTTGGTCATCCGCTCGGAGACGAACAGCGCGGCGCGCTCCTCGTCGTCGCCGCCGATCTCGCCGATCAGGATGGCGAGGTCGGTCTCGGGGTCGGCCTCGAACCGCTCGAGGGCCTCGATGAACCCGATCCCGTGCACGGGGTCGCCGCCGATTCCGATGCACGTCGACTGGCCGATCCCCCGCAGCGTCAGCTCGTTCACGATCTGGTAGGTCAGGGTCCCGGAACGCGACACCAGGGCCACCCGGCCGGGCCTCGCGATCTCGTGGGGAATGATCCCGACGTTCGACTTCCCCGGAGAGATCAGCCCGGGGCAGTTCGGCCCGATCAGCACTGTGGGCTTTCCCGCGAGGTAGGAGGCGACGCGCGCCATGTCGGCCACCGGGATCCCCTCCGTGATGGCCACGATCAGCCCGACGCCCGCGTCCGCCGCCTCCAGGATGGCGTCGGCGGCGAACCGGGCCGGGACGTAGATCACCGACGTGTCGGCATCGGTGGCGGCCGCCGCCTCGAGAACGGTGTCGAACACCGGGACGCCCTCGACGTCCTGCCCGCCCTTGCCGGGCGTGACGCCGGCCACGACGTTCGTCCCGGAGGCCCGGTTCCGCAGCGAATGGAACCGGCCCTGCTCGCCGGTCAGTCCCTGGACCGCGACGCGCGTGGACTCGTCGATGAACACGGCCACGCCTACGCGGCCTCCTTCGAGAGGTTGGAGGCGCGCCGGGCGGCCTCGTTCATCGTGGTCGCCGCGACGATCCGGGGGTGGCCGGCGTCGGCCAGGATGCGGCGGCCCTCCTCCGCGTTCGTCCCGTCCAGCCGGACCACGATCGGCACGTGGGCCTCCACGCGCTGCAGCGCCTCGAGGATGCCGTGCGCGACCAGGTCGCAGCGCGTGATCCCGCCGAAGATGTTCACGAACACGCTCCGGACCTCGGGGTCGGACAGCACGACCTCCAACGACGTGGCCATCAGGTCCGCGCCCGCGCCTCCGCCGACGTCCAGGAAGTTCGCCGCTCGCCCCCCCGACTGCGCGACGACGTCGAGCGTCGACATGACGAGCCCGGCGCCGTTGCCGATGATCCCGACCTCGCCGGACAGCTTCACGTACTGCAGGCCCTGGTCCTTGGCCCGCGCCTCGGTCGGATCGACGGGAAACGAGCCGCGCAGCGCGTCGACCTCGGGCTGGCGGAACAGGGCGTTGTCGTCGACGGTGACCTTGGCGTCGAGCGCGGCCACGGTCCCGTCGCCCAGCAGCACCAGCGGGTTGACCTCGACCAGCGTGGCGTCGGTGTCGACGAGCACCTCCCACAGCTTCGCTAGCACGCCCACCGCGCCCTTCCGGGCCGCGGCCGGGAGCGATCCCGCCAGGTAGCTCAGGTGGTACGGCCTCGCGCCCAGCAGGGGATCGAGATGGATGCGCCGCAACGATTCCGGCTTGGTCCGGGCGACCTCCTCGATGTCCATGCCGCCCTCCGAGGAGACCATCGCCAGGTATTGCTTGGCCCCCCGGTCGAGGGTGATCGCCGCGTAGAACTCCGCGGCGATGTCGACCAGCTGCTCCACGAGCACCCGGGTCACCGACATCCCCTGGAACCCCTCGCCGAGCATGCGGCGCGCGGCCTCCTCGGCCTCCTCGGCCGACTTCGCCAGGACGATGCCGCCACCCTTGCCTCGCCCCCCGATCTGCACCTGGACCTTGACCACGGCCCGGCCGCCGAACCGCTCGGCTGCGGCCCTGGCTTCCTCGGGGTTCTCGGCGACCTCGCCCTCGGGCGTGGCGATCCCGTGGGCCCGGAAGATGTCCTTGCCCTGATGCTCGTAGAGATCCACTACGTGGGGGCCCTCTCGGCCAGGCGCTCGTTCAGCCAGGCGATGATCTCGCCGGTGGGGGCCCCGGGCGTGAAGATCTTCTCGATGCCGGCCCGCTGCAGGGGCTCGATGTCGTCCTTGGGGATGATCCCCCCGCCGAAGACGAACACCTCGTCGGCGCCCTCCGCGTGCAGGCCCTGGACCACTTTCGGGAACAGCGTCATGTGCGCGCCCGAATGGCACGACAGCCCGACGGCGTCGGCGTCCTCCTGGATGGCGGCCGCCACGATCTGCTCGGGCGTCTGGTGGAGGCCCGTGTAGATCACCTCGAACCCGGCGTCGCGCAGGGCCCGGGCCACGACCTTCGCGCCCCGGTCGTGCCCGTCGAGCCCGGGCTTGGCCACGATGATCCGGAACTTCTCGGCCATGGAGACCGGAATTCTACCCAGGATGCCCTGTGGGCCCTCACGCCGGGCGGGCGGTCGACTCGCCGCCGAGCGCGCTCAGGTCTCGCAGTGCGTGACTTGACCGCTGCCGGCGCCCTGTTTGCAGGAGTCCGACCCCGGTCCGCCGTCCAGCGTGTCGCCGCCGGGGCCGCCGAGCAGCACGTCGTCGCCGGCCAGGCCCTTGAGGACGTCCGCGCCCGCCCCGCCGGCCAGCCGGTTCGGCCCCTGCGAGCCCACCAGGTGGTCGGCGAGTGGGGACCCGATCAGCCGCTCGACACCGTGGAGCGAGTCGTTCCCGTCGCCGCTCGCGGTCCCGGCCAGGAGGTCGGCCGAGATCGGGGCGACCGCGTCGAGGAACGAGGCCGTGTCGTGACCGAGCCCGCCGTTCACCGTGTCGGTCCCCGCGCCGGGCTGCAGCACGTCGTTCCCCCCGGCGCCGACCAGGGTGTCGCCCCCCGCGCCCCCGATCAGCTTGTTGGCGGCGCCGTCTCCCACGATGTGGTCGCCGAAGAACCCTCCGATGACGTTCTCGACGTCGGTGTGGATGTTGTCCACGCCGTCCTGCGGGCGCCCCACGACCCGGTCGTTCGCGACCCCGTCGATGGACAGGTCGAGGCCCGCCAGCTGCCCGCTCTCGTCCGCGGTGTCGACGCCGGGGCCTCCGATGAAGACGTCGGAGCCGTTCGAGTCTCCCGAACCACCCCGCAGGGTGTCGCTGCCCCCGCCGCCGTCGAGCACGTCGTTCCCGGTGTCTCCGGAGAGGATGTTGGCCTGGCCGTTGCCGATCAGGTGGTCGTTGCCCGTCCCCCCGATCACCCCCTCGACGTCCCTCCCCACGTTGTCGTGCTCGCCCGGCTTCCCGTCGTTGGGGAATCCATCGAGCGTGACCTTGATGCCCTCCGTCTCGCCGAAGAACGAGACCGTGTCCACCCCCGTTCCGCCGATGAGAGTGGTGGCGGTCGCCTGCTCCTTGAACAGGAAATCGTCGCCGGGACCGCCGGACAGCCGGTCGATCCCACCCACCGCCTCCAGCACCTGGGTTCCGGGCCCGCCGGCCAGGACGTCGTCGAAGTGGGAGCCCCGCACGGCCTCGATGTCCGGCATCACGTTGTCGCCGTCGCACGAGTCGGGGCACCCCGTGCCGTCGTTCGGGAGGCCGTCGAGCTTGACCGTCACGCCCACCGGCGAGTGCTCGTAGTCGATGAAGTCCGGACCCCCGCCCCCCGAGAAGGTGTCGCCGGGGTCGGGCCCGTCCTCGGGGCCGATGATGTCCTGGCCGGCTCCGCCGGTCACGGTGTCCACGCCGGGCCCGTCGTTCAGGATCATCTGGGTGACGGTCGGGCGCGACAGGGGCGTCCCCGTTCCGCCCCCGGTGAGGACGTCGTTCCCGCCCTCGCCGGAGACTCCCAGCTGCGCCGCCGTCCCGTGGAGCACTACGTCCTCGTCCCGCATCGTGCCGTCTTCGGCGACGTTCAGGTTGATCCCGGTGACCTTCGTGAGCTGCGGGAGGATCGTGCGATCGCCGAACGCGATCGAGTCGGGGCCCGAGGAACCGAAGACGTCGAATTGGGTCCCGGACCCGAAGTTCGTGAAGGAGAACTCGATCTCGCTGGAGCCGTTGCCCTCGAGCGTGGCGCCGGGGGCGAAGGGTCCACCCGACAGCTCCATGTCCACGGAACCCGCCACGCCGCCCATGTCGACGTTCACGGTGTCCACCGTCGTGACCGTCCCGCAGATCGCGCTGTTGACGTGGATGTCCCCCTGGCCGTCCCGGTAGATGCTCAGGCTGTCGTCGGTGGAGGTGACGGTCTCGACGTGCTTACCGGGGTCGGTGAGGGAACACGAGGTGGCCGCGAGCGCCGACCGGACCGGCAGCGCCACCTGGAGCACGATCGCCAGGCACCCCGCCACCGCGGCGGGGATGCGCCGCCTCCTCCGCCATCTCGACCCGGCCCTCGACATCGGGCGATTCAACAGCCCGGCTCACGAAAAGGTCAAGGGAAATCGTGGAGGCTCTGGAGCGCCACGGCGAGCTGGTCCTCGGATCGGAGTTCAAGAGCCAGCTCGTGGGGATCTCCGCGGCGACCATCGACAGGGTGCTCGCCCCGGAGCGCCGCCGCCTCGAGCTCAAGGGACGGTCGGGGACCAAGCCCGGGTCCCTGCTGAAGGGCCAGATCCCCATCCGGACCTTCGCGGAGTGGGACGACGCCCGTCCGGGGTTCTTCGAGGTGGACCTCGTCGCGCACGACGGGGGTGATCCGCGCGGCGTGTACTGCTACACGCTCACGCTCACCGACGTGTGCACCGGATGGACCGAGACCCGGGCCCTGCGGAACCGGGCACATCGGTGGGTGCTGGAGTCCGTGGCCCACCTCGAACGCGACCTCCCGGTTCCCATGCTCGGGTTCGACTCCGACAACGGTGGGGAGTTCATCAACGGCGACCTGTTCACCTGGCTTTCCCAGCGCAAGATCACCTTCACCAGGTCCCGGCCCTACCGCAAGAACGACAACTGCTTCGTGGAGCAGAAGAACGGCGCCGTCGTCCGCCAGGCCGTGGGGTACCTGCGCTACGACACC